>NZ_BJKK01000014.1 GCF_006538325.1 Alteromonas sp. KUL42
ATAAGTTTTAGAAAGAACTGTAGTGATAGCTGCAGTTAGGGTAGTTTTACCGTGGTCAACGTGGCCGATTGTACCCACGTTTACGTGGGGTTTCGTACGTTCAAACTTTTCTTTTGCCATTTTTCTCGTTTCCTAAGTTAAAAGCCCGACCCACCAATAGACCGGACCGAACCTTCATTTAGATTAAGTTCTAGATTCAATAATAGCTCGCGCCACATTGTTAGGCGCCTCAGAATAATTGAAGAACTCCATTGAGTATGAAGCACGACCTTGTGTTTGTGAACGCAAATCTGTTGCGTAACCAAACATTTCTGAGAGCGGCACTTTTGCACGTATTATTTTAACACCTGCAACGCCATCTTCCATACCTTCGATCATACCGCGGCGACGATTTAAGTCACCGACTACATCACCCATCCAGTCTTCTGGAGTAGTCACTTCAACTTTCATAGTGGGTTCAAGCAACACCGGATTCGCTTCTGCGGCGCCTTTTTTGAAACCCATAGAGCCGGCGATCTTAAACGCCATTTCAGAAGAGTCAACATCATGGTATGAACCGTCAAACAAAGTAACCTTTACATCTAGTACCGGATACCCTGCAAGAACACCACTTCGCATCTGCTCCTGAATTCCTTTATCGACCGCTGGAATGAACTCTTTTGGTACCACACCACCGACGATTTCGTTTACAAACTCGTAGCCTGCCCCTTCTTCTTGAGGCTCAATACGCAACCATACGTGACCAAACTGACCACGGCCGCCAGACTGACGAACGAACTTCCCTTCAACTTCGACAGATTTACGAAGGGTTTCGCGATAAGCAACCTGTGGGTTACCTACGTTACATTCAACTTTAAATTCACGCTTCATACGGTCAACAATGATATCGAGGTGAAGTTCACCCATACCAGAGATGATTGTTTGACCTGTCTCATCGTCAGTTTTTACTTTAAACGACGGATCTTCTGCTGCAAGTTTACTAAGCGCAATGCCCATTTTTTCTTGGTCAGCTTGAGACTTAGGTTCTACCGCAATTGAAATTACCGGCTCAGGAAATTCCATACGCTCTAGTGTAATTACGTGATTAGGATCACAAAGCGTATCGCCTGTTGTTACGTCTTTCAGACCGATAGCCGCAGCAATATCACCTGCGCGGACTTCTTTAATTTCTTCACGATCTTTCGCATGCATTTGTACGATACGACCAAAGCGCTCACGTTTTCCCTTAACCGGGTTGTATACCGTGTCACCAGTGTTAACTACACCTGAGTAACAACGGAAGAACGTCAGCGTACCCACAAATGGGTCTGTAGCTATCTTAAATGCCAATGCTGAGAACGGCTCATCGTCGCTTGAATGACGCTCAGCTTCTGTCTCGTCTTTATCGTCAAGCACACCTGTGATGGCTTTAACTTCTGTTGGAGACGGAAGATATTCGATAACAGCGTCAAGTACTGCCTGAACACCCTTGTTTTTGAAGGCACTGCCACAAGTGGCAAGAACAATTTCGTTGTTCAGAGTACGTTTGCGAAGACCAGAACGGATTTCTTCTTCAGTTAGCTCTTCGCCTTCCAAATACTTATCCATTAATTCATCAGACGCTTCAGCTGCCGCTTCGATCATCTCAGTGCGGTATTGTTCAGCTTTGTCTAAGTATTCTGCTGGAATGTCTTCATAGGTAAATGTCATACCCATGTCTTCTTCATTCCAGTTGATGGCTTTCATCTTCAGTAAGTCGATGACACCATGGAAATTCTCTTCGGCACCCATGTTGATTTGAATCGGTACACAGGTTGCGCCTAAACGCTTGCGGATTTGTCCAACAACACGTTCAAAATCAGCGCCAGCTCGGTCCATCTTATTGACGAACACGAGACGTGGCACTTGGTACTTATCAGCCTGTCTCCAGACTGTTTCTGATTGAGGTTCTACCCCAGAAGACCCACAGAAAACTACCACTGCACCATCTAAAACACGTAATGAACGCTCTACTTCGATAGTAAAGTCAACGTGTCCAGGAGTATCAATGATATTGATCCTGTGTTGATCGAACTGTTGCTCCATACCAGACCAGAAACACGTAGTTGCAGCAGACGTGATAGTAATACCACGCTCCTGCTCTTGTTCCATCCAGTCCATGGTTGCAGCACCGTCGTGCACTTCACCGATTTTGTGAGACAGTCCTGTATAAAACAGAACACGCTCTGTGGTCGTGGTTTTACCCGCGTCCACGTGAGCCACAATACCAATATTGCGATAACGCTCAATCGAGGTCTTACGAGGCATAAATCTCTCTCAGTTATATAACGTTGATTACCAACGGTAGTGAGCAAACGCTTTGTTTGCTTCGGCCATACGGTGAACGTCTTCACGTTTCTTAACCGCAGAACCTTTGTTTTCTGATGCGTCAAGCATTTCAGCAGCTAGGCGTTGAGCCATAGACTTTTCGCCACGTTTACGAGCAGCTTCAACCATCCAACGCATACCTAGCGCGTTACGACGAACTGGACGTACTTCAACTGGAACCTGATAAGTTGAACCACCAACACGACGAGATTTAACCTCTACTGTTGGGCGGATGTTATCAAGCGCTTCCTCAAAGATATCTAGGTGTGCTTTGCCGGTTTTTTCAGCAACAATATCAAGCGCACCGTAAACGATTTTTTCAGCGACTGACTTTTTGCCGTCGAGCATTACGACATTCATGAATTTCGCAAGCAGTTGTGAACCAAATTTTGGCTCTGGTAGGATTTTACGTTGACCTACGACTCTTCTTCTTGGCATTTCTATTCTCCGTATGAATTCAGGGAAAACCCAAAACTCTTAAACTTCAGTTTGGCCTTACTAACGGAGAACCGTTAAGACTTAGGCCTTTTCGCACCGTACTTAGAACGGGCTTGTTTACGATCGTTTACACCTGCGCAGTCAAGTGTACCGCGAACTGTGTGATAACGAACACCTGGTAGATCTTTAACACGACCACCACGGATAAGTACTACACTGTGCTCTTGTAGGTTGTGACCTTCACCACCGATGTATGAAGAAACTTCAAAACCGTTAGTTAGACGTACACGACATACTTTACGTAGTGCAGAGTTTGGTTTCTTAGGCGTAGTAGTATATACACGTGTACATACACCACGTCTTTGTGGACAAGCTTGTAGAGCAGCTACGTTGCTTTTTTCAACGGGCTTTCTACGCGGCTTGCGCACTAACTGGTTAACTGTTGCCATTAACTAGCTCCTGATTAAAAACTAAGAAAACCCAATCACTGTGATTGGGTCCTATATTTGCGACGTTCTATAATTCGCCACTCTAAAATGTAAACACTGTGCTCGTCAGTATTCACTGAGCGCTGATACAAAAAACCGCGTCCGTTTTAAGTGCCACTTAAGGGCTATCAAAAATCGGGTCGCGGAATAGTAATGATCATCGCTCTGACTGTCAAGCTGTACAAAGGTTAGGCAGTTATTTTTTCCTTCGCTCTGTCAGCCTGACATGCCAAATTGTTAGGAGTACGTTAACGTACTCCTAAAAACCTACCTTATTCGGCAGTATCTTCGTCTGCACCTGCGTTAAGCGCTTCGGTTAGTGCCTGTTCTGCTTCAGCAGCAGAAACTGACATTTCTTCGATTTGCTCTTTGCGACGCTGTGCGCGGCGTTCGTGGTAAGCGAAACCGGTACCCGCTGGAATTAGACGACCAACGATTACGTTTTCTTTCAGACCGCGTAGGTCATCTTCTTTACCTTGAACAGCTGCTTCAGTAAGAACACGTGTTGTTTCTTGGAACGATGCCGCTGAGATGAATGACTCAGTAGACAGTGACGCTTTAGTAATACCAAGCAGCTGTGTTTCATACTGCGCTGGGATCTTACCGTGTCTTTCAATTTCACGGTTAGCCACTTTAACGTTCGATACTTCAACCTGTTCGCCTTCAAGGAACTGTGTATCCCCTGGGTGCGTGATAACACACTTACGTAGCATCTGACGAATAACTACTTCAATGTGCTTATCGTTAATTTTAACACCCTGTAAGCGGTATACTTCCTGAACTTCGTTCACAATGTAGTTTGCTACCGCAGAGATACCACGTAGACGCAGGATATCGTGTGGAGACTCTGGACCATCAGCGATAACTTCGCCTTTTTCCACTTTCTCACCTTCGAACACGTTAAGCTGACGCCACTTAGGAATCATCTCTTCGTATGCATCACCTTCAGCAGGTGTAATTACAAGACGTTTCTTACCTTTGGTCTCTTTACCGAAGCCAATAGTACCTGAGATTTCTGCAAGAATTGCAGGCTCTTTAGGCTTACGTGCTTCAAATAGGTCCGCAACGCGCGGTAGACCACCCGTGATATCACGAGTCTTCGAGCTTTCCTGAGGAATACGTGCTAGCACGTCACCTTCGTTAGCCACTTTGCCTTCTTTCGCTTCAATAGTTGTAAAGCTTGGAAGACGAATTTCTTGAAGACCGAATTCGTCGCTTTCAAGAATTAGCTTAGGCTCTTTAGAGTTTACTTTCGCAAGGTCTTTAACAACGATACGAGTTAGACCAGTAAGCTCGTCTTGTTGCATTTCGGTGTTAGAGTCATCGATGTCCGCGAAGCTAATCTTAGCAGCACGTTCAGTGATGATTGGGTGACTATGCGGATCCCAGTTAGCAACAATGTCGCCAGCGGCAATCGTTGCACCGTCATCCACGCTAAGTACAGCACCGTAAGGTACTTTATAGCGCTCTTTCTCACGGCCTTGCTCGTCGATGACAGTAAGTTCTGTTGAACGAGAAACGATAACCACTTTGCCATCAGAGTTACGTACGAATTTCGCGTTGTGTAGCTTAAGGCTACCCGCAGTCTTAACTTGTACGCTGTTCTCCGCAGATGCTCTTGATGCCGCACCACCGATGTGGAATGTACGCATGGTAAGCTGTGTACCTGGTTCACCGATTGACTGTGCTGCAATAACACCAACCGATTCACCGCTACCCACCATATGACCACGTGCAAGGTCACGACCGTAACACTTAGCACAAACACCGAAGTCGTTGTCACAAGTGATTACCGAGCGAACCATGATTTGGTCAACCGAGTTAGCTTCAAGCATGTCTACTAACGCTTCGTCTAGAAGAACGTTACGCTCTACTAGTACTTCGTTAGTGCCTGGCTTAAGTACATCTTCTGCTACTACACGACCTAGTACACGCTCGCGTAGTGGCTCAACAACGTCACCACCTTCGATTAGTGGTGTCATTTGAACACCTTCGAATGTGCCACAGTCGTCGTTAGTGATTACCAAGTCTTGTGCAACGTCTACTAGACGACGCGTTAGGTAACCCGAGTTAGCTGTCTTAAGTGCGGTATCCGCAAGACCTTTACGCGCACCGTGGGTTGAGATGAAGTACTGTAGTACGTTCAGACCTTCACGGAAGTTCGCCGTAATTGGTGTTTCGATGATTGAGCCATCTGGCTTAGCCATCAGACCACGCATACCAGCAAGCTGACGTATCTGAGCGGCACTACCACGAGCACCCGAGTCAGCCATCATGTAAACAGAGTTAAATGATGTTTGCTCTTCTTCTTCGCCATCGCGGTTAATTACGATGTCAGTCTTAAGGTTATCCATCATGGCCTTAGCAACTTTCTCGTTTGCGTTTGACCAAATATCAATAACTTTGTTGTAACGCTCACCCGCGGTAACAAGACCGTTTTGGAACTGTTCCTGAATTTCGATAACTTCTGCTTCAGCGGCGTCGATGATTTCTTTCTTCGCTTCTGGGATAACCATATCGTCGATACCAACAGACGCACCCGCGATCATCGCGTAGTGGAAACCGGTATACATGATTTGGTCAGCAGCAATTACTGTGTCTTTCAAACCTAACGTACGGTAACAAGCGTTCAATAGTCTTGAAATTTGCTTTTTACCCATCGCTTGGTTGATGATTTCAAACGGCAGACCCTTAGGTAGGATCAAAGAGAAAATAGCACGACCAACAGTAGTATCTGTTAGCGTTACTTTCTCAGTTTTGTTGCCATCTTCATCGATGTCATATTCAGTGATACGTACTTTAACGCGAGAGTGAAGCTCAGCATTACCTGTGCGGTATGCTTTTTCTGCTTCATTCGGGCTGGTAAATACCATGCCTTCGCCCAAGCCGTTTACTTTGTCACGCGTTAGGTAGTAAAGACCCAATACAACGTCCTGTGAAGGTACGATAATTGGCTCACCATTCGCAGGTGACAGAATGTTGTTCGTTGACATCATAAGTGCACGTGCTTCTAGCTGTGCTTCAATTGTCAACGGAACGTGTACCGCCATTTGGTCACCATCGAAGTCGGCGTTGTACGCCGCACACACTAGTGGGTGAAGCTGAATCGCTTTACCTTCGATTAGTGTTGGTTCGAATGCTTGGATACCCAAACGGTGAAGTGTAGGCGCACGGTTAAGAAGTACCGGGTGTTCGCGGATAACGTCGTCTAGTACGTCCCAAACCTCTGGTGCTTCGCGCTCTACAAGCTTCTTCGCAGCTTTGATTGTTGTCGCAAGACCTCGACCTTCAAGCTTACCGTAAATAAACGGCTTAAATAGCTCAAGTGCCATCTTCTTAGGAAGACCACACTGGTGAAGACGTAGAGTAGGACCAACGGTAATTACTGA
This sequence comes from Alteromonas sp. KUL42, assembly GCF_006538325.1. Classification (GTDB taxonomy): domain Bacteria; phylum Pseudomonadota; class Gammaproteobacteria; order Enterobacterales; family Alteromonadaceae; genus Alteromonas. The sequence goes on from NZ_BJKK01000014.1 coordinate 6,662, forward strand.
ACGTCCCGAGTAGTCAACACGCTTACCAAGAAGGTTTTGACGGAAACGACCTTGCTTACCTTTGATCATGTCTGCAAGCGACTTAAGTGGACGCTTGTTAGAACCGGTAATCGCACGACCACGACGTCCGTTATCTAGAAGCGCATCAACAGACTCTTGAAGCATACGCTTTTCGTTGCGTACGATAATGTCTGGAGCAGCAAGGTCTAGAAGACGCTTAAGACGGTTGTTACGGTTAATTACACGACGGTAAAGGTCGTTAAGGTCAGAGGTTGCAAAACGGCCGCCATCTAGTGGTACTAGTGGACGTAAGTCTGGTGGAAGTACCGGAAGTACCGTCATGATCATCCACTCTGGCTTGTTACCAGACTGTTGGAATGACTCAAGCAACTTAAGACGCTTAGTAATTTTCTTACGCTTGGTTTCAGAGTTAATTGAAGGCAACTCTTCACGCATAGCAGCAACATCTGCATCTACGTTAAGTGCTGTGAGAAGATCGAATACTGCTTCAGCACCCATCTTCGCTTCAAACTCATCACCGTGCTCTTCAAGTGCATCCAAGTACTCTTCTTCGTTTAGAAGTTGACTGCGCTCAAGGGTAGTCATACCTGGCTCTGTAACCACGTATGATTCAAAATATAGTACGCGTTCGATATCACGAAGTGTCATATCAAGCATTAGGCCGATACGAGACGGAAGTGATTTAAGGAACCAAATGTGCGCAACCGGGCTAGCTAGCTCGATGTGACCCATACGCTCACGACGTACTTTAGTCAGTGTAACTTCAACGCCACACTTCTCACAGATAACACCACGGTGCTTAAGGCGCTTGTACTTGCCGCAAAGACACTCGTAGTCTTTAACCGGACCAAAGATACGCGCACAGAACAGACCGTCACGCTCAGGCTTGAACGTACGGTAGTTGATTGTTTCAGGCTTTTTAACTTCACCGAATGACCATGAACGGATCATGTCAGGTGAAGACAGACCGATTCGAATATTATCGAATTCTTCAGTCTTGTTTTGTTGCTTTAGAAACTTTAATAAGTCTTTCACATTACTCTCCCAGCGGAGTCAGTCTCTAGAGCCCGGCGCAAGCACCGGGCCATCTCATAACATTACGCGGCGATTGCCGTATTACTTTTCTTCAAGCTCGATGTTGATACCCAACGAGCGAATTTCTTTAAGTAGTACGTTGAATGATTCTGGCATGCCAGGTTCCATTCTGTGGTCGCCATCGACGATGTTCTTGTACATCTTGGTACGGCCGTTAACGTCATCCGACTTAACAGTAAGCATTTCCTGAAGGGTATATGCAGCACCGTATGCTTCAAGTGCCCATACTTCCATCTCACCGAAGCGCTGACCACCAAACTGTGCTTTACCACCAAGAGGTTGCTGTGTAACAAGGCTGTAAGAACCAGTAGAACGCGCGTGCATCTTGTCGTCTACTAAGTGGTTCAGTTTCAGCATGTACATGTAACCAACCGTAACTGGACGCTCAAATTCGCGACCGGTACGACCGTCAAACAAAGCAATCTGACCGCTCTCTGGAATATCAGCAAGCTTCAGCATTTCTTTGATTTCTGATTCACGAGCACCATCGAATACAGGTGTAGCAATTGGAACACCTTTGCGAAGGTTTTCCGCTAAGCGGCGTACTTCGTGGTCTGTGAAGTTATCAATGTCGACTTCTTGGTGATTTTCACCAAGCTCGTACACTTTCTTCAAGAACTCACGCAGTTCAGCCAGCTCGCGCTGCTCTTTAATCATGCGATCAATCTTCACACCAAGACCGTGAGCAGCCATACCCAAGTGCGTTTCTAGGATCTGACCGATGTTCATACGAGACGGTACACCTAGTGGGTTAAGTACGATATCTACCGGCGTACCGTTAGCATCGTATGGCATGTCTTCTACAGGCTGGATAGTCGAGATAACACCTTTGTTACCGTGACGACCGGCCATTTTGTCACCCGGTTGGATGTGGCGCTTAACCGCAAGGTAAACCTTAACAATCTTAAGTACACCAGGTGCTAGGTCATCACCTTGTGTGATCTTACGACGCTTACCTTCAAACTTCTTATCGAAGTCCATTTTGATTTCAGCGTGCTGATCAGCGATTTGGTCTAGCTCTAGCTGTGCATCTTCATTGCTTAATGCAATTTCAAACCACTTTTCACGCGGCAGGCTGTCAAGCTTAGCTTGGTCAACACCAGCACGTAGGAGTGCAGTTTGTGCACGTGCGAAGATACCGTCTGCAAGAATTTCGAACTCGTCAGTAAGATCTTTCTTAACCTGACGCAATTGCATGTCTTCAATTTCAAGCGCACGTTTGTCTTTCTCTACACCGTCACGGGTAAATACTTGAACGTCGATAACGGTACCGTGTACTGAGTTAGGTACGCGTAGAGACGTATCTTTAACGTCAGACGCTTTTTCACCGAAGATTGCACGTAGTAGTTTCTCTTCTGGCGTAAGCTGCGTTTCGCCTTTAGGTGTCACTTTACCTACAAGGATGTCACCGCCTTTCACTTCCGCACCAATATAAACAACGCCTGATTCATCAAGCTTGCTTAGTGCAGACTCACCCACATTCGGAATGTCAGAAGAAATTTCTTCTGGCCCAAGCTTAGTATCACGAGCGATACAGCTAAGCTCCTGGATGTGGATAGTAGTGAAACGGTCTTCCTGCGCTACACGCTCAGAAATAAGGATTGAATCCTCGAAGTTGTAACCATTCCACGGCATGAACGCGATACGCATGTTTTGACCAAGTGCAAGGTCACCTAAGTCTGTTGAAGGACCATCAGCTAGCACGTCACCTGCAACAATCGGGTCGCCAACGCTACACGTAGGCTTCTGATTGATACATGTGTTTTGGTTAGAACGTGTGTACTTAGTCAGGTTGTAGATGTCGATACCCGCTTCGCCTGGAAGCATTTCATCTTCGTCTACCTTGATAACGATACGGCTGGCGTCTACGTAATCAACCACACCACCGCGCTTAGCAACTACAGTAACACCTGAGTCAACCGCGATAGTTCTTTCCATACCGGTACCAACTAGCGGCTTATCAGCGCGTAGAGTAGGTACTGCCTGACGTTGCATGTTCGCACCCATTAGTGCACGGTTCGCATCATCGTGCTCTAGGAATGGGATAATGCTTGCAGCAATTGAAACGATTTGCTGTGGAGAAACGTCCATGTACTTGATGTCTTCTTTCGGCATCAAGGTAGTTTCACCGCGGTGACGACATGGAATTAGGTCGTCAACCAATTCGCCTGCTTCAGTTAACGCGATGTTAGCCTGAGCGATTGCAAATTGACCTTCTTCAATTGCAGATAAATAATCGATTTCATCTGTAACCACACCATCAACAATGCGACGGAAAGGTGTTTCTAGGAAACCGAAGTCATTGGTGCGCGCAAAGCTTGCCAATGAGTTAATTAGACCGATGTTCGGGCCTTCCGGCGTTTCGATAGGACATAGACGACCGTAGTGCGTCGGGTGTACGTCTCGAACTTCGAAGCCTGCACGTTCACGAGTAAGACCACCCGGGCCTAATGCAGAAATACGACGCTTGTGCGTTACTTCTGATAGCGGGTTGTTTTGGTCCATGAACTGAGAAAGCTGAGATGAACCGAAGAACTCTTTAACCGCTGCCGAGATAGGCTTAGCGTTAATTAAGTCTTGTGGCATTACGTTGTCTAGGTCGCCTAGGCTTAGACGCTCTTTAACTGCACGCTCAACACGTACAAGACCAACGCGGAATTGGTTCTCTGCCATTTCACCAACAGAACGGATACGACGGTTACCAAGGTGATCGATATCATCAACTTCGTCTTTACCGTCACGAATCATTATTAACTGTTTCATTACAGAAATAATGTCTTCTTTGTCTAGCGTACCAGAACCGATAAGTTCTTCACGACCTAAACGACGGTTGAACTTCATACGACCAACAGAAGACAAGTCGTAACGATCTTCAGAGAAGAATAGGTTATCGAACAAGGTTTCTGCAGCGTCTTTCGTCGGTGGCTCACCAGGACGCATCATGCGGTAGATTTCTACTAATGCTTCTAAGCGGTTAGTTGAAGAGTCAATTCGCAATGTATCAGAGATGTATGAACCATGATCAAGCTCGTTGATGTAAAGCGTTTCGAATTCTTTGATACCCGCTTGGCTAAGTGCAGCTAAGGTCTCAAGGGTTAATTCGTCGTTCGCGCTTACGATCACTTCGCCAGTGTCTTCGTTCACGTATGTTGCAGCGTATACACGGCCAATTAGGTAATCTGCCGGAACTTCAAGCTCAGTCAATTCAGCTTTTTCAAGCGCACGAGTATGACGAGCAGAAATACGACGACCTGTTTCAACAACTACATTACCTTCGCCATCGATGATATCGAATTGTGCCGTTTCACCACGTAGGCGATCAGGAACCACTTCCATCATCAGCTTATCTTTATCGATGCGAATCGCTACTTTGTCAAAGAAAGTATCTAGGATCTCTTCTGATGACATTTCAAGCGCACGTAAGATAATGGTTGCAGGCAACTTACGACGACGGTCGATACGTACAAATAGGTTATCTTTCGGGTCAAACTCGAAGTCTAACCACGAACCACGGTAAGGAATTACACGCGCATTATAAAGCACTTTACCTGACGAGTGGGTTTTACCTTTGTCGTGATCAAAGAATACACCAGGAGAACGGTGTAGCTGTGACACGATAACACGCTCAGTACCATTGATAACGAACGTACCGTTCTCAGTCATCAATGGGATCTCGCCCATGTACACTTCTTGTTCTTTAATATCTTTTACGGTACCTGGGGCAGCGTCTTTATCGAACAACACTAACCGTAGTTTTACTCTTAACGGAGCAGAGAAAGTGACGCCACGAATTTGACATTCTTTAACGTCGAAAACCGGCTCTCCCAGGCGATAGCTTACATACTGAAGCTCTGAACTACCTGAGTAGCTTTTAATTGGAAAAACGGAACGAAATGCTGCTTCCAAACCGTATTGAGCATCTGCGTCGATCTCAATAAACTTTTTGAAAGAATCAAGCTGAATTGAAAGAAGGTATGGAATTTCCAATACCTGTGGGCGTTTGCCAAAATCCTTACGGATACGTTTCTTTTCGCTATAAGAGTAAACCATGGGTTCCTCAGCCTGCTGATTTTTGACCCAACCTGCCGCTAAATGCTTTAAAACGCGTGCTATGGGCTAAAAGCTGCGTTTTAAATTGCGCACTAAGCAACAAACTTCCACAACCCTTTTTCGGGCAGATACACCAGCATACAACAAAATTTAACCAATTATTAGTTAACTTGTTGGATTTTTATGCTTTTTATGTGTATTTCCGAATGGCGCCTTTAATCGTGTAGCCAAGGGTTAGATTCTACACGCTATACAGCGCAAAAAGGCTGGTGGTTCAAAAAACCACCAGCCTTGCCGTCTCAGGCAATAATCTGACTATGTCAGATTACTTGATTTCTACTTCTGCACCAGCTTCTTCAAGCTCTTTCTTAAGTGCTTCAGCTTCATCTTTGCTTACGCCTTCTTTGATAGCTTTAGGAGCAGATTCAACTACTTCTTTAGCTTCTTTAAGACCTAGGCCAGTCGCGCCGCGAACTGCTTTGATAACTGCAACTTTGTTAGCGCCGAATGAAGTCATTACAACGTCGAACTCAGTCTTTTCTTCAGCAGCAGCTGCTTCACCAGCTACAGCAGGACCAGCAACAGCAACAGCTGCAGCAGATACGTTGAATTTTTCTTCAGCCGCTTCGATAAGTTCAACCAGTTCCATTACTGGCATTTCAGCGATTGCGTTTAAGATATCTTCTTTAGTTAGAGCCATTTTCTCTAAACTCCTGGGTATAAAATGTTAAAAAAATCAATATGCCAAAAACGCCAATTACTTGGTGTCTTTGACCGCCGCCAATACGCGCACAAACTTGGCAGGAACTTCGTTGATTGTTTGAACGAACTTGCCAACTGGTGCTTTGAAGGTTGCAAGAAGTTTTGCAAGCGCTTCGTCGCGGGTAGGTAGAGCTGCAACTGCGTCCAATTTCTCTGGACCAAGAAGACCACTACCAATTGAAAGTGCAGTAACTTTAAGCTTATCGTTAGTCTTACCGAAGTCTTTGAAAAGACGTGCTGCACCGCCTGGTGCGTCGATAGAGAAACCATAGATAAGCGGGCCAGTTAGGGCGCTGTCTAAGTCTGCAAATTGACTGTCTGCTAGCGCACGCTTTGCAAGAGTGTTACGTACAACCTTTAGGTATACGCCTTGCTCACGAGCTTTAACACGTAGTTCAGTCAGTTCACTAACTTCCATCCCACGGTATTCAGCAACGGCTACGGATAGAGCGCGAGACGCAACTTCAGAAACTTCTGCTACGATCTCTTTTTTTGCTGCTAAACCTAGTGCCACTGAGTTCACCTCTTTGTATCTGACTTTGTAAGTAGTTTTCTACGAACGCCGTCAGGGTTCACAGATTGATATCAACCACTATGGTAGATACCGCTCTACGGTGTTTGTTACCCCAGAGAGTCTGAGTCAAACCACCGTCTGCGCAGGTTGTTGTATTAAGCAGTATGTTGACTGTGAAAGTTCTCTTACCTCTTTCACCACACCGCACCTGCGGTCTAGGACGGGAGCTGCTTACTAGCACTGCTAATATACACAGCTCCAACCCATAACCTTTAAGAGAGTCCTTCGAGCCTGAGCTCAAGGGAATTAAAGACCTACAGAAGCCTTATCTAGAGATACACCCGCACCCATAGTAGTGCTTAGGCTAATCTTCTTGATGTAAGTACCTTTAGCTGAAGAAGGCTTTGCTTTCTTCAATGCTTCAAGTAGCGCTTCAAGGTTTTCTTGAATTTGGTTTGCTTCGAACGCAATCTTACCGATGCTAGCGTGGATGATACCGTTCTTATCGTTACGGTAGCGAACCTGACCAGCTTTCGCGTTCTTAACTGCTGTAGCAACGTCAGGCGTTACTGTACCAGTTTTAGGGTTAGGCATTAGGCCACGTGGACCTAAGATTTGACCTAGTTGACCAACAACACGCATCGCGTCTGGGCTAGCAACTACTACGTCAAAGTTCATTTCGCCTTTCTTTACTAGCTCAGCTAGGTCTTCCATACCAACGATGTCAGCACCAGCTTCTTTAGCAGCTTCAGCGTTTGCGCCTTGAGTAAATACAGCAACGCGAACGTCTTTACCAGTACCGTTAGGTAGTACAGTTGCACCACGAACGTTTTGGTCAGATTTCTTCGCATCGATACCAAGGTTAACAGCTACGTCAACGCTTTCTGCGAACTTAGCAGTCGCTAGTTCTTTAAGAAGCGCAACTGCTTCGTTGATTTCGTACTCTTTCGCAGAGTCAACTTTTTCGCGGATTAGGCGAGCGCGTTTAGTTAATTTAGCCATTCGATTAGTCCTCTACGTTCAAGCCCATTGAGCGAGCAGAACCCGCGATAGTGCGTACCGCTGCTTCTAGATCAGCTGCAGTTAGGTCTGGCTCTTTAGTTTTAGCAATCTCTTCCAACTGAGCACGAGTAACTTTACCCACTTTCTCAGTGTTAGGACGGCCAGAACCACTCTTGATGCCAGCTGCTTTCTTAAGCAGGTAAGACGCAGGAGGAGTCTTAGTTTCGAATGTGAAAGAGCGATCTTCGTATACAGTAATTTCTACTGGTACTGGAGCGCCTTTCTCAAGACTTTCAGTTTTTGCGTTGAAAGCCTTACAGAATTCCATGATGTTTACACCGTGTTGACCTAGTGCAGGACCAACCGGTGGACTTGGGTTTGCAGCACCTGCCGCAACCTGAAGCTTAATAATACCGCTTACTTTTTTAGCCATTTTACATGCTCTCTTGTTTGGGTCTAACGCCTCGCAAATACAGAGATTATTTGCTCAATCGGCTTCCCGTTTCCGTTTAAAAGGGCGCGCATTATATAAGGTGAACAATTACTATGCAAGGGGAATTTAGAATAAAAAACCACCTAAAGGTCAGTATTTTTCATATCGTACTATGGGTAGGTTTATCAAAGCTACTTATTTGATTTGAGAAGCTTAAGATTAACATGAAAGGCTTAATGTAAGCCTAGGAGACTTTTATATGGAATTACTAAATGAAAATGACATCAAAAGCGTATCTGGCGGTGATGGCTGGGATGTTGCTGCGGGAGGCCTTGCTGGTGGCGGGATTGGCGCGACTGGCGTCGGATTCGCCGCAACTGTAGGTTTCGCAATTACGTTTCCCGTTGCTTTAGGGGCCGTAGCAACTGGTGCTGCGATAGGCGCAGCATGGGAGTTTTTCACTGATGATGAATAACGTTATTTTACTAACTGCTCCAGAAATTCAACAGGTTTCAGGCGGAAATATCTCACGAGCGGCATTCCAAGGCGGTATAGAAGGAGCGGCAACGGGCGCTGGAGTCGGCGCTATGTTAGGTGCATATGCTGGCCCAGTTGGAGCGCTGATAGGTGGCTTAATTGGAACTGGCGTAGGCACTATTGTTGGCACTGCAGACGCAGTAGTCGATTATAGTGAAACATTGGATGAGTAAGTGAAGCTGTCACGTACTGGAAGACTTTACATGGTTTGCTTTATGTTTAGTCTTTTTTCACTTGGCGCGTTTGTTGGCGAAAAACCTTCTATTCTGCTGTTCAATTACACAGCGGTTACAGCGTCGCTTTTAACAATATTTTGGTTTTACAGATTGAAAGCAGATATAGGGGGAAAGGCGTCATTCAATAACACGTCAATTCGATTGTTATTTACTACCTTTATGTTCGTCAGTTGTTTAGTATGCGGTCAATTTTTCGACCAGCAATACAAGTGGATAGTAGTTGTAGTAGCAGTGTTAGCATCGTTTGGATACATTAATTGGAAAAGATGAATCTCGTTATATGGGTAATTTTAGTAGTTGGTACAAACTTAACGTTGAAGCGGATATTTGAAGTTGGCTTTTGGGATAGTTTAGCCAAGAGCCGAAGGTTTTCAAAGCGCTCCGCTGATATCACACAGTTTATATTTGTTTTCTGCTGTATGCTCGCTTTGCAACTATTTGTACTTGGTGACTGAAGTTAGATTCAAAATAACTGATACAAAAAAGCCCCTTAATTAAGGGGCTTTCGACAATTTTTTGGTATTTCAAACTCGTTGATTAACCTTTCTCAACCTGACCGAACTCAAGGTCAACCGGCGTAGAACGACCAAAGATAAGAACAGACACTTTTACGCGGCTCTTTTCATAGTCTACTTCTTCAACTACACCGTTAAAGTCGGCAAATGGACCATCGATAACACGGATAACTTCGCCCGGCTCGAACAACGTTTTTGGTCTTGGCTTATCTACGTTCTCTTCAAGACGATTCAAGATAGCATCAGCTTCTTTCTGAGAGATAGGCATTGGGCGATCTGACGTGCCGCCGATGAAGCCCAGTACACGAGGTACACTCTTGACTAAGTGCCAAGATTCTTCAGTCATTGCCATTTCAACTAGCACATAACCTGGGTAAAACTTGCGCTCAGATTTACGCTTTTGACCTGCGCGCATTTCTACTACTTCTTCAGTTGGTACTAAAACCTGTCCGAAGTAGTCTTCCATGTTGTGCATTTTGATATATTCAAGCAGGGTCTTCTTAACACGAGACTCATACTGTGAATAAGCTTGTACCACGTACCATCTTTTCTTTACTGCTTCTTCTTCAGACATACGTTTATGCTCCTATTCCAGTAATAAAGCCAACTACACGAACAATAATGCCGTCTAGTCCCCATAAAATCAGTGCCATAACAAGCGTCGCTGCAAGTACGATAAGCGTAGTTTGATTCGCTTCTTGGCGTGTTGGCCATACAACCTTGCGGACTTCTGTGCGAGACTCTTTCGCGAAGCTCAAGAATGTACTACCTTTTTCCGTAGTCGCTGCAATAAAACCTGCTACAGCAACAACTACAACAATCGCGATGGCACGGTAAAGCACCGAAATCTCACCGTACATTGTATTTGCGGTTACCAAACCGGCAAGTAGCGCAAATACTACTACCCATTTCAACATGTCCAACGCATTGGACTGATTTTCCGTCTTTTCGCTCATGTTACGATCCTAGCACTACAGCGTCGTTGTCTTACGCACTGTTTTAGCAGCGCGAATAAAATTTTGTACAAGTAAGTAAATTTGGCAGGGGTGGAGGGACTCGAACCCCCAACCATCGGTTTTGGAGACCGCTGTTCTACCAATTCGAACTACACCCCTGTGGTGTCTAATGACAAAATTTACTTACACTACCCTTGGGAATTGTGCGTCTTTTCTAAGGAAAGTGCGGTATCGCAAGGGAGGGACGCGTATTATACTTAACCACTTTCAAGATACAAGCGGTTTATCTCTTCCTTGCGAAAACCTACTTCGCAGTTGTTAACGCTACTCTATTCCGATAAATCCACCGGTTTGGTGCGCCCACAACTTTGCATAAATACCATCATGCGCAATAAGTTGGGAATGGGTGCCTTGCTCAACAATCTGGCCTTTATCCAAAACCAACAACCTATCCATTTGTGCAATGGTTGAAAGTCGGTGGGCGATAGCCAAAACGGTTTTGCCTTGCATGACTTTATCCAAACACGCTTGAATTGCCGCTTCTACTTCTGAATCCAGCGCCGATGTAGCCTCATCTAGCACCAATACTGGCGCATCCTTAAGAAGTACACGCGCAATAGCAATGCGCTGACGTTGGCCGCCTGACAACTTAACTCCTCTCTCACCAACATGGGCATCGTACCCCGTGCGACCATGGCTATCGGTTAACGTGAGAATGAATTCATGGGCCTCTGCCTGCTTCGCTGCGTGGATCATATCTTCTTCGGTCGCATCTGTACGACCGTATAAAATATTGTCTCGCACCGAGCGATGCATAAGCGAAGTATCTTGCGTTACCATGCTAATTTTAGCGCGTAATGTTTCCTGCCCGACCTCAGTTATATCCTGTCCATCAATGACAATACGGCCACTTTGAATATCGTAAAAGCGCATTAGGATATTCACTAATGTTGACTTACCCGCACCAGAACGCCCTACTAGACCCACTTTTTCACCCGGCTTAATCGCCACATCTAAATTAGTAAATACATCAATAGGCTTGTTATCTGCTCCCGAATAAGAGAAGTTCACCTTTTCAAAGTTAATACCGCCACCATTCACAGTAAGCGCGTTGGCTTTATCTTTGTCTTTGACCGCTATCGGTTGCGCTAAGGTATTCATACCATCTTGCACTGTACCGAGGTTTTCAAATAGGCCTGATACTTCCCACATTACCCAATGTGACATGCCGTTTAATCGTAAGCACAAGCTAATCGCAATAGCGATGTCACCTGGGCTAGCGATGTTTTCCATCCACAGATACACCGACAACGCACCAATGGTGAAAATCAAAATGGCGTTTGCCATCTCTACACAAAATTCAAGTACTGTTACAAGACGCATTTGTGGATAAACAGTTTGTAAGAAACCGTCCATACTTTCTTTAGCGTAATCCGCTTCTCGTCGACTGTGGGAGAAAAGTTTTACTGTTGTAATGTTGGTATAGCTATCAACAATACGTCCGGTCATTAATGAGCGCGCATCCGCCTGTTTTTGTGATACCTCTTTTAACTTCGGCACTAGCACGCGAAGAATACTAATGTACACAAAAAACCATACAATAAGCGGCATAGCCAGTCGCCAGTCGGTACTGAAAATCAGTACCACCATTGAGATAAAATACACGCTGATATACACCAGCAGGTCGAGTACTTTGGTAACAGTTTCTCGAACTGCCAATGCTGTCTGCATGACTTTTGTTGCCACGCGCCCTGCGAATTCATTGTGGAAAAAAGTCAGGCTTTGCCCCAATAAATAGCGATGTGCTTGCCAGCGTATTCGCATTGGGTAGTTTCCCATCAGCGATTGACGAGAAAAAAGCGAACGCAAAAGTATGAATAGTGGGATGAACACTAATACCGTGAGTCCCATTCCAATTAAGGTAAATTTTTGGTCAGCAAGAAAAGTTTCGCGATTTTGATTTGAGAACCAATCGACCATTTGACCCAAGAAGCCGAACAAAGCCACTTCAAGCACAGCGACAATTGCGCTTAGCACTGACACAGTGAGAATAACGCCCCACATGCCTTTCGTGTAATACTTACAAAACGCTACTAAACCCGTCGGCGGCTGCGTAGGCTGCGCGTCAGGAAAAGGCTGTGTGAGCCTTTCAAAAAATGAAAACATGTAAAACTCTTTTCTTCAAATCTCAGGCGCAACTATATGGCGCGCATACTTCAAGGTTAGAAGGCAATTCTACACGATATCCCTATAGATAACCGAAGGAACTTAGCGCAAACCTTGGTGTTTTGCTCGAAATGCCCCACCCTGCTTTATTAAGAAAAATTTTAGATTTCGTTAAGCAACACTGTATATGCGATTAATTTACTTTAGGTGGCCTTGGCTTTTCGTCATAATCCGCGTGAAAAAAAATAACAATTTAGTGAAAAGACTTATGGACAGGCACACTTCAAAACACACTACATTTTCATTAAAAGCATTGGCCCATTCTATTTTTTCCGCGCTATTCCTACTGAGCCTAGTCACCACCTTAGATGCAGACGCAGAAGAATCGATAAATACGATTATTGCGAACGATGATAGTCTGCAGGTGCCCTATCTGAAATATGATATATTACTTGATGGTCAAATCGATGAAGCAGTGTGGCAACAAGCGGCTATCGTCCCCCTTAATTTTATAACGCGCCCTTTTGAAAACACGACACCTCCCGTAGCAACAACTGCCCGAATTTTTGAAAATGGCCAAGCCATATTTGTTGCTTTTACAGCCCATGACGACGACGTTTCACAATTACGCGCCATGTTCAGAGACAGGGACAATGTTTGGGACAATGACCTAGTCGGCATCAAGATAGATACCTTCGGCGATAGCAGGTTGTCGTATCAGTTTTTCGTCAACCCGCATGGCATTCAATCTGACGCCATAGAAAACCAAATGACATTGAGTGAAAGTGACAGTTGGAACGCCATTTGGGACGCTAAGACACACATTAGCGATGACAGCTATACCGTTGAGATGCGTCTTCCTTTTCGCATAATGAACTTCATTGATAGTGACGGTCCCAAAAATTGGCGAGTGGAGTTCGTTCGCTTTTACCCCCGTGAAAATAACTTACGTATCTCCAATCGTCCCGTTGACCGTAATAACGCATGCGGGCTTTGCCAAATGGGCAAAATGGAAGGCTTTTCCTCAGCTGTGCAAGGCAAAAATTTATCAATTACGCCTTACGCAGTAGCGGGTGTGGCCAGAAACAGACTTCCCATTTCTGGCAACAATACAGCCGACGATTGGCAATATCAAAATAACCAAGAAGTGGGCGTAGATATAAACTGGGGAATTTCTTCCGATATGCTGCTTCAGGCCACTATAAACCCTGACTTTTCGCAAGTAGAGGCAGATGCAGGACAATTGGGCATCAATAACCCTTTTGCATTGTTCTTCCCTGAACAGCGCCCTTTCTTTCTAGAAAATGCAGATTTTTTTAGTACTCAATACGATTTGGTTTATACCAGAAATATCGGTGCTCCTGATTTAGGCACTAAGCTCACAGGTAGAATTAATAACCACACTTTCGGCATTTTAGCAGCCAATGACGAGAATACGACATTCTTGGTACCAGGTAATCTAAGCTCTAGCGTGGCAAACATAGCCAGTGAAAGTACTAACATTGCAGCGCGATATCGTTACGATGTGTCTGATGAGTTGTCGATTGGTGCCATCATTACTGGCCGTCGTGCTGATGATTATCACAATGTGGTCACAGGTATAGATACCCGTTATCAAATTACGCCAAGTGACACGCTACGCGCGCAAGTTTTGCGCTCTGATACGCAATACCCTCATAGCCTCTATCAAGACTTCTGCGCGAATGAGTGCGAGAGCGATTCAGATGTAGACGAAATTACCTTACGCACGCGCAACAGTGAAGCGTTTAGTGGCAGTACATACACGGTTGATTATCGCCACGAAGAACGCAATTGGTATGTGGTTACCAACCGCACGAGTACTCAAGCCGACTTTCGCGCCGACTTAGGGTTTGAGAGTAATGTCGATAGGCACAAAGACTTGCTGGGTGGCGGCTATATTTGGTGGCAAGACGATGCATGGTGGAACCGTTTAGAGTTTGGTGGTGACTGGGACATTACCCATAACGACAATGGAGAGTTAATCGAGCGAGAGCTACAAGCGCAAATCGAGTTGAATGCAGCCTATCAGTCGTACTTTAATCTTCAGTGGGTGAAAAGAGATACGGTCGGGTTACGCCATGATGGTTCCAGTCTTACCATTGATGGTAATTCCACGCGCTTTACCGAAGAGCAGTATTCCTTTTACTTTGAAATGCAGCCCAACAGTACTTTGTATTTCGAAAATTATGCAAGAATTGGTGATCGCATTGATTTAAGGAATAACAGGCTGGGCGATCAAATTTTACTAGAACCTGCTATTACACTGAATTTAGGCCAACACCTTGAAGCCTCATTAAGTCACGAGTACAACCGTATCGATGTTAATGATGAAATGTTATTCACTGCTAACCTATCAGATCTGCGTTTAAGCTATCAATTTAGTGCAAATCAGTTTATTCGTGTTGCGCTGGTGTACGCTGATATTAAGCGCAACACGAGCAACTACTTAATGGATGTGGATGCACGGGAAAGAAGCTTAGGTACGCAGATAGTCTACTCCTACATGATAAACCCGCTCTCGCGCTTATTTATCGGTTACGGCGACTCAGCATTTGCTGATGATGACAACCCTGGCTTGCTCAGAACAGAACAAGCCGTGTTTATGAAATTCAGCTATGCATGGCTCTATTAGAGTCAGCTGTTTTTTTTATAAACGTCAATGACGTTTTAGTCATTAAACCCAAGCTCTTTGAGAATGCTTTCTACTTTTTCCGAATGCTGAGCTTGCCACTCTTCTAATGACATTGCAGCGTCCTTATCCCCCCGAGCTTTTGCAATATCAAACGCTTGAATGGCTTGCTCTTGAGGAATAACAGCAATGCCCTCTTCGTCAGCGACGATTATATCGCCAGCATTAACGGTTACACCGCCACAAGTTATGGGTTGGTTGAGCGGTGAAATACATTTTTTTGCACCAGGCTTGGGTATAACGCCCCTAGCGAAAACAGGGAATTTGTTTTCTCTGGTTTCAGCAATATCGCGAATGACGCCATCGATCACAAACCCCTTAACACCACGAGTCTGAGCTATTGCACAAACATTGCCACCCGCAACAGCAAACTGGTCGTCCGCTTCAACCACTATGATGTCACCAGGGCGAGCGCGATAAATAGCAGCATGCAGCATGAGATGATCGCCCGATTCACATTTTACGGTAAATGCAGGACCAGCAATTCGCTTAATACCTTGCCAAAGTGGCTTTATGACATAATCCATAAATTGCGTTCTTGGTAATGCGTCGGCATATTCACATGGCGATACGGCATCAAATGGAATTTCATTTAATTGCATATTTTGCGTGTTCTGCATAAACCACTCCTTATTTGGGCTAACCAATTCTATTGGCTCTTAAGATTTTAGGGTCCGCATTCTTAATGTTCGTGTTCTGGAAATTTAAATTCTTAGCTTAATGAAGCTGGTGTATGCCACAGCTTCATTAAGCCACTATAACTAATTGTTCGCTTCAAGTTGTTACAAGCTGTGTATTTTCACTATAAACACTTTTTCTATTCCCCCTCGCATGCTACAAAATAAAGTTACATTGACGGCATCGGGTTAATACCCCCTAAGAATGTCTGTCAAAGCTTCACATAAAAACAAGTTCAACGATGTATGTGCGTATGTCATAAGTTGATACATAAATAGAAAACACAAAGGAAAACGCCATGTTACGTAGCGTATTAAGTTTAAGTGTTGCACTCGCTCTTACCGCGTGTAGCCCACAAAACTCTACCCCAGAACAACAAACACAAACCCCAGCAGAAACCACACAGCAACAAACACTGTCGTCGGGTATTATCAAAGAAAACATGGATTTGTCGGTTGACCCTGGTGATGACTTTTTCCGCTACGTAAATGGTAAATGGTTCGACAATTTCGAAATTCCCGCTGATAAATCAAGCTATGGATCTTTTGTAATCTTGCGTGATGAAGCGCAAGCTCATGTAATGGATATCATCAAATCATCAGCAGAGGGCGACTTTAAAGCGGGAAGTGATGAGCAAAAAGTCGGTGATTTCTATCGCGCATACATGGACATGGAAACCCGCAATGCATTGGGTGTTACGCCGCTTAAACCCGAACTTGAAAAAATTGCAGCCATTGAAGACTACTCTGACCTTGCAGCATACTTTGCCTATGCGGCACGCTATGGCTATGGCACTCCCTTTAGCTTAACCCAATACCCTGACTTAAAGTCGCCAAAAGAATACTTAATGTATACATGGCAAGCTGGTCTTGGCTTACCTGAGCGCGAATACTACTTTAAAGATGACGAAGCATCACAAACCATTCGCGATGCTTATGTTAAACACATTCAAACCATGTTCGAGCTAGCCGGCTTTGAAGCGCCAGAAGAAAACGCGAAAATGCTATATGCACTGGAAACCCAGATTGCAGAATTGCACATGAAAAAAGAGCAAGCGCGTAACTTTGCAGCAAACTACAACAAAATGACGCAGGAAGAATTAGCTGCGCTAATGCCTAATTTCGATTGGTCTGCGTATCTTAGTGAAGCTAAAATTGCTGAAATCCCTGCCTTAGGTATTCTACAAAAAGACTTCATGCAAAACATGGATGGGATTATTGCCAATACATCTATTGATGATTGGAAAACCTTCTTACAGTGGGGGCTGTTGAATGCTTCTGCGAGTCGTTTATCAGCTCAACTTGATGAAGCTAACTTTAACTTTTACAGCAAAGTGCTGCGCGGTGTAGAAGAACAAGAGCCGCAATGGCGTCGTGCAGTAAGCTTAGCCAATGGTCACGTGGGCGAGCTTATTGGTAAGGTGTACGTAAAACAGCATTTCCCACCTGAAGCCAAAGAGCGCATGTTGGAAATGGTCAACAACCTATTACTTGCTTACAAAGAAAGTATCGAGAACTTAGATTGGATGACTGATGAAACCCGTGCTCAAGCTCTTGATAAGCTATCAAAGTTCACCGTTAAAATTGGTTACCCTGACGAGTGGCAGGATTACACTGCGCTTTCAGTAAATGCCGGTGATCTATTTGGTAACTTAAAGCGCTCTTCAGATGTGGTTTATGATGAAATGTTGAAGAAGCAAGGCGGGCCTGTTTGGACTCATGAATGGGGTATGACACCGCAAACAGTTAACGCGTATTACAACCCTCCTCTAAACGAAATTGTATTCCCAGCAGCGATATTGCAACCGCCGTTCTTTGACATGAATGCAGAAGACGCCGTGAACTACGGTGGCATAGGTGCGGTAATTGGTCACGAAATTGGTCACGGTTTCGATGATGCAGGCTCAACCTTTGATGGTGATGGCGTACTGCGTAACTGGTGGACAGATGAAGACCGTGCAGAATTTGAAGCTCGCACAGGCAACCTAATTGAACAGTATAATCAGTTCGAGGTACTACCTGATTTATATGTCAACGGTGAATATACTCTAGGTGAGAACATTGGTGACTTGGGTGGTATTAGTATCGCACTTAAAGCATATCACTTGTCTCTTGAAGGTAAAGAAGCACCTGAACTCGATGGCTTTACGGGCGATCAGCGCGTCTTTATCGGTTATGGTCAGGTATGGGCAAGCAAATATCGCGATGAAGCATTGAGAAGTCAGGTACAAACAGACTCTCACTCACCAACTAAGTTCAGAACCAACGGTGCGGTAAGAAACGTTCCAGAGTTTTACGAAGCGTTTAACGTTACCGAAGAAGATGCGTTATACCTACCGCCAGAAGAGCGCGTAAAAATTTGGTAATTTAAGCGTTATCCATAAAGAGCTGAATGCGTGTATATTGAGAACAGCATGCTATTCTTGATACTTTTTCAGCCAGGTAAAAAATCGCTAATTGAACGAAGCGACCTTGTGCTCTAAGCATGTAGGTCGCTTTTTTATTTCTGATGCCGTTGCGAATATAAAGATGCCATTACAATTAACACTGACCTACCTTATCGCTTCAGTTGTGTATATTGCGACACTGGGGCTTACACCCTATATGGGGCAGTTTGCGATAAAAGCTTTTCCCATCGCCATACTCTTTGTGTATGCCCTATTAACACTTAGAGGAAGTGCTCGGTTTATAGTTGCATTTGCGCTTCTCGCTAGCCTTATCGGCGATGTATTTCTGGCTTTGCCAATCGAAAACAGCTTTATATACGGGTTAGTAAGTTTCTTCATTGCACATCTGGCTTATATAGTTAGCTTTGTTGCTTTGCGAGGCCATATACAAAAACACTCACGTCGTCTGTTTAAACAACGCGGCTTTTTCACTTCAATACGACCTGCTGTGCTGTGCCTTACTATTGTGTGTTTCTCTGGTTTGATGGCATGGCATATTTTACCCGCCACTGAAGAATTATATTACGCCGTTATTGCGTATATTGGGGTGATAACACTGATGGGACTAAGTGCGGTGTTATGGTCTCAATCGAAAATGATAGCAACTGGCGCAATTATTTTTATTATTTCAGACGCTATATTGGCCCAATCTGTATTTAAAACGCCATTACCCTTTTCACCGGTATGGGTTATGTCAACTTACTACATTGCCCAATATTGTCTAGCGCAAGGACTAACAAAAAAGTTTGCTTTCAAACACGCTTATTCTTGATTTGATAAGGTATTAAGTGTGTTTATAGCCTGAATCACTTTATCTGCTGGTACAAAGATATGATCATGAAAATATGCCGCTACGACATTAGCGCTGATCCCAGCTTCTCCCAACGCAGTGGTCATCGCTGCAGTCATGCCCACAGCTTCTAAACTCGAATGCACTTCACAGGTAATACAACAAAAACGGCCTTCGTAACTCAGTCCCAAGCTCTCAGCGTATTGTTGCTCTAGAATAAAGGTAGTACCTTCCATCTCTTTAAACATACCTTTAGCATGCTTAAAAACCTCAACCGGCAACCGGGCAAATTCAGCCGACACAAACACATACGTTTCATCGCTAGCTACAGGAGTTAGATTATTCAGTAACGTGCTTAAATCTGTCTCGGCTGTCATATTATCCCTTGGGTTTACACGTAAAGGAGTGGGCTAAAGCTTTTTTGCTCTAACTCTTTTACCCTTAATTTTTCCTTCGCGAAATTGTGACATGGCCCGCTTAACACTGCGCGCTTTCACCGCTACAAAGCTCATACTGTTTTGAACCGCAATTTTCCCAACATCATCACCAGGAATGCCGGCATCTTTGGTAAGCGCACCAACGAGATCACCAGGACGCAACTTTTCCTTCTTGCCAGCACTGAGTGAAATACAAGTATACTCTGGTTGGGTGATTTTGTTTTTGTGAAAGCGTAAACTTTGCGCGCCTTTTAATGGAATATCACTTTCTTGCAGCACTTCTATTTTACGCAAGAAGTGCTCTTCTTCTTCACTCACTAACGTAATTGCCATTCCTTGGGCGCCAGCGCGCGCAGTTCGTCCAATTCGATGAATGTGAGTTTCAGGCTCTTCACTGACGGTATAGTTAATAACACAGGCTACGTCGTCAATATCCAATCCTCGCGCAGCAACATCAGTGGCAACCAATACCTGTAACGCATCACTAGCAAATTGCATCAATACGGCTGTTCTGGCGTGCTGTTCCATATCACCTTGTAGACCTGCAGCACTAAACCCTTCCTCCACTAACTCCTCTACCACTTCCGTTACTTGTACTTTGCGATTACAAAAGACAATGGCATTTTTAGGCTGATAATGAGTCAATACAGCCTTTAGAGCTTGTATACGGGTATGAGCTAGCACATTGTACCCAAGTTGAGTAATAGCAGGTTTGCTATCTTGCGACTCAACTTTGAACGTCAGTGGGTTGCAAAGGTACTGTTTTGCAATGCGCTCAATGGTTTCTGTAAAGGTCGCTGAAAATAGAAGCGTTTGGACACTTTTTGGCGTTTGTCCGAAAATAATGCGCAAGTCATCCTCAAAGCCCATATCTAACATGCGATCAGCTTCATCTAGCACGCGAATTTTTACTTGGCTGAGATCTATTCTGCGCTTCTCAACATGGTCCATCACTCGCCCTGGCGTACCTACGATGATATGCGGGCTATGCTTAAGCGACTGAATTTGCGGCCCCATAGGTTTACCGCCGCATAACGTCGTGACTTTAAGGTTACTTATTTGCTTAGCCGCCATTCTAAATTGGTCTGCGACTTGGTCGGCTAGCTCGCGCGTCGGGCACAACACGATAGCCTGTGTAATAAATTCGCTAACTTCCACTTTTTCCAAGGTAGGAATAACAAAGCAAAGGGTTTTACCACTGCCGGTTTGCGCTTGCCCAATAATATCTTTACCCGATATTGAGTCGGGTAAAGACTGCGCCTGGATAGGCGATAATTGATATATTCCTTGCGCGTCTAACGCTTTAACTATGGCGGGATTTATATCTAATTGCTTAACTGTTTCAACTGTCATTAATTTGTGTTCCAAAGGTGTACAACACCATTTTCGGTGTGATGAGCGATACCGTGATCTCTTTCGACCTTTTCGCTCCATGTGGCAAGCTGTTGATTGTACTTTTCACTTTTTCTTACTGTAACGGCTGCTAACTTAAGTTTTTCTAGAACTAGCAAGCATGTGTCTTTCTTTGACAGCGCAAGATACGCCGTCGACACTTCGTATTTACCCGTTAGTTTAATCATCTCGCAATTGAAAACTTTGGGGTCGCATCCAAAATCAACCGCTCCTTGCGATCCAAAGAGGACATCAACTTCCTCTTTAAAAACAGCTTCCACAAGGTCATGCCACGACTCATATGCACGAACATTAAATCCATTGTCTAGGGCGACATTATAGCGATAATCGTTAAGTAGCGTTCCTACTTTATAAGATTTAGGTACGTCATTTAGGCTATCAAAATACGGCTTGTTAATCCCAAATAAGCCATGTAGGTTACGTGAGACAGGGGTAATCCAATGAAATACATCGTCCCTTTCTTCAGTTCTAACCACAGAGAATACCAACACGTTGGACTTGCTCATGGCTTCCTTTGCAATACGCATCCAAGGGGCGGATAAGATATCAGATGGTCTATCAACCTCAAGCAGGATATCTCTTACCAAGTCTGCGGCAATTCCTTCTACTTTTCCGCGCTCGCCCAGCTCAGAAAACAAAGGTATGTGGTCAGCAATAACCCAAAGGTCCGATGTATCTGCATCGAGTTTCCCCACTAAACTGATAGCCCCATAATCAAGCAAAATCTCTGGGTAGTGAGGCAACAATATAGACATTACATCTTCGGCATCGTCTAAGAAGACATTAGTGCTCTTATAGACACTGAGTAATTCACTCAGCTGCTCTGCTAACAAATCGGTACCCTTGGCTTTTTTCAAGGTGACGTATACAACCCCCACTTTAATAGGCTGACTTCCCGAATTAGGTGTACAAGACGAAGGTAGGTTACTACAGTCAAAAGCATAAATGGGGGTTAGCCAATGATAGACATGCTCGTTATCAACAGTCCTTAACACACCAAGAGCCACTTCAACTGCCCCAGAAGAAGGTGACGTTGCTTTTGATTTAATAAGCTTTATCTTGGTAACAGAAATACTGTTTAAGAGAAGGCGCTCAGCGTAATCACTAAGCGCCTTTTGTTGCTCTTGTAAGAGCGCAGGCATTTCAACATTTGCATAGGATAACTCCTTTGCATTCGTATGAGTGCTAACACTGCACAGTACAATAACACTAAGAATTAATGTAACTAAACCGCTTGAAATGCCTCTTGCAGTTTCCATTGTAAAGTTTGCCCCGCATAAAATGGCACCATTTCAGTACCGTCGGCCAGTGTGACTTGATCAGGCACACTCCACTGTTCTTTTACTAAGGTTATTGTAGTCGTATTTCTTGGTAAGCCATAAAAATCAGCACCATAATGACTCGCAAAGCCTTCTAATTTATCAATTGCACCTAATTGCTCGAAAACTTCTGCGTACAATTCAATTGCGGACCATGCACTGTAGCACCCCGCACACCCACAGGCGTTTTCTTTTTTGTGCTTAGCATGCGGTGCAGAATCTGTGCCTAAAAAGAATTTTTTGTTTCCACTTGCAACCATATCTCGTAGCGCTTGCTGATGCGTGTTGCGCTTAAGAACTGGCAAACAATAGTTATGTGGGCGTACACCGCCTACTAACAAATCGTTGCGATTAAGCAAAAGATGCTGAGGAGTAATAGTCGCACCAACATAATCACTGGCTTGCGCCACAAAATTGGCGGCATCAGCGGTCGTAATGTGCTCGAAAACCACTTTAAGTTGAGGGAACGCTTCAACAATTGGGGCTAGATGCGTATCAATAAAGACTTTTTCCCGATCAAAAATATCAATATGGCTTTCTGTTACTTCACCGTGAATTAACAATAATAGTCCATGCTCTTGCATTGCTTGAAACACCGGATATAAAGCTTCAATGCCCTTTACTGCTGCATCTGAATTGGTGGTTGCACCAGCAGGATAAAGCTTACACGCTGTAACACCGGCTGATTTGGCATCTGCAATATCTTGCGGTGTTGTTTGATTAGTCAAAAACAGCGTCATTAGTGGTTCAAAGCTACTTCCCGCTGGGCGCGCCGCCTCAATACGCGATTTGTAAGCTAACGCCATTTCCGCATTCACTACAGGGGGCACTAAATTGGGCATAACAATAGCGCGTTGAAAGCAGCGGGCGGTAGCCGGTACTGTTTCCAGTAACATGTCATTGTCGCGAAAATGAAGATGCCAATCGTCAGGGGTAGTGATGGTAAGCGTATGCATGCCTTAACTCTCTTAATTCTGTTTATACGGCGGGGGTTAGCGTAATAATAACACAATTCAACAACATGACTTAGCTTACCTAAAGTACATTTAAAAAATTATTGAGCAATTTATTGCGTGGTTTCAACAACGTTACCTGTGTGTTCCACCCAAATAAACTTGTTGGTGTCGTAACCAGCTTGCTCTGCAATGGTTATTAGCTTGTCTACCGTCTGTTTAGGTAGTGACGGCGTCCTCGCCAAAATCCACAAGTAGTCCTTATCTGGCCCCGTGATTAATGCATATTCATAATTCTCTTTATCTAGCGCCATAATCACATAGCTGGCGTAGAAAGGACCAAAAAAGGATACCTTCAAATGCCCAGTCGACGAATTGCTGACGAAATACGCTTTGCCCTCAGCTTCATCCCACTCACCTTTTTTCTGTGAATAGCCTTTATTGATAACTCGCACACCACCATCTGCCCGCATACTGTAGGTGGCTGTAACTTCACTTAATCCACGTTCAAAGCTATGGTCAAATCGGGCTATTTCATACCATGTGCCTAAGTATCGAGGCAATTCGAACTCTCCTACAGGCCTAACGTTATCTGGGACACTGGTACAGCTTGAGATTAGCAAGCATATTCCTATGCAGTAAAGCATGGTACTTCGCATTTGGCGCTCCTTAAGTTCATACGTATTCAATGCGTTAGTTGTCGACTGATTGACTGAGTTCGTCTATACAAGGCTTTTAGTTCTGCGTTTTAACAATTATGTTACGCTCTACACACCAAACTCAAAGACATGGAGTATACCTATGCAAGCACACATTCCTCACGCAAGCCGCCTCATTTATGGTTGCATGGGCCTAGGCGGTGGATGGAACAATAGTCCTGCATCGGAAGCTGATACAAATCAAGCTCGCCAGATAATCGATAAGGCCCTAGAGCTTAATATCAATGTCTTTGATCATGCTGACATTTATACTTTTGGAAAAGCAGAAACGGTTTTTGGGCGTGCATTAAAAGCGGCACCGCACCTACGCGAAAGCATGATCATCCAATCAAAATGTGCAATACGCTTTGAGGACGAATTAGGACCAAAACGCTACGACTTTTCAGCAAGCCATATTCAATCATCTGTTGAAGGTATTCTTTCAAGATTGAACATAGAGCAACTCGACATTCTTTTACTGCACCGTCCTGATCCGCTCATGGAGCTAGATGAAGTATCAGAGGTGCTCACAAGACTTCAGCAACAAGGCAAGGTAAAGCATTTAGGCGTATCGAATATGCACGGACACCAAATCAACTACCTTCAATCGGCATTACAAACACCTATTGTTGCTAACCAGCTTGAAATGAGTTTAGCCTTTAGAGACTGGATAGAAGACGGCATCACCACCAATAGTGAGGCTAATAGGAGTATGGGTTATGCACCGGGGACGCTAGAATACTGTATGCTAAACAAGGTACAACTTCAGGCGTGGGGTAGTTTGGCACAGGGCCGCTACACAGGTGCAACAACGGAAAATCAAATCGATGAACAAACAGCAAGTCTTGTATCAAAGCTTGCAGCTGAATACGAAACAACACCCGAAGCCATTGTTCTAGCATGGTTGATGAAGCACCCAGCCAATATTCAACCGGTTTTAGGTACTACAAATTTGGCGCGAATAGAGGCTTGCCAACAGGCTGAAGGCGTCAACTTAACCCGCGAACACTGGTACAAACTCTTCGAAACGGCCCGCGGTCAAGAGATGCCATAACCAATAATACAAAATTTACGTGTTTTTGAGACTAGTTAGGTCTAGTCTCTAGTTACTGGTTAGCGTATTTGCTGTGGAGTATTACTATGTTGAATGGGTTTCATCACGTCGCAATCATTTGTAGTGACTATACGCGCTCAAAAGCTTTTTACACAGATGTCCTCGGGTTTAGCATTATCGATGAGAATTATCGCGAAGCACGTGACTCCTATAAATGCGATCTTGCGCTTCCCGATGGTAGTCAGGTTGAACTTTTTTCGTTTCCAGGTGCACCACCACGCCCATCTCGACCAGAAGCACAGGGCCTGCGTCACCTCGCTTTTAAGGTCGAAAACTTAAATGAAGTGATCGCAACACTTAATAGTAAAGGTGTGAACTGCGAACCTGTGCGAATAGACGAGTACACAGGTAAGCAATTTACTTTCTTTCAAGACCCCGACGGACTTCCTTTGGAGCTTTACGAACAACCTTAAGAACTTTCAAGCATGCGCACTTCGCGCTGAGGAAAGGGAATTTCAACATTTGCTTTTTGTAGCGCGTTGAATATTGCTTGGTTTAGCGCATACCGAGTTTCAAAATGCCGAGTTGTAGGCGCCCACACCCTAACACCGAAATTAATGCTGCTATCGCCAAAATTAGCAATACCTATCGCGGGAGCTTTTTCTGGTGATAACCCTTCAACAGTGCCCACCGCCTCACCAATAATGTCGATGACGTGTTCAACATTACTCGAGTAGGCAACACCCACTTCTAGCTCAATCAACATCTGTTCAGCAGAGTTATGTAAAATCTCTCCAACAATGAGCTTATTCGGTATTTGAATACTTACATTGTCTTCATCAACCAGAATGGTATAGGGCAGCATGACCTTATCTACAACACCCGATACCCCTTGCACACGTATGGTATCACCGACAACAAAAGGGCGTGTGATGATGATGGTGAAACCTGCTGCATAGTTGGCAAGCATTCCTTGAATGGCTAGTCCCGCACCTAAACCTACCGCTCCCACTGCAGCTATAAGAGGAGTAACACTTATACCCACGTTACCCAAAGCAATGATGATAACAATGCCTAATATAACTAACTTACTCGCTCCGCCAGTAAAACGGCTTAAAGTGATATCAATATCCCGTTTCACCATTAGCGTTTCAACAGCAGCGCCTATTTTTGATGCTAACCACCAGCCAATTAAGAAAATGACCAGCGCCCCCATAATTTGGAAACTGTAGGTCACAGCAAATTCAACTAGGGTGTCATAGAGCACTTGAGCTTGTTTTAGATCTTCCATGGTATTTTTGTGAAGTTGTAAGATGTGTAAAGCGAGGATAAACAACAATAGCGCGTTAAACAATCGCTATGCTGTTAAATAGAATCTGGAGTCGAACTTGAAATAAAAGGCTTGATAGCGACGCGTATTTTTGGTCCCAATAAACAAAGTAACTTCGCATTACTTAAGCAGATGACAGCAGAAGATAAATAAGCCATCAAAGACCAACACGCGCTAATTACTTGCAGAAATTTATTTGCTAAAATCACTTAATCGTTTAAGATAAAAGTTAACAAAATTTAAACAAACCGTAAACTCGCTAATTCGACAACGCGAATTACGCAATACGCTGGAGTGATTTATGAGTTATGCTGCTGACAGTAGTGTATGTTTGGACCGTATCTTGGCTTCGACTGATATGTCGGGCCTTACCAAGAAGGATACCGCAATCTTCACTCGCCGATTAAAGGCGCATTTTCCTGCGTTGTTTGAAAAGTATACGTATGTTTATGGTCACCAATACGACTGTTACTTTCATTTACAAAAGCTGGTAGAAGTATTAAGAGACGGGCTAAAAAATCGCAAACCCGCATTAAAGAAACTTGACGAAAGTCGTCTGAAATCTCCATTGTGGTATCGCGACGAAAAACACGTTGGAATGGCGGCTTATGTTGATTTGATGGGCCCTACGCTTAAAGACCTACACGATCGTATTCCGTATTATAAAGCCCTAGGTGTAACATATTTACATTTAATGCCTTTATATGACGCACCTAAAGGCGATAGCGATGGTGGCTATGCGGTAAGTGATTACCGAAAAGTCAATCCGTCGTTAGGTACTATGACCGAGTTAGAGAAACTTGCATCTGCACTTCAAAAAGAAGGCATTAACTTGGTACTTGATTTTGTGTTCAACCACACTTCAGATGAACACCGTTGGGCAAAAAAAGCACTTGCAGGTGATAAGCAATATCAAAATTACTATTACTTATTTGACGACAAAACCATACCCAACCAATACGAACAAACTCTGCGCGAAATATTTCCGCAAGTGCGTCGCGGTAGCTTCACTTACAATGATGTAATGCAAAAGTGGGTATGGACAACGTTCAACAGCTTCCAGTGGGATTTAAATTACAGTAACCCAGAGGTATTTAACGCCATTACATCTGAAATGCTGTTCCTCGCTAATATTGGCTGTGCGGCGTTGCGCTTAGATGCCTTGGCCTTTATCTGGAAGGAAATGGGGACTAATTGTGAGAACCAAGAAAAAGCCCATGTTTTAATTCAAGCATTTAACTGCTGTTTACAAATTGCAGCACCCGCGGTGGTGTTTAAATCGGAAGCCATTGTTCACCCCGATGAAGTGGTTAAATACATCGACAAAGACGAGTGTCAGTTGTCATACAACCCATTATTGATGGCGCTGTTGTGGAACTCGCTTGCTACCCGAAAAACACGATTACTCACTCGCTCTATGAAAAAGAGCTTCCCTATTTCAGATGATTGTACATGGGTAAACTATGTGCGATGCCACGATGACATAGGCTGGACATTTGACGATGCAGTGGCACAAGAACTTGGTATCAACCCGTTTGATCACCGCTTTTTCTTGAATCAATTCTACACTGGCCGTTTCGAAGGTAGCTTTGCTAACGGTGTTCCTTTTGCAGAAAACCCGTCAAATGGCGATTGTCGCGTATGTGGTTCGTTGGCGTCGCTGTGCGGCTTAGAAGGGGCATTGAAATCAAGCGATAGCAATGCCATCGACGAAGCGGTAAAACGCATGCTGTTGCTTTACGGCATTACATTCAGTATTGGCGGAATACCGCTGCTTTACTCAAGCGACGAAATAGCAAAGCTCAATGACTACAGTTATCGCGATGACGAAAGTAAAAAACCATGATGATCGTTGGGTAAATCGCATTGCAGTAACCGCAGAAGACACTTCTCTTGCACTCGCTGAATCTCAAGCGATAACGCTGCAAGAAAAAGCTAGCTTGGCGGTATTTACTGGTTTACAAAAACTGCTCAACATTCGCAAATCTCACCGTGTATTTGGTAATGCATCTACGCAGATATTGGAAACAGGAAATCAACATTGTTTTGCTTTTTTAAGAGAAAACCAAGAAGGCAGCAAGTTGCTGGTGTTAAGTAATTTCAGTGAACACACTCAGCAAGTAAATGGCGAAGTACTTAATGCTATTGCTCACATGCCATGCGTAGATTTAATTACTGATACAACCTATTCTGGCAATGAACCTCTATTGACCTTGCGCCCATATCAGCAACTTTGGCTGGCAGTGCAGTAACTCTAACAATGCGAATATCACTCGGGCCTATGCTCTCATGGAACGCGGTGATATTCGCACTGCTTTACGAAAAAAACCTTCACCACCACGTTATTCTCTAAGTTACCTATATCCATTTACAACTATTAATCCCTTTAGCTCAGATATTTACTGACTTTCTTGCTTATTTTTCATCTGTAGTTTGAAAGAGCAACTATAATAAAAGTGTGGCTAACAAGTTTTTGATGGTCACACAAAAACAGAAAACATTGGCTTACACACATCACATAAGGAAGTGTTGTTTAAGTAAAGGAAAAGCGCTATGCAAGATACCCATGCTTTTGAGTATCGTTGCCCAAGTTGTGGAGCAACGAACCAATTTAATCTTTCACCAATACGCGATATGTACCAAGAGCATCAAGAAGCTTGTGCCTGTTGCAATAAAGCTTTGAGTCTTGTCGCCGCAGACGGCATAGGCGGAAAAATTAACCTGATTATTGACGAAATTGAACCTGACCAACGCATTAAATAAGTGGATTTTTTACTTAGGTAAACATTCTTAATCTGTATCAAGAAACAAAAAACGCACTAAATTGTGCGTTTTTTGGTTTTACGTTCATCAACAGCTTTGGTTAGCGAAAAAACTCTCGTCTCAACTCACTATCAGTGAGAAAACGTCCGCCTAAGGCAGATGTTTTCGTGTATGAATTGGTGTCGCGTATACCTCGAGCTTTAACACAATAATGTGTAGCATTAATAGAGACAGCAACATCATCAGTGTTGGCTAACGTTTGTATAGCGACCAATACCTGTTGTGTTAGGCGCTCTTGAACTTGAGGACGTTGCGCAAAAAAACTCACTAAACGGTTTATTTTTGATAAGCCTATTACGGTGTCCTTAGGGATGTAGGACACGGTTGCAGTGCCATCGATAGTGACAAAATGATGTTCACATGTACTGGTAAGGCTGATATCAGACACTTGTACCGGTTGGTCAATTTGCATCTTGTTTTCAATAGCTGTGATCTTTGGAAACTTGCGATAATCCAACCCGCCAAAAATCTCATCAACGTACATCTTAGCAATACGCGTTGGCGTATCGCACAAACTATCGTCGCTTAAATCCAACCCAAGCGTGTCCATCACATCGCGCATCGCAGAAGCTATACGCTTGCGTTTTTGTTCATCAGAAAGCCCATTACTCACCATAGGTGTTTCCAAACCTGTGGCTTCAAGTGCTGCTTGTACGCGCTGTGCTGGCTCTGAAATTGAGGGGTCTAGTGCATCACGCACAATTACCGCTTCTTTTGCTAACATTACATATTCCGTAGTGACTACGTTTTTTGATCTCATACGCCTTCACAGTCGTTTCAGATCCATTACGCAGAAAAATGACGTTTATTTAATGTCTTATCAAATATCATTATTAGTCATTATTACCTGCTGTGCATTACACACATTTAACTCATCGCTGCAACTACACGAGGAATTCATCTTGGAAAACCCCATTATTATTACGGGCGCAAGCCAACGACTTGGCCTCGCTATGGCAGAGAGTCTTTTGGACAATCACTTTGATGTTATCGTCACATATCGAACTCATCGCCCTGCTCTTTCCATGTTGGTTGAAAAAGGAGCAACGATTGTAAAGGCGGATTTTAGCACTGAGGCGGCTATTGATCGAGCAATTGATGAGATTAAGGCAATCAGTGGAACCTATCGAGCCGTCATCCACAATGCTTCAGATTGGGCACAAGAGAACAGTAGCAACAATAAACATGACCTTATACAACGCATGATGATGGTGCATGCTATTGCTCCATATCGCATAAACCTCGCATTGGAAGGAAAATTATTTAACCCAAACGGCAAGGCCGACATTATTCATATGACCGACTATGTGCAAGAAATTGGGAGTGAAAAACACATGGCCTATGCGGCAAGTAAAGCGGCGCTGCATAATTTAACCCTGTCTTTTGCAAAAAAGTATGCACCGAATGTGAAGGTCAATAGCATTGCCCCTGCGTTACTTATGTTCAACGAAGGCGATGATGACACCTATAAACAAAAGGCGTTAAAAAAGTCACTGTTAGAAACGGTTCCCGGTGCGCAAGAAGCCGTAAGAGCCATGCTTTACTTACTGAAGAGTGAGTATGTAACCGGCCAAACGCTCCACCTCAATGGTGGACGACATTTAAAATAGCTCATAAAAAATAATGCGTTAAGGTTGATTTTACATTTTTCAAATCGTAGTGTGTGCGAAGGAATTCACGCGCACACTATCTGCGCGTGAATAGTGATCAATGCTCAAAGGAATGAAAAAGTGAAAGCTTTATTTATCTTCATACTTCTTGTCTTTTCAAACTCTCTTCTAGCTGAACAACAAGCTATCGAACCTCTCGACGCTGACGAAGGCTATGCCATTATTGCGCTGTACTCTAAAGGTTACACTGAAAGTATCGCCTTAAAGGGTAGCGGATTAACTAACAAGTACACATTTGGACCATTAAATCATTCTCAGCACATCGAGGTTATAAAAATGCCTGCGGGAAGATATACGTGGGACAGAGTATCAGAGCGCACAGGCTCACTGGCTCAAGGCAATTTACTTGAAAGCTACATGGATATTGCCGACTTGGATTTGTCATTTACCATTGAACCAGGAAAGCTCAACTATACAGGGCTATTTATGCTAGAAAGGCTAGGAAGTAAAGCAACAATAAGAGTCCTCAATAGAACTTCAATCATTCTGAAAATTCTAGAGCAAGACTTCCCTCAGTACGCAGAGAAATTCGATATTGTGAACGCACTGTATCCCAACGACCACTACATTGATTTCTACTTAAATCACACCCAAAAAGTAGGAGAGTAATACAATGTCATCTAATAACGTTTTATTAATACTACTGCTTTCTGTGCTGGGTGTTTTTGCTACTTTTACAAACGCAGAAGAATCGCAAGCGGACACTTCGGCCAATACAGATAACACTTCCATAGAAGCGTTTTTTAAAGGCGCTAAATACAAACTTTTTTCTGTTAATCCATCAGGTACTGCCATAGCCTACATTGAACCTAAGAGCGACTCTTACGACCTCATTATTTACGATTTAGTGCGCGGTACTACTGACGACCCCATTACCTTTAAAAGACAGCAAATGCACGTTCAACACAAAAATAAAATTATGTCGTGGGAACAGCATTTTAATTTTATAAAAGAACTGACTTGGCTATCTGACAACTTCATTTCACTGAAGCAATATTCTAATAGACGCTTCCATCGATACGTGATTGTGGAATTTGCTGACCGCTCAAAGGCAGCTAACCCTCCGTTTAGACTGTCTTATATTTCTCAGCCAGGTTACTGGTTGGATACGCTTCCAAATTATCCGAACAAAGCAATTTTTGCGCGCTACGAAAGCGATGATGACTATGACTACTATGTCGATCTTTTTAGTCTAGACTTATCTCAAGAAATTACTGAAGGAGATTTCCGCCGCAAATATAGATTGAATAAAACAGGGCCAGATTTACAACAATGGATCTTCGATGATACAGGGTGGCGCTTAGGTGGCAGTCGTACCGCAAATGGTATTACTGAAATTTTTGCCAGAACAGGCTCGAAACCTCGCAAATATCGATACAAAGAAATGTGGAAAAGCGACAAAGACGACACAGTAAAGGTTGTCGGTGGAAATGCTGATAAGAACGAGCTTTTAGTGCTAACCAACCACAAAAGTGACAAAGTTAACTTGCGCCGCTTCAATACCGAAACGAAACAATTTGAAGAGGTAATATTCGAACATCCCTTTTATGATCTAACCGGTGCCATAAAGCATCCAGAAACCAAAGACGTTATTGGCGTTTCTTTCATTGAGAAAGGCATGGCCAAACAAGTCTATTTTAATGAAGACTATGGTAACCTTACGGCTAGGCTTAAGGAGATTTCCAAGATAGAAGGCGCATACGCAATCGATATGGATGCAACAGGCGATAACATTTTATTTGTTGCCGACGACAGTGCCAACCCTGAAAAGCTATTCGTTTATAATCGCCAACAAGATACGTTCAACCACCTGATTGATTTGTACCCTTGGTTGTCAGAGAAACACTTAAGTAAAACCAAACTATTGAAGTTGAATACCGATGACGGTGTCACGTTAGAAGCATTTCTTACCTTACCTGATGTAGAAAACCCACCTCTTGTGGTTATTCCTCACGGTGGGCCAATTGGCGTTAGCGACTCTCGCCATTATTCAGGCAACATACAAGTGCTTGTTGATGCGGGCTTTGCAACGTTACAAGTAAACTATCGCGGCTCGGCAGGTTATGGTAAATCCTTTAAGCAACAAGGTATGCAACAATGGGGACGCCTAATCGAAGACGATATAGAGCAAGCGCTATCGTACACAAAAGCCCACTATGATATTGATGATGATAACGTGTGTATTGTCGGAGGCAGCTATGGTGGCTATTCAGCCCTTTATAGCGTTATTCGCTCACCAGAGTTATACAAATGCGCAGCCTCTTTTGCCGGTGTAACAGACCTTGCATTACAATTCCAGCGCAGTGATGTACAAGGCGATGACATAATGCGTTTGCTCACTGACATTATTGGTGATCCAAAAACACAGCAAGCACAATTATTTGAATACTCGCCTTTATACCAGTTTAGAAGTATCACCAAACCTGTTTTTCTCGCTCATGGAACCGATGATAATGTCGTGGATATCGAACATTCCTATCGTCTTCATTTTGCTTTAAAAGATAATGATATTGACCATGAATGGATGGTATTTGACGATGTAGGTCACGGCTTTAGATACGTTGATGATGAAGCAAAATATTACAACGCGCTCATCCGTTTCCTAAAAACACACCTAACCGAAAACAACACCGTTGCCAAACGCCAATAGCGGTTGTTCTCACAGCCAGTGATAGCGCTTATACCAAACAAGCGCTATCACTAATCGTCACCGCCAATTAATTTCATCATGGGTTTTCTTGGTAAGGACGTATTGCCTCGTTATAATCACCTCTTTATTGTTCAATTGAGAATTCACTATGCAAGGTAACCGCACGATGGCGCCTGAATGGCATCAAGTTGATGCTGTAATGTTAGCATGGCCACATGCGCAAACTGATTGGTCTCCTTGGTTAGAAGAAGCCAGACAAACTTACCTAAACGTCATTGCAGCGGTTAACCGAAATGATGCAGGGGTGATATTGTTGTGTGCTCCTGACGATGTAGATGACCTTGTTACTCGCTTAGCAGAAAACGCTCGCGTGCTTGTTATACCAGCGTCGTACAACGATACTTGGATGCGTGATTATGGCTTTTTAACGTGTAAGGATAGCGATGGACAAGGTGCCCCTGTTGAATTTCGTTTCAATGGATGGGGTAACAAGTTCGATGCGACTGAAGATAACCTTGCAAACCAACGTTATCTTGCTGCACTTTGCAATGCTGTACTTCGCAGTAGCCCTGTAGTAGCAGAAGGCGGTGCACTTGAAATAGATGAGCATGGTCATTTGCTCAGTACCGCACAATGTTTGTTAAACCCAGAACGCAATGGCGATATGACATTAAGTGCTTACGAAGATGCCTTTAAAGATATGCTTGGGTGTAGCAAAGTAACAGTGTTGCAACACGGCCATTTAGAAGGCGACGATACTGACGGGCATATTGATACTCTAGTTCGATTTACACCGCATCAAGGGTTGGTCATTCAAGCGTGTAACAACCGCCCGCTAGACAGCCATTACGAGGGCTTGAAAGCCCTGTGCGATGAATGTGCATTGGAATTACCAGAGCATCAACAGTTTCATTTACCGTTGCCTTTTATCGAAAATGAAGATGGCGATAGACTTCCGGCATCCTACGCAAACTACTTGATTTGCAATAACGCCATATTGTTACCTGTTTATGGCCAAGAAGAAGATGCTGAAGCCATCGAAATTGTGAAAAAAGCGCATCCAAACCACAGCGTTGAGCCTATCGATTGCAGTGTACTAGTGAAGCAATATGGCAGCTTGCATTGTATTTCTATGCAAGTGCCTACAAATAC
The DNA here is from genome assembly GCF_006538325.1 of Alteromonas sp. KUL42. GTDB lineage: Bacteria > Pseudomonadota > Gammaproteobacteria > Enterobacterales > Alteromonadaceae > Alteromonas. Next base: position 41,072 of record NZ_BJKK01000014.1, read on the forward strand.
ATTAAAAGAATCAGTTATCACCACCTTAAAGAAAGGAGTGTCATTACATGCGCCCAACTAAGCTAAAAGTTGGTTTGGTACAGCAGTCTGTTGCCGACAACGACAAAGCAACAAACTGGCAAAAAAGTGCCGAGCAGATAGCCAAGTTAGCGGCTGAAGGTTGCGAGTGTATCTTGCTTCAAGAGCTACACAGCACATTGTATTTTTGCCAACAAGAAGACACTGATGCTTTTGATCTTGCCGAGCCAATACCCGGCCCGGCCACAGAATATTTCGGTGCATTGGCAGAAAAGCACAATATTGTGTTAGTGACCTCATTATTTGAAAAACGCGGCTCAGGTTTGTATCACAATACGGCCGTCGTATTTGATAGAAGCAAAGAAATTGCAGGCAAATATCGCAAAATGCATATTCCTGATGATCCTGGCTTCTACGAGAAGTTTTATTTTACACCCGGTGACATGGGCTTTACGCCAATAGAAACCAGCGTTGGAAAGCTTGGCGTACTAGTCTGTTGGGATCAGTGGTATCCAGAAGCCGCTCGCCTAATGGCAATGGCTGGTGCAGACTTATTGTTTTACCCAACGGCTATTGGTTGGGATCTAACTGATACAGACGAAGAACGCGCCCGTCAACACGGTGCTTGGGAAACCATTCAACGTGCACATGCCGTTGCCAATTCAGTACCTGTTATTGTAGCTAACCGAACGGGGTTTGAAGCATCACCTATTGATGGCGACCCAGGTATTCAGTTTTGGGGGCAAAGCTTTGTGGCAGGGCCACAAGGTGAAATATTGGCGAAAGCGGATGCCGACAGTGAAACTACGCTCACTGTAGAGCTAGACATGGAACGTACAGAAAAAGTTAAGCGAATTTGGCCTTATTTCCGCGACCGCAGAATTGATGCCTACGACGACCTTACCAAGCGTTGGCGAGATTAATCAGCTTACTGATGTACAACATAAAAGGCGACTTCGCACGTCGCCTTTTAACATTGGACTTTACTCATTTCATGCTGCAAAGTAATAGCCATAGTGCTATCGAAAAATCGCGAAGTGTAGAAAAGAACACAGCCCACACTTTTTCGCTTTAGACACAATAATAAAAACAACACGCTATATTATCGCTCACTATGTTACGGGCTAATGCAAGTATGTCTAAACAACCCACTAATGGTAACAATAGAGAACTGCTCGTTCGGCAATTCGTGTGTAACGACTTGTTCGCTCGCTCAAAAATAGGGCCGATCTTCTACGTTTTATCCGCACTGATTACAGGCATACTTGCAAATCTACACGACCCGCTATCGCCCATTTTTGGGGCTGCCTTGGCAATACTGATTGTTGTCGCCGTAGCAAGATTAACAACCCGCCCTCCTAAAAATGAGCCAGTGCACATTGAACAATTCATTATCAAGCATTGGTGTTTTGTAATAAGTAGTGTGGTTACCTGGTCTGCCTTTTATAGCTGGATAGTATATACGTATGGTATGAGCAGTGCGTTTCTGTTCGGATTAGTAAGCACAATTAATTTTTCAACCGCACTGGTACACCAATTCAGTCCCCAGCTAAAACGAGCAATAACATGTAGCTTGCTGTGCCTTTTGCCTAGTGTCTTAATTATGTGGTTATACCAACCATCGCTATCTATCGTTACCTTTACTTTGGCGCTCTATCTTCCTTACTTAGTCTTAACTGCGCGCAATAGTCATAAGGAATATTTTAACCATTTAGATAACAAGCTTGATCTACAAGCCGCGTTGGCAGAATTGGAGGTACTTTCTGTGACTGACGGTTTAACTGGTTTATTAAACCGACGTGAATTCAATAAACGACTCGCCGTTGCCATGAAAATTTGTCAGCGAACCCAGTCTGGCATGGGCCTTATACTGCTAGATCTAGACGATTTTAAGACTATCAATGACACATATGGCCACTCAGTCGGCGATAAATGTCTAATTCATGCTACTGCTATTTTAAAGCGTATTTTCTCACGAGAAACAGACATTATTGCTCGCGTTGGCGGCGAGGAATTTGCCGTGATTGTGCAAAGTAACAATGAAGATGAAGCCAAGCAAAGTGCCAAAAAGTTACAGGAAGTATTCGAAAACACCCCGTATATTGATAACACAGAGACAGCGTCGCTTCGCATCACTGCAAGTATTGGCATTGCTTACTATGACGGCAATGAAAGCCGAAGCGCAGAACAATTGTACATAGCGGCAGACAACGCTATGTACGATGCAAAAAATAGTGGTAAAAACAAAGTCATTACAGCGTAAGCGATTTGCCTCACATACGCTCAAGCCCCCTCATCGATACGCTTGTTGATACAAGGCTATCAAGGCGTCTTTCTCTGGTACCAAGGGGTTATTCGCGGGCGAACCGGACGCAATTGCTTGTTCTGCCATTAACGCAGTAATACTGTCATAGTGCACTTTGTCTATGCCAAATTCTGACATTGCCGGCACCCCCAACTCTTGATTGAGCTTATTTAAGAATACCATCAAAGCCTCGTGGCATGCTTTTATGTCAGCAGAGTCATCAATTAACCCCATTATTTGAGCACACGCAGCATAGCGCTGTGGTGCAGCTTCAAGTGAGTATTGGGTTACTGTGGGAAGTAGCATGGCATTACTCATACCATGTGGAACATGAAAATGAACACCAAGAGGCCTACTCATACCGTGAACCAACGCCACAGAGGCATTAGAAAAAGCAATACCTGCCATAGTTGCTCCAAGCATTACCGCTTCTTTTGCTTCATGGTCCTCGGGCGTTTTACAAGCTTTAAGTAAGTTAGGCGCTATCAAGCGCATTGCTGACATCGCTTGTTGGTCGCTAAACGGGTTTGCCTTTTTGCTCACCCACGCTTCGATGGCGTGTGTCAGTGCATCAATTCCCGTATCAGCTGCCACGCGAAACGGTACGGTAAGCGTTAATTCATAATCAATAATGGCAGCTTTAGGCATAAGGCCAGGCCCCATACACAACATTTTTTCATGGGATGCACTGTCACTGATTACCGTTACCCTAGTGCATTCAGACCCAGTGCCTGCCGTTGTTGGCACCGCAATAATAGGGATACTTTGCTGGGTGACAACGTGAGGGACTTTGTAATCGCGCATCTGCCCTCCATGACTGGCTAAAAGCGCAATGGCCTTCGCACTGTCAATGGCACTACCACCACCAAGCGCAATTAAACAATCAGCATTGTGCTGCTTGACCGATTCAACGGCAGCTACAATAGAGCTATCGTCGGGCTCTGGCATTACATTAGCAAAGACTGCCGAAGGGATTTGCTTTTCATTCAACATAGCAACAAACGTATCCACCACGCCAAGCTCTTGCATAATGGGGTCGGCAATGATGAAAGGGCGCTGGGCACCAAGTACAGAAAGCATGTCGGGTAACGCAAATCGGGCACCTGCGCCAACTTTTAACGAGGCAGGTAGTTGAATATCGGCAATCATGGCAACGCTCTTTTTTAATTTTATAAGAATGCCATCTTTTCACTTGTTGATAAATCAAGCAAGTTTGTCATTGCAAGGAGCGCCAGAACTTTTCGAAAACTATACTTTGAAAATGATTTCGTCATAAAGCATAAATGCGTTCCGCTCTTTTTTACTCAACAGCGACAACATAACCTCATCGTCTATATTTAAACCGCCGGTAAACTGCCCAAACGCTGGCATTATGAAAAGCGTGGCATTGTGAACAAAGCTTTTACCCGAGTAGCTGCGCCTAGATATGCGGGTTCGTAACTTAGGATGAAAGTGCCCTATTACTTGCGCCTTCGATTCATTTTGCTGTGGCTCGTGTCTAAACACTATGCCATCTAAATGAATTTCCTCGCATGGCTCACCCGGTATGCCCGCTGGTAATTCGGGGTCGTGATTGCCTTCAACCCACATCCATTGTCTCGTGTTATTGACTAAGTCACTCAGGTGAGACTTATCGTGTTTGGTCATGCGAGACATACTGTGCCTATCGTGAAAACTATCCCCTAAACTGATAACACGGGAAGGTTGGTAGTCTTCAAGAATACGTTCAAGGCGCAGTAACGTGGCGGTTGAATCTATATTGGGTAATGGATTACCAAAGCTACGTAAGTAACTGCCTTTTTCTAAGTGTAGATCAGACACAATCAGCCAATCGCAAGCGGGTAAATACGCAACACCTCGCGCATCTAAAAGCCATATGTGATTGGCAAATTTGGTAATACTGAGTTGTCGCTGGCGTAATTGTTGAGTAAGCCACGTATCGTTAATTGCCAATTCGCTAGCCTGCTTTATTGTCTAAAACCGTATTGCCAGATAACAGTGCACGGACTTCATCTAACATACTTTCTGCTTCTGCGTATAAATTCGCTTGCTCAATTACAGCTTGAGCGCCAGCACCTTTTATTTGCTCGCTGCGCACATCAAGTACAATGGGAATAGCCATCGGTGATGGCTTCGCTAAGTTTACCAATGTAGCGTTGTCTACATAACGAATAAGTAAGTTGGCCAATCGTTTAAGATCTAAAAGCTCCCTTTCCGCATCGGCTCTGGCAACTTTTAGTAAGATATGATCGGGGTCGTGCTCTCGCAGCGTATCGTATATTAAATCTGTTGAAAACGTCACTTGCTTCATTGTTTTTTGACTAGCGTGATAACGCTGTTCAGTAAGGCCACTGACAACAGCCACTTGCCTAAACGAACGCTTGAGCATAGGTGCATGTAGCATCCAATCCTCTAACTCATCACCTAATATATCGGGTTGAAACAAACCTTGCAGCTGATGCTGAGACACCGCATTCACTGACGCTACCGACAACCCATAATCGGTAACACTAAAACTTAGCGGCTTAACCCCCATTTTTTCCATTCTACGGGTAAGTAACATACCCAGTGTTTGATTTGCTTTGCGTCCATCAAAGGTGTAATACAAGGTGTAATACGCTTGTCTAAATGGAAACTGTTCCACCAATACTTTGCCCGGTTGGGGTAGCTGAGAAAAAGCCTCTTGCAATGTTAGCCATTCTCGCACTTGTGATGGTAGCGACTGCCACGTCTTTCTATCTGCCAACAACGCCCTTACACCGTCAGCTAGATAGGTAGATAGCGGCATTTGTCCACCGGCATAACTGGGTATTTTCGGCTCTTTCGCTTTAGCTGGTTTGGCATGCAATTGCATGTCGCGGATAGCTTCGAATTTCAGTACTTCTCCCGCAAAATAAAAAGTATCTCCCGGTGTGAGTTGCTGGGCAAAATATTCCTCCACTTCACCAATTATCTTTCCCTGATTACCTCTTCGAATACGTTTTACTTTTAAGCGGCCAGCCTCAACAATTGTGCCTATATTTTGCCGATGCCGCTGTATAACCCGTCGATTTGCCGGTGAAAAGGTACCATCCGCATTAATAGTTAAACGCTGGTAACGCTCATAAGCATTTAGCGCATTTCCTCCGTCTTGGGTAAATTGCCACAACTTGTCGAAGTCATCTCTTTCAAGACCTTGATACGGCGTGGCATTGAGTATTTGTTGGTATAAGTTGTCAGGCGTGTCAGCACTGCTACATAAGCAGTTTAGAATAAATTGGGGAATAATATCTAACGCGCCAGCTTGTGGTGATTCACCATCGAGCTCACCTTTATCGATAGCAACAATCGCCGCTTGGCATTCTAGCGCTTCGAAACGATTTGCCGGTACTAACAAGGCCTCACTGGGCTCATCAAGGCGGTGATTCGCGCGGCCAATGCGTTGCAGTAATCGGCTAACGCCTTTGGGCGCACCTACTTGGATGACCTTATCGACATTTCCCCAATCGATCCCTAATTCCAAAGCAGATGTACACACTACCGCGCGTAAGAAGCCACCTGCCATCATGGCTTCTGTTTTTCTGCGCTGCTCTTTGCTTAAACTGCCGTGATATAAAGCAATAGGGAGTGCCGCTTTATTTGCTTCCCACAGCATTTGAAATAACAACTCTGATTGCGCACGGGTATTCACAAACACCAAGGTCGTTTCTGCTTGTTCGATAGCGTGATAAATATCTTCTATCGCGTATCGCGCCATAAAGCCGCCAAATGGCATTCTAGCTTTTGAATGCAACATGTGAACGTTGGGCTTTTCCCCTGCATTTACTTTGATGATATGAGCTTGACCGTCGCTACCAGCCAGCCATGCTCCTAATGTTTCAGGAAACGCCACTGTTGCCGACAACCCAATACGTTTTACTGAAGGAGACAGCACGTTCAAGCGCGCTAATGCTAACGATAGAAAATCACCCCGTTTATTTGCCATCAAACTATGCGTTTCATCAATAATGACCCGCTTGAGTTTGCCAAAGAGCTTATCAGCGTCGGCATAACTCAGCATAAGCATTAACGATTCAGGGGTGGTCAGTAGAATGTGTGGGGGCTTTTTACGCTGACGTTGTCGCTTGTGAGAAGGTGTGTCACCTGTGCGGGTTTCAGCAGTGATAGACAACCCCATTTCTTCAATGGGTTGTAACAAGTTGCGATGAATATCCTGAGTGAGTGCTTTTAAGGGTGATATATAAAGGGTATGTAAGCCTTTAACGTCAGACTTATCAAGCTGTTGAGAAAGCTCTACTAAGCTCGGAAGAAAGCCTGATAGGGTTTTGCCCGCCCCTGTAGGTGCTATTAATAAGGTACTGTTGTGCTGGTCTTTTTCTTCCAGCATATGGCGCTGATAGTCGCGTAGTTGCCAACCTTTGTGTTTGAACCAATCTGCAAACACGGAAGGAATCATTGTCATTAGGAACTCATACACTTTTTTATCGGTTATACGTAAGACGCGCAAGAAGGTTTAACTTAATTAATTGGTCGTTTTCACTGATAACTTACGTAGTAAAGCTATCGTAATCTAATAACAAAAAGGTTTTTCGTGCACCCATCCTCTTGGTTAGAAGTTAACGATATAGGTTTGTATTGCAAGCCTGGTGACTTTTATATCGACCCTATGAACGTGGTACATACTGCACTTATCACACATGGTCACGCTGACCACGCGCGTGCAGGCCACCATACGGTTTATGCCAGTCGCGAAACCTTGGCCATAATGCAAACCCGGTATGGTGAAGACATGGCCGATACTCAGAGTGAAATAGAATTAGGGTGTGGTTTGCAGTTTAATGACGTCACCGTTACTTTTTTTCCTGCAGGGCACATCTTAGGTTCTACGCAAATTCTGATTGAATATGCAGGTTATCGGGTGGTGGTATCAGGTGATTATAAACGGCGACACGACCCGACATGCCCACCTTTTGAGGTCGTGCCATGCGATATATTTATTAGTGAAGCAACATTTGGTTTGCCTGTTTTCACCCACCCTCCTATCGAGAACGAAATCAATAAACTTTTACACTCAGTACGCGTATTTCCAAACCGCTGTCACTTAGTCGGCGCTTATGCGTTAGGCAAATGCCAACGGGTCATTCTTGCATTGCGTGACGCTGGTTATTCAAAACCCATTTACTTACATGGCGCCCAGCTAAAGCTGTGTGACTTATATCAGCAGTTTGATATCGATTTAGGTGAACTCATACCGGTCTCTGAAGTAAAGGATAAGACGGAACTTGAAGGAGAAATTGTTATAGCACCGCCATCGGCACTAGCTGATAGATGGTCGCGCAGCTTGCCAAATGTGCGCACGGTAATGGCATCAGGATGGATGCAAATTCGCGCGCGAGCAAAACAGCGCAATGTAGAACTTCCTTTAATTATTTCCGACCATTGTGATTGGCCCGAACTGCTACAAACAATCAAAGAGGTAAGCCCTAAAGAAGTGTGGGTAACCCATGGCCGAGAAGATGCCCTAATGTACCAAGCACAAAAAATGGGCTTTAAAGCCAGAGCGCTATCTCTTGTTGGATACGATGAAGATGAGCAGGGAGGCAGTTAATGGAAGCATTTAGCCATTTATTGGAACAGCTGTACTACACTGCGGGTACCAACGCAAAAGCGCAATTAATTAGAGACTACATTGCCACCGCGCCAGACCCAGATAGAGGCTGGGCTATTGCGGCAATGGCAGGCACGCTGCGCTTTGATTTTTTTAAGCGAAATACGGTAAAGAAGCTAATTACTTCTCGCATTGACCCTGAGTTATTTGCCATGAGCTATGACTATGTGGGTGAGGTGAGCGAAACTGTTGCCCATTTATGGCCGGAATATACCCCCATTAAACCACTTCCTACACTAAGCTGTATCGTTGACGACTTTGCATCAACCAGTAAGCAAAAGGTGTCCGCAACACTGGCGAGCTACTTATCTATGATGACACCTCCGCAACGTTGGGCTTTGTTAAAACTGGGCACACGAGGCTTACGGGTAGGCGTGTCAGCGCGATCAATTAAGCAAATTTTAGCTGATTACGGCAACAAAGATGTAAAAGAAATTGAAACCTTATGGCACGCGGTAAAGCCTCCCTATATTGACTTATTGCAATGGTTGGAAGGTAAGGTAGACAAGCCTGATATAAAAAACGCCGTTACCTTTCACCCTGTCATGCTCTCTCACCCAATAGAGACCAAGGATATCGACGGGTTCTCGCCGAACACATGGCAAATTGAACACAAGTATGACGGTATTCGTGTGCAACTTGCGGTCAACACACAAAAAGTGGAGCCAGAAAAAGCATTGTATTCACGTACTGGTGACGACATAAGTCATGCATTCCCAGACTTACTCGAATGCGTAACAGGCAATATGGTGCTAGATGGTGAACTACTGGTGATCCATAACGCAAAGTGTATTCAAGATGGAATGCAGACACCTGAGGTTGATACATTCAACGCCCTACAACAGCGGTTGAATAAGAAGAAACCTACCAAAGCATTACTTGAATCCCTTCCTGTTGGGCTCATTGTCTACGACATTCTCTCCCTTAATGGAGAGTCACTAACCGCTTGTTCACTTAGAACGCGACGTAACAAGTTGGAACGCTGGCTTTCCTTGGCTGCAATACCCCGCTTGTTTTTATCACCCACCTTGCGGGCTGACTCACCTGATGCCTTACGAGAACTACACAAAACAGTATGTGAAGACCGTGCAGTAGAAGGGCTAATGGTAAAGCGCCGCGAAAGTACGTACACACCCGGTAGACCCAAAGGTCAATGGTTCAAATGGAAACGCGATGCACTTACTGTTGATGCCGTTATGATGTACGCTCAGCGTGGTCACGGCAAACGCTCAAGCTTTTATTCTGATTACACCTTTGGCGCTTGGGAAGGCGACCAACTGCTACCGATAGGCAAAGCCTATTCGGGTTTCACCGATGAAGAACTCAAAAAGCTGGATAATTGGGTAAGACGCAATGCCGTGGGCCGTTTTGGCCCCGTCCGCGAGGTCAAAAAAGCCTTAGTGCTTGAAGTGGCGTTTGACGCCGTACACCCGTCCAATCGACATAAATCAGGCGTCGCGTTGCGTTTTCCGCGAATACATCGCATTCGATGGGACAAGCCCGCCACTGAAGCTGACACTCTAGACACCATTAAAGAGCTTATAGAGCACTAATCGGTTACTGGCGCTTCAAGCCTCAACGTTAAAGTTTGAGGCCTCGACTTACCGATTGATGCCTGATGATACTCATTAATGTGTATTTACCCTGCTAGCTCCCCCTATCTACCCCTATTTACCCCTAACTATCCAGCTAAGTTGGCTTGAGTAGGAAGTGCACTGAAGGCTCCGTATTGGGTTACGGTATAGGCACCACAACGGATGGCGAATGCGGTCGCCGCACTGATGTTTTCCTCATGCTGAGTCCACGCAGTAAATGCCTCGGTATTTTGCACGTGCGTCGAAACATAGTACAAAAAGCCTCCGATAAATGAGTCACCAGCTGCTGTGGTATCTTTTACATCAGCTTTAGGTGAAACCAGTGTTCCTTTAAAAGCTTTAGTGACATAGTGAATGGGCTCTCCCCCATCGGTAACCAAAACCACTTTTGCTCCGCTATCTAGCCACTGCTGAACCGCTGTATCGGCGTTGTCATCGCCGTATAAAGCACTGAGTTCTTCGCGGCTGGCTTTAATAATACTCGCTTGCTTAGCTAGGGCATCAATGCGGGCTGGCGCGTTTGCCGTGTCATCCCAAAATGCAGGGCGATAATTAATATCAAGGCAAACCAGCATGTCATTAGCACTCGCCTTATTGATAATATAATCTGTGCTAGGAATAAGCTCAGGGCCTGATACCGAGCCTGAACATAAGTGCAATATAGTGTTGGTATTGCAATCAATGGTAGATAAATCAGCTTCGGTAATATGCTTGTGCGCGGCATTGTCCACATAAAAATCAAAAGAGCGTTCGCCATGCTCATCGAGGTTAACAAACGCCAATGCGGTATTGCCTGCTTTTGTAGACCAAACAAAATCCGTGTTTACCTTGTAGTGTTCAAGCATGTCGGTTAGGAAGTTACCAAAAGTATCATCACCGACTTTTGACACCATCGCACTGTTACCCCCTAGTTGTGCCACAGCAACGGCCACATTCGCTGGTGCGCCACCCGCATAGGGCTGAAAGGGTTGCATTGCAGGCATGTCTCCGTCTTTGGGCGCAGCGCCTTGACTTAACATGTCGATAAGGACTTCACCTAAACACAAAACTTTCATACCTACCTCACTTTTAAAAACACTTTAGGTTAAATAGAACGTTAACTTTTGGTTAACGAATTATCGGGAGTATCGACCATAAATACGATTAAATCAACCGGATTGATTTAATAAATCTGTAATTTGTTCCAACTCGAGTTTGTGTATGTCACATAGTAAGAAAACGCCACTGAAAAATGAGTATAGACAACAATATTGCATATAAAGATATGGTACTCTTTAATCAACTTGGTTGACTTATATGGTTGTGGCTTTGGATTCTGCGCCTTATTTACTTAAAAACGAACGCACTGAACTTACCGATAATCGTTCAGATAACGAAAGAAATATCCTTAACCTTATTCGTCAACATAAGGCTCTACCAAAAGCGACATTGTCAAAATTGACTGGGCTTTCTGCACAATCTGCTACCGTTATTATTAAAAAGCTTGAAGCAAGTGGGCTGGTAAAACCTTTAGCACCAATTAAAGGCGGTATTGGCCAACCTAAGATCCCTTTTGGGCTGAACCCAGAAGGCGCGTTTGGTATAGGGCTTAAAGTTGGGCGACGCAACTATGAGATGACCCTAATCGATCTTGAGGGTAATGTCAGAGCCACGCGTTATGAAAGTGTTTCTTACCCCACAACGGCAGGGTTCCTCACCTTTGCAAGTAATGCGTTTCACGAAATAGTGAAGTCGCTAAATGATATACAACGACTACGCATTAGGGGTGTGGGTGTAGCGATGCCCTTCGCTATATGGAATTGGCCAATTGAAACTGGTGCACCCGAAGCCACGTTAGCCCAGTGGCAACAATTTGATATTAAATCCGAATTAGAGCGTGTTTTATCACTACCAGTGTTTGTAAAAAATGATACCGCTGCTGCATGCAGCGCAGAGATGACCTTTGGTAACTCCCAACAATGGGAGAACTATTTATACGTCTTTGTAGGCACCTTTCTTGGTGGCGCTGTGGTCATCAATAATTCGCTCCTTTCAGGTAGAACAGGTAATGCGGGTGCTATTGGCTCTTTGCCTTTTTTTGAAGGCCAGGAGCGAAAGCAGCTGATTAACCAATCTTCACTTTATTTATTAGAGCAAAGCCTTAATACAAAGGGTGAACAGGGTAAAAAGGTATATGACTCGACGTCACCCTGGCATTTTCACGAGGCGTCTATAATTGAGTGGGTAAGTGGTGCGGCGAAAGGGCTTGCCCATGCTGCTCAGTGCGCAATGAGCTTGCTCGATTTAGACGGGGTTATTGTCGATGGCGCCATACCACCAGAGATTAAAGAATCACTCATCGTCCAAACACAAGAAGCCATGTTTGCTTTAGATATGCGAGGCATTGCAAGCACCTCTATTTGCAGTGGCACAGTGGGTGCAAATGCACAATCTATAGGGAGTGCAATCCTGCCGCTTTTAGCTAACTATTACTAGAGCATGTCGACCTATGTCCGCCTAACGTACGGCGGACGTAAAAACTATCTCAACACGCTCTATGCTTTGGGGTATTAATCGCCGCTAACGGGTAACCACGTTTTTCGCACCTTTGATCAACGCTTCTTTATCAATTTTATTTGGTACTTCAACACCTCGACGCGCTGCAGGCCGCGCCTCTATACTGTTTTTCCAACGAATTAAGTTATCTAACCCATCAATACTCACACCAGACCATTCATAGGTTCTAACCCAACACCAATTCGCCATATCGGCAATGGAATAGTCATCAACTAGGTATTCATGGTTCGCCAAATGCCCATCAAGTACAGTGAATAAACGGCGAACTTCGTTCTGATATCTGTCGATAGCAATTTGGATTTTCTCTTCCAAATAACGATGAAACACATTGGCTTGACCCATCATGGGCCCAACGCCTCCCATTTGAAACATCAACCACTGAATGACTTTGCTTCTCTCTTTTGCCGATACGGGTAAAAACTGCCCCGTTTTTTCTGCCAGATAAATCATGATGGCGCCAGACTCAAACACAACATGATCATCTTCGTCCCGATCTACAATAACAGGGATTCTTCCGTTGGGGTTCATCGCCAGAAACTCTGGGGTCTTTTGCTCCCCTTTCATCAAGTTGACGCTGTGCGCTGTGTAATCTAAACCCATTTCTTCTAGGGCTACCGACGCCTTCCAACCGTTTGGGGTTGCTGCAGTGTATAAATCTATCATTAGGCTTTTGCACTCGCTCTGTTACTTACTGCCTTGTACCAACGGGCAAGGCTAGTTTGTTCTTCTTTTAGTCGAATATCTACAACACGGGCAAAATCAAGAGCACACAATGCAGTAATATCAGCAATACTAAACGTGTCGCCAGCAATAAACTCTTTTACTGCTAGTCGACGCTCTAAAATATTGAGGTATTTAGACGCGTTGATACCCGCTTCTTTTCCGTATTCAGGCACTGGAACCATGCGATCTTTAAAATACCCGGTGGTGTGCTGAAAACACATGCCTACCTGCATCATGAAAGCGAATTCAACCTGTCGCTGCCACATAGAGATCGTAGCCTTTTCTACGGGGGTTGTGCCCATCAATGGCGGCTCTGGCTGCAATGCTTCAAAGTATGTACAAATAGCATCAGTCTCAGCAATGCAAGTTCCATCATCTAGTTCAAGAATAGGGATCTTTCCAAGAGGATTTTTCGCTCGCATTTCAGCAGTCAGGTTTTCGCCTTTTTGGATATCAACTTGAACATAATCGACATCAATCCCCTTTTCGGCAAGAAACATGCGAACGCGTCGCGGGTTAGGGGCAGTCTTCGTTTCGTAAATTTTCATACTCTGTCGCTCTCCACAGGCAGTAAGCGTTTAATTATTATTAAGCTAGATTAGTAATACATGCCAATGCATTCAAATCACTTACGATACCAGTAAGACTATTCAGTCGTTTTATGGTTATACCTCTGTGATTCATGTAGCTATGTGGCACTGATTTGGCACTACTTTTCTCTATGGTCGTTCAACAGATTGTTTGTAGGTTTCCTCCCGTACATGTGGCAGCTCTTCTTGGCTTTGATAAAGTAAATAAGTTGTTAACATACATCACTGCATGTCACTATGACGCAATCTGATAAATAGAAAATCCATAACAAAAACAGCGAAACAATAATAATAACTGAGGGAATTATGAAAGCGCTTACCACCATTGCGACACTCTTTCTGCTAAGTAGTGTCGTTACAACAACACTGGCACAGGACAATACACTGAGTACACAGGAAAAGGCCGAAGGCTGGAGTCTCCTGTTCGACGGTAAAACCATGTCTCATTGGCGCAACTTCAAACAACAAGGCCTCAACGACGGCTGGGTTATCGATAGTGGTGCGATGAAACTGACCAAAGCGGGTGCGGGCGACATTATCACCAAAGACAAATACACCGATTTTGAATTCACTATTGATTGGAAGATTTCTGAGGGTGGCAACAGTGGCATTTTGCTGCTTGCTGACGAGCAAGGCGACCATGTGTACTCTCACGCGCCGGAGGTACAGATCCTCGATAACGAAAAAGCGCACGACAATAAAATTGATACCCATTTGGCTGGTTCTCTTTACGACATGGTAGCGGTACATAAATCTGCGCAAAAGCCTGCGGGTGAATGGAATACTACACGAGTACATTTAAAAGATGGGCTATTGCAGGTATGGCAAAACGACGTAATGACAACCAACCTAGTAATGGGTAGTTCAACTTGGAATAAGCTGGTAGCGGCCAGTAAATTTGCTACTTGGGATGGCTTTGGCGCGAACGAATCAGGGCATTTTGGCTTGCAGGATCACGGCAATGTAGTGTGGTTTAAGAACATTAAAGTGAGGGAGTTGAAGTAATGGATGATTTTGATTACCACGCCGTTGTGGTTGGTTCAGGTGCCGGTGGTGCAATGGCTGCTTATGAGCTAACGCGCCAAGGCATAAAGGTTCTGCTGCTCGAAGCGGGACGAGATTACGACCCGAAAACTGAAACTCCCATGTTTAAGACCAATCATGAGGCACCACTACTAGGAAGCAGCAACAAGGATAAGAATTTCGGTTTTTACGATGCAACTGTCGATGGCGGCTGGCAAGTACCGGATGAACCTTACACCACGGCAGAAGGTTCTGAATTCATGTGGTGGCGTGCCCGTATGCTCGGTGGTCGAACGAATCACTGGGGGCGTTACTCTTTGCGCTTTTCACATCATGACTTTAAAGGTAAAAGCCGTGATGGTTTGGGCGCAGACTGGCCATTCGAATATGATGACATTGCCCCGTGGTATGATAAAACGGAAAAGCTTGTTGGTGTATGTGGCGCAAATACGGACCATGAAGACATGCCGCACTCTGCGCCTGGCGTTTTACAAGAACCACCTAAGCCGCGGGTCACAGAATTATTAGTTGCTGCCGCTGCGGGAAAAGAAGGGATCCGTGCGGTTCCCATGCATCGTGCGGTGCTAACAAAGTCTCAAGATATTCGCCAAAAGTGCTTTTATGCCACGCCATGTGGTCACGGCTGTTCTATAGGTGCAGCATTTCAAACCACCACATCACTGATCCCACTGGCTAAACAAACGGGTAATCTTAAAGTGATAACTGATGCCATGGTCAGAACCGTTGATACCGATAGCGATGGTCAGGTTACAGGCCTTACTTATGTCGACAAAAACACAGGAAAAGACATCAAGTTATTATCGAAAGTGGTCATTCTGGCTGCCAGTTCTTGTGAATCGGCCCGTATTCTTCTGAATTCAAAAACGGATGTGCATCCAGCAGGCTTGGCAAACTCCAGTGGTCAGGTAGGTCGTAATTTGATGGATTCTACCGGTGCAGGTATTGGCGCATACATACCAGCGTTGCGTAACCGCCCTCGTTATAACGAAGATGGTCACACGGCCAATCACTTATTTATTCCTTGGTGGGGTCATGATGCGCAAGCCAAAGGCGAACTGGATTTCCCTCGAGGCTATCACTTTGAGATTGGCAGCGGCTTTCGCGAGCCAGGCTCTTGGGTTGCAGGTGACTTTCAAGGCTATGGGTTGTCGGTAAAAGAGGAAGCACGTGCTGCTTACGGTAGCTACATCAGTTTCGCGCTACGTGGCGAAATGCTACCTAATGACGACTGCTATATGGAAATTGATGACGAGGTGACTGATAAGTGGGGCATTCCGGTGGCCAAATTCCATTGGAAATTTTCAGAACATGAAATAAACCAAGTGAAACACGGCCTGGAAACAGCGAAAAAGATTTTCGCCAATATGGGCGCTGATGTAGGTGATCTGCCTGCCCCCGAAGATGCCATTCTTAAAGGTGGGCAGATTATTCATGAAGTCGGTGCCACACGTATGGGAGAAGACCCAGCCGACTCGGTTACCAACCAATGGGGACAAACCTGGGATTGCCCTAACCTGTTTGTAATGGACGCCGGTACTTTTGCCTCTAATCCGCACAAGAACTGCACCCTGACCATATTAACTTTGGCTATGCGCAACGCCGATTGGTTAGCAGGGCAAATCAAACAAGGAGCGCTTTAAGATGAGTAACAACAATCAACAGCGCATTTATGTACCACAGATGTCTCGCCGAGATTCCCTTAAATGGTTAGGCGCACTGGCCGCAACAACTGCGGTTCCAGGCTTGGTAGCATGCTCTGATGCCGTACCGGTAAAACAAACCACTGGCACGATTACAGGTCACTGGCCAGAATTGAAACTTACGCCAATATCGGCAGCAGGTTATGGTACTGACCCGAATTTGATCATGCCACCTGCTACGCCTTGGCCACGCACGCTTACGACTGCGCAATTAGATACTGTAGCAGTGCTCTGCGACTGGATCATCCCAAGTGAAGGCAGTAATCCTTCAGCCACACAGGTTAAAGTACCTGATGTAATTGATGAGTGGGTTAGTGCACCTTACGATGGTCAGCAACGCGACAGAGAAACTATTTTTCACCTTCTAGCATGGCTTGACGATGAAGCTAAATTACATGGCGCAAAAAGTTTTATTGCACTGACAGATGAAAAGCAGCAATCCATACTGGACGCCATCGCCACTCGCGACGACAACATACAGGGGGCATATACTCGCCCTGCCGATGCATTTTCCCGTTACCGTGCATTAGTGTTGGCTGGATATTTCAGCTCGCCACAAGGCAGAAAGGATATTGGTTTTAAAGGTAACGTAGCCATTGGCGGCGATTACCCAGGGCCAAGCGAAGAAGCTAGGGCGCATATTAACAAGGTAATCGATGATCTTGGTTTAAGTGAGTACGCTTATCCAGATTATTGATTCTGAATCA
The DNA here is from genome assembly GCF_006538325.1 of Alteromonas sp. KUL42. Lineage (GTDB taxonomy): Bacteria > Pseudomonadota > Gammaproteobacteria > Enterobacterales > Alteromonadaceae > Alteromonas. The sequence continues at coordinate 57,957 of NZ_BJKK01000014.1, forward strand.
AAAAACCCTGCTTGCTTTAAGTGCTCGCTTTATATGAAAGCTTAATATGAGCACTTCATTGTTCCTGCAGGTTTTTTTCACCTTTTTGACTATAGCCCACATGAACCGTCGCCACTTTCACCGTAGACCAAGTAAGGCCCGACATTCGCGTACATTTCTGCGAGAGCTATAACTAAAACCAATTAGCAAAGGTCAGCACAATCTAAAAACCTCAGCGTTTTCGTGCGTAAGCTTGAATGTAGTTAACGGCAAGGCTCGATGTAGGTTTCCATTTTCCACTCAGCGGATTAAGTTTCAGCCCCTCTTCGTAGCACAATGAGAATTCGTCACCAACCCAATGATTAAGCGTTTGAGGTGTCACAAATTTTTTCCAATCATGGGTTCCTACAGGCAAATAACGCATCACGTATTCTGCGCCGACAATCGCGATAACAAAGCTTTTCAGGGTTTTATTTAAGGTAGCAAGGACAAGCAAGCCACCCGGTGCAACCAAAGCTTTGCAGTCTTCTATCAAACCCTGTTGATCAGGTACATGTTCCACCACTTCTGCGTTTATAACTACATCAAACTGTTTACCTTCAGCCACCATTTCGCTAGATAGCATATGCCTGTAGTCTACATTTATATTTTGTTTTTCTGCATGACGAGTAGCGACTTCTACGCTTACCGCACTGGCGTCTATACCTGTCACCTGCGCCCCCAATTGAGCAAGTGGCTCGCTAATCAAACCACCACCGCTGCCAATATCAACAATAGAAAGTGTGTTATACCCATCCGTACTGTGATTAATACCAAAATGCCTATCTATTATGCTTTTGATAATACTCAATCGAGCTTGATTAAAGGCAAGTGCCGTTTTGTACTGGCCATTTGGGTCCCACCAGCTTTCTGCAAGTGCATCAAATCGAGCTACTTCTTCATTTGATACATTAAGCTTTGCCGATTTGCGGCTTTTATCGAGCATCTGTTTTTATCTCCATTGCTTACACTGTGTGTCACAATTCGCTTTATATTCAAAGTGACGCCATGAAATACCGCAAAATAGTATTTATAACCTAAATATTGTTATTCTTAGATATATTACGTAGTCGTGGAGGTATTCGATTTTGGCCAATGCAAAAAATGTCTATGGACGTCCGCTTCAATTATGCTGTGGTAATACAGGGTTCACACGAGAGGGCTTTTGTTATGTTCCCGATGCAGACATTGGCAACCATAGTGTATGCGCCGTTGTGACAGATGAATTTCTACAGTTTTCGTTACGACAGGGAAATGACTTAATAACGCCATGGCCGAGTATGGAGTTTCCGGGGCTACTAGCAGGGGACAGGTGGTGCCTATGCGCAGCGCGTTGGCTACAAGCTTATGAAGCAGGCGTAGCGCCCAAGATACGCCTAGAGGCGACCCATGAAAAAGCGTTAGATATCATTCCGCTTGCCCTACTAGAAGAATACGCGGCTGATTAGCCGCGCCAGTATATAATCGACGCGACTTTTTAGCACATACATCACATATTTACTGTGGTGTGCGTATGACCATTAGACGGGTTTCGGTCATATCTTCAATAGCATATCGAATACCTTCACGTCCTAGGCCTGAGTCTTTAACACCGCCATAGGGCATGTTGTCTACGCGCCAGCTTGGTACGTCGCCTATGACTACGCCACCAACGTCTAGCACGTCCCATGCTTTATGGGCTTTATAGATATCTCGCGTAAAGATACCCGCTTGTAAACCATAGCGGCTGTTGTTGACTTCTTCGAGGGCATCATCGTAGTTATCAAATGGCTCTAGGATGGATAAAGGCCCAAATGCTTCTTCGGCACTGGCATCACATTCCTTAGGTACATTTTCCATTACGGTGGCTTCTAGCATTGCGCCATCTCGCGTGCCACCACAAAGCACAGTCGCGCCCTGTTCTTTTGCCTCTTCAATCCATCCGTGCAAACGAGATGCTTCACTTTCAGATATCATTGGCCCAATAAACGTATCTTCATTGAACGGGTCGCCTGATACTAACGCACTGACTTTCTGTACATAACGTGTTTTAAAGGTATCGTAAATGCTGCGGTGCACCAACAAGCGCTGCACACTGATGCAACTTTGCCCTGATTGGTAATAGGCACCAACGATGGCACGCTCAATAGCATCGTCGATATCAGCATCTTCATCGACAATACACGCAGCGTTTCCGCCTAGCTCGAGTACTACAGGCTTCTTGCCCGCTTTGGCTTTCAATGCCCAACCTACATCCGGTGACCCTGTAAAGCTCAATAGTTTCAGTCTGTCATCGGTGGTAAATAAGTCGGCCCCATCTCGGCTGCAAGGCAATATAGAAAACGCACCTTTAGGCAAATCAGTTTCAGCGAGGATCTCACCAATAATCAACGCGCCAATGGGGGTTCGTGATGCCGGTTTAAGCACAAATGTACACCCAGCAGCAATCGCTGGTGCCACTTTGTGTGCGGCTAAATTAAGCGGGAAGTTGAAAGGTGAAATAAAAGAGCAAGGACCGATAGGCACCTTTTTCGTCATGCCCTGATAACCTTTAGCCCGTGCTGAAATCTCTAAATTAACCACTTCACCATTAATACGCACCGATTCTTCAGCAGCAATTTTGAAGGTATCTATTAGACGACTCACTTCACCTTTGGCATCTTTGATTGGTTTACCCGCTTCTATACACAATGCGTGGGCAAGTTCATCTGCACGCTCTGTAAAGCGCTTAACACAATATTCCAATACGGCTTGTCTCTCATACGGAGCCATCGCTGTCATCGCTGGCTGAGCTTGCTCCGCAGCGGCAATCGCTTTATCTATTGTTTCAGCATCAGCTACCGCCACTCTTGTGGCAACTTCGCCTGTGTACTTGTTAGTAACATCAAGATCGGTATTGGCATAGTACGCTTCGCTGGCTAAGTAATAAGGATAGCTATCCTTTAACATAATTCGGCTCCTTTCAGTTGTCTTTGCATCTGTTTTTATAATTTTTGGCTAAGTGCTTTGATTGTGTGATTAAGTGTTTCGTCATTCATACTGTAATCTACCGGGCAGTCAATAACGTGTACGCCTGGCGTATTAATGCAGCTTTCTAGCATGGGAATAAGCACATCGGTATCATCCACTCGCCATCCTTGGGCACCATAACTTTGTGCATATTTGACGAAATTTGGATTGCCGTAATCCAGTCCAAATTCGTCAAACTGCATATTGGCCTGCTTCCATTTGATCATGCCATAAGCATCGTCCCGTAAAATAATGACAACAAGGTCGAGCTTTAACCTCACAGCAGTTTCAATTTCTTGGCTGTTCATCATAAAGCCGCCGTCTCCACAAACACTTACGACAGGCACATCTGGTTTTACAAGTTTGGCAGCAATGGCTGATGGAAGACCCGCTCCCATAGTGGCAAGCGCATTGTCGAGCAACAAGGTATTAGGGTGATAAGCTGGATAATTTCTGGCGAACCAAATTTTATAGACACCGTTGTCTAAGGTCACGATGCCATTTTCAGGCATTACTTTGCGAATATCCCTCACAAAACGTTCAGGTAGTATAGGAAAACGGCTATCATCTTCCGCCTCCGCACGGTGCTTAACATAAGCTTCGTGTACGTCTTGGTAGAAGTCTAATTTCCAATCAGGCTGTGGTGTTATGCCTTCTTTAATTTGCCAAATACTATTGGCGATATCACCAACAACTTCCGCTTGAGGGAAATAAACAGGGTCTACAGCTGCGGGTTCAAAATTGACGTGTATGACTTTTTTATCGTCATTGAGCATGAAAAATGGCGGCTTCTCCACCACATCATGCCCCACATTGATAATAAGGTCAGCCCGTTGTATTGCCCGATGTACAAAGTCGCCATCGGATAACGCGGTATTTCCAGCAAAACGTGAATCGCTTTCATTCAATACACCTTTACCCATTTGGGTGGTAACAAAAGGAATACCCGTTTTATCTACAAACTCGCGCAACATTTTTGCAGTAAGCTTTCTGTTCGCCCCAGCACCAATTAGTAATAAGGGCGACTGCGCTTTTTCTATCATTGAGATAGCGCAAGCTATGGCTTTGTATTCGGCAATGGGGCGTCTGGTTGCGCTAGGCGCCAAAAGTGGCGCAGAGGTTTGCTCTGCTGCAATGTCTTCAGGCAATTCAATGTGCACAGCCCCTGGACGTTCTTCATGAGCTAGGCGAAACGCTTCGCGAATAGTAGAGGGAATGCGATCACCGCTCACGATTTGGCTAGTGAACTTAGTAATCGGGCGCATCATGTCCACGATATCGATAACCTGAAATCGCCCTTGTTTACTGGTTTTAATTGGCTTTTGCCCAGTGATCATTAGCATTGGCATAGCACCTAATTGGGCATAAGCTGCTGGGGTAACTAAATTAGTTGCACCGGGGCCAAGGGTGGACAAGCAAACACCTACTTTTCCAGTAAGGCGGCCGTAGGTTGCAGCCATAAAACCTGCACCTTGTTCGTGACGAGTAAGGATAAGTTTTATGGAGGATGAACGAAGTGATTCAAGTAAATCGAGGTTTTCTTCTCCGGGAATACCAAAAATGTATTCCACACCTTCAGCTTCTAAAGCTTTAACGAATAAGTCTGACGCTTTCATGTACTGCACACTCCTTTGTAAAGTGTTGGTAAAATTGACGCGCTTAGTTTGTTGTTATTGCTACGGGTGTAATCTTAAAAACGATTTAACTTTAATAAAAAATGCCTGCGAGATGCAGGCATAGTCAACATAGATGATATTCAAATATATTGCGAGCTTACTGGGTTACCATAATACGCTTATATGCCAGAAGAGAACCATCGTCATTTTGAATTACATTGAATAGATAGTCGTTATAGTCATTACCGAATACAGTGTCTTGCCCAAGTAATGTATCCGGTTCACCTCGCGAACTATAATCTACATGATTAGCACAAATAGCATTACAAAAGCTGTCCTCAAAGCCGAATTGGGAAATTAGCTGGTCATTGTTATTGTTTCGAATTCGAAAGTGGACATGAATAGCTCTACTGCTATACCAACCAGGAAAGCAACTTTTCAGGTTAATTCGGCCACTGGAATCAGTAACCCCAATTCCTCGAAACCATGCAGAATTGAGTGCTCCAGAATTATTGCCTGTACAAAACGAACTATTGAATCTGCTACTGTCTGCACTGCTGCTTGTGTCTCCTGAATACAAACCATTGACATCGCAATGCCATACTTCAATTTCATAACCTGACAATGGATTACAGTTTTCGTCAGTTAGTTGAAGGCATAACATCATAGGCAGGCCAGTTTGTTCGAAAGAGATATCATCTAAATAGCTACTTTGAAAGTAGCAAGGACCTTCTGTTTGAGATCCCGTCAATGCGACGGTACACACGCCGGCAGTATCGAACAAAGAATCGTCGGGAAAGTCAGCGTACATTGATGCTGTCCCGCCACTAGCCCAATTGTCGTAATCGCTCGTACTTCCATCAGAACCGGAGCTAGTATCACTTGAGTCTTGAGTTCCTGAAGAGATATCAACACTTTCCGTTCCCCCACACCCCCACAAAGAGGCCGTAATAGGTATCAACGACAGGCCTGCCGCAGTTTTAATGAAACCCCGTCTATTGGTATTAATTTGATGAATGGAATTTTTTGCCATCGTTATTTCCTCGCCATACAGAATTGTATGATGGGACGGTGATGAGAACGCAGTAGTTCTCCAAAAAAGATGACTTTACACAGACTTTACGAAGGCTTTACGGTACTGACAGACACTTTGATGCAAAAACGTACTGCAAAGGTCAACACGCTCTAGCTATTCTGTTGTTTTTCCCACGCTTCAAGTGCCTGTTGAGTGGCAGCATCCACGTTCGCCTTATTCTCACTTATCCACCAACGTTCCATAATGCGTACGTTCTTTTGATTGGCTTTGTAAAAGATATCCGCAATGTCACCGACTAGTGGAATAAAGCCCAGACCAAAGTCGATGGCAGAGTTTTTTACCATTTGCGCAATCAAAAGCTTAGGCATACCTAAAGATTTACCCAGCCAGATGATGCGCAGTGATACCAACAACATTAGTGCATCACCGGCGCCAGGAATTAAACCTATAAGTGAATCTAAACCAATCCGCACTGGTACAAGAGGTAATTTGACGGCCGTGTCTAACAAATTTGCCATTTTTTGGGCTTTCAGCAGAGCTTTTGGCGCTTTCACGTCCATGTATTACCTCATTTTTGCAGTTTAATTGTTAATGCTGGTTGAACTTATTATGTGAACCTATTTATCAGCACCTAATGAAGTGGCTAACTTAGCCCGAGACTCGTTATCTACGCTTACCGCCCATCCATGTAGGTTTTCCTGCACAATTTCAAATAATGCATCAATATGTTCTTTGTCACTGTTAAGGGCTTCGATGTACTCATAACGTTCACCACCCGCTTCCATAAAGTATTCGCGATTTTCCTCGCCAATTTCCTCAATGGTTTCAAGGCAATCTGCCGAGAACCCAGGGCACATGACCTGAATAGCTTTTACCCCTTTTTCAGGAAGCGCTTTGAGCGTTTCATCGGTGTATGGCTTTAGCCACTCTTCTCGCCCAAAGCGCGATTGAAACGTCGTCATATAATCATCTTTGCCTAAACCTAGCTTCTCTGCCAGTAGTCGTGATGTTTTGTAACATTCACAATGATATGGGTCGCCATTCATCAGGTAACGCTTTGGAATACCATGGTAAGACAAAATAAGCTTGTCGGCTTTACCGTGTTTCTCCCAATGGGCTTTTACCTTATTTGCCAAAGCCGTAATAAAACTGTCTCTATCGTGGTAATGATTTACGAATCGCAGCTCTGGCAACCAGCGACGAGAAGTGAAGTCATTGGCGATGGCGTCAAATGTAGAGCCTGTCGTCGAAGCACTGTATTGTGGATAAAGAGGTAACACCACCAGTTTTCTAACGCCTTTAGACAACATGCTATCAATTACATTGGAAATAGCTGGGTTGCCGTAACGCATTGCGAAATCCACCACTACATCGTCACCATAGGCGGCTTTACAACGCTTTTCTATTTCCGCTGCTTGCGCCTTGGTAATTGCCATTAAAGGCGAACCTTCTTCAGTCCACACCGTAGAATAGGCATGTGCTGAGCGTTTGGGACGGAAGTTCAAGATAATTAAATTAAGTACAAACCACCAAATGAACTTTGGTACTTCCACTACTCTAGGATCTGACAAAAACTCTTTAAGATAAGGACGAAGCGCTTGCTTTGTTGGCGCTTCAGGTGTACCTAAATTCGTTACCAACACGCCTATTTTGTCAGCCTGCCCATGGGTAAACCCAGTGTTCGATTTATACTTCATTAAATACTCTTCCCAAGTAATACTGCGCGTTTTTCTAGCTGTAAGTCGCTACAGAGCATGAATGCTTTACATGTTTATTCGATATTATACTGATTTGCTGTGAATAATGATCGCTAACAACATGAAAATAACTCGATTCCATCAATAGAATTTAGGTATTAAAAAAGGCGCTATTCACTACAAATAACGCCTTCCTATTTAAAATTAATCTGCTAACCGAAACTACGGCTGATAGTATGTAGCTGCACCTGGGCCTACTGGCATGCCAAGTAAGAAAACCCACACATAGAACAATAAAGTCCAGCCTACAATAAACACCATGGTGTAAGGCAGCATCATGGCAATAAGCGTTCCCATTCCCAAGTCTTTCCTGTAACGGGCAGCCATGGCAAGGATCAATCCGAAGTAACTCATCATTGGCGCAATCACGTTGGTGACGGAGTCTCCAATTCTATAGGCAGCTTGGATAACTTCAGGTGCGTAACCGATTAACATTAACATGGGAACAAAAATAGGTGCTGTAACCGCCCATTGTGCAGAAGCGCTGCCCAATGACAAGTTCACCACGCCACACATTAAAATAAACAGAATGAATACGGCAGGGCCATCTAATCCAGCGGCTTGAAGCAGTGCTGCGCCTTTGACCGCAAGTACGGTTCCAAGATTTGTCCATTTAAAGAAAGCAACAAACTGCGCAGCAAAAAATACGAGTGTAATGTATAGCCCCATCGCACCCATGCTTTTTGACATAGCATTAATGACATCTTTGTCATTTTTCATCGAGCCAGTCACTTTACCGTAAACAAAACCTGGGATAGCGAATGTAATAAAAATGAACGCCACAATACCTTTTAAGAATGGAGACCCAGCCACTTCACCAGTTTCTGGATGACGCAAAATACCGTTTTCTGGCACTACGGTTAATGCCAACACAGCGCATACCGCAATAAAAGCGATACCCGCCCAACGCAAACCTTTCTTCTCAAGTGAGGTAGGCGCATCCATCGACTGATTGCCCAAATCTATAGACGCTTCTGAGGCGTCATATTTACCCAGTCGAGGCTCAACAATTTTCTCAGTAACCAATGCTCCCATGGTTGCGATGACAAATGTACTGACAAACATGAAGTACCAGTTAACCTCTGGACCAACGACATAATCAGGCGCAATCATATGAGCAGCCGCTTCGGTTATCCCTGATAGAAGGGGATCAACCGTACCCAATAATAAATTGGCACTATAACCTGCAGACACACCAGCAAAGGCCGCGGCAAGTCCTGCAAGCGGGTGACGACCGAGAGAGTGGAAAATCATGGCGGCCAGTGGAATTAATACCACATAACCAAGTTCTGACGCAGTGTTTGAAATAATACCTGCAAAAACAATGGCAAAAGTTACAGCTCGCTGAGAAGCATTCATGACCAATGCGCGCATAGCAGCAGACAACAAACCTGAATGCTCTGCAACTGACACACCTAATAGTGCCACTAGCACTGTACCTAGCGGCGCAAAACCGGTGAAATTTGTTACTAGGCCAGTGACTATACGCTGCAGGCCTTCAGCACTCATTAGCGAGATAACTTCAATCATGCCATCCGCTTCACGTCCTTTCGCTCCTTCTGGACGTGGATCTGCAACAGCAATATCGAAATAGCCCAAAATTCCACTTAACACCACAATAAAGAGTGACAGTAGCGCGAATAATGTTACTGGATGCGGTAGTAAGTTACCTAAAAACTCTACCGTGGCTAGAAATCGTGAGAATAACCCGCCTTTTCCGCCGTTTGATTCGGCAGAAACTGTATTTGTTTGTTCCGTGTTCAAAATTTTCCCTCTGTCGTTTATGGGCACCTACTTTATCGACAAGCACGCTGGGACGGCATACTTTCGCACAATCATAAGTGGTGCATCTTTTATAGTAAATTCGACGCTATTTTACCCGATTTAGCACAAATTTGGCAGTTATACTGGTAAATCAAAGGTAAACGCTTAGCAAAGAGACTTTCCATTGTTGATTTATCATAAATAAAATCAATACATTACAAATTTTTAGCGCAATAAAAAAGCCAGTCATCAGACTGGCCTTTTTCAACATTTTTAATCTAACTACGGCTTATTTACCCTTAGCGCCATTCATATATTTAAAGAATTCGCTATCAGGTGCAATCACCATGACGTCTTGCTTGCTGTTGAAGCTTTGTTTATAGGCATCCATACTACGAAGAAAGCTATAAAAATCTGCGTTTTTAGAATAAGCATCTGCGTAAATTTGCGCTGCAAGTGCATCACCTTCACCACGCAGCTGACGCGCATTACGTTCTGCATCAGCCAGCATAACGGTTACCTTGGCATCGATATTCGCCTTAATAACCTCTGCTTGTTCCTGCCCCTGTGAACGGTGCTCACGCGCTACACCTGCTCGCTCTGCCCGCATACGCTGGAAGATAGAGTTACTCACTTCAGTCGGTAAGTTAATTTGCTTAACGCGTACGTCAACAATTTCGATACCAAGCTCATCTGAAGATGTAGATGCTTGTTCCATTGCTTGATTCATTAGCGCTGAACGTTCACCAGAAACGATCTGCGCAATTGTACGCGTACCAAACTCTGAACGAAGACCGTTGTTCACCTTTTGCTTAAGTAGCGCTTCAGCTTGTAGTTTGTTGCCACCAGTAGAAAGATAATAACGAGCAAAATCATCGATACGCCATTTCACATAAGAATCGACAATAAGGTCTTTTTTCTCACTGGTAACAAAACGGTCTGGTGTGCCGTCCAGCGTTTGAATACGCGCATCTAAATGACGTACTGTATCAATGAAAGGTAGCTTAAAGTGAAGTCCTGGCTCAAACACTTTAGTTTCACCGGTTCCTTCAACACGCTGAACTTTACCGAATTGAATAACAATCGCTCGCTCACCCTCTTTTACAACAAACAGCGCACCTGATGTCAATAAAACGAGAAGAACGAAAACAGCAATTAGTAAATTCTTCATAGCGATTATCTCCCCTCTCTGTAGCTATCACCACGTAGACCCGACGTCGGTGATGAATTGCGGCTTCTTCCCGCTGCATCAGTCACTGGCGCTTGTAAACCTTCTAACGTGTTACGAGAGCGGCTTGTGGTTGCTGACTGTTGACGCTCCATGATTTTATCTAGTGGAAGATACATCATGTTGTTACCGCCTTTGCTATCAACCAAAATTTTACTAGTACTACCAAGCACTTCTTCCATTGTTTCCAAGTAAATACGCTCGCGAGTAACTTGAGGCGCTTTTTCATATTGTGGCAGCAATTCGTTAAATCGTGCTACTTCACCCTGCGCTTCAAGCGTAACGCGCTCTTTGTAAGCTTGGGCTTCTTCGTTCATACGATTAACCTGACCACGCGCTCGCGGTTCAATTTCCCTGGCGTAGGCTTCAGCTTCACGAATGAAGCGTTGCTCATCTTCCTGTGCAGCAATAGCATCGTCGAATGCATCTTTAACTTGCTCAGGTGGACGCGCATCACGGAAGTTCATATCAATAATAGAAACGCCCATATTGTAAGGTTCAATAATGGCTTGAAGTTCTTCCCAAACCCGTTGACGTGTCACTTCACGACCATCTGTTAGTACGTCATCCATGGTTGAATGACCTACAACATAGCGAATAGCACTATCTAACGACTGACTGAGACTTTGCTCAGGACTTTCAACCGCGAACGTCCAACGGTAAGGGTCAACAACGCGGAATTGCATTTCCATTTGCACACTTACCACGTTTTCGTCTTCTGTTAGCATCGAGCCCGATGAAGATTGGTCACGAATAGACTGCACATCAACTGGAATCACTTTGTCGATAAACGTTGGGGCCCAGCGAAGACCTGGCTCAACTTGTTGGCTGTATTCACCGAAACGCAACACTACTCCACGCTCTGCTTCACGTATGGTGTAAAAGCCGCTGATAAACCAAATAACCACAAGTAAGCCAACGAGAATACCTGCGCCAATGCCACCCAAGCTCTTGCCTGAGTTACCACCGGTGCCACCAGACTTACCGAACTTGCCAAATAAGTTTTTAAACACATCGTCCAAATCAGGGGGCCCTTGTTCGCGCCCACCGCGATTTTTCCACGGGTCGTTATTATTGCCACCCGGCTCATTCCAAGCCATGCTTATACTCCATAGATTACTGTTATATTCTTTTGTTTTACACACTATCAGTCAGTCGAAGCGACTAATGGTGCACAACATACTCTGATATTCCGTTTTCCAGACGTTTTTCCAGTCTGTTCCAATCGGCAGCAGGCATTCTTACGTCCACTACCCAATCTCCTTGGCTGTCGTATTGCTCGCTCGATATACAATTTAGCTCATAAAGTACACCTCGTAGGCGACTATGAGCAGGAGGTATCTTAAGCGTATAATTCACCATGCTACGTCCTAAGCACTCGGTAAGCGCTTGGCTTAGCAATTCTGTACCATCTCCTGATTGTGCAGACAACCAGACTCGGACAGGAACGCCTTCGTCATTTCTTTCTATACGTGGTTTAACGTCTTCAAGTTTATCAATCTTATTACAGATTACTAACTGTTGGATCTCCCCAGCGTCAATTTCTTCTAACACATTGTTAACTTCGTCCATTGTTTCACGGTATTTTGCATCAGCAATATCAACAACGTGCAACAACAAATCTGCTTCTTGCGTTTCTTGAAGTGTTGCTTTAAATGCGGCAACAAGATCATGGGGGAGATGACGAATAAAACCAACCGTGTCGGCCAATATTGCAGGGCCAACATCTTTTAAGTCTATTTTACGTAGAGTGGGATCGAGTGTTGCAAACAACTGGTCGGCAGCATAGACGTGTGAATCGGTGATGGTATTAAACAAGGTAGATTTACCCGCGTTTGTATAACCGACTAAAGAGACTGTTGGAATTTCCGCACGCTTTCGAGAGCGACGTCCTTGCTCACGCTGCTTTTGAACTTTTTCCAACCTACGAAGAATGGCTTTAATTCGTCCTCGAAGTAATCTGCGATCTGTTTCTAACTGCGTTTCACCAGGACCACGTAGACCAATCCCACCTTTTTGACGCTCAAGGTGAGTCCATCCCCTGATGAGACGCGTAGAAATATGACGTAACTGCGCCAGTTCAACTTGTAACTTACCTTCATGTGTCCGCGCGCGTTGCGCAAAAATATCAAGGATAAGCCCCGTTCTATCTAGCACTCTGCATTTACACACTGCTTCTAGATTTCGCTCCTGTGAGGGAGAAAGCGCGTGGTTGAAAATAACAACATTAGCGTCATGCGCTTTTACCGCAGCTGCTATTTCCTCTGCCTTACCTGACCCAACAAAGAACTTAGCATGTGGTGCACTGCGCGAAGTTGTTATCACTTCAACGGCATCAACACCTGCTGAAGACACAAGAAGAGAAAGCTCACTTAAGTCTTCTTTGTTGCTCTCGTCGGAAAAATTAACATGAACAAGTACAGCCTGCTCACCGGCTTCATAACGGTCAAACAAGCGCGTTACCTTTTAATAAATTATTCACCTTTAGTATTTTCAGAATCTCCTGCACTGGGCATTGTAATAGCGCGAGCTGGAACCACTGTTGAGATTGCATGCTTATACACCATTTGGCTTACCGTATTCTTCAGAAGAATGACGAATTGGTCGAAAGACTCAACTTGCCCCTGAAGTTTAATGCCGTTTACCAGATAAATTGATACTGGAATACGTTCCTTACGCAAAGCGTTTAAAAATGGGTCTTGTAACGATTGCCCTTTAGCCATTTGATATCCTTAGTTTTTATTATTGGTGATAGCCTACTACTACCACTGCATGTCTAATATATACCACACTCCAAGTTCTAAAGTGTGACTTTCGCTGTAATTTTAGTCAAATTATCTTTAAAAAATGTGTCTAACCATGTCACGTCTTCCCAACCCCTTAACCACGTGAGCTGGCGCTTAGCTAACTGCCTCGTTGCTATGATGCCGCGTTCGCGCATCTCATCATAAGATAGCTGACCGTCTAGGTACTGCCACATTTGCCTGTATCCCACAGAGCGGATAGACGGTAAATCTTCGTGAAGATCAGTTCGCTCATAGAGTGCTGACACTTCTCGTTCAAAGCCTTGCGCTAACATCAAGTCAAAGCGCTGAGCAATACGCTCGTGTAAAACCGACCTTTCTTTTGGAGCAATGGCAAATTGAACAATATTAAATGGACACTTCGCACTTTCTTGTTGCTGCCAATAAGTCAGCGTTTTACCAGTACTTCGATACACTTCTAACGCACGAGTTATGCGCTGCGGATCATTGGGGTGAATTCTCTCACCACATACAGGGTCTACGCTACGCAATTCGTCGTGCAATTTGGCCCAACCCAAGCGTTCAGCTTGTTCGGCAATTTCACTTCTTATCGATTCATCCGACTTAGGTAGTGGCGAAATTCCATTTATCAAGGCATTAAAGTACATCATTGTACCGCCGGCCAAAATTGGCACCTTACCTCTACCTAAAATATCTTCAATTAAGCTATTGGTATCGTTAACAAATTGCGACACAGAATAACTTTCAGCAGGGTCAATAATATCAATCAAATGATGCACTACCCCAGCGCGTTCTTTCTGCGTTGGCTTTGCAGTACCAATATCCATTCCCTTATAAACAAGGGCTGAATCTACACTAATCACTTCACTATCAACATGCTCAGCGATTTCTAACGCTAAACCTGTTTTACCTGATGCTGTCGGCCCCATTAACGCAATAACGGGCGATGCAGAATTTATGCCATTGGACAATTTATTCCCCCCATACCTCTAGCACCATTTTTAGGGGGCGAACTTTAGCAAATTGTGCAATATATTCCCATTGTTTCACTTCATCTAAAAGTTCAAACCAATTCCAAATCAATTGCGCTACTTCAATTTCAATACCATCCAATGGAATAGTAATAACTGAAGCGAGCTCTGCTTTAGCATATTCCTCAAGTGGCGCATCTATGGTAATAATGTGCTCAAACCACTTTAACCAAGGCAAATGCCGCGTACCAGCTGGAACCTGTTGTAAACGATACTTTCCAGCCACTCGATTAATTTCAAAATGCAAAGATTTAAGAAAAGCTAAGGTACTTTCATTCACGTCCACATTCGGAATTGCCACAGGCATCAGTAATGGTTGACTGTGTTGTGCATTTAAAAATAGTTCGCTAAGCCAGATACTTGCAAGTTTTTCGACACTTACCATATAAATTTTGTCAGCTTTTGGATAAATCCGCTTATAGGGCGTTAGATATACTCCCTCAACATTACTATGCGAGTGTGTAGTGTCGGTTAGTGTGTCGCTATTTGGCGTCATTAATGCGCGATAGCTAGTTTGATAGGCAGAACTTGGTGTTTTGCTTTGAAAACGTCCACTAGAAAACGAAGCACCGCCTTGCGCACATTCTCGTACGCTAGGGTTAGCCCCCTGATAGCTATTCGTACTCGTGATACTTCCTTCACTGACTGATGGCTTCGTATGTGGTTGATAACTGGAAGCGCGCTGTGAACCGAGATGCTCAGGTTGATGTGTTTGCAGTGGCCGAATGTAATCATGCGTTACATCAGGTGTCATATAGTCTTGGTTTGAATGCCCTTGCACCGCGGTATCGCCATCGTCCGAAGTTGCATGAAGCGCATCACTCACTGTCTTACAAATAAAGTCATGCACTAGACGACTTTGCTGAAAACGCACTTCGTGCTTTGCTGGGTGTACATTCACATCGACTTCGCGGGGGTTTAATGTTAAGAAAACAACAAAACTGGGTTGTTCGAGTACACCCCAAGCGCTTTCGTACGCTTGACGAATTGCGTGCATAATTAGCTTGTCGCGCATACCACGGCCGTTAACAAAACTGAATTGACAGTCGTTACTACTGCGCAGCATTACTTCATTGCCCAGCCATGCATCGATGATTATACCTTCATATTCTGACTTAACGTGAACCGCATTTTGTACAAACTTATGGCCTACAACCGCCCCTATGCGCGCTTCAACGCGACCTTCTTTATCACTGATGTAACGCTTTACTACCTTGTCGTTATGCTTAAGAATGAAGGATATATCTGGGTTACTTAGCGCTATGCGCTTAATTACCTCTTCAATATGTTGAAACTCGGTTTTTTCAGTGCGTAAGAACTTACGACGGGCAGGCGTGTTATAGAAAAGATCGGCGACATCTATCGTCGTACCAACGGGATGTGCGGCAGGTTTGACGCTAACCGCCATATCGCGACCTTCGCAATACGCTTGCCACGCTTCAGATTGATGTTCCGTTCGCGATGTTAGCGTTAACCGACTAACAGAGCTAATACTGGCAAGCGCTTCTCCTCGAAATCCCAGTGATAGAATTTGCTCTAAATCATCGAGACTTGTAATTTTACTTGTGGCATGACGGCTTAAAGCAAGTTGCAGTTCATCTTTTTCAATACCAGAACCGTTGTCTTTGATGCGAATTCGCTTGTGCCCACCTTTCTCAATATCTACTTCAATTTTAGTCGCACCTGCATCTAAACTGTTTTCAAGCAGTTCTTTGACCACGGATGCTGGACGCTCAACCACTTCGCCCGCGGCAATTTGGTTTGCGAGCTGAGGAGATAATAACTGAATAGGCAAATGGCTCATCCTATGATGTTAATTCTTAGATTCTGGCAGAGGCGAATACGCAATTTGTGTTAACCCAAAGGCTTAACGCAGTGCTGTGCGCTCAATGGTATGTCAAACCGCGCTTGAACTTCAATGCAAACCGTATCTACTTCACATTGAACGCGGGTTTCAGGTACGGGGTATAGTCAACACTTGCCCCACTCTAACGATATCACCACTTAAATCGTTGGCGGCTTTGATACTGCTCACTTTGACATTGTATCGCTGAGCCAATAAAGACAACGACTCACCGCTTCTCACTTTATGGGTACGGTTATTGGCTTTCTCAAATGCCCACAAGGTGCCGTCTGGTGGAACTTGTTTAAAGTAGCGTTTAGTGGCATTGAAAATGGCATTGGCAAGGCGTTCTCGGTGCGCTGACCAATTGAGGTTTTTTTCTTCTTGCGGATTTGATATGAACCCCACCTCAACCAAGATGGAAGGAATATCTGGTGCTGTTAACACAGCTAGACTAGCAGCCTGAGGTCTTCTTTTGTGCATGCTGGTCACTTTTTTCAACTCATCCACAACTTTATTTCCCAAATCATGACTGGTTGCCATACTGTGATCCATTGACAAACCAAGAATGGTCTCCGTTAGATACCGTTCACTCGATTTATCATTAATAACTTCTGCCGCCCCACCGAGTAACTCCGCATGACGTTCCGATTTTTCTAACCAACGTCCCAGCTCAGTATCGGCCCTTCGCATTGACAATACCCATACCGAACCGCCTCGCGGCTCTGGTTGACTAAACGCATCTGCGTGAATGGAAATAAGTAAGTCAGCTTTTTTCTCACGGGCAATTTCAGGGCGTCGATTAGGTGAGATATAACTATCACTACCTCTGGTCATGATGGCTTTCATACCTGGCTCGGCATCTATCATGTCTTCTAGCATTTTAGCAATGCTCAGCGTGATATGCTTTTCATAAGTGCCCGCTGGCCCTATAGAGCCGGGATCACGCCCTCCATGTCCAGCATCTATGGCAACGATAATATTAGTGTCTCTTGGGCTGGATTTATCATCCATTACCACATTATTAACAGAGGCTTGTAACGATGTATTTTGACTTGGAGCGCTATCGGCAAGGTCCACAACAAGTCGATGCCCCAAGTTGTCACTAGGTGCAACGGCGAAAAGAGACGGCTTTGCTTGTCTGGAAAGTTCAATAACGACCCTCGCTGACCGAGAGTCTTTAGCTTTTGAATAGCGTACTTTCTTAATAAGATTGCCGCTATTATCAATGTTAGACAAATTTAAATTGTCGTTGGTATTTTGCAAATCCACCACGACACGAAGAGGATTTTTTAGCGTAAAGTAGGTGAAGTCAGGCGCGGACTTCATATCAAACACAACCCGAGTGTTCTCAGATGAAGGCCAAATTCTTATGCCTTCGATATTATTTTGCGCTGCCTGCACGCCATGTACAACAACACAAAACAACAATATCGAAATTATACTGCGCACCATAACTCGCCTTTTTGCTTTTGTTATTATCTCTCTTTAAACGCATTTACACTGTTGAAGCAACGCTGCACCTTGGGTACTTTTTGCCTCAATCTGAAATTGTCTACCTGACAGTGTGATATTTATACTAATCACTAAGTCTGGCGATGCCAAGTACTCTGCACCTTTTTCAGACCATTCCACAAGTGCAATAGCCCCGCCACCGAAGTAATCTCTAATCCCCATAAACTCGAGCTCTTCGGGATCAGCCAATCGGTATAAGTCGAAATGATATATATTGACGCTTTCTAACTCATAAGGTTCAACCAGTGTGTAAGTTGGACTCTTAACGCTACCTGAATGCCCCAAGGCTTGAATAAAAAAGCGACTAAATGTGGTTTTCCCCGCGCCCAAGTCGCCATTGAGGTAAATTACAGCGTCGGCAGGAAGTTGGCTAAACACTGCTGCCGCTAAGTCCTTGGCTAGCTTAGCAGTATCATCTTCATTGTTGGCAAAGTAAGAGGCTTGCGGGTACGACATCGACAATATTCCACAGAATTAAATAACTGAAATACGCAATAGATGCCCACCCGATAAAAAATCACTCTACATTAGTGATTGATGAGAGCACGTACTGCGTCAAATAAATCGCTGGCTATCATACCACGTTGCCCATAAAGTTGCGCAATGTCATCACCCGCTTTCGCATGCAACACCACTCCGTATTTTGCGGCAATATCGGTTTCAACACCCTGGGCTAAAAGCGCACCTAAAATACCACTGAGTACATCGCCACTGCCCGCCGTTGCCATTCCCGGATTGCCGTGACGACATACCCACGTCTTTCTTTCGTTATCAATCAGTGTTCCTGCACCTTTAAGTACACATACCGCATGGTAGCGCTGTGAACATTGTCTCGCATAATTGAAACGATCACTTTCTACATCATCAATAGATACACCAAGCAAACGCGCCGCTTCCCCTGAATGCGGTGTTAAAATACTGTCAGATAGGGTGTAAGCCGTGGATTGCTTGCACAATAAATTGAGCGCATCCGCGTCTATAACAATAGGCTTGTTTTGGCTTTGGCAGTGTTTCAGTGTGGTTTCGAACGAAGTTTGTGCCCATTCATTCTGACCAAGCCCCGGCCCAATAATTACGCACGTAGCCCATTCCAAAGCATCTTCTAATTGGCTGTCTGTCACCATTAATTCAGGGCGCCCAGAACTCACCTGTATGACAGATGAAGAATGCGTATAAACCCGAACCATACCCGCACCACTGCGCAGAGCTGCCTCAGAAGCCAATCGTATTGCACCAGCAGTACCATGGTTTCCTCCTACGCATAAAAGTCGACCATACGTGCCTTTGTGACTGTTAATTTCGCGCGGGCCCATGCCTTTGAACTGATTGATATGAAGCATAGTGGCACTTGATTTAGCCAATGCTTGAAACGCTTTACCTATACCCAAATCGGCGTACACCAATTTTCCGCATGACTGTTTACCTGCGCCAGTCACAAGGCCAGGCTTGATACCCACAAAGGTTACTGTGATATCGGCTTGTACACAGCGCCCCAAACTCTGCCCAGTGTTTGCATCCAAGCCCGATGGAACGTCTACACTCACCACCGGCGTTGATGCATTGTTAAGCGCATCAATAACCACAGCAAACTCGTTGCGAATATAACTGTTAATTCCCGTGCCTAACAATGCGTCAATAGCAACATCAGATTTCTCGATAAGTTCGCCGTCAAATGCGGTAACTTTACCGCCAGAATCAAACCATCGCTGCTGAGCCTTACCAGCATCACCCTCTAATACGCGCTCAGGCTCTACTGCGCATACATGCACCTGCTTACCGGCTTGCTTAGCGTGCAAGGCGGCAATATAACCGTCTCCAGCGTTATTGCCCTGACCAACTAAAACCAAATAGACGTCAGAATTGGGCATAAGCTCTTGGCATTGTTTAAACACCTCTTCACCTGCACGTTGCATCAGCGTATATAGGTCACAGCCCGATTCAGTTGCAGCTTGCGCTTCATTTTCTCGAACCTGATCGGCTCTAAATAGTTTGTGTGATAAACTTGATGTGAGTTGAGTATCTAGCATGAGCAAATGTCCGCAATTAATTCTATCGACCTTGTTGAATTAACCAACAATATCAAGGCTTGGGGTGTAGCGCTAGGCTTTCAACAAGTTGGTATCAGTGATATTGATCTGCATCAGCACGAAGCGTACTTGCAATCGTGGTTAGATGAAGGGTATCACGGTGATATGGCATTCATGGTAAGTCACGGCATGAAGCGAGCGCGCCCAGATGAACTCGTCCCAGGCACTTTGCGGGTTATAAGTGTACGCATGAATTACCTACCTCCCGACGCCTCATTTGCTAAGCATTTAAAATCGTCAGACATCGGATATATAAGTCGTTACGCACTAGGCCGTGACTACCACAAAGTTTTGCGCAAACGGCTTAAGCAACTCGGAGAAAAAATCACTTCAGCGCTAGCTCACACACAATATCGGCCGTTTGTTGATTCCGCTCCAGTGTTAGAGCATGCAATAGCGGAAAAAGCCGGTATAGGGTGGACTGGCAAACACAGTTTGACACTGAATAAGGAAGCGGGGTCTTGGTTTTTTCTGGGTGAGCTTTTTATTAACTTGCCTCTTCCCACTGATAATCCCATTGAAGAAGGGTGCGGAAGTTGTACTGCATGCATGACAATCTGTCCTACTAATGCCATTGTTGCGCCCTATACTGTAGATGCAAGAAAATGCATTTCTTATCTCACCATTGAGTCTGACAGCGATATCCCTGAGGACTTGCGACCATTGATGGGTAACCGCATCTATGGCTGTGATGATTGTCAGCTTATTTGCCCTTGGAATCGCTATGCTGACATTTCACAGGAAACAGATTTTCACCCGCGCGACGTACTGCACGGGCAATCGTTAAATACCCTTTTCAGTTGGTCTGAAGAAACGTTTTTAGCCAACACGGAAGGCTCACCAATTAGGCGAATTGGATTTCAGAAATGGCAGCGCAATATTGCTGTGGCGCTAGGTAATGCCGCTTACAATGAAGAAAGCGTTAGGTTACTCAATGCGCGCTATGGTGCGGTAAGTGATATGGTAGACAGGCATATTGAGTGGGCACTAGCTCGTCAAATGGAAAAACAGTTGGCACAGAACAAAGACGTTGAAAATCGACAGCAGCAACGTTTAATTCGCGCTGTCGAGAAGGGCTTGCCACGGGATGCATGAAGGCAAACACGCAATAGGCTATTCAGCGATGATTGCCCCGTTATTTTCTATTGACTGATAAGTCGAAAATACAAGGTTAAGTTTTACATCATTGTGGGTACGCTGCACATTTATAGTTGGCATTTCCTCCCCCCACCAAGCATTTGCTTCAAGCGAGGCAACCAAGGTAGTTAACTCACGCTCTGAACCATTATATTGCCCGCCCACACGACAAGTATCTTGCACACACGACACTGACTCCACTTTGAAATTGACTGTGAAATTGCTCGTTTCATTCTTTACATCAACAAAATATGCAGCAAGAAACGCCTTTAACGATGACTCGTCCTCGGATGAATTAGTGCGCGTAAAAGTTTTTGAGGCTGAAGTTGTTTGCAATATCGGGGCTGTATGACTAGTAGTTCCAGTAGGCTTAATAACCTTTAGCTCACTATTTTCGGTTGAGCGAGGACGCGCAAGCACTGATGACAGGCGTTCCTTTTCGGCTTTCGACTCGGAGAGTTGATGCTGGTAGCCAGAAAATTTATATCCAGCTACCAATATGAACATCACGAGCAACAGTACAAACCACTGTTTCATCCTACGCTCTTTTATTTGTGATAGTTATTTGTAAAAGCTATTTGTGATATTGCTTACTTAACGCATGTACTGCGTTAACAAAAACACCCGCGTTTTCCGGTGGTACGTCAAGGTGAATACCGTGCCCTAAGTTGAAGACATGCCCTGTTCCTTCACCATAACCTGCCAGTATCGAGGCCACTTCTTCTTCAATTCGCGGCGCAGGCGCGTATAGCATTGATGGGTCCATATTACCTTGCAATGCCACTTTATCACCGACACGAGCACGCGCCTCTTTGATATCAATTGTCCAGTCAAGGCCAACCGCATCACAACCGGTGGCAGCAATAGACTCTAACCACATACCGCCATTTTTAGTAAACAAGGTAACTGGTACTTTGCGACCTTCACTTTCACGGGTAAGGCCGCTTACTATGCGCTCCATATATTGAAGCGAAAATTCTTTATAGTCACGAGGTGAAAGTACGCCGCCCCAAGTATCGAAAACCATCACAGACTGAGCACCAGCAGCAATTTGAGCATTTAAATACTCTGTTACCGAGTCAGCAAGTTTGGCCAAAAGCGCGTGCAATGTCGCCGGTTCAGCAAAAGCCATTTTCTTAATTTTTGTAAACGCTTTGCTTGAACCACCTTCAACCATATAGGTTGCTAGTGTCCAAGGACTGCCTGAAAATCCGATAAGCGGCACTTCGCCTTTAAGCTCTCGACGAATTGTACGTACTGCATTCATTACATATTGAAGTTCACCTTCAGGGTCGGGCAGGCCAATTTTATCCACGTCAGCTTTGCAGGTGATTGGCTTTTTAAAACGCGGACCTTCACCGGTTTCAAAATACAGCTCTAATCCCATTGCATCAGGAATAGTTAGTATATCTGAGAACAAAATAGCGGCATCAAGCGGGAAACGGCGCAAGGGTTGTAATGTTACTTCGCATGCCAACTCAGCATTTTTACACAGTGACATAAAATCACCGGCTTCTGCACGGGTAGCCTTATATTCTGGAAGGTAACGACCAGCCTGTCGCATCATCCATACAGGTGTCATATCAACCGGCTGTTTAAGTAACGCACGTAAGTAGCGGTCGTTTTTCAACGCGGGCTTATCAACACTAGGAATAGATTGCGACATATAATTCACCTAAAAAACTGTAGATACTGTAAAGATTTGAAGCGACCGATTATATCAGCAATATGGCGAGGTTGTGCTAAAACCTGAAGGAAATATCTGTGTTGCGACACACTGTCGATTAAAAGAGACGAATATTACTTGAAATTGATGCTTGCACTTATAGTAAGTGTTTGCTATTACTATTCACGTTAACTAAAAAGAAGCCCTACATGGGACCGTGCTAACTTCATTGAAACCCTGCTCCGGCAGGGTTTTTTATTTGTCGCTGATCAGAGACACCGTTTCAGCAATAAGCTGACCTGCAATTGAAACTTTCGGTGGAACGTTTGGCAATGCATGAGTATCAAACCATTGTGCATCGTCAATTTCGTTTTCTTGGCATCGGATATCACCACTGTCATATTCTGCAATAAAACCCACCATTAGTGAGTGAGGAAATGGCCAAGGTTGGCTGTTGAAATAACGCAGGTTTTTCACTTTCACCCCTACTTCTTCAAATACTTCCCGGTGAACTGCCTCTTCTAAACTCTCTCCACTTTCGACAAAACCTGCCAATGTAGAATACATGTTCGCTTCACGATGCCTGACGCCTCTGGCTAGCAGTAGTTTTTTCACGATTGTGAATCGACACAATAATACAAGGTGAAACGCGAGGATAACTGCGATGTTGACAACGGTGGCAATGTACGGCCATTTCCCAGTCAACACGGTCAGTTTTCGCACCGCACTGACCGCAATACTGATGAGTTCGCAGAAAGTGAATGTATTGCCAAGCACGACCAATTACCGAAAACGCAATATCTTGCTCAGTAACCAACAGTTGTCTCAGTGATACGCGCTCCCAACCAGCTTCTTCGATGTGCTCTGAGCCTAAATCAACCACAAAAACAGGAGTACTGCGATGCGCGCTTTCATTCAACGGAGGCAGTTGATGAATATCATCGGTATAGGATGCAAGGAAAGGAAGGTCATCAAAATAGGCAACGGGAATAGTTAAAGAGTTTTCCCTTATTACCAACTTCCCTCGACTAAACACAACCCACATGGCTTCACTGGCTTTAAGTTTGGCACCTGTCTGCTTAATCATCACGTTCTTATTACTCTTTTAGAATTACATCACGATAGCATATTTTCCGTATAGTCTTACAAAACAAATGAGGCAATTTGCGCGCAGATCGTTTTAACTATTAATGCGCAAAAGAAGTGATCAAGACCACCCTATTCTTTTTCGTGCAAAATTTGTGTCATAAGGGCACAGTGTTATACTTATAATCTATTGTCGCAAATCAGGTAACGGATCACTATGTTGCAACAGCTTGAGAGCGTAAAATCTAAATGGGGTGGAAAAAGCCATGTCATAGACAAATGGCTGCTTGAAAGGCAAGCATTGCTTATATCCTATTGTAAAATAGCAGGTATTAACGCACATCGAGACTGCCTACCTGATGCGGATGAAATTTCTGAATTTTGCGGCGCGTTGCTCGACTATTTGTCTGCTGGTCATTTTGAAATATTTGAAATATTGATAGAAGATGATGCTAGTGGGTTGACACTGAAAGATGAACTGTACCCACGCCTTGCCGAAACAACGGATGCTGCACTGTCGTTCAATGATGCATTTGCAGATGCAATATCACCTGAACAAGCGGCAAAACTCGATAAAGCACTGGCAAATCTTGGAGAAATACTAGAAGAGCGCTTTGCACTAGAAGATGAATTAATTGCCCACGTTCACAAAAATAAATCGTGAACAATCAATGGGCATCTTATAATAATGAAAGTCGACATATCGGTTTCTATAAATGAACAAAACCACACTTATTCATAAAGCTCGCGCATATTGTGAGCAACGCGGGGCGCGTTTTACACCATTAAGAGAAAAAGTATATGAAATTCTCGTGGAAAAGCATGGACCAATGGGAGCCTATGAGCTACTTGATTCGCTAAAAGAAACCGAGTCGAGCGCCAAACCTGCTACGGTTTATCGCGCTCTCGACTTTCTCCTCGACTTTGGACTTATCCACAGACTTGAATCAACAAACGCGTTTGTGGCGTGCTATCACTTTGGATGTAACCACCCAGTACAGTTTTTAATTTGCGACAGCTGCGGTGATGTTGCTGAAATTCAGTCAGAAGGCCTTCAAGAAACATTAGAAAAGCAGGCGCAGCAGCATGGATTTCGCGTATCTAAACAAACGATAGAAGCGCACGGACACTGTGCCGAATGCCAACAAACGGAAGATCCCTCTCTTAAGGAGAATGTACATGAATGCTGATTTTGTGAACCCGTTTATTGCAGGTTTGCTAAACGTTATGGAAACCATGGCGCAAACAAAGCTGACTCCAGGTAAGCCCAAGCGAAAGCAAAGTGATTTTGCAAAAGGCGATGTATCTGGACTTATTGGTATGGTAGGTCCCAATGTACGTGGGTCTATGTCTATTACGTTTGATGAATCACTGGCCCTCACCATTATGGAAAGAATGGTGGGTGAAAGGCCGGCCAAGTTAGATGCAGAAGTTGGTGATATGGTTGGTGAAGTCACCAATATGATTTGTGGCAATGCCAAACGCGACCTCGCTGAACGCGGTTACGAGTTTGGTATGGCTACGCCTATTGTTGTTTCTGGGAAACAACACACTATAAGTCATCAAGTCGATGGCGCTAAGATAATTCTTCCATTTATGTGTGATGAAGGCTTAGCGCACTTGGAAATCTGCTTTGACAAATAATTACTGGCAGTCTGAAAAAATTACACTTAATAGCTATCCGCGTGGGTTTCATCTCATCACCGACCACATTCTGGCCGCACTTCCTTCCATTCGAGATGTTGAGGTGGGCCTTCTTCATTTGTGGCTTCAACATACCAGCGCCAGTCTAACGATAAACGAAAATGCAGATCCCACTGTAAGACAAGATATGGAAGCGTTTATCAATTACTCTGTAAATGAAGACCTCTCTTTTTACCAGCATACGTATGAAGGTAAAGATGATATGCCAGCCCACATAAAATCGAGTATACTAGGTTGCCAGTTGACGATACCCGTTCAGCAGGGCAGGCTTGCGCTCGGCACATGGCAAGGTATTATGCTCGGCGAACACCGGGATCACGGTGGAAAAAGAACAATTGTTGCCACATTACAAGGGATGACAGTTTAACCCATATTATAAAATGGCACAGCTTGTGCTAGCTATTTAGCTAACTACAACACTAAAATTATCAAACACAGATAATCACTCAACGTTAAACAGGATGTGACTATGAAAAAACATTTTAAAATGGCAGCAGTTTCGCTTGCTGTGATCGCTTCGGCTAACGCATTTGCTCAAGACAGTTCTGAGCCATCTTATAGACATTGGGGTGGTATCTCAGGTGTTTACTACAACACTGACCCAGATCGCCCTATGCCGGTCAACGACACCTATGATAATGGCAGAGGCATCGCGTTTGAATACGGCTTCCGTTTTACCCAAAGCTGGGCTGCTCGTGTAGAATTTACATCATTGTCTTTGGACTACGCTTCATCGGGCGATGACGAGACGGGTGAAATGGTAGGTGTCGATGCACTTTATTTTCTACCAAATGACTCGTTATATATTTTCGGTGGTGTAAAACGCCAAGCAGTTGGTGACTCAACTACGCTTGGTAATCTAGGTCTTGGTAAGCATTGGAACCTTTCTGAAAAAGTTAAATTGATTACTGAAGTAGCTGCTTATCAAGATTTCGGTGAAGATTACGATGATTACAGCTTTAAAGTAGGCCTTGCTATTCCATTTGGTAAGAGTACACCTTCTGCACCAAGAGACAGTGACAACGATGGTGTAGTTGATGGTAAGGATCAGTGCCCAATGACACCTGCTGGTTTACGTGTTGATGCAACGGGTTGTTCTATTGACGACGATAAGGACGGCGTTCTTAACACTGTTGACCAATGCCCTAACACTCCAGTAGGCACGAAAGTTGACGCCAAAGGTTGTGCATTGAAAGATGCCGATAACGATGGCGTTGCTGATAGCAAAGACATGTGCCCAGACACACCAGCTGGTGTGAAGGTAGACGCTAAGGGTTGTACTGTATTTGATGAAGAAACAGTAGAAATTACATTACGCGTTCTATTCGACAACGAAAGTGCTGTCGTTAAAATGCCTAAAGACCCAGAAATCTCTGAGTTTGCTGAGTTCATGAAGCAGTATCCTTCAACAACTGCGTTGATTGAAGGTCACACTTCAGCGCCAGGTACAGAAGCGTATAACATGGACCTTTCAAAACGTCGTGCAACTAACTTCAAGAAAGTTATGGTGGACATGTATGGTATTGAAAGCAACCGTCTAGACACAGTTGGTTACGGTGAAACTCGTCTACTTGACTCAGCAAACAATGCTGAAGCTCACCGTGTTAACCGTCGCATATCAGTGACAGTAAAAGAGACAGTAAAAGTAGCTGAAGAAAAGTAATTCAGTTGATTTGACGAGAAAGGCGCCCTAGTGGCGCCGTTTTTTATTAGAGCATGTTGACCTTTGCGGTTTATTTTTGCCGCAAAGTGTCCCTAAAAAGATCAATATGCTCTAGTATTCGTCAGCGATTGCTGGACCCGCATAGTTATCAAAGCGGGAAAACTGACCTTGGAAGGTTAAGCGGCAGGTACCGATTGGACCATTACGTTGCTTACCGATAATGATTTCAGCAATACCCTTATCTTCACTGTTTTCGTGATATACCTCATCGCGATAAATAAACATAATAAGGTCGGCATCCTGCTCGATAGAGCCCGATTCACGAAGATCAGAGTTAACCGGCCGCTTATCTGCCCGTTGCTCTAGCGTACGGTTAAGCTGAGAAAGAGCAACAACCGGAACTTCTAACTCTTTCGCCAACGCCTTTAACGAGCGTGAGATTTCAGCAATTTCAAGCGTACGATTATCACTTAACGACGGCACTCGCATTAGCTGAAGGTAATCCACCATAATAAGGCTAATTCCTCCACGCTCTCGAGCGAGCTTTCTCGCGCGGCTTCGTACATCCATGGGTGTAAGACCTGATGAATCATCCACAAACAAGCTATCTTTGTCTTTAAGCATCGCCATGGTATTAGATATTCTCGCCCAATCCTCATCGTCTAGTTGAGCTGTTCTAATCTTTGTCTGATCGACACGGCTTAACGATGCCAACATACGCATCATAATTTGCTCTGAAGGCATCTCTAAGCTGAATACAAGTACCGGCTTATCTTCTGCCATCATTGCATTCTCGACCAAGTTCATTGCAAACGTGGTTTTTCCCATTGAAGGACGCGCCGCCACAATGATCAAATCTGATGGTTGCAAGCCACTGGTTTTTTTATCTAGGTCTGTAAAACCAGTAGTAACCCCTGTTACTTCTTTATTGGTTTTTACTAACTCTTCAAGTCTGTCTATGGTTTTTCCCAAGACAGACTCAACATTTCGCGGCCCTTCATTTTCGCCAGTTCTTCGCTCAGCAATTTCAAAAACTTTACTTTCAGCTAAATCCAGAATATCTGCGCTGTCTCTGCCCTCGGGGTTATAACCGATCTCTGCAATTTCATGCGCAACACCGATAAGTTCACGGGTAATGGCCCGTTCACTAATAATTTGAGAATACGAGGCTACGTTGGCAGAACTGGGTGTATTTTTGGCTAATTCACCAAGATAGGCAAACCCTCCTGCATCGTCTAACTCATCATGCTTCTCCAGTTCTTCTGAAACCGTGATGAGATCAATAGGAAGACTGCGGTTGAGTAAGCGGGTGATTGCTCGGAAAATAATTTGGTGTGAACGATTGTAAAAGTCGTTATCGGTGACTAACTCTGCGACTTTATCCCAACTTTCAGGATCAATAAGCATGCTACCTAAAACAGACTGCTCCGCCTCGATACTGTGAGGTGGAACCTTCAATTTTTCTACATTCTTATCGCCTTGAGGAGCAGATGCCACGTAACAACCTATATTCTTGAGCAAAAACCAGTGGGATATTATGCGCTTTTAACGCGTTCTGCTCAACAAACGAAGGAAAGGAATTGGCTTAAATATTTAAATTGGATAGGTAAAAATTAGCGCATTCAACATAGAGCGTATGTTGGCTTTTTATACCCTAAAAACAAAAATACTGATTCAAAAACAGTTATAACGTTTTCTCTAATTTGAAAAATGTGCCATCAACAAGTGTATAAGCGTGAGTATTTTCCTGAAATAACATTAATGACCCCAATGAAAATTCACCATCCTCACAAGTGAGAGTGACTTGTGTGACACGTTCATTAGAAAAACCGAGCTCTTGTATAGAAACCTTATAGCTTGATTGAAAATCATCTACTTTAAGCTTCTCAGACTTATAAACGGGCGATTGACACACGTGTTGGTCTAATTTTGCTGATTGAGGCGTATAGGTAACAGAACTCCCTAAGAAGTGCGCGGCTTGTTCTTTTGAATGGGCTGAAATGCCTGGTTGGTAAGCTTTGGTAACTACCCAAGTTCCTTCATAGAAAGCCGGCTCTTGTACTGCGCAACCTAACGCCAAGACCGACACGCTCAGAGCTCCTAAAACCAAGCCGTGTAATCGCCAAAACCGTTTGGCGTGCCCTACTAAACTCAATGTGCTCTCCACTGTCTGTGATCCCTTTCTACACACTTACTTAAGCGAACCGAAAAAATGACAATGATTCAGAGTAGTAGAATAAAGAAATGTTGCTTCTTGCGCGTTCAAACGCCCCATTTTAACGACTAAAAAGCAACAAGCTGCCGATGACGGCAGCTTGTTGCGCGTTGATTAATTAATATGGACTAAAATCTTTTTTTCAACCTATCTCGACGATTAAATATCCATATCAACTTACTTTTCCTCTATAACAATTCGTCCATGTACTGTTGATATATCTACATTTGCAGCGCCACCATTATTAATAAATTGCAAGCTACTGCTTGGTCCATACTTAGCTTTTTTCACGCTATCATCACTGATTTTGTTGATGATATCGCCTCCAGCATGAGCTTCAATATCAAATTGCGCAGACACGCCTTTTTGAAAGACTAGCTCTATAGTGCCACCAACGGAATTGGCCTTCACACTACCGTTTTTGTTCACTGTCATGTTGGCCAACGTGCGGCCATTCACTGTGTTAATCTGAAGAGCATCAATTTTTTGTAGCTTAAGTTCAATGCGCCCATTAACCGTTTCAACCTGAACTTCGGGGCTATTGGACTCTACACTTACCTTACCGTTAACCGTTGCAACAGAAATCTCTTCACGCCCAGTATGCTTAACATGAATATCACCATTGACGGCTTCTGCCTCTAAATGACCGTTTACGTCAATCAACTCAATGTCACCATTAACTGACTCTACTTCCACTTTGGTGCCGACGTTTTTAACCGAGACACCACCATTTACCACTTCAATATCAACAGCTTTGGTTATACCCTCTACATTTACATCAGCATTGACTGCGGTGTAATGAAGGTCACTGCTTGCTGGTACATAAATAGTTAAATCGTCACCGTCTTTGCTCTTCTTAAACCAATTTCTGTCATGACGCTCCACTTCAACGTGGATGACAACTACATCACCGCGCTTTTCAAACACAAACTCTTCGGTATCATCACCGAGCTCACCGGTTACTCGCACTTGCGGTTTATCCCATACGCGAATATCTGCTTTACCGTTTACATGCTCTATGTCCAGTTTGGGCGAAGTTGATGTATCTAGTGTGCTATCAACTTGTTCACCCGCCAATGCGCTTAAAGAAAAAGTAAGTAAAAGTGCTGCACCGACGCTTTTGGTTACATGCTGAGAGAACATTGTGATCTTATTACCTGTCATAGTTATACCCTTATTAAATTTGCTGCCACTTTGGCGCGTGCACTCGCTCAATTAAGGCAATTTGCTGTTGATATACATGATGTAGCATTTTGATTAACGCTGAATTATCTGGATCTTCTTGCAATGCAGCTTTAATTGCATCTGCGGCGTCGTCTAACTCTTTTAATTGTTGCTGCCAGTCTTCTGTCAAAGCGGGTGTGCTTTGATAACTGGCAAGCAAACTACTTACTTGTTGTTGCTGCTGAGAACTCATGGCATCGATTAGCGCATAGCTATCATTCATTGATTGGTCAGCTCTATAGGCGAACGGCGCAGTTAGCCACAATACAGTGACTAAGCAGACACTTGCCGCAATAGCAAACCATTGTCGGTTACTCACACCGGCTACCTGTGTACTCGTTGATACCTCTCTTTGCGCTTCGATGCCAAGCTCTACGCCTCGCCACAAGTCGCGCTCAGGTTTTTTTTACTTTACTTAAATTAGCGATATGCTGAGATAGCTTGTCATCAAAATCACTCATCTTCATACCCCATAAAATCTTTTAATAACTGTTTAGCCCGAAAAAACTGTGCTTTACTCGACCCTACTGCCATATTCAACATAGTGGCGACTTCTTCGTGCCTATACCCTTCTAGTGCGTGTAGAACGAACACCATACGTGCTCGCTCGGGTAGTCGAACAATTAAGCCCTCTAAATCAATATCGGTACTATTCGATTCAGCGGCCATTTCATAAATACCACTTGCTTCTAAGTTGAACATCCGCTGTACCCATCCCTTTTGCTTGCGCATATACGAGATAGTGATGTTAGCTGTCACGCTGTGTAGCCACGTCGAAAACAGACTTTGACCGTCAAAATTGTCGAGCTTTTTCCACACTTGAATAAAGACCTCTTGAGAGGCGTCTTCAGCCATACCTTTTTCACCTGTAAGCCGATAACACAAAGCGTACACACGAGCGATATGCATTTCATACAGCGAGTGAAATGCTTGCTTATTGCCCCGTTTCGCAGACGAAATTAACGCCTCTTCGCTTTGGTTACCAAACACCACATCGGCGTGAACTACACGTTGTTGGGTGTGTTCCATCGTATTCTCTTAAAGTTATGAACTTATGTGCTTTTTTATTGCAGCACTTGTTTGTGTTATAGAGTTAGTCGTACCCTATAGGAGAAAGGTTTAAATGCACAAAATATTTTTTTGGAGAAACCATGTCACCAACCTTTAAAGTAAGTGGGTTATTTGCCGGCAAGCCTCAACCAATGGGCCCTAGAGGTGCACCAAGCAGTATTGTAAAAAGTGCGATAAATGCATTAACCGTGCATATTGATGGTACCGATGAAGATGAACAAGCAAATAAAAAGCTTCATGGCGGACCGGAAAAAGTCCTACATCAGTTTTGCCCTACGAACTATCTCACACTGGCGAAACACTTCCCAGAAGGTAACTTCGAAATAGGAAGTATTGGAGAAAACATCAGTGTAGAAGGCATGGATGATGCTACTGTCTATATTGGTGATATTTGGCAATTTGGTGAAGTGGAACTACAAGTCAGTGCCCCAAGAGCTCCATGTATTAAAATCTCTCAGCGTTTCGACATACCTAATTTAGATCGCTTCGTAGGTGAGCGCGGCATTACAGGTTGGTACTACCGGGTAATCAAAACAGGCGTAATTCACCTTGGCGATACGGTTACATTACTTAGCCGCGAAGACGACACCACGGACGTACACACGCTAATGCAATGTGCCCACAACAAGACAGATAAAGCCTTAGCGGCAAAGCTCGCAGCATTAGACACGCTTGATGATGAATGGCGTTTAAAGTGCGAAAAAATTACGAACAAATAGCCTTGCCATACCCTAGGGGGCGTGTATCTTTGTTTTTTGTGTTGGCGGTCAAAATTGTCCATCGCAAGGTGTTACTGACGCAATTTGGTTGCCCAAATAAGCCAGTTACAACAAAGTGGGGGCAATTAAATGCCCTATCAGCGTGTATATTGTTTTTATCTTAATTAGAAACTACTATTTGATGTAAAACTGACTACCTTGTTAGTGTTTTATTAAACTTACATCAGTTTCAAGTAGACCCCTTACACGCAAGCAAGACGTTACAAAGTAATATAAGAATGTGTATTTGCGGCACTTTGTCCGAGGCTGGTAATTGAAGAGTGACTAACGCTTTATATGGCATTTTTGAAGAAGAATATCTGGCTCGGCTTTCAATTGGTTGCCGCTATATGGTTATCGCTTTTCCTTGTCGCCACCTATTTATCCTACAACAACGTTTATGGCGACGTTGAAAACCAATTGAAAAGCCTAACTAAAACTAATGCTAATTCAATTAAAGCGGTACTCCAAAAATATGAAGTCGCACTCGACTTACTGTCTGTTGAAATGGCGCACTATGATTACACGATAACCAATACACCAATTACTAATTTAATAGACTCTATCATGACCATAGATGACTCTTTGTTAGCTATCGGTATTTTTGACGTGAATGGCGCGCCTCTTCTTTCAAACTCATCCACGCCATTAGAAGAGGGATTTAATCTACTTAAAATCTCATTTACTAGGGCGACATTCTTACACACACTTCAGGTTCAAGAGCCCGTTATAGGTAGGACCTATTTCGTTCAGTCACTTCAGAAGTTTGTGATCCCTATTCGCAAAGCTGTTCGCAACGAAAATGGAGAAGTGGTCTTTGTGCTTACCCTAGCTTTAGATATGCACAAAGAATTTAATTTCCTGTCGTCTAACAATGAAGATATTGAGATTTACGACACGTATATTTTTAGAGATTTTGATAGATTTTTTATGCTGGCCCCAGTAGCAAAAATATACGACAAAGAGAGCTACCAAGTGCCAATATCGGAAAAATCTGTCAAGCAAGGGCTTAGTGCTCTTCTTAGTCAATTACCGTTTACGTTAGAAGAAATAAAAGAGAAAGAGTTGGTTATCACCCACCAGTCGCAAACACCTCAAGGCTATGGGCTTGTAGCAAGTACCTACTTTAAGGATTATCAACTGTGGTTGAGTACCAATGTAAGCTTGGATACGGTTAAAGCAATATTTTTCAAGAAAGTGCTTTTTTTAGTCACCCTGTTCTTTACTTCGCTGGGGATTATCTTCGCACTATTTAAAAAAATAGCCGATGCAGAAGAAAAAAAGCAAACCGCATTAAGCTTCCAAGCCACTCACGATTTTTTAACCAATATTCACAACCGCTTCTTTTTGAAGGAGCAAGAATCGCATATTAATCAATCCACAAATCCCTATGTGGTTTTTTTAATTAACTTAGACCGATTCAAGAGTATTAACGAAAAATTTGGGCACGACATTGGTGATCGCGTTCTGTGTGAAATTTCAACGAGGCTAACTAACTACAAGTCACCTAATGACATACTAGTTCGTTATGGAAGCGATGAATTTCTAATAGTGAGTTACTCCGCTGCTGTTGCTAATTTAAACGAAACATGCGCAGCGCTTTCTAAAGTCATTAAGCAACCCTTCCCATGGAAAGATATTCAATTTGAAATCACCACCAGCGTTGGTATATCTAGCTATCCACAAGACGGTAATAGCCTAAATGATATTATTTCTAACGCAGACCTTGCCTTGCATGAGGCGAAGAAATGCAGAGATTCGCACGTCGTTTACACCAACACGTTAAAAGAACAGTTGGCGTTTAGATTACAAGTGGAGCAAGAACTAAAAACAGCGCTAGTAAACAACGAGTTGTATATGGTTTATCAGCCTCAAATAAAATACGACGGACAGCTTCACGGTGTAGAAGCACTCATTCGCTGGGACAACAAATCACTCGGTAGTATTCCACCTTTCAAGTTTATTCCCATCGCAGAGTCACTGGGTATTATGCCAAGTTTAGGGCTATTTATTTTGAGGGAATCCATTAGGCAAATTGTCGAACTTTGTCAAAAGACACACAAGAATATAAATCTTTCGGTCAATATCTCTGTATCGCAATTTATGCAGCCCGATTTCTATTATCACGTGAAAAACGCGCTAAGTGAATTTGGTTTCTCGCCTAGTCACTTGGTTTTAGAAATAACGGAAAGCATGTTCATTGAAGATGTTCAAAAGATAATTCGCGTGATTGATAAACTAAAGACCCTTGGCGTCAAAATTTCCCTTGATGACTTTGGTACTGGCTACTCGTCACTAAGCTCATTAAAAGAACTCGCCATTGATGAACTAAAAATAGACAAGAGTTTTGTGGACGACATAGGGTTTGATGAGGATGCTCGCTCTATGATCAAAGGTATATTGACCATATCTGAGAACTTAAATATTGAAACCGTTGCCGAAGGTATTGAGAACATTGAACAGCTTGCTCTTTTAAAAGCAATGAACTGTTCGATTTATCAAGGCTATTACTTTTCAAAGCCGCTTAAGATAGATGCGCTTTATTCGTTTTTAGATAACGTTCAAGTTCACTAGCTAGCTATTTAACTCAGATGATTCAAATCATTCACAAGGCACACATTTCTCTTTTTGCTAACAAGAGAGCGTACTGAAACACAGCGTATTTTAAAACGACACTGAGTCTCCTTCATTTAGCACATACCACGGAATGGGCGTATTGAGTTTATCTTTCATATGTAATAAACGAAACAATGCTGAGTGAGACGTTTTATCGCCCATACGCCAACTCGAATTTCCATAACCCCATGGTATTACTACACCACATTGTAAGTCCTCTGCGGCAGTAATAGCGTCCTCAGGTGTAGTATGTACTTTGCGGTAAAATTTAGGTGACTCCTCACTAAAATAAGAAGCAATGGGTAACAAACACACATCAATATCGCCAAACCTTTCATGAATGTCTTTAAAGTGAGGGGAGTACCCCGTATCACCGGCGAAAAACAAGGTTTTTCCATTGTTTTCTAACACCCAACCGCCCCACAAGGTGGCATTGTTATCTTCATGAATAAAGGGCACCAAAATACGATTACTGAAATGATGAGCAGGAACAAAGTGCGCGGTTGTCTGACTGACTTTTTGTGAGGCGTACCAAGCCATTTCCTTAATAGTAAACCCACCTTTGGGGAAATGCTCAGCAAAACCTAATGGCACCAAGTACGTCGGTGTATTACCAAGCTCGCCAATATCATCTTTGTTAAAGTGGTCATAGTGAATATGCGAGTAAAGTACTGCATCGGTTTGCGCTTTTTTCTCGTGACTTAAAGGCACTGCAGGATTGCGATTAAACCCTTCCGCAAGCCTGAAAGCCCAGTTTACAGGCCAATCAAATTGCTCAAATACAGGGTCGATTAAAAACTGCTCGCCGCTTGGCGTATCAATGACGAAGCTTGCATGACCAAGCCATGTAACCGTATAGCCAGTATCAAGACTAACCTTAGGATGCTCCCCGTTATACAAACAACTTTGCATTTCTTCTTTGCAAGAAATTATAGGATTAGCTGGGTAACAGTCGTCTTCGCATGTAACTGGGTAGTCATCGAACTCACCATAGATATTGGTGAATCTGTCTTCATACCCTTCTACATCGGCATAGTTGATGACTGAGTCATCATGTATCACTTTCTCTACGTGGTTTTGACTCGCACAGCCTAATAGCGCACTTACCAATACTGTGAGCGCGCCCTTCTTTACCAACTTCACCACCTTTACTATCTTTACCGATTGCCACGCTTGCGTGAGAGTAAGTCGACGATTTGCCATTAGTTGCATTGCAAAATCTTCCTGATAAACGTCATCTAAAAGGTCGCACTTTACCCAATTTAAAAAACTATTACTTCGAATAAGCGTAAGGAAATATTAATTTTTCGCCGTTAACGTGTCTGTTGATTCTTCAAAGCGCACTTTCTGACCTTCTCGTAACCGCTCAGCACCGCGAACTACCACGTATTGAGCGGGATTAACCTCTCCAAAAACCTCAATTCTATCGCCTATGCCAACGCCGGTTCTCACTTTCACTTGTTGCGCTTCATTATTTTCATTGAGTTGATAAATATAGGTGCCCGACTTACGCAGAACCAATGCATCACGATGAATGGTTAAGCCCTCGTGGGTGTCGCTACTTGGAATAGCTACACGTACCGCGCTACCAATGGGAAAGTCGCCTTGATTCATAGCAATACGCAACTCCATCATTCTGGAGTTTTGATTACCCACAGGTACGATAGCCCGAATGACTTCTTCTACTTGATTGAGTTTACCTTGCACATTAACCGTCATACCACTTTGAATATATGGCAAAACAGAAAGCGGGGCACGAACTTGTACTTCGACATTCTCAGGATTAACCACGCGCAATAACGTTTGGCCAATCGCTGTATATTCGCCTGGCGACTGCAAGCGTTCGACCACAAGTGCCGTAAACGGTGCCGTTACATTACTTTGGGCAATTTGATATGCAGTGAACTCCAAGTCTAACTTCGCTTGTGCAAGCTCTTGCTTAGCGTTTTCCAAATCTGCTTCTACCGCTTCAAGTTCACCGCGAGAGGTATTGTTACTCGCTTGCAGGTCTTTGTAACGGGCAAGACGTTTTTCAAATAAAGTAACCTGCGATTCCCACTTCGCGATATTTGATTTATTTTGACCAAGCGTAATCGTAAGTCGCGTATCATCAACTGCAACTAGCGGCTTACCTGCTTCAACCACATCACCGACTTCAGCCATCCAAGTAATGCGCCCGTTAACTTCTGATGCTAGGTTCGCGTCAGTTTGAGACAACACCGTACCAGGCACCCAAGTAAGTTGTGATATTGCTTGCTCTCTCGCTTCATCAACCTGAACAAGTACAGGTGGCGGTGTATTCTCTTGGGCCAGTGCAACACCAGATGACGCTACAGCAACCCAAGCACAAGCGCTGATAAGTGAAGTTTTCATTAATGCTTTCATTTTTCTAGTCCTTATAAGTGGTCACTGTGTTTGTCTAATTTTGCCGATTGCGGCGTCAGTCCACCTACGTGGTGATTCTTTATTTCAACTGTCTTTTTCGTTGCCGTCATGCGCAGTAATGTGGGTAACAATAGCAGCGTGAAAATGGTGCTTACCGTCATACCACCTACGATTACCGCAGCTAACCCGCGATATATAACACTTCCTGCACCAGGCATGAGTAAAAGGGGCAACATGCCAAAAATAGATGTAAGTGTACTCATGAAGATTGGACGAAGACGCAGTTGAATCGCTTGTTCAACGGCTTCATCTCGCGTGAGGCCATCTTGTTCACCCAGTCGAGTTTGGTGAACAAGCAAGATGGCATTATTCACTACCAAACCAAGTAAAATGATGAAGCCAATCATGGTGAGTAAATCCATAGGCTGGAAGGTGAAAACATTCATTATGCGAATGGCAAGCACCCCACCCACTGTGGCAAGCGGAATAGATAGAACAACTAAGACACTGTCTTTCAATGATTTAAAAAGCCCAGCCATAAGAAGAAGTAGCAAGACCATGGCGAATAGGAAATTATCCGTCATTGAAGAAATTGCACCTTTAAGGCTACCTGCACTCCCGCCATAGGCAATAGAGCCATCCGTCGGCATCATTGCCATTATGGCGGGTTCCACCTCAGCTTGGATCACCTTCATCGTCTCTTCAAGGCTCATGCCTTCAGGCGGATTTACATTCAATGTAAGTGTACGGCGACCGTCTATACGTTGAATACGACTGGGCCCTACTGCCCGTTGAATATCAACCAGCTCGTTTAGTTGAACAACTTCGCCAACTGGGGTCATGATAGGCGTACTCCCTAAATCTTCAGGCGTTAGCCAAGGCTCTGAGCGGAATATAATATTCATACGCTTTACGCCATCGAAGTACTCGCCAACATACATTCCATCGCCCATTGCACGGACTAAGTTACCCATACCACCGCGATTGAGCCCAACTTCCATCATGCGACTGTCATTAGGAGAAAAACGCAATTCTGGTTCAGATTGTTCTAGCGGTGGATTAGAGCGTGCATTTGCGTTGGGAAATACCTCACGTAACTTATCTAAACCTGCTTGAGCAGCTACACCAAGCATGTCTTGATCTACACCTTGAAGGTGAATATTGATGGAGCGCCCATTGCCAAACCCACCGAATAAATTACCTTGCTGTGCAAACGCTTGAGTATCAGGAAGGTCCTTGAGGATTTCGTCGCGAACGATCGCTTCGAGCTCTTTTACTTTAGATTGGTCTTTTGCCCGCACACCTAAGGTACCGCCGTTCGGCCAAGTGATAATGTAGTAGTTTTTCAATGCGGGCTGCTTTTCACCATCCATGTAAGGTTTCAAACGTTCCACGATGACTGGGATCACCTCTTCAGAGATAAAGTTTTCACTTGCTCCTGCGGGTAACATCAAGAAAGCATCAACGGCATCGCGTTTTACCGGTGGAAGGTAATCCATGGAAGGCATCATCAAAACGCTTCCTGTGATGGGTACACCCATAAGTGTTAGTACCATCAATACACGACGCAGCGGCGTAGAGGAGAGTTTCATAATTGCTTTGGTAACTTTTGCCCACACCCGTTGCAGACTATCTTCTGGCATTTCACCATTGAGATAACGGGCTGCAACAACCGGCAACACCGTTACAGCCACCACTAGTGACATACACACTGCAATAGCTATGGTTAGCGCCAAGTCGGCAAAAAGCTGACCTTCAACATCCTCCAAGAACATAACGGGTATGAATATGGCAACGGTGGTAGCTGTTGACGCCATCAAAGCACCAAAAACTTCTTTCGTTCCTTTGTGTGCACTTTCTTCGTCACTACCCACACTTTTGCGAGTACGGACAATGTTTTCGAGTACCACAATGGCGGCATCTAAAACCATACCTACAGCAAACGCCAACCCAGCGAGTGAAATGATGTTTAACGAACGTCCCGTTATCTGAAGCACAACAAACGTACTTAGCAGAGAGATAGGAATTGCCAAAGCAACAATAAGCGTTGCACGTAGCTGGCGCATGAATAGCCACAAGATACCAATTGCTAGTAATACACCAATAAATAGGTTGCTGGTTACCAATTGCACTGCGCGATAAATGAATACTGATGCATCAAAGCTTTGCGCCATCACAAGCTGCCCGGCCGCTAAGTCCTTTTCATTAATTTCAGCGACTTTCGCTTTTACCGCCTCAAGGGTAGCAAGTACGTTAGCGTTGTTTTGTCTATCGACACGAATAGAAATGGCAGGGTTACCGTTTTGTACACTGTAGTTAGCGCCATCAGCTCGCGTAATTTTAATCTCAGCGATGTCGTTCAGTGTAATTGGGCTACCATTGCGCCACTCCAATATCATTTCGCCCATCTGGGCGGGCTGATAACGGCCTTCAAAACGCAAGGTGTAGCGTCTTCGTCCAACATCAACAAAGCCACCAGATATATCATTGGCTCTTCCAAGTTCATTAGCTACTGCGGTTAAATCAATACCGAGCTGGGCGGCCTTGAATGGGTCAAATACAATTTGAAATTCTTCAACACCACCCACACCACTTTCCATACGTGCACGGGCTACTCCGGGTATAGACTCTAGTTGCGGCTTAATCACATCAGTGAAATAAGTAACATAAGAGTTAATTTCATTGGGGTTACCCGGTAGACGCTGTAAAAAGAAATAGGTTAATGCAGGGGCATCGCCACCACTGCCCGCCAGCATAATGTTGGGTGATAGTGCATCCCTTGGTAGCGGTGGTACGCGATTCATGCGGCTTATCACTTCAATCAGTGTTTTTTGCATATCGGTACCAAGACTAAACTCAAGGTTTATCCACGCATTACCCTGATTTGACCAGGCGCTCATAGATTCAAGACCCGGTATGCCTTGAAGCACTTCTTCTTGAGGCTCAATAATTTCAGATTCAATTTCTTGGGGCGAAGCTGCACGCCAAGACGTCTGAATATTGATGTTCGGTCGTTCAATGTCGGGGAACAGTTGAACAGGTAAATTAAACAAGCTGTATAACCCAAGAAACACCAATAAGGTGATTCCAATGCCTACCCCAGTTGCGTTTTTTATTGCTGCACGAGTGATATCCATAATTCGGTACTTATGCGTTTTATAGTTCGATGTACTATAGGTCGCACGAATGACAGAAAAAGTTTAAAGCTACGATAAGAAGATTTTTAGCGACTATTAACATTTCATTTAAATGTTGCTTAACAAACGTTATTTATCGCAGATGAGTGGACTTGGATTATGGGTAATTTGTCGAGATTGGAAATGAATTTTTACATTCTTGATGAACGGACTACGGGGCAAATAACAGCAAAAATACATTTCACCACATTGTTTGAGGCATAAAAAAACCGCTCAAAAGAGCGGCTTTTTCAAAAACGTCAACGCTTACGCTTCAGCAATGATGATCACTTTGATAGAAGTGACTACCTCAGAGTGAAGTTGTAGGTCGATGTCGTACTCACCAGTTTCACGAAGTGTACCAGTAGGTAATTTAACTTCTGCTTTTTCTACCGCTACGCCGCCAGCAGTGATTGCTTCAGCGATGTCGCGAGTACCAACAGAACCAAACAGTTTACCTTCGTCACCAGCAGGTGCTGCAATTGTAACTTCAGCCAGTTCGTTGAGTTTTTTCAGCGCGTGCATTTGCAGCAGCTAGCTGCTCAGCAATTTTCGCTTCTAGTTCAGCACGACGTGCTTCGAACTTCTCAACGTTGTCTTTAGTTGCAGGAACCGCTTTACCCTGTGGGAAAAGGAAGTTACGAGCGTAACCAGACTTTACAGTCACTTGGTCGCCCAGGCCGCCAAGGTTGGCGATTTTATCTAGTAGGATGATATTCATCTTAGCTAACCCTTATTTTCGCCAAATTACTTGTGTGAATCAGTGTACGGAAGCAACGCAAGGAAACGTGCGCGCTTGATCGCAGAAGACAGCTGACGCTGATATTTTGCGCTTGTACCAGTAATACGGCTAGGGACAATTTTACCGCTCTCAGTGATGTAGTTCTTAAGAGTAGCGATATCTTTGTAATCAATCTCAGTCACACCTTCTGCAGTGAAACGGCAGAACTTACGACGTCTGAAAAAACGAGCCATGGGTGATCTCCTTAAGCGTTGTCTTCAGTGGTTTCAGTTTTTCTTTCTGCGCGATCTTGGCGAGGTGCAGAATCGTCACGACGCTCACGACGAGGCTCTTCTTTCATCATTGGAGAAGGCTCAGTCACAGCAGTCTTAGTGCGCATAACCATGTTACGTAGGATCACGTCGTTGAAACGGAAAGCATTTTCCAATTCGTCAACAGCTTCTGCAGTTGCTTCAGCATTGATTAGTACGTAGTGGGCTTTGTGCAGCTTCTCGATTGGGTATGCCAATTGACGACGGCCCCAATCTTCTAAACGATGAATCTGACCACCGTCTTGCTTAAGGATTGTGGTATAACGCTCGATCATACCAGGTACTTGTTCACTCTGATCAGGGTGAACCATAAATACGATTTCGTAATGACGCATTATAGCTCCTTACGGTTGTAGCCTCGACAGTACAGCCGACTGTATGGAGACAAGGAACGAATTAGGTTGGCTGTAAGGGCGCGCATTATACGCACATGTCAAAATTTGCACAAGCATTAATCATATACAAGGACGCATATAAGGGTTTCTTAGACAGCGGCAGATAAAAAATTTAGAAAAACAAAACCAAACACTGTTTATTTATACAGTAACTTACTGTACAGTTTTTGTGTCTTTAATAAACAGGGGACCTACCATGGCCATTACTACGCAATATGTTGTTTCACACAAAGGGGTAGAAAAATTGGTAACTACCGACAAAAAAGAAGCCGATCAATACGATAAGATGCTAGACGCAGCAGATAACCTTGCTGAGTACATATCGGCAAAAGGTATTAAAATGGATGATGGCGCCATTGAAGAGCTCACCATAATGCTTGCCAAGAACAAAGATAAAATTAGTAAAATATTTAAAGGTGCTACTGCTGATAGCGTACTTGAAGATGAAAGTGCAGAGGTGGTAAAGCTTCAAGCGAATGGCTAAACACCGTTAATTGATGAGTTCGAATTTAGCACCACCAATTTACTGCCTTTTTATTTCTGTATAAATATTAGAGCCTGTTTATCTTTGTTCATTTTTTGTGAATAAAGACAAACAGGCTCTAACGTTATTTGATAACATAACATTTTTAAATTTTATAAGTAGTGAAATACAAACTAAGCCTTTTAACCTAATAAAGCTATTCGTATAAGCGTTAGTTAAATAGTAGGCTTATCGGTATAAAGTGCTTGGCAAGAACTTGCCAACCTTAACAGTACATTTTCGCTGCGCCCTGTGTATCCTCTAAATTACGCTGAAAAAGGCAGTTTAGAGGATGCCTGGACCTAATATACGAATTAAATTGGTAGTAAATAGGGATGAGTGTGGTAGCTAATACATCGTCAAACACCCTTTCAGAACTGGCTGTAGATATTCGCCACTTGCGGTTTGCCTATACCAACTCTGATGCACCTGTGATTTCAATTGATAAATGGCAAGTGAGACGCGGTGAGCACGTATTTTTGTTTGGTCCTTCAGGCAGTGGCAAAAGTACATTGCTTAATTTGTTAAGCGGAACGCTAACAACAAGTAGCGGTATTATTTCGCTACTAGGCGAATCCTTTTCAACATTGTCCAACCGACAGCGCGATCGCTTTCGAGCGCAACACATTGGTGTGGTTTTTCAACAGTTCAACTTGATCCCTTATCTTTCGGTAGAGCAGAATATTCGTGCTGCTGCTT
Organism: Alteromonas sp. KUL42; assembly: GCF_006538325.1. GTDB lineage: Bacteria > Pseudomonadota > Gammaproteobacteria > Enterobacterales > Alteromonadaceae > Alteromonas. Next base: position 100,976 of record NZ_BJKK01000014.1, read on the forward strand.
ATTTCGCCCATTCAAAACTGCGCAATGATGCGTTGAGCAAAAAAATGGAAGATTTGCTAAAGCGACTACAACTTCCCAGCAATGTTCTTAACGCAAAAGCAGATGCACTTAGTATTGGACAACAACAGCGCGTAGCCATTGCAAGGGCACTTATCAATTCACCGCAATTGCTTATTGTCGACGAGCCTACATCGGCCCTTGATGTAAACGCGCGAGATAGCTTTATGGCCCTTTTAAAGTCGGTGGCAAAAGAGAGCACATTGATTTTTGTCAGTCATGATCCTGCAATGGCGAATTACTTCGACACGCAAATCGATATACAAACTTTACATGCATCAAAAAGCACTGATGCCCTACATGAAATAAAGGAAGGTATATCATGCTAGGAACCATTGCGCTAGAAAGCCTCAAGAGACGAAGACATACCGCTATTCTCACGCTAGTTAGTATTACCATAAGTATTTGCTTGCTACTGTCTGTAGATATTATTCGGACACAAGTTAAAAGCAGTTTTACCCGCACAGTGTCCGGTGTAGACCTTATTGTTGGTGCACCAAGTGGCCAGCTCAATCTGTTGTTATCTTCCGTTTTTAATATAGGAACACCAACAAAGGGAATTGCGTGGGACAGCGTGGAGTCACTGTCTTCTAACAAGCAGGTTAGTTGGTTTATACCGCTCTCTTTAGGCGACACTCATAAAGGCTTTCGAGTGGTAGGCACGACAAATCGCTTTTTTACACATTTTAAATACGGAAATATGCAACCTCTACGTTTTGCACATGGAAATGTATTTAACGCTCAGCGCTCTGCAGTCATTGGCGCTGATATCGCCAGTAGTTTAGGGTATAGCGTTGGCGATAATATCGTTATATCGCATGGCTTAGGTAATGTTTCTTTTAACAATCATGATACACACCCTTTTATTGTTTCTGGCGTTTTAGAGAAAACGGGTACGCCGGTGGACAAAGCGGTTTATGTCACTCTAGAGGGTTTAGAGGGCGCGCATAGTAACCACACAAGTAGTAGCACTTTGAAAAAGCCTGCTCCTACCCATTCTCACGATATGGACAATGAGCATGAGCATGAGTATGAGCATGAGCATGAGCATGAGCATGAGCATGAGCATGAGCATGAGCATGAGCATGACAATGCTAACAACTCAAAAAGTGATTACAACAGTGATACATTTGAGCCGCAACAAGTTTCCGTTGTTATGATTGGCTTAAAACACCGCGTCACAGCTTTACAACTGCAATACCAAGTTAATCAAAACAAAGACACACCTTTAATGGCCATTTTGCCGGGTATGGCATTGGCCGAACTATGGCAAATTATGGGAAACATTGAAGCACTGCTGTTGGCTCTTTCTGCACTTATTGTTATATGTGCTCTTATTGGTTTAGCCACTATGCAACTTGCGACAATGCGCGAACGCTACCAAGAAATTGCGGTATTAAGAACTATTGGTGCAGGCCCATTAACCTTGCTTTTACTCATTCAAATAGAAGCTATGTTAATTACCACTGCTGGTATAGTTTTGAGCCTTCTGCTCGTTGCTGGTTTAATGGGAATAATAGGGCCATGGCTAAGTAGCGAATACGGCCTTTTTATAAGCTCACCGCTTTTTGGACAAAGCAGCGTTTTTATTATCGGCCTTGTATTAACAAGCACTTATTTGGTGTCGCTGTTTCCGGCATTGGCGGCATATAAACGAGGTTTACACGCCGGACTGAATGGTCGATAAGGAAAGGCGAAAAGAATAGGCGAGTAAGTCGCCTATTCTCCCACTCGCTTATTTGTACTAAAACGAAGAATGAGTTCATGAACTTGGCTAACGGTTTTGCGTAAGTCGTTGCTTGCCGTTAACGAGGCCTCCGAAGAGCGTTGTGTTTCTGCTGCACCATCAGCAACTTCAACAAGCTGTTGATTAATGTGCTCAGCAACCGTGCTTTGTTCTTCAACAGCTGAAGACATCTCAACAGTTGCATCTGCAATGCCCTTAACAGCATTATTTATCTCGTACAATGCACCTCGCGTTTCTTCTACAATATGACTACCATGCTCTGCAGATGCTAAGCCTTCTGTTGAAACTCTCACTGCTCTGTCTGAACGCTCAGCAAGTTCACTAATGATATTGTGGATTTTATCTGTCGATTCACGCGTTTTTGAAGCAAGTGTTCGCACCTCGTCGGCAACTACAGCAAAACCGCGACCTTGTTCACCTGCACGAGCAGCCTCAATGGCAGCGTTCAAGGCTAGTAAATTGGTTTGTTCAGCAATGGTAGAAATGATATTCGCAGCCTCGCCGATATCTGTGGTTGACTGTGCAAGTTCTGTTACTGTATCAGATATCGACTCTACCGCTTCGCGCAAGGACACAATCGCCTGCATGGCTTCCTCTGCTTTTTGGTTACCCATACTGACATTTTCCGCTGCAGTTCGAGCACTCTTCGCATTACTTTCAACACGCTCTGCCACTTCTTGAATAGCTTGGCTCATTTGGGTTACCGCTGATGCTATCTGTTGCGTAGCTTGATTTTGCTGCACAACCGCTGCACTGGTGCTTTCCGCTTGCTCATGCGTGGTATTTGATATTGCCTCAAGTCCGCCAGATGCATCTTTTATTCGGGTTAATGCTGTTCTTGTTCTCGCTAATTCACAACCCACTATCAACTTCGCCTGCGCAATGTGCGTTGCGTCAGGAAAATAAGTCTGCGCAACAATTTCGTTGTTGTAACTTTCAGGGCTTAATGCAGTTACCTTACCCCATTCATTTCGAGACTTGATATCTTGCACTACAACCAATACACCAAATGCAACTAGTGACATAATTGCGGGAAGCATTCCTGTAGTAAAACCGAGTGACAAAGTAAGTAACGAACCAATAGTCAATGATGGCCAGGTGCGCTCTAAACCATGGACTGTTCTCTGTGCAAAAGAGACGGCTGATTTTCCACTTTGAAGTCTTTCATAAATAGACGATGCACGAGAAATTTCGTCAGCAAAAGCGGGCACGCGAACAGACTCATATCCGACAATACTTCCTTTGTCATACACAGGTGTAACAAAAGCGGAAACCCAGTAATGGTCACCATTTTTTCTTCTGTTCTTAACGATACCTAACCAGCACTTACCTGATTCAAGTGTTCGCCACATTTCTTTGAAAACAGGTGCAGGCATATCAGGATGACGAATTAAATTATGATTTTTCCCAATCAACTCTTCACGAGAGTAGCCACTCGCCTCAACAAACTCTTGGTTGCAGTGCTGAATAATACCGCGCTTATCTGTTGTTGAAATCAGTCTATGATGCGTTGGAAACTTATATTCTTTTTGTGTGACTGGCTGGTTATTTCTCATGTAATGCCTCTCCGTTCAGCAAAGTCATGCTCCGTCAGTAAACTGAACCTTTTCTCACTTAAGACTAGAACAAAAAACCGCCACGTCTAGTTAAAACGACAATTCGCGAAACGGTAATACTTATCAGTTAGTTAAATAGCTCCTAGTATACTTTAGGCTAAAGGAAAAAACACGGTCACACAGGTTCCTTTACCTGGATTACTACTAATGTCGATAGTGCCACCATGTTCTTCTATGATAGTCATCGATATTGACATACCAAGTCCTGTCCCTTCACCTGGGGGCTTAGTCGTAAAAAACGGCGTGAAAATTTTGTCCAAAACGTCTTTTGGCATACCAACTCCTTCGTCTTCTATGACAATTACGACATGCTCTTCATTTTTGCTAACGCGAATATAAATACATTTTCCTTCTGGCGTTGCATGAATCGCATTTGTGAGCAAATTAACCAACACCTGCTGTATTTGCCCAGCATTCCCACTAAAGCAAATATTATTGTCGGTAGCTTCTAAAATGACTTTATTTTTGTAACGATGGAGGGTACTGGTAAGTTTAATGGCCGAATTCATCGCTTCGACAACATCAACCTCCACACTTTTATTTGAGCCGGAATAAGAGAAGCTGCGCAGTGCTTTGATAATATCGACGATACGCTTAATGCCTTCTAGCGACTCCACAAACATCTCCGTAATCTCGTTCGCACTCTCTTTTAAGGAATAGCCTCTTTCACATTCGTGAAACTTTTCTTTTAAAGTGCCACCCGCTTCATTACACAATTTGCCAATTTCACTAATAGCGTTTTGGTAATCATCAAAGATTTCTTTAGCAACTTCAGTATTACTGAGAACATAACTAATTGGGTTATTTATCTCATGGGCAATACCTGCGGCAAGTTGTCCTAACATCGCCATTTTATCTGCGTTTTTTAGCTTTTCCTCCAGGGCATCTTTATCTTTTTTAATACTGCTTAATTCAACCTGTTTGTCGTTTAGCTTACTCTTCTTGCTTTGATAGCGTGAGTTAAAGTTTAGGTAATACTTAGTCGTATCAAGTACATAAAGAGTCTCTTCATCAAGAGTGTCATCGGGTGTCAATAACACCAACCAAGCATACTCGCTGTTAGGCATTTCGTGCATAAAGTGCAGTACACGCGCTTCTTTTTGTGTGTCGGGTCTATCAACCGAAGTTACACACCAATGTGCATAAGGCTCGTCAATGCTTGTGGGCAATATCTCTTTTAGTAATTTGGCTAACTCAGGTGAGTGTGTCCACTTGTTATCTGGTGTTAGTACTTCATCGTCATCACCGACCAAAAAATCATTTTCCCTTTTGATAAAGACCTTGCCGCAACTTGCACCACTGAAGTCTATGGCAGCTTCAAGTGCACTTAAGATAGCGCTTTGTCCTGGTTGGAGATTGGTAAGTTGGGATGCCGCCTGATTGAGAAAGAGCAATTCTCGTTCGCGACGTTTTGAAGCATTTAGTGCTTTGCGCAGCGCTTGATTGGAAAGGTAGGCATCGCGAGAATAAGACTCGAGAAATGACTCTGCGTTCTTGCGCGCTATTTTTTGGCGTTTAAGTTGTCGCTCTAGCGAGTTCACGCGGGCTTCTAGTGAAGAGAGTTTTTCTTGCTCGGTGTTTTGAGTTAACTCCTTCACCTAGATGCCCCCTTTATATCGGTGCCGCTTTGCACGCGGCTCTTGCTTGCCCTAGCCAATTAGCCTGTCGAGTAAAGCCATAACACGCTCGCTGGCCTGCTCCATAGCAATAAGCTTAGCATCCGCTTCTTGTTCATTCCCATTTTGTTTCGCCTGCATTGCGGCAATACCATTTTTGTGTACTGCCGCGTGAGGCGCTTCAATTTCTCTGTATCCTGAAGATTGCCCTATTGGTTTACTGGCATTTTCACTATACCAGCGCCCTAAACGGCAGCTTGCGTGATCGGCAAACTCAGAAATAGATTTATGGCTATATCCACACAATACGGCATAAACATCCGCTTTCCAAACTACGTGGTCTAGCTTAACAGTCTGAATAAATGTACTTAGTGCGCCAGAGCTTATTGTTTGTTTCATACTCCCACAGTGTTCAACCATGGTTTCGTAGCTACCATTGAGGTCGTTAATGCCCGCTTCAAGCTGCTCGTTATTACTTCTTAGTTCATTTACACCAGAAACTGCTTTTGACGTAGATTGAATAATACCATTAACCAGTTCAGAAACTTCCGTCGCAGACTTATTTGTCTCTGTTGCAAGCGCACGAACTTCATCAGCAACCACACTAAAACCGCGTCCAGCATCTCCCGCTCGTGCTGCTTCAATAGCAGCATTAAGTGCAAGCAAATTAGTTTGGTCGGAGATACTGGTAATGGTTGTCACAAATTTATTGATGTTATCAGCTGTTGTTGATAACCCAGAGATGCGTTCACTCATGCTGCTCATTTGCACACTGAGCCCACTCATATCACTGAGTATTTTTTGCAACGTAGCGGCTGAATTATTAAATATTTGATTGATATCAGATATGGATTCATTTTCCGCATCAATACGTTGGTAGGTAGCTAATACGGTTTCTCGAATACCTTCCATCTGCGATAATGAGTCGATTACACACTTCAACAACACCGAATCACTTTGTGAACTTACTTGGTTGGCTGCTTCAATCGATGAAGCAAGCTCGATGTTTTCAGCTTCAAGTGCTTCAACTTTATCCATCGCCTCTTGCAATCGCCCTTCCAATTGACGGACTTGCGCTTCCTTATCTTCGAATTTACTGCGAGAAACAAACATATGTCATTACCATTAGTTGATGAAATCTTAGTTTACATGTCAGAATAACAGAAAGATTAAGCCGTTAACCATTAGCCTGAAGTAGTGTTATTACAAGATTATCGGCAAAGGTGAAAAAAACTGATGTAAAATTTGTGATAAGAATCAACATATCACCATTGAGTTATCAAGTTTTTACATAGTCGCTACTTCTGACGCTATTACGTTTAATAATCAGTTAAATAACGAATAAGTAACCCAGAATCAATAATGCTATCCACACTGTTTCAAGCACAATCATAACAATGGGTAGTATTCCCACCTCTGCTAGCTGAGCTAAATTCGACTTCATACCAATTGCAGTAATGGAAATAACGAGAAAAAAGCGAGAAATTTGTGTTCCAGAGTCGGTAACAACTGTAGGCAAAGCTACAAAACTATTTAGTAGCATCAGGAAGACAAACCCAATTAAAAACACAGGTACTTTAGGTATATTCCCACTACCAGCTCGCAAATTCGCGCGATGACCTCGCCTAATCAAGGCAACCAAAATAACAACCACTGGCATTAACATAGCAACACGTACAAGCTTTGTCAGTGTTGCTACATCCCCTGCACTTTCTGATACCGAATAACCCGCACCGACTACTTGGGCAACGTCGTGAATTGTACCACCTAAAAATACGCCAGCGTGCGTATCGCTCATGTCCAATTGCCCCACAATAATGGGGTAAGTTACCATAGCAATTGTCGACATAGCCGTTACTCCAACCACAGTCAGTAAGGTATCGCGCTCGTGGTTTTCCCCTTTGGGAAGAATAGCCGATATGGCGAGTGCAGCTGATGCACCACAAATGGCAACTGCGCCACCACTCAACGCTCCCAATCGCTTTTGTAACCCCAGCACCTTCGCCAATATTACCCCGAATAAAATGGTGGTAAATATTGCTACCGCAAGCATTAGCGCGGTTTTCCAACCCAACACAGCCAAATCGCCAAGAGCAATCCTCAGTCCGAGTAAAACCACACCCACTCTTAATATCGAGTTTGACGCGAAATCGATACCGCATTTACATTGGGTATTATTTTGATAGAGAAATGAAACAGCCATTCCTAATAAAAGTGCGAATAACATTGCAGGTGCGTTATAATGCTCACTTAGAAAAAGGGCAGCCATTCCCGTTATTGTAGCAATTCCTAATCCGGGCCATATGGTTTTGCACTTTACCGCTAAATTGTTCATTTTGTTTATTGTTCCGACACCGTAATTGTCGCTAATACTACGCGCTTTCTACCAGATGAATAAGGCCAACAATTATTTATTGCTAGAATAGCTTCACAGGAATTACGCGCTATGCCATTAGAAACACTCATAGCCATGTTCGCACTTCTCAGCCTTGCAACTCTGCTTCAAACACTGAGCGGATTCGGCTTTGGCCTAATGGTAGTGTCTAGTTTCACCTTGTTTGAAATTATGCCCCTAACAGCTACAACCTTTCTGGTAAGCGTTTTGAGTTTGTTTAACTCAGCTTCTTTGGTGATGAGAAATACAATACATATAAACAAGCGAGCTTTCGTTATAATTTTGGCTTGCGGAGTACCCTTTATTGCTGTCGGATATACACTGCTTGAATATTTGTCCGTCAGCATGACAGCGTTTCTAAACGTGTTACTTGGCTGTGTTATATTAACTTGCTGCATCTTACTTCTGATAAAACGCAATAAAATATCTGCATCAGGTCGCGATTCAGGTTTTGCTATTGCGGGAGCGCTAGGAGGGCTTCTCGGAGGGCTCTTTTCTACATTTGGCCCACCTGTCGTATTTCAGTGTTACAGGCAAAATTGGCCTATTAACGAGATACGCATTACACTGCTTGCAGTCTTTAGCATAACCGCTCTTGTACGCTTATGTATTGTGCCTTTCGGCACGCTACCTTCAAAAGGTGTGCTCATTTCAGCACTAATCGCAATACCTGTCATTCTCCTTTTTACTCGCATTGGTAGGCTAATTGCGGTGAGAGTAAAGCCACATTTAGTGCGAACTATTGCCCTTTCTATACTTGCCACAAGTGGCGCAACACTGATTTTTCAAAACCTCTCTCTGTGAACCGTATTTAGGTATACCGCACGACATGCGCCGGCGATTTTTTGGTTTATAAATCAATGTGCTTATTATCATGAGCATGCATATGCAGGTGATCACTGTCGTCTCGACAGGGCTCACCGGGAAGTTCAAACTCAATTGTGGTGTGAACAAGCTCGAAAGGTTCAAGTGCCCGATGCACTTGCGCTTTGAGCGAGCGCAGCTTGGTATTGTCAATACTGCAATCAATAACGACGTGCGCGGTTAACACATGCTGCTCACCATCAAGTGACCAAAAATGAACGTGATGGATTTCCTCTACATGTTCAATCGAAAGCAATGATTTGCTAATCGCTTCACGAGTTTCTGTATTTGGAACACCTTGAAGAAACAGAGCCATTGTCTGAATGACATACTTAACAACATTCACCAAAATAAATAAGGTAAAACCAATAGATAGAATCGGGTCGAGTATTGGCCACTCGACAAAATGCAATACAATGGCAACAATGAGCACAGCAGCCCATCCCATGGTATCCTCAATCAAATGCCAATTGAGCACTTTCTCATTCATGGAGTGTCCTCCATGTAGTTTGTAGGCAGCAAAGCCGTTAACTAAAATACCTAAAATCGCTAGCCCGATCATCCCTTCTGTCACTGGCATTTCTGGATTAGCTAGACGCGGTATAGCTTCAGAGAGTACCCAAATGGACCCAATAACTAAGATGACACCATTGATCATCGCGCCCATTAAACTGAGTCGTTTAAAGCCGTAAGAGTACTTTTCAGTTGCAGCTTTGTTGCCCATTTTGCTTAGGTACCAAGCTAAACCAATAGACAAAGAGTCACCTAAATCATGCACAGCATCAGCCATGATGGCCACACTATTAGTAAGCCATCCACCAATAAATTCTATAATGGTGAAGATGAAATTGAGCCAAAATGCCCACCCTATCCTTTTCGAATCTTCACCGTCATTTTCATGTAGATGTGGATGAGAGTGATCGTGATGATGATGCATATAAAGTCAGTTATAAGATGTTTTCACTAGCATACACGCAATCATACCTCTAAGTGCACTGCCAATAGCACACAATTGTTGTGACATTCGTTAACACGACACCGAACACTTTGTAAACATAGAGTGAATACATTAAAAGTAAAATTTATAAAATTGACATAAAACCCCATGAAAGCCTTTAAATTAAAGGCCAATAGAGAAGACAAGCAAAATCCCCCACCCACACCAAATGTTAATTTTTTGAGAACAGTATTGATCTTTAGTTGTCAGTAGCTTAATGTAATGTAAGCGCTTTCAAAACAGCCATTTTTATTTGAGTAAAATTGTAAGCGCTTACAATTACGCTTTTTACGTGGCCATTGCCGCAACATAACAACCTAATTTCTTTGGATCAGGGCTGAAAAAAATGACTAAAAGAGCATCTCAACTTACGCGGATTGCAGCCGCGCTATCAGTCACAACCCTATTTGGCTGCGGTGGTGGGGCTACAACCTCAACCAATGTCAATGTCGTTGACCCCGCTGAACCCGTTTCAGATTGGACACTTGTATGGAGTGACGAGTTTGAAGGTTCCAGCATCGATGATGACAATTGGACACATGAAGTAAACTGTGACGGCGGTGGCAATAATGAAGCACAGTGCTATACCGACAGTGCAGACAACTCGTTTGTTTCAGATGGCAGTCTAAAAATTGTAGCGCTTCCTGCAGAAGAAGGTGCACAAAAACCTTATACGTCAGCTCGTTTAAACACGCGCTACAAGGCCGATTTCAAATACGGCCGTATTGAAATGCGTGCCAAATTGCCGTTTGGTCAAGGTAGCTGGCCAGCATTTTGGATGATGCCAACAGACGAAGTTTATGGTGGCTGGCCTCGTTCTGGTGAAATCGATATCATGGAAGCAGTTAACTTAAAAGCGTCTACAATCGAGGGAACGCCAGAAAATCATATCCATGGTACGCTGCATTATGGTCAAGAATGGCCAAATAACGACAGTTCAGGCAAAGGATATTCATTGCCCAGTGGTGCAAACCCAGCAGATGATTTTCACACTTATGCTATTGAGTGGCAAGAAGGTGAAATTCGTTGGTACATGGACGACTATTTGTATGCAACGCAGCGGCGCTCTCAAGTTCGCTATAATGCCAACGGTGACGCGACCGGACTTTCACATCGCGGTTGGTATACAGAGTATTTTGAGCAAGGTTCTGGTGAATTAGTTACTCATTGGGACAATGCCCCATTCGACCAAGAGTTCTATCTAATCCTTAACTTTGCTGTAGGTGGTGATTGGCCAGCCAATGTAAACGAAACAGGTATCGACGCTGAAGCATTTGCCGAAGGTCAAACCTATGAAATTGACTATGTTCGTGTGTACGAATGTGCTTCTGACCCTGATACAGGCAAAGGCTGTGAAACTGTACGTCCTGGCTATGATTCACTAGAAGACGCACTGGTAGAAGGGGCTGCTCCAATTCCATCTCCACCATCAACTGGTGTTGCACAAAATCTTACCATTTTTGATGGTACGCCTAACCCTAACTGGCCCGCATGGGATTGCTGCGGCGGCACAACACCGGCGCTAGTAGACGACTCTGATGAAGGGCAAGTTTACGAGTTCTCAATTGGTGATGCACCAACAGTAATGGGCTTTATAAGCCGCAGTGCTTTTATTACCGACCCTGAAGGTGAAGCTTCACCGTTTGACGCATCGCCAATGGAAGAAACTGGCAGCGTTAAGTTTGACTTAAAAGTGGTTTCTTTACCGAACAATGCAACCACAAACTGGCTTTTCAAAATTGAAAGCAGTGAAGGTTCTACCGCCGCTGAACTACCGTTAATGGATGGCTACGTGGGCCCTGCTGATGTTGCAGGTGCTACACCAGAGCAAGGTGTGTGGGAGTCGTATGAGTTTCCTCTTAGTACACTTGCCGCTGCTGGTTTAGATACCAGTGCTATCGACGTTATCATGGTATTCCCAGCATGGGATACAGGTAGCGGTGCTACTTATCGCATGACTAACGTTGAAATTTCTCAAGAAGGCGGTGTGACTTACCCTGAGCTAGTGATCTTTGAAGATGGTCAAAATCCAGATTGGCCAATGTGGGATTGCTGTGGTGGTTCAACGCCAACTGAAGAAATGGATAACGAAGAACATGGCCTAACTGCAGAATTCCGTATTGGTGCTGACCCAACAGTGATGGGCTTTATTACACGTCCAGCTTCTGGTGGTGGTAACACGCCATTTGATGCCACTGCATTAACTGATGGTGGATTACTTCAATTTGATATGCGTGTTGTAAATGCACCTAACAATGCAGACGCAACATGGCTATTCAAAGTGGAATCAAACGACGCATCTACCGCTGTCGAACTACCATTGACAGAAAGCGTGGAAGGGCAAGCTCCAGTTGAAGGTGAATGGCAGACCTACACCTTCCCATTCTCAGATTTACAAGCGCGCGGACTAGATGTTAGTGCCATTGATGTAATCATGGTGTTCCCAGCATGGGGGACCGGTGAAGGTGCGGTTTACCGTCTAGATAACGTTAAATTCTATCACCCTGACAGCGGCACAGCACCAGCTGGAGGCATCACACTTTTTGCTGACACAGCAGCTGAGCAATGGTCTATCTGGGATTGCTGTGGTGGTTCCACTCCTACTGAAGAAGCTGACGATTCTGAGCATGGTACAGTAGCCGAATTCCGCATTGGCGGCACACCAACTGTGATGGGCTTCCTTGCTGATGAAGGGCATTCTTATGACGCTTCAGCACTATTAACTAACGGTGTGGTTCGCTTCGAAATGAAAGTAAGTGCGATGCCAAATGATGCATCAGCACCGTGGCTGTTCAAAATTGAATCAATTGGCGCATCAACGGCCGTTGAGTTGCCAATGTCTGCAAGCGTTGAAGGCGCAGACCCTGCACAAGGCGAGTGGCAAACCTACACGTTCCCTCTTCAGACATTATTTGACGCTGGATTAGATATCAGTGCTATCAACGTCATCATGATGTTCCCTGCATGGGGATCGGGTGAAGGTGCGGTGTACCGTATCGACAATGTTGAAATTACAGCGCAGTAACAAAGCAACCGCCGTTGCTTAATGTAAGCAACGGCAGCGTTAAATTGATAAGAATTAGTAGGGCAATTATGAAACACTCAACTTTTAAAAAGACCCAGCTTGCCACATCAATGGCTTTGTTGATGGGTTCAACGTTAGCAGTACCCACATTCGCGCAAGAAAATGAAAGTGCAGAAGCCGCAGATGACAATATTGAAGTCATTCAAGTAAGTGGTATTCGTGGCAGTATGATGCGTTCAATGGATTTAAAACGCGGCTCAAATGGTGTTGTAGACGCAATATCGGCGGAAGAATTGGGTAAGTTCCCCGACACCAACCTTGCAGAAGCATTGCAGCGTATTACTGGTGTAACTATCAGCCGTTCAAACGGCGAAGGTAGCGAAATTACCGTTCGTGGTTTCGGTCCAGAGTTCAACTTGATCACCTTAAATGGTCGTCAAATGCCAGGCACCGGCTTCACCCGCTCATTTAACTTGGCAAATTTGTCGTCAGAAGGTGTAAACACACTAGAGCTACACAAAACGGCACGTGCAGAAAACCCCAGTGGCGGATTAGGTGCTACGGTAAACATTATTACCATGAAGCCGTTATCACAACCGGGTCAAAATGCCACTATTTCAGTTAAAGGCATTTATGACTCTTCTAATGAAGAAGGTGACGATGTAACGCCAGAAATAGCAGGTGTATATAGCAATACATTTGCAGATGACATGTTTGGCTTCGGTGTTTCGTTTTCACATCAGGAACGCGACTTCCAGCAACAAGCTGCGAGCATTCAAGGTTGGCAGTTACAAGAAAACAGTGCTTTACCTGAGCTAGATTCGGCAAATGTGGTAGATAACCGCACAAACATCACCAATGCTGCGTTTTTCCCTAAAGACATGAACTACAGCATTACGGATGTGCAAAGAGAACGTTCGAATGCACAAGCAACGTTCCAGTTCCGTCCAGTTGATAACTTCACGGCGACGGTTGATTACACATTCTCACAAGCAACAACCGGCGTAAATACAGTAGGTTGGGGTATCTGGAATAACTTTGGTGCCAACATCAATGCCTATGAGCTAGATGAAAACGGTACTGCAGTTTATGCTGATATCAGTGGTGATGATGGTTCATTTACTGCCAGCAGAGAAACAACACGTGTTGATGCCCGCTCTTTAGGTGTGAACCTTGATTGGGTTGTATCTGATGACTGGCACTTTTCGTTAGACTATCATGACTCTTACAATAAAATAGACAATGGGCATGACAAAGGGCTTGGAAGCTCTGGTCAGGTTATTCTTGGTTCAAACCAACTTGAATCAAAAGTGTACGATTTCCGCCAAGGCGAAATACCACAAGTATTTGTTAACTGGAATAATGGTACCAACGAGATTCTCCCTAGCGAGATAGATTCAAACTTCAGTCAGTTTATCTATTCACCAGGCCGTTCAGACATAGAACAATTACAACTAGACGGCACATGGTACAACTCTGCGTTTGATATACCACTAGTGAAAATTGATTTTGGTATTGCCCGTACAGAGCAAGCCTTGTCAGGCTTCCAAGCATGGAGTGGACTACGTGGTGGCCCAGGTTTCAGCCCGTCATTCACCCAAATATTCCCCGACAGCATGTTTGTGCGCAACAGCACCGCAGGCTTCCTTGATGCCTTCGACGGTGGCGGCGCTTCCATGAACCCAGGTTATTACTACACCTACAACTTTGACGAAGCCATTGCCCGTCAATTAGCCTTTATCACTGCTGATGTTGTTGGTGAAAGTAATGCCTATTCAATTGACCCTTATTTCACAGGTGCGCCATCTGTAAGTAACGTTGAAGAGACAACTGACTCTATCTACGTTCAAACCGAATGGGACTTTGAAGTAGGTGACTACTTCGTTCAGATTAACGCTGGTGTGCGTTATGAAGAAACAGAAGTACCGAGCTCTGCGGAAGTACGCGTTCCTCAGCAAGTGAACTGGGTAGCCGCATCTGAGTGGATCACGCAATTTGAACCCGGCCTTCAGGTACAAGACTTTACCGGTGAATACGATGTCTTACTTCCAATGTTCGACATAAAAGTAGACGTTACAGAAGATGTTGTAGCTCGCTTCTCGTGGGGTAAATCAATTACCCGTGCACCTATTGGTTTACTTCAAGGCGCGCTTGCGTTTAGCGGTAGCCCGAAAATTGGCGCGCGTACAGCTTCAGCGGGTAATACAAGTTTATTACCGTTTGAATCAACCAACTTAGATTTGTCACTAGAGTGGTACTATGACGAAGCAAGTTACGCGTCAGTTGGCCTATTTAGAAAGTCAGTAGAAAACTACATTACAACAACTGGCCAAGATAGACAGTTCGAAGGTTTACATGACATCTATCAAGGTCCGCGTTGGAATGAAGCGGTGAGTGCACTTCAAGCAGCTGGAGAACAAGCCACCGACAGTGCTATCTACAATTACTTTGTAGAAAACGGCTATGCTGATGAAGGCGGTGTGGTATCACCAAATTCAGATGACCCACTTATCACTTGGCGTGTAACTCAGCCGGGTAACTCAAGTGACGCGAAAACGGTTGAAGGTATTGAACTTGCTGTTCAGCACACCTTTGGTGATACCGGTTTTGGTTTTGGCGCTAACGCAACATTCGTTGACGGCGATGTGGAATATGACCCGTACAACTTAGAAGAGCAAGATCCATTAGTAGGTATCAGTGATTCTGCCAACTTCCAAGTGTTCTACGAGAAAGACGGATTGTCAGTAAAAGTAACTTACGCATGGCGCTCTGACTACGTAGTGGGTATTGGTCAAGCACAGGGGTCTTCAGACAACCCCGCCACGCAATTCGATACCTTCGGTCAAGTTGATGCCAGCATTAACTACGATGTAAATGAACACCTAACCGTGTTCTTAGAAGGGGTTAACATTAACGACGAAACTGAGCGTGGTTACGGCCGTTTTGAAGAGCAATTCTTATTTGCACGTCAATATGGTCCTCGCTACACCCTGGGAGCGAGATATACGTTCTAACGCGTTGTAATGATGTGAAAGGCCGCGATTGCGGCCTTTTTTGTGTCTGCTAGTTTGGATTGGTGCAACAACCACTTCAAGTGTCAAGTAACAACGTAGTAGTAATAGTATTCATAGGTCTATTGTCTGCTAAAAGTTACGACAGTCTTTTATATGATCCTCACTATGGCACTCGTTGTGGCCTTCGCTATAACGTCCGCGATGCCCCTCGCTCACAGAAGTTATGGCAGCCGGTACCAATTGAAAAAATTAAGTAACTCAACATAAAAAA
>NZ_BJKK01000015.1 GCF_006538325.1 Alteromonas sp. KUL42
CCCACCATCATTTACGTCGCAACGCATCTCAAGTGTCATCTTGATGGGTCGTTAGCTCAGTTGGTAGAGCAGTTGACTTTTAATCAATTGGTCGCTGGTTCGAATCCAGCACGACCCACCATCAAGCTCAAAACCAAATACTCCCTAATACGCAAAACATCCTTCAATGTAAAATTAGGATTTGAACCAGCGAAGCTGGTCGACAAAACTCGCGCAGCGATTTTGAACGTGCTTTAGCACGGCCCGAAGGGCGAGGAACGCAGTGACGAGTAATCCAGCACGACCCACCATCAAGCTCAAAACCAAATACTCCCCAACACGCAAAACATCGGGCTCTACCCCATAGACAATACAGTAAGCATTAATACGACTATTTTATTACGCTATTGTCGTCTATGTAGTGTGTAATTTTTATGACAGTTGGGTATAATCCGCACCCTTGTCGCAACAGAGATGTAGGTTAATGTCAGTAGCATTTCGAGTGGATCAGGTTGAATACCCGTTCCCAGCAAAACCACAGCCATTATCAGAAGCACGTAAAGCCGAGCTAAAGGCTGAAATTAAAGCCTTGCTAAAAGCCCGCAACGCGGTGCTGGTGGCTCACTATTACACCGACCATGAAATTCAGGCATTGGCTGAAGAAACGGGTGGTTGTGTAGCAGACTCGCTAGAGATGGCGCGCTTTGGTCGTGATGCACAAGAACAAACTTTAATTGTTGCTGGTGTACGTTTTATGGGTGAAACAGCAAAAATATTAAGCCCTGAGAAAACCGTACTTATGCCAACGCTAGAAGCAACGTGCTCACTAGACATTGGTTGCCCAGTAAAAGAGTTCAGTGAATTCTGTGACCAACACCCTGATCATACCGTTGTGGTTTACGCCAACACGTCAGCGGCAGTTAAAGCGCGCGCCGACTGGGTAGTCACATCTAGTATTGCCCTTGAAATTGTCGAGCATCTCGACAGCCAAGGTAAGAAGATTATTTGGGGTCCAGACAGGCACTTAGGCTCATACATTGCTAAACAAACTGGTGCCGACATGCTGATGTGGCAGGGTGAGTGTATTGTTCATGACGAGTTCTCAGCGCAGAAGCTGGCCGACATGAAAGCCTTGTATCCTGATGCTGCAATTTTGGTTCACCCAGAATCACCGGCAAGCGTGGTTGAAATGGCTGATGCGGTAGGGTCAACGAGTCAGTTGATTAAAGCGTCGCAAACCATGGATAACGACACGTTTATTGTGGCAACCGACAAAGGCATCTTTTATAAGATGCAGCAACTTACGCCAAATAAGACCTTTATTGAAGCCCCAACGGGCGGTAACGGTGCAACCTGTAAAAGCTGTGCTCACTGCCCGTGGATGGCGATGAACGGATTAGAGGCCATTAAGGCGTCTTTAACAGGGGAAAGTGATGGCCATGAAATCTTTGTGGATGACGCTTTACGCGAAGGCGCACTAATACCACTTGATCGCATGTTAAACTTTTCAGCCGAATTAAAAGCTAAAGGCGGCCTGTAAAAGAACGTTTTATAAGCACTTGTTCATTAATTTTTAGCAAGTTCTTGATTAAGCGCGCGGCATTACCTACTATACGCGCGCTCAAGGCAAAACCTTGAAACCTATTAAGTAAGTGTTGCTACGCAGCAGTTACAACAATTTGGAGAGATGGCTGAGTGGCTGAAGGCGCACGCCTGGAAAGTGTGTATACGTTAATAGCGTATCGAGGGTTCGAATCCCTCTCTCTCCGCCAAATTGACATGTGACTGGGCACTCTGAAAAATGAGTGCCCAGCCTCATAGCCCGAAATAAGCCCCATCGTTTTAAACTTTCTTCCCTTTACTAATACGCTCTCATTACGCACAGTTATCTTATCTACAAGAGCGAATAAAAGACTTTTGCAAACATTTGTACCAGGTTCTAGCAGAACAGCTCTAGCAGCTTCGAGAAAAACCGCGACTTTTTTGGGCCCAAACTTTTTTATTGGAACTTTTAGAAAGTTCTTATATTCGTTAATCTTCACTTCGAGGCGCTGAATGTCTGTCTGATGTTGGGCAATATTTTTGTTGACGAGCTCTGATGGTATTAACTCGCCGGAACCGACTAACTCGATCAGCCTTTGACATTTAGACTCAATCTTGCCTTTTTTACTATTGAGTTCAAAAAGCTTTACTTCATATTCTGAAAACCTGTCACGAACTGCGTGCTTTATGTCTTCTAACAGAGCGTTCATTGTCATATTGTTGAGCAATTTTTCCCGTATTTCAGATAACACTGCTTCTTCTAGTTTATCTTTCGGGATTTGTCTCATATCGCAAGATTTAACAGAGCATTTAATTCTATTTCGACATTTGTAGTACTTGTATTTACCACTTTTTCCGGTGTTTATAACCATATTTGAACCGCATACACTACATTTGGCTAGCCCGGTCAATAGAGCAGGTGAAGTGATAGCCTGATGGTTGTTTTTCTGAGGGGCGTTAAATTTCAGTTCCTCTTTTACCTCATCAAAAACCGCCTTATCAATGATTGACGGAACTTTTTGAACGGTTGGCTCACTATTATTGCGCAGACTTTTTCTCGTTTTTTCCGTACAATCTTTCACCATAATAAATGGTGTCAGTCAGAATTTTATGAATATCGTTGAAAGACCAAGCTTTTCCCCGCCTTTTGATGCAATTCTCGTTCAAATATGTCGCGATGGCTTTTGTACCCATACGAGTACCGCTAGTGCCGTTTAGAGATAATTTAAATATAATTCGTACAACTTCAGATTCTTCTTCATTGATCGTTAAGACTTTGCGTTTTCGATTATCTATCGGGTCCAGAACCTCTGTGGACTTATAGCCAAATGGTGCTATGCCGCCTGTATGATAGCCGAGCTTGGCATACTTGTTTAATTTGGTAGAAGCTAGTTTGCTTTGTTGTCGGCTTTGCATTTCGAACATAGCACCCTGAACAGTACTCATCATGAAGTCCATATCTCGGTCTTCAGGAGAGGGTTCCATGATCGAAATGAATCTATCCCCAGCTTGCTCAAGAATATGCACAGCAGTGTGGCGTTCTCTTTCGTTTCTGGCTAATCTCGATTGACTATAGGCAACTACGTAATCAACGAGCAATTGCCCCGTTTGGATTTCAGTCAACATCTTTTCATACGCTGGTCGCGAACCCTTGAAACCGCTACGGCCTTCATCAACAAACATATCCAGAATTTCTGCATCGTGTTCAACTGCCCATTGTTTAATACTTTCCTCTTGATCCGCGAGAGAGTGATTTTCTTTTGCTTGTCTGTCCGTACTGACTCGTAAATATCCTACTATTCGGGTTTGTTGGTTAGTTTTCATCGTCATACCCCTTCATGTTCTCAGGTAGTTTGGTGTCAATTTTTTCCAACTCAGAATAAGCTTTGGAGATAGAAATCAGAGCAGACGTTATGATCTTTAAAATTGCCTCATTTCTCTTTTTCAAAGATGTTTGCTTGAGTTCTATCTCACATAGTGGTTTATCTTCGTTTGAAGTCATGATGCTGACCTTTCGCTTATGTGAGTGGGCACTCATATATGTAGATGGTCAGGGGCTGGTGTCAACTTGGAAACTTTATCAAATGTATGTAAAACAATGGGATACAATAATATAACAAAGCTACAGACAAAGGTTGGGGTTCAATTAGTATCGAGCTAATAAATTGTATTCAATACACAAACTTGATTAATGAGCATCATTGCTGCGATACCATTTATGTTTGATAATAATTTTTAATAACATTTTCTTATTAATGGTTTTTTTATATAACTCTTATGTTGTCTATTGCTGTGGTTGATTGAGTAGAATGCATAATTATATAAATTCACAATCCTTAATACGTGTCTTCATATGATATGAATCTGACTGTATTTTGACCTTCATCTTCTAAATTTTCATTTCAACTTAAAAAATTGCATCTTAAGTCGTGGGTGTTAATCTAGTGACAATAGACATGTTGTTCGGAGCAAACAGTGATCAAATGTCACCTCGCAAGACTAATGGGCGAGCACAAAATGCGAATTGCAGACGTTGCCAGAGAGACAGGGGTGAGTAGAAATACTATAACTCTGCTTTACCGTGAAACAGCGCAAAAAGTAGATCTTGAAGCAATAGATAAACTCTGCATTTTGTTCAATTGTGAGATAAGCGAACTATTTGAGCAAACAACACATGATGATCAAACAGGACACTAGCAGTATATGTTCAATAAGGTTGGTGGATATATCAAGGGGCATTACTGATGAAATTAGTTGGTGAAGCTCTTAGCAAGCTTGCATTAGAAAAGCAGCCTATAGCTGATAGGGATTTGTATGGTAGAAGTGCGTTTAATCGTTTTTATTATGCTGCGTTTCTGATAACAAGGGAAATGTTAGCGTTCTTGGATCCGAAATGGAAATCTACTCCTCATAAAGAAATTCCAAACCGCCTTAGAGATACTATCAGACTGCGACTTAAGAAATCAGTTGAGCATTTTCACAGGCAGGGCATCATTACATTGACAGAAAAAAGTCGCTTGATTAACCGTTTAAACGAAGCTTCGGAAGAATTGGCAGAAATGCTGGAAAGAGCGTATGACGCGAGGGTTATAGCTGATTACAAGCCTGAAAAGTTAATCTGTATCGATAATAACAAGATTATAAGTCTTCAGACTCATAAGTTAGACAGTGCGAGATCATGGCCAGATAGAGCATCTGCATATTGTAAAACGATTATAAGTGTATGGAAGGAGGCTGGGCTTGCTTAACATTGATGATATTAGCGAATATCCAGACAAGCTTTCGAAATATTTTGTCGTAGATATACAAGTCAGAGCTAATGACGACTCTATTGTTCTGTATATTCCCAAAGACAAACTAAGCGAAGACACAAAAGTAGGCCATGTAACGCGTCGTCAAATCAAGCAGTTATGCAACCGATTATCAAGTAAATACAATGTTGAAGTCCAAACAGTCTATTTAAAATCAAGAAAGAGTGAAGAGCTTGAAGCAGGAATAGTTCAGCTGATTAATTCCCGTTTTGAAAATTCAGTAGAACAGTTGTACTTGTCCTATGGGGCTGAAGATGTAATTAGTATTTGGCTTCAGTCAACTAAAGGCGGAGAGCTTAAAAAAGATGAGATAACAGAGGTTGTTAATCAAATGCTTGTCTTGTCAGGTCTCAAGCTTAATGCGATGCATTGGATTAACAGTGAACCGATGCTTCCATCAAATATCCTGTTACTTAAGGCTATTAAAGAGCGCCAGCCGATTAAAGCAATTGAGTTAGCCGAAATCTTTCAACACGATTACCCCGATACAACGGCTAGCTGGGTTAGTAGAATCCTAGATAAGTTGATAAAAAAGGGGATTGTTGTGCGAGAACACCCTGATGGTAACTATGTGCTTACAATGATGGGGCTAAATGTAGTCCCATCGATTAAATCTAGAAATGGAACAGATATTGTGAGAGTACTTGAATTAGGACGAAAAAAATGGTGATATTTACCTACGGAGCGGCGAATGATTGTCGCGAGGGTGTGGATCATGCCCGTTTGCGAAGGCTAGACACAGAAACACCGATGGACAAACGTCCATCCGTGCTTCGCCCGGCTGGACGTTTGTCCATCGTTGTAAATTTTATTAAAAGTACAGTGTCATGAATGCCGCGCCGCTCCTAGTTTCTTTTAATTCCTTCAATAAATTCCTAGAGGCATTGCCTGTAAATCATCGAACAGCTTGTAAGCAAGAGCTCGAAGAAATTTATGGCAAGTCTTTGCCAATTGGTATTTCCGAAGTTTGCATAGCAGTTCTATTTGGTTATTCGCTCGATTTTGTTTATGCATTATCCAAAAAGCAGCATAAGTTTTATCGTAGTTTTCAAATTAAACAGGGTAAAAAGACAAGAACAATTCATTCGCCACGAGTTGCGCTGAAAGTCGTCCAAAAGTGGTTGGGAGCTCATTTGAGCTCTGCATTAGTTTTTGAAGATCATGTGTATGGCTTCGTAAAAGGCAAATCTTTTGTTGATGCAGCTAAGTCACATCAGGGAGCAAAATGGGTTTACTCAGTCGATATAGAAAACTTTTTTTCATCGATAACAGACCTCCAAATATCTGAAGCATTCAAAGAGCTTGGTTATTCACATGGTTCAGCTACACTTCTCTCAAATATTTGCTCTCTTAACTCAAAATTAGCTCAAGGGTCACCGGCTAGCCCGGTTATATCAAATCTTGTTATGAAAGATGTGGATGCGGGCCTAAAGGCAATGGCTAATAAGTATGGTTTGCAGGTTTCACGCTATGCCGATGACATAGTTTTATCAGGTAAAGCCGAGTTTAAGTCAGAAATCGCTGGCGAACTTCATTCTATATTTGAAGCGACGACATTTTCCCTGAACACTGATAAAACCTATTTCGCTGATGCTGAAAAAGGACAACGTTTAAAAATTCATGGGCTCTTAGTGAAGGAAGATACTGTAATTTTAACGAAAGGTTATAGAAATAAAATCAGAGCATTCCGCCATATGGTTGAGCAAGGTAAAGTTTCTGCGGACGACCTACCAAGGTTGAAAGGACACTTGAAATTTGCAGAGTATGTTCAACGACAAAATGATACTTAGTTAAGTGCGCTAAAATTCAAATTTCTTCATATAAACAAAGATATCAAACAGTGCTAAAAGTATATAAAACCAATGCTCTTCAGCGATATATATGATCTTGATGTGAATTATTATTTATTTTTGTTGGGACGTTTTTCAATTGAACGCTTGATTAGCTTTATAGCTGCATTTACTTCGTTTTCAGTCAGATCAAGCCTAGCTGCGAGCGCTTCAACCACTTTAAGTGATGTAGGGCGTGCCGCTGCTTCGCCAAATTCGTCTTCCACTTCGGATATAATATGCTCCCACACATCTATAATTTTAACAGCGTTATAACCGCTCTTTGTAGTACGAGATACTGAGCCGTTCTTTTTGGAAGAGCGAGATTCGAGCGCTGCAATAACCACTTCTCGAAAGCTTGAAACATACTCGTCTCCAGTCCAAATATCGTATTGATGTTGATTGAAATGATATTGTAGTAAGCGCTGAAAGGTATATGGATCTACGTTTTTAAAGGTTGCATTCTCTTTTCTGACATCGGTATTCATTAATCGATTTGTTAAAGTATAAGAAAACTTTGCAATATCGATTTCAACAGGATTTTTAGATTGATAATTCTTAATAGTCTCTGCACAAGCGCTGTTTAAAAGCGCATATGCTTCAGTATCATCAAAAGATAAAAGCTGCTTGGTTAGCCAGCGATGTCCAATTCTGTTGATTAGTTCTAGATAAGATTTAGCCCATATTGCTTGTTTAGCAGGTTCAATGTTTTCTAAAGAAACGACCCAGTCTGCTAATTGCTTATCTGTATGAAATGTTGCTTTCATTCCAGCATAAATACGGGCAAGAGTGCTTGTAAATAGATTCATGAAATTCGTCCGTGAAATACCAAATGTTTCAATTATTCGTTGTTTGTATTTTACTCAATGTACGGTTAATTAATATCCAGTTCAACGAACTTTTGTTTATTTCTCTGTTTTTTTAACTAGGGGAAACTGTTATTAAGTCTTACAATTTAGGTGGTAAGCGAGACTTTGGACGGACCGTACCTTTTTGAACGCAAATTTCAAATTTTGAGCAATTAATGGTCGTTCTGCGTTGTATTTCGGCCCTATTCCGAGCTATTCCCTGATTTCAGCCAGATTTTGGTTGTCGTTGCAATATCTGGTCTAGTTTAAACAGGTTAGCCATGGTGATTAGCATGGCTAACTGTAAGTATCTTATCATTAGTAACCGTGCTTTAATGAAGCTCAACTGACATTGGATTGGCCTAAACGGCTGTTCTATCTTTGCCCGGATGCTACCTTTTAGGTAACCGATGTAGATGGTGGTTTTGTATTTACAGTGACGCATTTTTAATACATAGACTTTGCCGAAGTACTCTGTTTTCAGCCATTCCACTTCCGTAACTTGAAACTGCTCGCTTCTCTGCGCCTGAATTACCGGCATCGCCGGAAATGATCTCTTCATCGCCATGCAGCAGATTATTCATTTGGTTAAAGTCATATTTGTTGGCAAAATTAGTAAGCAGTGTATGTGCTAAGCTGCTCTTCGCATCCACACCAATCATCACACCGCTATCGGACAGCTATTGAATTACTGTTTTGAATAGTTAATGAGTGAACTATTGCTTTTCCTGAAAGTGCGGGAAGTTCATGATGGTCGTACCGTCTGGAATGGCTTTATCCAGTGGCAACTGGGCAGACTGACGCATCGACGAAATTTCATACAACGCTTCTCCAATGCGTCATCACTAAGACTATACTACTGTTGCTCATAATGAATGCGGAACATCGTTGCTAAATGATATGGGAGACGGTCATTTCCTGCCACCAGAATAAGAAGATCTCCTTCTCGCCCGGCGGCTTTTGATGGAAAACTCAATGTCGGCATAGGTGAACTGGTGGCTCATGGAGAGAGCTTTGTGAATTATTGTGC
This sequence comes from Alteromonas sp. KUL42, assembly GCF_006538325.1. Lineage (GTDB taxonomy): Bacteria > Pseudomonadota > Gammaproteobacteria > Enterobacterales > Alteromonadaceae > Alteromonas. The sequence continues at coordinate 8,540 of NZ_BJKK01000015.1, forward strand.
CGCTACGGATCTCATATCCGGGTCTTGTTCGCACCTTTGCTAGTTGTCGCGTTTTTTGCACTAAAAAGTAAAAAATTGTCTTTTTTGTCCGAGAGAGCGAATCAGGATGCTTTATATATAATGTACATTTTTTTTACTCAATCCAACTATGGCTAAAATATTATGAATAATAGAAGAACTGTGGAATTTACTTTTGCAAGCCCAGGTAATAGCGGAATATTGAATTCTGCTGACGTTATTGATACGGACTTATCGACAGGGGAGCTTTCAGTAAAACACATTGACTGTAATCGATTGATAAAGCATTTCAAAAACCAAGGTTCTATGGTTTTGGAAAGGAAAGTATTGGCTGACTCACTAGCCAGTCTAGGCATTAATGCCGAACAAATAGCACCTACGAAAGAAGAGCTTTTAAGTGCCTTCACACAAACACAGGCAGCTTCTGTATTTCTTCACTTGGCTGACAGAGGGTGTTTGTCTGTCGCTACAAAAGACGTTTTGCAAGTCGCCTCAGAGTCTCTCAAAGATAGTTATGGTCAAATTACAAAAGAACAATTGGATAAATCGTGGAAGGAACTAAGCAAATTATTCAATGTACCTAAAGATAGGATTAAGTATTCTTCTATTGTTGTAAAGGAATATACGGAAACTCAAGAATCAGAGACTTTTAACATTGATAATGTTCTAACATGCGCTGGCTTTGGTCTTATTTTAAATTTTATTGCACAGAGAATTAGTCATTCGACTAAAGCACTTGGAATCAGTCTGAAACTAAAAGACGAAGATAGTGGTGCTTACAAATCTAATCAAGTTTACCTCTCTGTAGAACATCTAGGAGATTTAAATAGATTTACCTTCCCTACTACTAATTTAGGTACTAGAGAACTGATGAAGATCGTTAAAAGTCTCCGTAATTATCAGATCTAGAAATTTACTCATTGAAAGAGAAAATGTATATGGACCAAATTAGAATTGCAGTAATAGGTGGTGGGGCAGGTGCTCGTGAATTTGTAATCCGCCTAGGAGATTCATTTCCTGATTCCGTGGTATTATCATTGGACGTTTTTAGTGCGGAGCATACTTTTGGTCATGGTGTCGCATGGACTCCTGAGGAAACGCCAGTTTTAGCTAATATGCGAGCAGAAACGCTTGGTCCTGACTATCATGAGTTTGAAATAATTCAAGAGATATTGGAAAAAACTGGAGATAAAGAAGCTGGTGCAGAGTATCCATCCCGAAATGCAATGTCCAGAGCATTAGACGAGCGATGGAAATCCAATAACCCTTCTACAAGGCCAAATATTGCGGTCAATATTATAAGTGGTAATGTGGTTGAGTTGACAAAGCTCGAGGACAATACCGTTACAGTAAAATATACGGAAAATAATGTTGGCGCTAAACAAACCTGTAACGGATATCAGTTTGTAGTCTTAGCTCTTGGAAATATTAAATCCAAGAAGCCAGATATCTTTAAGAGTTTTTCAGGATATATTGATGGCTGGGACATCGAGAGTATTAGGCGAATAAAATCTAATGAGAAAGTGCTGATTCGTGGCTCAAGCTTATCCTCAATAGATGCGACAATGCGGATGTTGCATCACACTGGTAATGGTGTTAGCCAAGAATCTCGATGGCAACCTAATAACATCTTGTGGTATTCACGCAGTGGTAAACTACCGTTTGTAAGACCGAAACAACTCAAGCTAGGTTCTTACTTTGTTGATTATCCATACCTAACAAATTTGATTAACGAGTTGGAATCTAAAAAACAATCTCTTACGCTAGAAGATGTCCAATCTCTTTTGTTATCAGAGTTGCGAGTACAGGAGTTTAAGAAAAAGGGGCGATTCTACGAGTGTCCAAAAGGATTAACGTCCATTCAAAATTTAGTTGAGGACGATATGCAAACAGTATTAGGTCGAGATCATGATGATATCGAGCAGGATGGATTTGACGTTAAACCGCAACAAGTAATGCTGCAAGAAAGCATTGATTTGGCGGATGCTTATTCTTTGTGGTTTAGTGTGGCCAAATTGCTGGATGAATACACTATCCCACTTGTTTGGAATGCACTTGACCTGAAAAACAAAGAATTGTTTTTGACAAAATATCGGCGCATATTTGACAAATTCTGGGCTCCAATTCCAAAGGTCAATGGGGAGAGACTTTTGAGGTGGTTGAAAGAAGGAATGGTGCATAGTGTTGAATATCCGGATGAAGATTCCCTCATTCTTAAAGAAGGCAAGATTTATTTGAGCGAAGATATCGAGAATGAAAGTCTCTCTTCGACACTTGAATATACTGGCAATGGTTTTTCATATCTTATCAATTGCGGAGGCATATCAAGCAACCCATTCCAGATGGACAACGCACTTGTTGAAAAAATGCATGAAAAATCCCAAATTTCTCCTTATTTCATTGGCGAACAAGCGTATGGTATTAAATTGAATTGGTATACAGGAGCAGTTTGGAATCAGAATGAAGAAGAACACGGTTGGCTATACACCTTGACAGGTTCCCTAACGACTGGTGCGCATAGATTTACAAATAGCTATCTCGCAGTTTCAATTTCAGCACAAAGGACTGTAAATGACATTCTGCGAAAATTGTAGTATCGACGATCGAGTAGATGAGGTTTTAGTTCGTTTACACATGAATCTCTTAATGGGGAATACATGCTCAGGTCTGAAAGAAATATAGCCATAAACGTAAGCAGTGTTCGCTATATATGGTTGAGACATACTTGAATAGCATTGTGTTGCAGTTGGCAAAGCTAACTAACCGAATCACCGAAACATTGATAGTGTGATTACGTCAAATATTCGCTTGCTCTTTATATACCGCCAATATCCTTTGGTAATCACACTCATCCAATGAATAGAAGTATCATTAAAACCGTTCTTGAAAGGGTAGCCATTGATTTCATCCAAAGATATCTGTTTTCTCCAAGATAAACTGCCATCGTATCGGATATCATTCCTGATATTTAATTTCTTATAATTAACTCATTTAAGTTTGGTCACTTAATATATGTAGGGTGCGCCCCATCTTCACTTTTGAAAAGGTTTATTTAACAATGAGTTAATCTAGATTTTAATGAGTAACTCCCAGTGCCCATACTCATCCCATTCGGCCCGCCAAATACAAAGAACCGGCAAAGGCCGGTTTTTTTGTCCTTGTTGAAATTTACACTTCTCTCAATATCAAGCTCTTACTATCCAATATTTCAAAATCACCAAATGTGTTGACGCACCTTTGAGTAAGCTATACCGTCATAAGGAAGGGACTGAATACTTCTCTTTATTCTACTTAATTAATTACTAGCATATTACTAGCAGGAGGGATGTCGGGTATATGCGCAGGTTAATTCGCCTAAGTGTAATTGTGGTAAGTGTATGTTTTTTTCAATCACCGACGACAGCGCAAGCGCAGCTTCGATATGATGTAGATGCATCCGGAGGTTTAATTCCCTATGACTATACGGGCAATCCGGAGCATCCTGGTATTTACGCTGAGCTTATTCCGATGATAATGGAGCGGGCTGGAATTGAGATAGAGTCAGTGGTGTTACCGACAAAGCGGGCAGTAAAAGCGTTAGAAGAGGGGTTGTTGGACTTTGATTTTGTAAATCCAGACTGGTTTAGCGATAACAAGTCGCTACAGGGTTACGTCTTCAGTGTGCCTATTTTCGCATTCACAGAGAGTTTTTATCGATTAGCAGGTAAACCATCTAAGATAAACTCGTTGGACGATATAGCTGGCCTGTCTGTGGGCACTGTAGCGGGCTATATGTATGTTAATGAAGAATATTTTCAGCGAATAGACTTTGCCTCTGAGAAACTCTTGGTGAAAGGGCTATCAATGGAACGATTCGACGTCGCTATTATCGAACAGGCAGCGGCACAGTTTTGGTCAAAAGAATTGGGAATTCCTATCCAACGTATTATGAACAACAATGCCGGCCACCTGGTCTTACGGTTAAGAGCAGAGCACATTAAGCTGCTACCATCTATAAATCGAGCTATTCAATCGGCTAAAAATGATGGCAGTATTGAACGTTTAATGAGTAGTTATACGTTACACCACGATGACACTACAATTGGTCGGTGAAGTACTTTTACTCTTTTTCTGACAAGGCACTATTGGATTAAAAGAGAAATGGTTGTCTACCATCAAAAAATTAGCTAGTCAAAACCCAATGGAAAAATATGATGATTAACGTGGTGCCCACCATTTTGTATTCTGCGATGATGGGAGTGATTATTTCTGCTCTTGCAAGAACGGCATGGGAACCAAGGTATAAACAGAATAAATATCTGACTGGGTTACTGTTTTTACTATTCATCCATATTGCAGGCGAGCTTTATATCTATTCTGGTGTGTATCGGTATGCACCGAGCATAGCAGGATTTCAACTGCCAATTAGAATGTTATTAGGACCAGCGCTTTATTTCTACGCTTTTACAGCGATGTTGCCAACTAGACGTGTCACGCTAAAGAGTCAACTTATTGCTTTAAGTGGCCCACTAATAATTGTAGTGGTGATGATTCCTTTTGTCTTTTCAATGAGTTCCGAGCAAAAGTTGGCATTGGCTAACCCTAGTACAAGAGATCCTGAACTTTGGAAGGTGGCGATTTTTACCTGTGCTACAGCTGCTATTACCTTCATTTTATTCACCTTTGCCTACTTGTTTGCCGCGTTTGTGTTACATGCTAAGCATAAGCAACAATTAATGGATAAATATTCAGCCATTGAACAACGTTCGATGGACTGGCTTAGGGTGCTACTTTTTTTATGGGGTTTAGTTTGGCTTTTTTATGCCGCTGATTATGCGTTAACTTTTTTTGGTGTTAAGTGGCTTTCTATTGGTGTATTTCTGCCAGTCTTTGAATTAGGTGTGCTTATATCGTTTGTTCAACTGGCTTTTAAACAAATTCAATTAACTGAGTCAGAAAAAAGCAGTGAACCGATGGTCACAGACAGAGAAGCGATTATTTCACAGGACAAAATGGGTCTGATAGCGAATAAATTAACGTCGGCTATGGTAGAGCAAAGTTTATATAAAGATGAAGATTTGTCTTTAAACAGTTTGTCCAATCACATCTCGGTTAGCGAAAACCATATTTCTGAGACGCTTTCTCAATATTTAGAGACTAACTTTTTTCAATTCGTAAATCGCTATCGAGTGGAAGAGGCAAAAGCATTGCTTACGAATTCTGAGAAATTAGTTTCAACTATCGCTTATGAAGTTGGTTTTAAGTCGAAATCGACATTTAATTCTGCATTCAAAAAGCAAGTTGGCGAGACGCCAACAGCCTACAAAAAGTCATTTCAGTATAAAAAAGCAGCTATTGAGTAACCGATTTGTCCGAAAATGCCCATTCGGACGACATAAATGATGCGTTTGGACAAAATTCAACGGAAATTAGTTGAACGAAAAAGGACGTGTTATGGGCATGGTCTCAGAAAAGTTAGTAAAACCATCACAGAGTAAAAATGATTCAGGGGTAGAACTACAAACCCAAAAACGACAAAATTACTTGCCGATAAAGCGCTAAAATATTCTTCAATATTTTGGTTTCTGGCAATACTTACAGGGCAATGGTTTTTCTTTTATTACATCATGTCGTTTTATGGCTACTCAGTCATCAATAATAATATGGCTATTTGGAACCGCTGGGAAGCATTTGGCAGCACACCTTATACATCAGGTGATACTTTAGGAAACCTTGTTTTTGCGGTTCATGCCATAGGCGCGGGAGTAGTTGCCTTCGGGGGCGCACTTCAATTAGTTCCCAAAGTACGCGCAATTGCGCCAACATTTCACAAAATTAATGGGTATGTGTATTTAGTTACCGTTATGTGCCTGGCATTGTCTGGTTTTTATCTTTCGTGGATAAAAGGCGCTAGTCCTGACACACTCTCAGCCGTTGGTACCAGTATTAACGGTTTTCTTATTTTAACCTTTGCATATTTAACGGTGAAAACTGCCAGAAATCGGGATATTACCAGCCATAGGAAGTGGGCAATCAGGTTGTTTTTGGTTTCAAACGCACAGTGGTTTTTGCGAGTCGGGGTGTTTAGCTATTTTATAAACGGTACGATGTTAGGTGGTACGCCCGTTTTTGGAGATATTTTCTTCCCATTTTGGACGTTCGGTTGTTTTTTACTGCCGCTTGGTGGCGCACAACTGTACTTCTACGCAACAAGAAGTCGGAACAAGAATGTCAAATACGCGACGGCAGGTTTTTTAGTAACAATGACGCTTTTAATGTTAGTGGGTGTTGTTGGGTTGACGCCATTCTTACTGCAAGTAATGAGCGGCGAGCAGTTAACACTTTAAATTGTTGGCGTGCCTATTCGTGCCAAGTGGGTAATTAGCTACCAAAAGCCCAACAAAATATAAAGTAGTAAAGCTTAAGCATACCTTAAGCTTTTTACCCTATCGTACACCGCAATTATAGCATTTTGGTTTTATATTAAGATGATTGCATTGCGTACGTTTAACTTTCATTTGTCGTCGGTACAATTTTTGATAGGGGCATCAGTTATGATGTCTTTGTTTTTTAACGCTCCCTTTCTAATGCACGTTTATCAAAGTGCTTCTCCCGAAACATTAAGAGAATGGCTCTTTTACCTTTCAGTGCCAGTGCTATTAAGCAGTATTAATATTGTTTTTTTAGCCTAGTAGGCGCGTTATTTACGCCTAGAGTGGTAGTTGCGGTTAGTGTTTTCATTGCCAGCTTTTTGCTTTATGCCAACGTGAGCTTTGGCATCATTTTCGATAGTACGATGATACAAAATTTGGCCGAGACCAACTCTGGCGAAGTGCTTTCTTACTTGAACGTCTCCGTTATCTTGTTTCTTCTGGTGGCATGTGCTTTGCCACTTATATTCATCACAAGACTTACCTTACGCGACTCACTGTTAAAAAGAGTAAAAATCATCTTATTTCTTAATGTAGTAGCCGCTTTAACTATTGTGCTTATTGGGGCCAGTTTTTTATAAAGATTATTCTTCGGTTGGTAGAAATAATAAGGGTTTGGTGAAGTACATCATCCCTTACGCTTTTTATGATTCCGCAGCGAAATACGTACGCAACACGTACCTTTATGCTGAGTTACCCTATCGCGTACTTGATGAGTCACCCGTGTTAGCCGGTGATGCCGCCGTTGAACCCCATACCACCGTTGTGGTGGTGGGAGAGACTGCAAGGGCAGATAAATTCGCAAGTAACGGATACTACCGGCAAACTACACGCAATATTGAAAGCTTAGGCGCAGTGAGTTTTAGTCATGTTGAATCTTGTGGTACAGCTACCGCAGTATCCGTACCTTGCATGTTTTCACGGCTCAATCGAGAAGAGTATGAATCACGAGTGGCTGACAAACAGGATAATGCTCTTGATGTTATTCAGCGCGCCGGTGTAAATGTAACTTGGATTGACAACAACAGCAGCTGTAAAGGTGTATGCAAACGGGTTGAAACGATAGAGTTTGACCCGACCCGAGACCCAAACTTATGCAATGGAGAGTTTTGTTTTGATCAAATTTTATTGAATGAATTACGCAGTGAACTTCAAAAAAAGCCAGATCAAAACCGCATTATCGTGCTTCATATGATTGGTTCACATGGGCCGACATACTATTTGCGTTACCCGCCTGAATTTGCGAGGTTTCTACCCGACTGTCCGAGCAGCGACATCCAGCATTGTTCTGAAGAACAATTGATAAATACCTATGATAATACTATTGTTTATACCGACTACATTATCGGCCAAGTAATTGAAATGCTCTCTGATGTACCAGACTCGTCAATGTTGTATGTATCCGATCACGGCGAATCGTTAGGTGAGAATGGGATTTTTCTTCATGGCTTTCCTTATTCTCTTGCGCCTGAGGCGCAAACCCATGTTCCTCTGGTATTTTGGAATTCACATTTTGACAATACCCAGTTCAAAGCTTGTGTAGAACAACGCTCACAGCAACCTTTTTCTCATGACAACCTGTATGACACCTTGCTGGGGTTAACTCACATTACTAGTCGCTCTTATCAATCAGATATGGATATATTTCAAGCATGTCGAACCTAAATCAGAAATCAGACACACGCGTGTTTGATAACAAAAATAAGCCCAAAGGGGCACTGCGTTTATTATTGGCGTTCAAAAATTCACAACGGGCAATGACGTGGTTGTTAAAAAATGAGGCAGCTTTTAAACAGGAGTGCATTCTATTGATTGTTGCCGCTGTCGCGCTAATTTTCTGGCCCATTGACGCTGTTGAAAAAGCCGTATTGTTCAGTGCAATTCTCTTTGTTATTTTCGCTGAAATTGTCAACACGGCTATTGAAGTTACTATTGATAGAATGAGCAAAGAAATTCACCCCTTATCTGGTTTAGCGAAAGACCTTGGTTCGGCAGGAGTCTTGGTTTCAATGCTTATAGCGATTGTTTTGTGGAGTGCGGTATTTATTGATTACATGCAATGGGCAAGCTAATGTTCTCCATCGGTGTGTGCCTAACTGTGCTATCAATCACTGCTGGGTGAGCACACGGCATGAGTTGATTATAAGTTTGGACCGGTAAAAACGTTTGTTCCTCTAGAAAGGCATGGCCAGCTTGCTGACCTAATCGATAATCGTGTTTTAATTCAACATCCGTGCTGCCCAATAACTTACTTTGCATTGTTGCTGACGCGAATATTTGAACAATCTCAACGTCATCCGGTGGATTGGCAATGAAGTCCAGCGCTTTTCGATACGCTTGTTCATGCTGCAACATATAATCAATGGTTTTCGGGCACTGACCAGTAGAGCACACTATACCGCGAAGTCGCTGTAGCCAAATCGATTGTGCATCAAAACTTTTGTCTACCGTACGTATAACCACAATTTTCTTCGCACCTCGTTCATACGCTTCTATAACCGGTAGTGGGGCTGCTAGCCCACCGTCTGCATAGTAGTCGGTATTTGCAGCTTCAGTCTCGCCATCAACATGACTGTTACTAGCATGAATGCTTCGCAGCGGTACACCCTGCTTATACAAAAAGGGTAATGCGCTAGATGCTTTTATTAAATCCAGCCATTGGTTTTTATGGGTTAAAGGGTTTAATAGGTACGCTTTTCTGTCTCGAATATTTGTTGCGGTAAATAGAATCTCCCGTCCAAGCACATTTTGTTTGGCTGTCTCAAGGTCGAGTTGACGCTTGGTTTCTTGGGTTTTGTCAAAATACCAGTCCAAATCAACAATGTGTTTACCTAGAAACCCACGACTTAACTGAAAAAAACGTTTGTGGCGTGTTAGCCCGCGTATCAAACGTTTAGCATAACCTTTCTGCCTTGCTACAAAGCTGGTTAAGTTTTGGGAGCCCGCTGACGTCCCAATAAGAATGTCAAAAGGGTCAAAATTATGCTCTAACCACGTGTCAAGCACGCCCGCGGTAAAAATACCACGCTGACCGCCACCTTCAGCAACTAGAGCTGTTTTCGCTGGCTTGTCCTTAGTTCGCACACTATCTGGTAGAAAAGAGCTAGTATCATGAGCCTGATGTTCCTGGCTAAAGACTTCACTGAAATTGGGGCTAGAAATGTTTGACGCTAACATGATTCACTCTTCTGACTATTGCTATCTATTGACTACTCGGTCAATGGTAATGAGATCACATGCTATTTTGTAACGCAAAGAATGAATCAGTGTGATTGATAAATACGTTTCACTTCTTGGCTTCTACATAACTCATCCAATTTTAACATTGCGGTGAATGTAACGGGTGGTCATGGAATTGCATTGGTTCTTGTTGAATCGACTCGCTAACACTTAAACTAAATGCTTTCCAACGAGGTTCTTATGATCACACGTGTTCACCACATTAACTTTCTAGTGCGCGATTTAGCATCAGCCACAAAGGCGTTTAATACGCTATTCCAACAGCAACCAGTATACGACTCACTGCACGCACGTGAGGCTAATACTGCAAGGTATCAGCTAGGTGAAGTGATTATTGTTTTGGTTTCACCTACGTCTGCCACAGGTACCGTGGGGCAATACTTAGAACAGAAAGGGGAAGGGGTGTTCTTAGTTTCATTTGGTGTACAAAACCTAGAAGATTTCTGGGAAGAATATGAATCAAATGAATTGGTGAGCGTGGCATCTGCGGCGCGAAAAGGGCTGGCTAACTGGCAAGTGCAGGACATTTCTTTGAAATGTGATTTAGGTACAGTGTTGCAAATTTGCCAAGAAAAGAACCAGTAAGCGGATTACAAATACACAGTTTGTGCAACGCCTAAATATCAAGGTTTTAGAAGTAAAGAAAAGTAGAAATAATTTTTCATAATGAAATTTTAATTTCAAAGTGAAATGAATTGACTGGCTATTTGAGGTGTTCAAGTTTTACACTGGGGTGGGATGAATTCTATACAGCCCTTGTGTAATAGGCATTGATGACATTTTGTTCTGTGTTGGCATAGTGGCTGCAATTGCAGTGTTATGTTCAACATCAAAGCGTGTTTTCACATGTTGTTACAAGGGCAACATGAAAAGAGGAAACACGATGGAAATCAATGACGTGAATACTGCTACCACAGACAGTGCATTACTTAGAGTTCTCATTTTTGGCTACAGCGAGTTTAGCCAGTTGATGAGTAGTGTATTGTCGTCTTTCGCTGATGAAGCAACATTTAAAATTGTTGATGCGATAGTTGGAAGTTCAGTTGAAATACAAGGGCATATCGAAGCATTTGAACCAGATGTTGTCGTTAGTGCCGGATCGAACGCGCGATATCTGCGCTCTGCATTACCTATTCCCGTTGTCTCATTAAATACGACAGAATGGGATGTATATAACGCTCTTGAAAAAGCTAGTCAGGTAGCACAGAACGTCCACTTTATCTCTTTTGAAAAGGCCTATTGTGTTGCTCATGCAGCACAAGAGAAACTTGGAGTAAGCATTACAGAAAGTGTTTACTTAACCGCAGAGCAGGCCAGAGAGCAGTTTTATCTAGCAAGTAAAAAGGATGATATTGCGATTGTAGGGGCTAGCCTAGTGTGTGGGTTGGCCCATAACAAAAATATCCCTTCGTTTTTGGTTTACTCTGTCGAGTCTTGCAGAGAAACCATCAAAGCTGCCATTCAGCAAGCTAAAGAGTGGAAGAAGCGTGAGAAAGATCACGCCTTATTATCTTGGCTTTTGCTTCAATCTCAAACGCCGATCATCATGGTTGATGAAAACGGTGACTCACTTACTCTGAACAAAGCCGCACGAGAGCATTTGAGCTTAAGTGCCAAGGCTGAATTAGACTTGGACTCACTTATTCATCCTATTGGTGGCAAGAGAGAAACAGACGGTGAATGCGAAATAAACGGCAATGAGTGGTGGTATCACTTAGATACCATTAACCACGGTCAGGGTTTTAAACCCATGTACGTCTATCAGCTATATCGTAAGAAGCCCAAGCAACAAGCTACCGCTACACAAGAGAAAAAAGATAAACACGAACTTGTATTTGTTTCCAAAGAAATCGAAGGCGTAATCAAACAAGTAAAAGCATATGCCACATCACCAAGTAATGTGTTGCTATTTGGAGAGTCAGGCACTGGTAAAGAGCTTGTTGCTCGACAAATTCATAAACACAGCCCGTATTCTGAAGGAAAGTTTATTGCACTTAACTGCAGCGCTATTCCTTCCGAATTATTCGAAGGGGAATTGTTTGGGCATCAAGATGGTGCTTATACGGGCTCTAAGCGTGGTGGTCGAAAGGGACTTATTGAAGAAGCGCATAGCGGCGCGTTGTTTTTAGATGAGATAAGTGAACTCGCGTTAGATCAGCAAGCAAAATTATTACGGTTTCTCCAAGAGCGCAGTTATCGACCGCTAGGGGGAAATCAGGAAAAAGACGTCGACTTAAAACTGATAGCGGCATCTAACCGTTCCTTGGCCGATATGGTCGCCAATGGTGAATTTAGAGAAGACCTTTTTTATCGCTTGAATGTCTTTAATATTTTCATTCCTCCATTACGTGCTCGTGTTGATGATATTGAACACATCGCCTCGTTTAAATTAACCCAATTAGTTGAGCGCTACCGATTAGCTTACACCGAAGCTGACGTATTCAGTCACATCGCAAAGTACCTTACCGCTCACCATTGGCCAGGTAATATCCGAGAGCTCGAGAATGTACTTGAGCGTATAGTCGCTTACTTGCATACCGTTGACGACATAAAACGGCTTGAGCCGGCACTTCGACAAATTACACCAGAACTCTTTTCTGCCCCCACCCAATCGCAGTTTTACCGTGGTGAAGGCCAACTTAAAACACAAGAAGAAGCTTTGATCCTTGCCGCTCTAGAACAGTGTCAGGGTGATAAACACAAGGCCGCCCAAAAACTGGGTATTAGTCACACCACACTGTGGCGAAGGTTAAAAACAATAAAACAACAATAGCGAACAGAGGTTCGGAGGAAACTATGCACTCAAATGATAGGCACTACTTAGCAAAGCAAATCGCTTTAGCGCTCACACTCGGTTATTCGAGTTTGGCAGTACCCCATGCTTTTGCACAGGAAACAACGCCAGTGGCAGAAAGCGAAGACGCATTTGAGGTCATCAGTATCTCGCGAAAACGTCCAGAAAGTATTCAAGAAGTGCCTATTGCGGTTACAGCGCTTTCTGCCAATGAATTAGAGGCGGCAGGTGTTGAACGCTCCAGTGATTTTATTGGCCTTATTCCCAATGTAAGTATTGTGGATGCCGCCAATGTAGGCGATACCCAAGTGAATATTCGCGGCATTATTTCAACCCGTGATGCAGAGTCGACGTTTGCATACGTAGTTGATGGTGTTTTGCAAACAAACCCGAATAGTTTTAATGAAACCTTGACCGATATTCAGCAAATTGAAGTGTTAAAAGGGCCTCAGGGGGCGCTGTACGGCAGAAATGCGGTTGCTGGGGCTATTTTGGTAACCACTAAAACGCCGTCCGACATTTTTGAAGCGCGCGTTGAAGCTGGTGTGGGCAATAACAACACCCAGCGTTACAGCGGTATGATAACAGGCCCTTTAAGCGATAATGTATTTGGGCGTTTTGTGGCTTCGCATTCAACCACAGACGGCTTTTATGAGAATGTGTTTTTAGGTCGCGATGACGTGGTGGACTTTTTAGAAGATACCACACTTAAAGGGCGTCTTATCTGGGAAGCCACAGATGACTTAACCTTTGATTTGCGGGCCTCTCGTAGTGAAGTGGAAAGTGGGGCAATAAATTTTAATGCGGCTTTTGCGCTTCCCAGCTTCCAGGCTGCATTTGGTCAAAGTGCTTATTTTAAAGATGTTAACGACCACGAGTTTATTTTTGCATTCAATGTGCCGGGTGAAAATGAACAAGAAACTACGGAAATTGCACTTAAGGCCGATTACAGTGGCAGTAGCTTTGATGTAACCGGCGTATTGGCTTATAACGACTTAGAAGAGTATTTATTATCAGATGGCACTAGTGCGTCATTCTACGGTTACGAGGTAACCCCTCAATGTCAGGCTGATCGCGAAACTATGAACAACCTGCCTGCGGAGTTAGGTGGCGCCGGTAGAAGCGATCTGTTCGGTGATTTCCTATCGCCATTCGTGGTACTTCCTCCCGGTCAAGATTTTTCCGGTGTATACGGTCCTTACACATCGTTATCTTGTGATGGCTATCAATATCAAGAGCGAAGCCAGCGTGATTTCAGTGGCGAAATTCGATTAACCTCTAATGATACTGATGCGGCAATGCGCTGGATTGCTGGCGCTTATTTCGCGCAAATAGAACGCGATGTGGTTGTGGCCTATGGTGCCGACCAGGGGCAAGGGTTTCTGCGCCAAGCCTATGTGCCTCCTACCGGGCCGAATCCTACTGACTTACTGTTTAGTGACACCTTCGATACCACTGTGCTTTCTGCATTTGGTCAAATTGAATACGATTTAAATGAACGATGGGAAGTGTCAGTAGCCCTTCGATACGACAACGAACAACGCGAAGTGTCGAATAATGTGCCTAATGTGAGTGCGTCAGGCTTAAACGTTAATACCATAGTCAATGGTGTGGTTGGACCGATTAACCCCGCATTCAATCTAAACCCCGATGGCATTCCAGACCGAGAAGCCAGTTTCAGTCAATTCCAGCCTAAAGTTACCCTTAGTTATGAAGCGAATGACAACCTTAACTTATATGGTAGTTACGGTGTGGGCTTTAGAAGTGGTGGCTTCAACTCAATTGGTACAGAGGCAACGTTAGACTACTGGTTTAATGCTTCCGGGCAAGGCACGCCCGGTGACGCCGTTAACGCGCAGCTAATTGTGCCAGATGACTATGCCAAAGAAGTGACCACAAGTATTGAACTTGGTGGTAAAGCTACATTACTAGAAAACAGACTCAAACTTAACGCTGCTGTATTCCAAACAGAAGTAGAGGACAACCAGTTCTTCGAATTCTTTGCGGGTCCGTTTGGGCTGTTACGTGCGGTAACCACAATTGATGAGTTAGAGATCCAGGGTATTGAGTTTGATTTTAACTATCGTGCAACCGATAACTTCACCGTATTTGGGGGTGCTGGGTTTATCGATAGTGAAATTATTGAAAACCGTAACCGACCATTAACTGTGGGCAATAAAGCTCCTCAAACACCCGACAAGTCTTTCACGTTTGGTGTGAATTACGACTACGAAGTTAACAGCGACTTATTGTTGTCAACGCGAATTGATTACCAATATGTTGGCGAAACACCGTTTCATACCCTTCAAGGTGAAGAGACCCCCACTATTTGGGACTTCTTCGGCACGTTAGGTGGAGGTGTTCCACCGGGTCCACATCCTCAGAACTTCTCTAACGCCACGCGGGATGCTTACAACACAGTTAACGCTCGCATTACGTTGGCAGGTGAAATGTGGAGTGTGGCGTTGTGGGGAAAGAACCTGACCGACGAGCAATATTTACAGGAAGTGATCCCCGCACCAGAGTTTGGTGGTTCTTTCCTTCATCCTTCTGCGCTACGCGCATATGGCATTGATATCAGCGTTAGTTTCTAGCGCTGGTATACAGACGATTTCTGATAGTTAGAGAGTAGAAATGAATAAACCATTGGCAGATATTACCGTCATCGATTTAACACATATGTTATCGGGGCCTTACTGTGGAATGATCTTAGCGGATTTAGGTGCTGAGACAATAAAAGTCGAACCCCTTCAAGGCGAGGGAACACGCAAACTGTTAGCGTCTGACCCAGACAATTCACTTGATGGCATGGGGGCGTACTTTATAACCCTCAACCGTAACAAAAAAAGTGTGTGTATCGACCTGAAATCGGAAGAAGGCTTGCAAGTTTTTTATAAGTTGGTTGAAAAAGCCGACGTGGTAATTAACAACTTTGGTGCGGGCGTGCCGTCTCGACTTAAAATAGATTACGAGCATTTAAGTAAAGTAAATCCGGCCATTATTACGTGTTCAATTACAGGGTTTGGCAACGATGGTCCTAAATACAAACGTCCGGCTTTCGATCAAGTAGCACAAGCAACAGGCGGCGGTATGTCGATTACAGGCACCGATCCTGAACACCCTGTGCGCGCTGGTATTCCTATTGGCGATTTGGGCGGTGGCATGTTTGCAGTTATGGGAATTCAAGCTGCAATAATAGAAAGGGCTAAAAGCGGTATTGGGCAAGACGTTGATATTTCCATGTTGGATTGTCAAATATCACTGCTTAACTACATGGCCACAATGTACTTTTTATCGGGTAAAGATCCTTTTCCTATTGGAAACTCGCATTTTGTTCACGTGCCCTACAATACGTTTAAAACGGCGGACGGCTTTGTGGTAATTGCGGTTATCACAGATAACTTTTGGCAAAACCTCAAAGGCGTAGTGAACATACCCAGTTTGGATTTGCCGGAGTTCGATACCCAACCTGGGCGCTGGGCTAAAAAGGACTTTATTGACGAGACGTTAAATACCGTTTTGCAAACTAAACCGTCGGCTTATTGGATAGAAAAACTTGAAGCGGCCCGCATTCCTTGTGCTCCCGTGAATACTTTTTCACAGGCACTGAGTGACGAACAGGTCCTGCATCGCAATATGGTGGTCGAGCTTTCGTCTGGTGACGGCAACAAAACCAAAGGTCCTGGTAACCCAATCAAGCTTTCTCGTAGCAACGAGGAAGCTTTTAACCCTGCACCGAAGTTAGGAGAGCACACCTATCACATTTTGAAATCAGTGGCAGGCCTGAGTGATGAGGCCATTACCACACTTATCAATGACAAGGTGGTAGGCTAATGAAAAACCACATTGTCATTAATGACGTTGGGCCAAGAGATGGCTTGCAGAATCAGCCTAAACACTTGTCGGTTCATGAGCGGTTAACGCTTATTAATGCGCTTGTGGATGCTGGGCTACCTGCCATAGAAGTAGGAGCATTTGTTTCACCTAAAGCGGTACCGGCAATGGCGAGTACTGATGAGATTTATGCACAGCTGCCAAAGCAAAATGGTGTTGAGTACTCAGTACTTATTCCCAATCCGAAAGGTTTCCAAACGGGCGCAGCGCTCAATGTATCTACCATGTCATTGGTGGTTGCTGCTAGCAGCACCATGAATGAGAAGAATATTCGCATGACTACGGCACAAGCTATGTCAATGTGTTTCGATGTATTGGGCAGGGCCAAATCACTTGAACGAAATGTACAAGCTTATGTGGCTACCGCGTGGGCCTGTCCATTTGAAGGCGCGGTAAATAAAAGCGATGTGTTTCAAGTGACAGAGGAGCTACTTAAAGCTGGTGCATCACACATCGTCGTGGCAGACACCATTGGCGCGGCAGCTCCTGACGCGGTTTACACCTTGATGAGTGAGATGGCAGTTGAGTTTGGTGCACAGAATCTTTCTTGTCATTTTCACGACACCCGAGCCATGGGTGTCGCCAATGTATACGCAGCCATTCAGGCGGGTGTCAGACGGTTTGACGCTTCGATTGGTGGACTAGGAGGCTGTCCATTTGCACCCGGTGCAACAGGCAACGTGGCCACCGAAGATGTGGTGTTGCTTGTCGAGCAAATGGGGTTTGAAACAGGAGTAGATATGAAAAAGCTACTTGAAGCGTCGGACTTAGCGACAGAACTTACCGGTACAGCGCGAGGCGGTCACGCTAAAGCCTGGTTAAAACAACAATAAATAAAAGGGGAAAAGCATGTCATACAGACTCGGCGTTGATGTGGGTGGTACGTTTACCGACCTGCTGCTGATTAACGAAGAAACGGGCCAAACACACACGGCAAAAGTACCTTCTACGCCTCACGATTCATCGGTGGGTGTGCTAAACGGTATTGATAGAATTTGTGAAGAATCTGGTGTGCCTGTTTCAAGTATTCATCGTGTAATGCACGGTACCACGGTGGCAACGAATGCCGTACTTACGGGTAAAGGTGCCAAAGTCGCTTTAGTTACTACCAAAGGATATAAACAAGTGCTGCAGGTGGCACGTTCTTACTGCCCAGGCGGCCTCGGCGGTTGGGTGAGCTATGTGAAAAAGCCGCTGTTAGCACCGCTTGAACTTACTGTTGAAGCTGATGAGCGTATTGATGCAAAAGGTGATGTGGTCAAAGCGCTCGACGAAGTACAACTTGTTTCAACGCTTGAAGGATTAAAGGAAAAAGGTGGCTTCAGCGCACTGACAATCTCTTTTATTAACGCTTATGTAAACGGCGATAATGAACGTCGAGCAAGAGAGATAGCACAAACTATTTTTCCCGATATGCCTATATCTATTTCTTGTGAGGTCGTGCCAGAGCTTCAAGAATATGAGCGAACTGAAACCACTGTAGTTAATAGTTATGTGCGTCCTGAAGTAGCCAAATACGTGGATAATCTGTTTGGCGCCTTGACCGACCGTATGGGAGATAACCTACATTTATCCATTTTGCGCTCAGACGGCGGTCTTGCTTCTGCACGCTCGGCGGCTGATAGCCCTGTAAACTTACTTATGTCAGGCCCAGCAGGCGGTGTGGCAGGTGCTATTCACTTTTGTCAGCAAGGTGGCTTTAAAGACATTCTTACTTTTGACATGGGGGGGACATCTACAGATGTGGCGCTTATCCAAAACGCCACAGCCCGCGTGAGACGAGAGACCCGTGTGGGAGATGTAACTGTGCGTGCACCTTCTGTAGATGTGCGCACGGTTGGTGCGGGTGGTGGTTCGTTAGCGTTTGTACCTGAGTTGACCAAGGCGCTACGTGTAGGACCTGAATCTGCTGGTGCTATGCCAGGGCCCGCTGCTTACATGAAAGGCGGGGAAGAACCAACAGTATGTGATGCCAATGTGGTTTTGGGTTATTTACCCGCTGATGTGCAACTTGGCGGTAAGATGTCAATTAATCGTGATGCAGCCGTGGCAGCAGTGCAAAAAGTGGCTGATGCCATGGAGATCACGGTTGAAGAGGCTGCTGAAGGGATCATCAAAATAGCCAATGAGGCGATGTTTGGTGCGTTAAGGCTGGTTTCTGTAGAGCAAGGCTTTGACCCCAGAGAGTTCGCTTTAGTTGGGTTTGGCGGTGCAGGCCCGTTGCACGCTAATGCATTGGGAATTTTAACCCAAGCGTGGCCTGCCATTATTCCCCCTGGCCCAGGCGTATTATGTGCCTATGGTGATGCCACCACTCAAGTGCGCAACGAAGCGTCACAAACCTTGGTATCGTTATTAGACGAACTATCTATCGAGCGCTTTAAAGCAGTACTGCAAGAATTAGCGGATAAAGCTGCATCTACTTTGCTTGCCGATGGCATTACCGAAAGCGAACAAGACATCACTTATCAAGCGGATATTCGCTATACCGGTCAGGCATTTCAACTTTGTGTACCGTTTACGTTAGACGACTTAAATAAAGACGGTCTTTCAACGCTCAAATCTCAATTTGATGCAGAGCATACCCAGTTGTTCACTTTTGCATTAAAAGAAGGGCATGAAGTGGTTATGGTACGTGCGATAGCCACGGCTAAATCGAAGCCGCTACCACCTCCGCCTCAACCTGATAGCCGCTATACGCTCGCTGACTGTGAAATTACCAAAAGTCGTATTTATTACGAAGGTCAGTATCACGATGCGGTTATTTACGATCGTAGCAAGTTACATCAAAACCTCGCCGTAACAGGGCCTGCGATAGTGTGTGAAATGGACTCAACCAGTGTCATTTTACCGGGCTTTATCGCCAAGGTTGACCGCGTTGGTAACTTACTTATCACTCCTCAAGAGACAGCGTAAGGTGAATGTCATGAACAATAAAATAAAACAAACAAACACTACACCACTTACCCGTGTCGAGGTAGATACTGTCACGGTTGATATAATCGAAAATGCACTTCGCAATGCTCGTGAAGAAATGGATGCCGTGTTGTTCAGAACGGCAATGAGCCCAGGCATTCGAGAGCAAGGTGATTGCTTTCCAATGATTGCAAACAAAGACGGTAAGATGGTGGTAGGGCAATTTGGCTCATTTATTCACGGCTTTCTTGATGCCTTTGAAGGAGAGTTAGAAGAAGGGGACATTATTTTAACCAATGACCCTTACATGACCAATGCCGCGGTATCACACTTACCGGACTGGATTGTTTTAGTACCTGTATTTAAAGATGGCCGTCATATCGCATGGTCAGCCATGTTTGGCCATATGTCAGACAATGGCGGAATGGTGCCTGGCTCAATTCCTATTAAGGCTGAGTCTATTTATCAGGAAGGAATTCGTATTCCGCCTATGAAACTGTATAAGAAGGGGGTTTTACAGTCCGATATTTTAGAACTCATATTGCACAATGTGCGTACACCTCAGTGGAACCGCTTTGACCTTAACGCACTGGTTGCGTCGTGTAAAACTGCAGCGAAACGTTGTGAAGAAATAGCCGAGCGTTTCGGTGATGATATTTTCTATTCCACAATGGAAATTATGCTAGAGCGTAATCATGTCGCCATGTCGGCAATCATTAACATGATAGTACCGGAAGAGCCGCGTGTATTTGAAGATTACTTGTGTGATGACGGCGTGGGTATGGGGCCTTATAAAATTCGCTGTAAAATGTGGCGCGAGGGAGATAAGGCAATTTTTGATTTTGAAGGTACCGATCCTCAGGCAAAGAGTTCTATCAACTTTTACCTTAACGAAGATATGTTCAAGATGTTCTTCGGCTCTTTCACTATAAACTTAGTTGATCCTCAAATACTATTCAACGACGGCTTCTATGACCTTGTAGAAGTGCGCATTCCGCAAGGCAGTTTACTCAAACCTAACTTCCCTGCAGCATTATCAGGGCGTACCCACGCACTTGGGCGTATTTTTGATGTAATGGGTGGTCTTCTAGGACAAAGCGCACCAGATGCCATGAATGCAGCGGGCTTCTCAGATTCGCCGCATTTGTTCTATTCCGGTTATGACGATAAAGGCGAGTGGTTCCAGCTATTCCAAATTGGGTTTGGTGGTATACCTGGGCGTCCAGCGGGCGACGGCCCTGATGGTCATTCATTGTGGCCTGGGTTTACGAATGTTCCCAATGAGTTTGTCGAAGCGTATTTCCCCCTTCGCGTGGAAAGCTATGAAACCATAGCCGACTCTGGCGGCGCAGGACTGCATCGCGGCGGAAATGGACTGTCAGTGGCTTACCGGTTTTTGTGTGACGGTGCTATTGCAATACACGATGACCGCTGGCTTACCTATCCGTGGGGTGTAAATGGGGGAGAGCCAGGCAAGCGTTCTACGAAACGCTTGGTACGTGTAGATGGTACTGAACAAGTACTACCCGCTAAGTGTGAAGGCATTGAAGTTAAAGCCGGTGATTTACTCTACTTTGACACATGGGGAGGAGGCGGTTGGGGCGACCCTTATGCCCGTGATACCGGCCTAGTTATGCAAGACTTAGCGCGGGGCCTTATTACAGAAAAAGGCGCAGCACGTTATGGGGTAGTGGTTCAAAGTGGAGTGTTGGACGAAGACGCGACAGCATCACTTCGAGAGTCACTAAGACAAGAACGAGGAGAAATACCCTTGTTTAATCGCGGTGGTACCATTGAAGAGATCAAAGCGCGGGCATTGGAAGAAACGGGACTTCCTGCTCCAGTGTCTCCTACTTTCATAGGTAAATAAGCGTGACTAGTAAAGACAGAGACTTAGCGTTTGAGCGTGTAACTTTAGGTACGCGTCCCGCGCTAATCGTAGTGGATATGGCGGTTGGTTTTACATCGGTTAATAGCCCTTTAGGGGGCGATTTTGATGAGCAAGTGAACGCGGCTAATGCATTAGTTACCGCTTTTTCTGACCATGCATTACCGATTGTATTTACGCGTGTAGTGTATGAGGGAGATGAGCAAAGTGTGTTTCGCCGACATTTACCCGATTTAAATATTCTCACCCCCACTAGCCGGTGGGTTGATATTGACCCGCGATTTGTGCAATCCCCTACATCTTGGGTATTGGACAAAACGGGTCCTAGTGCGTTTTTCAATACGGCGCTAAATCAGCAACTTCGAGACAAAGGCGTTGATAGCGTCATAGTGTGCGGGCTAACCACTAGTGGCTGTGTACGCGCCACAGTGGTTGATGCGTTGCAATATAACTTTCCTACTTGGGTGGTTAGCGATGCTTGTGGTGACCGAAATCACAGTGCTCACAGCGCTAACTTGCATGACATGAACGCCAAATATGCAGAAGTGGTTGATATGCAGCAAGCGTTGGCGCACCTCGAGTCGTTAACGTCGTAGGATAGGGAGTAGTAATGAGTAAAATCCTGGCTAAAACTCTTTATGACAAATTGTGGGATGCCCATTATGTAACAGATATTGATGGTGAAGGATTACTGTTTATTGACCGTCACCTTATTCATGAGGTTACTTCGCCACAGGCATTTGATGGGCTCAATCAAAAAGGGCGCCGCGTTAGGCGACCAGATCTAACAATTGCCACTATGGATCACAGTATTTCCACACGTTCTACTTCACTTGATGCTTGTGGACCCAAAAACGCACTACAACTTAGAACCCTTATTGAGAACTGTCGTGAGCATGGCGTGGTACTTTATCCTGTAGGCGATGATAATCAAGGTATAGTGCACGTTATGGGGCCTGAGCTTGGGCTCATTCAACCAGGGATGACGGTGGTGTGTGGTGATTCTCATACTGCTACCCATGGTGCATTGGGCACACTGGCATTTGGTATTGGTACGTCTGACGTAGAGCACGTCATGGCCACACAAACCATTCGTCAGTCGAAAGCGAAAAACATGCGAGTGCGCTTTGAGGGAATATTGTCAGAAGGCGTATACGCGAAAGATCTTATCTTGGCGCTAATTGGTGAAATTGGTCACGATGGTGCGACTGGGTATGTAATTGAATATGCAGGCAGCGCTATCGAAGCATTATCTATTGAAGGTCGCATGACCATTTGTAATATGAGTATTGAAGCGGGCGCTAAAGCAGGAATGGTTGCCCCCGATACAGTGACATTCGAATATTTAAAAGGAAGGCCCAATGTAGCGAAAGAGGTAGACTTCCACGCCCTTGTCAGCAGATGGTCATCTTTAAAGAGCGATCCCGATGCAATATTCGATAAGGAAGTGGTTATCGATGTATCCACGCTAGCTCCCCAAGTCACTTGGGGCACCAACCCCGGTCAGGTGGTGGGTATTAATGAGCCAATTCCGTACCTTAGCGAATTAATTTCTACCTCAGAAAAAGATGCAGCAAAAAAAGCATTCGACTACATGGCATTGACGGAAGGAGAAGTGCTTAGCAATTTACCTATCTCTCATGTGTTTGTAGGTTCATGTACCAATAGCCGTATTGAAGATCTAAGAGAAGCGGCTCGAATTGCTTCGAAAGGACATGTGGCAAAAGGCGTTAAAGCCATTGTCGTACCGGGGTCTGTAAAAGTTAAGCAGCAGGCAGAAAAAGAGGGGCTTCACCACATATTTCAAGCGGCTGGGTTTGAGTGGCGCTTGCCGGGCTGTTCAATGTGTTTGGGAATGAACGACGACATTTTGGGAGAAGGGGATCGTTGCGCCTCAACCAGTAATCGTAACTTTGAAGGGCGTCAAGGGCGCGGTGCGCGAACGCATTTGGTAAGCCCTGCTATGGCTGCTGGCGCTGCGTTAGCTGGTCACTTCGTCGACATTCGAACATTGTAGAAGGATGACATAATGGAACCTATTATTGAAGTAACATCAAAAGCCATTCCACTAACGGGAAATAATGTCGATACTGACCAACTCTTACCTAAGCAGTTTCTAACCGAAATTTCACGCACGGGCTTTGGAAAACACTTGTTGCACGATCAGCGTTACCTTGACGATAAGGAGCAGGTGCCAAACCCCGCATGTGTGTTAAATGATGAAGCCTATAAAGGAGCTAAAATTCTGCTAGCAGGTGAAAACTTTGGTTGTGGGTCAAGCCGAGAACACGCCCCATGGGCCATTGCTGATTTTGGTATTTCGGTTATTGTTGCCAAGGGCTTTGCGGATATTTTTTATGCCAATTGTCTCAACAATCAGTTGCTACCTGTGTGTTTGCCAGCAAATATCGTAGATGCGTTGATGATGATGTGTAGTGATGATCCATCCATAGAAATAACGGTTAGTCTCAAACATCAGCGCGTAATGTGTGGCGATGTTATGGCAACGTTCACCATTGCTGCACATCATCGTGTTAACCTGATGAATGGCGTAGATAAGATAGGTCGTACGCTTCAAGACTTATCAGTAATTGAAGACTATGAAGCTAAGTATCTGGCAGGCTCTTCGGTTTAATTTTAAATGTTTACTTTTTGTTAAAATGAACGCAGGCTATATAAAAGAATAGGAGAGTCACAATTTAAAAAGGTTGGTGAATGGATAGACATGAAGAGCCATTGTGCATTGCTATACTGGGTGCTGGCAGTATTGGCTGTTATTTGGGTGGTTGTTTGTTGGCTACTGATGCTAATAAACACTGTAACGTCACTTTCATTGGCCGACAGCGACTACAAGATGATGTAAGACAGCATGGCTTAACCATGACGGATTGGCGGGGGCGTGACCAACACGTCGATAGTCAGCACATTCACTTTACTTGTGAAAATGACGCTTTAGCTGATGCCGACTTTATTTTACTGTGTGTGAAAAGCCAAGATACTCAAAGTGCTGCTGCCATCATCAAACAATATGCATCTGATAATGCGATTGTAGTGAGCTTTCAAAATGGTGTGACTAATGGTGCGGTATTATCAGAATTACTGTCTCAACAGGTAATTAAAGGGATGGTGCCATTCAATGTGTTCTATCAGGGGAAAGGTCATTTTCACTGCGGAACCGAGGGGAATCTTGCCATTCAAGATGCCAACAAGCAATGCTCTTCTCTCGTCTCGTGCTTTAATAGTGCTTCTCTTCCCATCACGGTATATGACAACATTTCAAATGTTCAATATGGCAAGCTAATCATGAATTTGAATAATGCGGTCAACGCGTTATCAGGTATTCCATTAAAAGAGCAGTTGAGCAATAGGGAATATCGAAAAGTCATTGCAAGTGCATTAAACGAAGCGTTAACGGTGCTTTCTGCCGAGGGGATTGAGCCTGCTCGCACAGGTAAGGTTATTCCCAAATTAATGCCGAAAATAATGGCACTGCCTAACTTTCTGTTTAACATTGTTGCTGCTTCAACACTGAAGATTGACCCACAAGCGCGTTCGTCTATGTATGAAGACTTAGTATTGGGCAGGCCCACTGAAATAGACTATCTTAACGGCGAGATAGACAGACTGGGTAAAAAACACGGTATCGCAACGCCCGTAAATACTAACATTGTAGCGCTGATCAAACAGGCTGAACTTGATGAGAAAGGCAGTCCAATGTTATCGCCATCGCAGCTCCTGTAACTCAGAGTTTTAGAAGCAACCTTATTAGGTCAACAAATTTTTATTGCTTACAAAGAGGGAACCTTATGCCAAGTAAACCAAAATTAAATTACGTGGAGTTTTCTTCACTCAACGTGTTGGCGTCTAAACACTTTTTTAGCACGGTGTTTGATTGGCAATTTACTGATTATGGAAAAGATTACAGCGCATTTTCTAATGCGGGATTAGAAGGTGGTATTTTTACCGCAGAGCGTGTTTCCCAAGCCCAAAGTGGCGCCCCACTACTTGTTTTTTATTCTTCGAATCTTACACAAACACTGCATGACGTCGAGAAAGCTGGCGGCAGTATTTCAAAACCTATATTTGCTTTTCCCGGTGGCTGCCGTTTTCACTTTATTGAGCCGGGTGGCAACGAGTTGGCAGTGTGGTCTGAAAAAGCAGAGTAACGGTAGCAACAAAAAAGCGCCCAGCAAAACATGCTGGACGCTTATTTTTATAGAGAGTTTTTCGTAAGTGGGTGCTTACTGTTGCTCAAGCACAATGCGCAACATGCGACGCAGTGGTTCTGCCGCTCCCCACAGTAACTGATCGCCCACGGTAAATGCTGAAATATACTCAGGCCCCATAGTTAATTTGCGAATTCTACCTACAGGGATAGACAAGGTGCCGGTTACTTTCGCCGGTGTTAATTCTTGCATCGTAATATCGCGATCGTTAGGAATAACTTTTACCCATTCATTGTGTTCAGCAAGTATCGCTTCAATTTCTTCTACAGAAAGATCTTTTTTCAGTTTCAGCGTAATTGCTTGGCTGTGGCAGCGCATGGCGCCCACGCGAACACAGATACCATCAATAGGAACGGGGTTGCCCTGTATACCGAGTATTTTGTTGGCTTCGGCTTGTGCTTTCCATTCTTCACGACTTTGGCCTGACGGAAGCTGTGTGTCGATATAAGGAATAAGGCTTCCTGCTAGTGGCACACCAAATTGTTCGCTAGGGTAGTCATCGCTGCGAATAAACTCAGAAACTTGTTGATCGATGTCTAAGATCGCGGTTGCAGGGTCTTCAACTTTGTCCTTAACGTTGGCATGAATTGCCCCCATCTGACTGATAAGCTCGCGCATGTGCTTAGCACCTGAGCCTGAAGCGGCTTGGTAGGTCATGGGTGAAGCCCACTCAACAAGCTCTTTTTCAAAAAGTCCACCAAGTGCTAACAGCATTAACGATACAGTACAGTTTCCGCCTACATAAGTGCGAACACCTTTTGCTATACCGTTGTCAATTTCTTTGCGATTAACTGGGTCTAAAATAATAACTGCATCATCTTTCATGCGAAGCGCAGACGCTGCATCTATCCAGTAACCATTCCAACCTGTTGCGCGTAGGTCATCATATACAGCTTTGGTGTAATCGCCCCCTTGACAGGTAATAATAATGTCTTGTTTAGACAGTGCGTCAATGTCGTGAGCGTCTTGTAAAACACCTGCATCACGGCCTGCGAAACCTGGCGCCGCACTGCCTGCTTGTGATGTGGTAAAAAATGTGGGCTCAATGTGCGCAAAGTCTTGCTCTTCTTGCATGCGCTGCATTAATACAGAGCCAACCATACCGCGCCAGCCCACTAAACCTACTTTTTGTGTTGTCATTAACCTGAGAACCCTTGTTGCTAAAATGATAAGTACTTAACCAACTTAAGCGATAATCAGCACGCCTCAATTCACGTAAAAATGAATAAAGGGGGCGGGCTAACCAAGCCAGTCATAATTGTGCAACTTATATTCAAATCGCGTTTTTTCAGCGCGTGAACGATGCTACACCATACCTGTCGTTTTTATATTTGTGCTTGCAGTCTAAGGCTTATTACAAGCAGTGGCTAGACGCTTTTTATAAATATTCTGTTGCTGATATAAGCAATACTCAATTTGTGTACTAATCTTGTCCAGTTGAGGCTTGGTTTAGGTTTGGTTATAAAGAAGTGTCGCTAGATTGCTTAACTGCAAAAATTGTTTTATTGAGATAATACTTGCTATTCGTCATTGTGATTTTTAATCTCAACGTTTAAATATACGCTTGTAGTTGATAAGAGGGGAAGCATGGGCGTCGCCAATATAATGTCTAAGCGGGTGGTGAGTGTTCATATGGATGACAGTTTACAGTCGCTTAGAGAACTATTTTCGGCAACTGGGTTTCATCACTTACTGGTAGTGCATGACAATGTGCTTACTGGAATTATATCAGATCGTGATTTGTTAAAAGCAGTAAGCCCGTTTATCGACACCATAAGCGAGCGTATGCTCGATAGAGTAACGTTAGATAAACGCGCCCATCAAATTATGACCCGAGAGGTCATAACCTTAACCCCGCAAGATTCTGTTTTTAGCGCTATCGAATTGTTCAATAACAATAAAATATCCTGCATACCCATTGTCGATATGCACTACCACCCTGTGGGAATTGTGTCTTGGCGCGATGTGATGAAGTTTATGCAGAAAAGGGTAGAAGCAAAACGCTAAACATTCTTTAGCACCTTTGACAAGAGTCTCATCAAAGGTGCAAACAGTATGTATTGAACAAGTTTTGAATTAATGGAGATGCTATTAGGCTTTTCTGTAACTCACTTTAAACAGCAGGCTATACAAAACGGGAACTGCAATTAACGTCAGAATAGTTGCAAAAGTAAGTCCACCCATTATAGTCACCGCCATGTCGGCAAAGAATGCATCAAATAGCAATGGAGCCATCCCTAAAATTGTCGTAACAGCGGCAAGCGCAACGGGTCTAACACGGCTTAGTGTCGCTTCAACGATGGCACTTTTAATTGCCAATCCTTCTTCTATTTGAAGGTCAATTTCTTCAATTAGAACAATGGCATTTTTAATCAGCATTCCAAATAAACTCAAAAAACCCAGTAGCGACATAAAGCCAAATGGCATATCAGTAGATAATAAACCTGTTACTACACCTACAATAGCCATCGGAACAACCAGCCATATGATAAGTGGCTGGCGAGCATGCCCAAACAATAAAACTGAGATAATGAACATTACCAAAAAGCCTGCTGGCAAACCTGCACCTAAAGCTTCTTGTGCTTCACTTGAGCTTTCAAACTCACCGCCCCACTCAAGTTGATAACCAGCAGGTAAATCAATATCTTCAATTAGCGGGCGAATACGCGCTAACGCTTTTGCTGCCGTTTCGTGTTCGCCGGGCTCGGCTTCAACTGTTATGGTGCGCAGGCGATCTTTGCGATGTATGCGCAGCTCTTCAGTCATAAGATCTAAGCCATGGGAGACCTGTGTGAAAGGAATATACTGACGCTGCTGAGAAGACCACACTTGAGACTCGCGAATTGACTGAAGCGCCGTGTCATCTGAGTTCCCCATTTTCGCCATGATATTATAGGCATAATCACCATCTTGCACAGTGCCCAGTTTCACGCCATTGCTGGCATATTGTACAGTTTGACTAAAATCTGAATGTGAAACCCCAGCAATTCCCGCATTGTAATTGTCGAACTGCGTGTTTATTGCAAATCCTTTCTCTCGCCAGTTGTGACGAACATCAATCACCTGACCATCTTCAAAGAGACGGGCCTTAGCTTCTTCTGCCAGTTGACGCAATACCTCAGTATCTGGACCTGAGAAACGTGCTTCGAGTTTGGCGCCTGAGCCAGGGCCAAACTGCATGCGTTCCATATAGAAGTTTGCATCTAAATCCAAATCACCTAGCTTGCTCGATAATGCACTTTGAATGGCAGGAATATGCTCTAATTCGCTGGCACGGACCATAAAGAATGCGTAGTTTTCGTTAGCGCTTTTGGGCGCGTATGTCAGCGTAAATCTATCAGCGCCCTGCCCAATAAATGTGGTTACAGCACTGACATTATCTAAGCCTAATATGCGTTTCTCGGCTTCCTTTGCAATTTGCTCTGTCGCTCGAATATCCCGATCTTGAGGTCCCCAGTAGTGCACAAAAAATACCGGTGCGTTTGACGGTGGGAAGAACCCTTGCTTGACCATGCCAAAACTGCCATAAGCAACAATGGTAATAATGAGGAGTACGGCGATGGTTACCCAACGAAGCTTTAATGCGCCAATAAGTGTGCGTTTAAACCACTGTTGCGCAGCAGAGGGTGCGTTACTTTGTGACTGCGACATACCTTTGCGATAGAAGTGTGCGCCCAATACGGGAACCAGCGTTACTGCAAGTATCCAGCTTATAATCAATGACACCAAAACCACGGCAAACAATGAATAAAGAAACTCACCGGTAGCATCGTTAGATAAACCGATGCCAGAAAAGGCTGCAATACCGATCACGGTTGCGCCTAATAACGGCCACTGTGTACGTTTCACAATAAAACTGGCGGCATCTTTTGCTGATGCACCTGTTGCCATTCGTAGCATCATTCCTTCAGCTACCACTATTGCATTATCGACCAGCATACCCATGGCGATAACCATTGCACCTAAAGAAATACGCTGAAGTTGAATATCTATCAACCACATGATTAGGATTGTACCGAGCACAGTAACGAGCAGCACAGTTCCTACCACAATCCCTGAACGCCACCCCATGAACAAACACAAGGTTAGTGTTACCACTGCCACAGACATCACAAGGTTATTGATAAAGCCGTCTACCGATTCATCGACTACAGATGCTTGATCGTAAATTGGAGTAAGGGTAATGCCAACTGGGAGTTGCTGAAGTAGGGCGTTTACCTTTGCGTTTACCCTCGCACCAACATCTACGATGTTCACATCAGTTAATGCTGACACACTCAGAGTAAGGGCCTCTTCGCCGTTGTACCGGACTAATACTGGTTGGATATCGGCAGGCTCTAGTTTCAACGTGGCAATATCAGCCACGCGTAAAGAGCGATTCGTACCCGGTATTACCAGTGATAAATTTGAAATCTCTTCTAATCTGTCTGGTGCACGCTCTACAATCAAGCGCACGTTTTTTTCATCCACTTTCACGCGTCCACCGTTGAATGGACGAAGATTGTCTTGGAACAATGAGGTCAGCTCTGGAAAAGAAATACCCAGCCCAGCAAGTTGATACGGGTTGATGTAAGCAACTATTTGTTCTTTTTGAATACCGGTTACGTTGACCTTTGCCACACCTTCAGTGGTAAGCAGGTCTCGACGAATAATTCGGGCAAATTCACGTAACTCATTGGTGTCGAAATCTGGTGCGCTGAGTGCGTAATAAAGCCCGTAAACATCACCAAAGTCATCAAATACCACAGGATCTTGAGCCCCGGCGGGTAGTGAACTTGCTGTGTCGCGAAGGCGTTTTCTTAATTCATCCCAAATTTGAGGTAAAACGCCACTATCGTAAGTACTTTTTACCTCTACGGTAATTTCAGAGCGACCCGGGGAGGATATAGATGTCACCTCTTTTAATTGGGGCATTTGTTGAATCGCAATTTCTAAGCGTTCTGTGACTTCACGTTCAACTTTTTCAGCGCTAGCGCCTGGGTAAGAAGTGTATACTTTAACTTGCTTGATGGTAAAAGCAGGGTCTTCAAGCCGGCCAATTTTGGTCATAGCGAGCACACCACCTAACAGCAGTATGATGACCATCAGCCAAACATTTACCGGTTTGTCGATTGAAAAGCGGGCGATATCCATGGTTTATTTTTCTCCCTTATACGGAAGTACTTTCATGTTTTCTCGCATTTGTGCTGCACCAGCTGCTACTACCTGCTGACCAAGCGAAATTGGCCCTTCTACTATGGCAAGATCACCTTCAATATGTTTGACGTCAACCTTTTGCTGGTTGACTGTTTGTAGACCATCGTCATATACCCAAACGGCAAAGCCATCATTCTCATCACCAACGAGTGCTTTTACTGGAACAACTATACCGTCGGAATACAAATTACCTTGTAGGCTTACTTTAACTACAGCTCGGGCACCTGGCGTTAGCGGCAATTCTTTTCTAGGCTCCATAGCAAATACTACTTCGTAGGTTTGGGATACAGGGTCAGGTTGCGTGGAGTGCTCAACATAAGTTACGGGGTACCACTGACTGCGATTAGTCGCTAAGGTCGCACTAGCTTGCTTTATACCACGTCCGATATTGGCGGTGAGCAAACGCTCTGGCACATTGATGTTAAAGTAGATTTTAGACACGTCCTGCAGGCGGGCGATAGCAGTCCCCGACTTTACAAAACTGTTATTTTCTACAAGACGTTGAGACACTTTCGCGTCAAATGGTGCGTAAAGTTGGGTATAGCTTAAGTCCTGCTCGGCGTTTTTAAGATCAATAACAGATAATTCATAGGACGTCTTCGCCGAATCTAGCGCACTTTGAGATACCAAGTTTTGCGCAAACATTTTTTCAATTCTATCGAGCTCTCGTTTTGCTTGTTCTAATCTGGTTTTTGATTCTTCAACTCTGCGCTCAAAAGGCTTCCTATCTATAGTGGCAAGTAGCTTGCCCTTAGTGATATCACTGCCTGTAACTAAATCAGTTTGTATTAATCGTCCAGAAACTTCGAAACTTAAATCAACGGTTTTTACAGCAGAAACAACGGCCGGAAACGTAAATTCGTCAAAATTAGGAATAGGAGAGACTTCGGCAAACTTCACATACCGCACCACTTCCGTTTGTTGTTGCTGAGTTTTCTCAGGTGAGCAAGCGGTAAAGATAAAAATAGAAAAAAGGCTTAAAACTAGCGCATGTGAGTAGTTTTTCAAGGACATAGTCGTATGTCATCCATTAGTAATATGTTGAACATAGATAGCCAGTGCTGTTGCATTTAAAACAACCTACTTTGCAAGCAATATACGCTTGTATGAGCGATTTTACATTCATGCAAAAGTAAACTGGTGAGTGCATTTTAGTTCGTCTACATTGAAAAGTAAACTGTTCGGTGTAAAATAGGTTGGTACATTACTAAGAGAGTAGATCAATGGCTAGCAATACACGAACCCGTAGCGACTTAAAACGCGAAGCTATAATTCAAGCTGCAACGCAAGCGTTTCAAGAATTTGGCGTGAAAGGTACAAGTATGGACAAGCTTGCTGAGTTAGCTAATGTCTCTAAGCGTACTGTTTATAACCACTTTTCTACGAAAGAAGATTTGGTTATGCACCTTGTCACCGAGCAGTGGCAAAGTGCCATAATGAATATCACAGCGCATTATTTACCTGATGAACCCCTTGATACACAGCTACAAAGTATCATTCTCAAAGACATTGAGTTTATGGTAAGTGAAACACACCTAGATTTAGCTCGTGTAGCTATTGGTTATTTCTTTTATGAACCCGATAGACTCAAAGACGAAGTGGCTCAGTTGAAAGCACAGGAAACGGCGATGCACCGATGGCTCAATGATGCAAAGGCTGACGGTAGATTGGCCTTTGATGATGTCAAACAGGTGGTCAATGAGATTGACAGTTTAGTAAAGGGGCAGTGTTTCTGGCCGCAGCTATTTAAGATTGAAAATGTACTAAGTGATATTGATAAAAAAAATATCGCAAGAGGCACTGTAGAACTCATATTAAGCCGATATGCTGTGGTGAATGAATAACGTATAAAGTAGAAAACTTAACATGCAATGCTTAATCGCACCGATGTCGAACTGTACAAAGAGAAGAATAGGGGGCGCAATCAAATATCGCCCCGTTGGCTAATAACCGCGAAATTTCGGTTTATGCAAAGCAGCCTTTAATGTGTTTTGCATGAACAGTTAAGAGACTAACCGTTTTTTGCAAAATCGATAAGCGTTTGGCCATCCATTCTATAGCCAAGCCATTCGCTTTTAGGTTTTGCGCCAAGAGATTCATAAAAGTCGATTGCCGGTTTATTCCAGTCCAATACGCTCCATTCGAAGCGGCCACAATTATTATCAACCGCTGTTTTGGCTAAATACTGTAACAGTGCTTTGCCGGCGCCTAGTCCTCTGGATGCTGGTGACACATAAAGGTCTTCTAGGTATAAACCGTTTCTTCCTTGCCACGTTGAGTAATTAAAGAAATACACGGCAAAGCCAATCGCTTGGCCGTCATGTTCACAAATTACACAATGTGCGATAGCGCCAGCTTCAAACAATGTTTTGTGTAAATCTTGTTCTGTCGCTTCTACTTCATCTTCCGCTTTTTCGTAAATAGCGAGCTCTAGAATAAATTGCCGTATTTGGGGGATGTCGTCAGGTGTTGCATTTCTAATGGTAATAGATTTATTCATAAGTGTTTCCAAGCATAGTCTTTTGCACAGAGAGTATGCTTTTTGTTTTTTGAAGTCCATTGGAAGGGGACTGTCAGAGGAGTCGTATTACCTGATAGTGTAAATAAAACGGGGCTATCACAAAATGTAATAGCCCCGTTTGAACGTTTCTACGCCAGAGGGTGCTTTACTTACAAATGCGTCACAGGATCTGCATTGTTAGCACCTTTTTTCATTTTACGCGCTGATATCTTCGCTTTAATGAAAGTAAAAGGGCCCCGTATATCAAGTAAAATGAGATACAGACACGGCACAAGAATTAAGGTTACCAATGTGGCGTAAAGTACTGCAAAGCCCAGTGCCGCTGCCATTGGAATAACAAATGCGGCCTGTAAGCTGGTTTCAAACATAATAGGCAATACACCCACAAACGTGGTAATTGACGTCAATGTTATTGCTCTAAAGCGCGCTGTACCGGCTTCAGTTACTGCATCTTTTACTCTGTAACCTTGTGCGCGGCGCTGATTGACAAAGTCAGTCATAACCAATGAATCGTTGATAACAACACCTGCGGCTGCAATTAGTCCAAAGGTAGACATCATTGATAAATCGAGTCCTAAAAGGAAATGCCCCCAAATTGCGCCTGTTAAGCTAAACGGAATAACAGACATTATGATGAGCGGCTGTCCATAACTTTTTAGTGGCACAGCCAGTAAAATGTATACCAATACCATTGCAGCTAGGAAGAATAGCATTTGCTCATTTTGCTGCGCCTGTTGCTCTTCAATATCGCCACCAAGTTCAGTCATCACCGAAGGGAAGCTTTCTTTAAGCTGAGGCAATAGTTTTTCACGAATTTCAGTTACTACTTCGTTAGGTTCGACTTTTTCTTCGTCAATGTTGCCCCACACATAAACGCTGCGATAGCCTCCCTCACGGCGAATGTAGCTAATGCCTGGCTTTTCTTCTAATGCCACCACATCACCTAGCATCACTTCTTCGCCATCTGGCGTTTTAATCAGTGAGTACTTAAGGTCTGCAAAGCGCTCGCGTGTTAATTCAGGGTAACGCACCATTACGCGCACCTCTTCGCCGTTGCGAATAACTCGTTGCGCTTCACCGCCATAGAAGCCTGCACCCACTTGAGATGCAATGCTAGATAGAGTTAATCCTAAATCGTAGGCAACAGGCAACAGTGTCATTTGTACTTCTTTGCTTGGCGGGTCAATCGTTGAACTTACATCAAATAGGCCTTCTTGCTGTTGTAGCATTTCAATAAACTTCAAGCCCGCAGCATTTAGTGTGTCAATGTCAGGACCAAACAATAAATAACCAAACTCACCGTCATCACCATCGCCATTAACATCGTCGATAACAGTAAATGACTTCATGCCTGAAATTTCAGGGATGGCTTCACGCCAGCGTCGAGCAAGCTCAAAGGTATCAATTGGGCGGTCATTTTCGTTAACTAGCGGCGCAAGAATGCGACCTTCGGTACGCTCTTCGTTAAACGCAAGGCGGTCTCGGATCATCCCTGTACCAAATTCTTTAATAATGTCTTCTTCAACATCTAAAATGGTTTGCTCTACAATTTTAAGTGCGTCTATGGTCATGGTGTCTGAGACATTTTCGTTCATCTCAATGCGTACACTTGGGAAGTCGTGAGGTACTTTTGGGTTTGGAACCATACGCACGTAGTTGGCATTAATCAGTCCAAAACTTATCATTAATAAAGCAATGAATATCATAAGTACTGCCCAGCGCCACTCAATCGCACGCTCAACGGTGCGCTTGTAAGGGCCATTTACAAAGTTAAAGAACCCTTTGTTAAAACGGGAGCGCCAGCTGGTGGGTTTTACCGGTGAAAACTTAGTGTGTGCAAGGTGAGCAGGTAAAATTAACTTAGATTCAATCAAACTGAATGCCAAGCACAAGATAACAACCACTGAAATGTTGTAGAAGAAGGTACCTTCTGGGCCACTACTTAATGTAAATGGAGCGAACACTGCAATTGTAGTTAACACACCAAATGTAGCTGGTGTAGCAACGCGTTTTGCTCCGCGAATAACATTGTCGATGCCACCGCCTTTACTTTCTATTTCGGTGTAGGCACTTTCCCCTATGACTATGGCATCATCGACCACAATACCCAGCACCATAATGAAAGCGAATAGCGACAGTATGTTGATACTGACCCCAAACAGTGGCATAAGCATCATAGCACCCAAGAAGCAAACAGGTAGCCCTATCATTACCCATAACGCTAATCTAAAACGCAAGAACAAGGTAAGCATAAAGGCCACGAGCACCGAACCTTGTATAAGGTTTGATAGCATCATGTCTAAACGGGCGTTTAGGTAATAGGTCATATCAACCAGCACTTCTAGGTTAACACCTTGAGGCAAGGTCTTATTTTTCTGCTCAATATAAGCTTTAACCGTTTCTGCCACGGGAATGGTATTTTGTGTTTTTGTGGCTTTTACGGCCATGTAGATGGCGTTCATACCGTTGTATTTGAAGTACCGCTCACCCTCTACAAACCCATCATTAATATAGGCAACGT
This sequence comes from Alteromonas sp. KUL42, assembly GCF_006538325.1. Taxonomy (GTDB): domain Bacteria; phylum Pseudomonadota; class Gammaproteobacteria; order Enterobacterales; family Alteromonadaceae; genus Alteromonas. The sequence goes on from NZ_BJKK01000015.1 coordinate 44,164, forward strand.
CACCCAGTGTTACTTTAGCGCCGCCGGTGCCAATTTTAATGGGGATTTGTCTAAATTCGTCACCGCTGTAGTACTGATTTTCCACTCGAACAGAAACTATACCTGAATTGGTGCGAAGTTGACCTGCTGAGATATTAGCCGAATAATTATTAATGGCTTGGGTAATATCAGAGATATTTAAACCATATTTTCTCAACGTATCAGGCTTAATCTCAATAGCGATTTCGTCATTAGGAGCAGATACTTGCACTAGAGAAATAGAGCCTAGTTGCAGCAGTTCATCTTCAATGCCCTTGGCCAGTACTTTAAGTTCTGAAAGGGGAAGATCGCCTACCAAAGGCATCTCAATAACCTGTTGTTGGAACTCAACCTGAGAAACGTTAACTGGCTCCATGCCCGCAGGGAAAGTTGCAATACTGTCAACACGCAGTTTTACTTTGTCCAATACATCGGTAAGTTCGGCTTTGGTGTCAATTTCTAACGTCACCGCACCACCGCCACGACGTGCACGAGACACGGTGCGCTTTATTTCGGTTACATCTTTAAGTGCTTCTTCTACCTTAATAAAAATACTTTCCTCTATTTCTTGAGGCGATGCACCAGGGTAGGAGGCTTCAACATTAATATAATTAATCTCAATGTTGGGAAACATCTGACGTTGAATCGTAAAGAAGCTGGCAATACCCATAACAATGATAAAAATCATCAATAGGTTAGCCGCTACTGAATTTCGAGCAAACCAGGCAATGAGGCCATGTTGTGTATCGTTGTGATTTTCCATGACGAACCCTTAGTTTGCTTTCGCTGTCACGACATCAGAAGTATTTGCGATCACTTTAACGGCCATACCGTTTTGCGGGTATTCAGGCAGTGTCATAACTACTTTGTCAGGGTTAAAGGTACCTTGAATGAGAAAGTCGCCGTTTTCCTCGCGTACCACGGTAACCTTGTGAGAGGTTAATTTGTTATCGTCGTCGAGAGTCCACAGTAGCCTGTTTGTTACTAGCTCTTGGGGAACGCGATATACGTCGTTAAGGGTTTTGCCTTCGAATGCAATGGTGCTATACGAGCCAAATTTAACAATAGGCTTGTTAGAGTGAATGGCGTAAGGGTCTTCAATGCGCGCTACGAAGTAACTCATACGGGTATTATTGTCGATAACCCCCGTATCACGGTGAATAGTTCCTTTGATAGTTGTGCCTTGCATATCATCAACATCGATAGCAATTTCACTGCCTACGGTATTGTCGGCTAAAAACATTCTGTCAAATCCGGCAACAGGGAAGGTGACTTCAGCGTATTCAATGTTGTTCAACACGGCAACCTCTGAGCCTGGAGTGACATAATCGCCGGTACTGATATCGCGAGAAACGATAAGTGCATCGTATGGCGCTTTCACTTTACAGTTTTCTAAATCGCGTTTAGCAATTTTTAGTTGTGCTTCAGCTGATTTTACCCCTGCTTGCGCACTTAAGACTTGAGGTTTGCGCAGGTACAAATCGGTCACCCGTGCTTGCGGCATAGATTTGGCTTCGATGGCCGCAACGTCAGCTTGGGCTTGCTCTTGAATAAGTTGCGCTTTGGCGCTGGCGAGGTTGGCTTCGGCAAGCAACAGGGCTGCTTCGTATGAATCAGGCTCAATAGTGAACAGTGTTTCGCCACGACGGATTAATCCACCACTGACAAACTTGGGGTTCCAGCTCTCCACTTCCCCCGCTACTTGTGCAGCCAAGTTGGTGGTTTCAAGTGGCGTAATTTCGCCGTAAGAGGTAAGGCGAACACGGACATCTTCAGGAGATATAGATTCAATCGTAACCGTAGGGCGTGTATCGACTTCTTCCTTAATTGCCGAATCTGATGCAGAGGCTTCTATACCTTTCATTCCCAAATAACCTAAAACAAAAACACCAATAGGTAGCGCAACTCTCATCCATTTCATAGCCAAGTCTACTTTGAAGTAACAATAAATTGCCTATAGTGTAGCGCTAAAGTGTTTCAGGTTTATAGTCCAAATGTAACGAAACATGAGTCAGTTTTGTGTAAAGACAGTGCTTACGTGTCAAATGCAGCATTTATTGTTAGGCATTAATCATGAACAGGGGGAAGTGCTGAGAAGGCACAGACTTTATCTCTGCCGGTTTCTTTGGCGTGATAAAGGGCGTGGTCAGCCTGTTTAATCGCATGAGACAGGGTGTTTTGTGCATTTACTTCACATACACCGAAGCTGCTGGTTACATGCATTTCAATGTCGTTAATATGAAGTGGCGCTTGGTACAAAAGAATGCGAATCTGCTCTAGGGCTTTCACTGCGTTGGCTTCATTAGTATCGGTAAAAATAAGCATGAATTCTTCACCACCCCATCTCGCCAGAATATCTTGACCGCGAAGTCGAGCGGCAAACACCTTGGATATTTGCTTCAGTACTTCATCACCTTGCTCGTGACCATAGGTATCATTAATGCTCTTAAACCTATCAATATCGGCAATTGCAATGAAAAAGGGGTTTTGCTTCTCAGCATTCTTGCATACTCGCGCTCCAAGCATTGCTGTGCTCCGCGTCGATTGAGAAGTTGCGTGAGGTGATCATGCTTTGCTTGACGTTCAAATTGATCACTTAAATACAATGCGGTTTCGTAGCTCTTTTGACGGCTGTACTCATAAAATGCAGACAAAAATGACACGGTTAAGAATGAATAGAGTAAACGTGTTTTAAATGCATAGCTATAACTTGCCATCAACAAAGTTTCATCAAAAACAAACAGCAAAAGTGCTGCAACAAACACATAACCTAAAAGAGCCAAAAGGCCTTTAATGAATCCAGCAAAAAACATGGTGACAGGGGGAACAAGATAGATCCACAACGGGCCTGTATTGTCTTTACCTCCAGAGATAATCAACAGTAATGTCAGTCCCATTAAACACGTTAATAACAGCGTAATTGATGCAGTTCGGGCAGCTACCGTTTGCACTTTGACTTGTAATTGGTGGGAAATCGCAAAAATGACACAAGACAACAGCAGCAATATAGAAAGGGAGAACTCATGTGCTAAAAGTGCGCGTATACCCAGGATAAAGGTTATAGACATCCCCACCGCAGCAAATAGGTTAACCACCATAATTCGCCGGTTGGTTTCATCCTTGTAGTGGGGTTTTACGCCACTAAATAAATAGCGCTTGAGCGTTGTTATCATTCCTTTTCAGTCACCTTAATATTGTCGGCGATTTGTGATGCCAATTGCATCAGCGACTCTCTCATCGCTTCAATACTCGCTGAGAACCCATCGTGTTGCAGCGCAACACGTATATCAAATGGAATAATCCAGTTAGCTTTGTGATCAGGGGGGGATGCGCTACCCAATACTACGAATTCTCCAGACAATAACACTTCGCCATCAAAACGGCTGATAAAATCAGTAATGTGAAGTGCAACATGTATGGTTTTACTGGCGTGATATTGTTCATCATCAACCAAGTACACACCGTAGTTCGATATGGCTTTTTTTAGTGACTTTTTGAGTCCTACATCTAGGGGTTCTGCCCACAAGTGTGTTGTTGAAATATGGACATTGGTTTCACTCGTTTGGTATACCAAGCCTCGTTGTTTCAAATATTCAGGCATAACGAAACGATCTAGTTTTAGGTATGTATACTCTTTCGAGGGCTTTGCTAGCGGTTCATCTACCGAGTGCAAAACATAATAGGTCAATGCCGTGCTAGCACTCGAACAACCAACGATGAACATAACCACTAGTACAGCAGAAAGCCGTATTCGAGACGATATTTTCAAAAACCTACTCGTATAATGTGACGGTGTATTCATTCAGTTATCCTTTATACACGAAGGCAACAAACATCTTGCTGTTGCATAGCTATCATCGCTTAGCCTTCGGTTGAATATCAGCTTGCTTATCATTAGAGAAAATCAAACTATTTGGCGCTTGGTTTAATTTCAATAACAACGGTTGCATAGAGCGCATCGTGTCTTGAAGGGCGTCTACTGTTTCCTTAATTTCAGCTTGATTAAAGCCACCCTCACTATAGTTTTTGAGCAAGCTATCTAAGCTCAATAACACTTGGTTTAAATTGTTGTTGAGCGCTTTAGCATCAACATCGGCAATTAGTAAGTCAAAATCATTACTTGCCGTTTCAACAGACTCCGCTGCTAGTTTCATATCTTCAACAGCAAGCTGAATATTTTCTACCATTTCTTTTAATGGAAGTTGATTTATTTTGTCTAAGATCGCATCGGCTTTTTGTGTTAGTTGGGTAAACTCATTACTCACTGTGGGGATCACGTCGTAGCCATTAACGGTTTTTACACGTGTTGTGCCTTTCGGGTCGGGAATATGCTGAAGATCAACATACAGGCCGCCAGTTAATATATTACCCATGCGAAGCGATGCACGAAGATCTCGCTCTATCCAATTTTTAAAGGTTTGCTTAATTGCCTGTAACCCTTCTTGGGTGTCAGGTTGACGGGCTTTGCCTGGATAAACACTAATGAGCACAGGAATAGGGTAGTCACGTTCAAGAATATTACCTTCAATGGCTGTTATTGAATTAATTGCAGTGACACTACCAATTTCAATGCCGCGATATTCAACCGGAGCTCCTACGGTCAAACCTCGCACACTTTCATCTATGAGAAGTAAGTATTCAGCAGCCACTTTGAAGCGAGCATTCGATGCCGAAGCATCGTCTTCGTAAATGTCGAAAAATGCATCATCGAGGACTTGCTCGCCGGTAGGTACACCGTCAGGGACGCCAAAAGTAATGCCATTAGCCAGTAGCGTTTCTAAGCTACCAGTTTGCACACTTACACCACTTGATTCTAAAAGAAGCTTAACGCCACTAACGTCCCAAAAACGCGTATTTTGGGTAATGAGTTTGTGATACGGCGCTTTAATAAAGGCGTCGTAGTACACAACGCGCTCTTCAATATTAAATGTGGCATCTTCAAATTCACCCACTTTAAAGCCTTTGTAGATAATGGGGTCTCCTGGCTTATAAGCAAATTCATCGTCACTGCGCAGCATAACGTGAAGACCCGGAGTTCCTTGCGGAGTAACAGGTGGCCTCTCAAGCGCTTTAAAGTGTAATTTTTCTGCACCTTTATCATGGGCTGACATGGCAATATAACTGCCAGACAACAGGGTATTAAGCCCGGACACTTCAGAAAAACTAATACGAGGGGCAACAACCCAAAAATCGGCGTTTTCGTTTAGTAAATGTGCAGCACTTGCATCAATACGAGCGGTTACTAAAACGCCATCTAGATCTGGTTTGAGTGTGATCTTCTTTACTTGCCCGATATCGAGATCGCGCACCTTTATCGGTGTTTTATTAACTTCAATGCCCGTGGCTGAGTGCAATTCAATGGTAATGAGTGGACCCTGATTTTTCCATTGGTAGTACACCATCCAACCGCCAATAACCAACACCAAAATTGGAATGAGCCAAATGCGAGATATGGACGAGGTGGGTTTAACCTCTGCTTTATTCATCGATACTTCTTGGGTCATGGTAGTTGCTTCCACTGCTGCCATATAAGCCTAGAATCAAAAGTCATTGCTGCGATCATTGTTGTAAAAACTACCGCACAAAAAGCAATAGCCGCTTGCCCAGGATAGATTGATAACGTATTGCCCATTTGAATAAGCGCAACCAGCACTGCTACAACAAAGACATCAATCATCGACCAGCGACCAATAATTTCAGTTATGCGATAGTAACGTATTCTAAGTTGTTTTGAGCCTGTTTTCTCTGTTTGAACTGAAAAGTTTAGCCAAGCGAGAATGGCTATTTTAGCGACAGGTACAATGACACTAGCAATTAATATGACTAGTGCTATGGGATATGAACCTGACTCCCACAATGCAATAACACCACCAATAATAGTATTTGGTGTTTCTTGCCCAAAAAATTCAGTATACATAATGGGCAACACATTTGCAGGTATATACAAAATGCACGCTGTGAACAGTAAAGCCCATGTACGTTGTATGCTGTTGTTTGCTTGTAATTCACTTAACGGCTTTGCTGGTGGCGGCTCTCCCTCTCTCAGCCAAAGCGAGTATTGCGTAGTATCAAACTGGCTAATACATAGTGCTGTAAACGAAGCAAAACCAATAAACGCATAAAAAGACAAACCGATAGTAACATCCGCAAGCTCGGTAATTTTAATGAGGCTTACCAGCGTCCCTACCAAAAATATTTCAGCCATACTCCACGGCAATAGCGCTTTAACCCAAACAAATAAATGATGAACGTAGTAGGGACGACGTTGCTTTACTTGTGCTAGCGTAAGTAAAAAAATGCCAACAATGACAATGCCTGGCAATAAAACCGTCGCTAGGCTAGTGATAATTGCCAAAGATAGGTAATCTTGATTAATAAGTTCTAGAACGCCTGTGGGCAAATTAATACTGTGTTTTTGGCCACTACTTCTGAAGGTCAAAAAGTTAAACGGCAGTGATAGAAGAAGAAAAATAAATGCGCTGCTAGTGTAGGCAAGTAGTTTCTCATTCACGTTATTTCTATAAGATATTAGGGTATGCCCACAAACGGGGCACACCGCGCGCTGTCGATGCGACAAAGTGGGAATGGAAACTTGCGTATGGCATTGTTCACACACAAGGCTAAGGGGTTTGGTATGTGCCATAATTATTAGTGTGATTTATGCTCTACGTGTAATATCAAGTAGCGTAACCTTTTGATTTTGATAGTTTGCAGCATAGCGCATTGTGAACGTGTCGGGAAGAGAGGTTGTTTATAGCGTGTGCTCTCCCGTTACTAAGACCGCAACAATGTGTGTTCGATAGGGTAATAATAAGAATAAAGATGGATAGGTTCATGGAAAAACTGAATGGTTTTCACAGTTTATATCACACAGGAAGAAGGCGAAGCAGACGTTTTGTATCGAAGAGAAGCGTTGCAGCTGTAAGGTTTTGGCGCAGTCTTACGTTTTCACAACGCTGCTATTTTATCGCAAGTTGTATGTTACTGGTGTGGATGTACTCAGATTTTGAAAGCAAAATCTACGATATAGTGATGTATGCTTTTGTGCTTTCCGGCATTACCAAAGAGGTATGGCCGCGTTTTATGATTATCTGGCATAGCCTCCCAGGTAAAGCCTTCATATTGTTTATCTATGCGGTTATTGCCAATTTTGCTTTAGCTTCAGCAAGCGGTATGGTCAATGATGTTTCGGGCGTTTCAGCGGGTGCATTACCTTACAGCCACAACTTTGCACTGATACTCATGATGCCAACGTGGTTCTTCCTTACTTCAATTTTTGCGCTGGTCATCGTTACATTACTTACTCCTGTGTACTTAATGACGCTACTTGCACTTAAGCCCATTGGTGTTAGACGGTTTTGGCATGCACCTGAATATCGGTTTGTATTTACCACTGCGTTGGTAAGATATCTTTGGACGCTAGCTTTATTGTGGGAATTAATATTGCTCGCAGCGCAAGTTGGCCTTGTTGGCTCAATGGGAGATGATAAAGAAAGTACGGATGCACTCTCGTTTGAAAGAGCAAGTCAGGCTATTACCAGTGAAATTGTAAAGGCTGGAACGAAGGCAGGTAATGTACCCTCAAATGCACCACCAGAAATGCTTACCGCACCTCAAGTTGATGAGGTTAATATTCCGCTTATTGTTGATAACGTACTTGCTGCAAATAATGTAAAACCCAAGTCGACTCAAGAAGCTGATATCAAAGCGACCATTGAAGACATAAATACCGCAAGCGATGATTTAGAAGCAGAAATAGATGCGTTGTGGAAAGGGGCAAAAGATAAAAACATCGCTTTTAAACGCAGTCAACGACGTCTACTTGCCAACTTTATTTATGAATTTGAAGCTGATTCACGCTCTCGCTGTGCTCATTCACCAGATACGCGTGTAATCGAACTTAACGATTATGAGCTACTTGAAATTAGTAAAGACGACAGTGAAGAAAATGAATTGGGGTACAACTATGTTGTAGTGGCATGCCAATCAGCAGCCATTGGAAATAAAAGTACTGGATCGCAGAGTTCAGAAGTTCAAAACGCCGAGCCTTAAATCAAAGAACCTTAAATCAAAGAACCTTAAACCAAAGAGCCTAGAATCAAACGGCGTTAATTCAAAAGAGTTAGATCAAAGAGCCGTATCAACGTTTTAAATAGGCTTCATTTAGAGGGGTTCATGTATTTAAGCGTTGAATTCTTGATTGTCGCGACACGGGTTCACTGCTATTATTGCGCTACTTCGTTGGGGAGTAGCCTGTTTCTGTTACTAAACAGAAAAGTTCGTATCAACATAATTGGTCACATTACCATGGTACGAACACCGCTTGGTTGGCGAGACCTTCGATAATTCCGCGCTCCAAGGTCAGGCGTGTGGTTTTGTCGTGGACTCTGTTAAGCCTGGCCGGAGAAAGTCATCTCAATGAATTTTATCGCTCTTATCTTTCTTGCATTCGCTATGTCTACCGACGCTTTTGCTGCTGCTATTGGCAAAGGTGCAAAACTCAAAAAACCTCCATTTCTTCATGCGCTAAAACTGGGTGTTACGTTTGGTGTGGTTGAAGCTATTACACCGGTAATTGGGTGGATTATTGGGCGCGCTGCCGCAAGTTATGTTGAAGCTTGGGATCACTGGATTGCGCTAATACTGTTGTCTGGACTAGGCTGTTATATGATTTACGAGAGCTTTCAACCAGCAGACGATGAAGAAGACGAGGTACAGAGAAAGTCTTCTTTTTGGCTTGTTATTCTCACGGCTTTGGGTACAAGTATGGATGCCATGGCGGTGGGTATTGGACTTGCCTTTATCAACGTAAATATCGTGCTTGCTGCAACGTTTATTGGTTTGGCAACGTGTACCATGGTGACGTTGGGCGTTATGCTTGGTAGCACTTTGGGATCATTAATTGGCAGGCGAGCAGAGACCTTCGGTGGCCTCATTCTTATTGCGGTGGGTATTTGGATATTTTTGGGTCACACACTGGCAAGTTAACCAGTGTGTGAATAAGCAGGCTGTAATATGTATTTATAAACCAGTTTTTTAATTAGCCTGACTATTAACTCAGGCTAATTAAAGGTTGTGATTAACAACATCAACCTTCCCTACGATTTACTTTTAAGCAAAGATTCACTAGAAAAGAAAAGTGTGGGTCTTATTATGGTTTGATCTCTTGCCTTATCGCGAATAGCAAATTCAACCTCGCTTTGCATTTTACTAGGCGCAATAAGCGCTTCAACAGAAAAGGTTACCATGCGCTTTTCACCGGGCAATACGATTATCGGGTCCGTTAGTGAGAGAGTCATCGAATCGGAATTTGCAATCGATAATTCAAACACTTTAGTCAGACGAGATTTGTTAAGTAGTGCTAGAGTGTAGGAATTCTCAATATGCCCAGCGTTGTTTTCTCGGTATAAGATATTGCGGTCACGTACTATGCTTGCTTCAATATCACTGCGGTTATACGCCCAACTGAACATAGCACTCACAATAACTACAATGGCAACGCCGTATAGCCAGTTAGTGACATGCCGTCCTGAGTCTTTTCCGGCTCGAGTAAACCCTATCAGATTAGGTTTGTAGTTGAACTTGTCCATAACCTTGTTACAGGCATCAACACATAAACCACAGTTAATACAGGCGTACTGCAAGCCTTCGCGAATGTCGATACCGGCCGGGCAAACTTGAACACACAATTTGCAGTCAACACAGTCGCCTTTACCGTGCCTCTCTGCATTGCGTTTTCTTGGGCCGCGACTTTCCCCGCGTTCGCTATCATAAGTCACTAAAGACGTATTTTTATCGAACATTGCTGCCTGAAAACGCGAATAGGGGCAAATGTGGAGGCACATCTTCTCTCTTATCCAGCCTGCGTTGATATAGGTACAACCCGCGAAAAACAGGGTCCAACCCGTAATTAAGGCGGGAGCAGAAAACGTAAATAGCTCTTGGTAAAGGGTTATTGCGGGATAAAAATACGACATGAAAGCCGTGGCTGTGAGCATACTTATCGCTATCCAGACACTGTGTTTAGCTGTTTTTATAGTGGCCTTTTTAACGTTAAATGCTTGGCTGTCGAGTTGTCTACTTTGATTGTGGTTACCTTCTATGCGCCGCTCAACCCAGTTAAACCCTAACGTCCATATGGTTTGTGGGCAGGTGAAGCCACACCAAACTCTACCGTAGTGGCGAGTGACTAAAAATAAGGCAAAAGCCGCAAGAATAAAGACCAATGCAAAAATCATAAGATCTTGTGGGTAAAGCACGTAGGCAAAAAAAGTAAATGTTTGCTGCCCCACATCAAACAGTATGGCTTGCTCACCACCGTATTGAACAAAAGGTAATAAGATAAAAACACTAATCAAGAGTATATTTAAATATCGGCGCCACTTTTGATAAAAGCCGGTTTCTTCTCGAATATATATCTTGCTCTCTTCGACCGGAAATACAGAAATTACATCTTCTGGTCTTACTTTAACGGTTGCCATAACACTCACTCCAAAATTATTGGTGTTATGGTAAAACTGCAAAAAAATATGAATAGAGACAGATTTTGGCTTTATTTATAGAACAGAATTAGCGCTTTGATGGTGTGATCTGTTTTATAAACTCTGTCAGTTTTCTAAGTTGATTTCTCTTTGCATCATTTAACTCAAACGACGCATTTACTCTAAAACAATGGTTAAACTCATCGTTAAGACTAAATAATTTTCCCGGTGCAACCGTAATGTATAGGCGTAATGCTTCATGATAAATATCCATTGCATCAACACTTAAGTGACATTCTATCCATAAGAAGTAGCCGCCTTCATGAATGTAGATCTTGGCAACGCCATCAAGCGCTTCGTTTAAAAACGCAAACATGGCTTTTTTGCGTGCTACTAGCTTTTTGCGTAACTGCTTTAAATGTAATTCATAGTTCTTAGTCGACAAGTAATCGACCAAAGACAGCTGTATAGGTGCACTGGTTTCAAAAGTGCTCATAAGTTGTTGCTTCTGAATGCTGAGTGCTCGTGCGCCTGCGGCAACCCACCCTATGCGAAACCCTGCAACTAAAGATTTAGAGAAAGAAGAACACAGCATGCTACTGCTATTGTGCATGTAATGTTTAATGGGAAGAGGAGATTTGTTGGTATTATTAGCCGTACTGTACAACTCTGCATATACATCATCTTCAATTAGGGCAACCTGATATTTTTCCATCAAGTCAGCCACTTGCTGCTTTTTAGTTTCCGATAATGAATATCCCATTGGGTTTTGAAAATTAGACATTAACCAACAGGCTTTGACTGAGTGAGTTTGTAAAGCGCGTTCTAGCGCAGCGACATCAAGCCCTGTGGTTGGTGACACCTTTATGGTGATGGCCTTTAACCCTAGTCGTTCTAGCGCTTGCATAGCACCATAAAAGGTTGGTGATTCAACGATTACCCAATCGCCAGGTTGTGTGCACGCTTGTAAACTGAGACTTAGTGCTTCGAGAGCGCCCGCAGTAATGACTATTTCGTCAGGTGATATACTAATGCCTCGGGCTGCATAGCGTTTAGCAATAAGCTTGCGCAACTCTGCATTGCCTGGAGGTAAATTATCAAGCGCACTGGTTAGCGATATCTGTTTGGCCGCAGCCGCTACTGATTTATTAAGATGTTGTCTGGGGTAGAGACTAGGGTCGGGATAGGCGAACCCTAAGCTCAACATATGCGGGTTTTTCGAGGCCTGTAAAACGTCAAATACAAAGTCATTAATACTCACCGATTCAGAGGTTTGAACAAGCGGTCGGTTACCTACTAAGTTCTTCGCCGTAACGACATAGCCTGAGCGCTCTTGTGAGCTGATATATCCTTGACTCTCTAGAATTTGATAAGCGTGAAGCACCGTCATTAAGCTATAGCCCGACTCCGCTGACTTTTTACGCAAAGAAGGGAGCTTTTCATTTTCCAACCAAACACCGCTTTCAATTTGCGTTTTGAGCTGGTGGGCTAAAATTTCGTACTTGGCCATGTTTATATGTGCAACTAACTAAAAGTGTAAAGTATAACAATATGCTGATTAATCTGTTATGAAATATAAATCACAGTTTTACTTTTTTGCTTTTATATATGATGACGTAACGACGACATTACGACGGCACTCCGACCACGACGTAACGAAAAGGAGGGTTAATATCTAAGCTATGAAAGGGGTAGCAGGTAACTAAGTGTATTTCGTTACTATCGCGGTTAATAAACCAGCTTTCCATTCGTGTATCTATGATGTGGGTATTAACGACCTTATATTGCCGCCATATGCTCGCGCTACTTTGAATTGAAAACGTCTCGCCTACAAAGAGCTTTTCAAGTAGTGAGAAGTGTGTGTCGCGATGCCCATTAATTACCATAGTGCCCAATTCATGAGGAAGCGCTGTACCATCCATGTGACCTGGGCCAAAAGCAAGACTACTTCCGTGACTGCCAGCTAATACATATAAATCTTCATTCAAGGAAGGAAAATTTAACCTTGCCACTGGCCAAGTGTCAGCCCATGGCCACGGTGTAGTAATGTTTCGTTCGCTATTATTGGCGCTAAATTCCAATGTATCTTGCCATGCACTAGCAATTAAATACTGTGCCAGTAGGGCTTTTCCTGTTATCCATGCGGTGTTCCCCCAGCACGCAATAGTAAACAGGATGAGCGCCAATAGTGACATTTTAAGTGGAGAGTGAATTATGCTTGTTTTCGCCATTTTCAGTCTTGAACTCTGCCCTTGTTTACGAGCAAGAGTAAGGTAGCTCCTATCATGCCCATAACGCCCAGCCAAAATGTAATAGGTGCCATGGTACTCGTTCGGGCAAACGTCATTGGAGTTCCGTGAGGAACAACATTAGCAATGGCTTCACTTTGCACAGACTGATCTTGAGGGCGACTGTGCGCTTGTTCCTTAGCGATAAAAGCGGTAAAACGGGTGAGTAATTGATGGGCTAACGCCACGTCGAGAACAGCGTCTTTAACTGATGCTTTGTTCAATTCTCCTCGTCTACCTTTATCTTCAATATCCGCCACTTTTTGTCTTGCCCATAGTGTGCCAAGTCGGTTACTCGATACATTACTCGTTGCTTGAACATTGGTTTGCCATGCCCGCTGTTCAATATTTCCAGCAACATTTAAAGAGGTTAAGGGGGCGGTTAATTTCGCATAAGACAGCAATGCTTCAGAGTAGAATAAGTCAGGCACTCTAGCTGGGTAGGCTTCAGTATGGTCAGGCCATGCTATTTCTATATTAGTTGCTGCAACGTGATTTAATTTATGAAAAAGCCGACTCATCTTACTGTGGACTTCTGAAGTAGTACTTATTAGCTCATAACTTCCTCTGCCTAACTGCGCCGCTTTTGTCATAAAAAAGCTGTTGGGCGCACTGCCAATACCCACTGTAAATAGTCTTGCATGGTTACTAGGCGCATTTATAAGGTCGAACAACATCTCTTCGTTGCCTATCGCACCATCGGTGATAAACACAATTTGCTGAAGGCGCTCAGAGTGTTTCATCTGGGAATAGGCTGCTCTGAGGGCTGGGTACATTTGCGTTCCCCCGTCAGCATTGAGCGAAGCTACCCACTGTTGCGCCTGACTTTTCTGTTCACTATTTGCTTGTGTTAATTGATAACTGAAAGGCGTGAAGTCATTGTTGAAGGCAATAATGTTAAAGTGATCTTCTGGGGACAATTGTTCAATGGCCATGGCCAAGCTGGTTTTTGCCTGCACAATAGACTGACCTTGCATCGAGCCTGAAACATCGATAACGAAGATGATGTCTTTCGCCATGCGGTGTTTCACTGCGTTATCTGGTGGTAGCATCATAAACATCGCATAGGTCTCATCTTCCATTTGCTGTTGAAATATTGCGGCGCGGGGTTGGTCAGATGGCACGGGCTTCCATTGCAATACAAGGTCTCTGTCCATTTCTACCCACTCATCGCTAAACGCTACACGGTAGTGATCATTTGCTTCTGAAACATCAATGCTGTGATTTTTTGATTCAATAGACGCGAGCGACATGCCGCTTTGCAGTTTGATATTAATGCGCATTGGATTATGCAGTGAAGTGCGCAATACAGTGTGAGCCGAATTTTCAGGTGGATTCATGGGTAGATTCTTAGGTAGACCCTTAGGTAGATCACGCAGCTTCTCCCCCAAAGAAGGAGTGTCTACTGCAAATGATGACGCATCAAAAGAGCGTGTTTTATGTGTTGGTGTAATCATCGGTGGCGTTATATAAGGTGCATCAGGTACCTCGTTTGTTGCTTTTGCCCAGCCGAAATTGTTGGTTATTATCTCTTCTTCTAAGGTGCTTTTATCCTGTTCAGGACTTTCTTTTATTTCATCTAGTGGTATGCCAGAAATAAAACGCGGTGTTAGTGTTGTGGGTAATCGCCACTCGAACACGCCGTCCTGATATGTCGCTGTATCTACAAACGTTAACTTTACTTCAATTAGCTGATTGGGCCCTATATTAGCTACGTTTTGGGTGAATAGGTTGTCGCGTTGTTGCGTGGTAAGTGCGGCTTGTTGCCCATTTATCTTGGCCTTTTTGTAAATATGTTCTGCCTCAGCACGTTCTTTTATTTCTCCTACAATAACCCTTTCACCAATAACGAGTTCCATATGGTGAATAGCGGCGCGGGTTGGCAATGGAAAAACATACACGCCTTCTGCCCAATGTTCTGATGCGTTTTTAAACCGTTGTACGTAATTGGTGGTGGCCACAAGACCAGTGATATCTACGGTTACCTCGGTATCGATGTGCAAGGATTTTATTGGACGCCCAGACGTTGAGGTAAGTGTTAGATGTCCTGCTTTTGCAGGTATCTTATTTTCTATCTCTATTTCAGTACTTAAACTAGACGTTGATATAGTCAGTAGAATTAGTAGCGTGAACAACGCACAAAACGTGTAATGCTGAGGTTGAAGTCGAAAGCGCATATTGGATTCAGGGCAGGTGAGTCATAGTGACATTAAAACTATAAAAAGTGTCCTCACCTCATATCTAATATGGATTTTTGATAACCAATTTAGGCAAAATAGGGCGAATTTAGAACAAATGTGGCCGCTTCACGCGTATCTACTGAATGCTAGACAATACATAAGTAGCAAAAAAGTTAGACGATTGAGTACTAAATACGGTTGGGCGTAAACTAAAGACGGCCGTTTTTAAAACGCCCGTCTTTAAATGACATGTTTTATGTGAAGCTGTCGTAGAAACAATTTGTCAAAAATTAGTTTAAACGTGGTAGTGGAGCATCTACTGAGCTAGTACAACTGAGCCATAGTTGGATCTGTTTTCCAGTTGAGTTCCGGATTTGCGGATTGTACCCATTGTGTACCATCTTTAGAATTCCATAACTCTGCTGGTGAAGTACTATTGTAAAGAATCAACTTCCCTTCATGAGACTCAACACTAATGTCTTGTGCCATTCTAGGTAAAGCTGGGGCTTCAAGAAGTTGCCAGTTTACACCATCTTCGCTTATGTGAACGGAGTTGAAATTAGAGCGAAAATCAGAGCCGCCAATCAAATAATGTTTACTTCCATGTTCAACTACACGACTCATTAATCTTCCTGCTATTGGCAATGATGGCGTTTCGATTTGCCAATTAACTCCATCACTCGTTGAGTAGATTGATTGGTTAATATTGTCGCTGCTAGGGTATTCGTACCCGCCAAACAAAATAATTTTTCGTCTTTTACATACAATTCATACAGAGCAATAGCATCAAACAACGGGGTCTGTTGCTCAATATTCCATGAAATACCATCTCTCGTACCAAATATATTTGTCTTGCGCGTGTTAAAGTCATCAGCAAACACATAAAGCTTGTCATTGAAAACGATAGCTTTTCCTATTTCGCCAAAAAGAAATGGTGCTTCGGATACTAAAAGCTCCCAATTCGTACCATCTGAAGATTGCCAAACATCCCATTTAAAATTGTATGCGCCTCTAGTACCACTTCCTTCATTTCCACCGATTAAATAAAGGTTTTCACCGTATTCAACAAGCTGAAAATCTGACCGCGCTGAAAAAGCTGCATTTTGTGCCTCAATTTGCCAATCTATACCGTCTTCACTCGACCAAATATCATTGAACCAAATAACCTCATCGTTGCTGTTTTGGCCTTGCTCAAAGCGCCAACCACCTATATACCAGAGCTTTCCTTTGAATTTAATCATTCGAGCCCCCAGTCTCGTTCCAAAAGGTGGTTCTGAAGGTTCGATTAAAAAAGGCTCGGTTTTATATTGCTCGGATTCTAAAGTTAAATATTGAGCGTTCTGTGTTTGAGGTACGCTAATAAGTTTTTCTGAATTTAGATCGAGGTTAAAAATGTTTGTGTTACTGCAAGTTTGTAAGTTTTCTTGATAGCATTCTGGAGTGTCCGAGACAATAAGAGTAAGACCAGTGTCTATTGACTGCCATGTGATATTCATTGTATTGGTTTCAAAATCAACCATCAGGCCGTCAACAATTCGCTTAACTGTGACTTCGAAATCTATTGTAGTTTCAAGATGCAAATAGTTTTCAGGGATCAATGCAGAAATAAGACTTGTACCAATTGCCTTTGCGGCTAGTTCACCTGTTTGAGGGTTGACTTCCACAACAGAATCTTCACTTGATGAAAATACTACTCCCTCTATATTTACCGCAATTGCTTCTTCATTGAGAATATCGTTATGTATAGTCGGGCCTTCATATATAAGGGTTACGTTTTCTTGAGTAAAACTGAATTGAGTCTGCGGATATTTTTGAACTGTGAGTTGATACGATGCTGACGTTGAAAGATAGTTTTCGTTTCCAGCTTTTGTCACACTAATGGTGGAAACGCCATCATCAAGAAAAGTCATAGCGCCAGTTGTACTGTCAATCGAAACTATATCAGGGTTTGAACTAGACCAACTTAACGTGCCATTTCCTGACCCTCCCGAAAGCGTATTAGAGAAATTATTGCTATCAATAAAGATGACAGGGGCTTGCATTGAAAACTCAAGCGGCGCTTGCTCTCGCAAGGATGAATCAGAATTACACCCACAAATAAAAAAGCAAATGGAAAACCATATATATCTCATAATTAAATCCTTTTAAATCGGTGTATTAGATGAACATTTCAAACCCTTCTGATTAACCAACGATACACTAATATTGTTCTACTTTTAACTAAATTAACCTTGCACCAATTAGCTTACAAAACCAATGAATACTGTTCCACGCGGTTTTAGGGCATTTTTCTCGGGTATCATTCTCTCGCGGATAGTATTCTTTGTTTGATTTGTGTGCACAAGGGCTTATGAGAAAGCCCTTGTGCACTTTGACAACAACTACATATAAAAGTCTTCAGGGGCGTGAGTAACGGGAAGCACAATATGCGTTTCAACACAAAAGTCACCAAACCCAATAGTCGTGTCTGGGTAGCTGGCCCATTTCCCTATCAGTTCATCCAATGTTGCAAGAATCTGGTTTATGGGAGCATTACTCGAAAATAAACGAGGAATACGCGTACCAATGCTGTTGCCTCCTAAGTACATATCGTAACGTCCTAAAGCTCTTCCAACTAACCCAACTTCTGCGAGCATTGCTCGGCCGCATCCATTGGGACAGCCTGTAATACGGAAAATGAAACTGCGATCGCCAATATCATGTTTGTCTAGCAAACGCTCTATCTCAAGGCTCACATCAGGCAAAACCCGTTCTGCTTCTGCCATCGCCAAAGGGCAGGTGGGAAATGATACGCATGCCATTGACGCTTTGCGCTGTTCTGTCACTGATGTATCAATCAGTCCGTAATCTACAGCCAATTGGTGAATTGTCGCCTTATCTTCTTCCTGAACATTAGCAATGATGAGGTTCTGATTGGGGGTTAGTCGAAAGTCGCCCTTATGCACAGCCGCAATGGCGGCGACACCCGCCTTTTGCTTTTTCATTTCGTTATCTAATAAACGCCCACTGGGAATAAATAGTGTCAGGTGATAGGCATTATCGATACCAGCTACCCAGCCAATGCGGTCGCCTCGACCAGTGAATTCCGTAGGCCGAGACGCTTCAAACGTTATTGCAGCGCGTTTTTCTACTTCTTGTTTGAAAGCAGCAGTTCCAACTCGCTCTAGCGTGTATTTGGTTTTTGCATTGCGTCGGTTCGTTCTATTTCCCCAGTCGCGTTGTGTAGACACTACGGCTTCTGCTACCTTTAATACATCTTGAGTTTTGACAAAACCAAAGTCAGTTGCTGTACGTGGCCAGGTTGTGGTGTCGCCGTGTGTCATGGCAAGTCCACCACCCACTAGCACGTTAAAACCTGTAAGCTCCCCGTTTTCACCAATGGCAATAAAATTCAGGTCGTTTGCGTGAATATCTACATCGTTTTGCGGAGGAATAACCACCGTGGTTTTAAACTTACGCGGAAGGTAAGTGTTGCCTAAAATTGTTTCATTCTCATCATCACGTTGCACTTTTTCGCCGTCTAACCAAATTTCCGCGTAGGCATTGGTTTTTGGAAGCAAGTGTTCAGATATCCGTTTTGCCCATTCGTAGGCTTGTTGATGCAATTCACTTTCTACTGGGTTAGATGTACACAATACATTTCGGTTTACGTCACCTGCGGTTGCCTTAGCATCAAGTCCTAAAGAGTGCAAAAGCTGATGAACGGGTTTTATATTGCGTTTGAGCACGCCGTGTAGTTGGACAGCTTGACGATTGGTTATGCGAATAGATCCATATTCCGTGTGTATTGAAGCGAACTCGTCAATACCTAACCATTGTTTTGGAGTAATAATACCTCCTGGAAGCCTAATGCGTAGCATGACTGTATGTAAAGGCTCTAACTTTTGCTTCAAGCGTTCTTGACGAATGTCTCGATTGTCTTGCTGGTACATGCCATGAAAGCGGATGAGCTGGAAATTATCGCCTTGAAAACCTCCAGATAGTTGATCTTGTAGGTCATCAGAAATGGTGCCTCTAAGTAAGTTGCTCTGCGCTTTTAATCGCTCGTTGTCTGATAGCTTCTGCTTGCTCATGATGGCGCTTTCCACGTCACTAAAAAGGCATATTGTCAAATGTGAAAAGCGGCCTGAATAGGTACAGATTGACGCTTAAATTTGATAACAGCATAGAAGCATAGCCTGTTGTTCAAACCTAATGTGCAAAATAGAAAGGTCAATTTGGATATTTGCCTAACCATATTATCGCAAGTACAGTTTTGCAAAATCCTCAAATTGCATGGGCTTAGCGAAGTGATAACCTTGTAGAACATTAACGCCTTCTGCGACTAATTTATCTGCTTGCTCACTGGTTTCGACGCCTTCAGCTACTGTTGAGAGGTTGACCGCTTGGGCAATGTTGATAATGCCCGCTATCATTGACTGCTGACCTTGAGCACTTAAATCATCCACAAAGGCTTTGTCGATTTTAAGTACATCAAAGGGGAGCTCACGTAAGTAGCTCAACGACGAATAGCCTGTGCCGAAGTCATCCAATGCCACTTGAAAACCCTGTTCCTGAATTTTCTTTAGTTGTACTTTTGATTCTTGTAAATCGTGGATAAGTACGGTTTCCGTTATCTCAAGAGTAAACAGGCGAGTTGGGAGGTCGTAAGCTTCAAATACCGATACGGTATCTTCAACAAACGTTGAGCGAGTAAATTCCCATGCCGATACGTTTATTGACACTCTTATGTTATTTTCAATTAAGAAAGATTTAAACGGTGATAACAGCATTGCCGTTTTGCGTTGAACCAAGGCACCTAATTCGTGAATTAGGCCAAAGCTTTCAGCAATGTGAATAAACTCAGGTGGCGGTACAAATTGGCCTGCTTTATCTTGCCAGCGTACCAACACTTCTGCACCGTAAAGAACTCCCATATTAGTAAACTGCGGCTGAAAAACCACGTGAATGTCGCCATTGGTAATGGCTTCTTTTAAGGCTTGTTTCATTTGAAGCATGTGCAAGCTGTTGTCACGTGCTAAGTCAGAATAGAAAGCCGTGTGTCCTTTACCTACTTGTTTGGCGTATTCGATGGCTCGCTCAGCAATGCCAAATATGTCTTGTGATTGGTTGAGCTCAGAAGAGTCAATTTGTACTAGGCCTACAGTACAGCTCAACTCGATGAGTCGTTCATCAATGTGGATGGCTTGCTTGAGCTGTTTGTGAAGGTCGTCGGCAAGTTCGTAAAGCGATGTGCTAGTACGCTCATTGGTATCGATAATCACAAACCTATCTTTATCAAACCGGGAAGTAAGCATACTGCTGTTACCTGTAATAGACAGAATTTGCTGGCCTACCTTGGCTAATATTTGATTACCAATATCATGCCCAAATGCGTCATTAAAAATGCTGAAATGATCTAAATCTACTACACACACCGAGAGTGGTATTGATGTTGAACTATTTTTAATCAGGGTATCAAAATCTCGCTGTACACTTGCTCTATTTGGCGTTTTAGTGATGGCGTCATTGTAGGCTAGCTCATGAAGTTCACTTTGCATTTTGAAGTAGCCGTAGAAAATATAGTGACCGAAGAAACAAATAAGCAAAACATAGCCACTTAACGACAATATAATACTGGGCAAGTCAAAAAGTAGAACTGAAATATCGTTGATAAAAAATAACGTAACAATAAACGAAAACCATATAAAGAACGACATAGCTCGCTCCCTGTTTTCTATTGCATACATCAGTAACGATGATATTACCCAAAGGTGAACAAGCAAAAAGACACTATCTCGAATAAGCCCAATTATTGACATGGGTGCATTCAGCCTTAAGATAGTTTCTCCCCAGGCTAACTCCTGCGCAATTATTGTGGGAGGAGAGTCGTAACGTATTGGAATATCGCCTAAAAAGCCTAACAACGACATACCAGTAGTGTAGCAAAGAAATATCAAAAGCCCTGTTTTTGAGCGTAGCTTTTGGGTCATAAAGGTGACCATACCGGTAACAGTAAAGCTCAGCCAAATGGCCAGTTGGTTTTTTAGTGAACTGTAAAAGTAGGCTGTAGAAAGATCACTTTCTTGATAGGCAAGGAAGTGTACATATTGAAGTGAGCCCGCGAGCAGGGCTGTCATTACAAGCCAGTATTTAGCGGCGTGTATTTTGGAAGGGCGCAATTTACTAGACAGTAACAACAACATGATCATGATTGCGACAGCAAACATAACACCGCTGCTCATTACGTAAAATGTTGTTACCACTGTCATTTATGCGATTCTCGGCTTTTTTTATGTTTTGTCATTCCATTTGTATATCATAGTATAGATAACATGATACACACTGTGAATAACCCTATCGTCGAATAGATAACATTTTGAAAATGTGTGTCTTTCAAACACAAGAAAGCCACCCTGCGAAAGCAGGGTGGCTTCAAATATTACTTCTTATTTTACTTGGTAGAAGTTGTATTGTGTTAGAAGCTTGCGTTACCCGGTGTACGAGGGAACGGAATAACGTCACGTACGTTTTGCATGCCAGTAACGTAAGCCACTAAACGTTCAAAACCTAAACCAAAACCTGAGTGTGGCACTGTACCGTAGCGACGTAAGTCGCGATACCACGCATAGTCTTCTTTTGACAAGCCCATCTCTTCAAGACGCGCGTCAAACACATCCAGACGCTCTTCACGTTGAGAACCACCGATAATTTCACCAATACCAGGTGCCAGTACGTCCATGGCGGCAACGGTTTTACCATCGTCATTTATGCGCATGTAGAAAGCCTTAATGTCTTTCGGATAGTTCTGCATGATAATTGGCGCACCAACGTGTTCTTCTGCTAAGTAACGCTCGTGTTCAGATGACAAGTCGATCCCCCACTCAACAGGGAACTCGAACTCTTTACCACAGTTTTGTAAAATCTCGATGGCGTCGGTGTAATCCATGCGAACAAAATCAGAACTCACCAATTTTTCTAAACGTTCAATAGCATCTTTCTTGATACGTTGTGCAAAAAATGCCATGTCGTCAGGTAGCTCTTCAAGTACGGCTTTACACACGTACTTAAGCATGTCTTCAGCTAATTGCGCGACATCTTTTAATTCAGCAAAAGCAACCTCAGGCTCAATCATCCAGAACTCAGCTAGGTGGCGAGACGTGTTTGAGTTTTCAGCGCGGAACGTTGGGCCAAACGTATACACTTTCGACATTGCTGTACAATAGGTTTCAACGTTTAATTGACCAGAAACCGTTAAGTAGGTTTCTTTGCCGAAGAAATCTTCTGAGTAATCAACGTTGCCCTTATCGTCACGTGGAATGTTCATCATATCTAACGTAGATACGCGGAACATTTCACCAGCACCTTCGGTATCACTTGCCGTTAGTATTGGCGTAGAAATCCAAAAGTAACCTTTTTCGTGGAAGAAGCGGTGTATTGCTTGCGAAAGGCAGTTGCGTACACGAGTAACCGCACCAATAACATTGGTACGAGGACGAAGGTGAGCATATTCGCGAAGATATTCAATACTGTGGCGCTTGGCGGCCATAGGGTAGGTATCTGGGTTTTCAACCCAACCTAGAATTTCAACGTCAGTCGCGTCAATTTCAACAGCCTGTCCTTGACCTTGAGATTCTTTCACTGTACCCGTAACCGACAGTGAGCACCCAGCGGTTAAACGCTGAATGTCTGCGTAATTTGACAGGGAATTAAGCGCAATAACTTGAACAGGGTCGAAGCAGCTACCGTCGTGTAGCGCAACAAATGATAGACCTGCTTTTGAGTCTCGGCGTGTTCTTACCCAACCTTTTACGGTTACCGATTCGCCAACGGCGTACTTACCTTTAAGTACGTCAACTACGGGCGCATGCGTCATGTTAATTTCTCCGTCTTACTGTTTTTGTTGTTAGACCAACAGGCTGTCGCTATTGAGACATAGTTAACAACAATGTGCAAAGTGCACGAAATTTTGTTCAATGATCAATGTTTTCGGATTGCGTTGCCGATAACGATAAATAGGTGTTTCACTAAAAATAAAGCGTTTGTGCCAACCTACAAGGTTGGAATACTAATTATGAACAACCACGCGCAATCCAGTTGCGCCTGCTAGTATACTCAACCGTAAGCGGGATGCCAGAAAACAGAGTGACAAATGGGAAATAAAAATAACTCATCACCTCAAGATGGCCATATAAGTGGTTATTTGCGTTGTAATACGTCGGGTAGTGCGCAACCAGAGAGTGAAATTGTGACTTACGAAAAGTTCGCTGAGCGTCGCTCCACTCTATGTTTACGCCCCCTTTTTACAAGATAATGCTAACTTTAAATGAAAGCGACCTGTATTAACCAATAGGTATAGGCCGCGTAGGCAAGGACAAATGCACCGCCTTCAACACGGTTCAATCGTCCTTGGCGTTTGATACCAATACAAAACACGAATAACGCAACTGTAGAAGCTAACATTACCACGACATCGCGGTAGAGAAAGTCCGCTGATATCGCCATTGGTTGGATGGTACCTGCTATACCTACTACAGCAAGCGTATTAAACATGTTCGAGCCGATAACATTGCCGATAGCAAGGTCGTGTTCCCCTTTTTTCACAGCAACTAGCGAGGACGCCAATTCAGGTAGTGAGGTTCCAATTGCAATAACAGTCAGGCCTATTATGGTGTCGCTGACACCAAAGAACGTGGCCACCTCTACCGCGCCCCAAACTAGCATGCGAGAGCTCGCAACAAGCAGTAATAATCCAGCGATTAGCCACATTACATGAGTTTTTACCGTACCTTCGTTGGCATTAATTTCGTCACTGTATTCATCTGCAAGGGCATCGCTATCACCCTTCATACCATGATAAATGCTCCAGGAAATTAATAATACAAATAGCCCCAGTAACGAAAATGCATCGTCTTTTGAAACCTGTTTATCGAGCACCTGCCATGCGGCAAAGAAGGTTATACCTAGCAATACTGGAAGTTCTTTTTTGATGATCTCTGATTTTACCGCAATAGGGCTTATTAATGCGGTAAGGCCTAAAATAAGCATGATATTTGCGATATTAGAACCGTAAGCATTACCAAGGGCAATGCCTGAGTTTCCTTGAATAGCGGCAAAGATAGAAACGATAATTTCTGGGGCGGAAGTACCAAAACCAATGATGAGCATACCGATAAGCAGTGGTGAAACGCCGAAATGATTGGCTACGGAAGCCGCTCCGCCGACAAACTTTCCCGCACTCCATAATAAAACCGGTAATCCAATAATAATAGCCACACTGGCTAGTAACATACCTACTCCTTAACTAACAAATTTGCTTCTTTAAAGCGTTGACGGTCAACGCGATGACTTCAAAAACAGTGATTTAATTGAACGTAAAAAATGAAGAATACGCTCGCAATCCATATCCCATAAAGGCATAACTTTTCATTGTCATTACGATGAAAAAAAGCCGTGCTGAATCCACTTTGCAAAATCAAAGTTAAGCGTAAACTCATCACTGTTTTCAGAGGTGATTGCATATTACTCAATCACACCCTTAATTGTAACCGACAACACACTTTTTAGAAGCGAATTACATGCACAATACACTTATTGTTACTGATGATGTTACCCCATTTTGTAACACCGCTTTAACGGTACTGACTTTTCAAGATTACCTTGCAGAGTTTCCTAAGCTCAATGAACCGAAAACACGGGTTATTAACTTGTGTGATACGTCGCGCTATTTGAGCGAAGGGTATTATTGCTCGCTTCTTGCTCAAGCTAGAAACCACTTGGTGTTGCCAGCGGTTAACACCATCAACGACTTACGCATGGCGGAAGAAAAAAGTATCGATCGTATTGTGTTCTCCTTGTCGGTACAACAAGACAATGCTGAAGTTTTAGACGAACCTTTATTAGTACTGTTTGGTGAGGTGAAAGATCAGCGCTTTAAGCGTCTTGCCCGTCAAGCATTTGAAAAGTACCCGTGCCCTGTGTTGGAGTTGACGCCAACAATTACGCAAACTACGGCGAGTGCGAAAACATCGGGTAAAGTGCAAATTGAAGGTTTCGCCAGTGTACACGCTAAAGCGTTTAAGGATTTAACCGCTAAACAGCAAGTGCGTTTTATTGAACAACTAGAAATTCATACAAAAATTTCATGGCGTGCAGGTAAATCTAGTAAAAAAACACGCTGGGATATGGCAATTTTGATTAACCCAGAAGAAGCGACACCGCCCAGCGATGAAAAAGCCATTAAGCAGTTTGTGAAAGCCGCTGAAAAAGTGGGTTTTCGCGCTGATGTTGTTAGCCGTCTATCGCGTGAAGAGCTAGGACATTACGATGCGCTTTTTATTCGAGAAACAACGGCCATTGACCATCATACCTATCGTTTAGCACGAGCTGCTGAACGCGAAGGCATAGTGGTGATGGATGACACGCAATCGATTTTGCGATGCTGCAACAAGGTGTTTTTGCAAGATGCGTTTGCATATCAAAAAGTACCAGCGCCAAAAGCAACATTTGTTTCTAGCGCTACCGATGAAGTATGCGACAAGCTCATTGCGGACTTTGGTTTACCACTGGTGTTGAAGTTACCTGAGAGTTCGTTTTCTCGTGGTGTGCACAAAGCGGAAAGTAAAGATGCCTTGAAGCAGCGTCTTACTGATATGTTGGCCGAGTCGGCATTAGTGCTGGTACAAGAATACATTTTTACCGAGTTCGATTGGCGAATAGGCGTGTTAGGCGGTAAACCTATTTATGCGTGTCAATATTTTATGGTACGCAACCATTGGCAAATTTATAACCATCAGGGCGACAGGTTCTCGTCAGGAGGTTTTACTACTATGCCTACGTTTGAAGTACCAAAGCCAGTGCTTCAAGCCGCTATTAAGGCCGCTAAAGTAGTAGGTGATGGTTTGTATGGTGTTGATATTAAACAAACCAACAATGCGGTTTACGTTATTGAAGTGAACGATAACCCAAGCATTGACGCGG
Organism: Alteromonas sp. KUL42; assembly: GCF_006538325.1. Lineage (GTDB taxonomy): Bacteria > Pseudomonadota > Gammaproteobacteria > Enterobacterales > Alteromonadaceae > Alteromonas. Next base: position 70,090 of record NZ_BJKK01000015.1, read on the forward strand.
GTGTTGAAGATAAATATCTCGGCAGAGAGTTGTATGAACTCATCATGCAAGAATTTGCTGACAGGTTGGAGCGCAGAGGACGATGATCACTATGCGTGTTGCAACGCTTCACGACCTCGCTGCGCTTCATCACATCGAGCAAACGTGTTTTACCACTGACAGGCTAAGTAAATCGCGCTTTAAATTTTATATTGAAGCGCCGCATGCTGAACTTATAGTGGCAGAGCAAACCGACATTGCAGCGAATGTTAATAGCCCTAAAATTTTGGGCTATGGATTGCTATTACTGCGCCGTGGTACACAGCTTACGCGTCTTTACTCTATTGCCGTTTTACCTGATGCACGAGGTCTGGGCATTGCTGAAAAGCTCATCAACTGCTTGGGGGAGCGGGCGCTTCTGCGGGGAAAGCGGTTCATGCGCCTCGAAGTTGCTGTGGGTAACGAAGGGGCAATAAGGCTCTATAAGAAGCTGGGGTTCAGTCAGTTTGGTATGTATACCGACTATTATGATGATCACACAGATGCATTACGTATGCAGAAGGTGCTGGTGCCGAGCAAGTCCGTAAAGCCTGAAGTGTATCCTTGGTATCAACAAACTACGGATTTTACTTGTGGACCTGCGGCGTTAATGATGGCTATGTGTGCGCTGGATAATCGCTATGAGATGACACAAGAGAAAGAGCTAACACTATGGCGTACAGCTACCACTATTTTTATGATGTCTGGTCATGGCGGTTGTCATCCAATCGGGCTTGCTTTAGCGGCAACCAACGAAGGATATTCTGCCAAGGTGATAATTAATCAACAGGTTCCATTGTTTGTTGATGGCGTGCGCAATAATGAGAAAAAGGCCATTGTTGAAAGTGTTGAAACGCAATTTATGGCACAAGCAATTGAGCAGGGTATTTCTGTTGAGATTGAAGACTGGCATACCGATGTAATTGATAAGACCTTGCAAGCTGGTGGTGCAGTATTGTGTTTAATTAGCACCTATGCGTTTGACAAGAAAAAGATACCTCATTGGGTAGCAATTACCAGTTTTGATGCCCATTGTTATTACCTTCACGACCCTGACGCCAGTGAAGGCCAACCAGTGGAATATCAACATATTCCGGTAGCAAGAGAAGACTTTTTACGCCTTGCTAGTTATGGTACGCGTAAAATTCGAACGCTCGTGTTACTGTCACCACTAGGTAGTCGGTAAGTTGTTGCTTAGCCTTGTGTTAGCACTGTTTTACATAGACCAAAGCACACATGCCCAAGAGCACACTCAAGAGCTCGTAAATAAGAGCTCATATAAGAGCAGCAGCTTCTAATGATGATGTTGAGCAACAGATACTTTGTCATTAAGCAGTGCCAGTTTGTTTGCAAGCTTTGATAACTCTTTGACAGAGCCAGAATAGGCTATATGCTTTTCCATTTTCTTACCTTTTACCGCACTTTCAAACAGTGCGGTACTTTCAAAACACGCTGTTTGAGCATTGAGTGTTTGCCACTCTGTTTGCAGACTACTTGGAATGCAGTGGCGTTTTGCGAAAAGTTTGTCTTTAATTTGCAACACTTTTCCAATGAGTAATTGTGCATCTGTTGGCATGACTACGTCTCCTATACCGATAAATTTAAGGTAACTGTTTATTTTTAAATGGCTTTTTGTTTATTTTGCTTTATGAGAAGCAAACGCCATTCAGTTACCTTTGTCTTTTTACATATCAATTCATATCAAGTAATGCATCATTAATGCCAAGCTATTTGTTAATAGATTTCATTTAATAAAAGGTTTCTAAGTGATTGATTTTTTTGCTGAATTGGATTTTTAGCCTACCTCGATATGTATGCCTGTGCAGCACTGGAAGCTCTTTTATTTCGCTTTTAACAATAAATTATTCTGCGTTGGGGAATATATTTCTTGCATAATGCTTGAGTAATCAAGTATTATGCAAGAAACATATTTGAGGAGATTAAAAAATGTCTACATTATCGCAGCCAATGCAATTGATTTTGACGTTGGTAAAAACACAAGGGCAAGTCCTAAAGCCGCTAGAGAGCAGTTTATCTATACACGGTATTAGCTTTACAGAATGGTTGGTTATGCATCGCTTGAGTCAATCGAGTGACCACACTATTAAGCGTATATCGCTTGCTAATGGAATTGGCGTAACTGCCTCGGGGATAACGCGTATTCTGCTTCCCATGGAAAAAGTGGGATGGGTAGAGCGGGTGACCAGCGCGCGCGATGCAAGGGTTAGTATGGTGAGACTTACGCCGGCGGGCCTAGAGTCATATCAGCAAGCTACGCAAAGTATTGAGCACACTGCCAATCGCGTTACCAATATGATGAATCAGCAACAAGTCGAACAGTGTATGGGATTACTATCGAGCCTACATCTTTCTGCTATCGACGCTACACACTAGAAAAGAAGAGGCAAACATGGAAGATTTAACCAAGGGTTCAATTCCTAAACACCTGATTAAACTGGCAGTACCGATGGCGATTGGTATGTTGGTACACACGTTTTATTTACTGATTGATCTTTACTTTGTAGGGCAACTTGGTGAGCACGCTCTAGCAGGTGTGAGTGCTGCGGCTAATATCTCTATGTTTGTTTTGGCTCTCACTCAAATATTGAATGTTGGTACCGCTACTCTCATTTCACATGCAGTGGGGCGCAAAGATCAAGACGACGCTAACCTACTATTCAACCAGTCATTAGTGGTTTCATTGGTAATGGCATTGGCAGTATTGGTATTGGGCTATCCATTGACTCAAGTTTATATGTCAACAATGAGCATGGATGTAGAAGTAAATATGCAGGGGGAGCAATATTTGTACTATTTCCTGCCAAGCTTAGCTTTGCAATTTGGTATTGTGGCTATGACAGCCGCTATGCGAGGTACGGGGATTGTGAAACCTGCCATGCAAGTACAAATGCTTTCGCTGCTGGTCAATATTGTACTTACACCTATTTTAATTCATGGGTGGCTAACGGGTTACCCGATGGGCGTTGCGGGAGCAGGGCTTGCCAGTACACTGTCAGCGCTTTTTGCAACGGTTGTGTTGTGGCGCTATTTTAAGCAAATGACGCACTATGTATCGGTAAGCAAAGTCCATATTGTGCCTAGTATTAAAACATGGCGACGCCTGATAAGCATTGGCTTTCCTGCAGGCGCAGAGTTTTTGTTAATGTTTACCTATATGGCATTGGTGTATTGGGCTATTCAAGGATTCGGTGCAAGTGCAACCGCTGGGTTTGGGCTGGGTTCGAGAGTGATGCAAGCACTGTTATTACCCGCTATGGCTATCGCGTTTGCGCTTCCCGCTGTTGCTGGGCAGAATTTTGGTGCACAGTTGCCACACCGCGTTAAAGAAGCATTTTTTCACGCAGTAATTATTAGCGCAATATTAATGTTTGGGCTAACGCTCTTGTGCTTCTGGCAGCCTAATTTACTGCTTAGTAGTTTCTCTAATGACGCTACGGTTATTGCGGTAAGTACCGGGTTTATCAGTATTATTTGCTTTAATTTTGTACCTTCTGGTGTCATTTTTAGCTGTTCAGGTACCTTTCAAGGGGTGGGCAATGCGTGGCCAAGCTTGTGGAGTTCAGCGACGCGTTTGGTCACCTTCGCAGTGCCGTTGATGTGGCTAACGACGCAACCAGATTTTCATATTGAACAAGTGTGGTATCTGTCTGTTGCGACGGTGGGCATACAAACGGTGTTGTCGCTGTTTTTTGTTAGACGTATGCTTAAAAAGCAATCAACAGGACAAGAGCTTGTCAGCGTATAAACTTTTGTTTATACGCTTAATGGCTATAACTTTCTTGCTTCCTTTTATGCTTTTTTTTCTTCACTTGGCAATAGCAAAAATGGGGCGTCCAAATCAGCAAATTGAGCAAAATAGCACTTATCAACGAAAAAATGACAGAAGAGGGAGTTAGTGGCACGGAAGGCCTGAAATTTTTTAGCACGCGCTGTAGTGTGTCATATTGCGATGGCGTGGCCATAAAAATGAGTTTTTCAAAATAATGGCCATGCTCCAGTTTACGCATACCCTGCTCAATGACTTCGATTTGTGCAAAACGAGTGGCTTTTAGTTGGGCGTCTTCGCGTACCAGAGCTTCACTGTTTGCTTGTAAACTGTTGAGCATGGCTTCCACTGAGCTAAAACCATGCTGTTTTGCTAGCATTGATGAACTTGAAACTTCGTCGCGCAGGGCATCGTAGTAGCCACTGAGGTATTGACGGTAGTGATCAGCTAGAATTGGCACCTGCAATGTCAAAATAAACAAAACTGCAAAAACAACTTTATCAATAACACGCACGAACATGATTACATCTCACTTATTACTATGTTTTCTGCAACTTGTTCCCTTAAACTATTGCAAGCTGGTGTAAATAGCATGGGTAAGCTTACTAAGTTGCTCAGCACTTATAATATAGGGAGGCATAATGTATACCAGTTTCCCAAATGGTCTTATCCATACTCCGTGTTTAACAAAATGACGTTGAATTTCAGCCACATTTACCGGTTTTACGGTTTCAACTACGCCTATAGCACCAAGCATCCTCACATCCGCTACGCGAGGTAACTCTGCACATTTTGCCAATTCAGTTTGTAATTGTTTCTCAATGGCGGGAATTTGCCGTTGCCAATGGTTTTCATTAATAAGTGATAAGCTTGCATTTGCCACGGCGCAGGCAAGGGGGTTACCCATGTATGTTGGGCCATGCATAAATACACCTGGCTCACCTTGGCAAACACCTAAAGCAACATCTTCAGTACACAGTGTTGCAGCAAGAGTGAGGTATCCACCGGTAAGCGCTTTTCCCAAGCACATGATGTCTGGAGAGATACTAGCGTGTTCACACGCAAACAGCTTACCTGTGCGACCAAAGCCAGTGGCAATTTCATCACAAATAAGCAGTACATCGTAGTTGTCGCATAACTGTCGGCAACGCTTTAAGTACTCGGGGTGATAAATTCGCATGCCGCCAGCCCCTTGGACAACGGGTTCTAGTATAAGCGCTGCCATTTCGTGGTGATGTTTTTCAAATATTTCTTCAAGGGGCAGAATGTCGTCTTCACTGAACGTTTGCCCATAGCGCGTTTGTGGGGCCGGTGCGAATATTTGCTTGCTGAGTACACCTTCAAATAAGCTGTGCATGCCGTTTATTGGGTCGCATACGCTCATAGCGGCAAAGGTATCGCCATGATAGCCGTTACGCGGCGCTACAATACGTGACTTTTCAGCCCTTCCCTGACAGGCCCAATATTGAATGGCCATTTTTATAGCAACTTCTACCGACACCGAACCTGAGTCTGCTAAAAACACGCGCTCTAAGCCTGCAGGCACCATATTCAGTAGCGTTTTACACACATCTATAGCGGGTTGATGGGTTATGCCACCAAACATAACATGAGAGAACGCATCCACTTGTTTATGTGCCGCTTGGTTCAATACGGGGTTATTGTAACCGTGGATAGCAGCCCACCAACTAGACATACCATCAACCAATACTTCACCCGTTGCAAGGGTAAGCTCTGCGCCACTTGCACCGGTAACTTCATAGCAGGGAAGTGGATTAACCGCTGAGGTATAAGGATGCCAAATATGTTGCTTATCAAATTCTATATTGTTCAAAATTCAACCGTTAGTAAAGTTTTCAAGATGGTCAGAGTTGACAACTCGCTAATGAAGCATAGACTAAGCCAGCATTTCCATTTAGTAAAGGACAGTCAATGACACTGGCTTCAGCGCACAACGCGCAAACGACAACTATTCGAAACGATTGGACTAAAGCCGAAGTAGAGGCGTTATTTGCAATGCCGTTTAATGACTTGCTGTTTGAAGCGCAGGTTGTTCACAGACAACACTTCAATCCGAATGAAGTGCAAGTAAGTACATTGTTATCGATCAAAACGGGTGCTTGTCCGGAAGACTGTAAATATTGTCCGCAAAGCGCGCGTTATGACACTGGCCTTGAAAAAGAGCGTCTTCTTGAAATCGAAAAAGTGATACAGCGTGCGAAAGAAGCGAAACAGGTGGGTTCAACCCGTTTTTGTATGGGGGCGGCGTGGCGCAATCCTCGTGATCGCGATATGCCTTACATCTTAAAAATGGTGGAAGAAGTAAAAAGTTTAGGGTTAGAAACCTGCATGACGCTAGGCATGCTAACAAGAGAACAAGCCGTTGCATTGAAGCAAGCGGGCCTTGACTACTATAACCACAACTTAGATACGTCTCCTGAGTTTTACGGCGATATTATTACAACGCGTACCTACCAAGACCGTTTGAATACCCTAGAAAATGTGCGTGCCGCAGGTATGAATGTATGCTCCGGTGGTATTGTGGGTATGGGTGAAACGGTAAGCGATCGCGCAAGCATGCTAGTACAGCTGGCTAATTTGCCTGAACAACCACAAAGTGTACCTATTAACATGTTAGTAAAAGTGAAAGGTACGCCTTTAGATAGCGTGGAAGACCTAGACTACTTCGAGTTTATTCGCACCATTGCCGTGGCGCGTATTATGATGCCTAAGTCGCATGTGCGCTTATCAGCAGGCCGCGAGGCAATGAATGAACAAATGCAGGCGCTGTGCTTTATGGCTGGTGCAAACTCTATTTTTTATGGCTGCAAATTGTTAACCACGTCAAACCCAGACACTCATGAAGACGTGATGCTGTTCAAAAAATTGGGCATTAATACTGAGCGTACCCGAGACTTCTCAGATGAGGCGCACCAACAAGTTTTAGAAGAAGAGATTGCGCAGCAGCAAGAGCAACAAGCTGATGCAAGCGACTTGTTCTATGATGCCAGCAAGCCCAAGGCGAACGCTGAGAAAAAGCAAACTTCTGTGGAGGCGTAATGGCCTTTAATTGGTTAGCCGATGCACTGACGGAGCGAGCTGATAACGGCTTGCTTCGACAACGACAATGCCAGCAATACGAAAAAGACAACATTATTTGTATTAACGGCGAGCACTACCTCAACTTTTCCAGTAACGACTACCTTGGTATGCGTCATTATGAAGGCGTTTTACAAGCGTGGGTTGAAGGTTTAGCACAATTTGGTGCAGGCAGTGGCGCGTCACCTTTGGTAACCGGCCACACCCAAGCGCATTTAGCGCTTGAAAGTTATATTGCAGATGGGCTTAATCGCGAAGCTGCGCTGTTATTTAATTCTGGCTTTGCTGCAAACCAAGCGCTTTGTATGGCGCTTTTTTCAGAGCATGCCCGAGTATTCGACAATAAGCAGCACGCGAATATCTTCGCCGATAAACTTATGCACGCCTCTTTCTTAGAAGGCGCTATGTGTGTAAGTGATAATGCACAGCTTCGACGCTTTAAACACAACGACACAGAACACCTTTCCAGTTTGTTACAAAAAGGCGCTAACTCCGACACGCTCATTGTAAGTGAAGGAGTGTTTAGCATGGACGGCGACTGCGCGCCAAGTGAAGAGATTGCCGAGATAGCGCAGCAGTACAATGCATGGTTTATGTTAGATGATGCCCACGGTATAGGTGTACTTGGCGACAATGGCTTTGGCACCATTGAAGCATTGGGTTTAACCCAAGCGCAAGTGCCCATTGTTATGGGAACATTTGGCAAAGCCGTAGGCACCGCTGGCGCCTTTATTGCTGGAAGCCAAGTACTTATCGATTACTTAGTTAATTTTGCCAAACACTACGTTTATTCAACGGCTATGCCTCCTGCACAAGCCGTGGCAACATTGTATTCAATGACACATATTGCCACTGACAGTACTCGCCGTGAAAAGCTCATTGCCAACATTGCCCACTTTCGTGAAGGGTTTAAGGCTAAGTTCAGCAGTACATCACAAACGCCAACCAGTGAGAACAATAATCACTCTGTGCCTAACAGTACACTTACCCTTGCTAACTCAAATAGTGCTATTCAACCGATAATTGTAGGGTGCCCTAAACGGGCGTTGGCACTTAGTGAAAGTTTAAAGGCACGTGGCATATGGATAACCGCTATTCGCTATCCCACTGTTCCTAAGTTTCAAGATCGGCTGCGAATAACTTTGTCGTCTAACCATACAACACGCGATATTGATGTAATGCTTGATGCCATTGCATTGGCGGTGGAGGAGTGTAACTAAGTGGATGCAAATCTGACGATGCTTTACAGCGAACACTCGCAGCAAATGCACAGCAAAGAGATGGTAAACAGCAATGAAGTAGCAAACCCCTGCAACAATGGTGACGAAAACAGTGAAAGTAAGCGTGAAAACACGGTAAAAGGTGTATTTTCTGCAACGGCTATAAAGCCATGTATCAGTGAAGAAGCTGTTGCCTCGCGATTTTCCAAAGCGGCCAGCAAATACAATCATCTTGCTAATATTCAAAAAATTATTGCGCGAACTGCCATTGATAATTTACCTCGGCGCTTAACTGAAGAGGCATTGGATATCGGTTGTGCGACAGGCACACATACACAAACGTTGTGTGAGATGGGAGCCAATACCACTGGAATTGATATAGCCGAAGGCATGTTGGCTCATGCTAAAGCAACCTATGCTTTACCTGCATTTGTGCATGCTAGCGCGCTAAATTTACCTTTTAGTGACGAGCGATTCTCAACGGTGTTTTCTTCAATGGCATTGCAGTGGGTTAGTGATCCGAGAAAAGCTGCTTCACAAATTTCCAGAGTGTTAAAGAAAGGGGGAATTGCTGAACTTGCCATTATGGTTGATGGTTCCTTTGGCGAACTCAAAAGAGCAAGGGAAATAGCGCAACTTCCTCAAGCGAATACGCCCATGCCATCGTCTAACCAATGGTGTGAGGCATTTACACAAACGGGCTTAAGGTTATCTCGCGTGATTGTAAAAGATTATGTGGACAGTCACTCGAACATTATGGCGTTACTGCGTTCAGTGAAAGGCGTGGGAGCAGGGGAAACTGGTCGAAAACAGCCTTTGTTAACGCGCCATGATTTAAACAAGCTTGATATGGCGTATCGCAATATTTGTGGCGTAAAAGATAAGTTACCGCTTACTTATCGTGTGGGTCACTACAGGTTGGAAAAACGATGAAAGAATATTTTATTACTGGGACAGATACGGAAGTAGGAAAAACTTATGTAACCTGTCACTTGTTGCGTGCCGCGACACAGGCACAATTAGTGAGTGTTGGTTATAAACCCATTGCGGCGGGGTGCGATTTCGTGAATGGTGAGTGGGTAAATGAAGATGCGGCAAAAATTCAACAAGCCAGTAGCTTAACGCTACCTATTTCACAAATTAATCCCATAGCATTAAAACCACCTATTGCTCCGCATATCGCAGCACAAGAAGATGGTGTGATCCTGAGTGATAAGGATATCGAAAATGGACTGAATACGCTGCGTGCTCACAAGGCAGATTTGCTATTGATGGAAGGGGCCGGTGGTTGGCGTTTGCCATTAACGACAGGTACACCTGAATCACTAACGCGTTATCTTTCAGATGTGGTCTCAGCGCTGAAAATGGACGTGATTTTGGTGGTGGGCATGCGCTTAGGGTGTTTGAACCATGCCCTATTAACCGCTGAAGCGATACGTAGCGATGGGCTAACTATTAAGGGGTGGGTCGCAAATGATATCACAGGCAACATGACACGATACCAAGAGAACCTTGAATCATTAAAAGCCATGTTACCTGAGCCACTTTTGGCCGAGATACCCTTCCAGCGTGCGCCTGATCCACAGCAATTAGCGGGGGCAGTTAGTCAGCTGCTATAGCATTCAGCAAATGTGTTAGGTCATCACCTGCATTAATTGGTGTTTTCTCGTCACCCAAAAAGATGAAGCCATCATGTTCTTCACTGCCTTTACTTTCGCGACCATCTTCAAAGGTTAATGTATACTCGGAAAGTTTGAGTGCAGTGCCTTCGCGAATAGCAACGACAGGCGTAGTGGGGTTTAGCGCGGTAAACTCGGCAAGGCGTTGGTCGCGGGTTTCGCCATTATGTCCAGGTGGCTGATAGTCACTGTAATGCGGGTTTAACTGAAACGGTACTATATCTAAGGCATCGAAGCTTGGTGGCTCGATAATAGGCATGTCATTGGTAGTTCGAATGGTTTGTCCACAAATATTAGAACCTGCACTCCAGCCTATGTAAGGTGTGCAGTCTGCAATAGCATGCTTTATGGGAACCACAAGCGCTTGTGAGTACAGCGTGCTCAACAAGTGAAAGGTGTTACCGCCACCAACCACAATGGCTTGATTGTTTTTCTTAGCGTTGTTGAGTGCTGCAACAGGGTCTGTGAACGTGTGTAAACCAGTTACATTACATTCTGGTAGCGCTCTGGAAACGGCTTCCACATATGCATCGTAGGTTTGTGTTACAGCCGCGTAGGGCACAAATAGAAGGTCGCGAATGTCACCTAAGTGTGCAAAAATAAGCGCTCTAGCATGTTCAAGGTATGGCTCGTTGCCCTGGCGAGAACTGCTTAGCATTAGTACATGTGCGGTCATATTTACTCCACAATTGTTTAGACGGCGTATCATACGTGAAACTGAGCATAAAGTTTAGTCACGCCCCGTCACCGTAAATTAAGGGAACTCGAATGGAACAATCGACGTCGGTTTTATTTGTATGCTTGGGCAATATTTGTCGCTCACCTACCGCAGAAGCGGTATTTAAACAAAAAGCTGCCGCCGCGGGTTTAGATTTGGTTATCGACTCAGCTGGTACACATGGGTATCACATCGGCAATCCTCCTGACAAGCGCTCGCAAGCAGCCGGTATAGAACGGGGTTACAGTTTTAAAGGCCTTAAGTGTCGTCGCGTTGAACAAGAAGACTTTGAAAAGTTCGATTATATCCTTGCCATGGACAACAGTAATTTGTCGAATTTACGGGAAATGAGTTCACCGCAATATCACAACAAAATAAAGCTGTTTCTTGAATTTGCTAATGTTGACGGTGCTAATCTTCAAGAGCTTGAAGTCCCAGACCCCTATTACGGTGGAAAACGGGGGTTTGAATTAGTGTTAGATTTAATAGAACAAGCCTCAGATGGTTTAATTGCACACATTAAAGCTTTATAGCTACACCAGTAACGCCTTGCGATGGACTATTTTGACCATCAGTACAAAAAATGAACAAAGATAAACAGGCTCTAACAATTAATAGCATTTAAAAATGGGAACCTAGTTTGAATAGAGGCACAAAGAGCGCCATTGCCCTTACGATACTTTTGATTGCCGTGACAGCGGCTATTTTAAGCACAGTATGGGGAAGCGATGCTGCAATCCCGTTAAAGCAGCATATTACGCTGCAGATCCAACTGCCTTTGGTCATTACTGCAATACTTGTAGGTGCTGCGCTGGCGAGCAGTGGTGCAACATTACAGGTAGTATTGCGCAACCCGCTTGCCGACCCCGGAATAGTGGGCATAACCAGCGGTGCAAGTTTAGTGGCGGCAATTTTATTGTTGGTTACGCCAAGCTGGGCGTCGGAGTATTTTCACTATCTACTGCCTTTGGGGTGTTTTATAGGGGCGCTTGCCAGCACCTTGTTACTTTATGCGATGGCGAGAAGACTGCTTGGCTCTTCTACCGCAGTGATCCTTTGTGGCGTGGCAATCTCGACCTTAAGTGGGGCTATTATTAGTTGGCTCTACATGTTCAGCGACGCGAATGCATTGCGCAATCTCACCTTTTGGTTAATGGGTAGCTTATATCAAACCAATTGGCCAATATTGATGGTTGGTGCGCCACTTATTATTACGGCGCTTGGTTTGCAGTCGTATTTTGCGGGCGATTTAAACAAACTATATGGTGGAGACATTGCTGCTAAAAATAGCGGCGTAAATGTAGAAAAGCTCACAGAGCGCTGCTTGTTAGTATGCGCTGTTGCTGTTGGCGCTGCTGTTTCGATGGCGGGCTCAATTGCGTTTGTTGGCCTACTAATACCGCATATTTTGCGCCTTGTGATTGGGCACAATAATCGGTTCATTGTGCCTTTAAGTGCATTGGCAGGGGCGTGCCTTCTTCTTATTGTTGCACTAAGCTCAGAACTCACTCGAGCTATCACGTTGCCAGTATCAATGATCACCGCCACTTTGGGTGGGCCGTTACTTATTTGGGCGTTATACAAAGGTCAAGTGAGAGGGTAGTGTAATGGCTAAAGGCGCAGAAGCTTCAATAATATCATTACGTCAGGTAGCCCTCAAAAATCGGTTTACCATAGATAACGTAGATGTGGCTAAAGGGCAGTGTATTCATATACTGGGCCCCAATGGCGCGGGAAAATCATCATTGCTTTTGGTCATGGCAGGGTTGCTAGAACCTGATTCCGGGCAAGTATCTTTGTACGAACGTCCTATGTCTTCATGGTCACTGGCAACTCTAGCCGGTGTACGAACAATGCTTGGACAGCACAGCCTAAGTAGTTTTCACCTTACTGTTGGCGAGTACTTGAGTTTCTATGCTCAACCTGTGATCGCAAAAGGCAGCAGCACACCGCACTTGTGTTCACAGCCTATTCCTCCGCTTATTGAAAAGGCACTTGAAGTAACGTCGTTTCTGCCTAAAGTACTTACTCATTTGTCAGGGGGGGAAAGACAGCGCGTTGAAATTTGCCGTACGCTTTTGCAAATATGGCCCCTTCTTGAAAAGGGAGAAGGGCTTGTATTACTTGATGAACCTCTTCAAGGGCTTGATATCCGCCATCAGTACGCACTGGCTAATTTGGTAAACGTACTGTGCAAAAAAGGCAATACTGTTGTTATGAGTTCCCACGATATTAGCCTAAGTGCCAACTACAGTAACACCTTGTGGTTAATGCATAAGGGGGCGTTAGTTGTGCAAGGTTTACCAGAGAACGTTGCCACTAAACATTACTTAGAATCGGTGTTTGAATGTCATTTTGCTATAAGCAAGCACGATAACTTTCTAGAAATTCAAGTTTGCGCCCCTATTTCCCTAGAATAAATGTGGTAAAGTGCCGTCAGCTTTTTTGAACAGTCATTTTTTTAAGACGTTTGCCCTACATCGAAAAATTTTTCAGGAGAACACCGTTGAGTAATTGGCAAGTAGACAGTTGGAGAAATAAACCTATTCTTCAACAACCAGAGTACGATGATAAAGTACGATTAGCACAAGTAGAGCAAACATTAAGTACGTATCCGCCCCTCGTTTTTGCCGCTGAAGCACGTGAGTTACGCCGTCAGCTAGGCGAAGTAAGCTTAGGAAAAGGCTTCTTGCTGCAAGGTGGCGATTGTGCAGAGTCATTTGATGAATTTAATGCACCTAAAATTCGCGATACGTTTAAAGTGTTATTGCAAATGGCCATTGTATTAACGTTTGCTGGACGCTGCCCTGTTACTAAAGTGGCACGTATGGCAGGTCAGTATGCCAAGCCCCGCTCTAGTGACTTTGAAACCCGAGACGGGGTAACACTACCGAGTTATCGCGGTGACATTATTAACAACTTTGAGTTTACTGAAGCGGCACGTCGTCCTGATCCTGACCGTTTACTTGAAGCCTATCATCGCAGCGCATCAACACTTAATTTATTGCGTGCATTTGCACAGGGTGGTTTAGCTGATCTTCACGAAGTGAATCGCTGGAACATGGCGTTTGTCGAGAATAATCCGCTGAAAGAGCGTTATTCAGACATGGCAATGCGAATTCAAGATACCTTGGCGTTTATGGATGTGATTGGAATTAATTCTCATACCAGTCCAACATTGCATGAGACGTCGTTATTTACCTCGCACGAAGCGCTTTTACTTAATTACGAACAGGCGCTTACTCGCATTGATACGTTGACAGGTAAGCCTTACGACTGTTCAGCGCACATGGTATGGATTGGTGAGCGTACGCGTCAGCTCGATCATGCGCACGTTGAGTTCTTCCGTGGTATTCACAACCCAATTGGCGTGAAAGTAGGGCCAAGCATGCAAGAAGACGAACTTATTCGTTTGATTGACGCACTAAACCCATTGAACGACCCAGGCCGTTTGACATTGATTACCCGTATGGGCGCAGACAATTTGGCCGACAACCTTCCTCGTTTATTGCGTAAAGTGAAAGCGGAAGGGCGTCATGTGGTGTGGAGCTCTGATCCAATGCACGGCAATACCTTCTCAGCATCAAGTGGTTACAAAACCCGTAACTTCGACGCTATATTGCGTGAAATTAAGCAGTTCTTCCAAGCACACGAAGCTGAAGGTACGCATGCCGGCGGTATTCACCTTGAAATGACAGGGCAGCACGTTACTGAGTGTACCGGTGGTGCTTACCAAATTAGTGATGACGATTTAGCACAAGCGTATAAGACGCAATGTGATCCGCGTCTAAATGCAGACCAAGTACTAGAGATGGCATTTTTGGTAGCCGATCATTTGAAAAATGCGTAAGTAGTAATCAATCTAACATTAATAAGCCCCTGCATAAAAACGCTGGGGCTTTTTTAATGTTTTTAAACGTCTCACGCGGGTGAAGCTGTTGGCGAAGTCGATGATGAAGATGGTGTTGATGTGAAAGAGGGTTCGTAAACATATACATCATTTCTTCCAGCGTGCTTACTTTTGTATAACGCATCGTCAGCACATCCGTACAACGAGTCAAAACTATAACCACATTGAATGGAGTCTGATACGCCAAAACTGGCGGTAACTTTCAATGATAAAGCGCCTGACGGTGAGCAGTCTAAATTTTCAATCGCCTGACGACATTTTTCTGCGATAGTAATTGCTTGTTGTGCATCACATCCACTAAGTAGAATGGCGAACTCCTCGCCCCCCATACGACCAAAAAGGTCGCTATTTCTCAACAATGGTTTTACCGCTTTTACGGTGTGTTCAAGTACCCAGTCACCAGTAAGGTGACCATGATTGTCGTTTACATGTTTAAAAAAGTCTAAATCGAAAATAATGAACGAAACCGGTGATGCAAGCACTGATTGCTGCGCTATTACGCGCTCAGACTCGGCACTAAAGTGGCTGCGGTTAGCTATATTGGTAAGCTGATCAACTTGGGCCTTGTGTCGCAACATTGCATGCATACGACGGTTCTTACGTGCCCAAACAAATGTACCTATTGTCAGAAGTGCTAATATGACAGCAATAAGTTGGGTATTGAGTTTCTCTTCGCGCTCAGTTAACGCTTCAGCCTTTAAAATAGCGTTTTCTTTGTCTAGTAATGCAATTTTGTTATTTTTCTCGATAGACTCAATTTTCGCTTGTTGAATGGCGAGCTGTTTGGCCTTGGTTTCGTCAAGGAAAGCTTTTTCGGCCTCTGCGTAGAGTTTGTAGTATTTAAGTGATTCGCTCAATTGGCCGAAGTGTTCGTGCACTTCTGAAAGGACTTTATAAGCTTGTACTCGTGGCTGAGTCACATGCAAAGACGTAGCATACGATAGTGATTGCTGAGCATCATCTATTGCCTCTTTAAAGTAGCCTAGCGATTGTTTTATTTCAGCATTCGTAGAGTAAAATTCGGCAATAATTCTTGGGTACCTGCTGTTTAAAAACAATTGTTCAGAATCTTCTAAAAGTTGAATGGCTCTTTCTGGTTTTTTTGTTTCAACCAAATGTTGTCCTTTCAAAAGCGTTGATATCCCAACGAGTATAGGTTCATTGGCACTTTTACACGTTTCGATTGCTTCTTCGTGCCTATTAATATCGGCTAGAAACCCCAGTTTTTGATGTGCTTCTAACAGTGTGCTTTTGAATATACAACTTTGTCTAAGGTCTAATTTGTTTTCGTCAACCTGTTGTAAAAGCTGGCTAGATGATTCGTTATCGTCTGCTAAATTATAAAAAATAGCTAATACGAAGGTAGCGTTCAGCTGCACTTTTTTTGATGCAGTTTTTATAATGGAAAGTAATTCTTCAGCTTCAATATAGCCAGAATGGAAGTCTCGAGCTATTCCTCGGTAGTTTACGATAGACATCATGGAGATAACTTTCAAATCATTATCAGATGTATTTTTGTATGCGCTGTAATAGTATGACAAAGCGTCAGACGCTTTCCCTTTGAAGCCGTATAAGTACCCTGTTAGATATTCAAGATAGAAGAATTGCTCGCGTGAAAGCATTCCTTCTTTTGAACGAAGCGTATTTATGGTTGCTTCAAATAATTCGATATCACTACTTTTGACGTTGTTGGCTACTTCGAAAAGCTCCTCAATTTCAGAGTTCGCGAGGGTATCAAAAGCCAATGAATATAGAAAAACGAATAAAAGAAGCAACCGCATATCTGTAAACTCAGTTATTGCAAGGTGACTTTATCTTCACCCTCTGTCTTATCTTCTTCTTCAGTGTTATCTTCATCATCCTCTTCAGCGGGAACCATAAAACACCACATTTTTTCATTTTGCTCGCCAATTTGGTCAAGAATAGAGTTAGCAAGTTGTTTGTCTTCTTGAAGACTAGCGTTTGCACCAAGTTGCTCTAATAGTTGTACGGCACTCATTGATTTTCCTTTTTATAATAAAAAACAGTTTAGGCCAAAAATACTATACCAATACTTTTGGCCAAGTATATGACAAATTATAGATTGCTTTACTCAAGCCACACACCTCTTGCTAATGGCGTTTTTCACACTCCACTTTCTTCACTTTTTAACAAGTCGAAACTGGAATGTTTGCTTTAACTGGGCGGCTCCATTCTTTTATTTTCATATGACATTGTTGGCTTTCGCCAACCGCATATTCCTTTTTAGTTTCAATTCTAAAACCCAAATTGTCTACGAATTTTTTTACGGGAATATTGGTTGGGTTAAATCGCGCATAAATATGAGTAAGGTTCAGTTGATGAAACCCAATATCGACCAGCGCCCCCATACCCTCAAACGCATACTGTTTACCATTGGCTTTAGGCAGCAGCATTATTCCAATTTCAGCTTCGTCATTTTTATCTTTCGCCCATTTGAGCATTTGTATACCAACGGCTTTCTCGGTTTCTCGTTCGCTAATTAGCCAAATTCTTAGGTTTGGTGGAGAATGATGATTTGCTTTAACAGCATTTATCATTGCTTTCTCAGCTTTGTCCCTCGTGTAGACAGGCCCAATTTTTCGCATCACGTTTGGGTCTTGGTAAAGCGATGCAGCAAACGGCACATCTTGTTCTTCTAGCAGCCGGTGGCTTAAACGCTGGGTGTAAAAAGCGGTCATTTGCCGTTCTGCTCGTCTAATTGTGCCAAGCGAGCCAGTACTTTGTGGTTGCGCTGCAGTTTTTTTAGCAGGTGGAATGGCCATAGTGGTGTGTTGATTAACCACAACCTTATCGAAGTCGCTTAACGCAATCCAATCCATACGAGTTTCGTCAATGGGTAAGGTTTTGGCTTCGTACAGGGCAACTTTATGATCGCTTGGGTATATCTCTAAAAGTAGCTCTTTAAGTACGGTTCTATATACGTTTGTAGTTTCAAAGCGGGCGGCACTTCTATCGCCAGCAATACCTACTTGCCATAAAATGAGGTATGCCGCAGCGTCGATGTTTCGTTCGTAAAACATAAACTGCGACGCTTCAAAGTGTTGGCAACCTGTTTTACCGGGGTCTATGCCTAAATCGGCATAAAGGCAATCTTCTGCTGACACGCCGGCTTCCATATGGGCGTCAAACCCTTCGCTACGGGCTACCTCTATTACCTTATGCGGTGCCCATGCAAAGACGCCGGGGTGGCCATAAAAAGCGCCAACCACTTTTTTACCAGCGCGGACTTCTACCATCATGGCCTCTACCATTTCTTTGTAGGTATCGCGACGGTCTTTGCCTTCGGCATAAAAGATTTGCAGGCTACGCACGTCGCTGTTCATTTCTTTTACCCAAAGTTCGGTAAAATGGTTAGACATGCTGCAAAACACCACATCGGCTTGTTCAATGTAACTGCGACTAAGTGGGCAAATATGTGATCCCAAGGTCATGCCCACGCCAACGCATACAATGCTGCCATGCTGTGTTGTTTCCTTTGTTTGTGGAGTACTCACGTTATTCCTTATTCTTGTTCTGCTTGGTCTGAGAGTGAAAAATACCACTGCTTTCTAGATGTAACGCATCGCTTAACGAGGTTTTTGTGGCAAATTGAATTACGCCTTTGTCACCGTTTTCTCTGTCAAAAATGGTGTAGTAGTTGTTGAGTAAGGGTAACCCCAGAATACTCTGATTTGGCCAGTTAGGCGTGCTCAAAATTTTAAACGAGACCATTTCAGGTTCCGGAGCATGTATTTGCCAGTAATGCTCAGGTGGAATACATAGGCGAATATCTCGGCCTTTATTATGGCCTTTATGTTTGCCTTCAATGTCATCATTACTGTTGTTGTCTGCCTCTGTATTTTCACCCTCAATGTACAAATAAATATTCGGCCATTCGTGTAGGTTGACTTTATTCGCATCAATGCCTTTTTCAGTACCATCAAAGGTCATAAAAGGGGCAAGTAAATTGGTGAACTGCGGGTTATGGTTGGCAAAGTCGTTCATTAGTTGCTTATACAGCGAGGGCGGAAACATCACCATAGAAGCGCCGCTGTCTACAATGCCATTGGTACAATAGCCTTTTACTTCGCTGTCTTTTAACGCAGGCGCGCTGCGTTTGGGTTGGCCGTCTATTTGCACCGCTTTCACGTTTACGTTGTAGTATTTGTCGTGAAGCACTTTTGCAGTGTGAATAGGAGCCTTATACAAATCGGCGTGAATATGCGGCTTTCCAAGTACCAATAAGCCATGGTTGGCTTTACTGGCTTGAAGCTTTCGAATAGGGCAGTGGCTGTTGGTCTGAAAAATACTGGAACGGTGTGTGAGTAGCGCAAACTGATTAGCCACAACACCTTGGGCTTCAAGCTGGGTAAAATAAGGGGTTAGTGTTTGTTTTGGGAAATCATGTAACCATTTGCGGTAGTCTCGCACACTGGCATCGGTTTGGTTCAAGGTATACGGGTACGTCACTTCTGGGCTTACTTCACGGGTTTGCAAAAATGAAGTTAAGTCATACGCGGTATTCAGCCCGTCATAGGCAAGACCTAAAATCCCGTCTGCCTGAGCAAAACTCTGGCTTTCTTCTTTAGCGGTAACGGCAACGTGTACGTCGTCTAAATGAATACTTAAGCCCAAACCGTGAAACGACACACGGGTATTTACCACCGGTCCATACCATCCACCCATACCATAGCAAACATCTTGTTCGTATGGTGTGGGTTTAAGGGCGGTGTCTTCATGTGGTTGATAGCTACCGTTATGCACAACCAGTGTGCTGCTGCCTGTGTCTAATACTAGATTTACAGGGTGCTGATGCTCGCCCAGTTTCACATGAGCACAATAGCCACCTTTGGCATAAATATTAGTTAGCGGGATTCGAAGTGAGCGAGTCAAACTAGACTTCCTAACTAGTTCATTAACAAAGAAAACCGTACCAAGTAGAGGGGCGCTAGGCAAGGTTTTTGTTAAGCCAAGAGCTGCTTATTGTCGGGTTAGTCGTCGTTTAGTAAAGGAGCTACCACTGACTCAAGTCCATTGAGTTTTATTTCGTACATCAGTGCAAGCTGTTCCCCCAATTTGTTTTGAGGGAAGCCTTGCTTGTGAAACCACACCAAGTAAGGTTCAGGCAAATGATACAAACGCCGTCCAGCATATTTGCCAAAAGGCATAACTTGATTTATCGCGTCTTTTATTAAGGTGGGATCCATATTCTTAAATTTGTTTCTCGTCTTCTGCGTGTTTTTCCCGTTGTTGTGCTTGCCATAATGTGGCGTATTCGCCATTGGCGGCAAGCAACGAAGTGTGTGTCCCTTCTTCGACTATATTGCCATTTTTTAGTACCAAGATTTTGTCAGCATCAATAATGGTAGACAGCCGGTGGGCAATTACCAAGCTGGTGTGCCCTTTGGCTGCATCGCGAAGCGCAGATAGAATAGCTCGTTCAGAAGTACTGTCTAGAGAGCTGGTGGCTTCGTCAAAAATCATAATTGGCGCGCCTTTTAGTAAAGCTCTGGCAATTGCCACGCGTTGCTTCTCTCCACCTGAAAGTTTTAGGCCTCTTTCGCCCACGGTGGTCTCAAGCTTGTCGGGCAACTTGGCAACAAAGTTTTCTAAATGGGCCAGCTTGATCACGTTTTCTATTTCTTCAATAGACGCGTCTGGGTTTCCATAACGAATATTTTCAAGCAATGTGGTGTTAAACAGCACAGTATCTTGCGGAACTATACCAATGTGGCTGCGTAAGCTCTGTTGTGTAATATCTCGAATGTCTGTTCCATCAATTGATATTGCGCCGCTACTTGGGTCGTAAAAACGAAAAAGCAGTTTCATCAGTGTAGATTTACCCGCACCACTTTCACCAACAACGGCTACTTTAGCGCCGGCTGGCACATCGAAGGTGATGCCATTTAAAATTGGGCGCCTTTCGTTATAGGCAAAGACAACGTTTTCAAACTTTATTACGGGGTTTGTGGTTTGTAACGCAGCGGCGTTGTCAGCATCTTTAATTGCTGGTGCTTGGCTTAGTAAATCAAATAATTTATCTATGTTAGCCAGGCTGCCGCGGATCTCTCGGTATACAAAGCCTAAAAAGTTGAGCGGCATAAAGATTTGCATGGTGAATGCGTTAATCAGTACAAAGTCACCAATGGTCATTTCACCATTTATTACCCCAAAGGCGGCGTTTGCCATCATCGAGGTCATTGCAATGGCAATAATTGCTGCTTGGCCACCGTTTAATGCAAATAATGACAAACGGTTTTTTCTGCGCGCTTGCTCCCATGTGGCCAAATCCGAATCGTATCGATTAGCTTCAAACGCTTCATTGTTGAAATATTTAACAGTTTCAAAGTTTAGTAAGCTGTCGACTGCACGTGAATTTGTGGTTGAATCGGCTTCGTTCATTTGGGTAACAAAGCGGGTACGCCAGTCAGTCGCTTTCATAGAAAAGCTAATGTAGGTAATTACACTAATGACAATAATTAGCGCAAAAGACACGCCAAATTGAAACAGTAACAAACCCACAACTAAACCGATTTCAAGTAAAGTGGGAACAATGTTAAACACCATAAAGCGCATTAAAAAGCTGATGCCACTGGTGCCCCTTTCAATGTCTCTGGATAGCCCTCCAGTGCGCCTGTTTAAATGAAACCCTAGGTCGAGGGTATGTAAGTGTTTAAATACTTTCAAACCCAACCGGCGCATTGCCCGTTCAGTAACACGGCCAAATAAGGTGTCTCGTACTTCACCTAAAATAACGTTTGTTAGCCTTAATGTACCGTAAGCGACAATTAAACTAATTGGTACGGCCATGGCCAATGTGGTTAAGTCGCCATTGAGGCTGTCGACGGTATATTTGAGTACATAAGGCAAACCGATACTGGCGAGCTTGGCGGCAACTAAGCAAAGAAGCGCTAGAGCAACCCGACGTTTAAACTCAAGTAGATATGGCCAAAGCTGTGAGAGAACGTGCCATTTTACGGGTTCATCGATATTCGCAGGAAATTGATTTCTTCTCATTTTATAGTTTTGAGTGATTAGGTAAGTGGCTAAAGTCTGCTTATCTTTGTTTTTTTGTCCTAACCCCAAAGGGGGATTCACAATTTGTAAACAAAGATAAACAGACTCTAGAGCCCGTCATTTTGATGTAAAGGGTACACTAGATTGCACTGCAACGCTTTTTTTAAATGAATGAAAGGTCTTCGCAAATAAATTGGTCTTAGTTATAGCAACCTGAATGTTTTATTCTTTCAATGCGCGTCGTACACTACAAATTAGCTCAGTAGAGATAGGTATAGATATTGGGCATTTTGTTTTTTTGCAATTGAATGTGTTTTCACAAAAAGTAATTAGGAGTTGGTTTGTTAGAAGATAGTTTCGGTAGACAGTTTCACTATTTGCGTTTGTCAGTGACCGAAGCGTGCAATTTCCGCTGTCAGTATTGTTTACCCGATGGGTATGATGGCCCTTCTAGCGACCACTTTATGTCTCTGCCAGAAATTGACACTCTTCTTAAGGCGTTTGCTCGACTAGGTACTTCAAAAGTACGTTTAACTGGCGGTGAACCTACGCTGCGCCGAGACTTTCTAGATATTCTGCATTTAACCGCGTCAACACCAGGGATTGAGCGTGTGGCTATGACAACCCATGGCGCACGTATGGAGAAATTCGCGGCTAACTGGAAAGCTGCGGGGCTACATCAAGTTAATGTAAGTATTGATAGTTTAGATCCTCGCCAATTTGCTGCAATAACTGGGCAAGATAAGCTAAAAGCGGTATTGCGAGGGCTTGATGCGGCTATAGATTGTGGTTTAGACGTAAAAGTGAATTCAGTATTACTGAATGACTTCTCAGACAGCCGTTTACAGCGCTTTTTAGCGTGGTTAAAAGAGATGCCTGTAACACTACGTTTTATTGAGTTGATGGAAACCGGTGATTTACACCAGTTTTTTAATAAACAACATCAAAGTGGTTCGCCTCTTAAAGCTACGTTGATGAAAATGGGGTGGCAGCCATTAATCAGGCGAAAAGATGCTGGGCCCGCTCAAGAGTTTTATCACCCAGACTATGCAGGGCGTATAGGGTTAATAATGCCGTATAGCAAAGACTTTTGTAAAAGCTGTAACCGCTTAAGAGTGTCTGCTCCCGGAAAGCTTCATTTGTGCCTATTTAGCGAAAACGGCATTGATATGCGTGAATTGTTAGCGGGTGGAAATGTGGATGAAGTGGTTTTGTTTTTGCAGAAAGTCCTTGGGCAAAAGCATGAAACC
Source organism: Alteromonas sp. KUL42 (assembly GCF_006538325.1). GTDB lineage: Bacteria > Pseudomonadota > Gammaproteobacteria > Enterobacterales > Alteromonadaceae > Alteromonas. The sequence continues at coordinate 92,788 of NZ_BJKK01000015.1, forward strand.
CATTATTTACATGAAGGAAAGACAGGGGCAACGAAGCACCTAGCAATGTTAGGTGGTTAAAAAATGTGTAATTTATTTGGTTTGTAGCGAATATGGACTATATTCATTTTTGAAAGCACATTTAAAATTATAACGATAAAGGAAGTATATGCATATTAAGGACAGTGCGCGCCTTTCTTACCACTACATCACCGAAGCAGATGAAGACTTTTTATGGGAACTGGATCAGGACGAGCTGGTTATGAAGTACATCAACGGTGGTAAAAAGTCGTCTAAAGAAGATATTCGCGATATTTTCATACCTCGGTTAACTGCATTTTCGAACCCTGCATTTGGTTGGGGGTTATGGCGGGTTGAAACTCTTGATACAAAAGAGAGCATAGGTTGGATTTTAGTGCGTCCTTTTGGCTTTTTCACCCAACACCCCGAAACGGATAATATTGAATTAGGCTGGCGGTTTTTACGTAGCAGCTGGGGGCATGGTTATGCAACAGAAGCAGCTATGGCAGTAAAAGATGCCCTTTATGAAATAGGTATCGAAAAATTTTCCGCTATTGCTAAGCCTGAAAATAGTGCGTCAATTAACATTATGAAAAAGCTTGGGATGACATTTAGTCACGAGCTAGAGTACAAAGATAAGGTGTTTCACGATACCGTAGTGGTGTATACCGACTAGAAAAAGCGATGTGTAGCAACTAAAAACTCTAATCTATCGCAAATGATGACGGTGGATGTCATGACTGATGCTTTTTAAGTGCTAGTGAATATTGCGAAGTTCTAATGAATGGTGGACGCTACTGGGCTTGAACCAGTGACCCTCGCCTTGTAAGGGCGATGCTCTCCCAACTGAGCTAAGCGTCCGTATATTTTAAATGCATTTGAAAAAAGGTGGTGGACGCTACTGGGCTT
>NZ_BJKK01000016.1 GCF_006538325.1 Alteromonas sp. KUL42
CATATGCGGTTTTTTATTGCTTGTAGCATTAGCGCCTATCCACTAAAGATTCTCTACCAACGCAGGGCGCATGGGAGTAGGCTGTTCATTTAATAGCTGCTCGGGCATGGTCTGCCAAACACTGTCTGGCAACATAGGCACTTCAGGTTTATGTTGCGTAATGGCAAAGTATTGCATGGCAACGCGCAGGCGTTTAAGTGCTTTGCACTCATTTACTTCCTGATCGATGACAAATATTCCCCATTTATACATACGTTGACCTAATAAGTTACTGCTCGATAAGCGGATAACCGGGGCGGCTAACACCATCCCAACCAATACAGGCAACAGCCACATGAAAAGTGAAGGGGTAAAGTAAAATGTTGTCACTCCCCATACCACAGCTAAACAACTCATAATTTGTGTGTGCTTAATAGCAACTTTCCAAGGTACTTTGCGACCTTCGCGTTCCTGCGCTTCCCATTTAACCGAGTGACCTATCAAAACGCTAATAACAAAGTAGCTATGGTAAAACATCATAAGAGGTGCAATAAGTACCGCCATCACCAATTCAACAGTGGCGCCTTTCAGCAATGACCAAGCCCCTCCAAATTCATTTCTACGCTTAATTAAGGCCAGCGCAATACCGAGTAATTTCGGCAAAAACAGTAGTGCGGCAGTCCCCCACATTGTGACCATCATCATATCTTGGCGGGCCACCTGCCACGTAGGAAACAACTGATAGTCAGAAACAAAAAATTCAGGTACTGATGTGGCGCGAATTAAGGCATCTGCCGTACCAAGGGCCAACATACAAAAAAGAATGAGCGACGAAATATAAGCAAATGCGCCAAATAAGAAATGCAGACGGTTAGCTGTTTTTAAACCTTTAACATTAAGCAGACCCAAGTGTTGAATATTGCCTTGAACCCAGCGACGATCGCGAATCGCGTAGTCGACAATATTACTTGGTACTTCCTCATAGCTGCCTGTGGTATCTGTAAGCAAATACGCATGCCATCCCGCGCGTCTTAACAGCGCAGCTTCCACAAAGTCATGACTTAAAATTTCTCCGCCAAAAGGCGCACGCCCTTCTAGGGTAGGTAGCCCACAATGTTGCATAAAAGGTGCAATACGAATAATTGCATTGTGCCCCCAATAATTAGCACTGTCGGTTTGCCAAAAAGACAAACCAGTGGCTAACATCGGGCTATATAGGTGCGCGGCAAACTGCACAAAGCGACCAAAAAAGGTGTGTTGGCGAACAGGCATTGGAATTGTCTGCACTAGCGCTGTATCTGCATTTTGCTCTATGCGACGCGCTAAGTCTTGCATACGTTCACCACTCATCACGCTGTCAGCATCCAACACAATCATTGCCTCGTAGTTCGCCCCCCAACGCTCGCAAAACTCCTTTAGGTTGCCCACTTTACGGTGCACGTTCTGCTCTCTACGGCGGTAAAAAACTTGTGATGAAAACGCCCCTAGGCGCTTTTGTAAGCGAGTAAAAGCGCGAAGTTCGGCATCTGCTTTCTCCATATCACGGGTGTCACTTAGCATAAAGAAATCAAAATTATCTTTGCTTTTGCTATCCATCAGCTCGCGAATACATGCTTCGAATCCCACCATGATGCGACGTGTATCTTCGTTGTACACGGGCATTACTACTGCATGGCGCTTTGTAATAGGCGTTAATGCACTTGGCGTTACCTGCTTCTTGCGAAGGCTTAATGGATCAATATTAAATAGCTGCAAAAAGAAACCAATGATACCGGTCCAAAATGCCATGCACAGCCAAGCAAAAAGAGTTAGACCAAGCGTTAATTGCGCCACTTCTAACGTTGTTAAGCCGTTTGGCAGAAAAATTTCGTAAAGACTCCAACCTGCCAATACCGTACTAGGAATCACTAGCAATGCCATAATAAATAGACGCATATGCTCTCCTTTAACCATTTGCAAAGTAACTTCACTTTGGTTTTCATTTCGAATACACGCAGAAGCACCTTCATCTCGCGTACTTGTTGTCATTGATAAGCTCTGTGACGTGTTGCGATTATTTTGGTTGATAGACATAATTCCACACCTCACTAATACGTTTGCCGTTTTGTTCGATATAAGCGCGCATATCTACAGTTTGCTTTTGTTTAGGCGCAACGAAAAACATGGCTCGCCATTCTTGTCCATCGGCAACCGGAAAAAGGCGCTGCTCTGAAATACTGCCGTTGGCACCTTGAACAACCAGCTTGGTTGTCTCACCGTCAAAAACCATTGATTTGGGCACACTGAAGTCCACACTGAATTGACGAGTGGTGTTCAAATTGTCATTTTTGAATTCATCCCCCGGTAACACGGCCTTGCCCTGACGCGTGCGTACTACCGATGCCAACTGACTTTGAAATGGATTTTGTTCAACCGTTTTTAAGGTGTAAGAAAAGTACCGCGACGACCCCTCGCTGAAGGCTAATTCAGGAGTCCAAAACGCCACAATATTGTCGTGAATTTCCGATTTAGTTGGAATTTCAACAATCTCCAAATGACCTTTATCAAAGCCTGTTTCAGGTGTTACCCACAGTCCAGGGCGCTTGTGATAATTAGCTTCTGCGTCAAGGTAATTGGCCCATTCGCCATCTCTTTGCAACATGCCGAACCCCTGAGGATTGGTGTCACTTAGCGAAGTAACCTGCAAACGTGCGGGGTTAGTTAAAGGACGCCAAATTTCTTCCCCCGCGTGCGTTACCATTAACACACCGTCACTATCGTGCACTTCAGGGCGATAGTCGTCATGCTGTTGTTCGCTGTTTTCACCATACAAAAACATACTGGTGAACGGCGCAATACCTAGTTTCGCTACGTCTTTACGTGCAAAAAGCCAGCTTTCTACATTCACCGATGTGTCCACACCGGGCTGAATAACAAACTTGTATGCTCCCGCCACAGAAGGGCTTTCTAAACGGGCGTAAACCGTAATTGGCTGTCCTTCATTTGGCTCAATCAACCAAAACTCTGTAAAGTGAGGAAACTCTTCGCCTTTGGCCAAAGCGGTATCTATTGCAAGGCCACGTGCAGAAATTCCATAGACTTGATTTTTCCCTACTAAACGGAAATATGAAGCACCTAAAAAGACCGCAAACTCATCTTTATACGCCTTATTTTTAATTGGATAGTGCACCCTGAAACCTGCGAAGCCAGAGTTCTCATCGGTTAGGCTTGAAAGCGCTGATGAAGTACCGTCGTAACTAAACATATCAGGTGTAAATGCCAGTGCTTCAGGCGTGTTATTTTGTCCTATGGTGTGAATAGTGACAGGGTACTCATAAAGAAAACCTGGGTGAAAAAATTGCACTTCGAAGTTGTTCTCATCACGCCACAAGCTTTGTTCAGGCTTAAAACGGATAGAGCGATAAGTATCGTAACTCATCTCTTTAAGCGCTGTATTTAAGCCATGATCATTTTGTTCATAGCTCTCCTGTGCTGAAGCGCGCGCTGAATCGATAATTGACTGTAAAACAGGTGATGCTTTAAGCGGTTGATTTGTCTCGTTAACTTCAACCGCCCACGCCACTTGAGATGAAACTAAAGATAACATACTAACAAGTGCTAATAGCACCGGTGAATAGACTTTCTCTTGAACATCATTTTTTCTAAAAAACAAAAACGGATTAACCATTTGTCCTCTCCTTAAGAATACAACGGTGACTGACGCGATTTTTGTGCAATAAACTTCGTTGAGAAGAAGGTGATAAGAAAGGCGCTCTCTTCCTTTCTTGATAACCGCTTTTTTAGCGGTAGCACTGATGTGTTAAAACATCGCGTAGACCGTAAAAGTGCCCAATAGCACTTGGTAAGGGAATTGCAAAAGGTGATCCAACCTATTAATAGGCCAATGAATTAATAAAAAAGTTCATATATAACATGTAGATAGAAACATGAAAAAGTAAATCAATCTTGCTTTAACAGCCTGACATCTAACCCTGCTATATATAAATACACAAAAGTGTTGTTTTTTAGAGACAGTATTTTTAAGTAGAAGGTATTCCTTATGATAGATGGCTTTTTCACATCCCTATTTAGCAGCTAACCCAGAAAATAAAAGAACAACAAAATTCATAATTATCAACAGATTAAGAAACTCAAGGCCCAATATATTAGAAAAATAAGGTAAGTTGGCAAACGCCTTGCACCCGTATGTTAATTCTAGTTAAACCAGATATGTTGTTTGACTGCAATTTTGTAACTGATAAGGAGTTATCACATGTATAAGGCAATCACTTTACTAACCGCATTAACAGCCACAGCGCTTCCGCTTACTGCAAATGCCGACAAGCCAGATTGGCGCTATGTTGAGGGTGGATACACTAAAATGGACTTTGACGGCAACGAATCATTTGAGCCAGATGGGCTCACCGTAAACGGTAAATACCTTATGAACAGTAACTGGTATTTAAATGGTGAATACAGCTTCTTTGAAGAAGGAAACTTTGACTTTGATATGTTGACACTTGGTGCGGGTTACAGGCTTCCATTAACTGCCACCACTGACGCCTACTTTGGTGCCAATGTCGAGCGTGTTGACGGCGATGGCGACATCGACGACACCGGTTACAGTGTAAACGCAGGACTGCGCAGTATGCTCACCGAGCAAGTAGAGTTAGCTGGTGAGTTGGGCTACTACGATGTTGATGATGGTGAAGCTTTTTTTAAAGTAGGTGCTAACTATTACATCACGCCGGCTTGGGCAGTAGGCGCAAATTATAAAGTCATTGACGATTGGGATATCATGCAAGTAACTGCACGATACGCGTTTTAAACCTACCTCTCCTCTGGTTGGTTGGCCGGGTTGCTCGACCCGGCATTTTCTGCCTTTGCGCCAGCTTAAAACAATATTCTATTCTTCGCGGTCTTCAGGTTGTATATCTTCTTTGCGCTTTATATCTACACTTTCGTGTAGTTCAGAGTAAACCAAAACAGCCTCACCCGTTTTCAGCTTTGCCAGAACTTGCTGCACTTTTACCTCAAGGGCAATTTCTTCTTCTCCATAGTCAGTCCCTTCGCGTAAAACAAAAGACTCTGCTAAGTGATATAAAGTATCGGCTTCTAACGCATCTATGGGGATAATCATTCTTACTCCAAATGGTAACAGTTAATTAGCGGGTGTACCCACACGTGCTATTCACCGGCAAAACATCACTAATAAAGCGTTTTACTCTTTCGTGAAGCCATACGGTAGGGTTAAGTATTGACCCTTGCATAAAACCAACGTGCCCACCTCTTTCACTGAGCTCTACAGTAACATTGCGCGCTAACTCTTCTTCCTTTGGTACAACAAGGTGATTCATAAATGGGTCATCAATACTGTGTAACACCAAGGTAGGACAATGTATTGCACTTAAGAAATGATACGCACTGCACTTTTCATAATAGTCCTGGGCGTCAGAAAAACCGTGTAATGGTGCGGTGATCTTTTGATCAAATTGGGCAAAACTGGTCATGCTATCCACATCGTGCTTCGTTAGTTGAATTAACTTGCGATAGTCTATGTACTCCATTTTTTTACGCAGTGTCGCCTTCATACTGTTGAGCAAGTACTTCTGATAGACCCTAGAGAACCCCTGATTAATCGACTTCGCACATTCTGCCAATTTCAAAGGAGAAGAAATGGCTACTGCCGCATTAAGCCACTTTTGAGCAGGGTTTTCTCCCAGAAGTTTAAGTAGCATATTTCCCCCTAATGAGAAGCCAATTGCTACTTTGGGAATACTGGGGAACTTCGCCTGAAGCCAATCAAGGAAAAAGCTCGGATCTTCGGTTTCGCCACTGTGGTAGGCCCGTGCTTTTAAATTGGGAACGCCGCTACACCCACGGTAATGCATCATCACTACTTGCCAACCATTTACCGATAATTGTGCCATCATGTCGTTAGCATAGTGTGATTTAATGCTGCCCTCCAGCCCGTGAAATAACACAACGATACCCGATGTTTCTTGCGGCTTTGGACCCCATGCAACATCAACGAAGTCGTCGTCAGGCAAGGTCAATCGCTCCATTTCATAGGATAGGGGCAAACGTTTTTGAATAAATCGTGGCCATATCGTTTGGATGTGACGATTCTTCGCCCAACTTGGCACTTTAAAGCTGCTTTTAATGATCTTTCCATGGGATAGTGATGATTTACTCATGTGCTTTCTTATTGTGTTTTTAATTTGGTAGTTGGTTGACAACAAGGCTTAACAATTGGCGAGCCTCTTCGCTATCTTTAAGGGCATACGCATTAATGAACGCAGCAATAGAAGCATTGAAAATAGTTGTTTTTGTGCTTAATGAACCGCTGGGTAAGGTCATCACGTCTTGCGTATTGAATGCCTCTATCATAGCGGCTTGCTGCTGCTTTTCTAATTCAAGTTCTTGTGCTTTTAGCACCTCGTAATGTGCTTTCTGCCCACCATTATCTGGGTGCGCAGCTTTTCTTTGCAACCTATGCGCCTGTAACTGTTTATCACTCTCAGTAATTGCCGCAACAATGGCTTTCATCTGTATCAAATTAACAATGACGTTATTTTCTAAACACCAACACATTAGCAAGAGAACGTTTACATTTACGCCATGGTTGTCTTGAAGCAATAGTGCTAGCGGCGCCATGTCGTTCGAAGCATAGCGACGAGTGCTGTATTGCCAGAATATCGAGCTTGTTAATTTAGAGGCTGGTGCTGTCATAAGCTTCTCGCTCTTTTTCGATATGCTCTTGGGCATCTAGCCATGCCATTTCCTCTTCTTCCAGTTGCTGCTTTAACGTGGTTTGTTTATCAAGCAACTGCATCAAATCTGCCTTTTTGTCCTCACTGTAGAGCCCGCTATCTGCTAACGCGCTTTCTACCTCACTAAGTGCAGCATTATACTTATCCATCGCCTTTTCATGCTTTTCAACGGCTTTTTTAAACGGCGCTATCTTTTGCCTAAACTCGGCTTCGCGACGTTTTTCTTCTTTGCGATCTATTTTGCGTTCGGGCTTACTTTCAACATGACTTCCTTGATTGGTAAGCTCTTTTGCTTCGCTATTGGCCTTGGCCTTTTCAGCAGCTTGTTGTTTTAAGATCCAATCTCGATAATCATCTAAGTCGCCAGTAAATGGCTCAACTTGCCCACTATCTACGAGGTAAAAATCTTCACACACCGACGACAGCAAAAAGCGGTCGTGCGAAACCAATACCATTGCGCCTTCAAAACCTTGTAAGGCAATATTTAACGCATGACGCATTTCTAAATCTAAATGGTTGGTTGGCTCATCGAGTAACAACAAGTTTGGCTTTTGATAAACGATAAGTGCCAGTACTAGTCTGGCTTTCTCACCGCCAGACATAGGGGCTACAGGTGCTAAGGCTTCATCGCCATTAAAGCCAAAACCACCTAAATAATCACGTAGTTGTTGCTCTGTCGCTTTTTCATCGATGCGTTGTAAGTGTAAAAGTGGCGTAGCCCCAGCATCTAGCGTTTCTAACTGATGCTGGGCAAAGTAACCTATTTTTAAGCCTTTGGCCGTATTGAACACGCCTTGCTTAGGCGCATGCACACCGGCAAGTAATTTGATTAGCGTCGACTTACCCTGACCGTTTCTACCAAGAAGACCAATACGGCTACCTGGCACTAAATTGAGCTTCACTTGCTCAAGTACAATATGCTCATCGTAACCTAGCTGTACTTTTTCCATCTGAACAAGTGGGTTAGGCAAGGCGGTTGGTGGCGCAAAGGAAAAACTGAACGGGCTTGCCATATGCGCAGGCAAAAGCATTTCCATTTTTTCCAGCTGTTTAATACGGCTTTGCGCTTGCTTGGCTTTGCTCGCCTTGGCTTTAAAGCGCGTAATAAATGAATTCAAGTGCGCCACTTTTTGCTGTTGCTTTTCATACTCTAAGTTTTGCAAGCGAATGCGCTCAGCCCGTTGTGTTTCATAAGCAGAGTAGTTACCGGTATAAGCAATCAGCTTTTGGCTTTCCACACTGATAATCTGGGCGACTGTGTTATCAATAAACGCTTTGTCATGGGAAATAAGCAGCAACGTACCTGTGTAGCGTTGAAGCCACTTTTCCAGCCAAATAACTGCATCTAAATCTAAGTGGTTGGTCGGCTCATCAAGTAGTAGTAAATCAGAAGGGCACAATAGTGCCTGCGCTAAGTTTAAGCGCATGCGCCATCCACCGGAAAAATCGGTTACAGGTGCAGAAAGCTGTGCGTTGGTAAAACCCAACCCCGATAAAATTGTAGCTGCGCGCGATTCTACATCGTATGCACCGGCTTGCTCTAACTGCCCATGAAGCTGACCAATTTGCACACCATCTTCTTGCTCTTCGGCTATGGCAAGCTCGGTTTGAAGTGCGCGTAAGTGCCTGTCGCCATCTACCACATAATCTATGGCATTGCGCTTAGTTGCAGGCGTTTCTTGCGCCACACTAACAATGCGCCAATCGCTGGGTACAGAACAATCACCAGCGTCTACACTAAGTTCACCGCGTAATAAAGCAAAAAGCGTCGACTTACCGCAGCCATTACTGCCAATTAATGCCACTTTGTGACCAGGGAAAACCTGCGCAGAGGCTTCCTCTAGCAGCATTTTTCGGCCGCGCAGCAATGAAACATTTGAGAGCTTTATCATGAATAACCTTTGGTGGAGCAACTAAGTATGTAAAAACGGCATGATACCAAAAACTTAGGGTAAAAGCTGATCAAGCAACGGTATTTCAAGGTATAATACGAAGGAATTTTTACGAAGGTATATGTATGTCAAATCGCGTAAGACGTCGTTTTGTAGCCGGTGCAACCTGCCCAAAGTGCCAAGAGCTAGATACTATTTCATTGTATTTTGAAAACAATGTAGAAAAGCTGGAATGTGTCTCCTGCGGTTACAAAGAAGCGCAAACTGATGAAAAAGTGAGTGCCGTTACTCGGGAAAACGAAAGCGTTATTGGTATTTTCAAACCCCACTAGCCACTTCGACATTCATAGAGTCTCACTGTATGCGCGTGAAAGAAGTGCTGTTACAAAGCTTTGTGTTTAGCTCGTTGCTTTTCTGAGTAAAAGTTTGTCGATTAGTGCGTAAAGTTCTTCTAATTCAACGGGTTTTCCCAAGTGGCTAATAAAACCCTGTTCCATATAGTTCGCAACATCAGACGGCATCACGTTGGCAGTTAACGCAACCACGGGCGTGTCTGCATTGTACTTTTTGATTTCCCTGTTCGCTTGAATGCCATCCATTACTGGCATATGAATATCCATAAAAATTAAGTCAAAGTGGTTTTGGGTGGCTAGTTCAACGGCTTCCATTCCATTATCTGCCGTAATCAACTCTGCATTCGTAGGCTCTAACATAGCTTCTATAACAACCTTATTGATCGCATTATCATCCACCACTAACACGCGCTTACCTGATAATTCTGGCGTGACAAGTTCTTCCGCGTCTTGTGAGCTTGTTTCCTCTTCTTTATCAAGAGGTAGGGCAACAGCAATACTTGTCCCTTTGCCTAGCTCACTATCTATCTTTATTCCTCCCCCCATCATTTTCACTAAATTAAGCGTGATTGACATACCTAGCCCAGTACCACCATATTTTCGCGTGGTGGAAGGATCAGCTTGAACGAAACGTTCAAAGATCCTTTGCTGATATTCCTTACTCATGCCGATACCAGAATCAATTACGTTAATGCACAAACTATCCTTTCCTTGAATAGGAAGGCATGCCACTTTGATATTGACGCCTCCCTCATTGGTAAACTTCACCGCATTTGACGCAAGATTAAGAACGATTTGGTGTACCCGTGTGGGGTCACCTTGCCAAGCATCGCAGCAAGCCTTATCAACATCAATTCGCAGTGTTATTCCCTTTTTAGTCGCAATATTTTCCAACTCGTAGCGCACAGAGTTTAGTATTTTATTAAGTGAGAATGTGACACTCTCTAATTCGAGCTTGTTCGACTCAATTTTGGAATAATCGAGTATGTCATTGAGGATAGTAAGCAGGTTTTTCGCCGAAAAAGTAGCGTTAGTCAGTATCGACCTAAGCCTTTCTTCATTCACTGAACTTTTAAGCAGTTGCAAAGCGCCTAAAATGGCATTCATAGGAGTTCTTATTTCATGGCTCATATTAGCAAGGAATTCACTTTTCGCCTGTGTCGCTAATTCAGCCTTTTTCTTTGCTTCTTCAAGCCCTGCAATTATTTCCACTTTATCTGTGATGTTATAATTCACACCTACCATTTTAATTGGTTTACCTATCTTATCCAAAAGCACAAGCGCGCTAGCTCTAATATACTTAATGGAGCCATTACGAAGTACAATTCGAAACTCAGTATCAATTTTACTTTTTGTCTCAAGTACTTTATTTAATTGGTATTTTGTGTTTTTCACATCGTCTGGGTGAATCATTGCTTCCCATTGTTCTAGCTTGCCTGAAAACTCCTCTTTTGAAAGCTCATACAAGCCAAGCATCTTGTCATCCCATGTCATAATTTGTGTGGCAAAATCCCACTCCCAAATACCCATACCTATGGAATCGTAGGCTAGCTGTAACCGTATGGCGTTTGCCATCGCTGCTTCACGACTTTCTTTTAATGCGGCCTCGGTAAATTTTTGCTTCGATATGTCTTGAAACACACCAAATAGGCGAACACATTTACCGTCAACAAAAAAGGGTTTTCCATGGGCTCGCACCCAAATATCACGGCGTTTAGCGGTAACTAACTCAAGCTCTAATTCCCACGATTTTCCATACTGAATACCTTCTTCCACCGCCCTTTTTATTCGCTCACGGCTCTCGCCTTGTTTGTAAAAATTAATGCCGGTTTCAAGGTTCGGTGCATAGTCATCGGGTACTTCGTGAATTCGCTTAGTTTGCTCACTCCAATGCACGGTTCTTGAGACTAAGTCGACTTCCCAGGTTCCTATATTGGCAGTCTGCTCTAACTCATCGAGCAGTAGTGCTTGTTTCTGAAAGGCTATTTTTTGTGCTTTTTCTTGGGCTACACGCAACAACTCTTGCTCTTTCATCGCAGTTACATCAGTGTGCGCGCCCAACATACGTATAGGCTTACCTTGGCCATCTCTTATAGCAATACCACGACACCTAATCCAAATAGTGTGGCCTTCTTTGTGTTGATATCGAACAATTTGGTCATAGGGATAGGAGGGGTCGGCGCAGTGCCTTTCAAAGTTTTCAAGAGCGACTTTAAGATCATCTTGGTTAATGATGTTATGCCACTCTGAAGCAAGGTGGGATTTACTTGATGGGTCGTAGCCCAAAGTAGTCCAAAACGATGGACTCATCCATTCGTGTTCAGGGTTTTCTAAATCCCAAAACCACATACCATCTAACGATGCACTTTCTATGAAATTGAAAATCGTGTCATCACTTTTAATGAGTGCTTTTAACTCTAAAAAAAGTGAGTCATCGCAATGTTGTCCACCGTTAAACAAAGGGGGTATCTCGAGCAATTTATCCTTACCAAAAGACTAGCAGTGAGATCTGATACCCGCAATGTCATCATAAGTTTAATCTTATGTTGTGCGTTTATAATATTGCTGCAAGAGCAATTTAGTAGTGAGGAGGAGGTGTTTCTTCCGACTGTTTAGCGATATTAGAAGGCTCAATTGATTTCACACGGTCGATAACATGACGCACTTTAAACGCTATGTCATCAAGCTGTTTTTGTTGAGAAGAAAGCGCTTCATTCAATGCCTCGATAGTATGTTCTTGAAATGCCACTTTCATCTGTAACTCTTCGATATACGCGTTGGCAGTATCTAGTTGCGCTTGCATTTGTGTCATGTCTATTTTTTGGTTACTACTATTTTCTGTCATTGTCTTCTCTACTATTGTCGCTGCCATACTTCTGCAAGACCGCTGCTACTAACAGTGACAATATTACCATCTGGCATAAATCCAACGCCATACACAACTGCAGTAGGGGGTGATACCGTTTCTCTTGAGGCTACCTGTATGGCTTGCAATTGCTCGCCCGTTTGTACATCCCATAAATAGGATTTTCTCGACGGAGATCCAGTTAGCAAGTACTTACCATCTTTTGAAAATTCAGCGTCTGTAAATATTTTTTGGCGCGAAATAAAATTCAAGGCACTTACCGGTTGACCCGTTTGCACATTCCATATTTGTGACTTACTTTGACTATCCGCAGTAAATGCATAGCGCCCTTCATCGTCTAGCGAGACCTTAGTCACTCGCGTTGGATGGGTGAACGTATGAATGATTTGTCCTGTCTCTGTACTCCACAAATACGCGATATAGTCATTGCCTCCGGTCAGTGCAAATTTGCCGTTTGGCGAAATATCAATCGAGTTAACTTTCTCTTGATGCCCCAGAAATTCTAATCGCCTAGACGTTCGCGGTTCAAAATACATCACTTTGCCACTCGAACGCGCCACCAAAATACCTTGGCCATTGTTAGCTACCGCAACATCGCGAATGGAAGCCTCGTCGATTCGCCAAAATCCTTCGGGCTCACCGGTTTCCATGCTCCACAATGCAAAGGCTTCCCTATCTGCCGTGACCACATAACGTTTATCAGCACTTATATGAACCGACATGACTAAATTATTGCCTTCGCCCTGGTGCCCCCAGTGATACAGAGGTTCCGATTCACCAATACGCCAGACGTTAATGCCATTATCTACCCCCGACACAACACTTAAGGTTCCATCATTGGATATATCTGCGGCATAAGCACCTTCTTCGACATGACGCCACTGCTGTATTGGCGTAGTATCGGGTACTGTACATCCTATCGATCCGCCAATGAATACGGTGAGTAACAAAATTCTAAGGAACATTTGGGGCCTAAACATAATCAAATGGGTTTCGCTTTGTGAACGCTAGGTTTACCATAGCACGGATTACGCATCTTAAACTATCGTGCCCACTGCCTTGGATGCAGCAGTATAGACATTAGACGCATGATGATAAAAATTAATGGAGACGTTTTTATGCAGAAGTCGCTCGTTGCCTTATCTACCATCGCTGCGCTAGGCCTTTTCGCTTGCCAGCCAAATACATCTGATGAGGCTGCTTCTTCAAGCGCTGATAGTGCAAATACAACTTCTGTTTCAGCAGAAGAAATGACTAATTCGCAAAAGCAAGCATACGCCATGGGCGCAAGCATGGGTTTATTTGTTAGCAACCGCGCCGAACAACAAGAGCAACTAGGTATGTCGCTAGACAAAGAAGCGCTAAAGCAGGGCTTTAACGACGGTTTAGCAGACACACTTAAATTCACGCCAGAGCAAATTCAACAAATTGCTCAAGAAGGTGAAGAAGCTATTCGCGCTAAGCAACAAGAAATGGCAGCGCAAGCTGCAGAGAAAAATGTAGAAGCGGGTATTGCCTATCTTGAAGAAAACGGCAAGCGTGACGGCGTAGTGACAACAGAAAGCGGTCTACAGTACGAAGTACTAACCGAAGGCACTGGCGCAAGCCCAGTTGCAACAGATGTTGTTAAAGTTCACTATCGTGGAACGCTACTTGACGGCACTGAGTTCGATTCATCGTACAAGCGTGGCGAGCCAGCGGAATTCCCATTGAACCGCGTTATTTCAGGCTGGACTGAAGGCGTTCAATTAATGAAAGAGGGCGCAAAATACCGTTTCCATATTCCTTCTGAACTGGCATATGGTCAGCGCTCAACGGGGTCTATCACACCAAACTCAACGCTAATTTTCGACGTTGAATTGTTAGAAGTGGTTAAACCTGAAGCCGAAGAAGCAGCCGAATAAGTTTTTTGGCGATAAAAAGAGAAAGCCGACACGATGGGTGTCGGCTTTTTTGTTTTAGTGAGTCAGCGTAATCCATGCCTACCTATTCCCTACGAGCAAGTAGCGTTTCGCTACGCGCGTACCCAAATAATAAAGTGGGTTATTCAATATGCTTGGTGCCTCGAATCACTCTTTAAGCATAGCGCAAAGCCGATTATTTTCACGCTTCACGCCTTACTTTCTTGTAACAAATTAACCTTAACATTGCGCCTTTATAACGCTGGGTTTTAAGAAAGATTAACGCTGTACTGCACGGCGTCTTTCTTTATTGATTTTAAACACAGCAAAGTGATTCAATAAAAACTGTCCTACCTTAAACATCGCGCAAGCTAAAATTAGATTAAGCACCGTATCTAGGCTTTCTAGTCTCACAACAACATCAAGCAAGGTGTATAACAATAACATTGCACCACTAATTAGAAGCAAAAAGCCCACTATTGTGCCACTGTTTTCAAGTGGTGCTTTGTTTGAGCCTCGGCGGTTAACTAAAGGCATATTGTTTGGCATGAATCTCTCCTTCCGAGCATCTGACAAAAGACACGCGGTCAAAGCAAAATTGGTTTATGTGCAATAATCATCCAATCTCGGTCTTTTGTCACGTTTTTACTTCGTCAAAAGATTGCGTTTTTCTTTATTAACCGCATAAAGTAAGGGTATTAATTTGGAAAGTTCGTTGGACGCCGTGAAAACACCACTGATTACTCGCAAAGGTTACCTTAAGTTAAAACAGGAATTGGATTTCCTTTGGCGTGAAGAAAGGCCGGAAATTACCAGAAAAGTCACTTGGGCAGCAAGCTTAGGCGACAGAAGCGAGAATGCTGACTATCAATACAACAAAAAGAAGCTACGCGAAATTGACAGGCGAGTACGTTATCTGCGCAAATGCTTAGAAAATTTGAAGGTTGTTGATTATGACGCACAGCAAGAAGGAAAAGTCTTCTTTGGTGCATGGGTTGAAATAGAGAACGAAGCCGGCACAGTAATGAATCTCAGGCTAGTAGGCTACGATGAAATATTTGGTCGTAAGGACTATATTTCCATCGACTCTCCGATGGCCCGTGCCTTAGTAGGAAAAGAAGAAGACGACGAATTTATCGTCAAAACAGACACCGGCACCAAGGAATGGTGGATAAATCGTATCTGGTACGACACCACTGACAAACTGTGATGGCATTTATGGTGGACAGTAAACACTTGTAAACAGAAAAGCCAACAGCCTAAAAAATGATAAGACGACTTCCCGTAAACCGCGGTGATATACTTACTGCATGATTTTTTCACACACAATACTATGTGCCATAAACGCAGAGCACATTGTATATTCGCAATTGCCTTAGCGAATCACTAGCATCGTAGAGCGACATATGATTATCAATAAAATTGCTGAAGAACTTGCCGTACAAGCCTCGCAAGTTAATGCAGCTGTAAAACTTTTAGACGATGGTGCAACCGTGCCTTTTATTGCTCGTTACAGAAAAGAAGTAACACAAGGGCTTGATGACACCCAGTTGCGTACACTTGAGCAGCGTCTGACCTATCTTCGAGAGTTAGAAGAGCGCCGCGAAGTCATTCTAAAATCAATAGATGAGCAAGGTAAGTTATCTGATTCTTTAAAAGCGAGTATTCAATCTGCAGATAGCAAAACTACCCTTGAAGATTTGTATTTACCCTATAAGCCACGTCGCCGCACCAAAGGGCAAATTGCGATTGAAGCAGGGTTAGCACCACTTGCAGATGCACTTTTTAGCGACCCCAACACTGACGTTGAAAGTGCAGCGCAAGCCTACATCAACGCAGAAGCAGGCGTTGCAGATACTAAAGCCGTACTAGAAGGTGCCCGTTATATTTTAATGGAACGCTTCGCTGAAGACGCTTCTTTGCTCGCCAAAATACGTCATTATCTTGTTGAAAATGCGCATATCAAGAGCACGGTTGCACCAGGAAAAGAAAAAGAAGCGGTTAAATACAAAGACTACTTCGAGCACAGTGAAAAGTACAAATCAGTGCCTTCACACAGAGCACTGGCTATGTTTCGAGGGCGCAATGAAGGCATGCTGCATATCCAATTAGATGCAGATCCGCAGTCTGAAGAGAATAGTGCGTCTCATTGTGAACACATTATTGCAAGTCACTATGACATTATGCATCGCAACCGCGCCGCCGATGATTTTCTCGCTCAAGTTGTTCAGTGGACATGGAAAATAAAAATTGGCCTTCATATGGAAACCGAGCTTTTTAGCACGCTCCGTGAACGCGCTGAAGAAGAAGCCATTGAAGTATTTGCAAAGAACTTAAACGACTTATTAATGGCGGCTCCGGCGGGTGCAAAAACTACGATGGGGCTTGATCCTGGTTTGCGTACAGGCGTGAAAGTTGCGGTAGTAGATAGCACAGGTAAAGTGGTAGCAACAAACACCATATTCCCTCATGCACCACAGAATCAGTGGGATAAATCGATTCGCACACTAACCACCTTGTGCAAGCAATACAAAGTGGATCTCATCAGTATTGGCAACGGTACCGGCTCAAGAGAAACTGACAAACTCGTTGGCGAAATGTTGAAAAACAACAGCGATCTCAGTGCGCAAAAAATTGTAGTCAGCGAAGCGGGAGCATCTGTATATTCTGCGTCAGAATTGGCGTCTAAAGAACTGCCAGAACTTGATGTATCGTTGCGCGGCGCCGTGTCTATTGCTCGTCGTCTACAAGATCCATTGGCAGAGTTGGTTAAAATTGAGCCCAAAGCAATTGGTGTGGGCCAATATCAACACGATGTAAGCCAAAGCCAATTGGGCAAATCACTCGACAGAGTCATTGAAGATTGTGTAAACGCGGTGGGTGTTGACCTAAATACCGCTTCTCCTGCACTGTTAAGTTATGTGTCAGGGCTAAACAAAACCCTTGCTCACAATATCGTAAACTTCAGAGATAGCAACGGTGCTTTCCCCGACAGAAAAGCATTATTGAAGGTGGAGCGCCTTGGGCCAAAAGCCTTCGAACAAGCCGCGGGCTTTTTGCGCATCGTAAATGGTTCTAACCCTCTTGATGCATCAGCGGTTCACCCAGAAGCTTACCCAGTGGTAGATAAAATTGTTGATACCACTGCATTAGCCGTTAATGACATTATTGGGAACACTGAGCTGTTGAAAAGCTTGTCTCCAGATACCTTTACCAGCGACGCATTTGGCTTGCCCACCGTTAAAGATATCCTGAAAGAGTTGGACAAGCCTGGGCGCGATCCACGTCCAGAGTTTAAAACAGCGGCGTTCAAAGAAGGGGTTGAGACCATCAATGACCTCAAGCCAGGTATGATTTTAGAAGGCGTTGTAAGTAATGTAGCAAACTTTGGTGCGTTCGTTGATGTGGGAGTCCACCAGGATGGTCTGGTACACATCTCGGCATTGACCAACAAGTTTATCTCAGATCCACGAGAAGTGGTTAAAGCAGGCGATATTGTTAAAGTTAAGGTATTAGAAGTAGACGTTCCTCGTAAACGCATTTCATTTACCATGCGGTTAGATGACAACCCGACTCAAGCCAACGGTACTAATCAAAAGCAAGGAAATAGAAATAGCGGTCAGGGTGCAAACAACCCAAGTAATAAAGGCTCAGCGAGAAACCAATCTCGTGGCAATGGGCAAAACCGCGGCGGCCAAGCGCGCAGTAACGAACCCCAAAATAGCGCCATGGGTAATGCCTTTGCCGATGCGTTTGCGAAAGCCAAAAAATAAGACTAGTGATACCCGTCCTCTCGAACCTAAGTCTACACTGGCTTCGAGAGGATACACCTTACACATTGTCTGAAACTCGTTTGAAATGAAAAAAGTGAGCTGAAAAGGTCAGTTCGCTCTATGCAGATGTCACTGAGTTAGGATAACTCACGCACTAAATGATAGCCCTTCGCGGGTTGGGGTGTAAGCTTGAGTATACGCATTCTGAATGCGGCCGATTCGCGCTTGCAGAAGTTCAGAGATACCCTGCTGCTCAATATTTAACGAGCGGCTACCAGAACCTTCGGAAATGATATCATCTTGAGTCTTCGATGCTTCTCCAATCGCGTCATTGACAGACTGACCTATAAATGGCGTATCCGAAGCCTCTTCTATTGTTGATGCTCCGCTATTTGGCGCACTTTCACCGTTAGAACTAGACAGCGCTTCACGTTTTTCTTCCGCAATGTCAGTACGCGCCTCAACGGCCTTTTGAGAAGCTTCTGCCGCTACTTTTAAATCTTGTGATGAGGGTTCAGCCGGGGCAAGGGCCGCTGCGCGAACCTGCTCCATTTTTCTTAATGTCTCTTCAGGGCTTTTTGCTTCAGACACATCAATAGACACTTCACCGCCTGTTATATAACGCTTATTATCAGGACCTGTGGTGTATTCGTACTGTGGCGAACCTGCGTATTGCCCGCCTGTTGTAGCATGAGCTTGTTCGTGAGTCCGCACTTCTTGATCACGCGCTTTTAGCTGCTCAATTTCTTTGGTGTCTTGTTGCTCTTGTTGCTGTTGCTGCTGCGTTTGCTGACGAGATTGCTGCTCACTTTGCGCACCTTGCTTTCCTGCGCTTTCATCTTGTGCGTTGTCTTTCTCCTGACCAAACGCATTTTGAAAGGCGGCAAAGAGATCAGATTGAATTTGTGGCCGCTCATAAGTTACTGGAGCAGGTGGTTGGCCAGGCGTTCTTGCCTTATCCGCTTCTGAACCCAAGCCTTTTTGTGATGCGCCCTTATCTGCTTCCGCAGTCTGTGGGATAGTTTCGCGCTGAACGTTGTCACGACGCGCAGACTCAGTGTTGAGGTTTGCCGTTGGGTAGGCAATCGCATTGAGAATGGGAGTGACAATATTCACAAAAAAGCTCCGCTACGCTAGCGTATCGATTATGGTGCCTAACGTGTCATTTGCGACTTCAAGCACTTTTGCCGATGCTTGTGCATTCAAGCTATTGACGTTAAGCGAGATTAAATCGCTCGTTAGATCAGTATTTGATGAAGATGAGGATGCCGTCTGATCAGCTGAAGTTACATTTTGTGGCTCATTGGCTTGTGATACTGGCACATTCTGCGTGCTTTCAACAGTACGTTGAGCGATAGATGACGAGGCTTGTGTAATACCATTGCTGGCATTTTGCAAACCATACTGCCCCGCATAAAACGCGGAATTCACCCCATTACCAATATTTGTCATACACTACCTCTATCCTCTCATGTGTAATTATTAACCAATTTAGAGAAAATAGAAAGCTTTGAAAGGCACTCTTAAAATAAGCACCTGTGGTTTAAGACGTTTTTTACCGTGTATTAAGACGCTATTTGCTGCTGTAGCCGCATTGCAAAGTTCAACAGGATGTCAGCCGTTTGTTGCGGATGAGATATGAACGGCGCATGAGACGCATGTGGAAGCACAACCGAATCAGATTGAGGGTGTAACTCACATATTCTGTCAATGCCACTGGTTGGCACTAGGCTATCTAACCTGCCGTACAAGCGAAGGGTAGGCACTGAAATGCGCCCTACGTCTTGTCGCATGTCTTCACTAGCCAGAATCGTTAAGCCCTTTTTCAATGCTTCTTCCGCGGGAGCAGGAAATTGCATCACCTGCTGGCGAATTGTTTTGATATCTTGCTTTGCTGTTTCACTTCCCATCGCTTGAATAGCAAGAAATCGCTCGAGGGTCTTTTGAAAGTTCTTCTCTAACTGAGTTTCAAACATTTTCAGCAAATCAGCGGCAATCCCTGGCCAACATGGGCCCGCAATGAAACGTGGTGTTGATGCTATGGTAACTAACCCCACCAGCTTTTGTGGTGCAATTAACGCAAGCTTCTGCGCGACCAAACCGCCAAGTGACCAACCCACAAGTAAACAATTATCTGGTAATGAAGCAACGAGCGCGCTGGCCAATGTGTCGACGTTATAAGGCTTAGGTAAAATGGCCGCATTTTCACCAAAACCCGGTAAATCGATGGTGGTAACCCTAACGTTATCGCTGATGTAAGGAATAAAAGATGTAAACGCTCCGCTATTCATTCCCCAACCGTGAAGAAAAACCACGTCCATGCCTGTACCTTGTGTACGGGTGACAAGGGCATTGTTTGCCTGCAAACTTTCCATATACGTCTCCTTTGGCTGTATCGAGCGTTGTAGAAACACAAAATGACAAATTTAATCAACCGTTGACGCTTTCCCAAGCAGATGGAATCAACACAATGAACCTTTCATGTTTATTATGTTATCAGGCAAGTCCTACGCCAGTATGTCATTGGTGTGAAGATGATATGTTTTTTTTCACTTCGCAGATCCATGGTTGCAACCTGCTTAAGTTCGGCCCAGTGGGCCGCCATGTAAAGCACAGCCATTACGATAGCCTTAGCGTACTAAGCTTACATACCTGGCCTATATCCTCACTGGTTCACCAGCTAAAGTTTACTCACTCTCTCGCAGCAGGCAAAGTGTTGAGTCACTGGTTTGTCCATAAAAAGCGACAGTGCACGCTTTCAGTGCCGAATATCCTGCTGCCAGTTCCTATTAGTGCATGGCGATTGGCCAAACGACATTACAACCAAGCACATGTACTCTGCCAGCACTTTCAAGTACATATGAAGATCCCTATTTCAACCTCATGGGCCTATCGCAAAGGCTTCAGTGTACAGCATCACTTATCTCGCTCGGCGCGTGAGAAGAACGTTAAGAAGACCTTTAGCTTAACTGCTGGCTGTATTGATCAATATTTTGAGTCATCGCACCTTCGCGATACAAACAATAAAGCACCATTCACCGTAGCCATTGTCGATGACGTTATTACTACTGGTGTTACTGTTAATCTGTTAAGCAAATTACTCAAAGCGCGCTACCCCAACATTCACATTCAAGTGTGGGCAATGACGTTTACGCCACCGCCCAAAAGTACACTTATCAAAGATTGTTAAGATATCGAACTCTTACACCCACATTAGCGAAGCTTGTGAGATTGATAAATGGCATTAGCAAGCATCTTGTTGGTTCCATACCAATAGCCTCTGAACTGCGCATTGTCAGTAAAGCCAATTACCACACCGCGCTCCATTCTATTCGTAGTAACAGCCGTAGATTCAGCCATAAGGGCAACCATAGCTTTGTCACTAAAGCCAGCCATTAGTGGCGCTTCTGTATAACGCGCTGGTGTGACAAACGGAGACTCATCTCCTTTCACAATCAGATTACTGGTTTTAAACATAGGCAAGGTGTCATTCTCGTAACCGAAAAATAGCGGGTGAGAAGTATCGATAGTTGCTTCATATACGGCACCTGCGACTAGCTTCTTCGCATACAAAGCAGCACCATCACCATAGCTAAGCTCACTTTCATCAAAAGCATTATTGATAGTATCGCGATTTACTATCTCGGCTTTTAACCATTTGTGCTCAGCAAAATAGTTTAGCGCTGATTTCTGGCCAATCACGGTACCACCGGCTTTAACCCAAGACTCAATTTTGCTTCGCTCACCGTCAGAGAAGCCATAACGACCGCTTGGGAAAATAACATGCGTATATTGAATAGTTGGGTCGGTTAATGCAGCTGCAAGGTGTTGTTGCTCCACAATACTAGCAGCTAGCCCCACTTTGGTATCAAAATAATGCCAAATTTCACCGGCTTCATATTCGCTAGTACCTTCGCCGCCCACAATAAGGACTTGAGGTACATTAACCGGTGTCATACTGCGACTACCCATATCGTTGCCGTGCGGGGTTAACCCACTCTTAAAGCTGAAAATAGGCACCTGCAGCTGTGCTTGCGCATTATTTACAATGTCACTTAGATTCGCTGGTTGCGAAAGGCCTTTTGGAATAAGAATACTTCCCGCGGGTAAATCAATAGCCTTACCTTTGTAGTCTAGTGCGGAAAACGCTTTGTTACTGCTGCGCACCTTGACGCCGGCTTCAAGCAAAGTTTGTAGCATGGCAGGCGCATAATAGTGTTGCCATGAAAAGCCGTAGGCATAAGCGTTCTCTTTTACGTCATTTAGAACCGCAGTTTTAACCTTGCCTGACTCTGCTCGTTTCACTTTTCGCGCTTCACCTTTGTCTAACGGCGCGTAGTGTAAATTGAAAGCGAGAGCTAAGTTCCAAGTAGAAACATCATAAAACGTATTGTTTTCAAAAGATGTTTGCGTAGAGAAAATGGATTTGACCAAGCGATATTGCTGCTGGTTAGTCGGCACGTAAATAGCCATGCCAGCGGAATAATCCACGCCGTCCACCGAGCTACTTTCTGAGATAACCTCATATTGGATATGGTGCTGTTCTAAAAGCGCTGTAAATGCCTCTAAGCGCGCGATATCACCCGAAGTACCCACAACATAACCCACGGTGTCATCATCTTTGGCTAGCGCATTGGTACTTTCTACAAACCCAGATTGATAGTCCAAAATAGCGGCTTTGTTGGTTAGCGCCCCTTTGAACGTGCTTAGCGACGTTGTAATTTGATTGGCAATAGTAT
Organism: Alteromonas sp. KUL42; assembly: GCF_006538325.1. GTDB lineage: Bacteria > Pseudomonadota > Gammaproteobacteria > Enterobacterales > Alteromonadaceae > Alteromonas. Next base: position 22,256 of record NZ_BJKK01000016.1, read on the forward strand.
CTTTGAAAGCAAGGTCGCCGTTTATGGAAGACTGTATATGCCCTCGTGCACTTGCCTGCTCAAACAAAATACCAATGCTGCCATGTAAATCGGGATAGGTTGAGCCTTTCCCCGCATAAAAGTCATCAAAGGCTTCTTCAGTAAAATACAGCTTTCCTTGTTCATCAAACGCGGCTGCATGATAAGTGGCCAGTGCTTCGGTAAGCGTGACATTTTCATCTGGCGTAAGCGGGTTTTTACGCGAACGAACACCCGGTTGGAAGAAGTACGTACTGTCAGTGCCCATTTCATGGAAGTCAGTCAATACATGTGGACGCCATTTGTGAAACTGCTTAATGCGAGCCTGAGACTCTGGATGTGCCAATAGCAACCAGTCGCGATTCAAATCAAACCAATAGTGATTAGTGCGACCTGAAGGCCACCCCTCATCATGCTCTCTGTGATTGCTGTCAGAAACCAACTGCTTACCTTTGTGCATATTTGCCCATTGAGCAAAACGAGAAAGGCCATCGGGGTTGAAAGAAGGGTCAAGCAGTACAATATTGTTGTCCAGAAGCGCGTTAATTTCGTCACCCTCTGCGGCTGCAAGATAGTAGGCTAGGGCAAGGGAAGCGTTCGAGCCAGACGGCTCATTTCCATGAATGCTGTAACCCATGTAGAAAACAAGTGGAGCATCATCACCGACTTTGTCGCCAGATTGCATGGCATCAATATGCTGTTGACGCAAGGTTTCAATGTTATCTCGGTTGGCTGGCGACGTAATAGTAAGTAAAAGAAGCGGTCGGTTTTCGTGTGTACGGCCTGTTTCTTCTATAGTAATACGATCTGATGCATTGGCCAGTAACTTCATGTATTCCACTAATTGGTCGTGGCGAACATGCCACTCACCAATGTTTGCACCCAATACAGATTCAGGGGTCGGAATAGCAGGGTTATACGTAACAGTGCTAGGTAGGAAGTCGTGAACTGACTTTCCTCCTTTGTCCGGTGTAATGACAACAGGTGCCGCATTGACAGTTTGTACCGTTGCCGCGCCTAGTGACATCGCGCCAAAAGTAAGTGCTGTTGCCAATGCTAAATGGTTTTTTCTGGCAGATTTGTGCAAATTCGTTAGCATCGCGTTTCCCGTCTTGTTGTTATGGTTGAGGTAGTGTTGAGATAAACAACCGCCTCAACAAATTCGATTTAGTGAAATAATTTATTTCATTAATACTTGACTGTTTTAGTCAGGTAAATTTGTTACAATGACTAAAATTTCAAAATAAGTAGGACTTGTTGATGATTACTATATCAGAAGAAGCTCAGGCTCACTTCGTAAAACTGTTGAGTAAACAAGAGTCTGGCACGAATATTCGTGTATTCGTCGTAAACCCAGGCACGTCGTCGGCAGAGTGTGGCGTGTCCTATTGTCCACCGGATGCTGTTGAAGCAACTGACACGCGTTTGCCATTCAATGGTTTCGATGCAGTGGTTGATGAAGAAAGTGCACCGTTTCTTGAAGAGGCGGAAATTGATTATGTCACTGACCAAATGGGCTCGCAGCTAACACTTAAAGCGCCTAATGCAAAAGCGCGTAAAGTATCGGACGATGCACCACTGGTTGAACGTATCAACTACATGATCGAATCAGAAATTAACCCTCAACTTGCTAGCCACGGTGGTAAAGTGATGTTGGTGGAAGTCACCGAAGACGGTTACGCCATTTTACAATTCGGTGGTGGTTGTAACGGCTGCTCAATGGTAGACGTAACACTTAAAGATGGCATTGAAAAACAAATGCTTGAGCAGTTTGCGGGTGAACTGAACGGTGTACGTGATGCCACAGAGCACGAAGCGGGCGAACACTCGTATTATTAAGTATTTTGCTAAGTACTACTGAGTAACAACCAGTATGCTATCCCAAGACATACACAAAAGCTGGCAACGATTTAAAGTCGGTTTGGCTATTTTCGTTGCTGGTGTTGTGTTGTTGTTTTTGTTAAGCCATGTACACATTGTGTTTTATTACCTTTCAGTAGGCATATTGTTGATTGGCTTTGGCTATGCCATGCTGGGCTACGCGGGAATATTCCTGCAACGTTTTGCCTTTATTAAAGACAAAAAGCCACCGCCAAAATTTTAATACGCTTTTATCCATCGAAGCCTTTTTTTACTCCCTCACTTTCTATCCCTTTCTTTTGACCACGTACTTTTTTAAATTTCATCATACCAATCCGCATAGATAATTGCCCACTCAGAAGGCGCTGGCAAGTTTCCTAGCGAAGCGTGGGAATGCAGGAATGGCTGTCCCCTTTCAAATTCCCAGAATGAAGCTAGGAAGCTTGCCAGACCTTCCCGAAGGGCGAGTTTAAAATGTCCGTACTCTTTGTTGTGTCACCTTGATGTAAAACCACTATACCTGCGGTAACACGCCGCGATTACGAACATTTTAACTCTCGCTGAGTGGGTAGTTATCTGTGCGGACTGGTATCGAACACTACCGCCCATGCTGAGTTTGTTATATTGCGCTTGCAAACACACTTGTCTCGCTGCACAGTATTTCTTTTGCGCAATCGGCTAAAGCTGTTATGAAAAAACTGGGACTTATAGGCGGTATGAGTTGGGAATCGACCGTGAGTTACTACCAAGCTATCAACCGTGGCATCAATACACAATTAGGTGGATTGCACAGTGCCAAACTCTTACTTAGCAGTGTGGATTTTGCGGAAATTGCACACCTTCAACATCAAGATGAATGGCCCGCGCTGGCGAATGTTCTCAGTAAAGAAGCTATAAACTTACAAACCGCAGGCGCAGATGCCATTTTAATTTGTACTAACACTATGCACAAAGTGGCAGATGAAGTGGAAGCCAGCATTACCATTCCACTTATTCATATTGCCGATGCCACTGGTCAGTTATTAAAGCAGCAAGGCGTGAAAACCATAGGACTACTTGGTACACGCTTCACAATGGAGCAAGCATTTTATAAAAGCCGCCTCAAAGAGAAATTCGATATTGACGTGGTTGTGCCAAATGCATCACAAAGAGACCTTGTGCATAAAATTATTTATGAGCAATTATGCAAGGGGGTGATTTGTAATGCATCGCGCGAAGCGTATATTGAAATTATCGATATGCTTGCTGAAAAAGGTGCTGAAGGGGTAATTTTGGGTTGCACAGAAATTGCCTTACTTATACAACAAGCACACACGTCAGTGCGTTTATATGATACCACCGCTATTCATGCACAAACTGCTATTGAGTTTGCATTAAGCAATTAGCACGTAAATTTAGCTGCTCTACATTTGCAGTATTATTTTAGATAAGGACACAACTATGTTTAGTCATATAATGATTGGTGCCAACGACCTTGAAGCTTCAAAGGCATTTTACGACGCGACGCTTGCCGTATTGGGTTATGACGCGGGTGTTTATGACGATTATGGACGGGTATTTTATTATACGCCTAAAGGTATACTTGCGTTAACGAAGCCAATTAATGGTGAAGCTGCAACTCACGGTAATGGCTCTACTATCGGTTTGGCAGCACGTACGCCTGAAGTGGTAGACGAATGGCATAAAGTGGGTAGTGAACATGGTGGCGTTCCTTGTGAAGATCCACCGGGAATACGTGGAAATGCAGAGCGTCAATTGTACTTAGCGTATCTTCGCGACCCTTCAGGCAACAAACTTTGTGCAACGCATATTGTAAGAAAGTAAGCCTAGAAGTCACCTTTGATAACGCGAAGCATATTCTTTCGCTTCGCGTAAATGGTTTTAAATCATGACACCTGAACAAACGGGTAAAGCCTACGACAGTATTACAGGGCTGTGGACACGCCCCGAATTCAATAGCGAAAATGGTACAAGTAGCTATCGCCATGCATTGGCGTTTCTTCCTTCCCACCTACTAAACGGGACGCATTTCGCATTAGATATAGGGTGCGGATGTACTAACCGTTTTGTACCAATTATTGAAGATAAAAAGCTTGTTTATGAAGGCGTCGACATATCTAACAACATGCTAGACATTGCGCGTAAATCGCTGCCTGAGCACACCTTTTACTACCATGACATTTGTAGTTTCAACTTTCCTAAACAGTATGCTTTTATTTCGGCGTGGGACAGTTTGTGGCACGTACCACTGCATCAGCAGGAAGCGCTATTGGTAACGCTTTGCCACCAGTTAGAAGCAGGGGGTGTGTTGATGTTCTCTTGTGGAGGTGTCGATGAAGCTGGCTGTCATACCAATCAAGCAATGGGCCCAGAGGTATACTATGCGTCATTGGGAATTAATGGTTATGTGTCACTATTAGTAGATGCAGGCATGTTCATTCGTCATATTAACTACGACCAGTACCCTGAACAACATACTGTCATCATTGCTCAAAAGCCATGTCTGAACACTTCACCTTAACGCCTTCATAATGCTTCCACCCACACAACCTTTCGCATAGCTTCTAAACCGTGATGACAACATGGGTTTGGATTTGGGTTTGGGTTTCGGCCTATTGCTCGCTTAGCGCACCTTGTTTATCTAAGCTGTAAAAGCACCACGCTAAAGTAATACCTCGCGCAAGGAGAAAGGCAAGCAATGCAAACCACAAACTTCTGTTCCCGCTACTTTGGGTAAAAAACCACATGGGGAAGAACACGCCCAGTGCACTAATTATCATAGTATTACGCATGGCACTTGCGCGCGTTAGTCCTACAAAAACACCATCGTAAAGAAAACACCAATGAGCTAGTAAGGGTAATAGCACCATTAACGGCAAGTAAGGTGAGGCAGCATCGACAATGGACGTATGCTCTGTGAGCTGCATTACAATAGTGCTGCCCGAAAAATAGAAAAGTGCACTGTAGCCAAGAGCAAATAACGACGACCATAATAAACCTTGGTATGTGCGCCGCTTAATTTCGCTGTCGTCTCTTGCGCCTTTTGCTTCTCCTACTAAGGCTTCAACACCGTATGCGATACCATCTAATCCTAAGGCGATTAACACAAAAAACTGCATCAAAATGGCATTAACAGCTGCTGGCGTTTCGCCATACCTTGCCCCTTGAATGGTGAGAAACGCTAAACACCCTTGCAGCGCCAGATTGCGCAGCAGCATGTCACTATTGAGCTTCATAAGCACTTTACGTGCAGCGCGGTCAAACCAGCTTCGGCAAACACGAACACCACCCGCAAGCTTAATTGACACCATTAACGCCATGGCTGCCATGCTGTATTCCGCTATAATACTGGCAAGTGCCACACCAGCAACCGAGAACTCGAAGTGAAAGACAAACAAAATATCCAGCGCTGCATTAAGCAAATTGCCGATAATTTGTATCACCATAACGGCGCGGGTTTTCTGTTGACCTACCAACCATCCCACCAACGCTAGATTAAGCATAGCTGCTGGCGCTCCCCAAACACGCACGTCAAAATAGGCTTTTAAGTATTCAGCGACGTGAGTGTTAGGCTGAGTAAGTGCAATGCCCATTTTAACAATGGGCACTTGAAGCAATACAATAAGCACACCCAAGACCATTGCCACACCAATGGTTTGCCAGAGTACTTTTGCAGATTCGTACACCCGATTTTCATGGCCTTTTGCCTGCGCACTTAACCCTGTAGAAGACATTCGCAAGAAACCGCAAACCCAGTATATTTGGGTAAGGATCAGCGCACCTACTGAAGCCCCGGCTAGCATCGCAGGTAATGACATATGCCCGAGTACTGCCGTATCTACCAATCCAAGTAGTGGCGTGGTGACATTCGCTAAAATCATCGGCAGCGCTAACGCCAATAGACGTGTATGATCGCTAAAGAAAGAGTGTGGTGAATCTGAACGGCGAGGCATACATTGATCTCTAATCGGTATTTTCAGCTATATAAAAGTGACCTAACAACGGGAGTGTACCATGTTAAAGGACTTTCTTAGACGGGCAAAAAGCCTTGTGGCTAAATGGGCTATTAGCACTACGAGGGTTTCGGGGAATGAATGGGCTTATCTAAACACATTTAAGTCAACCTTTGCGTTAACATTGCTTGGTCTTTCAACTGTCCCCCCTGCATGGTCACACTCAAATGAGGGTCACTCTTCCACTGTGCCAAACGCAGCTATATTGCTTTATCATCATGTATCAACAAAAACGCCACCCAGTACAAGTATTTCCCCTGACGATTTTTTAGCGCATATGCAATACCTAAAAGCGCATCATACTGTGGTGCCACTTCAAGATGTGGTTAACGCGCTTAAAGCAGGATCGCCGCTTCCCGACAAAGCCGTTGCAATTACTTTTGACGACGGTTATGCCAATATTTTGGACAATGCCCATCCTATTCTGACTGACATGGGGTTTAGCTATACTATTTTTATCAATCCAAATGAAATTGGCGTTGGTCCTAAGCAGCTAACCTGGGAGCAAGTCATTGCCATGCAAAGCGAAGGCGTGACATTTGCAAACCATACGCTAGACCATTTGCATATGTTAAACGGTGAGAGTACGCAAAATGAAACAACATGGCTTAAACAAGTGTGGGATAACGTACTAGCAGCTGAGCAGAATATTAAAGAAAAGTTGGACGTTGAGTTACGCTATCTAGCATACCCCTTCGGTGAATATAATGTGGCGTTAACCGCACAACTGAAAGAGGCTGGCTATATAGGTTTTGGTCAGCACTCTGGCGCGGTAGGCCCATTGAGCAATCTTCAAGCACTCCCGCGTTTTCCGGCTGCAGGCCCATATGCAAATTTAGCTACACTTAAAAATAAGCTGAATAGTTTGGCTATGCCGGTTGTCGAGACATCTTTGCCCGAGCCTCGTCAGCGTAGTAGAACGTTAGTTAACCCCGTACGGCTAACGGTTGAAAGTGACGACATGCGACTATCGCAAGTGAATTGCTTTTACAGTGGAAAACCTATTCCCACGTCAGTGGATGAAAACACCTTTGCTTTTACGCTAGATAGCGCATTACCTGTGGGTCGTTCTAGAGTAAATTGTACTGCACCTTCAATTAGTCAAGCTGGGCGATACTATTGGTATTCCGTGCCATTTTTTGTGGCAGACGAACAAGGTAATTACCCAGACTAAACCTGTAGAGCTTTGCTCTAATGCAAAGCTCTACAACCATAGATAAACAAAAATTACACGTCGCGCGAAAAACGTATAAAGCCTTTATTGATGGACGCTTCACTAAACCCAAGTTTTTGATAAAAACGAATAGCCGGAATATTGGCTACTTCAACGTCTAGTACCATTTTTTGTTTATTTAGTTTTTCTGCGCGCTTTTGCATGGTATCAACTAAAGCTGATCCCACACCTTGGCGTTTTGCATGCTCTGCAACAGAAAGGTGTCCAATCATAAGCTCAGTATTTTTCGGTGGTGATAAGTTAACCGCGACAGTTTGATTGCGCACCAGTACTGTCATCGCTTCATCAAGGGTAAAATAAGAGGTCATACTGTCGAGTGTGGCACGGTCGAAAGCCGCTCCGAGCTTGCTATGCCAAGAAGTAACCACACCACAAATACCTTTGGCACTTTCTGCCACCCAGTGATTCTTAAACCCGTACTGCCCAACACCAAGCTGCCATGCATGGGTAAGATAACCCAGTGCAGTCTTTTGTGGGTTATGTTCAAAAATAGAAGTAATCAATGACTCTGCGGCACTTAAAATAAGCGGAGTCGCCTGCGCAGCATCAGAGGCTGCACCTAGCCTAATTTTGATATCCATATTACTGCTTTGTGATTATAACTGGCATATCTTCCAGTATTTGCTGAGAATCACTTATCGATAGCTTTCCAGGCTCTCTTTTTGGTTTAAATCTCCCTATCACCCTAGCTTGAGGGTCGACAAGCACAACAGACGCACTATGGTCTACTAAGTAATTGGGGTTGTCGGTGCTTTCAGCCATTGCGTACATCATGCCCAAATTGCGAACAAAGGGAAATAAGGCTGCGTGCTCGCCGGTAACCGCCACAAACTCGCTATTAAAATAGCTCACATATTCAGAAAGTCTATCTATTGTGTCTCGTTTAGGATCAACCGACACAAAAATGACACGAATGGGGTTAGAACTCTCTATCGCTTGTAACTCTGGATAAATTTCATTGAGTTGGGCCATGGTTGTTGGACAAATATCAGGGCAAAAGGTGTAACCGACAAACAGGAGGCTCCACTGGCCTAAAAGTGATGCTTCAGTAAAGGTATTTTGCTCGTCATCCGTCAAAGAGAATGGGGCGATTACTCTTGGTTCAGGGTAGGACTGAAAGTACTTAGGTATAGCCTCACTGTGAGAGCCTGGGGGCGCGATATAAAGCGCCCCAACAATGCCGGCGACCAGTGCAACAGCAGCTATAACACCAACTAAAATCTTTTGATTCATAAACTTAAAGGTATGTAGTGGTCTAAAAGTAATACCACAAACAATAACATGAGATGAATAATTGAGAACCTAAAAGTTTTCATAGCAGTTTGCGCTTGCGCTGCAAACTTTAGCTTCACCGCGTAGTAAAGGAAGCCAAGATTAAGCACACTAGAGCCGATCAGGTAAATGAGATCGCTCATACCAATCAAATAAGGCATTAAGCAAACAAGACCCAATAAAACGGTATATAAGAGCACTGACGTTTTGGTAAATGACACACCATGGGTCACCGGCAACATCGGCACTTTCGCTTTTGCGTAGTCTTTTTCACGGTGAATAGCTAACGCCCAAAAATGTGGTGGTGTCCACGTGAATACAATTAATACCAACAGCAAAGCATGCGCGTGCACTTCACCTGTAACCGCGGTCCAACCCAACAACGGCGGAGCAGCACCTGCAAGACCTCCAATCACAATGTTCTGAGGGGTGGCGCGCTTCAAGTACATGGTATAAACAAACGCGTAACCAACAAGGCTCGCCAAGGTTAACCACGCGGTTAACATATTGACAAATACTGCAAGTAGCGCAAACCCCAAAGTGCCTAGCACCAAAGCAAACCACAGGGCATTTCCTACACTCACTTTCCCCTTTGCAACAGGGCGATTGAAGGTACGCGCCATCATGCTATCAATTTTGTGGTCCACCACGTGGTTGATAACCGCCGCAGATGCCGACAACATACCAATACCTGCAAGCCCGCTTATCAACGTGACAGCATCCACCCAACCAGGCGTAGCCAAACACATACCCACAAGTGCAGTGAGCAGTAACAACATAACCACATTAGGCTTTGTCATCTCATAATAATCACGCCAAGACACCGTTTTGTGTTGTTTGGTAACACTCGCTTGAAAAGAAACAGATTTAGCCATGGAAGCCTCCAGGAACTTTCGTTAAAGCATGCTCAGAAAAATTAGCTGTTGTTGATACAGATGACATTGCAGCGGCGGGGGCTGATGATGCTCTGCCGAATTCGGTTCGATGGTTTACTTCTCTGTTTTGTACTAGCTCGGACGCTGACAAGCGGTGCCATAGAGAAAAAACAAGAAACAGTAAAGAAAGAAGTAACACAGCGGCAACGGCATTGTGCATAACCGCAACCGCGAGAGGTAGCATAAATACGATATTGCTAACGCCAAGTGAAACTTGAACACACAAGGTCACCAGCATAAACCAGCCAATGCGCTTTTGCTCGTTTGTTACTGTTTTCGCTCTTAACACACTGACACCTAACGCGAGTAGGTAAACAAACGTCACGAGCGCTCCCATTCTATGCACAATGTGCATTGTCATACGCTCATCATAATCATGTGCACCAAATTCATAGTTATCAGCCTCAGGAACACTGTAAGCCCCTGCAAAATCCAGTTTCTGTTGCCACCCTTCTTCACAAATTGGCATATCAGTACAGGCAAGTGCAGCGTAATTAGCCGACGTCCACCCACCTAATGCAATTTGAACAACAAGCACCAAAACACCTAACGTTGCAAAACGAAACAATGTACGTTGGGTGCTGCCTTCCTCTGCAGTGAGTTTCTCTGTTGAAGGCACGTTTAACGGTGCAGTGGATAAAGGAACTGTAGACGAAATAACTTGCGCCTGTTCGCGGTTGCGCAGCCGTAAGTACAAAATAAACAAACAACTCAGTACGCTAAAGCCTCCTAGTAAGTGACCCATCACTACAACGGGTAACAAATTCAGAGTCACCGTCCACATCCCTAGCGCAGCTTGAAATGTAATTAACCCCAGAAGCAAAATGGGAAGCTTAAGAGGAAGTCCTTCGTGTCGCTTTTTTATTGCAATGACAGCAATTGCCAAAACACAAAGGCCTAAGGTGCCAGCGAAATAACGATGAATCATTTCATTCCACGCCTTTGCCGCTTCAACTGGTCGCTCGGGATATGCAGCGTTTGCCTTCGCGACTTTATCTTCACTTAGTGGCACCGTTAAATGCCCATAACAGCCAGGCCAATCAGGGCATCCCAAACCCGCATCAGTTAATCTAGTGTAGGCGCCTAAAATGATCACGACCGCGGCAAGAAAGAGACTAAATAGCGTTAACTTTTTCATCATACTCATCCTATACGAGACAGTTTTAGAAGCTTTCGCATGTCTGCGAGCATGTCTCGGCTCCCCATCACCGCCTCTTTTCTGTCGCTGTTAATCTGATAAAACAGCATGGCATTATTCTGTGTATCTACAATGTAGACGCTGTTGTCTTCAAGACCAGAAAGCGCTTTGGCTTCAAGGGTTGCAACATTGGGATAGTCAGACAAAGCAGAAAGCGCATTTTTGTCACTCGTTTCATGGGTAAGAACCAACGCCTCAGCGCGGTCTGACTCTTTACCTAATGCCAACCACACTTGATTTATACTGAAAAGCGCATTTTCACACACAGCATCACACTGGCTAGGAAGCACGTAAACCAACCGCCATTTAGGATCAACTTGGTTTAGCGCTGATGTCATATCAATGGTTGGTGATAGCAATTGCCCTTTATTTGTTGCTGCCTTAGTGAACCAATCATTTTCTAATGCCAATTTGGCCAAAATCACTGGCACAACAAATACTGCCACCATTAGCAGCAGTGTTTTCTTTGATGCGGTAGGATTTTGTGATGCAGTATTACTCATATCTACGTCCTTTCTTACTGATAGCAAACCCACCTATAGCGGCTGCTGCAATGGCTAAGCCAAACCACTGCAATGCATAACCAAGGTGCTTTTGTGGTGACATCACCACAGGCTGATAAACACGCACGAAGGCTGGGTCTTCTGAGGTTAATTGAATGACAAAGGGTAATAGTTGACGCTCTAAGCCTTCGCTAATTGCATCAATATCAAGCTTTTGAACTAAAGCGGGAAAAACCGATAAACGTGTATTAGTTTCTTTCACAAGCGGATTATCGCTCGGGAAAGTAATGACACCTGAAAATGTAAAGAGGCCAGTATCAATGTTTATAGAGGGCAAACTACGCAACATGTCAGGGGCAGGAACCCAACCGTAGTTTACTAATAACCAGCCCATGTTGGTATTTACAGGTATGACGACATCAAACCCCACTTGTTGCTGGTGAATTTGATTGTCGAGATAGAGAACGCGAGAAGCATCAGGAGTGCCTACAAAAGTGACGTCGATATCTCTGGGATCGTCTTGTGCTAAAGCCTGCTCTAAAACCAAGCTACCATTACTTTGCTTTTGCGCTATGCTAGCTAAACGGTGTTGCTTTTGTATCATTCGTTCAATCTGCCAATACCCCAAGCCGCACATAATGACTACACTAATTGATGTCATTATCCAGGCGATAAGTGAACTTGAACGTCTAGACATGATCAGCGAACTCTGCAAAAACCAATAACAAAAACAGAGGTAGTAAAAATGATAAAAATAATCCTTGTTGCTTTAGTCATATACATGATTGTTAACTTGTTTATGGCAATGCGAGTGATGATGAAGAACGACCCTAAAAACGGACCTATGAGTAAATACATCGGGCGTAGAGTGCTAACTTCAGCAGTCATTGTGGTTATTATTCTTATTGCCATTGGCACCGGTTTAATTACACCAAACCCCAGACCTTACTGAGGTTTGGTGCATACACAACTAAAGTACGTAAACGAAGATATATAGCATTACCCAGACAACATCGACAAAGTGCCAATACCAACTACCTGCTTGGAACGCGAAGTGGTTTTCTGGTGTAAAGTGCCCTTTCAACACCCTAAAGAACAATACAATCAGAATAATGGTGCCCAATGTCACATGCATGCCGTGGAAACCGGTCAGCATAAAGAATGTGTTGCCGTAAATTCCAGATTGCAGGGTTAGACCAAGCTCTTGATAGGCGTGGATATATTCTTCAACCTGTAGGAATAAAAAGCCACAACCCAATAAAATGGTTAGCCCCAACATTAATGTAAGCTGCTTGCGCTTATTTTGTTCTAAGCCCACATGTGCAAAATGGAGCGTTACCGATGAAATCAATAATATGATGGTATTGATTGTAGGTAAGCCTGCTGCACTCATTTGCTGGGTCGTTGTGCCACCGGGCGTGTTAGTCAACGGCCACATTGCTTCGAAAGCAGGCCATAATACTTCATTGGTCATGGCATTATTCGATGCACCACCTAGCCATGGCACCGCAATAAATCGGGCATAGTAAAGGGCACCAAAAAACGCCGCAAAAAACATGACTTCAGAGAAAATGAACCAACTCATTCCCTGGCGATATGAGCGGCCTAATTGGTCGCTATAAAGCCCTGACATCGACTCATCAATTTGGTTTTTAAACCATCCAACCAGCATAACTAATAAGACAGCAATGCCGCCAAACAAAATATGTTTACCGTATCCGGTTTCACCTTTCGTGGCTTCAATGACAAAATTGCCTGCTCCAACAGCGATTAAGAACAGTGCGACCGCACCAACAATAGGCCATGGGCTTTGTGCGGGTACGTAGTATTTTTGATATTCTTGTTGCATTTTGTTCTCCTTACCCCTTTACCAGTTACTTCCCGCTTTCGGCGCTATTAACCATAAAAGGATTCGGTTTTGTCGTTAGATCACTTGCTCGCGCAGTGACGTCATAGAGTGTGTACTGCAAAGTTAAATACGTTATTTCTTGAGGAATTTGAGGGTCGACATAAAACTGCATGGGCATGTACGCCTCACTTCCTGCGTCAAGTGGTTGCTGGTTAAAGCAAAAGCACTCTGTTTTGTTGAGATACAGCGCTGCGGTGCCCGGAGAAACTGACGGTATTGCTTGCGCTACAATATTGCTTGAAGCTGGGTTTCGCACGTAAAACGATACCGTATTCAGCTCACCGGGATGCACTTTCACGCGTTTGGTTTCTGCGCGAAACTCCCATGGCATGCCCGTGTTTGTGCGCGTGATAAACTCGACGGTTACTTCTCTAGACTCATCAATCTCCACAGAGGAGTAAACCGCGGCAGTCTTGTCAGTTTTACCGTTAATTCCCGCTACATCACAAAAAACGTCGTACAAAGGCACAAGGGCAAACCCAAAGCCAAACATGCCAATAACAATAACAATTAGCTTTAGCACCATTTTGTTATTTGCACTTTGTTGCGACATTGTTCAACCTCCTATTAACGCGCTTCAACAGGGAGGCGGTATGCACTGCGTTGTTTAACCGTGCAACCACTGCCCATATGTTGAAATCGCTGTGGCTTATTTCACCACTGGTGGTGTTTCAAACGTGTGATACGGAGCCGGTGAGGGAATTTCCCACTCAAGTCCTTCTGCGCCTTCCCACACCTGAGATGAAACGGGCTCGCCTTGTTTCTTACAGGCTTTGATCAGTAGCGCTAAGAAAATAAGCTGTGACAGTCCAAACGCAAAGCCACCTAAACTGATCCACTTGTTGAAGTCTGCGAACTGCAACGCATAGTCGGGAATACGTCGTGGCATTCCAGCCAAGCCTACAAAGTGCATCGGGAAGAACAATACATTGACAGAGATTAACGAGCACCAGAAATGCCATTTAGCTAATGTTGTGTCGTACATTTTGCCGGTCCACTTAGGCAACCAGTAATACACTGCGGCCATAATGGAGAATACTGCGCCCGTTACCAGCACGTAGTGGAAGTGCGCGACCACAAAGTAGGTATCATGGTATTGGAAGTCCACAGGGGTAATCGCGAGCATTAGCCCAGACAAACCGCCGATGGTGAATAGCACAATAAATGCGATTGCAAACATCATTGGCATTTCAAACGACAATGAACCGCGCCACATGGTGGCAACCCAGTTAAATACTTTTACGCCGGTGGGTACTGAAATAAGCATGGTGGCAAACATGAAGAACATTTCCATGTAAACCGGCATGCCCGTGGTGAACATATGGTGAGCCCAAACCACAAATGACAGTAACGCAATTGAGGCGGTGGCATATACCATAGATGCATAACCAAACAACTTCTTACGTGAGAAAGTAGGCACAATTTGCGAGATGATGCCAAATGCAGGCAAGATCATGATGTACACCTCTGGGTGACCGAAGAACCAGAAAATATGCTGGAACATTACAGGGTCGCCGCCACCAGCAGCATCAAAGAAGCTGGTTCCAAAGAACTTATCCGTCAGTACCATGGTTACCGCACCTGCAAGTACGGGCATTACCGCAATTAACAAGAACGCCGTAATCAACCATGTCCAAACGAATAATGGCATTTTCATCCATGTCATGCCTGGCGCACGCATGTTGAAAATAGTCACAATTACATTTATCGCCCCCATGATGGACGAGATACCCATAATATGAACAGAGAACACAAATAAGGCTGTAGAGTCGCCACTATAAGTAGTAGAAAGTGGCGCATAGAAAGTCCAACCAAACGCTGGACCGCCCCCTTCCATGAACAGTGAGCTTAGTAGGATTAAAAACGCACCAGGCAAAATCCAAAAACTCCAGTTATTCATACGTGGTAGCGCCATATCTGGTGCGCCAATCATCATTGGCACTAACCAGTTTGCAAGCCCTGTAAACGCGGGCATAACGGCACCAAACACCATGATAAGTCCGTGAACGGTGGTCATTTGATTAAAGAAATTAGGGTCGACTATTTGTAGTCCAGGTTGAAATAATTCTGCTCGAATTACCATGGCCATAGCACCGCCAACCAAGAACATAATAAAGGCAAACCACAAATATAGTGTGCCAATATCCTTGTGGTTGGTAGTGAATAACCAGCGGGTTATTCCCTTTGGAATATGGTCGTGATGATCGTGTTCGTCGTGATGCGCCGATGATTCTGGCGAAATGACTTCTGTTGCTTTGCTCATTATTCGCTCCTAGTTACCCGTTGCCACGGCGTTTACATCTTTTGCCTGAACCATATCGCCCGTATTGTTGCCCCACGCATTACGCTCGTACGTAACAACGGCAGCAATCTCTTTCAGGCTCAACATTTTTCCAAAGGCTTGCATGGCAGTACCTGACTTACCGTGCAGAACAATATCTATGTGAGCTTGCTGGTCTTCTTTCACCATTTTGCTGCCTTTAAGTGCAGGGAACACACCGGGAAGACCTTCACCATTAGGCATATGGCACGCAGCACAAGTGGTGTTGTAAACTCGCTCACCTTCTTTCATCAATTCGTCCATTGACATGTTCATGGAAAGTAAACGCTGCTCTTCCTCTTTCGCTTGGCGAACTCTTTCTTCTTGTTCACCCATCCATGCTTCAAACTCTGCAGGCTCTTTAGCAATAACGACAACCGGCATATAGCCGTGATCTTTACCGCACAATTCAGCGCACTGACCACGATAAACACCTGGTTCGTTTACCTTAGCCCATGCTTCGTTGATAAATCCTGGGTTAGCATCTTTTTTAACGGCAAAATCAGGTACCCACCACGAGTGAATAACGTCGTCTGATGTAATCAAAAAGCGTACTTTCTTACCCGTTGGAATAACCAGTGGACGGTCAACCTCAAGTAAGTAGTTGTCCGTTTTTTCAAACTTGTTTTCTATTTGCTCACGCTGGGTAGCAAGCAAAGAATAGTATTCAACGTCACTGTCCATATACTTGTAGTGCCATTTCCACTGAGAGCCAGTGACCAATACCGTCATGTCAGGCTCAGAAACATCTTCCATTGCAATCAGTGTATTTGCCGCAGGTACGGCCATAAAAATGAGAATAAGGAAAGGGATCACTGTCCATGCAATTTCTATTTTTACATTTTCATGGAAATTGGCAGGCTTAGCGCCACGTGATTTTCTATGCAGATACATAGAGGCAAACATCACACCAAACACGACTACAGCAATACCCACACAGATAAAGAACATAAGCATGTGCAAGTCATAAACCTGCCCACTGATGTCAGTAGCGCCTCGCCGAAGGTTTAGCGAAGAAAGTTCTTCACCAGCCTCCTGGGCGAAAAGAGAATAAGAAAAAAGCATAAGAGACAAACTAGCTGCCACTTTTGCCATTACGGTCATTAGTTGTTTCACTCAGCACCTCCGTAATGGTAGAACCATTAACGCCAAATGTTGTTGCGCGCTGTCCCTACCAAATGGTTTGCGAACGACTGACCCATAACTGCAACTTGTAAAACAAATTTAGAGTCATTGTTATTATTTTGTTAATTACTGTGTAAGAATTGCTCAATAATGGCGTGCCGTCTAGTCTTTTCTGTTAAATTTTTAGCAGAACGTTCAAAATTTAATCATTACTAAACAACACAATTAAAAGTGCGTGGTAAGAGTGGAGAGGGTTACGAGGGTAAAAAAAGATGAAAATTAAACAAGCATTTTGAACAAGGGCTAGTTAGAAAATTTTTTTACAATTACATTTAAATCAACAGCTAACTTTGAAAATTGAACAAGTTTTAAACACAAAGGTTTAACTTCCATCCTCAAATTGTAATTTTCAATATCTCTTTCTTTTCTATTGTGAGCAGACAAATTCAGTTTCGAATATACGTTAACAATTTGGCTAAAAAACAAGCTTACAACTAAAAAAGCATTCTTTAAGACCAGAGTAAAGGCACAAAAAAAGCGGCTAAAGAGCCGCTTTTCAATTAACCCGCTAAAACCTACATCCAGTCTGCGTTTCTAATTACGCCAACAGCAATACCTTCAATGGCAAAAGGTTGTGAAGCTAAATCTACTTTAATAGGTGAAAACTCTTCATTCTCGGCGTGTAATAGCACCTCTCGACCGCGCTTTTCTAAACGCTTAACGGTTACATCTTCATCCACTCGAGCCACGACAACTTGGCCGTTATGAACATCTGTGGTTCTATGAACCGCCAATAGATCGCCATCTAAAATACCAATATCTTTCATACTCATGCCGTTAACGCGAAGCAGAAAGTCGGCTTGAGGATGAAACAAAGCAGGGTCGACTTTGTAGTGCGATTCAACATGTTCCTGTGCAAGAATAGGTTCGCCAGCGGCAACACGGCCAATAAGAGGAAGACCTTGCTCTTCTTCCTCTTGCTCATCTAATGGAATATTGAGCTTAATGCCACGAGATGTACCAGGAAGAATTTCTATAACACCTTTCCGCGCCAATGCTTTTAGATGCTCTTCCGCAGCATTTGCCGAGCGAAAGCCTAACTGTCGCGCTATTTCAGCCCGAGTTGGTGGCATGCCGGTTTCTTGCATTGTTGTTTTAATAAGTTCTAAAACTTCAGATTGTCGAGCTGTGAGTGGACGCATTAAAAGACCTGTCTGTTCATACAGTTCCTGTAAGTATATACACCTAAAAACAAATAACAAGTACTGTTAAGTAGCGCCAACACAAAAAGAACAAAGATAAACAGACTCTAACTTCACTAACGCAGCACTCTTGTACTAGTATTGGTTAAAGCCAAGGGGATGTAGGTATTTATTGAACCTAATCGAGAATGCGTTTGATGGCATCCATACTATAAATGAGAAGGGCAACGTTGTTTACAGCAGCAATGAATTTGCATACTAAAGAAACAAGGAGGCGACCCTTAGGTCGCCTTAAACGTCTCTAATTAGAACTGATACTGCATACTGATACGGGCATTTAACGGCTCTCCTGTGGAGATGTTGTTGTCGTTATGCGCCGCCGGGAAATATTCTTCATCAAACAGGTTTTCAACATTTAATTGAAAACGAATATCGTCACTGTAGTCATAATAAACGGCTGCATCAACGCGAGTGAAATCAGGCAACTCAGTGGTGTTATTCAACGAAGCATATTGCTCAGACTGGTGAATTAAGCCTAAGCCCACGCGCCATTGGTCACTTACTTCATATTGATTCCAAATAGTCAGCATATGTTCTGGCAACTGAGCAAGGTCACGGTTGGCAATTTGAGCGTTAACAACTCTACCCATTTCTTCGCCATCTAGATTACTGTAGCCAGCATTAATGGTCCACTTGTCTGTCAAATTACCCACAACTTGTATTTCAAAGCCGCTGGTTTTAGTACCAGTTAGAATTGACGCTTCTGGGTTATTCGGGTCCTGTGCGGTACCATTTTCACGCTCAACATCAAAAACGGCAGCAGTGACACTCAAGCGATCAGAGTAATTCCACTTAATACCTAGCTCTTTGTTTTCAAACTCTTCAGCATCAAGAGCAGCACTTGATAAAGACAGTGTTAAGAACTGATCGCCAGAACGAGGTAAGAACGACTTGCTGTAACTCGCATATACGCTGATATCGTCAGTGGGCTTATAAATAATACCTGCACGTGGTGATAGTTGAGAATCAGAGCTACTTAAGAAGCCGTTATTACCGTCTTCTGCGCCATTTTCAACTTCGATTACATCTTTAACATCTATATCGAAGTTGTCGTAACGCAGGCCGGCCACAATTATCCAATGATCATTTAGCTTAATTTCATCCTGTACAAATGCCGATGCAAATGTAACGTCTGAAGCACGGTCGCGCACAGGATCAGTTAGCGTCATCGCAGGGATAACCAGTGGGTTAGTGAATGCAAAGGTCACCTGATCGTCTTGGCTATCTGCAAAAAAGGCGTCTTGACGCGCGTTGTGTGTATCTTGGTTACCGTATTCAAAGCCAGTAAGTACAGTATGTTCAAGATTTCCAGTTAGGAATTGTCCGATAAGGTTTAACTGGAATAGTAGGTTTTCACGACCCGTTGTATCACGATACCCATCAAGGGTTACTGTAGAGGCTTCGTCATTGAAATTAACCGGATACAAGTTCTGATAGGCCTTGTCGTAATCGGCAAATTGAACCGTTCCATTAATATTCCAATTTTGGTTGAGTGTGTGGTCAACCCGGATACGTGCTATATGCGCTTCAAGCGTTGTATTATTAAAATCTGGGTCGCCAAAGAAGGTGTCACGATTACCTTTTAGTGGCGCATTATTTAGCGAAGGCACACCACGGTCTACAATGCGATCATCATTCACATATTCATAGGATGATACGACCATGGTGTCGTCGCTGACTATCCACGTGTAGGTTGGGTTAAGCGCATAGCGCTCGCCATCTTTAAAATCGCGATGGCTATCGATGGTATCGAACACACCGTTTAAACGAAACGCATTATTGGCATCAATGGCCTTATTGGTATCAATGCTAATGGATCCAGCAGAAAACGTATCTATGCCCGCACTTAAACGTGTGAAATCACTAGAAGTTTCAGCAACTTTAGTGACGCGGTTAACCACACCGCCACCGCCACCGCGGCCAAATAGTAAGGCATTTGCACCGCGCAGAATTTCTACACGTTCTAGATTATATAGTGGTCTAAAATACTGAACGTCATCGCGAAGACCGTCAACGAAGAAGTCAGCCGTGGTGTTTTGGCCGCGAATAGTTATTTGGTCGCGGTGATCTTCACCCTGACCAATACTCACGCCCGGTGTATATTGCATTACATCAGCAACACTGAATAAAGCTTGCTCTGCTATTTGTTCGGCGCTCACCACTGAAACAGATTGAGGCACGTTCACCAATAAGGTAGGCGTTTTCACTCCTGCTGCAGCTTGTTGTCCAAAAAAAGCGCCACGCACCGTGATACGTTCTACACTTTCTTCATTCTCAACACTTTGTGCCGCTGCCAGTTGACTAGACATCGCCAACGCGGTTGCAACTGCAAACATTACTTTATTCGTTTTCACTGACATCTCCATTAGTAAAAATGACATCGTTAATGATAAACATTATCGTTTGAGCTGCGGATAATAAAGATCTTTAAACATAATTAAAAGATGTTTTAATTAAAAAGTTCTTTGAATACACGCTTTCGAGCGCGTTGTTTGAATCCTGCCTTGAAAAGAACAATAAATGTACACACTGTTAGAGAGAGTATTTGGAAGTTTTTGAACTTACGAAGGTGGATATAGTCACTAAAGCATGTACGTTAGACACAATCGTGCTACGACGTGTTACGAGATATTTAGCTGACTGTGTTACACTTCGCCCCGTTTTCATTTCATAGGACTACATAATTCATGTCGTGGATGCGAAAAGCCCTGTTATCGGTGTTTCATTATCCTGTAAAGCTATTGGTAAAAGCTCACAGTATTCCGGTTAATGTTGAATCCGAACTGGGAATAGACAAAAACAAACCAATTGTTTATCTGCTTCCAACTAACTCGGTGACAGACCAGCTGGCACTTAGGATGTCAACTCAAGCCCTTGGCTTGCCAAGCCCTACTGACACCTTGACGCTGGCAGGAAGAGAATATTCATCAACTTTGTTTTTGCGAAAAACTCAGCCTATTTTTCGCTCGTCAGCTAACGACACGGGTATTGAAGAGGTTTTTACCGACTTATTCCACCTGCATAGAGATCATGAAAATTTAGACCTACAGGTTGTGCCTGTTTACGTGACATGGGGGCGAGCACCTGGTCGAGGAAACCCGGGGCTAAGCGACCTTATAACCGACAAAGCAGCGCCAAGTTGGCTGCGCAAACTCTTTATTGTTCTGTTTCTTGGCAGAGACAACTTTATAAATTACTCCAAGGCAGTATCTGCTCGAGCCATGTCAAATCAGCATGGTAGCGATCAGAGTATTGCTCACAAGTTAGTACGTGTAGCGAGTACTCACTTCCAAAGAAAGCGCCAAAGCATGACAGGACCAATGCTACTAGAGCGCCAAGAACTCAATAACAGCGTACTTGGCTCAGATGCCGTTCGCCGTGCTATTGCCGATGAATCACGCAGTAAAAAAATCTCTCACGATAAAGCAAAAGAAGTGGCGCAAACCTACATCACCGAAATTGCTGCTGATTACCGCGAAGGGCTAATTCGATTTGGCGATCGATTGCTTACCCGTATTTGGAATAAAATATACAACGGAATTAGCGTTGGTCATGCCGATCGCATCCGCGAACTAGCTGCAAATGGTCATGAAATTATTTATGTGCCATGTCACCGCAGTCACATGGATTACCTGCTGCTCACTTACGTTATTTACCACGAGGGCATGGTAACACCGCACATTGCAGCGGGTATTAACCTAAACTTCTGGCCTGTCGGTAAAATGTTCAGACGTGGTGGCGCATTCTTTTTACGTCGAAGCTTTGCTGGGAACAAACTGTATACCGCCGTATTTAGAGAGTATCTGGAGCTGTTATTTAACAAAGGCTATTCAGTTAAGTACTACCCAGAAGGGGGTCGCAGTCGAACAGGGCGCCTCATTCCGCCTAAAACAGGTATGTTAGCAATGACAATTCAAGCCATGCTCAAAGGTGTAAACCGCCCTGTCAGTATTGTGCCTGTTTACATCGGCTACGAAAATGTCATGGAAGTGAAGAGTTATTTAAATGAATTAAAGGGCTCGAAGAAAGAAAAGGAATCTACCTTACAAGTTTTCTCAGCCATTAAGAAACTCAAGAACTATGGGCACGGATATGTAAACTTTGGTGAGCCCATTGCGCTTAATCAGTTCTTAGAGACACATGTGCCGAATTGGCGCGAATGTCGCGAAGCCGAGCCAGAGAAAAAACCTGCTTGGCTAACCCCTGCAGTTAATGAACTCGCTAACAACGTGATGACGCGCATAAACCGTGCAGCAGCCCTTAATGGAATGGCATTAACATCGCTTTGTCTGCTGTCATCTAAAACACAGACCATGAGTGAAATGGAGCTAAAACAGGCACTGGGCGACTTTATGGACCTGTTTAAAGCCGTGCCATTTAGCGAAGACGCCACCATTCCCGATGCCTCAGCTGAAACATTACTTAGCGATACATTAAAGCTGGGCAGATTTGATATTAAAGAAGATGACTACGGGCGTTTGATCAGCCCTCAGCCAAAGTCTGCGGTTTACTTAACTTACTACCGCAACAATATTCTGCATTTATTCGCATTGCCGGGCCTTATTATGGCATCAGTTTTTGCCAAAAAAGGCATCCATAGAAACAGCATTTTACAGCTTGTGGCGGCCTTATACCCGCTACTGCAAAAAGAGTTATTCTTGCATCTATCGCAAGATGAAGCACTTAAGCACACCGATGCACTTGTAACCGCGCTTTTGGAAAGTGGTCTCATGCGTCAAGAGGGTGAAATTTTGCTACCGCCAGATGCCCATAGCAAGCAATTCCACTCAGCATGGCTATTAAGCCGCTGTATGCAAGAAACGCTTCAACGCTACGCTGTTGTGTTAACCATACTAGACAAAGAAAAAGTGATCAGTCGTAGTTCTCTTGAAAGAGAAAGTAAGCAAGTTGCCGAACGTTTGTCAGCGTTATATGGGCTAAGTTCGCCTGAGTTTTACGACAAAAATGTACTGTCTAGTTTCATCAGTGCGCTAAAAGAAAACCACTGGTTAGATTCTGAAAAAGACGGCAGTTTAAAATACTCAGAAGAGTGCGAAGGCTTGCGCGGTGATGTTATGGCACTTATTTGGCCAGAAATGGTGCAACACCTAGAAAACGTAGCTTTGCACAACTAAAAGGTGCCGCAATTAGCGGCACTTTCTTGTTTCATTCAAAACGTGATTTTGGAACTACCACGCTCACTATGCCCACTCAAATAACGTATTCGCCGCTGCTACTTGTATTGCTCGCGGCCCTTTTTACGCCAATAAAATCACTTTTGGCGCAACCAGCAGAAGACCTTTCTAACACTATTGAGTTAAAGGTCATAAAAGGCGTAGCGGTTCAAAAACAAAATATTGAGTACTTTCACCACATACTTGAAGAAGCACTTGAGCTTAACGATGAAGGGATCACCTACAGTCTTAAACAAGTTGATTTTGAGTATCCTCAAAACAGAACCTTACGGCTTCTAAATCAGAAAGGTGCGCTAGATATTACATATAGCATGACATCCCCCTTTCGTGAAAAAGCCTATATTCCAATAAAAATCCCTTTGCTCAATGGCCTATATGGCAAACGAAAGCTGGTTGTTCTAGCAGAAAACAAAGCATTATTTGAATCACTGTCTGAAGAGCAATTGAAAAACAAAGTAGCATGCCAAGGCGCAAACTGGCCCGACTATGATAGGTTGAAGGAAAATGGCTTTAAGGTTTACGGTGTTAGTGAATTTGATGCAAACTTCAAAATGCTCGCAAGTAAGAGATGCGATTATATTCCACGCGGTCTTGCTGAAGTAGAGTGGGAAATGGCGCTTTTTCAGGCAAAATATGGAGAAATAGCAACCGTTGACAACATCATGCTTTCTTACGATGCACCGGTTTATTTCTTTACTGGAAAGCAAAATGAGAAATTAGCAGCGGTGGTACAGAAGGGGCTAAAGCACCTTTATGATGAAGGTAGACTTGATGAACTACTTAAAGCCACAGATGCTTTTGCTTACGACCGAGACTTTGAATCCCAACCTTCCCTGCGTGTCTATCATTTGCATTAAGTGATGCTGCTTTACATCGCTCCACAGTAAACCTTAAGCTTAATATGAAGCGATGCAAAGCAAAACTCGGTAGACCTTAGCCGCCTTACTTTACTACAGCTCTAGCTCTGTGCTGGCTGTGACAAAAAGAAGCGATAAGCAGGGTTGTCTGTAACTTCTTCCACTTTATAGCCTAGCTCAGCTACGTGTTGATTGAAGTCAGCACGGCTTTCAGGCGCTATATCAAAACCAGCCAATACTAAACCTTCCGCTGCACCATGATTTCGATAATGGAAGAGCGTAATGTTCCACTGTTCACCTAAGGTATTGAGAAAGTTCAACAACGCCCCAGGACGTTCGGGAAATTCAAAACTGAACACTTGTTCATTAAGCAGTGCCGGCGGACGCCCACCTACCATATGACGCACATGTAACTTGGCCAGTTCGTTATCAGTTAAGTTAAAGCAATCGTAACCTTTGTCTTCTAGGTCATGTTGCAGTGCACTGAACTCTTGCTGCCCGCCTTTAAGTTTAACACCCACAAAAATATGCGCTTCACTGTCACTGGCGTAACGGTAATTAAATTCGGTGATTGCCTTTGCACCCACGCACTCACAAAACTGCTTAAAAGCACCTTTGGTTTCTGGAATTTTTACCGCGAATACGGCTTCTTTTTGCTCACCTAGTTCGCAGCGTTCTGACACATAGCGCAGAGTGTGAAAGTTGATATTGGCGCCACACAATATACCGCCCAGCTTTTTACCGTGTAAGTCATGCTGCTTAGCATACTTGCGCATTGCTGCCACAGAAAGTGCACCCGCAGGCTCAGCAATTACGCGGGTATCGTCAAAAATATCTTTAATAGCGCCGCAAATTTCATCGTTCGTCACTGTGATGGTTTCGTCAACAAGACGATTACAAAGCCTGAAGGTTTCTTGGCCCATGATCTTAACGGCCACACCATCAGCAAATATCCCTACACTTTCAAGCTCAGTAGGAGCGCCTTCTTCGCGCGCCTTGATAAAGCACGCCGACTCTTCAGACTCTACGGCAACAATTTTAATACTTGGCTTTAACTGCTTCAAATACACAGCAATACCCGCGGCAAGACCGCCGCCACCTACCGCGATAAATAAGATATCGAGGTTAGGGTTTTGCTCTAACAACTCTCGGGCAACCGTACCTTGACCTGCTATAACATCAGGATCATCAAACGGCGGAACGAAGGTATAACCGTGGGTATCACACAGCGCCTTGGCATGGTTACTAGCTTGATCAAAGCTAGTGCCGTGTAACACGACATTGACGTTCTCGCCACCAAAGCGACGCACGGCATCCACTTTGATATCAGGCGTGGTCTCAGGCATCACAATAGTGGCTTGTATGCCCTTCATTTTGGCACTATACGCTAAACCTTGCGCGTGATTACCCGCAGAAGCCCCTATAACACCGGCTTGCAATTGTGCCTCGCTCAACGAGCAAATGCGGTTGTACGCACCTCGCAACTTAAAGCTTTTTACGGGCTGCTGGTCTTCGCGCTTTAAAAATATCTCGTTATCAAGCTCTGCCGACAACAAAGACATGTAAGACAGCTCACTTGCTACTGCCACATCATAGACAGGGGCAAGCAGAATTTTCTTTAAGTAGTCGTGGTCGCTAACGTGATCACTAGGCATTACAAATTTTCCAACTTGCTGACATCACGAACCGCCCCTTTATCAGCACTTGTCGCCAGTGCTGCAAAGGTTTTTAATGAGGTTGATACTTCACGCACGCGATCTTTAGGTCGCCATGGTTTGTCACTGGCTTCCATTTTGGCTCGACGTTCGGCAAGCTCTTCATCGCTGATAGCGATATTGATACTGCGGTTAGGAATGTCGATTTCAATTTTATCGCCATCTTCAACCAAGCCAATGCCACCACCACTTGCGGCTTCAGGTGAGCAATGACCAATTGAAAGGCCACTGGTGCCACCGCTGAAACGACCGTCGGTAACCAATGCACACGATTTACCTAAGCCTTTCGACTTCAAATACGACGTAGGGTAAAGCATTTCTTGCATACCCGGCCCACCACGGGGACCTTCATAGCGAATAAAGACGACATCGCCAGCTTTAACTTCATTGCCTAAAATGCCAGCTACGGCATCGTCTTGGCTTTCGTAAATGCGCGCCGTACCAGTAAATTTCAAAATAGACGCATCTACGCCTGCGGTTTTCACAATACAGCCATCTTCGGCCAAATTGCCGTACAGTACCGCTAGCCCACCTTCTTGGCTGTAGGCATGCTCGATAGAACGAATACATCCGTTTTCTCTATCATCATCGGCATCATCCCAACGACAATCCTGACTGAATGCTTGGGTGGTGCGTATGCCAGCAGGGCCTGCGCGATAAAAAGTGATCGCATCAGTATTTTCTGGGTTAGTGATATCCCACTCACTGATCACGTCAGTTAGCTGTTTGCCCAATACGTGATTAACATCGGTATTTAGCAAACCTGCTTTATTTAGCTCACCTAAAATACCTAATACGCCACCTGCTCGGTGAACATCTTCCATGTGGTACTTCGGTGTCGATGGTGCAACTTTGCATAGGTGCGGCACTTTGCGTGACAATCTGTCGATGTCGTCCATAGTGAAAGGCACTTCACCTTCCATTGCCGCCGCTAATAAGTGCAATATGGTGTTTGTTGAACCACCCATGGCAATATCTAAGCTCATGGCGTTCTCAAACGCTTTAAAGTTAGCAATATTTCGAGGCAATACACTGTCGTCGTCATCGCCATAATATCGCTTGCACAATTCAACAATTTGCTGCCCAGCCTTTTTGAACAAGGCTTCACGGTCGGCGTGTGTCGCGAGCATAGAGCCATTGCCCGGCAGCGATAAACCCAACGCCTCTGTTAAACAATTCATTGAGTTAGCGGTAAACATACCCGAGCACGAACCACAAGTTGGACACGCTGAGCGCTCAATTTCGTCGGTATCGGCATCACTCACTTTATCATCAGCTGCCGCTACCATGGCGTCGACCAAATCCAGTTTAATTAACTGGTCGGAAAGCTTGGTTTTCCCCGCTTCCATTGGGCCGCCAGACACAAAGATAACAGGAACATTTAAGCGCATGGACGCCATTAACATTCCCGGGGTAATTTTGTCGCAGTTAGAAATACACACAATGGCGTCAGCGCAATGTGCGTTCACCATGTATTCGACTGCATCTGCAATAATTTCACGGGAAGGGAGGCTGTACAGCATACCGCTGTGCCCCATGGCGATACCATCGTCTACCGCGATAGTATTGAACTCTTTCGCCACACCACCTGCAGCTTCTACGCTACGAGCAACAAGCTGACCGAGATCTTTGAGGTGAACATGCCCAGGCACAAACTGCGTAAATGAATTAGCGATAGCAATAATAGGTTTTCCGAAATCAGAATCCTTCATTCCTGTTGCACGCCATAAAGCGCGTGCACCAGCCATATTTCTACCTTGCGTTGTCGTTGCAGAACGTAACTTGGGCATAAATCCTTCCCGTTAATTTGCGGTCTTTCGACCTTTGTGAAACTTAAAAAATTACTTATAAACTGGTGTCAGCCAGTTCCATTTGTCTTCAGTAGTACCATTGAATAAACCGAAGAACATGTCTTGAACTTGCTTAGTGATTGGGCCACGGCCACCTGCACCAACTTCAATACCGTCAACACTGCGCACTGGTGTAACTTCTGCCGCTGTACCACACATGAAGATTTCATCAGCAAGGTACATGGCTTCACGAGGAATGTTCTCTTCGCGAATTTCATAGCCCATATCTTTAAGTAGTGTGATACAAGTATCGCGTGTGATACCCGGCAAGATAGCAGCTGTCTTTGGTGTGGTACTTACAACGCCATCGCGGATCACAAAAATATTTTCGCCCGCGCCTTCACTGATGTAGCCGTTTCTATCTAGTGCAATACCTTCACCGTAACCGTGACGGCGCGCTTCCATTGAAATAAGCTGAGAAGAAAGGTAGTTACCACCCGCTTTAGCGCCAGTGGGCATTGTGTTAGCCGCTAGGCGGTTCCATGAAGAAATACCCGCATCAACACCGTTTTTAAGTGCTTCTTCACCTAAATAAGCACCCCACTCAAATGCCGCAATGGTTACTTCAGTTTCAGTCCCAAATGGTACTTGAAGGCCCATACCGATATCGCCGTAGAAGGCAATAGGGCGAATATATGCAGACTTAAGGTTGTTCTTCGCGATAATGTCGATAGTCGCTTGATTGATTTCCTCTAACGTATAAGGAATGGTCATGCGATAGATTTTCGCAGAATCAAAAAGACGACGGTTGTGGTCGTTCAAACGAAAAACACATGTGCCTTTGTCTGGAGTGTTGTATGCACGAATGCCTTCAAAAACAGACGAGCCATAGTGAATTGCGTGAGTCATTACGTGCACAGTGGCTTCTTTCCAAGGCTTGATTTCGCCATTGAACCAAATGTGATCAGCAGGTTGCTTTGCCATGAGTTATCCTTCCAAATGAGGGCGATTAGCCCAAACTGTGCCGTCTTATTTCAACACAGAAAATTAATACCGAGATGAATGATACATGACAGAGCGCAAGCGCCCAACATACAGGAAAGCGAGAGAATAAAACGGACAGAATATTTTACGCTTTGTATGCCACTGTGTGCATTACGAAGGCGAAAACTATCTATGCGTTACGCGTTTCCTGAATAATATTGTCGACGTATTGAATCATCTTCTATCGTCTAGCGTGGAGGACAACAAAAACTCTGACGCCAAGTTATATTTAGCGCTTTGTTTTTAATGATAATTTGACTCACAATGCACATATCCGTTGGCACTGTAAAAAATGAAATGTTGCTCGGTAGAGGCTATGGCTTAACCTCTTTTTTCAACGTACACGCTGCGGTGAGCGTTGTTAATGCGCAAAGAAATAGCATGAAATGCGCGGTGTGATCAAGTATTTTGCCGTAATCAGGCCTGTTTTTAATGTAAAAAGGAATATTGATGATTGATTGGTTTCATTGGCTGAATTTGGCAGGTGTTGCAGTTTGTGCAATTTCAGGCACTCTGATGGCCTATCAAAAGCGCATGGATGGTTTCGGGGTTGTTGTTTTGGCCAGTGCAACGGCCATTGGCGGAGGAACGTTAAGAGATGTCATGCTTGATGTACCGGTTTTTTGGATTGCCGATACCGACTATTTATATACTACATTAATTGCTGCCCTTATCCCCATTGTTTGGTTGCGTGTAAGCCCACGCTTCCCTTATCACTATTTACTGGTTGCCGATGCATTTGGACTTGCACTGTTTAACGTTGTAGGTATGGAAAAAGCCCTAGCGAATGAAACTGGCATGGCTGTTGCCATTGCAATGGGCACGATAACCGGTGTATTTGGTGGTCTTTTGCGTGATGTTATTTGCAGGGAAGTTCCCTTGGTACTTAACGGCGAGCTTTACGCGATGACATGTATTGCAGGGGGCGTCGTTTATGGCATCGGTATGCAACTTGATATTGCTACTCAGTGGTGTGGCATCGCAGCACTCATTACCACGGTTCTGTTTAGACTAGGAGCGATGCGCTGGCATTGGCAATTACCGGTATTTTATAACGACCATCATTAGGGACTCTTACTTCTCAGCACGTGCACTAATTAGATATGGCTAGCTAGTTCTAGCCCCTTGTACAGTAACCGCACCTTATTTCTTTGTTTAAAGTAATACCAGTCCGCACAGATAATTACCCACTCAGTGAGAGTTAAAATGTTCGTAATCGCGGCGTGTTACCGCAGGTATAGTGGTTCTACATCAAGGTGACACAACAAAGAGTACGGACATTTTACACTCTCCCTTTTTGGGGGAAGATCGAAAACGCAGAGGCGACATAAAGAATAGTGAATACACCGCTATTCGCACTTCAAAGAAATAAAAGGGATATTGACATGGGCATGGCGGTGGTAAAAACGTTTGCAGGGCAGGGAGTATCCGCTCCAGAAGTAAGTGTTGAAATTCACCTTGCCAATGGTTTGCCTGCTTTTCAATTGGTGGGCATGGCAGAAACCAGCGTAAAAGAAGCGCGGGAACGTGTACGCAGTGCACTTATCAACAGTGGTTTTGACTTCCCAGCTAAACGCATAACCGTAAACTTGGCGCCAGCCGATATTCCCAAATTTGGCGGCCGCTTCGACCTTCCTATTGCTGTAGGTATTCTTGCAGCCTCAGGCTACATTAACGACACCAACCTGTTAAATATTGCCTTTGTCGGCGAACTTGCTTTAAATGGCGAGATAAAACCAGTTAATGGCTTAATCCCCGTTGTGATGGCTGCGGCGAATGAAGATACTCCGCTGATTTACCCGGGTGATAACGACATAGAAGCCGCCTTGGTATCTCACGCAACACGCTATCCCGCTTTCGACTTATTGTCAGTCTACGAACACTTAGCCGGAAACAAAAAATTAGCCAAAGGTCAGCTTTTTTCGCCTCATAAGAAAATAAGTAAAAGTGCAGGATGGGACGATATTATTGGCCAAGAGCAAGCCAAACGGGCGTTGATGATTGCTGCCAGCGGTTCGCATAATCTTCTGATGGTAGGCCCACCTGGTACGGGAAAAAGCTTGTTGGCGAGTAGGATGTTGGCCTTATTGCCAGAAATGACCGAGGAAGAAGCCTTAGAAGTTGCAGCCATTCACTCGGTAAAGGGAGAGAAATTGAATACCGAGCGCTTTTTGACTCGTCATTTGCGCTCTCCCCACCACACTAGTTCAGCCGTAGCCCTTACCGGTGGAGGCTCACATCCGGTACCGGGAGAAATTTCGCTAGCACATCACGGCATTTTGTTTTTAGATGAGTTACCCGAGTTTGGCAGAAAAGCACTTGATGTATTGCGTGAACCTCTAGAAACCGGTGATGTGCACTTATCTCGCGCTTCAGGTAGTGCAACCTATCCCGCAAACTTTCAATTGGTTGCGGCAATGAACCCAAGCCCGACGGGCGATATTGACGACAACCGCCTTACACCACAACAACAGCTCAATTACCTCAACCGCTTATCGGGCCCGTTGCTTGATAGAATTGATATTCAAGTGGAAGTACCCCGATTACCCGACTATGACTTACCCCCCAAGGGGAATAGCCCTAGTGATTCTCTTTACAACAGTAAGCAAATTGTTGCTGATGCCCGACAAAGACAATTACTACGCCAAGGCAAGTCGAATGGGGCGCTGCATGCGGGGGAGCTTGCCGATGTATGTTCGCTATCCGATGCAGACCTGCGCTTCTTACAGGCCGCAGCCAAACAGCTAAACTTGTCGATGCGCGTGTTTCACCGTACTTTAAAGGTGGCCCGAACTATTGCCGATTTGCAAGACGAGACCACCGTGAGCCGAGCCCATATAGCCGAAGCCCTAGGTTATAGGGCTTTGGATAACCTAATAAAACAACTTAGCGCTAGTTAAGGCGTTTAATATGAAATACCTACATCAGTAAATTTAATACTACACTTGTGCTTTTAGTTGCATAAAGGCGTTAATTAACGGCTCGTTCTGCTTGTCTTGCAAGCAGCATAAGCCAAGGGCGTAGGGCTCAATATCATCTACCTGAATCTGCGTTACTGCACTTGCCATACTAGAGTGATCTAACACCACCTTTGGCACAAATCCCACACCGCATTCAAGTGCCACCATGCTCACAATGGCTTCATTGCCCCCAACGTACGCATAAACATTAGGGCGAATGCCGTGCTCAGCAAACCAGTGATAGGCAGTACGGCGCGTAGGGCCAGTTTCTGGCATGATCACCTGATGCTTGGTCCAATCTAATTGACTAAGCTGAGTTAACCGCCATTCACGCGGCGCAATAAGTACCAAGGGCACATTATCAAGAGGGGTAAAGTGAAGGTCGGTGGGCATATCTGGAGTATAGATAGCAATCGATAGATCACATTGCTTGCCTTTGACTTTTTCTATTGCAAGGGCGGGATCTCCGGTTATTAATCGAATATCCACACCTGGGTGCTGCTGTCTGAAAAGTCTAAGCATGGCAGGTAGATGACTTTGACTCGCTGTCACCGAGCAAAACACACTTAATTCACCTTGTAGCGCGTCGTTATCTTCCTTTAAGTCTACCTTTAACTGCTGCCAGTCTTTTAACGCCTGCTTTGAAAAGGCCAACAGCTTGTGCCCACTGTGCGTTAACGCCACCTTGCGGTTGTCCCGTTTAAACAAAGTGCACCCTAACTCGTCTTCTAGGCGTTGGATCACGCGGCTTAACGTAGAAGGCGAGACGTACATAGCCTCTGCAGTAATACCAAAATGCAGGCTAGTCGCCAGGTGATTAAAGAGTTGTAGGCTACGAAAATCCATAGTATTTCACAATTTGCAATATTATCTTGCAAATATATCATTTTCCAAAAC
The DNA here is from genome assembly GCF_006538325.1 of Alteromonas sp. KUL42. Classification (GTDB taxonomy): domain Bacteria; phylum Pseudomonadota; class Gammaproteobacteria; order Enterobacterales; family Alteromonadaceae; genus Alteromonas. The sequence goes on from NZ_BJKK01000016.1 coordinate 54,363, forward strand.
AAAAGAAATCACTTAGTCTCACTACCAAGTCGTCATAGACGAGGTCTATCTTCACCAAGGTCGGTGTTTGATATTGACAAAAATGAATGTTGTTCGGAAATTTTTATGGCTAATTATTTCAACACCCTGTCACTTCGCCAGCAGTTAGATCAGCTTGGCCGCTGCCGATTCATGGCACGCGAGGAATTCGCTGACGGTTGTCAGTTCTTAAAAGGCAAGAAAATTGTCATTGTGGGCTGCGGCGCACAAGGTCTTAACCAAGGCCTGAATATGCGTGACTCGGGGTTAGATGTTTCTTATGCGCTGCGTCAAGCAGCCATTGATGAGCAACGCGACTCATACAAACGCGCTACCAGCAACGGTTTTACTGTTGGTACATATCAGGACTTGATTCCTGAAGCAGATTTAGTTTACAACCTAACGCCGGACAAGCAGCATGCTAGCGTTGTCGAAGCGGTTATGCCTCTGATGAAAGAAGGCGCAACATTAGGTTATTCGCACGGTTTCAATATTGTTGAAGAAGGCCAGCAAATTCGCAGCGATATCACCGTTGTGATGTGCGCACCGAAAAGCCCTGGCTCTGAAGTTCGCGAAGAATATAAGCGTGGCTTTGGTGTACCAACACTCATTGCTGTGCACCCAGAAAATGACCCTGAAGGCAAAGGCTGGGATCAAGCTAAAGCGCTAGCAAGTGCGACAGGCGGCGATCGTGCAGGCGTACTTGAGTCATCATTTGTGGCTGAAGTGAAATCTGACCTTATGGGCGAGCAAACCATTCTATGTGGTATGCAACAAGTTGCTGCGGTTCTTGCCTTCGAGAAGATGGTTGAAGACGGCATTGATGCTGGCTACGCAGGTGCGCTTATTCAGTATGGTCTAGAAGCCATTACAGAAGCACTTAAGATTGGCGGTGTTACTAACATGATGGACCGTCTGTCTAACCCAGCTAAACTGAAAGCGTTTGCGCTTTCAGAGCAATTGACTGATTTACTTCGTCCGTTGTTTGAAAAACACCAAGACGACATCATCAGTGGTGAGTTCTCTCGCACTATGATGGAAGACTGGGCAAATGGCGACGCAAACCTACTTAAGTGGCGTGCAGAAACCGGTGAAACCGCGTTTGAAAATGCACCGACCTACGAAGGTGAAATCAGCGAGCAAGAATTTTTTGACCACGGCATCTTACTTGTTGCCATGATCAAGTGTGGTGTAGAAGTGGCGTTTGACGTCATGGTAGAAGCAGGCATTCTTCCAGAATCTGCATACTACGAGTCACTGCATGAAACACCACTTATTTCTAATACAATCGCACGTAAGCGCTTGTATGAAATGAACGTAGTAATTTCAGACACTGCAGAATACGGAAACTATTTGTTTGCTAACGCAGCCATTCCGATTTTGCGTGAGAAGTTTATGCCTACTATCGACACCTCTGTTATCGGTAAGGGTTTGTCTGCTACTTCTAATCAAGTAGAGAACAAACGCCTTGTTGAAGTAAACGAAGCAATTCGTTCACACGGTGTGGAATCCGTAGGGAAAACCTTACGTGGCTACATGACTGACATGAAAGCCATCATAGGTTAGGACAGTTTCTGTCGTTAGGTGCTTAACTAAGCCCTCTTGCCCGACCATTTTGGTCGGGCTTTTTTATGTTCAACCTAAAAATCAAAAAGGCTTTATTTTGTAGAATGTTGCTTTCTATATTGCCCTGGTGTGCAGCCTGTAAACTCTTTAAATGCTCGAGTGAAAGGGGCGATAGACGCAAAACCACTCTCCATACCAACAACAAGCACAGACCAACCTTGTTTGTCAGATGAAGTCAAAATGGTTTTGGCATGCTCGATACGCATCTGATTGACATAGTGATTAAAGTTTTTAGCTTTAAAATGATTCAGCATTAACGCTCTTATACGATATTCCGGTACATCCAATTCTCGAGCAATATCTGCAACTCGCAAATTTGGTTCCAAAAAGCGTTTTTTATCAGCCAGTATTGTTTGAATCTCTTGGGCAAGAGATGCTTCTTCTTGAATTGAGCTAGTCGCGTCTTTTTCTGTTTGTTCAAGTTGTTGCTGGCGAAAGCGAATTAGTCCGTGCGAACTCATTAAAATTAGTAAAAAAGCGAAAGCGGAAAGCCAATCTCGACCAGAGCCATTTGCCAAGCTTGCTGGAAGTATAGAGCCTATTAACATAACACTGACGACGCAAAAGACAAAAGAACCGAGATATATGATTGCTACCTTCCGTTGTCTTGAGGTGGTGATATTCAATACTCGGTATCCCTCCCAGAAAATTAGAACGAGCATACCTGGGTAAATTATTGCTACAACTTCGGTTAAAATCGAAATTAGTGGCGCTATCCAGTCAGAGTTCACTAACCACATCTTTTCAGAAAATAGTAAAAGGTGGCGTAGTGCCAGACAAATTGAAAGTAAACCCACTAGAATGAGGTGATGACGATTTATTGGGTTATTTTTTCTAAAAAATGTGCGCGCAAATAACCAATACCCACTAGCGGTAAAAACGCCGAACATACCTATTAAATGATGGTAGGGCTCCCAAAAGCTGCCGACGAGCTTGTGTGCAACATACATTGAGGAAGAGGCACAAAAAATAGCATATACAAGGTGAAAGAGGTGCTTTTCCCGAAAGCGAAAATGAAAGAGTGCTAATGTAAGACTTAGCAAAACAACAAACAATTGCGCAAGGTGTAACAATTCCAATTTTCTCTCCCAACTATTTGCCTACATACTTTACATTAATTCATTTCTCTTTTTATGAATTTCTAATTTATTGCCTTTTTCGTAGATCGATTTTCAAATTCGACACTCATTGAATGCTTCTGGGTGGCACGATGGCGACACATTTTGAAATCGAGGCCCCTTATGAAAAGTAACCATATAGAAAATAGCTATGTAGCAAGTAGCGATTTAACAAGTAACCGTGAATACCGAAAAACAGACCAAACTCCCCCATCTGTAGCATTATGGAAAACGTGGGGACTTCGATTGTTTTTTGCTGGATTGGTTTTTGTCATCGGAAAATGGCAGTTAATGTCTCTTTTAGGAGGGCCTTCTGAATGGGCAACATGGCGAGGGGCGGGACATTCGCTTCTGCTCGCCCTTGCCATATTATCTATTGGTGGCATGTTTCGTCCGTTAGCCTTTCTACCAATCATGCTATTTGAAGTCGTTTGGAAAGCAGTGTGGTTGACCGCAGTGGCGTTACCGCTATGGATGGCAGGAGAGCAAATCCCGGGGATCGTAAGTGTAAAAGGCTCAATAATAGGAACTGGTCTTATAATTATCTGCATTCCGTGGAAATACGTTTGGTGGAGATATTTTACTCTGCCGATTGAGCCTTGGAGACGCAAAAAGCAAGTCGCAGATAAAAGTGATAACTTACTATGAGTAACAAAAACCAAACCCAAAGAAAACATCAACGATGGCAATAGCGGTAATATTAGTCACCATTATCATCGCGGTGATCGCTGGCACCTCTGACGCGGCCGCGTTAGAGGTGGCAAAATGTATGGTATGTCAGGTTTGGGAATAATGTGGCATAGGCGCGGGACCGCTTTCTATCTCGCGCGCTAAGTCTTGCCATACATCCACTCTATATTCTAAAGACGCTTACTCACCACACTCACGAACCCGCTCAGCGTAACGTACAGAAACATACGCAAGCGCAAAGAACACTAAGAAGCCCAGCCCTATTGGCATAAGACTACCACTTAAAAAGCTATCCACAAATAAAGCAATGGGTACCGAGAACAAGCTCGAAAAAGAACCGATAATGGCCGCGCCCAATCCAGCCATTTCACCTAACGGCTGCATGGCCATGGCATTTAGATTCCCAAACAAAATGCCCACAAAGAAAAACCCAACAAACATCACCGACACCGTTAGCGCTATAGGTGGTAAACCGTCGTAAGCAAAAAGCATTGCCACATACACAATAGCAAATATGTTGACGCCTTTTAGGGCGAAACGACACAACTTGCGCATGCCGAATTTCATCACCATTTTGCCGTTAAAATAAGAGGCAAGGCCAATAGAAAAGGCAAGTGTGGCAAAGATATACGGAAACATGTCACCCATATCATAGTACACAGTAAATATGGTTTGTGACGCGCTTAAGTACGCTAAGAATGCACCAAAGATGCAGCCCATAGCAAAGGTATATCCCATTACAGACGGATGGGTCAGAATAAACTTAGATGATGCGAAAAATTGAGCCCAAGAAAATTTCTTTCTTCTATGCCTTGGTAACGTCTCGCCTTGGCGAGAAAAAAACCACATGCCCGACATGGTAGCGACAACTAAAAACAGGGTAAAGATATGAAACCACGAAAATAAGTCCATGACGGTTTGACCAATAATAGGGGCTAGCATTGGCACCAAGATAAATACCATCATAATAAATGACATTACCCGCGCCATGGCATCGCCAACATAAAGGTCGCGGATAATTGCCATTGACGCAATACGCGGGCCAGACACCCCAAAGGCTTGAATAATACGACCAATCAGCATGGTTTCTAAGTTCGTTGCAATCATACAAACAAAGGTACCTAGGGCAAATATGCACAAACCGACGAGTATGGTTAAACGACGCCCTCTACTATCACTGAAAGGCCCGAAGAACATTTGCCCAAATGCCATGCCCACAAAAAACACCGTGACAATCAGGTGTGTTTCATGTGCTTGAGCAACATTTAGCGCAATACCAATCTGACTTAACGCAGGCAACATTGCATCAATACTGAGTGCAACAAGGGAAGTCATGGTTGCCATTAAGGCGATAAACTCAAATAACCCTAAAGCCGGCTTTTGAACCACTGCTGTATCCTTTGATACGCCATTAGATGTCTGGGGCATAAATTCTCGAATTTGATGTAACGTTTTGAAATAAAGTGCGGAAACAAAAAAGCGCGTGATACACGCGCTTCAATTTGTGATTATACACCAAACATGGTTAAAAAGCCGCCAGCTTTGTTCGCTCCCATCGTAAAATCTAGCAACTTGAACGGTTTACTTACTCATCGCTTGCCGTCGCTTCAATCTCTTTAGCACTTGGCGTAGGGCTACGCAAATACTGCTTCAAGAACGCATCCATTTCAGCAAAGAACCGATGGCGATTTCGTTGAATCGACAAACTGTGATCACCACTCTCTAGCTCTACATATTTGAAGGTTTTGTCATAGTCTTCTAGCTCGTCTGCCATATAACGACTGTGCAATGGCCTTACAATACGGTCCTCTTCACCATGAACCAGTAGAATAGGGGTTTTTATTCCCTTTGCGTGATAGTAAGGAGAACGCGCTTCTAAATCATCAAAGTCATCACCAATTTGGTTTTTGACAAACTCGTTGTTTAAGAAGCGACGAGAATGAATGACGATGTGTTTTAGTGAGCTAACCCCAGCAAAACTTACCGCACACTTGAATAAATCAGGGGTTTTTACTGTCGCCATTAACGCCGCGTAGCCACCGTAACTTGCGCCAACGATACACATATTGTCTTGCTCAGCATAACCTTGCTCCACCATCCACTTTGCCGCGTCAGTGATATCGTCTTGCATGGCTAGGCCCCAGCCTTTCATTTGGCTTTGTGAAAAACTATATCCGTAGCCCCTCGACCCCCTAAAATTAGGGCGAAGTACAGCATACCCTCTGTGGGTGAAATACGCGGTCCAATAATCGAAGCCGCTAAAATCACGGGCACCTGGACCACCGTGAGGGTGAATAATGGTTGGGAAAGGACCTTCACCTTTTGGCAAGGTTAAGTACGCCTCAATTGACATACCATCTCGGGTTTTATACTCAATCAGCTCGTGCTCAGTTAACTGGGTAGAGTCGATAAGCGGGTATTGCTGAAATAGGAACGTCAATGACCCTTTGTTACGATCGCCAATCAAATACATTCCCGGTAAGGTATCTGACTCAGAGTAAACCAAATAAATTTGCTCATCATCGCTAAAACTTACCAGTGTATTTTGATAATCAGGTAAGCCTTGGTCTATGCCATTTTGCAAACCGATATATCCGTCATCCCAATATTTGCGGCCGTCGTGTCTAACCCCAATGACATCATTAGTAACAGGCGAGTATATGAGACCGCCTTCTACGTCGTACCCTTCATCAGAAAATACTTCTTTGTGCTCGTTGGTTTTAAGGTTCAAGGTAAAAATGGCTTTAAAGTCTCCTTTATACCCTCTGTAATACAAAATGTTTGGATCTAAGCCAAAACCTATTGGGTATTCCCCTTTTTCGGTCATTGCATTGTAGGAAAATAAGGTACGCCAATCGTCTCCTTCCATTAGTAAGACTTCACGCTCACCGCTATCGTAATCCAGTGTTACGCCAATACGTACATTGTGCTGTCTGTCGGTTATCCAATCGCGAATTTTTTTCTTACCGCGAATTAAGCGGCTGGTACCACCATCATTAACATTTACTTTGTAAACCGAGGGTAAGCCTAAAGCCTCGGCATCTAGAGAAATCAAAATATGATCAGGGTCATCTGGTAGCCAATCAATGACATCGTCGTGAAATTGAGGAACATGAGAGGGATTTCCCGCTCTTCGTTTAATTCGCTCCCAGTTGATCAGGCTGAAAGCGCCACCATCACCACCATCAAATCGCACACTTAACAAACGCGTATCATGTACTTTCGTAGTACCCCGACGTGTTTCATAGCGAGCACTAACAACTAAGCGGTCGTTATTTACCCACTTGTACCATTTTATCTTCACACTCTCGTTGTCAGAGCGCAGTAAATAGTACTTTTTACCTTCCGCAATATCATAGGTTGCAAGCATGGAATACGCTTCATCACCTGATACGTTTTGTTCGAAAGCAATTCTATTTCCATCAGGCGATAGTGCTGGCATGTAGTAAGCTGGTAATGCACTGAATGCTTGATAACTGTTCTGTGCAGACAATTCACCGTCATTAGCAATACTGAAAGCCGAAAACACAGTAAGCAACAACGCAAAGAGCGCTGTATGACGCGGTAGTTTGATGAAAGGCATAACATTCCTTTGTACTAATAAATTTCCAAAATGATGGAATTTGAGCGTGTTGATATATGAAAATATCAAACTAATGACATGGCAGTATACAAATACATCCGTCAATGTCCAAAGCTAAGTTATTGTTTCCCGATATGGAGGGGGTTATCGGGTATGAGGGATTTGACCGAGCACGAGGAACTTTTATTTCAGTATTTCACTCTCAACGTTGATAGCCAAAAGTTAGCGTAAAAATTTGCTCCCTCGTCGTAGTTTGCAGTTACGCAGTGCAGTTGTGTTATTATATGGTCCGTGCGCGCGATCGGCACTCCGCGCCACAAAGGATGATACTCTCAACCGGTATATCACGTCGATTTTCCCGTTGCTGTAAGGATTTTGCAATTTCATGCCATTAAATTGGAATGACCACATTATTCAACGCGTTAATCGTGCGCGAACGCTTAACCTACTTTCTGCTAAACACAGACTTGTCATTGTCTGTGTTTGGTTGTTTTTGGGGTTACATTTTTTAGGTAACGAAGCCTTTGCACAACCCCCTGTAGTGTATGACATCAAAGGGGTAACTCAAGATAAGCTTCGCAGTAATATCCGGCTGTATTTGCAAAGCCTTGATGTTGAAAAAGGGCTGTTGCGCGAACCCTATTGGCAAGATGAAGTAGGTGCTGCAGTTGCCTCTGCGGTGGAACCCTTTGGTTACTACAATAGCGAAACCCGTGTTTCCTTTGAGGAAAAAGACGCCGTTACAGTTACTGTAACGTTGAATGCGCCACTAATCATCAATAAAGTGACCCGGGAAATTATCGGTGCAGGCAGAGAAGACAGCGCATTTCGCGCTCGATTCAATGGGTTGAAGCTCAAAGAAGGTGATGTACTCGACCAGACAATTTACGAGTCTTTCAAGTCTTCGATGTTCAATTATGCCTTGTCTAATGGTTATTTCGATTATCATTGGCAAGCCACCCGCCTTGACCTTGTCAGAGATGAAAAACAAGCAAATGTGTTGCTAATAGCGCAAAGTGGCCCACAATATCAGTTTGGCGAATTAATGTTCATAGGCGATGACAAAGCCAAAGCCATCATTGAAAGATTAAAGCCATTTAAAACAGGCGATGCCTATTCCTCTGCGGCATTGGCAGACTTCAATCGAAGGTTAAACCAATCGGGTTATTTTACACGGGTAATTGCACGGCCAGTGGTCAGCGACGCTGACGGATTACTTGTACCTATTGAGGTGTCATTGCTACATCGCCCAACTGACGCCTTCAACGTTTCAGTAGGAGCGGCCACAGATACAGGTCCACGCGTACGTTTGGGCTGGGAGCGTCCATGGGTAAATAGTCGAGGGCATTCTGCGTCTTCTGATATTTTTATCTCTGCGCCAGAGCAATCAATTACTGCTGATTACCGTATTCCAATGAAAAATATCACTCAGGATTACGCCAGTATTGAAGCGGGCTATCAGTTCATTGAATACAACAATACCTCGTTCGAAAGTGAAACCTTGTCACTTTCTGCCCACCGCTATTGGCAGCGTGATGGCTCACCGTGGCAACACGACGGCTCAATAACCTATTTGCAAGAAACTTACGACCAAGGAGAAGTAAGCAGCAACACAACTTCTCTGGTGCTACCGGGTTATTCATTGACTTATCGAGATAAAGACGACGATATCAATATCAACAAGGGCAGCTACGTGCAAATTTTGGCGCAAATAGGTCAAGAAGGGTTTGGTTCAGATATCGATTTCGCAAAGGCGGTTGTAGAGGCGACCTTCATACGTACATTTGGCGATGTTCATCGCGTGTCTGTTAGAGGGGAGCTAGGCGCAATAAAAACCAATAGTTTCGATGAGGTCCCCACGTCGCTGCGCTTTTTCGCAGGTGGCGATCAAAGCGTTCGAGGCTTTGATTATCGAGAGATTTCCCCCACCGCAGAAGTGATAGACCCTGAAACGGGCAACCTTATTCTCGATTCTATTGGCGGAAAATATCTTGCTACGTCGAGTATTGAGTATGCGTATCAATTTACTGATGGTTGGCGTGCTGCAGCCTTTGTGGATGTTGGTACGGCTACCAATGACGTAAATACCACTCTGACTTACAGTGTGGGTCCAGGAATTCATTGGCTTTCCCCTATTGGCCCTGTAAGGTTTTATATTGCACGCGGCTTTGCCCCTGATGAAAACACGTGGCAGCTTCACATCATGTTGGGGCCAGAGTTATGAAGAAACGTACTATATCAACGCTCTTGCTTTCACCTGTTTTCCTTGTGGTGGCAATTTATGCACTGCTCATAAGCCCACTTGGTGGGCCAACTGTTAAGCTCCTTGCCAATACCTTCGTTAGCAATTTACATATTGAAGAAGTAAAAGGTAGCTTTGCTGATACACTTGATATTAAAGGGATAACGTGGAAAGACACGCAGTGGGACGTCAAGGTAGCACATACTTATGCCGACATTACGTGGCGCTGCTTATTCGAACCTCGAGTATGTGTTAATGAATTATTTATCGATAATGCGCAAATTAAACAACTGACGCCTTTTCCAGAGTCAGAAGAAGCTGCAACATCTAGCGATGTCACGTTACCGCTGCCTATTGAGGTTGGTCTTCTCACGTTGAGCAACATCGACGTTTCCATACCTAGTATGGTTATTCAAATAGGTGAGTTGGAAGTTGTCAATTTTGAAGGAAACCGAGCCCTCGACATAGAGAATATCGCAACTAAATCTCTAACTTTATCTATTCTAAGTAAGGAAGGCATGCCTAGTGGTGAGGAAACATCAACTTCGAAGCCCACTATTCCCTCGTCGTATTCACTTAGCTATACCGTACCCGAACTACCGGAAATAGCATCTCCAATCCCGATAAAAATTGGTACTTTGCTACTTGAAGACACGGCATACGAAGATGGAAAAAGCACACAAAAAATACCGCTATTTTCAATGCTTGAAGCAAGCTTTAAGCAATCTGAAATAGAGGCAAACGAGCTGCTATTAGTGCATGAGCAAGGCGAGTTAAAAGGCCAAATAAAGGCAACCCTAGCCGAGCACTTTCCCTTTGAAATAAAGCTTAACGTGAAAGGGCAAGTCGAGAATCGTGAACAACAAATTGCTATCGAAGCCAGCGGCGCATTAGACGCCGTTGAATTATCTGCCCAAGCCAGTGGTGCCATTACCGCTAATACCACCCTAACTGCCAATCTATTGGACGAAACACTGCCACTTGCATTCAGTGCCAATTGGGTGGAGCAAGCCATTCCCACTGTAACAGACGGAATTTTAAAATCGGGCTCTCTCACGCTCAACGGTGTCATGGGTGATTATGTTTTACTTGGAGAAGGCGCCGCAGAACTCCCGTCTATAGGTAACGTGCCTGTCGCTCTCGATGTTGTGTTGAAAAAGCATAATATCTATGTGAATCGCGCCAATATTAAAGCACTTGAAGGTAGCTTAATTAATACCGGCACTTTATATCTGAACGACACCATCGCATGGGCGGGAAAGACAACGCTTAACGATGTATCTGCAAAACGTATTGACCCCAATGCACCGAACCACCTCAATGGTGAAGTAGACAGTATCTTGCAATATTCAGAGGCAGGAGGCTTGCACGTTAGTTTGCGCGACATGAATCTTACCGGCGAACTGCAAGGTAAATTACTCAGTGTGAAAGGTAACGCGGTTTACGCGGGGCCAAGCGATCTTTTCGTAACAAATATCGACGTTAAACAACAACAAAATGCCATTCGCGCTGTGGCACAAGTGCTAAACAAGCGCCATCTTAATGCCGATATATACATAGATGTCCCTACTATTTCTGACTTATATCCCGAGGTAACCGGCGCGATTGATGGCCATGTAAAAGCGGTAGGTCCTTGGCAAAACCCCAGTGCAACTGGAACTATCGCACTCTCTGACATACTCGTTTCAGCTAATTTGTCTGCCGAAGCGCATAACCAAGGCCCGGTAAATGGCGAGATAACGCTGCAAGGTGCTTATACTGATCACAAAGTGCAAATTGATATAAATGTTCCTGAGCACAAAGTTGCAACCACGCTTGCAGGCGCTTGGCAGAACAATCACTGGACAGGTACGGTAAGTGAGACAAATATAAAACTGGCCAATATGTATTGGCAGTTATCGAACTCTTTTGACGTTGATATTGGTACTCAACCGATAAGTGCGAAGGTAGGCCAACATTGCTGGACCTCGCGCAAAGAAGGAGAGCTATGCGTTGCAAACGTTCTCTATGCAGACGACCGCGCCAGTTGGGATATTAAAGCATCATCACTGCCGGTAGGCTTATGGGCCAACGAACTTGCCCCAGAGGTTGTCTCCACCCCGTCAGAGGCCACGCTAACGTTAACAACAAAGGGCAATTACTCACCTAGTGATAATATCGATGCAACGTTTAATTCATCACTAAGCACAGCACCTTGGCAACTTGGTGCTTCTCGTCCTCTATCATTGATGATCAATGCCGTTGAAACTTCAGGTCAATTGAAGCAAGGAGAGCTTTCACTCACGTCATTGATTTCAAGCGAGGATATTGGTGAAGCAACGCTAGATTTCAATACGCGTCCTTTCGATGAGAAAATGCCACTAAATGGCCGACTCACCATGCAAAAACTGGATGTATCGCCTTTCAAGCCGCTATCACCGGCAATTCGCGAGTTAACCGGTCTGCTCAAAGGGGATGTTACGCTTACTGGCTATGTGGATGATCCTTCACTTTCAGGCGAACTAAGCATCACAGATGGCGCTATTGATATTCAAGATACACCCGTCACCTTAGCCAATTGGAATCAAACGGTTTTACTGGACAATAAGAAAGCACATTTAGAGGGAAGTTTCGTCTTAGGCGGCGGTGAAGGCTCACTGGTAGGGCAGCTAGATTGGTCAGAGAACCCTAGCGCGCAATTTAATTTACGAGGCGATGCATTCGAAATACGCCAACCTAATGTGCGTTTAAAAGTATCGCCTAATATCAATGTTGATGCGAATCAATCCAAAGTTGATGTATCCGGTAATATTAATATTCCTTGGGCACGCATTGAAATTGAGTCATTGCCAGAAAGTGCGGTGTCACCTTCTAAAGACGTGCATCTTCGCGGCGAGCCATTAAAAGAAGACCCTCTCGATATTGTTCACGCTTCGGTAATGGTAAATATAGACAAAGACAAAACTCAAGATGTTAAGTTAGACGCCTTTGGTTTAACCGCCAGCTTGCACGGCGCGATACAAGTTAACACTCAGCCTGCACTAGTGGGCTATGGCGACCTTCAAATTCTTAACGGACGCTACAATGCATATGGTCAACAGCTGATCATTCAAACTGGCGAAGTACAATTTAATGGCCCCATTGACCAACCTCTACTTTTGGTAGAAGCAATTCGAGACCCCGCCAAAACAGACGACGATGTTATTGCAGGTATTCGTATTGACGGTGCCACAGACTCACCCAGTATCAATCTATTTTCTGAGCCCGCTATGGACCAGCAGGGCGTGTTGTCTTATCTGTTAACAGGTTCTGGACCAAACTCTGGCAGACAAGATCCTAACTACGCATCGTTACTCTTGGGCTTTGGTTTATCGAACACTAAAACCCTTACAGGGCAAGTAGGTAATGCGTTGGGTATTGATGATTTTAGTTTAAGTACTAACGAAGACAGATTGTCAGTAACGGGCCAAATTAATGAGCGCCTATCGGTGGAATATAACGTCGATGTGGGCTTGAGCAACAATGACGCCAACAGCACCTTAAGAAGGCGACAACTGCCGCCAGACCTTGCGATGAAATACCAGTTGCTGCCCAGTTTGTATCTTGAAGCCATTCAAACAACGTTGGAAGATCAATCTGAGTTTGCCCTCGACCTCTATTATGAGTTCTTTCTGGGAGACAACAGAACGTCCTCAAAAGACGATAAAGACGACGCCAATGAGGAAAAGCCGGCTCAGTAACCCCGCTTATCCGCCATTTCGTGAAGCGTTTTGAGCTGCTGTTCAAAACGCTTTTGCCTTTTGTGCGCCCACACGGTCCAACCCGCAATACCAATCGAAAGAACGGCAAAAACAATACCCATTTGGGTTAGCTTTTCTACACTCAAATCTCCAGATAAATAGCGTAAATACGCGAAACCGGGTATAAACAACAATGCTGGCCAACCAGAGTGCTTAGTAATAAATGCGATGCGAATATTGTTCTTTATCTGCTTGGTAAACTGTTGAAGATAGTCGAATGTGTCTGAGTTCTTTGCGAATGCAGCAATACGGCGCAGCCATAACTGATAAACAAGCATTGGCGTTGCAAGAATGAAAAGCAACATGCACATGGCTTTCATCGCAAAAGATAACTCTCCCCATGTGACAACAACCATGTAGACCGCAGGAAGAAAAGCTAGTGAGTCGACCACCATATACAATCGCTGCTTTCGTTGCTCTTCATTGAAGCTTTTCTTTACCGCTTCTAAATCTATTTCACTGACGGGCTGAGCTTGCCACAACGACAATAAGTCATTAATTTGATCTTGCTGACTCTCAGTAGAGTCGTGTTCCTGATTAGGCATGAGGCTCCTCCTGCACAATGGCCTGCTTAGCGCGCTTCAATATCACACCCACGTGATTTTTGGTTAAACCGCACACCTCGGCAATTTCGTCGTAACTCAACCCTTCTAATGACAGGGTTAACACTTGCCTAGGCTGTAAAGGCAATGCGCGTACAGCTTTCAGTAACAGCGCGAGTGATTGATGCTGACTCGACACGGTTTCTGGTGAGTGATGTGAACTTTGGAAACTGTCAGGTCCCATGTCTTCACTATCGTATTGATGGGTATCTACGCGTTTTACTTGGCTTGCAACATGCGTAACCGCACGGTTGTGGGCAATTTTCAAAATATAGGTTTTCACACTGCTATCGCCATTAAAGCGCGACAAGCCTTGCCATACAGCAATGGCTATTTCTTGCAATAGCTCTTGTTGCATCGCTTCATTGGCCTCATAACTTGAAGCTACACGGCTAAGCAAGGCACCATATTGTTTAAAAACTGCTTCAAATCCTTGACCCAACGTTAATTTCCTACCTTTTCGCCATGTGCTTTTTATGTGTTTTTTTGCGTGTTACTAATTCAGTCTCAAGTTAAGAGATTTTATTACACAAAATTTTTTATTCTTTTTTGTAAGTTTTTTTTGAAGCGCTGTGACTACCTTTATGAAAGCGCAATAAACACCAACGATTTTTTCATATTTGCGCTTAATCACCAAATGATGAGGAAACAGTTATGACTACACTAAGTATTGTATTATTGATTGGCGGAATATCATCTATTGCGCTAATGGCTTGCTATTTAGATGCAAAATTTCAATGGCGCTTAAATGACTGGATGAGTGGCGAGTGCAGCAACCCGTTTATCAAAAGTAAAGCAGACCTGCATCAACAAAAACTGGACGAAAAAGACGCCCAAATTGAAAAGCTAATGCGCCGTATTGAAACCTTAGAAACTATTGTGACAGAGCCAGCTTACGAGCTAAACAAAAAAATCAACGCGTTGTAACACTACGTGTTGACGCGTGCACTAGCAATATCATTTGGCTAATTAGGCACAGAAGGGCGACGCATAAATCGCGGAATTTTACCCATCGCGATAGCGTTGCCCACCAATACCACAACAACACCTACCACCGAGAGCAATGACCAGCGGTAGCCTTCAAAAAACGTAGATATGACAAGGGCAACCAACGGATAAACCAACACGACATAAGCCGCTTTGTCAGCCCCCATTTGTTTTAGTAACTTCATGTACGCACCAAACGCAAAAACCGAACCGAAGACCGCAAGGTAAAGCAAAGAGATATAAAACTCACTGCTAGTAGGAATAACAACTTGATCGTTTGTTAACCAAGACGTGGCAAATAACAACACCATGGCATAGCCCATGGCGTAGAAATTCATTTGAATAACGGGTGTACCCGACGTCAGAATGCGTTCAGAGATTACATTGCCAATAGAAGCACATAAGAAACTGACAAACGCGATAGAAAGCCCAATGGCCAATGCTGCGTCCATCGAAACCTTTGAGAACTCGGGAACAAATAAGCAAATGATGCCTGTTAGGCCAAATGTCGCACCAATAACCACTTCTTTTCGAATGGGCTCTTTTAGCCACCAGCGTCGAAGCACAACATTGATGTAAATGATGCACGAACTCATTAGCGCTAACAGTGCGCTAATAATATGCGCTTGTGCCATATAGAGTAACGTGTAGTTTAGGCTATAAAGAAACACGCCAACTGCTGCCATTTTTACGTGAATATGCATGGGCAATTTAAGTGGTAGACGCATTATTAAGCAATAAGCACCCAAACACATTGACGCCAGCAAGTAACGCAGACCAATAGCAAAGGTTTCCGAGGTATGCCCAATTTGGTAAGTGATGGCTATCCAGGTTGAGCCCCAAATGAGGCAACATAATGCGAACAAAGTTGGGTTATTCATGGCTATTTCCCCCCACTTCAATGGAAGAGAGAAAGCTTTTAAGGTGGTCAATCGCCATATTAAATAGCGTTTGACGTGCAGTATTGCCAATCCACGCATTGTGAGGTGTTATCAGCAAATTAGGTAAATTTGCGTTTAGTAAAATGTGGTCCTTGGGAGGTGGCTCAACGGTTAACACGTCAAGCCCTGCACCACCAATGCAATGCGTTTTAAGTGCTTCAAGTAATGCTGGTTCATCTACCAAGCCACCGCGTGCGGTATTGATAAGAAAACTTGTAGGTTTCATCAGCGACAAGGTTTTTGCATTGATCATTTTTTCGTTGTCGCTGGTTAATGGACAATGCAAGCTAACCACATCAGCACTAGGTAGCAGTGATTCTAGGGAAGGACGCGCATCGCCTTCGTTGCCTGGACGCGCAGCAATAGTTACGCGCATGCCCATGGCTTTAAAGAGGGCTTCAACCCGCTTTCCTAGTGCACCATGCCCCACAATAACCGCATGTTTACCGGCAAGTTCAATAACAGGATGTTCAAGCAAGCAAAAGTGTGGTGATGCTGACCATTTTCCCTTTGTTACATCTTGCTGATATTGCACAAAACGCGTTGCTAAATTCAGTAATAGCGTTAACGTGTGTTGCGCCACACTATCTGTGCCATACCCTTCCACATTCTGCACGTGAATACCATTAGACGCACAAAACTGCAGATCGATATTGTTCATCCCCGTTGCGGTTACACCGATATACTTTAACTGAGGCGCACTTTTTAATACCTCCTCATCAAGTACAACTTTATTAACCAATACCGCATCAGCGTTAGCAATACGTTCGCCAATATCTTGTGCAAATGTGTGTTCGTGTATCACAACATCAGCATTTAATTGTTGTAGCACCGATGTATCTAGCGTCGCTAAGTCGAGTGTCTCAGCATCGAGGAAAACAACATGAGGTAACGTCATAGCACTTCACATATTGACGATAAAGCGGTCTTAATGGTCTCTGGAATTGGAATAGCTTTGTCTGTTTTTTTGTCTACGAAAACATGTACAAATTGACCATGAGCTACGCGGCGCTTATTTTCTCCGGCATATACAGACAAACCGTACGTCACCGAACTTCGCCCAATTTTGGCCACTCTCAACCCCACATATATGTCTTCCGGGTAGGCTGCGGGTGCAATGTATTGGCATTGGCTGCTTACAACATAGGCAACCGATTGACCATTGTGAATATCTAAGCCACCTTCTTCAATTAAGAAGCGATTCACTGCGGAATCAAAAAAACCGTAATACACAACGTTATTAATGTGCCCATAGGCGTCATTGTCTTGCCAACGTGTGGCAATTGTTACGGAGTAAGGGTAATCAGCTAAAGTTGGTGTGATATCTGTCATACGAATCCTCTTCAACGCCAAATTCAGCGTTAACCATAGATGAAAGCCAAGGGCGAAAGTTGATTTTGAATTTACTTATATTTATGGCGCGCTAGACATGGCTTATTAATACAAAACCATATCGTCGCGATGCACTGCCACTTCAGCCGTTTCATAACCTAACACACTGGCAATATCTTTCGACTTTATCCCTTTTATAAGCGTTAAGTCTTTTGCGTTATATAAGCAAAGCCCTTTAGCAATAACCTTGCCTTCGCACTCCACTTCAATGGCATCGCCTTGCTCAAAATTGCCAATAATATCAATGATCCCAGTAGGCAATAGTGACGCGCCCTTACGCACCAGCGCTTCTTTTGCGCCAGCATCAACCACAATCTTTCCGGCGGTTTTCAGGGTGTGCGTAAGCCATAGTCGCCGCGCATTTGCTGGCGTACTACTTGGCGTAAATAAAGTACCCGGAACGTGACCATCAATTAACGTATCGAAGGTTTCGCCTTTTCGCCCATTCACGATAAGCGTTTGAATGCCACTACTGGTACATTTATCAGCGGCTTCAATTTTAGTGCGCATGCCGCCGGTTCCCACCGACGTGCCCGCGCCACCGGCTAGGCCATAAATTGTGCTATCAATTTTACTCACATGCTCTATCAAGGTTGCATTGGGGTCTTTTCTAGGGTCTGCGGTATATAAGCCGTCAATGTCTGAGCAAATAATTAACGTATCAGCTTGGGCTACTAATGCGGTGTAAGCACCTAAATTATCGTTATCGCCCACTTTTAACTCGTTCACTGCTACCGTGTCGTTTTCATTTACAATGGGCAAAGCATTGTGTTTTAGAATTTCACGTAGGGTGTTTTTAATATTGACGTAGCGCGTACGGTCGCGCAGGTCGTCCGCAGTTAGCAAAACCTGCGCACAGGGAAAGTCAAAAAAACGCTGCCAATTGGCCATCATTAAATTCTGCCCAATGGCCGCCATAGCCTGCTTTTCAGCAATAGATGCATTGTGGCGAATTTTTACTTTGCTGCGTCCTGCCGCCACACTGCCTGACGACACCAAGATAATCTCTTTGCCGGCTTCTCTACTAGCGGTGATAAATCGAGCCAGCGAAAGTAAGTACTTACCACTACACTCGTAACCCTCTGGTGCAATTAACGCACTACCAACTTTGATGACAGCGCGCTGCCAAGTAAAACGATTCATAAGGGGGAAGAAAAAAATCAATAAGGAGGTTAAGAATACGACAGTTGGCGCTGGAAGCAAAACGTTCCTTTACACTAATTTGCGTTAAAAGCAGGTTAGATTACGGTCAAAAACTGGATTCATTTGATGAGCCTTATATACTAGAGTGTCCTAAAACAAGACTAACCTAAAAGTTGCAAGGAAACTCATGAGCACCGCAAAACGACATCTATTTTGGCTAGCGCCAGTGTTGTCTATGCTGATTTCTCTTCCAAGTGCTAACGCCGCTATTAAACAAACTAAAGGCGACTTCGAAGATAAATTCCGTCAGCTAGACGAAGTTCTACCTACTCCAAACGTATACCGCAATGCGGCGGGCGAACCCGGCCATCAGTACTGGCAACAAAAAGTCGATTACGACATTGATGTAAAACTTCTTGAAGGCAAGCGTCGTATTGAAGCCAGCGAAACCATTACCTACCACAACAACTCACCAGACACGCTGAAGTACTTGTGGATCCAACTTGACCAAAACAAATTTCGCGACGATTCAATGTCAGCCCTTACCACCACATTCGGTGGAATTGGTAATCGTGGACCAGCGACCAAAGCAGCTAGCGGCGACGCGCCAGCGAAACTCAGCATGGGTGCACTGCGCCGTCAGCAATTTGTTGATGACAACGAACTGGGTTACACCATTTCCCGTGTTGAAGACAAAGCGGGTAATGACTTACGTCACACTGTTGTAGGCACCTTGATGCGTGTTGACCTTGCCAAGCCACTAAAATCTGGTAGCAAGGTGACTTTCGACATCGATTTTGCGTTTAATATTGTTGAAGAAGATGCGGTATCGGCGCGTGCGGGCTACGAGCACTTCCCTGATGATGAGCGCGAAGGCGGCAATGATATCTTCCTTCTTGCTCAGTGGTTCCCACGTCTTGCTGCGTATACCGACTACGAAGCCTGGACCAATAAAGAGTTTCTTGGCCGTGGTGAGTTCACGTTGGAATTTGGTAACTACGAAGTAGATATTACTGTTCCAGCTGACCACATCGTATCGTCTACCGGTGAGCTACAAAACCCGAAAGACGTTCTGACAAAAACACAGCGCGACCGTTTGAAGCAAGCTGAAACTGCAGATCGCATTGTATTTATCGTTTCACCAGAAGAAGCGATTGAGAACGAAAAAGAAGGCACAAGCGAACTTAAAACATGGAAGTTTAAAGCTGATAACGTACGCGACTTCGCTTGGGCTTCTTCGCGTAAATTTGCGTGGGATGCACGCGGCTATCAACAAGGTGGTGATACTCAGCCACTGGTAATGGCCATGTCGTTCTACCCGAAAGAAGGTGGCGAGTTGTGGCAGAAGTACTCGACTGAGTCCATTATCCACACTATGGATGTTTACAGCCGCTTTAGCTTCGATTACCCATACCCAGTAGCGCAGTCTGTAAACGGCCCTGTTGGCGGTATGGAATACCCCATGATTACCTTTAATGGCCCGCGTACAGAACTTCGCGACGACGGTTCACGCACCTATTCATTGGCTGAAAAACGCTTCCTTATTGGTGTAGTTATTCACGAAGTAGGTCATATCTACTTCCCAATGACAGTTAACTCAGACGAACGTCAGTGGACGTGGATGGACGAAGGTCTAAACAGCTTCCTTGACGGTGTAGCTGGACGTGAATGGGACCCAACAATTCCATGGGGTGTTGAGCCACGCGATGTTGTTGGTTACATGAAGTCACAAAGCCAAGTGCCTATTATGACGCAGTCTGATTCGGTACTTCACTTAGGTCCAAACGCTTATACCAAGCCAGCAGTAGCACTAAACATCTTGCGTGAGACCATCCTTGGCCGTGAATTGTTTGACTTTGCCTTTAAAGAATACGCACAGCGTTGGATGTTTAAACGCCCTACACCGTCTGACTTTTTCCGTACTATGGAAGAAGCATCGGGTGTTGACCTTGATTGGTTCTGGCGTGGTTGGTTCTACACCACAGATCACGTAGACATCAGCCTAGACAAAGTTTACAAGCTTCGCTTAGACACCGAAGATCCTGATATCGACTTCGCACGTGAGCGCGAAGCTGAAATGGAAAAGCCTAAGTCTTTAACTGACATTCGCAATAAAGAAGAAGGCAAGAAGCTGTGGGTTGACCGTTTTGAAGATATCCGTGATTTCTATGACGAAAACGACCGCTACACAGTAACCAACAAAGATCGCAATAAGTACAAGAAGTTCCTAGATAAACTGGAGCCTTGGGAGCGTAAAGCGTTTGAGCGTGCGGTTAAAGAAGACAAGAACTACTACGTACTCGACTTTAGCAACAAGGGTGGTTTGGTAATGCCAATCATTCTAGAGCTAGCGTTTGCCGATGGCACTACAGAAGAGATGCGTATTCCAGCTGAAATTTGGCGCCGTACACCAAAAGCAGTTAGTAAGCTAATTGTTACGGATAAAGACAAAGAGCTGGTTAGTGTTACCGTAGATCCACACTGGGAAACGGCGGATGTTGACGTAGAAAATAACCACTATCCTCGTCAAATTATTCCTTCTCGTATTGAAGCGTATAAGAGCAAGCCACGTGATACCTATGAGTATCGCGACCTTATGCACGACTCAAAAACCGAGTTAGACACAGATAAAGAAGACAAAGAAGAGGGCAAAGATGACGAATAAGTTGTCTTTGCGAACTAAGCAGTGCAAAAGCGCACTGTTTAGTTCGGTATTCTTCGCACTAAGTCTACTTGCTGCAATGACCTTCAGCAGTCTTGCACAAGCACACCAAATAAAAGCGGCGATCACCACGGTATTTTTTAATCCACGGACAGAAAATATTGAAGTAATGCACCGCTTTAATTTGCATGACGCTGAGCACGCGGTAAAAGCCTTGTTCGATAAGCACGCCGATATAATGGACGATGCTACCACTCAGCAAGCCTTTGCCGATTATGTCGCTGGCCACTTCACACTGCTTAACAGTGAGGAAAAACCTCTTGAACTTGCCAAAGTAGGATACGAGGTTGAAGGTAAGCACTTTTGGGTTTACCAAGAGACAGCTGTACCACCTGCATTGGAAGGCTTAAAAATAAGACACGATGCATTACGTGACTTATGGCCCGCCCAAATCAATACCTTAAACATAGAAGGCAGAGGCGATATAAAAACCCTGACTTTTGCTGACAGTGTTACCTTGCTAGAAGTGAGCTTTAAAGGCGAACAAGACAAGTAAATTAGTGCATTGAATGACATACTCAAAGCCCGTTGATACACAATATTGACGGGCTTTTTTGTATTCATCTGAGACCGAAGTCGTATAGTGTTTTAGCTGCGCATACACTAACGTTAACAAAATGTTACTAGTTTAAAAAGCGTACCAAAGGGTTTAGTATGAGTAACGGTGCAGCAACAACACTACCTTCGATATCAAAGAAAATGCAAACCAGAAGCGACAGAAAACGCAAAGCAGCAAAAGCACAACAATCACAAGGTTCGCACGAAGTGCAAGACGCACCAGTCGACGACACCACAAAACCTAATAGTGCCTTTGCAGATAAGAAAAATATCATGTGGGTGCTATTGAGTGGAGCAATGGCACTGACGTTTGTTGTTATGCTTTTCCTACCGGATACCGGTATGGGCACAGGCTTACTATCAACCTATGCAGCCATGTTGTGGTGCGGTTTTTTTGGTGCGGCGCTGTGGCGTTACCGCAGTGGCAGCGGCTGGGCAGGTTTTGCCTATGGTAGTGTTATCGGTTTTGTTGTGCAGTTTGCCTCACAACTCATTTAATTACATTCCCAACAATCTAATCTCTTTGTAAGGTATCAGCGTAACTACACTTTAACTATGCTGTAGTCTGAATGAGCACTACTTAAACGTTCATACAATTAGGCTAACCTATCTTATCATCGCCATTTTGCGCAGAGAGATTTCATGACAGACAAACCCCGTTCCAGCAAAGCGATACCCGCATCCAGACTTTCAAGATTGAGTAGACTTGGTAGCTTGGCCGGCAGGATAGCGGGGAATGTGGTCACACAAGGCGCAGGACAACTGCTTAAGGGCGAAAAGCCTGTGTTGTCGTCGTTGTTACTTACTCCTAGTAATATCAGTAATATTGCCGATCAACTGGCAACCATGCGTGGTGCAGCAATGAAGTTGGGGCAGCTGATATCCATGGATACGGGTGAGTTTTTACCTCCCGAACTCGCGGCTATTTTGGGTCGATTGCGAGAGGATGCCGACCCCATGCCCAAAGCACAACTGATTGAAGTACTAAGCCAGTCTTGGGGAACAACATGGCAGGATGATTTGCTGTATTTTTCTTTTGCCCCTATTGCAGCGGCCTCAATAGGCCAAGTACATAAGGTTATTACCATGGATGGAAAAATGCTTGCGGTGAAGGTGCAATACCCTGGTGTCAGGAAAAGCATTAATAGCGATGTAGATAACGTAGCGACACTTATAAAATTAACGGGCTTAATTCCGAAGTCTCTCGACATTGCACCACTACTTGAAGAAGCAAAACAACAGCTGCATCAAGAAGCCGACTATGAGCGAGAAGCCGATATGCAACAGCGATATTACAATTATCTAGCTGATCATGACGACTTCGTTGTACCTAGCCCTTACTCGGCACTGACAACCACTAACGTGCTAGCAATGGATTTCATTGACGCGTCGAACATTGATACGCTATGTGACGCCCCTAAAGCTATTAGAGACAAACTAATGACTTCGTTAATGGCACTTTTCTTTAACGAAGTATTTCAATTCCGCCTACTTCAAAGCGACCCCAACTTAGCGAACTACAAATACAACGCAGATACACAGAAAGTGGCATTGTTAGATTTTGGCGCTACACGAGAAATTCCCAAAGACATATCTACGCACTATCGCGAGCTGCTAAATAGTGCAGCGGCAAACAGCATTGAAGATATGCGACAAGCCGCCTTCAATATTGGCTTGATAACATCAAATCATACGCAGCAACAAATTGATGCCGTACTTTCAATTGGCATGGAAGCGTGTGAAGCAATACGCAGTGATGTACCGTATGATTTTGGCGAAAGCGACCTTATTATGCGCCTTCACGACAAAGGGATGACGCTAACAACAGAGCTTGATTTTTGGCATACGCCACCTGCAGATGCACTGTTTATTCACCGTAAACTTGGTGGTTTATTCTTATTAGCCAAGCGCCTTAAGGCATGTGTAGATATGCGACGTGCCGCCGCTCCTTGGCTTAAGTTGTAGGAGTTAGATGACTAGGGGCTTGAGTTTTAGGGACTAGACCGTTTAGGAGCTTGATATCCAGGGAGCTTAACGTTTAAAAGGCTAGAAGCGTATGCGCCTAACCTCATTAAAATAAATATCAGTAGGGAAGTGCCATACTAAATGGCAAGGCCATTTGTTCTGCACTTTTAGGTGGGTTTCCAATCATTTCATCATATGGCGTGTCGTGCTTCATCACCGCTTTTTCAACAGTGCAATGAGCAAACGCTTCTCGAATATGGCCTGCACTAAAAAACCGCATTGGTTTGTCTTTATCGTCGTAAAGCATGCCGCTTTTATCGCCAATAGATAGGAAAACAAGATAAACGTTCATTTCATACGACTGTACTTCTAAATAGTCAATCGCCGTTGTAGTGTCTTCAATATCGCGGAAGTAAAACTTGTGCATACAGGCCTCGTACAAAACCAATTAGTCAGATTGTTCAGTTTGTACGCTATGCAAGATTATCAGGTTCAGTGGGTAATACGCCTTTTTCAGCAAGTGAATGAGATTTAAGATTCGAATTTTGAACTGATGAGTTTTGACTTAAGTTTCGGTCGGATTTTCCACTTGCAAGTGGCAGCTTATTAGCGTGTTTAATCGCAATTAAAAGCAAACCTAAGCTCAGTAAACAACTTGCTGTAAATATCATGGAAGGCAGTTCCAAACTTGTACTTAGCCATAGTAGTGAAAATAAGAATAGGCGAGGCACTTCCAGTTTAAGCGCAGTGGTAGATTGAGAAAGAATAAACCCATTTTGCACACTCATAACCACAACAGTAATCACGGCAATAATTTGCTGGGTAGCCGATAGCGTGGCTATATTGAGTAGCAGATACAGCGTAACGCCCAGCATGATAATATGTTGCGCTAGGCTGTATTGGGTAACCCACTTATTAAGCGTTGGGTTGTACTTTACAAATTCTTTAAGCGGTTTCTTTTCTTGTGGGAAGCGCTTTGCGACGTCTTCAGGGCGCCATCCTGTACGACCAAACCACACGCGAAATTTGTCTTTCCACGAATGAGTGTAATAACTGTCTTTGGCTAGTTGACGATAAATTTGTAAATTCGCCCAAATAGGATTAAAACTTTTCAGCGCGCCGCGAATACCATAAACCGGAGGCTCTTCGTCTAATTCGGGAATAAACGTACCAAACAAACGGTCCCAAAGAATAAACACACCACCGTAGTTTTTATCGATATACACCCTGTTTTGCGCGTGATGCACGCGATGATTAGACGGCGTGACAAAAACGTATTCCATCCATCCTAATGTACCAATGTGCTGAGTATGCACCCAAAATTGATACACTAAGTTAAGCGCGCCCACTGTGATGATCATTTCAGGTGGAAAGCCCACAAAGGCAAGGGGAAGATAAAAAATCCAACTGAACAAGGCCCCACTGGTTTGTCGTAGTGCCGTTGTCAGGTTGTAATCTTCACTTGAATGGTGAACCACATGCGCTGCCCATAACACGCTCATCTCGTGACCCATTCTATGATTCCAGTAATAAAAGAAGTCGTAGGCGATAAAAGCGAAAACCCAAACCCACCAAGACTCGCTAAGTGTAAACAAAGCTAAAGCATCGAACACCACAATATACACAGTAAACGGAATGAGCTGGTGCCCAATAGCAACCACCCGCGACAATACCCCAGCACTTAAGCTAGTAATGGCGTCGTTTGTTCGGTAATACCCTGTCTTTCTTTTGTAATCGACAACAAGCTCGATGCCGATAAGCAGGAAGAACAGTGGAATAGCAAATAGGATCACGGTCATGAGCACTAAGGTATTACAACTCTCGCAAAATGTTAAACATTTGTTTAAAAATCATTTATCAGATGTATACCAATGCTGACAAAGTACTTTTTACCTTCGTAATTTATCTATTAAGTAACACCCAGCAACTGTACAAAAAGCCATCAACCCGCTTAATTAGCCAACTAATCTGAAGAAAAAACAATCAAAATAGTGCTTTCAAACGTTAAAAAACAACGTGAAATAAATAATTTATACTTAATGTGAACATTTATGTTGATTGAATTTCCAATATTAGGTGTTATCTCTGGTAGTATTACCAAAAGGATATTTTCCAAGCGGAGTCAATATGAGCGAATCGTCAGAAAAGAAATCGTTAGGCCCAATTTTTATCGTTGTTGGTATTCTTGTTATTGTGGTTTTGGCTGTTGTTTTTTGGCCAAGTGAAGAGGCACCAAAGCCTGTTGTAACGCCAGAGCCTGAAGTGGTTCAGCCTGTTGAGCCAGAGCCAGTTGAGCCCGAGGTTTTTGAGCCTCAAGTACCAGCGCCAACAGTAGAGCTAGAAGAGAAAGACGAAGTTGATCCTCTGCCAGAGCCAGTAGAAGAAGAACCTGAGCCATTAGATACAAGCGACCCAGCTATTAAAGCATCGCTTATTGAAAGCTCGTCAGCAGGCGAAGACACCGTTAATAGAATGATTGTTAACGAAGGCCTACTTCAACGTTTTGTGGTTACGGTAACTAACCTTGCTAACGACGAAATGGCGCCTAATCATCAATTGCTTACGCCACCAGAGCAACACTTCCGTGTTTATTCTCAAGCGGGTAAGCAGTGGATTGACGCAGCAAGCTACAAACGCTACACGCCATATGTAGATATTTTAGAGTCTTTCGACAACGAAGCGTTGTTGAGTGTGTATGATATTTATAAAGCGGATATTCAAGCAAAGTATGCTGAAATTGGCGACCCTGATCAGAACTTTGACGAAGTACTTGTAGATGCCTTTGATCAACTTTTAGATACACCGGAAGTACCTGTACCGGTAGAAGTGTACACCGACTCTGTAGCATACAAATATGCAGACGAGCGTTTGGAAAACTTAAATGAGCCGCAAAAGCAGTTGCTCAGAACTGGGCCAGACAATATGCGTCGCATTAAAGCAAAGCTGCGCGAATTGAAAGTACTGGTTGAAGAGCGTGGATCTAACTAGATTTCAGCAACAACTGAAGGGCACGTCGTCAAAAGCGCGCCCTTTACCCCCTGTTGAAAAATGGAACCCTGATTTTTGCGGTGACATTAATATGACCATCACCCTTGATGGTCGTTGGTTTTATGAAGGCAGCCCGATTGGCAGGGCCAGTTTAGTTCAGCTATTTGCGTCGGTATTAAAGCGTGAAGGCGACGATTATTTTTTAGTAACGCCCGTTGAGAAAGTGGGCATTACCGTTGAAGACACCCCCTTTTTAATTACACAATGGCGACAAGAGCCCAATGAAGAAACAGGCTCTACCGTTTTTATTCTAACCACACAAACTGGCGATGAAATACGTTTAGCACATCCAGAACAAATGGCTTTACGCATCCCCCCCAAAGCCATTCAAGACACGGAAGCCACACCTATACCTTACGTGTGTGTACGCCGAAATTTATGGGCAAGACTTCATCAAAACGTTTATTATCAGTTACTTGAAAAAGCTCACGAAGAAAATACAACAGACGCTACACGTTTTGTGCTGACATCAGCTGATACGCAGTTTGTGATAGGAGAAGTCACCGTTTAAGGTCATTCGTCGTATAAAACGACCAATAGTGGCGTATCACTTTGCCTTAGTGATGCAGGTGCTTTACATTCGATATAGTCTACAAATCCAACAACAAGAAGAACTATATCATGAAGAAGACACTCACCACGCTAGCGGTTTCATTAAGCCTTGCAACCATCTCTACCATCAGCCAAGCCGATACTCTTATTTACGCCGGTAATGCTTTTACTAGCACATCAAATGAATTACTTAGCGAT
This sequence comes from Alteromonas sp. KUL42, assembly GCF_006538325.1. GTDB lineage: Bacteria > Pseudomonadota > Gammaproteobacteria > Enterobacterales > Alteromonadaceae > Alteromonas. Next base: position 81,527 of record NZ_BJKK01000016.1, read on the forward strand.
GTAACTATTGTTGTTGATGACAATAAGATTGAAGCCATCAAGGAAGGCTTCGTGAAAGCCGAAGAGGGCGATACGGTTATCGACCTTAAGCACGCAACCGTCATGCCGGGCTTAATGGACATGCACGTGCACTTATCTTCACAGCACGGTGGCCCACAAACGTATTTAGACCGTTTTTCACTAAACGAAGCAGACTATGCACTACGCGCCGCCAACTACGCCAAAATAACCCTTGATGCAGGTTTCACTACTGTGCGTAACTTGGGCGATAGTTACTACGAAACCGTTGCATTGCGCAACGCTATTTCTAAAGGCATAGCCACTGGGCCACGTATTTACACAGTAGGTAAATCTATTGCCACCACAGGCGGGCATGCCGACCCAAGTAATGGTATTTCACACTTACTACGCCCCGATGTAGGCCCCAAACAAGGTGTGGTAAATGGTGAAGTAGAAGCACGAGAAGCTGTACGCTCGCGTTATCAAGACGGTGCCGACTTAATTAAAATTACCGCTACAGGCGGTGTACTAAGCGTGGCAAAAAGCGGGCAAAACCCACAGTTTATGACCGATGAGTTAGAAGCCATTGTCGACACTGCCAAAGACTATGGCATGACCGTAGCTGTGCATGCTCACGGTAAAGAAGGAATGAAACGTGCTATTGAGGCAGGTGTTGATTCCATTGAACACGGTACGCACATGGATGAGGAAATTCGCAACTTAATGGTAGCGAACGGCACCTACTATGTGCCTACCATCATGGCGGGTAAGTTCGTTGCTGACAAAGCAAAAATTGACGGTTACTTCCCAGAGTTGGTTCGCCCCAAAGCCGCGGCTATTGGCCCACTTATTCAAAAAACCTTCGAGAAAGCGCACAAAGCAGGTGTGAAAATTGCTTTTGGTACTGATAGCGGTGTTTCGGCCCACGGTGACAACGGTCAAGAATTTGCGCTTATGGTTGAAGCGGGAATGGCGCCAGCAGATGCACTTCGCAGTGCAACTATCAACAGCGCGCAGCTACTGGGCGTAAGCGATATTTTAGGTACATTGGAAGCCGGTAAACTAGCTGATATTGTGGCTGTTTCTGGTAATCCAATAGACGACATTTCACTTATGGAAAACGTGTCTTTTGTTATGAAAGACGGCGTAGTATACAAACAGTAAAAGAAAGGATTACATGGCACTAGGTAAAACGGTAAAGAAGAAGGTAAAGAATAAAACCAAGCAACTGGTTAACTCCAAATACATGCTAAAGAGTATGACCGTTGCCTCGTTCTTAGAATCGACCATAGTGCCTATTCCCCTTGAAGCGGTTATGGTGCCACTGATGCAAGCACGACGCGATTCGTTGTGGAAAATAGCATTGGTGGCCACTTTAGGCTGCGTTATTGGCGCTGTGTTTGGTTACGCCCTTGGGTATTACCTGTTTGACCTTGCTGGAGAGTGGGTAATTGAAACCTTTTTCAGTGAAGCACAATTCGATAATGTAAAACAACACATGCAAGAGCAGGGCTTTTGGTTCGTAATAACCTTAGGCATTGCTCCCATTCCATTTCAAGTCGCTATGCTTGCCGCAGGCGCAACACACTATTCATTAGCGCTATTCCTCCTTGCTACTATCATTGCCCGCTCACTGCGTTACTTCGGCTTGGCCATTGTGGTGTATTACGCTGGTGATAAAGCAGAACAACTAATTAAGCGTTATAAAATGAAAGCGGTTATTGCTATCACGCTTACTGTTTTGTTGCTTTGGTGGATATCGAACTTACTGTAGTAACACCTTCTACTAAATAAATTTTCATATTACGTTGATAGAAAATTTGAACTTTACATTTGATAATGATTCTTATTTGCACTAATGTAGTTATGCAGGAGGTGCAAATATGAACACACAACGTTTATGCCCAGTGTATCGAAAGTGGTTGCAACTAAACCCCACTGATGCGCGAGAACACCGTTTTTCAATGCAGCTTGAGTCACAACAAGCCCATCAACAGGGAAAGCCCAATTCTGCTTTGGCGAAGGGCTATCAAGCCTTTGAAACCGCTAGAATAGTGCTAACTGTGTTACAACCGGTTTCCTATGAGAAAAACCCAAGTGTAGAACAAGATATCTTAGCGTTTGGCACCATGGGAATGTACTTGTATGCACTGCTCAACAAGATGCATAAAAAACGTGAAGCGCATAACATTTTGCAAGAATGCCAGCAGCAACTTATTGCGATATGGCCATTGCATGCGACGAACCCGTCTGTTTGCCGGTTGATCAGTGCGGTTCAGTATACGTTGGAGCAGGCAAATATAACGCCCCGCCAACGCAGCGCCCATAACCATATCCACAATCAGCACCACGCACTTTCAACAACGGCACATTAGTTGAGATGTTGAAGATTGAAGTCACGTGTTGAAAACCAGTTCGAAAGAACGCAGGGCAAAGATAATGATAAGAATGGAGGAAATGATGTCAGCAAAAACCATGTACAACGATGATCATTTTGTTTCGTTGAATGTTAGAGCCTCGGTACTGAGAAAAATGCTACAAGGTGAAAACTTGCACATGAGTGATATTCAATGTTCGTGCTCTAAAAGCAAGCAAGTACTTCAGAAGCTACTTATTCAAGCAGTGAGTAACACAAAGTAAAGGCGCTTAATCACGCCCTTTCTTAATGACGTATTGATATGGCATAACCTCGGTTTGCGATGCCACTAGTGTGTGGTCCATAAACCGACAGAAACTGGGAATATCCCGTGCCGTTGAAGGGTCGTCAGCGGTGACCGACAGCGTTTCACCGTCGGCCAACTTACGAATATTCAAACGCACCATCATGACAGGCTCAGGGCAGCGAAGCCCTAACGCATCTAAATGGGTGCTCGCGCTGTTAAACGCGTCATCAAAACTAGATGCCATAGTTTTCGCGATAAGTGTTAATAGCACTAATTTGCGCTTCGTGACCGCCTTTTTCAGTAAGGTAAGCTACAACGTCGGCCAGTGACACAATTGAAATTACTTGTGTGCCGAAATCGCGCTCTACTTCTTGAATAGCAGAAAGCTCACCTTTGCCACGCTCTTGTCTATCAAGAGCAATAAGTACACCTGACAAACTGGCTTGCTGCTGCTCGATAAGTGTCATCGACTCGCGAATAGCAGTACCCGCGGTGATCACGTCATCCACCAGCATTACGCGCCCTTCTAGCGGACTACCCACCAAGTTACCACCTTCACCGTGCGTCTTGGCTTCTTTGCGGTTGAAGCAATATGGCACATCTAGATTATGGCTATCGGCAAGCGCCACAGCGGTAGTGGTAGCAATTGGAATGCCTTTGTAAGCAGGCCCAAATAACACGTCAAACTCAACGCCTGCATCCATAAGCGCGTCAGCGTAAAAGCGACCCAGTCTTGCTAAATCGCCACCGCGATTAAACAAACCCGCGTTGAAGAAATATGGGCTAATGCGACCTGACTTAAGCGTAAATTCGCCAAACTTCAGTACACCACGCGCGATGGCAAACTCAATAAAATCTCGCTGAAACGCTTTCATGATACCCCCTTCTTACGCTAATGCTGCTTTTTGAATGTCGAACAATTCACGCAAACCGTGTTTGCCAATTTTCAACATTTCATCTAGCTCTTCAAATGAGAACGGTTCGCCTTCGGCAGTGCCTTGAACTTCAATAAGCTTGCCTGTTTCTGTCATAACAATGTTCATGTCAGTTTCAGCGGCAGAGTCTTCAGTGTACTCAAGATCAGCAATAGGCGTACCTTCGTAAATACCCACAGAAAGCGCTGCAATCATGTGCTTAAGCGGGTTAGTTTTAATAATGCCTTTGCTACGCATATAAGTAAGTGCGTCAACTAATGCCACACATGCGCCCGTAATAGATGCGGTACGCGTGCCACCGTCGGCCTGAATAACGTCGCAATCAAGAGTAATGGTGTTTTCACCTAAAAGCTGTAGGTCTACCGCTGCGCGCAATGAACGAGCAATTAAACGTTGAATTTCTAACGTACGACCACCTTGCTTACCGCGCGCGGCTTCGCGACCACTGCGCGTGTGAGTAGCGCGTGGAAGCATGCTGTATTCCGCAGTGATCCAGCCTTTGCCTTGGCCCTTCATGAAACGTGGAACACCTTCTTCCACGGTAGCGTTACACAGCACTTTGGTATTGCCGAACTCAACTAATACCGAGCCTTCAGCGTGGCAAGTATATTGACGAGTAATTGTAACGGGGCGAATTTGACTGGCGGTTCTGCCGCTTGGACGCATAGTGTTCTCCACAACGTAAATGCTAAAAGTGAGTACGCTTTACCTGACTATTTGCCAACGCTATTAACGAAAACAATACAGCTAAAGCAGAATTGGGCATAAGTATAACGCATTACCCAGACTCGTTAAAAACGAACTTTGTATAGAAATGTGGTTTTGTGCGCTAATATAAAGGCTACAAGTAAGCCTGCCCGTTTGTTTATTGTATACAACACGAAACATCGCGTTGTTTTTGCAGGCTTTCATTACCACGTTTG
>NZ_BJKK01000017.1 GCF_006538325.1 Alteromonas sp. KUL42
AGTCCACATAAGCTTGCGAGCGATTTAATGCGTTTGTTATATGCCGTTTACCATGGCTTCAGCGCCTTCTTTTACCTGCTCATTTGTTAAGTAGATACCACTTTGTGACTCAAAAGTAATTACCTGTTTTTCATAACCTAAAAGGTATGCTGAATAGAGAGCAACTATCATCTCTTCCATGTTTCCACCCCAGCGAAACGTTACTACGACAGGTTCTTCATATGGCGAAAAGTCGTAAGTTGGAAAGTACTCTTCGAGTTCGGAAAGTGGCGCAAGATAAGTTTCTACTCCCGAATCACTATCATTCAACTTAGCTGGTAAGAAACCACTATGTTCTTTTAAATCTACATTTTCAGAAAAGATGACCGGAACGGTTAATTTATTTGATAACTCATTCAGTTCATTCGTATCAGGAACGTCATTAAGTGACATAATGACATACAGCGTCATAGACATTGAAAAATCCTTCTAGGTTGTTCGAGGCATATAACTTTCCAATAACGGGCGCAGACATGTGGGGCATAATGGCGAAGCCGCCCCGCGTGTATGCGTCCCAGCGAACGAAGTGAGAGAGTTTATTGGCTTGTTAGGTGACATTTTTATATAACCTTGAACTCGCTCTTTATATTTATATGGCTTACACAATAATTTGTGAAGACATTACTAGAATAAATAAAAGTAAAATCCATATGCCAGCATGGTTCCTCTTTTGTAATTGCTTTTCACTTAAAGAACCACGCGAATTTAAGACAAAAACACCAATAAATTCAGAAAGGTCAACACCAATAAAAATAGAGCCAAAAACAGCTTTAATTGCCTTTATGTACGAATAAATAGCGATAGCTCCAACAACAAAAGTTGTTAAAAAGTAGAGCAAAATTAGAATATCCACTGGCACCTAACAATTTAATCGTTCCCAAAACGGTACGATTTCCCGAACCGGAACGGGGTTTTTGTCCGTTTAAGTTTATTTAAGGATTTACCATAACCTAACGCTACTGCTAATAAAAATCGTATTTGGTGTTTTTTGCTCAAAAGTTAAAAACACCAAATCGGCGTGCAGGTGAATTTGGGGTATTTCGTGAGTTTTTTCACGCTTAAAACAAGCGTTAAGGTCAGTTATCTAGAAAAAATATTTTGCTTAGACTGCTTTTTCCTAGGAGCAGACTATGAAATCAACTTTCACTAAAGCACTTTACGAGCACATGATGCTGAAGCGATACGCTAAACGCACAATACAAACGTACCTAAATTGGATTACAGACTACATTCGCTTCCATCATTTTCAGCATCCTAAAGACTTAGATGTTGTCCACGTGGAAGCGTATTTAACGCACTTAGCAATAAAGCGCAAAAACTCTCGCTCTACGCAAGCGACAGCGCTTAATGCTTTGGTTTTTCTATACAATAAATATTTAAACCAGCCTCTTCCTGATGAAATGAATTTTGTAGGTAGTGGCAGAGAGAGAAAGTTACCAGTAGTGCTTACACAGCTTGAGGTTAAAGCGCTGTTAGGACGAGTACCTATTCACCATTATTTGGCAGTAGCACTGTTATATGGAAGTGGTCTACGATTAATGGAATGTGTGCGTCTTCGTGTTGGTGACATCGACTTTGATTACAAAAGCATTCGTATTTGGTTCGGGAAAGGCGGAAAACACCGTGTAGTAACTTTGTCAGAATCACTTATTCCACTACTTAGAAATCATATAAGTGAAAGTGATAAACTTTTAGCTAGAGATACCCTAATACCAGAATTTGCTGGGGCATGGATCCCGCATGCATTGCGGAAAAAATATCAACAACGCAATAAAACCATTGAATGGCAGTATTTATTTCCCGCTGCCAAATTAAGTGTCGACCCAGAGAGTAAATTACTTCGCAGGCATCACATAGATGAAAAGCAAATTCAAAGGGCTGTTACGCGGGCAGCAAATGATGCAGGTATTATTAAACATGTCACTCCTCATACTCTAAGGCATTCTTTTGCAACTCATCTATTACAGTCGGGAGCAGATATTAGGACGGTGCAAGACCAACTTGGTCATGCCGATGTACGCACCACTCAAATATACACACATATTTTGCAGCAAGGCGCGAACGGTGTGGTAAGCCCGCTATCAAATCTGGTTTTTTAGTTATTGAACGGCCATCAAAAAAGGGCCCGAAGGCCCTTTTCAATATTTAGCTTTAAAAGTGCTTATTTAAACGCTTATACACGCTCAAATACAGTAGCAATACCTTGGCCTAAACCAATACACATAGTCGCTAAGCCTAGGCTTACGTCTTGTGATTCCATTAGGTTGATAAGCGTACCCGAGATACGCGAACCAGAACAACCTAGCGGGTGACCAAGTGCAATCGCACCACCGTTAAGGTTAATCTTAGTATCTAGGTGGTCCATCCAACCTAGTTGCTTAATGCATGATAGCGCCTGTGCTGCGAACGCTTCGTTAAACTCAGCAAGTTCAATATCGTCCATAGTAAGGCCAGCGCGCTTAAGCGCTTTTTGTGTTGCTGGCACTGGGCCGTAACCCATAATTGCCGCATCACAACCCGCCACTGCCATCGAGCGAATTTTCGCACGAGGCGTTAGGCCAAGCTCTTTCGCACGCCCTGCTGACATAAGTAGCATTGCTGATGCACCATCAGACAGCGCAGAAGACGTACCCGCAGTTACGGTTCCGTTTACTGGGTCGAACACTGGGCGAAGAGCCGCCATGCTCTCTACAGTGCTTTCTGGGCGAACTACTTCATCGTAGTCAATAAGCTTTAATACGCCGTTTGCATCGTGGCCTTCAACCGGCACAATCTCGTTAGCCCAGCGGCCTTCAAGGTGTGCTTTGTGCGCTAGCTGGTGCGAACGTGCACCAAAAGCGTCTTGTTGCTCACGAGTAATACCATTTTGACGGCCAAGTAGCTCGGCAGTCATACCCATCATACCCGACGCTTTCGCCGTGTATTTAGCAAGACCTGGGTGGAAGTCGATGTTGTAGTTCATCGGTACGTGACCCATGTGCTCAACACCACCAATCATGTAAATATCACCACGGCCGCTCATGATGCCGCTTGTTGCATCGTGAAGGGCTTGCATTGATGAACCACATAAACGGTTAACCGTTACCGCGCCTGTAGTGCGTGGAATTTTTGTGAGTAGTTGCGCGTTACGTGCAACGTTGAAGCCTTGTTCTTTAGTTTGCTGAACACAGCCCCAAATAATGTCTTCAATTTCCGCTGGATCTACGCCAGGGTTACGCTCTAGTAGCGCGGTCATCAGCGCAGCAGAAAGATCTTCTGCACGCACATTTCTGAAAACACCGTTTTTTGAACGACCCATAGGGGTACGAACGCAATCAATTACGACTACTTCTTTCATTAAATTTTCCTCCGGGTCTTATGCGAAATAGGATTTACCAGCAGCGGCCATTTCACGAACGCCGTCTGAAATCTGATAAATTGGACCAAGTTCAGCGTACTTGTCTGCCATGGCAACAAAGTTCGCCAAGCCAATGGTTTCAATCCAACGGAAAATACCACCGCGGAATGGAGGGAAACCTAAGCCGTAAAGTAGCGCCATATCTGCTTCAGCTGCGCTATCTACAATGCCTTCTTCTAGGCAGCGAATTGCTTCGTTTGCCATTGGGATCATAAGGCGTGCAATAATGTCGTCAGCTTCAAAGTCTGACTTCTCAGCTACGTGTGGTGCCATTAGTGCGTATGCTTCTTCAGCAGGTGTTTTAGACGGCTTGCCGCGCTTATCAACACCGTAATTGTAGAAACCTTTACCGTTCTTCTGACCTAAACGCTGTTCTTTATAGAACAAGGTTACTGGGTCGTTGTCTAGGCGAGCCATACGCTCTGGAATGCCCGCTGCCATTACGTCTGCTGCGTGATCGCCAGTGTCGATACCCACAACGTCCATTAGGTAAGCCGGGCCCATTGGCCAGCCAAAGATTTTTTCCATTACTTTATCAACAGCAACAAAGTCAGCACCGTCGATAAGTAACTTACTGAAGCCCGCAAAATACGGGAACAATACGCGGTTTACCAAGAACCCTGGGCAGTCGTTAACCACAATTGGGGTTTTGCCCATTTTAAGGGTAGCGGCTACCACTGCATTAATGGTTTCTTCTGACGTTTTTTCGCCACGAATAATTTCAACTAGCGGCATGCGGTGCACTGGGTTAAAGAAGTGCATACCACAGAAGCGCTCTGGCTTGTCTAGGCTTTCTGCTAGTTGATTGATAGAGATAGTAGACGTGTTTGAAGTGATGATAGCGTCGTCTGCTACATTGTCTTCTACTTCTTTAAGCACAATACCTTTTACTTTCGGGTTTTCTACAACCGCTTCAATAACAAGGTCTGCATCTTTAAGCGTGCTGTACTCAAGGGTAGGTGTAATAGCGTTAAGTGTTTGCGCCATTTTAGTCGCATCAACTTTGCCGCGCTGCATGCCTTTACCAAGAATTTTGGCTGCTTCTGAAAGACCAAGGTCAAGAGCACCTTGGTTAATGTCTTTCATGACTACCGGCGTGCCTTTCACAGCGCTTTGATACGCAATGCCGCCACCCATGATGCCAGCACCTAGTACAGCATTAAGTTTAGACTGCTTAGTGGCTGCTTTTGCTTGCTTCTTGCCTTTGCTTTTAACCAGCTGGTCGGCAAGGAAAATACCAATTTGCGCTTTCGCTGCATCGGTTTTCGCAAGGGCTACAAAGCCTTCGTTTTCAAGCTTAAGTGCGCCTTCACGGTCCAGTACAGAGGCTTTTTGTACAGTCTCAACCATTTTGTGCGGTGCAGGGTAGTGTTTACCTGCTTGAGCAAATACCATGGCTTGTGCTGTAGAGAAGCTCATCATAGCTTCGTTTTTGTTTAGCTGTAGTGGGGCTTTCTTAACCGCACGACGTGCTTGCCAGTCAAACTTACCGTCAGCTGCGTCCTTAACCATTGAAAGTGCGCCTTCAGTTAGCGCTTCTGGTGCAACAACTGCATCAACCGCACCTTCAGCAAGGGCTTTCGCGCCTTTTCTGTCGCGGCCAGTGGTCATCCACTCTAGAGCGTTATCAGCGCCAATTAGACGAGGTAAGCGAACCGTACCACCAAAACCAGGCATAAGGCCTAGCTTAACTTCTGGTAAACCAATTGAAGCTGTTGTGTCTGCAATACGCAGGTCACACGCCAATGCCATTTCACAGCCGCCACCTAGAGCGAAGCCGTTAATTGCAGCGATGGTAGGGAAAGGTAAGTCTTCGAAGCGGTCAAATACTTGTGAAGTATTCGCAACCCATTGTAGTACTTCTGCGTCATCCATGGCGAAAAGGCCAGTGAACTCGGTAATATCTGCACCTACAATAAAGGTAGGTTTTGCACTGCGCACTACTAAGCCTTTTACATCACCTTTGGCAAGTAGGGCTTGTGTTGCTTCGTCAAGCTCTGTCACCGTTTGGCGGTCGAACTTGTTTACTGAACCTTGGGCGTCGAATACCAGCTCAGCAAAGCCGTCATCTAACAGGCTGACGGAAAGACTTTTGCCTGTGTATATCATTATCATCTCCTTCGGCATTGGCCAGGATGTTAGTGAGTATAGTCAACTCGTTTGTAGGGTCGTGTCCAAATCACTAACGCGTTAGGGTGGCTAATTTTTTACAAAACCACACAAAATTTCAACAAAACATTCAAACAGCTGTTTCAATTTGTCTTAAGGTAGTGGTCCGATGACTTAAATTCAAGGGTAAATATTAAATTCGCCCTTCATTTCGGATTGGGTGGTTGTATAATGTACGTTATTGGAGCAAAGCGCCAATCCACTATAAGAATAATCTACAATCATTTTTAGCTATTTTCGTAAAGCATAGCTAACGGCCATAGGCACAACATTTTTAAAGGCAAGAAGCCACATTGCGGTTTACCGTCTGCGTGTCACCTGATTTTTTTCAAAAAGTTATTAGAAGCTATTAGGTCAACGGGTAAAGCAAACTAGGGTTTAGGCGGTTTAGTTTGGCAACTTTTTATCAAATAAAAAGGGCAGCCAAAAGGGAAATCAAAAGAGCTGCGTAAATGGTGCTGTTGAGCTTAAGGAATATGCCACTACATGTTTCATGTAAAGCATAGAAGAGGTAGGAGTTTTATTGTGTCTGGTAGTCATTCTAAATCAAGCCATGGCAACTATCCGTGCCACCCTTGCCCCGAAGGGCGGGGCAGCAATCTTGCCGTGTTTAATATTGTCTGTATCCTCGCTATTTTCCTGTGTGCATTTACCTCGATAACCGCCGTAGCAACTACTTCTACACAGTCGTTTCTCAACCTGCCTAACGACATTTACAAAGACAAGCGTGAACAGTTTTTAAGTGTAGAGAAAAGACTGCGCAGTTATTCACGCCACCGCGTGAATACCCTCGACAATGAAATTTATGCACTTGCCGACTACCCTCTATACCCTTATTTATTGCGCTTGAAACTAGAGCGCACCATGTCTCTTGATACGCGACGAGAAGTGAGGCAATTTCTAGATGACTATGCTGGTCAACCTGTAAGTTATGGGTTGCGCTATCAATGGCTTAGTTACCTAGCCAGTCACAATTACAGAAGTACCTTTTTAGATGATTACCGCGGTGGCATGGGAGCAAAACTCACCTGTATCTCATTGAATTACCGGTTAAAGCAAGGTGAAGACCAACGTACGGTGCTTACCGATGTAAACCCGTTATGGCTTCACGGGCAGTCTCAACCCGACGAGTGCGACCCGCTTTTTGCGAAATGGAAACGCTTGGGAATGATGACGCCTGAAAGCGTTATTCAGCGAATTGAAATAGCGGCTAAAGAGGGCAATCGCGGTATTATTTCGTATCTTAAACGCCAGCTTCCCACTGATCAGCAATACATTGCCGATGCGTGGCTTGCGGTTACCCGCGACTCAAGCCGTGTTGACCAAAAATCATTATTCCCACTTAAAAATAACGAACATGAGTCTGAAGTGATTGTATGGGCGCTCGAAAAACTTGCATGGCGCAAGCCCGATCTAGCGGCCAAAGTGTTCAAGCGTTATCTCGACAAGGGCATATTGTCTGAGCCACAGCAACACATTGCCAAGCGGGCGATTGCGCTAAGTTACACGTTAGATCGTTTACCACAAGCCCATGAATGGCTGGAAAAAGCCGATGTAGTAGGGGCAGACGAAGACGTTAAGCTGTGGCATATCGCACATTTGTTGCGTACGCAAAAATGGCAAGAAGTGGTAGATGTTATAGATAACGCGCCTTTGTACTTGCAGAAAGAAGAGAACTACCGTTATTGGAAGGCACGGGCACTAGAAATGTTGGGGCAGTCGATGCAGGCTACCGTATTGTATCAATCGTTAGCGCAAGAGCGGCATTATTATGGTTTCATGGCCAGTGCACACATTGGCGAAATCCCATCGTTGTCTCATTCGCCTGCGCCTAAAAACACCGATGCGATGGCGAAAGTTGCCAACACACCTGCCACATTGCGCGCCATAGAGTTTTTTAGGTTAGCGCGCAACACTGAAGCACGCCGTGAATGGTTCTACTTGTTATCGCACATTCCCGAATCGCAAGTTACTGATGCCGGTATTTTGGCTTATGAATGGGGATTGTACGACCAAGCCATTAACAGTTTTGCACAAAGTGGCTACTGGGACGACGTTGAACGCCGTTTTCCTTTGGCCTTCAATGATGTATTCAGTGAAAAGTCTCAGGCTCACAATGTATCAAAGTCGTTTGCCATGGCTATCGCAAGACGGGAAAGCTCGTTTCGTACCGATGCTATTTCTTCCGTAGGAGCCGCGGGGTTGATGCAAATTATGCCTGGCACCGCGCGTTATGTAGCACAAGAAAAAGTAACTAGAAATGCACTATTTCAGGCCGACGAGAACATCGACTACGGTATTCAATACCTGCGTTATTTGATGGATAAGCTTAACAACAACCCAGTACTGGTGTCGGCTTCTTATAATGCGGGGTGGCGAAAAGTATTGGAATGGCTACCGGCTAACGAAGCCATACCCGTTGATATTTGGATAGAGAATATTCCGTACAAAGAAACACGTGCATACGTTAAAGCGGTAATGGCGTACCAACATATTTACGATCAACAACTGGGAAGTAACGAGAATATCTTTCCGCAACTTACCCGCGATATGATCCCTTCTGCTGAGGCTGTGAGTACTCATCCTGAAACGGGGCTCTTACAACTTGCTCCGCGCTAGACAAGCGCGGTGCAATTTGCGCTTAGCGCAATGCAGGGTATACGGTCCTCGTGTTACACTGTTATAAAAGACAAACCATCTAACGACGAAAAATATAAGAGGGGCTATGTCGCAACATAAAGCAACCTACCAAGAACATATCGATGAACTTCAAGCGCGCACGCGCGAGGCACTTTTGCGAGAGGGCCTAGATGGCCTAGTGATCCACTCAGGGCAGGGTAAGCGCTTGTTTCTGGATGATAACCACTACCCGTTTAAGGTTAACCCCCAATTTAAAGCTTGGGTTCCGGTTATCGACAATCCAAACTGTTGGTTGGTGGTAAATGGTGTCGATAAACCCACTTTAATTTTTTATCGCCCTGAAGATTTCTGGCACAAAGTACCGCCAGAGCCCAATGACTTTTGGACTGACAGTTTTGACATTAAACTACTGCAACAGGCCGATGCCGTTGAAAAATACCTGCCATATGACAAAAAGCGTTTTGCGTATATTGGCGAGTATATCGAAGTGGCAAAAGCATTGGGCTTTGAAAACGTAAACCCAGACCGCGTGCTGCACTACTTGCATTACCAACGCGCCTATAAAACCGATTACGAGCTTAACTGCATGCGTGAAGCAAACAAGCTTGCGGTAGCAGGGCATAAGGCGGCAGAGCAGGCGTTCCGCGAAGGTAAAAGCGAGTTTGATATCAATTTGGCCTATGCCACAGCGTGTCGTCAGGGTGACAACGATGTACCTTACACCAGTATTGTTGCTTTAAACGAACACGCAGCTATTTTGCATTATATGCAATGCGATACCGTGGCACCTTCGCAATCGCGCTCGTTCCTCATTGATGCGGGGGCGAATTATCACGGTTACGCTGCTGATATTACGCGTACCTATAGTCAGCAGTCTGCGCTTTTTAGCGATTTGATAAAAGCGGTTGATAAAGTCACGTTGACACTGGCAGATAGTCTTAAACCCGGAGTGGCGTATACCGACATCCATCTACTGGCACACGACGGCATTGCGCAAATTCTTCACGATACGGGTATTGTTAACTTAACTCCGCCTGAAATTGTAGAACTGGGTATTACACGTACGTTCTTCCCGCATGGCATTGGTCACTTTTTAGGATTACAAGTACACGATGTGGGTGGGTTGGTAAATGACGATAGAGGCACACCAAAACCAGCGCCAGAAGATCACCCATTTTTGCGCTGTACCCGTGTGGTAGAGCCTCGTCAGGTGTTCACCATTGAGCCAGGCTTATACTTCATCGACAGCCTGTTACGCGATCTAAAGGCCACGCCTAATTCGAAGTATATAAACTGGGATACCATCGACGCGTACAAGCCGTTTGGTGGAATTCGCATTGAAGATAACATCATTGTTCATCGCGACAAAAACGAGAACATGACCCGTGAACTCGATTTAAATTAGTCGTTGTTTGCCTATGGCAAATATAACTGTGAAAAGAGCAGCTTAGGCTGCTCTTTTTTGGTTTAATGAAACAATAATGTGTAGGTTGATACCGTCGCAAAACGCGAAGTTTCATCGAAATAACGGAGTTGATATGGGGCAAGCAGACATAGTGTTACTGGTGGTGATATCAACCCTTGCTGGGCTTGCCATGCCAGCAGGTGCATTGTTAGCAACCTACAAGGGTATTCAACCTCGGTGGATTGAAAAAGAACTTCGTCACGGCATATTGGCACTCGGGGCTGGAGCACTTATTTCAGCGGTGGGCTTGGTGCTGGTGCCAGAAGGTGTGAAGGATGTGTCTATTCCAACGGCATTGTTATGCTTTGTTGGTGGTGCGCTTGCCTTTATGGCGCTTGATATTTATTTAGCTAAGAAGAAAACCGCAGGTAGCCAATTAACGGCCATGCTGACTGATTTTGTGCCTGAATCTATTGCACTTGGTGCTACTGCTGCATTAGGAGGGGGGACCATGTTGCTTGGCGCATTAATTGCTGTACAAAATTTGCCGGAAGGCTTCAATGCGTTTCGAGAAATGCTGCCTAAGAATAAAAAGCGCAGTGGTAAACTCATTGGCCTATTTGCCGTGATGGCGTTATTGGGCCCTTTGTGCAGTCTTATAGGTTTTTACTACTTAGTACACTATCCCGTTATTGTTAGTGGCATAATGTTGTTTGCCGCTGGTGGCATTCTATATTCGGTGTTTCAGGATATTGCACCGCAAATTCGCATGGAAAACCATTGGCTTCCCCCGCTAGGTGGTATCTTAGGTTTTTTGGTGGGCTTGATAGGTTATATGCTAGAAAAGCACTAGAGCCTGTTGACCTTTGCAGTACTTTCCTCGTTCATTCAAAGCGAGTTTCAGGCAAGAATGAGGCGCAAGGTTTGGTTATTCCAAACAAGCAGCGATTAAAGCAGTATGGGGCTCGCTTGGGCAGCTACTACAGCACATTTTTAACCGCATGAGTGTGCTGCAGTGGCTTCATTCATTTCTTTTAACTGGTACGCTCAACCGACATATACGCCAGTGCAACAAGTGCGTCCTTGTATTGTGAATCTGGAATAACAGCTAGGCTATCTATGGCCATTTTGACTTCGTTATTCGCTTGTTCACGGGTGTAATCTAACGCGCCTGTTTCTTCCATAATCTGTTGAATACGCGTTAGGTGAGGCAAACCATTACCCTGTTCAATGGCTTCTTGAATAAGGTGTTTGTCTTCATTGCTTGTTGCATGCCACATGGCGTAAAGCAGTGGTAATGTTGGCTTGCCTTCAGCCAAATCGTCACCGGCATTTTTACCCATTTCTTCACTGTCGGCCATGTAATCAAGAATATCGTCAGCCAGTTGGAACGCGGTGCCTAAATGTTTACCGTATTCTTGCATAGCCTTTTCAATATGCGCTTCTTTATCGGTAAGCACGGCTGCTAGTTGGGTTGCCGCTTCAAACAAGCGAGCTGTTTTGCCATAGATAACGTCGAAATAACGTGCTTCAGTGGTCGAGGCGTCATTGCAGTTCATTAGCTGCAATACTTCGCCTTCGGCAATTTGGTTAGTGGCTTCAGACAAAATTTCCATTACGCGCATGCGCTTAAGGCTTACCATCATTTGAAATGAGCGGGTATACAGGAAATCACCCACTAATACAGAGGCTTGATTACCAAAGATCGCATTTGCCGTTTCGCGACCACGTCGCATGGTCGATTCGTCTACCACGTCATCGTGCAACAATGTGGCAGTGTGAATAAATTCAACAATGGCTGCCAGCGTGTGGTGATCATTATTGTCAATGCCCATTGCTCGGGCGCTTAACACGGTAAGCAATGGGCGTAGTCGTTTGCCGCCACTGTTTACAATGTAAAAACCAAGTTGATTGATAAGTGACACGTCTGAGTCAACTTGCTGTTGAATCAACTGGTTAACCGCCTGCATATCTTCGTGCGATAAGGCGCGGATTTGATCTATATCCATAGGCATGGCAATAAAAACTTACTCTAACGTCTGGGTAGTAACTGGTGGCGATTGTACCTTAATCAGGTTTTCTATCCACCCAATTGTCTTAAAAAATGACGGCTTACCGTATTTAAATGTACTTTGGCATGATCAGTAATGATCTTGTGCGATCCCGATCGTTCGCGATCAGCCTCTTTGGCGATCAATTGATCACAATTTTGATGTTTCATACTCAAATATATAATGCAAAGATCGTACTTTTCTCCAATTTTTTCGCTATTTATGCCTTTTAAAGCTGCATAAAATGGGCAATTCGGGCATAATCCGCACCATGTTGGAAAAATAATCTATTTTTCTGCGAATCGGGGTTGTGATTTACGGATGTTTCACGTACAATTCGCGCCCTGTTTTTTGAATTGAAGCGTCAGTGGACGCAGAGCGGAGTTAACTATGTACGCGGTTTTCCAAAGTGGCGGTAAACAACACCGTGTGGCCGAAGGCCAAACCGTTCGTCTTGAAAAAATCGAAGTAGCCCCAGGCGAAACGGTTGAATTTGACAAAGTTTTAATGGTAAGCAACGGTGACGATGTAAAAATCGGCACACCAATCGTTGCTGGTGGTAAGGTGACTGCTGAGGTTGTTACACACGGTCGTGGCGATAAAGTAAAAATCGTTAAGTTCCGTCGTCGTAAGCACCACCGTAAGCAAGCTGGTCACCGTCAGTGGTTCACGGAAGTGAAAATCACTGGTATCAACGCATAATAGGAGCACGAACACATGGCACACAAAAAAGCTGGTGGTAGTACCAAAAACGGTCGTGATTCAGAAAGTAAACGCCTAGGTGTTAAGCGCTTTGGTGGTGAATCTGTTCTTGCTGGTAACATCATTGTTCGTCAACGTGGTACTCGTTTCCACGCTGGTGACAACATGGGTATCGGTAAAGACCACACGTTGTTTGCATTAAAAGACGGTAAAGTTCAGTTCGACGTTAAAGGACCGAAGAACCGTAAATTTGTAAGCATCGTAGCTGAGTAAGCGCGAAAGCTTCTCGCCGAACAGGCTTAGAAAAACCCCGCGCTTGCGGGGTTTTTTGTTTTAACGCGCAAAGGCGTAATATGGTGTAAACTTAGGGTTTACTCAAGTAAGTTAATAACCCACGGCTTAATAGCCCGGAGTGATAAATGAAATTTGTAGATGAAGCTGAAATTCGCGTTGAAGCCGGAGATGGCGGCAACGGTGTTATTGGCTTTAGAAGGGAAAAATACGTACCTAAAGGCGGCCCGGATGGTGGCGACGGTGGTGACGGCGGCAGTGTATTTTTACAAGCCGATGAAAACCTGAATACATTGATCGATTATCGCTTTGAACGTTTTCACCGTGCAGAGCGTGGCCAAAACGGCCAAGGCGGCAACTGTATCGGTAAAAAGGGTAAAGACCTAACGGTTATGGTGCCTGTGGGAACACGGGCAACCGACAACGACACCGGAGAGGTACTTGGCGACCTTACTCGCCATGGTCAAAAACTGAAAGTGGCCCAAGGTGGTTTTCACGGCTTGGGTAATGCGCGTTTTAAGAGCAGTACGAACCGCGCGCCACGTCAAAAGACCAATGGTACACCAGGTGAAATTCGCAACTTGAAGCTAGAGCTTATGCTACTTGCGGATGTGGGCTTATTAGGGATGCCAAATGCTGGTAAATCTACGTTTATTCGCTCGGTATCGGCGGCAAAGCCAAAAGTAGCAGACTATCCGTTCACCACCCTTGTGCCTAATTTGGGTGTTGTACGTCAAGACTCTCAGCGCAGCTTCGTGGTTGCCGATATTCCAGGGCTTATTGAAGGCGCTGCCGATGGTGCTGGCCTAGGTATTCGCTTCTTAAAGCACTTAGAGCGCTGCCGTATTTTGCTTCACGTAGTGGACATTTTCCCAGTTGACGAAACCGACCCAGCAGAACATGCCAAAGCCATTATTGAAGAGCTAGAGAAATACAGCCCTAAGTTGGCAGAAAAACCACGTTGGCTAGTATTCAACAAAGTAGACCTATTACTTGAAGAAGAAGCCGAAGAGCGCTGTCAGCACGTTATTGACGCGTTAGGTTGGGAAGGTCCGGTTTATCAAATTTCTGCTTTCCAGAAACTAAACCTAGACCCGCTTTGTAACGACATTATGGACTTCATTGAAACTCTTCCTGCGGAACTTGAAGAGCAAGAAGACAAGAAAGAGGTGGAGTTCAAGTGGGATACGTACCACAAGAATACTCTTGAAGCTCACGATGAGTTTGAAGATGGCTTAGGTGACGATCTTGATGATGATGACTGGGACGAAGACGATTACGACGTGGAAGTTGAGTATCGTCGCTGAGAAACAGCCGCTGAGGAACAGTCGCTGAGAAACAGTTTCACTCTAGCATTCTACACATTATAGAAGCACGACGTTCGTCGTGCTTTTTTGCATTTTCCCATTAACAAATATTTATGAGAGCGTTAATTACGTGTCAGTTCCTGTATCATAAGCAACAGGAACATTGAGGTAGAAAGAATATGAAATTAGCAATGATTGCCGCCATGGCGAATAACCGAATAATCGGTGCAGACAATGACATGCCTTGGCATCTGCCGGCGGATTTGAAGCACTTTAAATCGGTTACTATGGGCAAGGCCGTGATCATGGGTAGAAAAACCTATGAGTCAATTGGTAAGGCATTACCGGGGCGCCCTAACATCGTTATTACCAGTAACAGTGAATACAGTCTATCTGATGCAACGGTAGTAGACTCTCCAGAATCTGCACTAGAAGTTGCAAAAGCACTGAGTACAGATACTGATGAAATTATGGTTATTGGCGGCGGAACTATCTATCAGTTATTTCTTGATTCTGCTGACACTCTGTATTTAACGTATATTGACTTAGACGTACCTGGTGATACTCAGTTTCCAGATTTTGAAGCGTTAGATTCGTGGACAGAAGAAGAGCGCGAAGTCTTCCAGCCTGATGATAAAAACCCTCATTCCTATTGCTTTGTTAAGTTAACTAGGCGCAAGTAAGAGGAACTTATAACAGGTATGTTATTCGGCGACTTCAACGTCTTATATGATAAATAATCTTCCCAACGATTCGCACTATGCTAAACACAACAAATTCAAATGGTGGATATGGGCAGGAAACCGACTTTGTTTCAACCTCTTTTGTTTTTCAAAAGCGCGTTGCTAAATCGTTTACATGAGAGAGCAATTCTAATGCTTTATTTCTGTCAACATGCAGCTTACACGCTGAAGTTGCCAAATTGATTTTATGTACAAGCTCGTGAGAGTCCAAGAACTTCTCAAGTTGAGGGGCCTTAAAATAGTCGCCCCATATAACTCGAATTTCTGGCTTAACCTTTTCAGCATGAATTTCCTTTTCTCTTACCAAGCTTGAAATCCGTACGTTATCCGAAAGTGTGGGTGTTTCGTTTTTACTTTTTTTACTTTGATTAAGTGAGTCACTATAACGGTTTGCGTAGTGCACTATTTGTATCTGCAAACCCTGTCGCGAAGAAGTGGGTGCATATTAAAAAACAGTGGCACTACTTTACGCCTTGAATTTCCATGTAACACCGTGTTCAACCATGCTCTCCGAAGCTGTAACTACTGTGTGAGCTCGGTCAATAATTGCATTTCTATAAAGCGGTAGCCTTAGATGAAAATATGTCTCTTCTAACATACTTGCTAGTGACATAATTTTTTTAGCCATTTTAGTGTTAGTTCCACCGTCAATCTCTAACAAAATAACTGCAATATCAAAAGCGCATCCCAAGTAAGGCACTGCCTCGCTGAGCTGGCCGCTATACATAAGCATGTTTCCTTGCATTTCATCCCTTGCCATCACGTGAATCGCTTGTTCAGGATGACTGTAAACCCAATCAGTATGTTTTGGGCACAAAAATTGTAGTTGCATGTTGGCTCCTCCTGAATACACCATAGAATAATAATTTTCCACATGCAAATGATAATTATTTCTATTTTGGCTTTTGAGGATGACAAAGTAAAAAAAATCCCCACGAATTGCTTTGCGGGGATTTTTTGTTAAAGATAAGCACTGATTTGGCTATAACCATCTCGGGTGCATTGAATGGGGGCTATTTCATTTGATCAAACAAGTTTTCTAATGAAAGGCCTTGGTGACCAAGCATGTCGCGTAACCTGCGAAGTGCCTCAACTTGAATTTGGCGAACACGCTCTCGCGTCAACCCAATTTCAACACCTACATCCTCTAGGGTAGATGGTTCATAACCCATTAATCCAAAGCGTCTTGCAAGTACTTCTCGTTGCTTGGGGTTTAGTTCTTCTAACCATGTAATAATGTTTGTTTTAATGTCAGAATCTTGTAAGCACTCTTCAGGGCTAAACTCTTTTTCGTCTGCAATAATATCAAGTAGCGCTTTGTCGTTTTCACCACCAATTGGTGTGTCTACTGACGTAATACGCTCATTTAGACGAAGCATCTTTGTCACGTCTTCAACGGGCTTATCAAGTGCTGCTGCTATTTCTTCAGCTGTTGGCTCATGATCCAGCTTTTGAGATAACTCACGTGACGCTCTAAGGTATACGTTAAGTTCTTTAACAACGTGTATAGGCAAACGGATGGTGCGCGTTTGGTTCATTATGGCGCGTTCAATAGTCTGTCTAATCCACCATGTGGCGTAAGTTGAGAAACGGAACCCACGTTCTGGGTCAAACTTCTCTACAGCGCGAATAAGGCCTAAATTTCCCTCTTCAATAAGGTCAAGTAGAGCTAATCCACGATTGTTGTAACGGCGAGCTATTTTCACAACCAAGCGAAGGTTGCTTACAATCATACGTTTGCGCGAGGCTTCACAGCCTTTCAGTGAGCGGCGTGCAAAATACACTTCTTCTTCTGCGGTAAGCAGTGGTGAAAAACCAATCTCACCAAGATAAAGTTGTGTTGCATCCAGATTTTTAGGTTGGTCATCCTGACTGAAAAGTGCGTCATCACTCTCCAATTCAGCATCGTTTGTTAAGGTCTCGTCAGCCTTCATATCAGCTGGCATATCGATGACTTCTAAGTCATCTTGAGGTTTTGATTCCAAGGCTTTCGTTGATTTACCCATCGTGAATCTCCTGCTACAAGGTTTGCCTTATGACGTTTCTCCTTTGTCTTTTTTCTTATTATTTATTGTTATTATTATAATCTTGGCAGGTATTTAAGCGGGTCTAAAGATTTCCCACGATACCTAACTTCAAAATGAAGCTTAACCGAATCTGTACCGCTGTTACCCATGGTTGCTATTTTTTGACCCGCCGACACCCATTCACGTTCTTTAACTACTATGGTGTCATTGTATGCGTAAGCACTTAAGAAAGTATCGGTATGCTTAATTATTACTAAGTTACCGTAGCCGCGAAGAGCACTTCCTGAGTAAACAACTTTCCCATCTGCTGCGGCAAGTACATTACTGCCTCGCGCACCAGCTATATCTATACCTTTGTTGCCCGATTCCGCCTTACTGAATGTGTCAACCAGTTTACCTTGTGCGGGCCACACCCATTGCTTTACCTTACTTGGGAAACTTGTTGGAGCGACTTTTTTCACGCTCGAAACAGGCTTCTTAGGAACAACTACCGGTGCAGTTGTTGGAACAGGTATTTTAGGTGCTTTAACAATTTCTTCACTTTCACGATACGCCTGTGTTTTTTTGCGGTCAACCAGACTTTTGTCTACACTGGGCGTGGTCGGATCTGTTGACTTTTTAGTCAGTTTTGGCGATCTATCGGTGGCATAGGCTGCCTTACTAGGGGGCGTAACCCGAAGAGTTTGGCCGGGGAAAATAGTGTAAGGTTCAGATAATCCGTTATATTTTGCAAGATCTAGATAATCGTTACCGGTGTACCAAGCCACTGCAAAAAGGGTGTCGCCACGTTGTACTTTATACGTATCTTGGGTGTATTCTTCGCTGCCATCAACAACTTGACTATTAAGTAATACAACAGGAGCAGGGGCGCTTCTGTCTGCGCATCCTTGCAGAGCGAATAGATAGAGTAATGTAGCTGCAACAGTCCCTAGCGGCTTAAGCATGTCATCGCAGCAACAAGTAAGCGGCTATGGCAAGTAATACCACGCCCCAGCCAAGAATTTCTACATACTGCCGTAGCTTTTGCTCCATGGCTGCTCCACCCCAGCGCATTAACCCTGCAACCAAAAAGAAACGGGCACCGCGACCAACAGCCGACGCAATGATGAAAGGAAAGAATGCCATTTGCAGGAAACCAGCGCTTACAGTGAATATTTTATAGGGGATAGGCGAGAACCCCGCTAAAAATACAACCCACACGCCATAATCCTTAAACCACTGCATGGCGGTATCTATTTTGTGTGCATAGCCCCATTGCTCAATAAGCGGTGAGAGCCAAGCCTCAAAGGCAAAATAGCCGAGACAATATCCTGCAATACCGCCCAAAATAGACGCAATTGTGGTAATAAGCGCAAATTGCCACGCTCTGTTTGGTTGAGATAACGCCATGGGCGCTAACATTACATCGGGAGGAATAGGAAAGAACACCGATTCTGAAAAGCTGAGCCCACCTAAGTATTTGGTTGCATGACGATGCCTGGCCCAGCGTAATGCCATGTCATAGCATGGCTCAAAAAGCTTCACATTAGCTCTCCTGCAACAAGGGGGACAAACCTGACTGACTCAATGGTTGAGGTTTGTAGCTCACCTTCTATTCTATCAATGCAAAGCAGTGATTGTTGTTCGTTACCCACAGGGATAATCATTCTACCGCCTTCTTTAAGCTGATCGCACAAATCTTGAGGAAGGCTTGCCGCAGCCGCCGTAACAATAATGGCGTCGTAAGGGCCTTTTGAAACCCAACCTTTCCAACCGTCACCGTGTTTCATAGAGATATTGTGAAGGTCGAGTTGGTTCATGCGGCGTTTAGCTTGAAACTGCAGTGATTTGATGCGTTCTACACTAAATACTTTATTAAAAAGCTGGGCTAAAATGGCGGTTTGATAACCTGAACCTGTGCCTATTTCTAACACCTTTTCAGGTTTATTTGGGCTATCTAGTAGCAATTCGGTCATTTTGGCAACAATATACGGCTGCGAAATGGTTTGTCCTTGACCAATGGGCAATGCCGTATTTTGATAGGCCTTGTGTTTTAATGCGTCGGGTAAAAAACCTTCGCGGGGTGTACCTGCAATGGCGTTTAACACAGCTTGCGAACGTATACCTTCGTTATATAGCAGCTGTGCTAACGCGTCTCCTTTTCTAGAAGCTCTCATGATATTGCGTACTTTCCTTTATTATTATTCAAAACTACGCAAAACAGGTGATTTTGCGAGCCACGCTTTTGTGTATATTATCTAAACTTTAAACAACCGTCATGTGCGCTAAAAACAAACAGTCCATTTTTATACTCTGTTTATTGGCGATAAGGTCTCGACGCACTCTCTTAACACCGAAGTTGCAAAACAGCCACTGGGAAGTGCAAACGAAACAGTAAATGTATCACCCTTAACCAACCATTCAAGTTGTGATGGCCAAATTTTGATAGCGCGACGTTCTTGTTCAAAGCCGCACTGACTTAAAAAGTCCACCACTTGTGCATGTTGATGAGCGACTTCCTCTTCCATTTTAAGCGCAGCGTGTGATGTTGCTAAATTGCCTTTACCCCATAGCGGTGCTGATGGGCAAACGTCTTTGTCATTGTAACGTTGCTGTGTCTGTTCGTGTCTACTAGCCTCTTGATGCACAAAATAGCTATTTGAGCCCGACAGCACTAAGGCATCGCCTTCCAAAACCTTATCAAATTGTCCTTGTGCTAAGCGGGTCGAGAGCATTTCATTAAACAACCAACTGCGCAGTGCCGACAGTGCCATAGAGCGTTTGTTTCTGTGTCGTATGGTTTCACCATTAACCATACGCTCGGCCATAACAAGGTTTCCACCGCGCTGTACTTCACCCATTTCGTTTAAGCGCATAACGCCAAAGCGTTGCTCGCCGTAATAATTTGGTACGCCGTGTTGAGCAATTTCCTTTAAACGTGCTTCTATTGCTTCTGGGTGTAGTACTTGACGCAACGTAATAGTGAAGTGATTGCCTTTTAGCTGGCCAGTGCGTAATTTTTTGTTGTGTCTTGTTTGTTTTAAAACCCGCACACCTTCAAGTTCAAAGCCACTAAAATCAAAGTCTGCTTTGCCGGGAGCGTGTATGCCAAACCACTGCTGTGTAACCGCATATTTGTCTTTCCTGCCTGCATAGGTCACTTGGCGCAGTGGCAAATTAACAAACCGCGCCAATTGCTCGGCAACATAAGCGGTATTGGTGTTTGTCTTTTCGATAAAAACGAACTGATGCTCGCCCTCGCCACAAGGCTCGTAACCCAAATCTTCTACAACTTGAAAGTCGTCGGCTTGAAATTTGAAGATGCCTGTAGAAACAGGTTTAGTGAAATAATATTGCCAGTGTTCGGTATCTAACGGTTTCATAGTTTTTCCAATAGCACTACAGCATGCGACGCAATACCTTCTTTGCGTCCAGTATATCCAAGCTTTTCGGTGGTGGTGGCTTTTACGTTGATATCATCAATGTGAACATCGCAGTCTTTGGCAATAATTTCACGCATGGCGTGAATGTGTGGCGCCATCTTGGGCGCTTGAGCCACTATGGTCATATCGGCATTACTAAGTTTGTAGCCTTTCTCTTTGACCACAGCAACAACATGACGCAATAAAACACGGCTGTCCGCACCGGCGTAAGCGTCATCGGTGTCGGGAAAGTGTTTGCCAATGTCGCCTAGCGCGGCACCACCCAGTAGCGCATCGCATAGCGCATGTAGTAACACGTCACCGTCAGAGTGCGCTACAAGCCCTTCAACATAATCAATCTTTACGCCACCAATTGTGATGGGGCCTTCACCACCAAATTTGTGTACGTCAAAGCCGTGTCCTATTCGCATTGTGATTGTGCCTTTTGAATGTGCGCCATATCAGGGCGCGTGTTTAATTTTTGTTGTAGATAAAATGTTGCTAAAGGAAGATCTGCCGGATGCGTAATTTTAATATTGGCAGGGCTACCGCTGATAAGGGCAACGCGATGCCCGGCTAATTCCATGGCTGAAGCTTCATCGGTAATATTCGCACCGTCTTCTAAGCCTTTTTTTAGTGCCTGCTTAAGTAGCCCTGCGGGAAACAACTGCGGCGTAAGGGCATGCCATAAATTATCCCGTGTTTCAGTATGGGATATAACAGGTGTTGAAGTAGAAGTAATGCCATTATCCATGTTATTGCTTGCTTTGGCACGTTTCATGGTGTCGCGCACTGGGCTGGCTAAAATTCCTCCTGCAACAGTGTTGTCGTAGATCACAGCAAGAAGTGCCGTGATATCGTTGTCATCAACACAGGGGCGGGCCGCGTCATGTACTAAAGCCCAATCATTATCAGCTAGTATTGATATGCCATTAAGTACACTGTCGGCGCGTTCTTTTCCTCCATTTACAACAGTAATGGGCTTTTTCCTCAATTCTAGCGCATCGAAGTAGTGATCATCAGGGCTTATGGCAACAATTACATCATCTATGTGAGGGTGGCTTAGCAAGGCGTCAATTGTGTGTTCAAGTATGGTTTTTGAGGCAATGCTAAGGTATTGCTTGGGGCGGTCGGCTTGCATTCGGCTGCCAACGCCTGCTGCGGGAATGACCGCAACAACACGAGGGGTAGTCATTTTCTTCACTTAGTTTCTGCAGGTAAAATGCGATAAAAGGTTTCGCCTTTCTTGATCAAGCCAAGCTCATTTCTAGCGCGTTCTTCTATCGCTTCAAGACCTATTTTTAAATCGTTGATATCAGCTTTTAACAACGCATTGCGTTGTACAAGGTTGGCATTTTGATTGGCTTGTTGCTGAACTTCTTGCTGTCGACTGTAATAATCGGGAATACTGTTTTTGCCAAACCATAGCCGGTACTGCAGTAGTCCAAGCAGTACTAACAAAACGATGGGAAGCCATTTACCTTGCAACACAGATTCACCTGACTTTAGGTTGAGCAAAAAAAGGTTGAGCAAAAAAATGCAGAGGCAGTCACAGCCTCTGCATTTGCCTATTATGCCGCTATGCAGCGCTGAGTCAAAGGTACATTATTCACCTTGACCAAATTTCCCTTTCAATTTGTCGAGCAATTTATTCTTTTGCTGCTCAACCACATTGTTTAATTGCGCTTGCAGTAATTCTTGTAAAGCAGCACTGTCACCTTGGGCTGCGCTTATCATGCTGTTAACGTCTACCAATTCACCTGATAACAGAGATTGTTGGTCGCCAATCATACTATTGAGCTTACCGTTTAGCTCTTCTAACTTACCTTTCTGGCTATCGGTAAGTTGTGACAATGCGGCTTGGGCTAGTTTATTGTCTAAATCAGACTTTATATTAAAACCTGGGTTAGACAAAGTGCCATCCAGTAACATGGTCATGTTCAAGCTGGTTAACGTTTGCAAGGCTTTTGCGATAGCCTCTGTAACTTCACTGGTACCTGCGGCTTCCATTACCAATTCTTGTAAATCAACTTCACCGGTACCAGACAACATGTTGTCGGTAACCTTCATTGAACCGTTAGTTTGCATGAGTGCAGACTTGAGTACCGCATTGAGGGTTTCATTACCGCTCATAGTAATGTTTGCCATATTCACGCCAGCTAACTGCCATACCTGACTGGCATCTACGCCATTGCCATCAATCCAAAACTCACCGTTTGAGGTGAATGACTTAAGTAAATCTCCAGCCGCTTCAATGGTAAAGGTAGTGGGGTTACCAAAGACTTCATGCACGTTGGTGATGTTATTCCATTTGCTGGTGATAGATTCGTTTTGCCATAACACAGATACATTTGCTTCTTTAACCAATATGTTGGGAACTTCAGCGGGGGCCTCGCTTTTTTCTTCGCCTTGAATCAGCGGCATAACAATTTGCATCGCCGCCATTAAATACTCAGTATATTCAGCTGCTTTATCGCCAAATACAAAATAAGTAACTTGAGAAAGCGCTGCTTGGTCGCCTGCAATTACACCTTTCAGTAATGCGTAATCTTCTTTAGGCGCGTTTTTAAGCGCCTCTGCACTTGCACTAAGTGCTTTTTTCGCCTTTGACGCCTTTTCTGTAAAACTACTAATAAGGGCTTTGTCGGCTTGCATTTCTTCTTTTAATTTATCAAATACCGTTTTTGCTTCAATAAGGGCTTGTGGGTCTTTGTAATTGGTTTCTTTCAGCTTTGCGACTTCACTTTTGTAGTAGTCAATGCGTGATTTGTCGGGCAGTGAGGTATAGTCTTCTTTCAGTGTTTTACTGTAAGTCTCGTAAGCTGCTTTCGCGTCTTCAATGGCGGCAGTGGTCTTTAGCGGATTGCGCGCCAATAGCTCGTCAACGGTAGGTACGGCTTCTTGTGCTTTTGCTTTCATTTCATCAAAAGACAGCGAACGCTCAGGCACACGATAAACGTCACCGGGTTCGGGACGACTGGTATCAAATTGTACTTCGAGTAAATTGAGGTTGTTGACGATAACCTGATCGTTTAACAAAGGGGCCAGCTCCACATCTGCATTGGCTTCACCAACAAATACTTGATTGTGTGTAGGCTTAGTTGGGTTAGTTAATGCAATGCCTTTTAACGTTACCGTGGTAGGGAACAAGGAGTGATCAAAGTCGTCAATATTGACTTCAGCACCGTAAGACTCGCCAAGTTTTGACTCTAGCACCGCTTTTATAATGGTGTTGGCGAATAAAAAATACACCAAAAAAAGTACAACGAAAAAACCAACAACCCATTTCAAAACAGGCTTGCCTTTGCTAGCGCTACTCATATTCCACTCCTTGATACTGTGTATTTCCCCAATTCAGCAATTTGATGGTGATATTTCCAAATGGCGTACAATAAACCATTCGAAAACTTCAATAAAAAGCATTTGCCTTGGGGTATGACAACGAAAATTCAGTGTAATGTACTCACACCAGATCTTCCATCAATACAAACGCATTACAAAATAAAAAAGTTCATCAGCGCGAGATTCGATCGACTTCGCGCTAATTACGCTATTGGTAATCGAGTAGAAGACTTTAGTTCTTTAAGAGATATACTTGATGATATGTCTGATATACCCGGTAGTTTTCGCAATACACTGTCTACGAAATGGCTATAGTCATCCAAGTCTTTTGCGACGACTTGTAATAGAAAATCTGCGTTGCCAGTGGTGTTGTGGCAACTTAGTACATTGTCGCAATTATTGATAATACTTATAAAGTCATTAGTCGTTTTAGTGTCATGGGCGGTATAGGTAAGCTGTACAAATGCTAACACTCCATAGCCGAGTTTGCGTTTATCTAAATTCGCTTGATAACTCTCAATATACCCCTCGCTTTCTAAGCGTTTTACTCTTCTCCAGCAAGGGGTTTCACTCATATTAAGTTGTTCAGCGAGCTTGGCATTAGCGAGTCTTCCATCTTGTTGTAACAACGCTAAAATCTTTTTATCTGTGTTATCCATTTATTCGGTCGTCAATAATTAGTAGCGTCTTTCTTTTGATTGATTCTAAGTGAAAGAATCTTTCAAGCAAGGCTTAATTATGCAACTGCAAAGCAAGGTTATTTCAAGAACTTTCAATTAGAATGAACCCATTCAGAAAATACACTTAACGTGTGTAGTTAACCCTTTTAAAGGAGCCATGGTTATGAAAGCGGTACTGTTTGAACAATTTGGCGGAAAGCTAAGTATTGAAGAAGTGGCAAAGCCCGTGCCTAAAGCTCATGGGGTTGTAATTCAAGTTAAAGCAACAGGAGTGTGCCGCAGTGATTGGCATGGTTGGATGGGGCATGATGACGGGATAAGTTTGCCGCATGTTCCGGGCCACGAGTTTGCCGGCGTTGTTGAAGCTATCGGTAATGAAGTTAAGCGTTTTAACGTGGGCGACAATGTAACTGTGCCTTTTATCAGTGCGTGTGGTAGATGCTCAGAATGCTCGTCGGGAAATCACCAAGTATGTGGGAATCAAACTCAGCCTGGTTTTACGCATTGGGGGTCCTTTGCCGAATACGTGGAAATAGACTTCGCTGATGTGAACTTGGTTCATCTACCCGGAGAGATTGACTTTGTGACAGCTGCTAGTTTGGGATGCCGCTTCGCCACATCATTTCGCGCAGTGGTAGATCAGGGAAAGGTTAGCGCGGGACAGTGGGTTGCTGTTCACGGCTGCGGTGGTGTAGGGTTATCAGCAGTCATGATCGCCTCAAGCATTGGCGCCAATGTGATTGCGGTTGATATTTCAGATGAAGCGTTATCTCTTGCTAAAAAATTGGGCGCAGATGTAGTGGTTAACGCCACTAGAGAATCTGATGTACCAGCTTTTATAAAGCAACTCTCTTCAGGCGGTGCTCATGTGTCAATTGATGCTCTAGGTAATCCAATTACCTGTGTTAACTCAGTAAATAGTTTAAGAAAACGTGGTAAACACGTTCAAGTTGGTTTGCTCCTAGCCGAACAATCAACGCCGCCTATCCCAATGGATGCTGTGGTGGCACATGAACTTGAGATTGTAGGAAGCCACGGTATACAGGCCCATCGCTATGAAGCTATGTTTGACATGATCTCTGCGAGAAAGCTCAATCCTCAAGCGCTCATAGGAAAGATAATTTCTCTTGAAGAGGCCCCCCAAGCGTTATCTGAAATGGACAAATATGCGCAACCTGGCGTGACAGTAATTTCTCTTGATACTGAGTGAAAAAATAGCGCTGAAACAGAGGCGTGTTAAATGTCATCTAACGCACTGAATACGTAGCTTGACAGAGAATTAAAAAAACTTTGTGGACGGGGGCTTGGCAGGGCTTTTTTGTGTGCTAACATCCGCGCAATTTTGGCGCTGTCGTGATCTTCATCCAAAATAATAAAGTTAAAAGATAAGAACGATGCGTAATTGCAAAGTAGCTACTTTGCTTGTTTTTTAGTCGCTTCCATGTAACCGTGGGTAGGCCTATCACGGCAGGAACGCTTTTTTTTGTTACAGCTATTTCTATGAAAGGGTTGCAATGCTCATTAACGACACACTTCACACAACATCACCCCTACGCCAACGTATTCGAGATTACTATCGCATTAGTGAGTCGGTGGCCGTCGATCAAATATTGCCTATTGCCGAGGTAAACCCTCGTGCGAGAAGTCGCGCTTGGGAAAGAGCACGGAAAATGGTACTCCAAATTCGCCGTGAACAAGAAGGGCACGGTGGTGTTGATGCACTGTTAAACGAGTACTCATTGTCTACCGCCGAAGGTGTGGTGTTAATGTGTTTGGCCGAAGCTTTACTGCGCGTACCAGACAGAGCAACACAAGACGAGCTCATTCGCGATAAACTGTCAAAAGGACAGTGGACTCCCCATTTAGGTAATTCAGATTCGCTTTTTGTTAACGCATCAGCATGGGGGTTATTGTTTACCGGCAACATGGTGAATTACGCCGATAAGCGTAAACAAGAGCAGTTTGGCCTATTGAAGAAAACCTTGGGTAGATTGGGTGAGCCGGTAATTCGCCGTGCTATGAATATCGCCATGCGCGTCATGGGTCGCCAATTCGTAATGGGTGAAACTATCGAAGATGCGGTAGAGCGTGCAAAAGATAAAGAAACTAAAGGCTATGTATACTCATACGATATGCTAGGTGAAGGCGCCCGCACCATGCGTGACGCCGACCGCTATTACGATGCCTATGTAAAAGCCATAAAAGTTATTGGTAAAGCGGCAAATGGCCGTGGACCAAAGCGTTCTCCCGGTATTTCTGTCAAGCTTTCTGCCATTCATCCACGTTTCGAATTTTCGCACCGCGAGCGCGCGATGGAAGAGATCCCTCCTCGCCTAAAAGCACTGTGCATGATGGCGAAGGAATACGACATAGGCTTGACAGTTGATGCTGAAGAAGCTGACAGACTTGAGTTATCACTCGATATTATTGAAGCGGTATTTCGCGACGAAGACCTCAATGGTTGGTCGGGCTTTGGCTTGGCGGTTCAAGCATACCAAAAGCGCGCTATTCACGTTATCGAGCATTTGCGTGCACTAACGTTAGAAGTAGGGCGTCCATTGATGGTGCGCTTAGTTAAAGGCGCATACTGGGATACAGAAATTAAACTGACTCAACAAGCTGGGCTTGAAGAGTTTCCTGTATTTACGCGTAAATCGTCAACGGATGTGTCATATCACGCCTGTGCTAACCGCTTACTTGAGTACCGCGATTCAATTTACCCGCAGTTTGCTACACACAACGCCTACACTGCCTCTGTCATTGTTGAGCTAGCGGGTGACGACAAAGAAGGGTTTGAATTCCAGTGCTTACACGGCATGGGTGATACCCTGTATGACCAAGTTGTAACACAAGACAAAATTCAGTGTCGCGTATATGCACCAGTAGGTGAGCATGAAGACCTATTGGCTTACCTTGTTCGTCGCCTTCTTGAAAACGGTGCGAACTCTTCTTTTGTAAACGCCATCGTGGATGATGAAAAGCCCGTTGAGTCACTGCTAGAAGACCCAGTAGAGAAAACCCAGCGTCTTAAAGTGCGCTATAACAAACTCATCAAAACACCCCGTGGGTTGTATGCACCTGAGCGAGATAACTCCAGAGGGTTAGATCTTACTGACACCAACGCGGTCACTGCGCTTAAGCACGAGCTAGAGCGCTGGCAAGAGCATTACAAAGTGACAGGCGAAATACCAGAGGGTGCTACGCCTGTGCGTAGTCCTACTGATCACAACGATGTTGTGGGCTATCACTATTATGCCAAACCTGATGACATGTTAAAGGCCCTTGGCGCGACTGATACGGGCTTTGATGCATGGTCAAAACGCGATGTTAAAGAGCGTGCCGAAATTCTCAACCGTACCGCAGATGCCCTAGAACGCCATATGGCAGAGCTTATCGCAATTTGTATGCGAGAAGCTGGCAAAGTGGCACAAGACAGTATTGATGAAGTGCGCGAAGCGGTAGATTTCTGTCGCTATTATGCGGTACGCGCAGAAGAGCTGGCTGAAGATCAACGCTTACTTCCCCGTGGCGTAGTACTTTGTATCAGCCCGTGGAACTTCCCACTTGCCATTTTCTTGGGACAGGTCGCTGCTGCATTGGTGACAGGTAATACGGTTATTGCAAAGCCTGCTGAGCAAACCAGCATTATTGCTCAGCGTGCAGTTGATATTATGCATTCCGTTGGTTTACCAGAAGATGCACTAAAACTCATTATTGCACCAGGCAAAGACGTGGGTGACACCTTGCTACCTGACGAGCGCATTAAAGCGGTTATGTTCACTGGTTCAACACAAACTGGAACGCTTATTTCACAAGTACTAGCAGAGCGCGGTGGAGAGCAAGTACCATTGATTGCCGAAACCGGTGGTCAAAACTGTATGATTGTTGACTCAACAGCGCTACCTGAACAAGTTGTTGACGATGTTATCCATTCAGGTTTCCAAAGTGCGGGTCAGCGCTGTTCAGCACTACGCGTATTGTTTGTACAAGAAGATATTGCTGACGATCTCACTGATATGTTGATTGGTGCAATGAAAGAGCTTACCGTCGGCGACCCAACACAACTAGCCACTGATGTTGGTCCTGTAATCGATGAAAAGGCACTTAAGAGCCTGACCGATCATCAGAAATACATGGAAGACAAAGCAAAGCTACTTTATCGCAATGACATGCCAGAAGGTTTTGAAAACGGTACCTTCTTTACGCCAACCTTGTATGAAATCAAGAACATTAATGTACTTGAGAAAGAAGTCTTCGGCCCGGTGGTTCACATTGTTAGATTCAAGTCTAAAGAGCTGGAAAACGTACTTGAGCAAATCAATAGTACAGGTTACGGCTTGACCATGGGAATTCATTCTCGCATTGAAGAGCGTGCGAATGAATTAGCTGCTAAGAGCCGTGCGGGTAACGTATACATAAACCGCAATATGATTGGTGCCATTGTTGGTGTGCAGCCATTTGGCGGTCGAGGTCTGTCAGGCACAGGGCCAAAAGCGGGTGGCCCTAACTACTTACCGCGTTTAATGATGGAGCGTGCAACGCCTAAACCATCACACATTGAGGACGTCGACAGTACAGATGCAGCGTTAGTGGGTGATGAAAAAATTGCAGAACGCGCCCATGTTATGATGGACAAGGCAAAAGCGGTAGAAGGGCAATGGCGACACACTGCGTTGAACGACCGCATTTCCATGGTTCGTCAGCTGCTAGCAAAAATTGCTAAGGTCGATATTGTTGACGAGTTGGCAGACGATTTGAACCGTACCTTGGCTACAGCACGTCAACAGCTAACCAGTGTTGAGCGTAAGTTGGCGAAGCCACAAACATTGCCAGGCCCAACAGGCGAGTCTAATAAGCTGTACCTTGAGCCTCGTGGTATCTTGGTGTGTTTTGCCGATAAGGACGTAACTTTTGAATACTGGTTATTGTCTATTGTAACTGCACTATCAACAGGTAACCCTGTAGTGTCGGTTGTGTCTGAAATATTCTACGAGGAAGCCGTAGAAATTCAGAACAAGTTTGAGTCTACAGGCGCGCCATCTGGTCTATTCCAAGTTGCACGTCTTGCGCATTTAGACACCTTGCTGATGGACGAAGATTTGTCAGGCGTTGTTGTAGATTCAAGTACCCAGCGTACAGCGCGTATCACAGCCATGCTTTCATCGCGCGAAGGTGCAATTTTGCCAGTTATCACCGCAGAGTATAACGACAACTTGATTCAACGTTTGATGACAGAGAAGACCATCAGTATTGATACTACGGCATCAGGTGGAAACACGTCATTGATGACCTTAGTTGAAGATGATGAATAAGCGATAATGCTTGTGGTAATTACCTTCTTGGTAAGATAGCTACTTAATAAAATAGCTATCTTCACAACACCTCATTCAAAGGCCAGCGTTAAGCTGGCCTTTTTATTTTGCTTACCTTGGATTTTCTTTCAGCTTTTCTAATACCTTACCCTTTCCTTTTTCTTTCCTTAACCGGGCCTTAACCCTGCGTTTGAAATACTCGTGTCAGTTAATTTAAAAAGGCTGCGCATAGACCTTCGAAAGTAAGCTATGCGCCAAGTAATAGGCACAAGTAATGGGCAAGATAAAACTGACGGTAAATAGTATTACCCTTTGCATTTTGCTGTCTGCATGCGCAAGTACTGATGACAGAGTGTTGAGCGAATCGGCATCTACGTCAACGGGGAGCAACGTCGTCTGGCAGTCTCAAGCACGGCAACAAGAATCAACACAAACCTTGCTGCTGAATTCGGACACGACGTTAACCGATGTCATTGATTTCAAAGAGTTAGCCCACTTAGCCGGTTACATTGATGAAGCCTTGTCTTCTAATGCTAGTCTGCAGCAGTCGCTAATAACGCTTAGAAAAGCACAAGTAGCCATTGATAGCGCAAAAGCGGATAGTAACCTTAATGTTGACGTAAGCTTTTCTGCGTCAAAAAGTGAATCCACCAATAGCAGTGCATCTACCAACTTAAACAACAGCTCAAACACGAGTAGTCCGAGCTATAGTGCGAGCATGAACGTCAGTTGGGAGCTGGACCTATGGCAAAAAATCAGCGATGGAATAAGTGCAGCAAACTTAGATGCAATAAGTGCCAGAGCCAGCTATCAGTCAGCCAGAGATTCTCTGGTC
This sequence comes from Alteromonas sp. KUL42, assembly GCF_006538325.1. GTDB lineage: Bacteria > Pseudomonadota > Gammaproteobacteria > Enterobacterales > Alteromonadaceae > Alteromonas. Next base: position 30,342 of record NZ_BJKK01000017.1, read on the forward strand.
GCTAACGTAATAAGAAGCTATATCGACATACTTACTCAGCAGCAATTACTGAATATTGAACAGTCTCGGTTAATGGTATTAGAAAATAACGAAGCCGTTATCTTAAAGCGCTATAGCACTGGGCTGGGAAGCCTAGACGATTTAGATACTGCGCGTACAAGCAGTGCAAATACACGCGCTACTATTGCTCAATATGAAAATGCACTGTTAACAGCAAAGCGCACGTTGGCCGTATTCTTAGGCAGGCAAGACCAGTCGCTAAACGAGCTCAACACGCAAGTTAGTTTTCCCGACGTGTTATTGCCGCTGACAACTTTGCCTAAACAGGATCTAGCGCGTAGACCCGATCTTCAGGCGGCTTTTTATGCGTTAAAAGCAACAGAGTTTGAAGTCGATGTGGCCTACAAAGCGCTGTTGCCAAGTATTAGCTTATCAGCGTCCTTTTCTGATAATGCCTCCACACCTTCACAAGCTTTGTTTACTAACCCTTTATGGAGTTTGCTTGGGCAAATGACTGCGCCACTGTTTCAGGGGGGCGCTTTAAGGGCGCAAGTTGAAGATGCAAAGCTAACCTCAGCCAACGCTTGGTGGCAGTATCGCGAAACGCTATTAACGGCGGTGCAGGAAACCCAAAATGCGCTGGATAGCGAAACCGCATTGAGTGCTCGAATTAGCCACACCAATGTGGCGTTAGCGAATGCAGAGCGCAGCGTCTCTAACATTGAAGGTCAATATCGACAAGGCCTTGCTGATATCTTGGACGTACTTTCCGTGTATGACACGCGCTTTAACCTACAAGCTCAAGCAGTTGAGCTTAACGCCCAGAAACTACAAAACCGAATTGACTTAGGCCTAGCCCTTGGCCTTGGAGTGTCGCAATGAGAAACAAACGAATGATTGTAACCTTACTCGCCGCTGCAAGTATTGCGCTAGCGGTCATGTATACCATGATAAATATGGGCGCCCAGCACCCAGGCGCCAGGCCGCAGGAAGCTTCGAAGTCAATGCCTCAGGAAATGCCCGCTAATTCTGAGCAATCAAAAAAGGGTTTTCAAGCAAAGAAAGCAGTAAATGGTGAAAGTGCACATAGTAGTGATGTGACCACAGACGTTTTGTCTACACGGGCATTAGAAAAAGAGAAAACTAGTGATTCTCACCTAGCGCAAGTAGGCGTTATTGATGTAACCGCCGACAGCTATAGTGCTAAGGTGAGGGGGTATGGTCAGGTTGTTCCGCAAGATAGTTTGAGCTTAGTCGCACAGGTTAGTGGTCAAGTTACCCACGTATCGCCACTTTTTAAAACCGGCGCATTGGTTAGTGATAATACGGTATTGGCACGTATTGATGACACCAGCTATCAACAGGCGTTAGCAAGTGCCACTGCAACTTATCAAACCGCGTTGGTAAGCCTAGAAGAAGAGCGATTACAGGGTATTCAAGCGAAAGATGAGTGGACACGTTCAGGGCTTGATGGAGAGCCACTGTCGACGTTGGTATTGCGTGAACCACAGCTAAAAGCCGCTCAGGCAACATTGGATGAAGCCGAGCAAAGTGTAAATTCAGCCAAGCGAGATTTGGCGTTTACCGCGTTACGTGCCCCTTTCAATGCGTTGGTAGTCAGCCGTGACATTGCGCTAGGGAGCTATGTTCAAGCTGGTAGTGCCGTTGCCACACTCTATTCTGCAGATATTGCCGAAGTGGCTATTGGCCTTTCACCTAGGCAATGGGCTCAATTACCTTCTGGTTCTAAAACGCAGTTGTCTGGTGATGTACCCCTTAATTGGTCGGTAACGCTTACCGATACTACTACGGGAAATACCTGGGATGCCAATATCGTACGCGCTGAATGGCATCAAAGCGATACAACACGGCAGCGTAACGCCATTGCTGCTATTGAAAAGCCGTTAGCATATTCCACGCCTCTTTTATTCGGCAGCTTTGTGCAGGCCGATATTGAAGGTAGAGTACTTGAGAATGTGTGGAAACTGCCGGCTTCTGCTATCTCGCAAAAGCAAGAAGTATGGATAGTAATGCCATCTACCGGGCAGTTGGCAAAATTTACGCCTTCGGTGCTGTTTGAAAGTGAAGGTTATGCCTACATCACCCCACCAAAAACCAGTGAAGTTACGGGCGATATTGTGAGTAATGTTGCGGGTAAAACCTCGGGTAACGTTAGCGGCGACAGCATGTCAGAACAGGTTGACGAAATACGCCAAGCGCTTGTGGTTGCGCGGCCTTTAAATAGTTACTTGGTGAATGCGCAAGTAAAGCCTGTGATAGAAGGAAAAACAGGAGGGCGAGCCAATGACTAACAATCGAGGCGGTGCACCTTTGGGTGGGAGCGAAGAACCTAAAGACAATGCGCAAAGTTCCAGGGGAGTTATCGCTTGGTTTGCACAGAATTCGGTGGCGGCCAATTTGTTGATGATCAGCCTAATTGTGCTTGGTTTGGTTTCTATGAATGATATCCGCAAAGAAGCGTTTCCTAGTATGGAACCGCGCTTTGTTACCATATCGATGACATACGATAGCGGTGATCCTAAACAAGCTGAAGAAGGCATAGCTATCAAAATTGAAACCGCTCTGGAAGCGATCCCGGGGATTAAGCGAATTACGTCTACCTCGAACGCCAGCGGCGCAAGTGTGCAGGTAGAAAAAGAAACCGAATACGATTTAGACACGCTTTTCAACGACATCAAAACCGAAGTAGATAGTATTTCTAACTTTCCATCTGATGCTGAAAACCCTGTTATTAGCAAAGCACGCCGACAAGAACATGCTATTTGGGTGCAGCTTTATGGTGATGTAGACCATGCTACGCTTCAGTACTTGGGTGAGCAATTAGAGCGAGATTTACTAGCAACAGACGACATTCGCGAAGTCAGCGCAGGCAGCTTTGTTGACCCTATGATGTCTATTGAAATAGACGAAGGCAAGCTTCAAGCCTACGGATTAACGCTGTCAGACGTAGCTGATGCCGTTAACCAGGAGTCGAATACCGCGCTTACCACCAGCTTGCGCAACAAAGAAAAGGTGATTCGTTTAAAAGCGTCTGAACAGTCTTACTGGGCGAGAGATTTTGCCAACATTCCCCTGATTACCGATACCAATGGCGTCATACTCACTGTTGGCGATGTCGCTACAGTACGCGATATGTTTGCCGATGATAGCTATCACCTATCACGTTACAACGGTTCCAATGGGTACGGCATTCAAGTGCTCATGGATGAATATGGTGACGTGACCAAAATGGTGCAGCAGGCCCACGAAGTAGTGGATGAATGGCACGAAAAAGGTGTACTGCCCGAAGGCGTAGAGCTTGAAACCTGGTATGACAAAAGCACGCTTATTACTGAGCGATTGGCGTTACTCACCAACAACGCGCTTATGGGCATTGTGTTGGTGTTTGTTACTCTTGCAGTGTTTCTTAATTTACGTGTAGCATTTTGGGTGGCGGCAGGCTTGCCGTTTATCTTCTTCGGCACCTTGTACTTCATGACCGACAGCTATACGGGAATGACGTTAAACGAGATGACCACATTCGGTTTTATCATGGCCCTTGGTATTGTGGTGGACGATGCCGTGGTGGTGGGGGAGAGTGTGTACGCCACGCGTAAACAGCACGGCGATACACTTCAAAACACCATTTTAGGTACTCATAAAGTGGCTGTTCCCACACTGTTTGGGGTTTTGACCACGGTGGCCACCTTTTTCGCTTTATCAAACGTTTCGGGCGGCTTAGGTACGCTTTATTCTCAGTTCGGCACTATCGTTACCTTGTGTTTATTGTTGTCGGTGGTGGAATCAAAGCTGATCTTACCTTCTCATTTAGCCCATCTGCCAACGAAACAGAAAGCCCGCAAAGGCTTAGGTGGCTTGTGGAACAAAGTGCAACAAAAAGCGGATGATGGACTTCAGTGGTTTAACTATCGCGTGTATCAACGGTTGTTGAACATTACCGTAGCCTACCGTTATGCCGCTGTATTGTTGTTTATTGCACTTTTTATAATGGTGGTTAGCTTACCGTTAACAGGCGCGGTAAGAGTGAGCTTCTTCCCTAGCATGCAGGGCGACACGGTATCGGCCAATATGTCGCTTTATAGTGATGCGAGCTATGGGCAGAACGAACGCAACTTAATGCTGCTAGAGAGAAATGCGCTTGAGGCAGATCGTCAATTAACACAAGAGAAAGGCGTGACTAAGAGCGGCATTAGTAGTTTGCAAGTGACGGCAAGTGGCGATCAAAGTGGAACCATCACCATTTCACTTGATAAAGACTCTTCTTATTCTCTCGATGAATTATCAGCGCGCTGGAATGCTCTAACCGGCAATTTAGAAGGAGTAAAAAGCCTAAAAATACGCTCACGACGAGAGATGGTTGACGGGTTTAACGTTGAAATTAAAAGCATTAACGACGATACCCTGACGGCGGCTAATGATGCCTTTATTGAAGTACTAAATAGTATCGATGGCGTATACGCGGTAGAAAGCTCGCTGACACCCGGCGAAGCCATGATGCGCTTCGAACTCACTCCTGAAGGACGAGCTTTAGGATTAAATACGCAAAGCCTATCGCAGCAACTGTTAAAAGCATTTGGTGGAGAAATTGTACAACGTTATTTGCGCGACAAAAACGAAGTAAAAGTGCGGGTGCGTTACCCTGAAAAAGATAGGATGAATCCGTCTGATGTAATGAATACCCAAGTGCGCCTAGATGATGGCACAGTAGTTCCACTTTCTGTCGTGGCTAACGTTATTCAAGATGTACAAGAAAAGCAGGTTGTTCGTATAGATGGCTTACGTGCTCTTACGGTAAGTGCGTCGGTGGATAGCGATGTTATTACTTCTACAGAATTAGTGAAAAACCTAAATAGCGAGTTCGTTCCTCAGCTATCACGCCAGTATCAAGACTTATCGCTTTATTTTGCTGGTGAGGCTGAGCAGCAAGCTGAGACACAAAGTTCAATGCAAAGCGTGTTTATATTAGCCTTGTTGTCTATCTTCGCGTTGTTAGCAATACCGCTTAAATCCTATGTTCAGCCGCTTATTATTATGACCGCAATCCCTTTCGGCATTGTTGGTGCTATTATTGGCCACTGGTCGAATGGACTTATGATTAGTCTACTTTCTCTAAACGGCATATTGGCGCTAAGCGGTGTGGTGGTTAACGACAGCTTGCTATTAGTTTCACGATTTAATGCTTTGAGAGAAGATGGTGTGCCAGTGGAAACAGCAGTTATCGAAGCTTGTACTAGTCGCTTGCGTGCCGTGCTACTCACTTCAATTACCACCTTTGTAGGTTTGTACCCCATATTGGGCGAAACCTCGGTACAAGCACAGTTCTTAATTCCGGCTGCGGCGTCGCTAGGGTATGGAATTTTGTTTGCCACCGTCATCACACTTTTATTAATACCGGCTTTACTGTTAATTTATGACGATGTAAGCCGATTAGTGGCAAAGTATTTGGTTAAACCCACAAAGGAGAGTACGGCTAATGATCCGTGTCTTGCTAGTGGAAGATGATTTGGGCCTAGCGGGCAATATTATCGACTATTTGGAGCTTGAAAACATGGTATGCGACCACGCTGCAAACGGTGTGGCCGCGCTGTCTCTTATCCAAAAGCATCCGTTTGATGTTGTAGTGCTGGACATTAATTTACCGCGACTTGATGGTTTAAGCGTATGCGAGAAAGTACGCGATGATGGCAATGATACACCTATCATTATGCTTACCGCCCGTGATCAATTGGAAAACAAGCTAGAAGGGTTTCAAAAAGGCGCTGATGATTATTTAGTAAAGCCGTTTGATATGCCTGAACTTGTCGCTCGGGTCCAAGCGCTGTCACACAGGCGCTCTTCGCAGATTAAAAAACTGAGTTTCGGTAATGTAAGTTTGGAAGTGGGAAACGAGGTGGTCAATGTGGAGAGCACGCCTATCAAGCTAAGTCCCACAGCATTTACGCTGCTGAAAGCATTGCTACAAAAGCGAGGTAGGGTTATGCCTAGGGCACGCTTAGTTGAAGCTGTGTGGGGAGAGGACGCACCAGAAAGTAATGCGCTTAAAGTTCATCTTCATAACTTACGTAAATCGTTAGTTAATGCAAATGCTAATATTGAAGTGAAGGCGATAGCGAGCACAGGTTTTTGCTTGGTTATAAAGCCAGAACAAGCAACTAATGTGGATAAAGAAAACCAGTTATCACAAACTAACAATCAAGGGGCTGATTAATGGTAAGCGGTCTTCGTATCAGCTTAAGACGATATGTTTTATGGACGTTGTTAAGTTTGGCGGCGGTAATTATTGTGCTTTTCTCTGTACAAAGCAGTGATAGCTTTTTCGATGGTATGGACGGAATGCTTCGAAATACGATGATACGAGCGGCGCAAAGCACCGAACTTGGTAATAGTAATCATGCTCAAATACTCGGCTTTCATGTCTATGCTAATTATGATGACTTGCCCAGCGAAGTAAAACAGAGCTTCGCTGAAGAAAGTTTTATGCCTTTTTTGTTAATGAAAAACATCAACAAGCCTAACTGGTTTTCACGCCCACTATCTGCGTATTTTGCGATATTAGTTCCGTTGGAAAATGGGCAAAAGCGCTACGTTTCACAAGTTTTTGTTGCCCCGCCTTCTGATGGTGGAAAGCACTTTAGAATCAATCATGTAATTTACAGTGCTATTGTGGGAATTGCAGCTATGATTTCTTTCTTTGTTGCGCTTCTTTTCTTGATGCGCAGTGTATCTCGTCCTATCGAATCCCTTCAGTTGTGGGCAGCCTCTCTCGATGAAAATGAGCTAGACAAGCCTATTCCAGAATTTCGTTATAAAGAACTCAATGTACTTGCAAGTATGATACACGGCAGTTTACAGAATGTGCGTAACACGCTTAATCGAGAGCGGGAGTTTGTCAATCACGCCAGTCACGAGCTTAGAACGCCCATAGCAGTGATAAGAAGCAGCATTGCTTTATTAAATCGTGTAATCGATAGTACAAACACCAAAGGCAATAATGCGCTATCACGTGTTGATCATGCTTCAAAGACAATGACTGATTTAACTGAAACCTTGCTTTGGCTTGGAAGAGATGAAAACGCTGTATTGCCGAGAGAGACAGTTAATGTTAAAGACTTAGTTGAAACGCTTAGCCAAGACTTAATGTACTTATTGTCTGGCAAAGATGTGAACGTGTTAATTGACCTCAACGAGTGCGAATTAACACTACCAAGAACGGCAAGTGAAATCGTCATTGGTAATGTTATTCGAAATGCCTATCAGCATACCCAAGAAGGTGAGGTTACAATTCGTCTTTTAGGTAATTCACTTACCGTTCTAAACGAAGAGTTAGAGTTAGTAGCAGAGGAGAGAGTGGTGCTGCCTCAGTACTCTGAAGGGAACAACTTAGACGGTGGATTCGGAATAGGTTTAAAGCTTATTGATAAGTTATGTGCAAAACTTAATTGGGGTTATTTTCATGAGTCGGTGGATCTAAAAAATACCGATAAAGAAATAATAGAAGCGGAACAAAACAAAAGAGGCCTTAGGGCGACAGGCTATCGAGTTGTACTCACTCTTCAGTAATAAGAAAGGAAGATCATGAGTCTCCGAATGAGCCGATAAATCTCGGCTCAAAGGGAAATAGGCTAGACGAGATAATTTACATCCACTCGTTGTTGCGACGACGACGCTTAGGGATAAACGTTAACAATACACCCAATAATATTCCAGCCCCAGCTACAATACCGCCGCGGGTAAACCACATGACCATTTCTTCATTATCAGCGTTGTCTACCTGTGCTGTTAAGCGCTTTATTGTGTTGGCTTGAGATTCATTCTCTGTTGTTAATTCGGACACTTGCTGGCGCGCATCGTTAAGTTGCTGTCGCATTCTTGCGTTTTCAGATTGTGCCGTCTGCAAGCTATCTTGTGTTTGCGTTAGCGCTTCACGCAATTTGGGCAATTGCTCTGCTTGTGACATGGTCGAGGTAACAAATCGACTTTCTACCCAGCCTGTACGTCCTTCATTGTCGGTAATTTGAGTAAACTCGGTTTCACTATTTTCTTCTAGTACCGTAATAGGCGTTCCTGCCACGACCGAGCCTAAAATGCGATAATTACGACTTGGGCCCGTGTGTATGAAAATAAATAAGTCATCTCTGATGTAATGAGATAACGATGCTTCTAAATCGGCGGTGTCTTGTAGCGAAAATGCTTGAAAAGAGCATGCAATAAGGGTTGCTGCTAACCACTTTCGAATCATATAAGGTCCAATTCTGCGTTTAAAAATGTCGATGGTATTGGTTGACCGCAGTAAAGGCAAGTTTGTTCCCGTTTTAAACACATTGGCAATTAATTCAACACAGTACTAATCACATTGCGAAAACCCATCGACAAAGGTAAGGTGTAACCATCTACAGCTATGTCTAGGGACCGCTGATCTATACTGTGTGTTTTTGCAGCGATCTGTGTGTCGTGTAGACAAGGCGGGTGTTTGAAGAGCAACAGGCCTTAGCGCAACCATGTCTGAAATTGAATTAAAATTTGTTACCGGTGAGCATGCTCACCACGCTTTTACACAAAGCGTACTCCCTTTGTTTGAAAAACACAGTATTCATGTAGCGTCCCATCGAGAAATGCGTTTGGAGAATGACTACTACGATACGAACAAGCACGATTTTCAAAATCAAAAAATGGGCTTTCGCGTACGCGGAAATGATGGTCGATACGAACAAACCCTTAAAACCAATGGTGTGGTCAGTGGTGGTTTGCATACGCGCTCTGAATTTAATATTCCGCTGAATTACCCGCAACCGGATTTAACCCTATTTGATGCTGATGTATGGCCTCGAGATTGGGATGTTACAGAAAAGAATGCCGGCCTAACTAAGCAGTTCAGTACACACTTTACGCGTAATGCTTACATGTTAGAGCTGGGAGAAAGTAAAGTTGAATTGGTTTTAGATTGTGGAGAAGCATGCACCGATAAGGCGAGCTCGCCCATTAATGAAATTGAATTAGAGTTGATCTCAGGTGATATCAATAGCCTTTTCACCTTGGCAACATTAATAAATGACAATATGCCTGTGCGTCTAAGTGATGTTTCTAAAGCTGCGCAAGGTTATCAATTACTGCATGGCTTTAATGCCAAGATAAACCCACTTCCTGATTTCCTTGCCTTAGATGATGATACATCCACTGAAGAGGCATTTTGTTTAGCAGTCCAAACGGCACTGGCTCATTGGCAACATCACGAATATATCTTTTGTGAGAGTGAATCTATCAAGATGTTGGCGGAAATTGAGAAGAGTATTCGCCTATTACTTCAGAGCGTGTCTTTATATCTGCCGGTCTTACAGTGCCCAGAATTACTCTCACTACACAAAAAGCTGGTCAATCACGCGCAAAAATGGCGTTGGCAAGACGATCTTCAAAGCTTGCGCTATTTACTGTCCAAAAAAAGTTTGTTTAACAAAGCGCTGAATAAACACCCCGCTATGGTGAGTTATTTGCAAGGTCGTCAGGCCGGCTTGTTGTACGCCCATGAGCCTAAAAAGTTGTTGTTTGATAACGATGCAACCGATATCAAAATTCTGGCAATTAAACTAGTCCAAAATAAACCGTGGCGCAAAGTGGCAACTGGGTATGATCACACGGTACTAGAGCACGCAAAGGGATGGCTGTCTCAAGGTTGGCAAACGGTACAGCAAAGTATGCCATTGAGCAAAACAATGGGGCCGGCTAACTACGTCGCTGTTGAAATAGTATTAAGACAAACGTTGTGGAGTGGCTTTTTGCTAGGCGATTTGTTTGTTGAAGAGCGTGGCAACTTTCGTGCACCTTGGCTAGATTTATTAACAGGTATTGATGAATTGAACGCCTTGCTAATGCTCAAGCGCTCAGTTGATGATGCTGACCTGGAATCTCATAACGAGTTAAGAAAATGGACGGCGGAGAAGTTAACCACACTTATCCGTGTAATGGAGAGAACTCGCACAGTTGCCATGCAACGTGAGATCTATTGGTAATTAAGCGAATTTTCAATAATAGAGAGTTACAATGACCTCAGTTGTACATGAGTATCTGTTGTATGTGTTGTTAGGCTTGTATGTTGTAGGCCTAGGTAGATTGGTACTGTTTAAAGTAAATCTTACCAGCATGCCGTATTTAATAGGCGCCTTTCTGTGTTGGCCATTGTTTATGGTTGATGAAGTGTTGCGCCTGCTACAAACCTCACAATTCACGGTTATTTATGGCTTAACAGAGGTATTTGCAGTGCTCGCAATTACCTTGTGCTACCGCGCAATCAAGCCTATGTTGATTGCTAAACCGTCTGCTCGAAAAAGGTTGTGGCTGCCCGTGATCGTTACAGCTGTGGTGCAATGCAGTATGTTACTTATCGCTACTGGTCAAAAGCAGCAATGGCTCAGTGTTTCACCAATAGGTGACCCTCTTGCTTATTGGCCTTTGTACATAACGTCTCTATTAACTGGGTTCAGTGTTTTGCTCATTGGTATATTTATTACCGAGCATATTCAAATGTATCATCGTCATTTGCCCGAGCAAGCAGTTGATATAAAAGGTCTTCGAATGCCTCGCTTGGCAGGTGTGCTGGGCAGCGTCGTTGGCGTAGCTTTCATGAGTATTTTGTTGGTTACTGCCGCTACATTTGGATTTTTGAAAATACCATTTTGGGAAAGCTTTCATCACTTAATGTTGGGTAGTGCACTGCTGGCAGTGCTCTTTTCACTCACATTCGTGCGCAATAGCTTACCGTCTCCAATTGACTACGAACGTTTAGATTCAGGTAAAGCAACGCCCTATGAAATTAGTCATACTGTGTCAAAAGCAGAGCGTTATACGATAGAGTCTAAAGTGTATAAAACTCGTTTTATTACCCTTTCGGAATTTTGCGAGGGGGCTGATATTGACCCTACATCACTTGCGCTGGCACTGCGACTAAGTGAAAAGAAGAATTTTCGTCGTTTTATGCAGCACTATCGTTTGGAGTATGCCAAAAATGTCTTACTACACAGCGATGCTAAATTAGCCGCAGTCGCCAAGCGCATGGGTATTAATTCTGAGAAGTTCTTGAGTGACTATTTGGTTAAGCACTTAAATCATCGCTAAGGGCTTTTACCTTCTACCTTCGCTAAGGGCTTTTACCTTCGCTACGGGCTTTCACTGTCGCTAAAACGTATCGACCAGATAAACTGTAGACTAAGGCGTAAAAAACGCATTGGCCAGTATGTTTTGGGTGAACGTTTTACGCAAGTAAAAGCCCCTCGGACGGGTTTTAATTCGCTCACCGTCCGGGTTTAATGCGTCGGTGAGTACTTTTCCATTTGCAGCCTTAGGTCGAATATGAAGTGCATTACCCTGTCTAGAGGTAATGGATTCAACGTATCCTGTGATAATTTGTTCGGTAAGCTCTTCCCAATCTGCTCTTAGTAGCATGTCTTCGTCTTCATTCGGACGCCAATAAAAACCTGTTGCTACTCGGCGTTCAGCCAGTGGAATGGTTCTTTCTCCTTCTACTGGTAGCCACAAGACTTGTTGAAGTTTATTTCGCACATTTGAGGTTTCCCATGTCACACCTGGTGCCATCAGTAAAGGCGCAAAACAGACATACGTGGTTTCTAAAGGTGTAAACTGTCTGTCAATCGGAATAGTTTTGAGTTCTATACCAAGTTCCGGAAAGTCTTGTTGAGGCTTAGAGCCTGCGCTTGCACCTAACCACTTTTCAATCAGCATACCAGGCCACCCTTTGTGACGTTGTAGGTTCTCAGGTATAGCGACATGTGCCATATCGGCTAATTCCCCTAACGTAAGCCCTGCAATAGCGTGACAGCGCGCAAGTAAGTCATCAGAGGATACTGGGGGAGACATGGGGAGATGCATATTTGTTATAAATTTCCTAATTGAAAAGCCATAGTGAACATTAACACTATGATTGGAGCATAGTTTGTGGAAGAATGAAAACATATAACAGTATAGTGTGCCCGGGAGTCTATGTGATAGATGCCGATGGATTCCGTGCGAATGTGGGCATAGTGATTTGCAACAAAATGGGTCAAGTATTTTGGGCAAGACGTTATGGTCAACATTCATGGCAGTTCCCTCAAGGCGGAATTGATGAAGGGGAATCTGCTGAACAAGCTATGTACCGCGAGCTTCACGAAGAAGTAGGACTGACACCGAAAGATGTCACCATTTTAAGTGTTACCCGTAACTGGCTTAGATATAAACTGCCAAAACGATTAATTCGCCAAGGTAGCAACCCTGTTTGTATAGGACAAAAACAAAAGTGGTTCTTGTTGCAACTCGATTGCAACGAAAAAGACGTCAATGTGTTAAAAACCGGTCATCCTGAATTTGATGACTGGCGATGGGTAAGTTACTGGTATCCCATTCGCAATGTGGTGTCGTTTAAACGCGACGTATACCGACGGGTGATGAAAGAATTTTCGCCGGTAGTCATGTCGGCACAACAACGTGTGCAACAACGACAAAACGTACCGCCTAACAAGCGTGGTAAAAAACGTAGACGCGGGTGAAAGCATGGAACGTGTAACCAAGCGTGAATAAGGATAATTGGGTGAGTACGCAAAGCAATACAGGCTCGATGCTAACCACATTAAAACGGATAGTGCAGGAAATGAATCAAATTCCTGCACTTGATACCGCTTTGTTTCGTCTCGCCTCTCGGGTTAAGCAAACCTTAAACGTAGACTCTTGCTCAATTTATTTGGCCGATTACGACGCGCAAGAATTTATTTTAAAAGCTACCGACGGCTTACACCCAGATGCCGTTGAGCAAGTACGTATCGGTTTCTCAGAAGGGCTTATTGGCTTAGTTGGGCAACGGGAAGAGCCGCTGAACATCGTCAATGCACACAGTCACCCACGTTTTAAGCACTACCCTGAAGTGCAAGAAGAAAGCTACAACGCATTCTTAGGTACGCCAATCATTAACCAACGCCGTGTTCTCGGTGTTATAACGCTTCAGCAATCCGAAATGCGCCGCTTTAGCGAAGACGAAGAAGCATTCTTAGTTACACTGGCGGCGCAACTTGCCCTTGAAATTACCAACGCAGATATTCGCGGTGCGTTAATCTTGTCATCGTCACCAGACAGTATTGCCCAACAAAAAAATGTGCGTGGTATTGCAGGGTCGCCCGGACTTGCTATTGGCAAGGGGGTTTCACAAGACAAATCGGTGAATCTAAAGAACTGGGTTGTCAAACATACAAACCAGCCTAGTGAACAGATTCAGTTATATCGCAAAGGTGTGGAAGTTACCCGCAAACACGTGGATGCGCTGTCAAACCGTTTGGATGACGGGATACCTGATGATGTTAAGTCTATTTTCCAGCTTTATCACCATTTGCTCGATGCCAATAGCTTAGGGCGTGAAGTAGAAGAAAAAATTCGCCAGGGGTGGGATGCAGCTTCTTCATTAAAAATGGTGGTAGAAAGCTATGCAGCGCGATTCCAAGCGATGGACGACCCCTACATGCAGGAACGCGCCATTGACATTGTTGACTTGTCTGACCGCATACTTGCGAATATTTTATTTGAAGCAAACGGTCAAAAAGCGTCGGAGAAGACGGTTACTGACGCCAGTATATTAGTGGCACATGAAGTGTCAGCTCCCATGCTAGCTGAATTTCCCCGAGATAAACTCAAAGGTATTATTTCTATAAGAGGGTCGAATAACTCTCACGCAGCAATTCTAGCACGAGCAATGGGTGTGCCCGCGGTAATGGGATGTCAAAACGTGACGCCTTCATTGCTGGAAGACAAAGAAATTTTGCTCGATGGGTATTCAGGGGAAGTGATCGTCTCGCCAGAGCGCAATATTAAAGCCGAATTTATTCAGCTTATTGAAGAAGAATCGGCAATAGCTGAAAAAATTGACGCCGAAGCGGACAAACCTTGTGAAAGCGTTGACGGTTGTCGCATGTCACTTTACATCAACGCCGGGCTATCCGCTGAAGTCGAATTAAACGCAGAGCAAATAGGTGCAGGCGTTGGGTTGTATCGAACTGAAATTCCATTCATGCTTCGCGAGCGCTTTCCTTCTGAACAAGAGCAGGTTGCATTATACCGACAAGTGCTAGAAGCAGCGCCTGATTTGCCTATCACCATGCGTACGCTGGATGTAGGGGGGGATAAACCCCTACCGTACTTTCCTATAAACGAAGAAAACCCATTTCTGGGTTGGCGCGGCATACGTCTTACCCTTGATCACCCTGAAATATTCCTCGTGCAAATTCGCGCTATGCTGCGTGCCAGCATCGGTCTGCAAAATTTACAGATTATGTTGCCAATGATATCCACAGTATCAGAGGTTCAAGAAGCAAAACGGCTAATCAACCAAGCCTTTTTTGAGATATCTGACGAAGTCGCCAGCGACAACAAAACCTTGCACAAGCCTAAACTAGGTATCATGTTGGAAGTTCCTTCTGTGCTTTATCAATTACCTCAATTGGCGAAGTACGTAGATTTCTTCTCTGTGGGCAGCAACGATTTAACCCAGTACTTGCTTGCCGTTGACCGAAACAATACGCGGGTGGCGGGGTTGTATAACAGTTATCACCCTGCGGTACTCGGTGCATTGTATGATGTAGTTGAAAAGGCCAATCAAGCACAGGTGCCTGTCACCATATGCGGAGAGATTGCCGGTGAACCTGCCGGTGCCTTGCTACTTATGGGGATGGGATATCGCCGATTGAGTATGAATGGGTTCAACTTAAGAAAAATTAACTGGCTCATTCGCAAAGTTACTATTGAGGAATGCAAACAATTACTTGCATTGGCTCTTACCTCAGCCAGTCAGGAAGAAGTATTCGTCCACCTAAATGAATACCTTGAAACCAAGGGGTTAGGTGGCCTCATACGAGCAGGTGCTTAGCACCATTCGCTAATTCACAATCAAGGGTGCCATTTGCGGGCAAAATCATGTGCTTCTAAGCGCAATATGATAGGCTTCCGTGCGATGTTTAAGGGGAATAATGTATGGAACCTATGGTTGTCATTTTTCTAGCCTGTTTACTGCTAGGAGCAGTTGTGGGTATTTTGGCTGGTATGCTGGGCATTGGTGGTGGGTTAATCATTGTACCAGCGTTGTCATACCTGCTAGTACACTTTTTGGACATGACAACGGAAAGTGTCATGCCTGTCGCCGTTGCAACATCATTATCCACCATAATATTTACGGGGATGTCATCAGCATTCGCGCATTACAAACTTGGTAATATTAAAGCCAATATCGTCCTGTATACTGGTGTAGGTATCGCCTTTGGGGCAATTATTGGTGCGCAAATCGCCAGTCATATATCGGGGCGAACACTCAAAGATGTGTTTGCCGTATTAGTAATTTTAATAGCTGCCCAAATGATTTTTGGTAAGCAGAAAGCGTCGCAAAATGATGCGTCAAAGATAACTTTGGGTGCGGTTGGTAGTGGTGCCGGCGTACTAAGTGCGTTAATGGGTATTGGCGGCGGAGCGTTATTGGTACCAGCATTAGTTTGGTTTAGAGTAAATGTGCGAATTGCGATAGGATGTGCTGCTTTTAGTGGTTTAATTATTGCCATATTTGGCACAGCGAGTTTTATAATTGCAGGTTGGAACGCAACAGATGTGCCTGAACATAGCATAGGTTATGTTTATTTACCTGCGACTCTGGGGATCGTTGTAACCTCGGTGTTTGCCGCTAATATAGGCGCCAAATTGGGGCAAAAGGTCAATGTACGTATTTTGAAAATGATGCTTGCCTGTTTGCTAGTGCTTGTGAGCATAAGAATGATTTTAGGAATTGAATAATATAATGGAACAGAGCAGTTTTCTGGTTTTTCCCAGTATCGACCCCGTTATTTTTAGTCTTGGTCCGTTAAGTGTGCGTTGGTACGGGTTGATGTATCTGGTGGGGTTCATTGCCGCCTACCTGTTAGCGCAAAAGCGGTTATCACAGACGTCATGGAGTCGCGACCAACTGAGCGACCTATTGTTTTGGAGTTTTGTGGGCGTTATTCTTGGTGGGCGCATTGGCTATGTCTTTTTCTATCAGTTCGGTATGTTCTTGGACGACCCGCTTTATCTCTTTAAAATATGGGCAGGCGGAATGTCGTTCCACGGTGGCTTGCTAGGTGTGTTAACAGCGTTATATTGGCAAGCGAAACGAATGAATACTACCTTCTTGCAATTGGGCGATTTTGTAGCGCCATTGGTGCCCATTGGCTTAGGTGCCGGACGCATCGGTAACTTTTTAAATGCAGAGCTTTGGGGGCGTTCCACAGACGTTCCTTGGGCGGTTATTTTTCCTAATGCTGGCAATGTTCCTCGCCATCCTTCACAGCTATATGAATTTGCATTAGAAGGTGTACTTTTATTTGTGATTCTGTGGCTGTTTTCAGCTAAGAAGCGCCCCGTTGGTGCAGTAAGTGGACTCTTTCTTCTGGGTTATGGGAGCTTTCGTTTTACGGTAGAATACTTTAGAGAACCCGATGCACATATTGGTTTATATCAAATGGGACTAAGCCAAGGGCAACTTCTTTGTTTACCTATGATCGCATTAGGCATAGGATTGATGGTTCGCGCATATATGCGTGGAACAGACCGTATTAAATCAGAAAAAATATAAGAATAACGATGAAAGAATATCTCGCTCTCATGCGCCATGTACGTGATACGGGTGTGAAAAAAGAAGATAGAACAGGCACCGGAACACTCAGTGTATTTGGTTATCAAATGCGCTTTAACCTTCAAGAGGGTTTTCCGTTGGTGACCACCAAGAAATGTCACCTAAAATCAATCATTCATGAATTGCTTTGGTTTCTCAAAGGTGAAACCAATATTGCTTATTTGAAAGAGCATGGCGTGAGTATATGGGATGAGTGGGCCACCGAAGAGGGCGAACTTGGTCCAGTATACGGTCATCAGTGGCGTAGTTGGGATAGAGGTGATGGCACATCTGTCGATCAAATTGCAGAAGTGGTTGAGCAAATAAAAACTAACCCTGACTCACGACGTTTAATCGTAAGTGGTTGGAACCCAGCGGTATTGCCTGATACGCAGTATTCACCGAAAGAAAATGCGGCTATGGGTAAACAGGCGCTGCCACCTTGCCACACGCTGTTCCAGTTTTATGTACTCGACGGCAAATTGAGCTGTCAATTGTATCAACGCAGCGGTGATATTTTCTTAGGTGTGCCTTTCAATATAGCAAGCTATGCTCTGCTGACCATGATGATGGCACAAGTGTGCGATTTAGAGCCGGGTGATTTTATTCATACTCTAGGTGATGCTCACTTGTATTCTAATCATTTAGAGCAGGTAGAGTTACAATTAAGTCGCGAGCCGTTTGCACGCCCTACCATGGCAATAAACCCAGATGTAAAAGATATATTTGGGTTTACCTTCGAAGACTTTGAATTAAAAAACTATCAGTCTCACCCACACATTAAAGCGCCAGTCGCCATATAAGGAGTTACGATGAGTACTCCAATATTAATTTGTGACGACTCCGGTTTTGCAAGGCGCCAAATGGCGCGCAGTATTCCCGATGGTTGGCAGGTGGAGATTTCCTTTGCCGAAAACGGTGCGCAAGCTATCGACCTTATCCGCGAGGGCAAAGGCGATGTGGTTTTTCTCGACCTTAATATGCCTGTTATGGATGGCTATAAAACCATGGAGGTTATTCGCCAAGAAGATCTACCGTGCCTAGTTATCGTTGTGTCTGGTGATGTGCAGCCGCAAGCCAGAGAAAAAACTGATGGCCATGGGGGCGCTAGATTTTATTCGTAAGCCCATCGACAATGAAAAATTAACCAATATTCTCACGTCTTACGGTATATACAATGGCGAGGCGCAGTCCAGTAGTGCAGTGAGTACAATTGATGAAGCTGCCACTGTAGAAGACAAGCTCGATGCATGTCGTGAAATGGTGAATGTTGCAATGGGACGCGCAGGTGAAAGCTTGGCTCAGCTCCTTGGTGAGTTTATCAACTTACCTATTCCGAATGTTAATCTGATTGAAAGCAATGAGTTGTCGATGGCAGTTGCGGAAATTAATCGCAACGACCGCGTGTCTGCCGTATCAAAGGGCTTTATTAGTGAAGGAATAAGTGGAGAGGCGCTGGTTATATTCAACGATACTAACTCTCAAAACATTGTAGAGCTTTTAAAGTATCCGCCTTCAGAGTCACCTGAAAGACTGGCGTTAGAGGCACTGATGGATGTGTCTAATATTCTTATTGGTGCTTGTCTTAATGGCCTTTCTGAACAATTAAGCGTGGCGTTTAGTCACACGCATCCTGTACTACTTGGCCAGCACAAGGGGTTATCGACCCTGTTGAGTGACAACGTGCAGCGCTGGGGTAAGCTAATGGCTATCGAAATAGGTTATGCCATTAAAGCACGTGATATCTCGTTTGATTTATTACTCCTGTTCCCTGGTGACGCTATCAATCAAATCTACGCTCGCCTAATACATGACGACAAGGACAGTCTATGAACAGCCACACTAATACGCCAACGTCTTCTTCGCTCTTAGGCAACTTGCCATTTCCAGCAGAGTTATTTAACTCTATTGAAGTGGGCATTGTTATCTTGGATGGTGATTTCAAGGTACAGATGTGGAATAAGTTCATGGAAAACCACGGTGGTAAACGCTCTGGTGAAATTGTCGGGCACAGCTTATTTACCCACTTTCCTGAGATAGAGGAGCAGTGGTTACGCACGAAAGTTGACCCTGTATTCAATCTGAAAAGCCCTGTATTCATTATATGGGAGCAGCGACCTTACTTATTTAAATTTGGTTGTAATCGACCGGTGACATGTGCTGCAGAGCACATGTACCAGAACGTGACTATGTTTCCGATAGTTGATGATCATGGAAATGTGAGCCAATTTTGCATGTTGGTTTACGATGTGACCGAACAGGCACTCGGAAAATTGGGGATGGAAATGCTCAATGGTGAGTTGGAAACCGCAAGTCGCGTAGATGGTCTTACGGGGTTGTACAATCGCCGGTATTGGCAAGAGCGCTTTGATGAAGTCTTTAAATTGTGTGTACGCCGAGATAAGCCCAGCACCGCAATGATGTTAGATATTGACCACTTCAAGCGCATCAACGATACCTATGGTCACCAAGCGGGTGACAAAGTAATAAAAATGCTAGCGGCATTGATCAAACGCTGTATTCGAGAAACTGATTTGGCAGGGCGTTATGGTGGCGAGGAGTTTGCTATTATCTTGACTGACTCGTCGGTAGATGACGCTAAAATTGTGGCTGAGCGCATTCGTCAACTTGCACAACGTTTGATGGTAGAACACGAAGGCGAAACCATTCAATTTACGGTTAGTCTCGGGTTGGCACAGTTTGACCCTGAGTTTTCTTCGGCTATGGCGTGGCTCGAATTAGCCGATCAAGCTTTATATACTGCAAAGCAAAACGGTCGTAATCAATTCCGAGTTTTTGCGCCAGCATTGGCATAGTGATTATAGTGCCAGCTTCAAGGTATTTTTCAATTCTTGAAACGTTACAGGTTTAACTAAGTGATAGCGAATTCCTGCCTGTAACGACGCTTCCTTATCGTTGCGTCTAGCATTGGCCGTTAGCGCAATTATAGGTAGCAAAGGGTGGCGCTCCTTAACAATTTTGGCTACTTCCAATCCGTTGATATCAGGTAAGTTGATATCGAGCAGCAAACATTCAAACTCGTTCTCATTGGTTTGGACTATCGCTTCTTCACCTGTGTAGCAAACTGTTACCTCATGCCCCATGCAAGAAAGCATGTATTGAACCATTTCAGCATTAATTGGTTCATCTTCCACTACGAGTATTTTGGCTTTTTTAACATCGACAATCGCTTTAGCCTTTTGGGTTGCTAGTTGGTGTAAGGTATCAACAAAGCGATATTTATCTATTGGCTTCACAAAACTTTGAAATATAGATAAATCCGTATTGGCAACAATATTGGCGATATCAGGTGTAGCGGAAAGTACAATGATGGGAGGAATACGCTCACCGAAAATGGCGTGCAGTGTTTTTACTAGCTCCAATCCTGTCATACCAGGCATATACAGGTCAGCAATAATTGCTGTAAATTGAAGTACATCATCGTGCAAGTTGAGTAGTTCTGCACCTGATGAAAACGTGCGTGCACTATACCCTTGTGTGGTGATCATAGCGTGTAAATGAAGTCTCGAAATTTCTAAATCGTCGACAATGGCAAATTTCGCATTAGATACGTGAACTGCTTTGGCAGGTGGTATTTCAACGGGTTTAATGGGAAACAAAATTTTGAATTCAGAACCTACGTTTAATGTACTTGTTACGGTTACGGTACCGCCTAGCTTATCGAGACTGTGTTTCGCCACTGACAGACCAATACCCGCCCCCGCAAACTTTTTACTACTAGAATGATTACCCCTGTAGAATTTGTCGAAAATTTTTGTTTGTGCTTCATCGTTAATGCCGATACCAGTATCACTAATGATAACAACCAGAAAAACGCCGCGGTTTTTAACTTGTGTAGTAATAGTGACATCAATTAACCCATTAGCAGTGAATTTAACGGCATTTTCCAACACATTAGTAATAACCTTCGATATCGCCGTGGGATCAGATTCAATGTAATGGGGCACACTGTGGCTGCAGTGCATATTGAAGTCGACTTTTTTATCTTTAAGTGCGACCGAGAATGGAGATATGCATTCATCCAGCAAACTGATCAAATCTAATTGCTGAAATAGCAAATCATCTTCTACATTATCGGTTAATAATTCGGTGAGATTATTGGTGAGATTTAATAGCCGGTAACTGGATTGTTCCGCTTGCTGAATCAGGCGCTCCTGGTGCGCTTTCATATTGGGTATTAACTCAAGGGCACTAATAATGGCGCTAATCGGTGCACGAAACTCGTGACTAATAAGCTGCAAGAATTCTTTCTTGTGTGTAGCGTCACTTTCTACCATTGCAACGCGTAAATGGGAACGGGTGAGTTTAGTAACGCGCTTGTGAGAGTGACTTTTATAAAACAACCATGTAAATAACTGTAAAAGTGCTAAAGAGAGTAATGAAAAAAACAATATCAACACAAGTTGCTGACGGCGATTAGATATCTCATCTATTAGTGATTGTTCTTCTACCTGCATGGCGTTGATCATTGGCGTAAGTGTAAAGCCTGCATCTAGTAAGCTGATTACCTGCTCTTTTGGTACTTGTTTTAACGTAAATAGAAGAAGCAAAATATCTTGTACGACCCCGTGAGCTGAATCCCTATTTAAATTTGCTAATTTGATTTCAAAATTTTGAAAAGACAGTTCTTTGGGTACAAAGTGAGGGTCGATGTCTTGACTGAAGTATGCTTCAATCATGCTGTAGGTGGCTGATATATCTTTTTGTATTTGATTAAGCGCAGGAACGCTCCTCGCTGATTGGTAGTGATTTAAATGCTGCTCAGTGGCAACAATGTAATCTTCTAATTGGCTACGGGCCTTCAAAGCCAAAAGTGCTGTGTGTTGCAGGTTTAATGTATAGATCATCATGAGCAAGGTAATGACTACAATGATCCAAGTCGCGACTTTTATCTTAGAGTAAGCAAATGCGCGACTGATTAATTTGGATTGTCGACGAGAATTATTCACATTGGTTGTCAACGTAGCAGTTCCTTGCTTTTGTATTGCCACCTAAATTAGCCAGAAATACTGCATGACAAACACCAAAGGTTAGCAGGCTTTACTCCTGCCTCTTATGCATCTGGCACCCTTGCTCTTTAACTGTAGATAATTTACACGGACTTGCAAGGGGCGTTGTTAATTATTTGAACATTCAACTTTTTTTATGTCTTCCCGAATGCTGTATAAAAAGCAAAGGCTTGGTATCACCATTAGGGCTGTACATACAAAGAATAAACTCCAGTTTCCATCCAATGCGTCAACAAAAAGCCCACTACTCGATGCCACTAGTGTGCGACCAGCTACACTCAGTGATGCCATCAGTGCATATTGGGTGGCACTGAATGCGCGATTACACAGTAAGGAAATAAAGGCCACCATGGCTACCGTGCTCCAAGCACCGGTAAACCCATCAACAATAACGGTTACAGCCAATAGTGAAGTAGAAGGGCCAGTCTGCGCTATAACCGCGAAAAGCAAGTTAGAAGCTGCCATCGCAATACCGGCAATCATAAGGCCTTTATAGATGCCATAACGGATATTGACGATACCGCCTAGAATGGAAAAGAGAATTGTTACCCACCAATTTAGCAGTTTTGAGTACGTGGCAATGTCACTATTGGAAAATCCGACTTCCTTGTAAAATACAATGCTCATTCTTCCCAAAAACGCTTCACCTATCTTAAATAGGAAGATAAATAGTAAAAAAGACGCGGCTAACTTCACGCCATTTCTACTGAAAAATTCTGCGAAAGGGGTAACTAGGGTCGATTTCAACCAATACCCCAGTGAAGATTGTGTTGATTGCTTATGGCTAACACGGTCAAGCAGTGCTTCTCTGTCTACGATTGGCTCTTGGGTAAAGAGTGTGGCGAGCATAAGTAACAGCATAAAGCCCGCCAGTAATAAATACATGCTTGGCCAAGTCCAGGTAGTCATGTCGGCGAGGAAGAAAGGAATAGCGCCCAACCCTCCGTAGCCAGTCCACCAACCCGCGGTAGCAACAGATGAGGCGGCAGACATACCATCTCTATCATTTTCTGCAATGGTATCTATTCTGAAACCGTCTATAGCAATATCTTGGGTGGCTGACGCAATGGCAATAAAAAGCCCGACAAGGGCCACGTAATACAAGTCGCTTTCAGCGCGCAATAAAGACATGGTTAAACAGCACATAACAATCAAACTTTGCATGGCGAATATCCAACCTCGACGCTGCCCAAGCATAGGGGGCTTGAGTTTGTCCACCAAGGGAGACCACAAAAAATTGAACGAGTAAGTGGCGAAAATCATGCCGAATAAGCCTATGGCAGAACGTGATAGCCCTTCATCTTTCAGCCAAGCAGAAAGGACCGAGCCAATCATTATCCACGGAAAGCCGCTTGATACACCGAAGAAGAAGATACTTAAAAAGCGTTTGTCGTTATAGGTTTTGATTGCAGCTAACAAGAATTCCGCCTTTGGCCAAGTCGCAAAAACAATATTGAGCCACGATAGGGCGTGTTTAGCAACAAGCAATCTTATGTTGCTACTTCAAGAATAGAAAAAGAAAAGTTACGGGCGTACACCAACACAGTCTAGCGGACAGTGACCTAATCCTTCTAAGTAGCTTACGCAATTTTTGAGCTCGTCAATAAGATACTCATCATGCATGAGTTTGTCTTCTCCCCAATAATGCACTTGGTGCAACAGGTGCCAAAAGACGCGCTCTTTTGGTGTGTAAGGCTGTGTCAATGTGTAATCAATCTGGCCCCACTCTTCCATACTATCCCAGAAGAATAGTTCTAGCTCTTCCAGAGGAAGCTCTCCTAGCCAGAATGCTTTCAAATAAAAACACAGTTGCTTCGCTTTACTATCTACAAAATATTGAACAGTCACGAGGAACCCAACCGTATTTGCTTGGTGTATTTATTATAGTTCATAACCATCTTACTGCTTAATTAGAGGGTACTGCTTTTTTATTAGCAATTACTAGGTAATTGTTTTGGGTGCTAATTTAGCCTATACCCTGAAAACAAAAATTACCAGCCAAGATAGCGAGTCCATCCAATTGTACTGCTTGCAACAAGTTGAATATGTGGTGGTTTTTGATTTTGATTGGCGCTTATCGCCAACACATGTGTGGGGATAATAATTTGTCGGTAGTGAATCTTCAATGCATTTTGAGCACTAATTCTTCGTCTGTCTAGCGTATCTTGTGTCCAATCGTTAAACCCTTCCAAAGAAAGGTCAAGCAGTGGATATTCGGCTTGCGCAATGTTGTCTATGATGAGGTCGTTTACAGTGGTATCAGGCCAGAAAGGTGAAATTGCAATTAACGTATCAGGGTGAAGTGTCTCTTGGTCTTTGGTAACTGCAAGGTAAGTTGCCGCCAGCATGCCTTGAGCAATGACCATGCGATAGCCTTGCCTTCCTTGTAGATAATTGTTAAGAGCATTCAGTTGAAGTGCAAGCTGTGTAGATGTAGCGTCGAAATCGAGGTATTGGGTTAGCTGGTTACTGCGTGGATGGATTTTATTGGCAGCTTGTTGCTCTGGCGAGCTCGTTGCTAGGCTGTCTGTTGATGAATTTGCAACTGATGAGTCACCTTGTGTATCAGCGTCAATGACATCCTTGGTAGGCAAATTAAAAGGGCTTAGCACCACATTCCAACCTTTTTCAGACAATAACTGCGCCAACGTATTGCCCTGTGCCAATGTTAAGCTGGAAGGAAAGGGTTCTGTTAGCAGGACTGCTGTACCTAACGGGAGTGGTGTATGAGCCTCTAATTCAATAACGGGAATGGTTAACTCACCGGCGAGCAACTCTTTCACCTCTCCGGGCAAATAGGCGTTGCTAATATCTGTGAAAAAGTCGTTCGACGCACGCACCGATATTGATAAAAGCAACGTTATTAACAGAAAGGTAAAAGCGCGTAGTTTCATCGACTATTCGTGACCTCAAAATGATGAATAAAAGGATACTTTTAGTGTATCGGCACAAGAATAGAAATCTACACTCATTTACTACACCCTGAGAGGGTAGACTCCTATGCGGATTGCCATTAGCCCTTGGGCTAGTTTTTATTTCATCGACATATACAACGAACTACCACGTTGTTATGCTTCGGTAGTTTCGTCTGAAAGCGGCTCGGGACAATAATTGGAAAACGGAAGCTTACTATTAAATATAAGCCATTCGTTTTTTGTCGGGTGTGTAAGGCACAAACTCTCAGCATGTAGTTGTAAACGAGGCGCCATGGCCAGCGCATCTGCATGTGCATAGAGACGGTCGCCTAGAATGGGGTGCCCCAATGCAAGCATGTGCACTCGTAATTGGTGCGAACGCCCTGTGATTGGATGTAACGCAACTAAGGTGAATGGACGATTTTCGCCATCATTTGTGCGCTCAATCACCTCAAAACGCGTACATGCTGGCTTGCCGCGTTCATGGTCAACCATTTGTTTGGGGCGGTTCGGCCAATCGCAAATAAGTGGTAATTCTACTTTTCCACTGTCTTGTAACACGTGACCATATACCTTTGCGAAATAGCGTTTCTTCGTTTGGCGAAACTCAAATTGTTTGGATATATTGCGATGACTGTCTTTGTTTAGCGCAAGCACTATCAAACCCGATGTGGCCATGTCTAACCTATGTACAACGGTTGCCGTTGGATATACACGGTTGACCCGAGTAATAAGTGCATCGCGGTGCTCTAAGGCTTTACCGGGTACGCTTAAAAGGCCACTGGGTTTTTGCATTACTAGCATGTCCTCATCTCGATAAAGAAAATCGAGATAAGGTGTTAGTGGAGGATTATAAACAAAGTCAGGGTTAGCCATTATGGATTGTTCACCACAATGCGAAGCGCATCTAATTGCACATCGGCACTTTGAATGACTTTATCCAGCGCATTCATTTGCATCTCTATAAACTCAATTTCACTGTCACGCACCGCTGGGTTGCGTTTTTGCAGATCTTTAAGTCGTTGTATTTCTGCGTTTAGCGTATTGTGCATGGTAGCAAGCGCATCGTGCTGTTTTTGATTGGCTTGCTGGTGGGCCAACTTGCGTGCTTTTTCAATAGCCAATTCCAAAGGTTGCTGCAGCGCTTTGATAAGTTGAGCTGATATCTTTCTTCCCACCTTGCGTTTCACATCAAAGCTTAAGTCTGACGCTTTACCTTGTGCATCTAGACAAATTCTAACCGGTGTTTGAGGCAAGAAGCGGCCCAGCTGCAAAGATTTAGGCGCTTGGGCGTGCAATACGAAAAGCGCTTCAACCCAATAAGCACCTTTAGGCAGTGAAGGTTCGGCAATAAAACCAATGCTACTTTTGCCATGAACATCTGTCAGTACAACGTCTATTGCTGTATGAACAAGTGGGTGATCCCAGCTCAAAAACTGGACATTTTCCAAAGTGGTGGCAACACGACGTTTGTACGTTACCGTCATACCCTCTGGGTCGAGCCCCGGCAATTGACTTACCATCGATTCCGTTGGCATCAAGATAAAACAGTCATTACCTTTCTCGTCTTGTTGCACGCCAATTGCATCGAATACTCTGCCCATAAATCGTGACAAGTCTTGCTCGCTATCTAACGTGATGATGTCTTCAAGTAATTGTTCTACCCGTCCTTCACCTGAAGCGTTTAATTCAAGCAAGCGGTCACGGCCGGCTTCTAACTGTGCGACTAATTGACTGTTTAAGGTAACGCTCATGTTTACTAGGTCGTTACGCGCACTGCTATCATCTGGGTGCAAACATGCACCAATGAGAATGGGCTTAACATCCTCAAAAACCCCTGAACCCGTTGGACAGGTTTTTTCAAAGGCGTTTAGGCCTTCGTGGTACCAATCTAACAATACGTGCTGGGCTGTTTTGGCAAGGTAAGGCACGTGAATTTGTACGGTTTGGGTTTGACCAATACGATCTAAACGTCCAATTCGCTGTTCTAATAAGTCCGGCGTAATGGGTAAATCAAATAACACCAAATGATGTGCGAATTGAAAGTTTCGTCCTTCACTGCCAATTTCACTACACAGTAAAATTTGCGCACCGTCTTCTTCATCGGCAAAGTAATGGGCAGCCTTATCGCGCTCAACTATACTCATTCCTTCGTGGAATACGCTGTGACGAATACCTGTTTGCGTGCGGATAACTTCACCGAGCTGTTGAGCGGTGCGAGCACTTGCGCAAATAAGCAGTATTTTCTCTGGCTTTACGTCCTGCATAAAGTTAAGTAACCACGACACGCGAGGATCCTGCTTAGTCCAGCTATTTACCACACTAGCCATGCGCTCTGGGTATAAAGAATAGGTTAGGTCGCCGCCTTTCACAGCTTCGCTATACACCTCAGGAAGAGGCAGTTCATAGGCATTTAACTTACGCTCAGGAAACCCTTCAATGTTTGCACGGCGGTTCCTAAACAACATGCGTCCTGTACCGTGACAGTCGATAAGTTGGTGTAGCAAGTTGTGGCGATTTTCTGCGTTTGTTAGGTCGCCGGCGTGTGCCATAACATCAGGGGCAAACTCTTTTAGCTTGGCCTGTTGTTTTTCATTGGGCTCGGCATCTGATAAAAGCGGTGCTACCGCATCGGCTAATTGACTGTACTTTGACTCTTCTTCTAAGAACGCGTCGTAGCTGTGGAAGCGGGCAGAGTCTAATAAGCGCAAACGCGCAAAATGACTTTCATGACCTAGTTGATCAGGCGTTGCGGTGAGCAGTAATACGCCCGGGGTTTGACTCGCCAATGCTTCTACGCATAAATACTCAGCAGATGGAGCATCACTTGACCAAGCAAGATGGTGCGCTTCATCAACGACCATCAAATCCCAGCTTGCCGATTGAATTTGCTGCTGTCGTTTGGGGTTTTGACTCAAGAAGTCAATGCTACACAGTACCAGTTGATCATTCTCAAATGGATTTACCTCACCATTTTCAGATGCTTCACTTTCTTCAAGTGCTTCGCAGCGACTTTCATCATAAATTGCAAACGGCAAATTTACGCGGCGTAGCATTTCGACTAACCACTGATGAACTAATGAGTCAGGTACTAAAATGAGAATGCGTTCAGCTCGGCCGGTTTTGATTTGCTGGTGAATGATTAGCGCAGCTTCAATGGTTTTACCCAATCCTACTTCATCGGCCAATAACACACGTGGCGCATGACGGCCGCCAACTTCAGAGGCAATGTGAAGCTGGTGCGGAATAAGTGAAATTCGTGCGCCAGCTAACCCAATGGTATTGGAACGCAGGTAGTCATATTGGTAATCGAGTGCGCGCTCGCGCAGGTCAAACCATTTAGGGTGGTCAAGTTGCTGACTGAATAAGCGCTTTTCAGGTTGGTTAAGGCGAATGTGATGGTCAAGCATGGTTTCAGGCAAGCGAGCATCGGCTTTTGTGTCTTCACGTAAGCCGTGATAAATGAATACACCCTGACTTTCTTCCTTTTCCGTGATAGTCATTTCCCAGCCATCTTGGCTTTTTACTGTCTCACCAATTTCAAAAACAAGGCGGGTTAATGGCGCTTCTTGCTTGGTATAAATACGTGCATCACCTGTTGCTGGATAGAGGACTTCCACTGAGCGAAAATCGACGCCAATAATGGCTCCCAAACCCAATTCGGTTTCTGTATTACTTAACCAACGCTGACCAACTGAAAATTGACTATCTGAACTCATAAATCACCAACCTTTTTTACGGGGGCGGTATTGTACGCATTGCATTGTGATAAGTCATTAATACTAGCTTATTTGATTTCAGTTGCAGAGGAAGAGCGGTTAAGCTTGCTTTGTCACAGTGTTAACGTAAAACTGTCGTATCAATGTCTAGACTAATTTCCTACCGTTAGTTCACGCGATTAACGAAAGGAGACGCGAGATGGATATGAAGATAGATACCCAAAAATTGATACATTTACGCAACACCAAAGCGTGGAGCCAGCAGCATCTTGCTGATGTTTCTGGTTTAAGCTTGCGCACCATTCAACGCATTGAAAAAACACAGTCAGCGTCGCAAGATTCGGTGAAAGCCATTGCCGCTGCGTTTGATGTTACACCTGACAGGTTGCTTATTGATGAGAGCGTGCAGGTTATGCCTCAGTTAAGCCAATCTGAAGACCATTCTCTTCCTCACCCTCATCCTCACCCTCATCCTAAATCATCGGGGCGGGATGGTTTCTTTGCATCACAGCAAAACCTTATGTGGTTAATCATCGCCATTATCACCACACTTTGTGTCACCGTTTATTGGTCCCAATCGGTAAATGCAAATGATAGTGCGAAAAAGGTGGTGGAAGCAGGTGCGCTAGTCGATATTGACGAGACAACACTACAAGATGGGCTGGAATGGCTCGAACTGGTAGACACTCAGCAGTATGAAAAAAGCTGGGATGAGAGCAGTCCCATTTTCAGAACTAGTGTTACACAAGCAAAGTGGGTTGAAGCAATGCTGTTGGTAAGAAAGCCGTTTGGAGAGGCCGATTCTAGGAAATTAGAAGCGGCACAAGCGCCGGCTTCGCTGCCAGGGTTGCCAGATGGAGAGTATTTAATCCTCACGTTTACTACAAAGTTTAGCGCAAGTTCATTAAGCTCTACCGAGACATTGTCTTTAGTGAAAGAAGACGGTCACTACCGAGCGATTGGTTATTTTATTCGGTGAGTTAATATTATTTAAATGGCATTTAAAGCGCTGATAGCTTTTCTATTTTAGGAAAAATAAAAAGCAGAAAAACAGTGCTAAATCTCATTTTCTGGATTATGGTGGAAATAAGAGTTCGATAAATTTCATTAACGAACTTTTGATGCAGTAGATGTAATGCTGCTTCTTAGTCGACGCGAGTAGGGGAGGATGTCCTGTTTCGAGCGGCATTCTCTCAGTAAGCGGAAAAGTAACTTGTGAGCCTAAGTTATACATTAGTCATGTAACTTAGGTAGCGCGGTTACACTGACTTTATTTACTGGAGTGAAGGATGCCAAGAAAAAACTCTACCCATACCAAAATATACGTCCTCGATACCAACATACTGCTTCACGAACCACACGCATTTCTCTCTTTTAAAGAACACGACGTCGTTATTCCAATGACGGTGCTAGAAGAACTCGATTACATCAAAGACAGCAAGAAAGATGTGGCCCGTGATGCCCGTGTATCCATTCGGGCAATGGAGGATTTACTTCACGATGCGACACCAGAAGACATGCTTGCCGGTGTGTCTATGGAAAGTCTAGGCGCAGGTCAAACTGCGCCAACGGGGAGCTTGTCTATCTTTGCTGACCTCAATATGGTGGAGGCGCAACAAGTATTTACCAGTAACGAAAACGATAACCGCATCATCAATGTTGCTTTGCATTTACAAAAGACATTCGCACCGCAAAAAGTTGTGCTAGTGACCAAAGACTTAAACATGCGGCTCAAGGCTAAGGGAGCAGGGCTTGCTCATGTTGAAGATTATCGCACTGATCAATTGATCACAGATATAAAATATTTGTCTCGCGGCTTTCACACCTTTGAAGGGCACTTTTGGGACAGTGTAAAAAGTGTAGATAGTCGCACAGAAGGGCGCGATACCATCCACTCCATTCCTAAGGCCTTGTTACCTGAAGCCTATATTAATGAATTCTTACTTGATGAAACCTGTCAATTTGCTGGGCTAGTAGAGGATATTTCTGAAGACACTTTGGAAGTGCTTGATTTGGGCTATGAACGTTTGATGGGCCGCCATGCTTGGGGAATAACGCCTAAAAATATCGGGCAAGCAATGGCATTGCACGCGTTGCTCGACCCACATATTGATATGGTTATTCTTACAGGCCCTGCGGGCAGTGGTAAAACCTTGTTGGCGTTAGCGGCAGCACTAGAAATGGTCGTTGAACGCAACATGTACGACAAAATTATCGTAACCCGAAGTACCCCAGAGATCGCTGAATCAATTGGCTTTCTGCCGGGCACAGAAGAAGAGAAAATGCTGCCTTGGCTTGCTGCCATCACCGATTCATTGGAAGTACTTCATAAGCATGATGAAAATACCAAAGGCTCAATGAATTACATCATGGAGAAAGCGAACATTCAGTACAAATCAGTGAATTTTATGCGTGGTCGCAGTATTCAAAATGCTATTGTTATTCTTGATGAGTCGCAAAACTTAACCGCCTCGCAACTCAAGACCATTATCACCCGTTGTGGTGAAGGTACTAAGTTGATTGTTGGAGGAAACTTAGCGCAAATAGACAGTAACTATTTAAGCGCGGTGACATCAGGGCTAACTTACCTTGTTGAAAAATTCAAAGATTTCTCAGGTAGTGCAACCATTAACTTAGATGGCGTGGTGCGCAGTCGTTTAGCAAGCTTTGCAGAAGAAAACTTGTAGTGATCGTGTAGTGTGTATTGTGGTACACAAAGTACGAGTTTTAAGCAATATTAATAGAGTCAACCGGTGAAGAAGTCGAGTTAATCGACTTCTTCAATTTGGTAGCGGCCTGTTTGTATAAAGCGTTGTGTGTCTTCAGATACTTGCCCAAAGGTGCGAGGCATGAGGAACAAACCCTTTATATGAATAATCGATTTCGTAGTGACGTTTAATCTCACAATCAAGTAATAATTTTCGTGAATATTTTTATCCGAAACCTTTGCTTATCGCATGCACATTGTATGATAAATATACTAATTATTAGTTAAGTGACGAAAAAATAAGGAAGTTGATCGATGTTCAGTTTAATTACAGTTTTTTTTAAATCAATTACTAAAGCGCATTGCCATTCAAACATCTGTTATGCCTAGAAGGTATTGTTGCTGTATCTTGATAATATTCATGACTGTTTTTTCAACTCTTTCCCTTGCAACTAATACCAACTTAGAATCTGAAAGTTTAGTTTCTACCGGCTCCGAAAAATGGAGGAGTTACGTAGGAACTGTTGGTTACGGTTTGTCGCCAGCACTTAGTGACGACGAGAATATATATGTAGTGAGTATTGGTGGAGGGGTTTCTGCTTTTGATTTTGACGGTCAGCTTTTATGGACAAATTCAGAGCAAAGAGCCGGTGGAACCCCAGTTATAGGATCGGATGGGACTATTTATTATGGGTCATTCGGGTTCTACCTAGGTCTCGTTGCGCTAAACCCTGATGGGACATTGAAATGGCATGCTGATTATGTCGGTAGTGTAAGCTCGCCCGCAATCGGGGCTGATGGTGTACTCTATGTAATCGAAAGTGGTGGAGGCTCAAAAAACAGGTTAGTCGCTATAAATCCGACGGGTACGTTAAAATGGAAAGCTGAGATAACGCCACGTTCACCTTCTAATGTGACGCCAGTTATATTTAACGACTCTATTTATGTTCCCACCTACAATGGCTTATATGCATTTAATTCGACAGGAGCACTTCTTTGGGTTTTTGGTGAATCAGAGCTTTTTGGTGCTACTCCATCAATTGCCCTCGATGGGACAATCTATATAGGAGCTAATTCTGGTGTTTTCTATGCTTTAAATCCTAATGGGGTGGTTAAGTGGTCGTTTGATGTTGAAGATTACCTATGCACAGAAGGGTGTGAATATTTTCGATATGCTCTTTCTTCTGCCGTAGTAAGCAACGATGGGACTATTTATTTTGGCTCGAGGAAAACTTATATCACTTCGGAGACCATTGGTAGTCATTTGCATGCAATGAGTAAGGAAGGTAAACACTTATGGGCTGCTGCGGTGGAAGGGGCGATAGATCCTAGAACGTCACCATCGATAACCATTTCCGGAGTGCTTTATGTTACTTCTAGCGATGGGAATTTGTATGCTTTTGATGTAGATGGTTCCATTAAATGGGTTTATCCCGTTTATGGGTTTAGATTCTGGGATCAAGAATTAGCCACTTCACCTGCAATTGGTAAAGATGGAACGGTATACATTACCGCATACGGTCACCTTCACGCTATCAATAGTTCTTATGGGCGACTTAGTAATGCACCATGGCCTAAAATGCAAAGCAATAACCAAAACATTGGTCGGAATGTGATACAACGTAATTATAGTCAAGACTTTGATGGTGACGGTGTTTCTGATTTAGTATTCCGGCGTCCGCTTAATGGTTATCACTACGTAAGACAAAGTAGTAGTCAGGGTATCTCATATACTTTCTTCGGTAATTTACCCTCAGATATTCCTATTAATGGAGACTTTGATGGAGATGCCATTAGTGATATCGCAGTGTATCGTGCGGCTACAGGACAGTGGTTGATCAAGCAGTCTAGTGATAATAGGATTTTAAGGATTACATTTGGAACACAAAGCGGAGATATTCCAGTTCCTGCTGACTATGATGGTG
This sequence comes from Alteromonas sp. KUL42, assembly GCF_006538325.1. Taxonomy (GTDB): domain Bacteria; phylum Pseudomonadota; class Gammaproteobacteria; order Enterobacterales; family Alteromonadaceae; genus Alteromonas. Next base: position 63,319 of record NZ_BJKK01000017.1, read on the forward strand.
ATGGTATAACTGACATCGCTATACGCCGCCCAATTGAAGGTAAATGGATAATTAGACTATCTAGCAACCCAAATACTAATTTAAGTTTAAGTTTCGGCTCCTATTCTAGTGATATTCCAATTCCCGCTGATTATGATGGCGACGGTAAAGTTGATATCGCAATACGTCGACCAAGTACTAACCAGTTCATTATTCGTGAATCAAGTAGCAACAAAATCAAACGGATTTTTTTCGGCTCTCAATATGATGACGTAGCTGTTCCCGCTGATTATGATGGCGACGGTAGAGCTGATATTGCGGTAAGGCGACCAAATACTGGTTATTGGTTTATAAAGTATAGTAGTAATGGACAGATCTATCGTGCTTACTTTGGCACATTAACTAGTGATATTCCAGTACCAGCAGATTATGATGGAGACGGAAAGGCTGACTTGGCTGTTCGTCGCTCTGATTCTGGGCATTTTATTTATGCTGAAAGTGCTAATAATCGAGTTATACGCGTTGGGTTCGGTTCATTGTCTTCAGATATTCCTCTAGCAGCTCCAATTCAAACAAGAATTGAGATGTCAAAGGCAGTTTCAGGCACTAAAGAAGTCGATCATATTCAAAGTATAGACTCAGATGAAGTACATGTTTCAGTAGAGCAAATTGGTTACTTGACACTTGAGCAAGTTCATACTGGAGCTAAATGAGATTTTTAATAGAGTTGTCAAATAATATTGAACATAAGCAGATAAAGTTAGCTTATAAAAGTAATTTTACTACTTGGGAAAAATATACGACCTGAAATCACAACCACCACTGCTTTGTGCGCAGTCGTTTAGCAAGCTTTGCAGAAGAAAACTTGTAGTGATCGTGTAGTGTGTATTGTGGTACACAAAGTACGAGTTTTAAGCAATATTAATAGAGTCAACCGGTGAAGAAGTCGAGTTAATCGACTTCTTCAATTTGGTAGCGGCCTGTTTGTATAAAGCGTTGTGTGTCTTCAGATACTTGCCCAAAGGGGATTAAGGCAGGCCCAGTTGGGTCGTATAACACATACTTCTGACCGTCGTGTTCGATGGTCTCATCACCAGAAATAGGCGTGAGAGCTATACCAAGTAAAGCGTGCTCAGGTAAAAATACCATAATCATTTTGGTCGTGGGCAGAAATGCTCTTACCATGGATGAGGCGAGAACGGCTTTACTGTCGCAGTCACCGAAGTTTTGCATCAGCAAACCAATGGGTGGTGCAAAACCAGCACCATTGCTTGCAACACGGTCTTCAAGTGTGTCGTAAGGAATACTTTGTACCCAGCTTAGTAAAAAGCCAAAGTAAGCGCGCGAGGTTGAGTTTTCTCTAATTTTTTCATAAAAAGCCTGAGAAGCTGGTACCAAGGGTTTTACAGATTCAGCAATGTAACGCAAATGATCAGGCTTTATGGCACTTTGGTTAAACATTGTAGTAAACCGAGTATAATAATTTTCATGTAAATAAGTATCGAAGGCGTTTTGTTGCACATCGCGCAGTTGTGCTTGGACCTCTTCTATTTTTTCACTGTTACTTCCAGTCACTTTAATATTAATGGCCTCTCCCATAGGCTTTATCATGACTTTTGCGTCCTTGGGATTTATGCGCTTGGCTGCTTTTGTCAACGCAACAGTGACATGCCGTTGTGCTATTTTGGGTTTGTAATTTGTCTGCCTAAGCGGTAAATCTTCAATGGTTTCAAAGGGAATTTCAAACGTGAGGTTGTGCCGCTGTTGCGCACCGTCAATCCATTCATAGTAAAACTGTGTACCCGTATCGGTTTTTGTTTTTCTGAACTCAATTTGCTCGGATAAAGCAAGCTGTGGGCGAGCAATTGTTAATAAAATAGCGAATCCAAGATACAATGCAAGATACCACGCTCCCCGCTTAATAAAGCGCCAAATGTCCATTTTTTGCGAGCGGGTGTACAGGTTCATTGGGTTCGTCAGGTTAACGCAATAATTGTGTATTCATACCGTGAGTATGCGCATCATAATGAAAAAAACAAGGCAAAGGCTATTTTGAAGCCCTTGCCAAAAAAAGTTACTTCCTTGTTTATTAGACTAAGGCTTGTGACGGTCAAAAGTGCATTTGGGTACAGTTTGATTGTGCTAATTGGTTCAAAAACTGACGATTAGTCGGCAATCCATTGAGCTGTTGCTGGATACTTTGCACATGTTTTGCGTAGGCTTGCCGCTGTTCAGCAGTATGCAGATTCGCTTGATAGGTATCATTATAGTGCGACCTAAACCCCATACCGTACAATACAAACAAATAGCTTGCGGCGGGAAATAGCTCTTCACGAAGTTCAAAGTCAGACGAAATAGGGCTGCGACTTTTCCAAAGCGTTAGCCAATCTTGTAACTGAGTTGAGCAACCGCGTTGGTCACGCATATCTCGCCAGTATGCGGAAGCTTCACGTTCACTCAATACGTAGTGAAGCTTTAAGAAATCGACAATTCTTTCCCACTTTTTCTCGAAAGCATTATTAAATTGCCGACCCGCAGCTTTACATTCGCAGAGTGTCCTCGGTAACTGTTTGGCTATGTGGGTGGCAGATAGCTCAATCATCACCAATGCAGAGGCTTCCAAAGGTTCCAAAAAGCCTGCAGAAGTGCCAATGGCAACACAATTTTCTACCCACAGGGTTTTACGATAACCTGGCGTGAACGTTATTTTTCGTGCTTCGCTAACATCCACATCAGTCGTTTTTTTATCGTGCTTTAGGTAGTTGTCTAATGTCGCTCTTGCTTCGTCTTCACTACAATGCGCAGAACTATATACATAGCCCACCCCTTTTCGTGACGGTAGGCCAATGTCCCAAATCCAGCCGTTATCCTGGGCTGTCGAATGAGTAGTAGATGCAATATCAACACTACTGTCGACGTAGGGTGCTTGAATTGCAACTGCACTGTCATTAGCCAACACGTGGGAGCATGGTGTTAGTGGCACACCATAGTGCTGACCTATTAATCGTGCCGCGAAACCTGTGCAGTCTATGAAAAGGTCGCCTTCAATAGCACCGTATTGACGACCCACAATTGATGCTATTGGCGTTGAAGGTGAACCAACTACATTATCGACGTGATCTACAATATGCTGTACACCTAATTTCGTGGTTGCATGCTGTTGAAGTAAGGTGGCAAATTTGTTTGCGTCGAGGTGATAACCATAGTTAGCAATACCAGCATAAGGCGGCGTTTGACGCTGCTTGGGGGCTAGGTGGTTATCACATAAGGCCGCTTGGGAACACACTGCGTGAGCAAAATCTTGCTCTGCCGCATGGCCCTGCCACCACGCCGCTATATCACTTTCAAAATACCTAAACGGCAGACTGAAAGGGTGATAGTACTGGTTTTCACCCTTATCTGACTGCCAATTGTAAAAACTGGTCCCTTGCTTAAAAGAGGCATTACACTGGGTTAAAAAAACTTCTTCACTAATACCGATTTTAAGAAGCGTACTGCGCATAGTAGGCCAAGTTCCTTCGCCCACACCTAATATGCTGATATCCGGTGACTCAACTAAGGTAATACTGATGTTGTCATCATGCTTATGCGTAACAGCAATGATTGAAGCAGTTAACCATCCTGCGGCACCACCACCTACAACAACGATACGTCGAATGGAGCTATTCGCTTGTTGCATATTCTTCCCAAAGCCTTTTTATGAAAACGAAATGTTAATGTTTTGGTTTTGTTTAAATGTATATTAAATATGGCTTAAATGTAAGGGGAAACGTTTACATAATTGGTCGGAGGTAATAGGAGTTAGGTATACAGGTGTGAACCCACGCGGCTTTTGCCGTCAATAAACGGTTGCTGTTTGGAAAGGTGTTAAGAAGGCGCGGTATACTATGTAGAAAAGATACTATGCAGAAAAGATATTATGGTGCCCCTTTAGCGCTTTATCCAAAGGGGCTTGAGAGGGTTATTGGAGCCAGTTAAGTTCGCTGTGCAAACTTACAACAGAACCTACGATGATAAGTGTGGGTGGTTGCAATTGTGCCTCTTTTTGTTTAGCCACAATATTACTTAATGTGCCTGTTAAAACAGCTTGCTTCTCAGTGGTTGCTGATTGAACTAAAGCGATTGGCGTGCTGGCGTCAATACCATGTTCAATGAGCTTTTCACAGATAATAGGAAGGCCTGTTAAGCCCATATAAAAGACCGCTGTTTGATTTTTTTGGGCAAGTGCGGGCCAGTTTAAATCAATGGTGCCGTCTTTGAGATGACCAGTTGCGAAAACGACCGATTGTGCGTGATCTCGGTGGGTAAGTGGTATACCTGCATAACTTGAAGCACCGCTAGCCGCCGTTATTCCTGGTACCACTTGGAAATCAATACCTTGTTGGATAAGCGTTTGAATTTCTTCACCACCACGACCAAAAATAAATGGATCACCGCCTTTTAAACGAACCACGCGATTGCCTTTCTTCGCTTCGTCAACCATGAGCTGGTTGATATCATCTTGAGGCAGGGTGTGGTTGCTTTTGGCTTTACCTACATATATTTTTTCTGCGTCTCGACGAACGAGTTCCAGAATCTGCGGTGAAACCAGCCGGTCATAAACCACCACATCTGCTTTTTGCATTAAACGCAAGGCACGAAAAGTCAGTAGATCAGGGTCGCCCGGACCTGCGCCCACAAGATACACTTGCCCTTGTACTTTTTTGTCTTTAGCCGCAGCATCAAGGGCTATTTCAAAAGCGTCATCCGCTTTTTTGTCTTGGCCCTTTTCTACCATTTCAGCAATATCGCCATCCAGTACATCTTCCCAGAAGTAACGGCGGGCAGTAACGCCATTAAGTGCTTGCTTTACTTTTTCGCGAAATTTCTCAGAAAACGCACCAAGTCTACTTAAATTGGCTGGAAGAACGGTTTCTAGCTTTTGACGAAGGTAGCGCAGCAATACGGGCGCTACACCGCCGCTGCTCATGGCAATAACGATAGGTGAGCGATCGACAATTGAGGGAGTGATAAATTGACACAGCGGTGTATTGTCCACCACGTTAACCAGTACTTTCTTCGCACGAGCGATATCGTGAATGTGTTGATTAACATCTGCTTTGTCGGTCGCAACAAATACAACGTCTTTCCCATCGAGATCGCCATTTTCGAATTCGCGTACAATAAGGGTGACTTTCTCATTATTAGCAAGCTGTTTTACGGTATCGCATACCCAAGGTGCAACCACAGTAATGGTTGCTGGGGTTTTCATAATAAGCTCTAGCTTGCGTGCTGCAACTTCTCCAGCCCCAACAATGAGGACCTTAAGTTGTCTGGCATCTAGAAATAACGGAAAGTAATCCATAACGGTTTTCTTAGCTATAAATACAAAAAAAGAACTGACACTATTTTGCGCCAATTCTTTTTAATTAGAAAACAACGAAAACAGCCTTTATATTTCTATTAGTTATATAAAGGCCAGTGATGTTGCTATTTAGTTCTTACGCTTGCGATTCTCGCGACTACCGCGGTCTTCACGATTTCCGCGATTTTCACGGTTACCACGAGGGCGATCGCCACGTCCTTCGCGCTTAGGTGGAGTATCTGACCACTCGCGAATATTTAAACGCTGTCCAGCAACTCGAGTACCTTGTAGGGTATCGCGAGTTTCTTTAGGCATACCTTCCGGTAAATCAACAGTACTAAAGTTGTCATAAATCTCGATAGCACCAATGTGCTTGGAGTTTATATTTGCTTCATTAGCAATAGCACCAACAATATTACCTGGCTTCGCACCGTGTACGTGGCCAACTTCAATACGGAAACGTTGCATACCTTCTTCAGGCTTGCGGTTACCACGAGGTGCTCTAGGCTTTCTTTCACGGCCGTCGCGTCCATCACGGCTATTGCGCTCACGACCTTCGCGCTGCGGCTTGCTGTGAAGGTCAGGACGATCTGACTCTTTGAGAAGCAACGGCTCATCACCTTGAGCAATTTTAAGCAATGCGGCCAAAAGTACTTCTGGCGACGCTTCGTTTTCTTCTTTGAGCATCTCGACAATCGGCATTAACGACTCAAGGCTATCGTCTTGGGTTGCTTCGGTAACCGATTGCTTGAAGCGACTCAAACGAGTCTCGTTGATTTCACTAATTGAAGGAATTGGCATTGCTTCAATTGGCTGCTTAGTTGTTTTTTCGATAGAGAACAACAGGCGTTTTTCGCGGTGTGAAATAAACAGTATCGCATCACCTTGACGACCAGCACGACCTGTACGGCCGATACGGTGAACGTATGATTCGCTGTCGTATGGAATGTCGAAGTTAATTACATGACTCACACGCTCAACGTCCAAACCACGAGCTACTACGTCAGTTGCTACAAGAATATCAATTTGGCCTTGCTTCAACTTCTCTACGGTACGCTCACGTGCCGCTTGAGGAATATCACCATTTAACGGCTCAACGTCGTAACCACGCGCCGAAAGTTTGTCGGCTAGTTCTACTGTTGCGGTCTTGGTGCGCACGAAAATAATCATGCCGTCAAAGGCTTCTACTTCCATAATGCGCGTAAGTGCTTCTAGTTTATGGTGCGGTGCAACTTGGCAATAGCGTTGACGGATAGTACTTGCTGTACTTACTTTCGACGCAATTTTAACGTGTTTTGGATCTTTTAAGTAACGCTGCGTGATCTTCTTGATAGGACCAGGCATTGTTGCTGAGAATAGCGCTGTTTGGCGTTCTTCTGGCGCGTGACTTAAAATAAGTTCAACATCATCAATAAAGCCCATGCGAAGCATTTCGTCGGCTTCGTCTAACACAAGAAACTTAAGTTCGCTTAAGTCCAGTGTTTTGCGCTTGATGTGGTCGATAATACGGCCTGGTGTTCCCACAACCACTTGTACACCGCGTTTAAGCTGGCGAATTTGGTTGTCGTAAGACTGACCGCCGTAAATTGGAAGTACTTTAATGTTTTGACTAAAGCTCGCATAAACCTGAAACGCCTCTGCAACCTGAATCGCTAATTCACGGGTTGGGGCCAATACCAGTAATTGCGGCTTACGTTGTTCAGGATCGATATTTGCCAACATAGGCAGGGCAAACGCAGCGGTTTTTCCTGTCCCTGTCTGTGCCTGACCGAGTAAATCGTGGCCATCAAGCAACAATGGAATACTTTCCGCTTGAATAGGAGACGGTTTCTCGTAGCCAACTTTTTCAAGGGCTTGTAAGATAGGTTCTGGTAGATTGAGGTCTTTAAATGTCATGTCGACAGTTGTGGTCATTAAGGGTCCTGATGCATTAAGTAAGGAGGGTGCGGCGAAGGCGATGACGCATTTCTGCGATTATCTACGCCAGCTGTGTTGCAAAAACTCACATTATATTCGAATAATATGAAGGTTGCCACGAAATTGCGAAATAATGACGAAATAATATACAAAATTACATTGGGCGAGCAAAGTTAGCTAGCATGTATCAAGGGTAGGGCAAGGAAATACAATGAAAAATATCAATACAAATAAATTGTTTAAGCGAACCTCGGCAAGTCTATTGGTTCTCAGCGCACTACTGACAGGCTGTAGCGAAAAATCTATGGAAAGTCACTTGGCTGATGCGCGTGGTTTTGTGGCGCAGCAACAACTAGATGCCGCAGTAGTTGAATATAAAAGTGCTATTCAAAAAGCGCCAGATGCTGCGGAGCCTCGATTCGAATTAGGTAAACTTTATCTACAGGGCGGAAATTTTATTGCCGCAGAAAAAGAACTTTCCAAAGCCATGGAGTTGGGTTTTGAGCCGGGTGAAGTTATACCGCTTCTTTCATTAGCTTATCAACAGTCGGGGGCAGAAAACGCGTTGGCAAATGTAGATTATCGCGCACCTGGTATGACTGTAATCGAGTCGGCTGAAGTTGGGTTTTACAAACTGCAAGCACTTGCACAATTGGGGCAAACCGAAGAAGCGCAAGCGTTGTTGGCTGACTTGAAAACACTTGATACTTCGTCGGTGTATAGAGGGTTGATAGACAGTTACGAATTTGTGTTAGCTAACGATATGGCAGGAGCCATTAGTGCTTCAGAGCAGTTACGTGAACAGTCGCCATCAAACAAAGACGTGCTTCAACAATTGGCGAAGCTGTACTTACAAAACAACGAACCACAAAAGGCAACACAGGTATACAGCGACTATGTGTCGGCTTACCCTAATGATGTGACGAGCAAGTTTGCCTATGCTGCACTACTTGTTGAACAGCGCGACCTTGATAAAGCCGAGCCTATTGTTAACGAACTTATCAAGCTCAACGCATCCCACCCTTTGCTGAATACATTTAAAGGTATTATTGAATCAGCCAAAGGAAATTATGCCAAAGCGCTAGAACACCTTGAAGTGGCTGTTCAAAATGGCAGAAACGACCAAGTTGTGCGCCTTGTGGCAGGTTTTAGCGCTTATCAAATTCAAGATTTTGAAGCAGCGCAGCGCCATCTTGTTATGGTGGCCTCAAGCCTGCCAGATAATCACCCAGGTCTGCGCATGTTAGCTGATAGTATGCTTCAACTTGGTGAAAATGAAGAGGCACTTAAAGTGCTTACTCGTGTGAAAGGTGAGCAAGACAATGATGCAGCGCTCTTTTCTAAAGCAAGCTATCAGCTGCTTCGAGAAGGAAATGTGCAAGGCGCTAAACAGATGGTGGAGAAATCTGAAGTGGTCAGTACCACGGCAGAAGATCTATCAAGACTAGGCGTATTGCAATTGTCATTAAATGACGTTGATGGTTTGGTTAACCTTGAACAAGCAGTAGATAAAGCGCCGCAATCTGCCACCACGCAAAGTACGTTACTACGTGCGTACATCGCCACAGACCAATTAGACAAAGCAAAAGAAGCCGCTAAGCAGTGGAATAGCACATCGCCAGCGGCTGCAATGCCGCTTGTTTACTTGGCAAGTATTGCTATTGTTGAAAAAGATTTTGAGCAAGCTCACCGTTATTTAAACGATGCAGACGCGCTTGATAGCGCGGGTAATGAAGTCACTTATACACGAGCTAAATTACTAATTGCGGAAGATAAAAAGGCCGACGCACAGACGCTGATTAAAGCGTTTATCAAAGATAACCCAAGCGATATCGAAGCGCTCACCATGTGGTTTGCATTGGCTACGGAAACCGGTGAAGTCAAAACCGTGCTTAGCCATGCGCAAACACAATTAGACAAGGCTCCACAGAATATCAATCTGCGAGTTATGTTGGGGCGTTTCTATGCACTAAATCAACAAGCGGACAAAACACTGGCGTTGTTATCTGAAGTGGAAGGTGATGGTGCATCGCCCATGTCATTTTGGAATTTGAAAGGCCAAGTACTGATAGCCAGCAATAACATCACAGATACAAATGCTTTTTTCGACCGCTGGCTTTCATTTTACCCGCAAGATAAAAATGCCGTTTTGGGTAAATTGCTAATTCTTGATACGCAACGTCAATTTAGTGAAGGTTTGGCATTAACGAACAAAACACTGGAAAAGCGCAGTGATGCGCAGTTGAACCTGCTAAAAGCGTATTTCCATAGTCGGTTGGGCGAAGTTGCACCTGCGTGGAAAATTGTTAATGAAAGCTCTGAAGAAATAAAAGCGTTGCCGTTTGTTCGCGGCATAATGGCAAGGCTTTACATGGCAGAGGGCAAGGCAGCAGAGGCATTACCCCATGCGCTAGCAACCTATGAGGAAACTCAAAACAGCGACAACTTATTGCTATTGGTTGCTGCATATGACGCGGCAGGTGAGCGTGATAAGGCATTTACTACGCTTGAAACACATGTGAACAAATATGACACCGATATGAGAGCGGCAATGCTTCTCGCTGAGCGTCAAATTCAGCAAGACCGCAGTGCTGCATCGGCAAGTTATGAGAAAATTCTCAAAACCATGCCTGACAACTTTGTGGTGTTGAACAACTTGGCGTATTTAGCGTTAGAAGATAAAAAATTAGTGCAAGCGGAAAAGCTGGCGAAAAGGGCCGTTGCTATTCAGCCTGACAATACCGATGCTGTTGATACATTGGCGCAAGTACTTGTCGCGAAAGGCGATAAAGCAGCTGCTCTAACGCTCTACGAGAAGATTGCCAACAATCCAATTGGCAATGACGAAGTATACCTAAACCATGTCGAGCTTCTGCTTGATATGGGCAATGTAACGCTGGCAAAGCGTCGCTTGTCTTCCAGAGAGTTTACTGCAGAAGCATCGAAAGCACGGGTTGATGCACTGAAAGCTAAATACAGTATCTAAGCTCACAGTTTATTTGATGTAGAAACAAAATCGCGGTGTATCAATTACACCGCGATTTTTTTCAAGTCAGCATAAGCAAGCTAACAAGGCACGCAATCAAAAAGCCTTCAAACTTCTTGATAGGTATGAAGCTATTTGCTTGTTGAGCTTAATGGCGCGCAGTTGATGCGAAGGCGTATTGATTGGACATTGATGTTGCTTTTTCTTTTGGGGAAGCCTCTGATTGTACGTGAGCCTCTTCCACCAACGCTGTCATAGCATCAATGATGTCGAGAAAATTAGAAAGCTGCTTGGGCGATAAGTCCTTCGAAAGCGTCTCAATTTTACTGATAAGTTGTTTGGTTGGCAGCATCATAGGCGTCAAATTTCCGTTATTGGCATAAAACTCTACGTTAACCTTTCAATAAGCTTGCCAACCTTTTCAGTACCTTTGTTTATCTCTTGTTATATTTTTTCTGCTTACTTTGCACTATGTGCTATACGACGTAAGCCTTTCAAAAACGTAAGTTTTGAAAATATATCCTTCAAAATAAACCAATGGGATTGTGTACATGTGACGGCAATACCTCCGCTATTTGATGATTGCCAAGAAAACCAGACAGAACATCGGCGTATATATCACGGTAGTCGGTTGCCATGGCCAAATAGCGACCGTGATGTAATTGTGCTTCATTTAACCCAGGCCATTGGCCATATATTCCCCCCGATACACCACCGCCTATCACCATCCAGTTTGATGCATAACCATGATCTGTGCCGCGACTGCCATTTTCTTGAGAAGTGCGCCCAAACTCAGTTCCTACCACAGTAGCAACATTAATACTGCGAGCGCCCAAGTCGGTGTAAAAAGCCGTAAGCCCATCAGACAAGTCTTGAAGGCGCGAAGCTTGCCTTCCTGTTGCACCGCCCTGATTCGAATGGGTATCCCAGCCACCAATGTTAATGTTCGCGAGTTCTAGCCCAACGTCAGACTTAATGATTTGTGCGAGCATCCTTAGCTCTTGACCAAAGCGTGAATTAGGATAATTTGCCCCATTTTCCACACTATAAGGCTGCTCACCAATGTCTTTCAAAATATTGACGTCTTCGAGCATTTGCTGTCCATAGCTATGCAGCAGTTGATGGTTTGCAAGCTCTGACGCGGGATGTTCGTATACCTTACTAAGGCGTGCTAGAAGCTCAGCCTCTTCATTTTCATCAACCCTAAAGCCTAAGCTATTAAAATTCGAGAGTGTTGAAACTGAGATATCGCCGCGCATTGCATGAACGAGTTCGCTTCCTACACTGAGTGCACGCACATCTGCTGTATGTGAATGCGTTGCGAGGTGGCGATTCATCCAACCAGAATTGCTACGTACTCTTTGCCCGCTTTCGATGAAATGCTGAGAGTCAAAGTGTGAGCGAGAGCCGTCCGGATAATGCGTTGCGGGCATTATTGCAAGTTGACCTTGCTGAAACATTGAGTGCAAGCCAGACATTGAAGGGTGCAAACCAAAAAAGCCGTCAAGATTTAGCGCTGCACCGCTTTCGCCTGAATCTGGTCGCGCTATTGCAATTGTTGGCCTTAGTTCGTAATACCTGTCCTCACCGAAAGGAACAACTGCGTTTAGCCCGTCACAACCTCCCCGCTGGAAAATATTAATCAATACTTTTCCTTGCGCGGCATGTGCACTTTTTACAGAGAAAACAAACGGCGTGCCCGATGTCCACAAACCCATCGCAGCGCTAGATAGAGCAAGTTTTTTAAGAAATTGACGACGTTGCATTAGTCTCACTCCACGACTTATTGATATTGAAAACCAGGGTATGCCAACAACGTTGCCAGTAACCGCTTAAGTTTTATAGGGGCATCATTGTCTTGCATATCAAATGCATCTCTCTCGTTCAATATAGCTAAGGCTTGTTGACGCTGTAGCGCAGTATACTGCGTATCAAGTAGCAAATTGAAAAGGTACTCTACAATTGCTGTAGCAGTTGTATAACCTTGTGCTTCTAGATGTGTTAGTAGATCTACCTCTCCACCGTCTTGTTTCAACGCGAAACGTAAAGCGAACTTAGTACGCTGCACCATGGCATCTACATTTATCCAATCAGCGCCTTTGTCTGAGAACCCATCCGGAGCGGGGTAGGTGAACAATTGCATGCCCATTGCTTTTAAAATTCTCAGCGCTTCATTAAAATCAGGTTCGGCTTGAGTTGCACGGATTGCACTGGTGTAGACTTGAAGTGGCGTTTTAATTTTGCTGCCAATATTGTCTTCTATATTAAATGCGTTCGAGTGAAAAATGATGCGCAATAAGGTAGGAATATCCCCTTCGCTGGAAATATAGCCGGCTGCACAGCTTCTCTGCAAAGTAGGGTAGTTGCCTTCACCAATCCAAAATTGAATAAGCTTTCCACAGATAAACATGGCGGTAGAAGGGTGTTGACTCAACCTTGCAAGTGTAGCTTCCCCTTCTTCTACCCCGCCAGCAACAACTTGTTCATTGAGAAATAGTTTGTTGTCATTGTCATGGCGATTTGCAGAGAAAGTAAATTCTCCCTCGGCGATATGCCAGCCTGTTAAAATTCGAGCCAGTGAAATAATGTCGTCATCGGTATAGCCGCCATTAACGCCCAATGTGTGCAATTCCATGACTTCTCTTGCGTAATTTTCGTTAATACGACCTGCTCGACTGCTCACGTTGTCTAAGTATTTTAGCATAGCGGGGCTTTTGGCACTTATTTCCAATAAATCACTGAATTTACCCAATGCATGTGTTCTAAAAGCACTGTTCTCTCGCTCTTCATAGGCAACTTTCCGATGTCTATTGAAGTCTGTACTAAAGTGATTTTCCCAAAACCAAGCCATAACTTGTTGCAGTTGTCTTTTGCTGTATATCTGATACATCAGTTCGCGTTTGCGTAAATCATTTATTGATTCAATAGGGAGCTCGCTGAGCATACTTTCAAGCTCATCATCATCTATCATTTCTGGCGCAAGCTGCTGTTCAATCCATGTATTCACACCCACTTGAGTTATTTCATTAGCAAGTGTAGGCGTGGCACCAAATGTGGCGCGTTTAACGAGTTGTTGTACGGAAGGCTGAACCACTTTTGTGAGAAGTTGTAAATTGGTACTGCTGTGATTATTACTGCTATCAACTGCGCTCAAGACCATTTCTAGTGAATCACTATTAACGATGATATTTTCGTTTAAAAAGAATGCCCACTGACCACTTTGTGAATTGAATCTGACCGGCTCTTCAAAAAGTAAACTTCCTGTGTTGGTATCGGTAACGGTAATTGACAGCGATTGAACATGAATGTCGTCGCTGACATCACCGAATATACTAAAGCCAGATGTACTCACTATATCGTTATTGGCATGTGACAGAATTCGAATGCGCGGTGCGTTATCATCGTCGACAATATGTAGAAAACGGTTGGCAGTAGCCCAGTTTCCCATTCTGTCATAAGCCGTGGCGGCGATACCTATCTGCTCACCAGCTTGCAACCATTGGGCGGGAATAAAGCTAGACCAAGCGCCATTTTGTGAAGGCGTTACAGCAAACTCGTGAATGTTATTTGAATAGTCCCAGACCTGTATTTTCACCGATGCCAGTTGATGGTTGTCTTGAGCATTTCCCGAAAGAATAAACCCTTCATCAGCAATTTCGTCAGTTTCCGGCGCATGTATAAAAATAACAGGCGCTTCATTATCAAGCGCAGTATTGTCGTTGGCGCTAACGGCGAACTCAAAATTTCCCGCTTCTTGTATAAATGGGCTATAAATTCGTCTAACTGAGGCTAGAGGCTGTTCTGCGCGAAGCACATAGGTAGCAATACCCAGCTCTGGAACATCAAATACGACTTCGCCATTGGCATTAGTTGTGCCACTACTTCGCCAACTAAGTTTCTCGTTCTCGTAAGCAAAAGCGTTAATTCTCACATTTGCCAATGCGCTACCCGTGTCATTGTTAACGAGGGTAACCGGTAGCGAGCCGACTTCTAAATCTACGTTACCAGGGCTTGAAATAATCTCACTAATTACATTGCCGCGGTATTTTCGTGTCTTAAAACGGTACTCTCGCTTGTGGGTAATCCCGTCAAGATCAAACACTGCTGTCCCTGTGTCATCGGTACGTCGCCCCACAGTATTTACCCAATGACCATCACTGTTTTGTGTTTGCGCAGTCACCCATAGTCCAGATGCCATTGAATTTGTATTTGCATCACGTACAGTTACGTTAACTGCGGGGTTACCTACGACAAACTCGTAATCTCCTGCTGTGTTTATGATATCGCTACTTCGCCATGCATTGTTTGTCGGGCTTTTCGCTCTAACCACATATTGTTTGCCATCAGGAGGAGTGGGAAGATCCAGCTCAAGAATACCCGCAGAATTAGTTATAGCACTGCCATAGTACTTATACCTATTGGTATCAATGGAAATAAGCCCTATTTGAACTGCGTAATCTCCTAAGGTAGGCAAGTTGTTGAGACTGCCATCTTTCAACGTAACTTTTACATTTCCAGCTTTAAGCGCGAAGTGTTCGGCCTGAGTAAACGGAGAGCTGAAAATAGTGAAGTTACTCAGAGGTCTTGCTTCAAGTCGATATTTAGTTTCACCATCCATCTCATCAACATCAAAAGCAACTTCGCCTAATTCGTTAGTTTTTGCACTGCGAAAACGCTTAAATTTGTTTTCGGTCTCACTCCATCTTGCTAACCAAACGCGCTCGTCAGCGAATAGCGCGTTAGTACGAGCGTGAGATAGGGTTGCTGTTATTGGCGTAGTGCCTACAGTGAATATATGAGGTCCGAAAGAGGTAAAAGAAAACTCATAACGTGTTTTATTGTCGCTAGGACTCACTGCGCGAAGCAAGTAGCTTTTGTTGGCGGTGTCTTCATTGATATCAAAAAGCAGTTGTCCACGGTCATCGGTTTGCATTGATTTAATTCGAGTGGACTGCTCGCCATCTTGTCTAAACAAGGTAATGTTGTAATTATCAAGCGCTGTAACGGGTGTCTGACTACCATTTTTTACTGTCACAAAGTACTTACCAATTTGCCAGTTTTTCTCACCCGCTTCAGTAATGATAATAGTGGCATCTCTAGTGCCAAAATAGTCTGTTGCCAGAACAAAAGTATCGCCCTTTTCAAGCCCTCGCATTTCCCATTTTATATAGCCATCGCTATCGGTTGTTTTTCTTCCCAGCCATTGCTTGCCATCGCCTAATTGTCGCCATGCTTTTACTTCCTGATTGGCGATAGGCTGCCCCGTTTGGGCATGAATAAGTTTTAAATCTACTGGACGCTCCCCAACTACAAACTCAATGGGGTTTGTGTGCTCAAAAGTGTCACTGGCTATCCATTGAGTAGAGAGAGGTGATTTGGCTCTAAAGCGAAAAACACCTTGTGGCAGGTCAAGTTTAAGCTGTCCGTTTGTATCGGTAGTTAGGGTTGTTATACCTTTAAACGTACCATCGCTCAGTTGCTGTTGAAGTTGAACTCTGTACTGAGACAATCCTGACTTATCTTCAGAAGTACCGTCTAATATACTAAATAGTGCCTTTCCCACACGCCATGTGCGGTCTTGAGCCTCTGTAAAATCGCCAAGGCGGGCTCTGAAGTTGTTGAATGCTTTTAGTTCAAAAACGTATGTCTGATCATCTTCAAAAGAAAGATCAAAGACCGCATTGCCGAGGCTATCCGTGGTGCGACGTTGCGCCCAAGCAAAAGTGCCGTCATCAAGTACTCTTTTTGCAACTACACTTACGTTCTCAATGGGCTGGTTATTAGCGTCATCCACAAAAGTAGCCTGAAACGGTGCTGCATGTAACTGTGAGAGGCTCATGAGCGCAAGCAACATTAACACATAGTGTAAAAATGAAAGTAACCGCAGGTGCATAACTCCCCCCAAAAAAAGGCCTGACAGACAATGAGTACGCTATAGGACAAAGTGTGGCGACAAATACCTTGATAGCTATGTCTACTCTTTCGATGAATAATTGACCGGTATAGTGTGGCGGATTGATACCACTATTTTTAGTTTTAGTGAGGTGAGTGAGTATTAAATTGAATACCTAAGATGGCGTCTGTTAGGTGACTTTTGAGCGGTCATTGACGTATCTAGGTTATTGAGAATACATGATTTTTGATGTTCAAATAGGGCTCAAAATAAAAAAAAGGCCAGTGCGAATACAGCTGGCCTTGAGATATATTTTTATAGTGAATTAAGGGCGCAAAAGCATGGTTGATTGGCCCTATTGCTTAGATTTGGACTCGCTCAATTGTGCCTTTATGGCATTAAGTTCCGCCATAACGTCTTTTAACGTAGGCTCTACATTACCAAGGGCTTCTTGCTCTGCTATGAGTTCTGCTTGTTTCTCTGCCCGTGCTTTTTCATTTTCTCGCTCCATCACATTTACCACAATACCAATAACCATATTCAAAAAAGCAAAGGCGGTAAAAAAGATAAAGGTCAAATAGAAAATCCAGCTCAGTGAATAGACTTCCTGTGTTTCATACATTACATCAGTCCAGTCTTCGAAGGTCATTATTCTGAACAATGTCAGCATTGAGATAGTGATGTCACCCCACAAAACAGGATTGATTTGCTCGAATAAGGTACTTCCCACAGCCGCGTAAATATAAAAGATGATAAACATCAATAGCATCACATAGCCAAGTTGGGGTAGTGCTTTGACTAGCGAAACCAGCAGAATTCTCAATTCAGGAATGATAGAGATCATTCGCAATACCCTAAATACCCTTACAAGCCTTGCTATCAAAGCAAGCTCGGTGTCATCGGCGGGAATTAAACTTATAACCACAATGAGGGTGTCGAACCAGTTCCAAAAACTTTTGAAGAAATAGCGTTTACGCCTTTCAGCAAGAAAACGAATAGTGATTTCTGTTAAGAAAAAGGCACTAATAAACCAGTCAAGAAATAAGGTAATAGATGACATGCCAGAAGGCAGTTCATAGGTTTTGGCTCCGACCAGTAGGGCCGAAATAACAATGACGCTGATAACAAAGGCTTCAAACCATTTATTCGCGCGAATTCGTTCAAATTTATTCTGAAGTTCAGAGGCTTGCATTTCTATTAATCACTCAAAGGTAAATCAGTTAACTAAAGGCCTTGAGGTAAGTACCAATAGCGTTATACTAAAGTTGAATTCAACTTGTAGTAGGCAGAAAAACTAAGGGGCATAATCATGGATGATGAATTACGTTTGTTGCAAGAAAAATTGCAAAATGTGTCGATTAGGTTGACTAATTTCTCCTTTGATAAACAAAGTGCTGAAGCGCTTAGAGTCGAGTACAAGCTACTTTTGATTGCACTAGAGAAGTTTACTCCAATTCGTTAACCTTCTTGTTAACCAGTTTTTGTTTATTTGTGTATTAAAAAGGGTAGCGAATGCTACCCTTTTGTTTTTTACGAAGGGAGCCTAACCAAGGCTTCTGGAAAAACTATTTCGCAGCAATAAGTCCACGGTTGATTGTCTCGATACCTTCACCAGTCAATGTACCTGCCGCTTGTTTAAGGGTAACTACTGACTGAATAAAGTCGTAACGAGCACCTGCTAAATTGCGTTGTGCGTCAAACAAGTTACGTGTACTGTCTAATACATCCACAATGGTACGTGTGCCAACATCAAAGCCCGCTTCTGTCGCCTTAAGCGCACTTTCCGCAGATACAACTGATTGTTCCAATGCACGAATGCGAGACACCGATGCTCTTAAATCATTAAATGAACGGCGAACGCTTTGAACGGTTTGGCGATGTGCTTGTTCCAACTGTTCACTGGCTAGCACATAGTTGTGGCGTGCCTGCGTTGTTCTTGCGCTTACTTGTCCACCCTGATAAATCGGCACAGTGATTTGGGCGCTCAAACGAAGTGTATCTTGCGTTGGCAGGCTTGCTGAAGGTGAAGTGCCGATAGTCTGATCAACATCATCCTTGGTATATTGCGCATTAAACGTTGCCGTTGGATAGTGCCCTGCACGTGCAGCCGCAATATCGTCCTCGGCAATGTCTTTCCCAAGACGTTGAACCATCAATGAAAGGTTGCGCTCTTCGGCTATTTTCAGCCATTCATCTACCGTTTGTGGTTGTGGTAGTGTAGCGCTGAAGCGTTCAGTGCTCAGTACGCTCAAGTTAGAGTGGTACTTGCCTGTGATAACGCGAAGGTCCTCCAAAGCAATTTCAACATCGTTCTCGGCTTGAATTTCTCTTGCCACTGTATTGTCAAAGTTTGCTTGGGCTTCATGAACATCAGTAATTGCCGTTAAACCAACTTCAAAGCGCTGTTTAGTTTGCTCAAGTTGTCTTTCAATGGCGCGTTTTTCTGCTTTGATAAATTCTAGGCTGTCTTTAGCGCGAAGCACACCAAGGTACGCTGTTACTGTACGTGTGATGAGGTCTTGTACTTGAAGCGCATACTGTGAGTCACTTTGTTGTGCAACTTTTTCAGCACGCCCTAAGTTAACCCAGTTAGTGTGGTCGTAAATAGACAGCGTTGCTTCGATACCTTTTTGAAGTGTTGTACGATCAATATCTAACAGTGGGAAGGTAAACCCAACTAATTCACCGTCTTCATTAGTTTGAGGAACGCCGTTTGACGCGGTAGTGGCGTCGACATCAGTGTAAGAAACAAATGCAGAAACCTGGGGCAAAAGGGCTGCGCGACTAATGTTAATACCTTCAAACGCAGCATCGCGTTGTGCTTTCGCTTGGTTTACCACGGGATCATTAGCTAATGCTTGCTGATAAACCTGCATAAGGTCGTCAGCCAGTGCACTCGTTGTCATTGAGATTCCGACTACCAGCGACAGAAGTGTTCGTTTCATGCTTACGTCTTCCTGTTGTGTTCAAGTTGTGTCGCCACTAATTATGATTTGGCGATCTATTAAAACTAAGTGTATGAAAATTCAATCACAAACCGAAAGTCCAAACTCGTAACAGTCTTCGTTTAACTGTAACAGAATATGTGATCTACCCACGCAATTTTTATAGTAATAAACGACTTATAAATTGAGTTTTCTGTTGTTCGTTTACACTAAGGCGCGTTGGCCTTCGTTGCATAAACGTACTGCAAAAATTTACATGAACTCAGTATCGCGATTAACTGCGTGTACATGAGTCAGGCGTAAATGTACTATGTATGATAAATCTATTTAACCCAAAAGTGTCAGCAAATGAGCAAGGAATTCCTTTCATTTACCTCAAATGACGTTGAAGTTACCGACATAACGCCGCTTTATTCTGGTTTTTTTACCATGAAGCAGTATCAATTCAGGCACAAATGTTTTGATGGCTCATGGAGTGATACCGTAAAGCGGGAGATATTTGAACGCGGTCACGCTGTTGGTGTATTGCCCTATGATCCCATACTTAATGAGTTCGTGCTAATTGAGCAGGTAAGAATTGGGGCATTGGCAACTTCTTCAAGCCCTTGGTTAATAGAAATTATCGCGGGAATGATTGACGAAGGGGAGACGGAAGAGGGCGTTTGTCATCGTGAGTCTCTAGAAGAGGCTGGCATTGAGCTAACTGAATTGACCAAAGCAGTAAGTTATTTATCGAGCCCAGGTGGAACAACGGAGAGGCTGCATATATACGTTGCCAAAACAGATGCGAGCAAAGCGCATGGTATTCATGGGCTAGCCTCAGAATCGGAAGACATCAAAGTACATCGTGTAAAAGAGAGTACTGCGCTTGAATGGTTGGAAAACGGTCATATAGACAACGCAGCGGCAATTATTGCGCTACAATGGTTCTTTATGCACAAATCTACACTTCTGGAGCAATGGCAGACCTCGTGACTCGTCAAACCCAACGAAAATATGTACCTCATCTTCCATCCATGCAGGCATTGTGTGAGTTGAATTATGCCCATGTGCTTCGCATTTTACCCGATTGCGACACGGAAGATATGAGTTACAAGTTCGTTGTAGGTAAAGGGTTGTCATACGAAATCCGTATTATTGAGTCGGCGCGCTATACCAGTACGCTGAGTATTCAGCAAACCACCAAAGAGCTGCCTTCCTATTTGACACCCTGTATGACGGTGCGTTTGTACCACGATGCTAGAATGGCTGAGGTAATAAATAGTCAAAATACAGGGGCTTTACAGCCGTCCTATGACTACCCCAATGTAAAAATGCGCCAGCGCAATGAAAAGCATATGGTTAATATCTTTTTAGCTGAGTGGCTGAGCTTTTGTTTACAGCATCCTTCAGCGGTGCCTTTCGAGGCGTGACAGAAGGCGTGATTGAACTTATTCAGATAAGTGACTGCCACTTATTCAAAGACAAGAGTAAAGTTGGCTATGGGGAAATTGCCCCTTACCAATCTTTAGAAACTGTTTTACGTCAAGTTTCACAGCGGATTAGGTTATCCAAGACAAAATGCGCACCAGATGATGCCGAACATCAAACTGACGATGTAGTACAGGCAGTAACGGTAATATTGGTTACCGGTGACATCACAGGTGACGATACCCATGAAAGTTACATGCACTTTTTGTCATTAATGAGCCAGCATATCGATAGTATAGGTGTGGATTGGTATGTTATAGCGGGCAATCATGACAACAATCCGCACTTCGAGCGTATTTTTGCGAAACGCATATTGTGTAGTGGGCACCCCGTTACTATTGGAGACTGGCAGGTACACGGAATGGACACTCGCTGTGCCAGTGAGCCCCATAGTGCTAAAGGCGAGGTGAACTCTCATGATGTCCGTATGGTGAGTAGGGCAATAGAGCAGGCGAGTTCAAAACATCACCTTGTGGCATTGCACCATCACATAAAGCCTTCTAACAGTTGGATGGATAAACATCGACTATTCAACGCCGAGCGAATTGACGCTATGGCAAGTAAGTACACGCAAATAAAAGGCTTTATTCACGGGCATGTGCACCACCCATTGCGTCAGCAGGTGGGTGAGCACGAAACACCATCGTTTGGTTCTCCGTCGACCTGTTGGCAGTGGAAAATGCAGACCACATTTGGAGTAAGTGAAAGCAACCCAGGTTACCAAGTTATCCAACTGCACAGTGATGGGGGCTTGAGTTGTGAAGTTTACCGCACTGCTTTTGCGTGATTTAGTACATTGATTAAACAAGCAGTGTATTCGTTGCTATAACAAATAAAAAACCTAACACTGTCGTGGTAGCATTATGAGTCTATTTTGAATCAGAGAACTGCCATGCAACACATTTTATACCTTCACGGGTTTTTAAGTTCCCCACAGTCGGTGAAAGCGCTAGCCACCAAAGCTTATTTTGAACAACATCACAAGAACATCACTTTGCACGTGCCGGCCTTATCAAACTACCCCAGTGAAGTAGAGGCCCAGTTGCTTGCGCTGATTGAGGGTACACCGGCGCTAATAGAAAATGGCTTGAGATTAATAGGCAGTTCCATGGGCGGCTATTTGTCTACGTTTCTACTGGAAAAGTTCGGCGGAAAAGCAGTTTTAATTAATCCAGCGGTTCAACCCTACGCGTTACTACAGCATTTTATCGGAACCCATCAAAACCCGTATAGTGGTGAACAGTTCGACATTGTAGAAAGTGACATTGACGTGATTAAAGCGCTGGATACCACCGAGTTGAAAGAGCCAAACCGCTACAAAGTGATGTTACAAACCAATGACGAAACCCTTGACTATCGTTTGGCAGAAAGAAAATACGCCAAGAGCAATTTGCTTATTGAAGAAGGCGGCGATCACAGCTTTGTTGGCTACGAAAACCACCTGCCGGCTATTGCAGAATTTCTACTGAAATAAGCACATTGCCACGCCTAACAAGCCCTGCTACCATCAATAATATCCTATTAGCGCAGTGGTCGCTTTTTCGTGCTTAAAACGGTTTATGTGCTGTAGCACCACATGCCTTGTTTATCTTGCTGGCTTAAATAACAACCATAACTATGTCAAATCAATATAATTCAGATGCAATTGAGGTCTTAAATGGCCTTGACCCTGTAAAACGTCGCCCTGGTATGTATACCGATACGACTCGTCCTAATCACTTAGGGCAAGAAGTTATCGACAACAGTGTGGATGAAGCATTGGCTGGCCATGCGTCGAATATCAAAGTGATTTTGCACGAAGATCAGTCCCTCGAGGTTATTGATGATGGCCGTGGTATGCCGGTGGATATTCACCCTGAAGAAGGTATTTCTGGCGTT
>NZ_BJKK01000018.1 GCF_006538325.1 Alteromonas sp. KUL42
GATTGAGGTGGTTTTTTGTTACTAAACAATTATGTGGTGCTTACACTACTAGCCTAGCTCTTACGAGCCCTGCCCCGCCGCCTGAATAGCCGTTAGAGCAATAGTAAACACAATATCATCTACCAGCGCACCGCGACTTAGGTCATTCACTGGCTTTTTCATGCCCTGTAACATAGGCCCAATACAAACTAGATCAAAGCTACGTTGTACCGCTTTGTAGGTAGTGTTACCAGTGTTAAGGTCTGGAAAAACGAATACATTGGCTTTACCCGCTACTGGGCTATTTGGTGCTTTACTTCTGCCCACGCTTTCAATTGCGGCAGCATCATATTGAAGTGGGCCATCAATGAGGAGATCAGGGCGAAGTGCTTGCGCAATTTTGGTTGCTTCACGCACTTTCTCTACATCGCTGCCGGCACCCGAAGAGCCCGTGCTGTAGCTAATCATGGCAACACGAGGCTCAATACCAAACATTTGTGCAGAGGTTGCTGATTGAATAGCAATATCCGCAAGTTGTTTCGCATCTGGGTCGGGGTTGATTGCACAGTCGCCATATACCAATACTTGATCAGGTAATAACATGAAGAACACAGAAGAGACTAACGACGCATTATCTGCGGTTTTAATTAACTGTAGCGCAGGTCTTATTGTATTAGCCGTCGTATTCACTGCACCTGAAACCAAACCGTCAACATGATTTTGCTGAAGCATTATAGTTCCAAGGGTCACGTTGTCTTCAAGTAGTTCCCTTGCCACCACATCGTTAACCCCTTTGTGCCCCCGAAGGGTCACCAATGCATCGACATAGTCGTTTTTAATATCCTTAGGTGAAAGTATCTCTACACCCTCACCTAAAACGACACCTTGCTGCTCGGCAATACGACGGATTTCGGTTTCATCACCAAGTAACACAGGGCGAGCTAACCCACGATTGGCACAAATAGATGCGGCCACCACAGTACGTGGCTCGTTACCTTCCGGTAAAACAATGCGCTTGTTAACTTGTCTAGCTCGGTTAATAAGGTAATAACGAAAAGCGGATGGCGACAATTTCTTTTGACGAGACACTTTGTCAGTAAGTGAGTTAACCCAGCGAGCATCCAAACTCTCAGCTGCATGTACCATCACTTTTTCTATGCGTTGACTATCATCAACAGGCACCTCTTGGTTAAAAGCATGCAGATTCTGTGCGGTTTGCCACGTGTTGCTATTCACCAATAGAACAGGTAACCCTGTTTCCATGGCTTGGCTGCATAGTGCCATTATGCTTTCATCAGGGGTGTATCCCCCTGTTAACAGTAATGCCCCTAACTTAGTACCGTTTAAGGCAGCCAAGCAACAAGAGACAAATACATCACTGCGGTCGCCCGACATTACTAACAACGCACCCGGCTTTAGGGTATGCGTCATGTTGTGTATTTCTCTTGCGCAGAATGTCACACTGCTTAAACGTCTTACGGCCAAATCACCTTCATTCAATAAGGCAGCATTCAAGTGCTTTGCCACGTCCGTAGCACGCGGCGAGACCAAGTCAGCGCTCCAATCAATGGTGCCCAGTAAATTCAAGCCTCTTTTAAAAATAGGCAAATTGCGAAGTTCATCGGTTCGCACTTCGTCATGTTCAGGCGACTCAATGGCTCCAATATCGGCACGTAATCTACCGTGTTCATCAAAAGGCGCATTTACTTTATTGAAGATACAACCCACTACTTTTTGACTTTTATGTCCACCGTAGGTATCGACCACAATTTCAAGTCGATGATTTAAATCGGTGATTGAATCGTTACCAGGTACAGCAACAAACACAATATCAGCGTCTAATGCGCGACTTATCTCTAGATTCAACCTTTCAGCATAAGGGTGGTGTCTAGTCGTCACCAAACCTTCGATAACGGTTACCGCTTCTTGCTCACTGTTTTTCTCAAAGCGCTCGATAATTTCTTCTAGTAATTCATCCATGCTGTCATGGCTTATCATGCGTTCTACATAGCTAAGGTTAAACGGCGTAATCGGCGTTACGCTGGCGTGATGCGCGATAATAGCTGTGGAACGCTCTTCACCAGTGTCGCCCTTACGAGGTTGTGCCACCGGTTTGAAAAAATTGAGTTTAATGCCCTGCTCTTCTATAGCGCGAACAAGGCCCATGCTGACCGTTGTAAGTCCAACACTGGTACCTACTGGGATCAACATTATTTTGCGAGACATAATTACTCCTGATTTACAGATAATGTACTAGAGCTTGTTTATCAATTAAGAAAACGTGGCAGCTTCAGCGGCAATCACCCATTCCTCGTTTGTTGGCACAACAAACACTGCTGTTGAAGAATCTGAAGTCGATATTTCACCACCTTGACCAAACCGCGCATCAAGGTTTTTCTGCTCATCTAATGCAATACCGAAATGTTTGAAATACCCAATTGTTGTACTTCGAATAAGCGAAGAATTTTCTCCAATTCCCCCAGTAAACACTATGGCATCAAGACTTGGAACACAAACCATGTAGCCCGAAATGTACTTGGCCAATCGGTAACAGAAAATCTCAATCGCAAGTAACGCACCCTCATGGCCATTATTCGCAGCGTCTTCTAACGTTCTACAGTCGTTGCTCAACTCAGAAATACCAAGTAGTCCAGAGGCTTTGTTTAGCAAAGCTGCAATTTCATCTGCGGTTTTCCCTAACTGCTTTTGCAATATTGTGGGCAAGCTCGGGTCTAGATCACCGCAGCGAGTTCCCATTACAAGCCCTTCAAGGGGCGTAAAACCTAAACTGGTATCTACTGCCTTACCTTGTTCAATTGCAGAAACACTGCAGCCATTGCCAAGGTGTGCACTTATAATACTTGTTTCTTGCACTGACTTTTGAAGCAGTTTAGCCATACTGTCTAAGATAAACTTGTGGCTGGTACCATGAAATCCGTAGCGTCGAATACCGTGAGACTTGTAAAGCTCCATAGGCAATGCATACATGAATGCCTTTTGGGGCATACTTTGAAAAAATGACGTATCGAAAACAGCGACGTGTGGAAGTTCAGGATAGGCTTTTTGCGCGGTTACAATGCCTTTTAAATTGGCCATATTATGAAGTGGTGCCATTACAGCGTATTTCTCAATAGCCTCTAACACACTGTTATCGACCAATGCAGCTTGTTTAAACTTCTCTCCACCATGCACCACGCGATGGCCTATCGCGATAGGTTTTACACCAGTTTTATCAATAACTTGCTGAATAACATTTAACGCTTGTGCATGGTCAGCTTGAGCCGGTAGTTCCCTCTGTACTTTTTCCCCATTGAGCTTATACGATAAACGCGCATCGTTATTACCCAAGTTTTCTGCTAATCCAGACAGGCCCGCTTCACCGTTCTCAGCATTGATAATGGCAAACTTAACTGAAGAGCTGCCGCAATTTAAAACAATAACGTCTTTATTCATATGGCGTTTTTTTAAAATGAGGTATGGGTGTAAGAAAAATTAAATTGTAGCATTTATAAACAAGCAGGTTGGTTAACGTTATGCTAATTCTTTTACAAAAATTTTGCACAGTGCTGTTCCAAAAACTATTCAACGCTTAAAAGCAAAAAACCAACAAAAAATAGAACCATAAATATCAATTACTTAAAACAAAATAAGTGATTACTAGAAATTTTTTACTTTTTTACTTGAAAAGAATTTGCCCGTTCCCATATTTATTTTGTCGGCGCTGAAAGGTCAGGTCGACAAAACCGCCGCCGAATTATCGGGGCATTTAAATTTAACATATTGCTTTATTTTAAGGATATGACTATGCGTACTATCGATCTATCTCCACTTTACCGTTCATTCATTGGTTCAGACCACTTGGCTTCATTAGTCGACGCCGCTTCTCGCGCTGAAAAACAAAGTACTTACCCTCCATACAATATCGAGCTATTAGGTGATGATAAGTACAGAGTTACTATGGCGATTGCAGGGTTTAGTAAAGATGACGTGTCTATTCAAGTTGAAGACAACACGCTTACCATTACCGGCACAAGAAAGACTGAAGACAAAGAAAACCAAGAGCGTAAGTTCCTTCACAAAGGTATCTCCGAACGTAACTTCGAACGCAAGTTTCAACTAGGTGACCATGTAAAAGTATTGGCAGCTGATATGGAAAATGGGTTATTGCATATCGATATGGAGCGAGTCATTCCTGAAGCCAAGAAACCTCGTCAAATTGAAATCGGTTCTCGCTTGATAGAGAACGAAAAATAAATAGTAAATGTTTCTTGGAATGTTTCCCAACTTTTGCGGCGCCTAACGGCGCCGCTTTTTTAGTTAGTCTGCACAGTTCAAGTCAAGTTTAGACTGCTCATCTGCTACAGGGAAACACGCGCCAGTTGGTGTGGCTGTTGGTACGTATCTGTGTAAGTCAGCGTCATATAGACCTTCTTCAATAAAAGCAACCAAATCATCAACTTCTTCATCGGTTAAACCTAACGGTACGAAACGCGTATCTAGCACATCAGCAGACAAACGTTTTTGCGATACAGCTGCATTTTTATACATTACAACCTGGCGTACACTACTAAAACTTCCGCCATGTCCAAATACATTCGTATCTTTCAAGTTATACAACTGAGGAACTTTAAATTTAAAGTCATCATCAGGGTTACCTGTAAATCCACCACGTCCTTTAGAATCATTAACTGTCACAATGCCGGTTACATGTGGGTCTGACGTATCTAAATCAGCAAAACCCAGTGCCATAAACATTTCATCGCTGCTCGCTCCAACATTTGAGCTTAGTGCTGGCCCTGCATGACAACTTACACAATTCGCTTTGCCAAAGAACAACAGCGCACCACGTTTTTCTTGATCAGTCATGGCTGCATCGTCACCTGCTAACCAACGCTGAAAAGGCGCTTCATTAGCAAGCACCGTACGCTCATACGCAGCCATCGCTAACCCAGCCTCTTCTAGGTAGTCATAACTGCCTTCTGGAAATGCGGCTTCAAACAACATTTGGTATTCAGCGTTATTTTGCAGAACAGAACCATCAAATGTATTCATTCTATGTACTTTTGTGCCCGCTACTGCTTGGGTTTCAAGACCGGCGAAGCCCCTCAAATTTTCAAATTTTGGGGTACCTTCAGGTGCTAGAACATTTTCAGCGAGCCCCGAGTTAACTTTACCCCCTTCAGCGTTACCAAATTGTCCATTCCACAACATGACTTCTTGATACGCTGTATTGAGGATGCTTGGCGACGCGAAAGGCTGAACATCAGGTTTCATGGTAGGGTCTGTACTTTGACCATCAAAATTTGGCATCAGCACACGTGCTTCACCTGCAACACCAAAACCGCTACCGCCTTCACCAATACCTTGTACAACACCAGATTTAAAGCCAGCTGCAACATGGTGACAACTTGCACATGACCACGTATTTGTCGTTGACCCATTTACTCCAGCTGTTGCCACTTGAGTTTCGTGGAATAACATCATACCAAGGGCAACTTTTTCTGCGGTGATGGGGTTGTTAGGGTCGGCAGGTATACTTTCGTAATCCGTAGGGTCAGGAAGAAGCAAGGCTTCAGTCCCCCCTTCAACAGAGTCTTCTATTTGACTAACGAGTTGCTCAGATAACGTTGGGGGTTCTACAGGGTTAACATCTTCATTGTTGGAATCGCTGTTACATCCAAGTAATGCTAGAAGCAACGCATTGAGTGTAAAAGCTTTGGTCAAGGCTTGTGGTTTCACGGTCTTATCTCTATTAAAAAACTATTAGAATTATTTTTTAGAGCGTGTTGACCTTTGCTACAAAAACGTACCGCAAAGGTCAACGCGCTCTAGTTGAAGTATAAAGTTTACGGAAGAGACGGCTCAGCACTTCCATTGCAACAGCGGCTTAGACAACGCTAACGCTTCATACATTAACTTTTTTTAACTTAACGTTAAGTGTAAAGTGTAGCGTAAGTAAAAGAGGTTCACCAGTTCCTTGTGTTTAAATTTCATTCAACACGTTTACCACTGAGTATACTAAATAATACCTTTTAGCGTAGCGAGTCCAAACGCATTACAGGTTGCGGCATCTTTAATAACGCCATCTAGTATCATCTGGCGAAGTGTGGTTAAGGACATAGGAACAATTCGAAGATCTTCTTCTTCCACATCCAGTTTTTGCTCGCCTTGGGTGAGCCCTTTAGCAACGTAAATATGATAACCTTGGTTGCAAAAGCCATAAGCAAGATATTGAAAACCTACGTAAATCATTTCGTTGGCGGTTAGCCCAGTTTCTTCTTTTAGTTCGCCTGCCGCCAATACTGCTGGATCTGCATCAGGGTTGGTTTCCCATGCGCCTTGTGGAAACTCTAATTGCCGTTCTTTAATGGTGTAGCGATATTGCTCAACCATATAAACCGTGTCATTTTGAATAGGTAAAATAATCGCGAAATCTGGCTTTTCTACAACGCCATATATTCCTTCAGCGCCGCTTTTCCTTTTAATCTTATCTTCTCTAACTGTCAGCCACTTGTTTTGATAAACCACTTTTGAATCAAGAGTTTTAATATCTGCCATAAACATTAGTCCATTAAATTAGTACCTGCGCACCATTAGAGCATGCTCACCTAAACGTTACACTCTTTTCTTTAATCTCAAATCTTATGTAGATTTTTTATGGTGAGCGGCGCTTAATCAGCCTTAAACCCGTCAATTGTTCTTTGCAACACTTCATTATTAAGCTTCATTTCACCTGACAATGTTGAAAGCTTCTGTGCAATAGACACCTCATGTTTGGCGGCATCTTCCACTGTTGTTAACTCTTTTGATATCGTTTCCGTTGTTACTGATTGCTGCTCTGCTGCGGAAGACATGTTATTCGCCATATCCTCTACACGACTCGCCGCTTCTTTTACTTTCTGTGCCGTTTCTCGTCCCTCAACAGTGCTTTCCATTGAGTTTGTAATTGATTCAACATTTTTATTGATATCATTAACCACTACAACGCTTGCATCCCGTAAACTTGCTAACAAGCTGGATATTTTATCCGAAGATTCACGGCTACTTTGTGCCAGCTTGCGCACTTCATCAGCAACTACCGCAAACCCTCTGCCATGTTCACCGGCACGTGCCGCTTCAATTGCCGCGTTTAGTGCCAACAAATTAGTTTGGTCAGACAGTGTATTGATGGTCTCCAAAATTGAACCAATTTCGGTGACCTTTGCTTCCATGTCAGCGGCATTTTTTTGTACACCTTTAATATCAACTGACAGCACTTCCATTCGATTACGTATTTTTTCGTTAGCTTGAAGTGCAAAGTTTGCCAATTCGTCTAATTGCTTACTTGCACTTAACGTATCTAAGCTTGAACGTGCAATCTCTCGACTAGTCGCGGCCATTTCTTCAACAGAAGAAGCCATATTAGTGGTTAGCTGCTGGGTATTCCCCGCATCTTTTAACATTTGAGAGCTTGATACTTCCAATTGCCCTGACAAACGTGAACTTGCTGCAATCGACTCACCAAGTCCTCTTACTAAATCTCTTAGTGCCAATATCGTTGTATTTACCGAGCGTGAAATTTCACCTAACTCGTTTCTTTCGCTCATCGACACATCAATGGTCAAATCACCTTGCTCAGCAATTTTGTCCAAATTAGCAACAAGCAATCCAAGCTGTTTGGTTATTACCGTAATCAGCGCTTTGTAAATCAAGCCGATAAAAACAGCCATAAACAACATAACGGAAATGATCACCACTAACGATTGATAGGTATCTTGAACCCTTTCATCTGTATTAACTTTTACATTATCGACAATATTGCCAAGAATGCCCGCCACCTGACCAATTTGCTCTGTGGCCATTGCAAACCATTCACTACTTGAGGGTAAAGTAGTGAAGTCAGGCGAATCTGAAACTGCTTTTTCTGCAATATCTTCCACATTCTTAAAACTCGTTTGTTGGGAAATAGCCTGGTATTCGCTAAGAAGATGACCACTTAAACTCAATAAGAGTCTTTGTGAAAGATAACTTAATTCAAGGCTATAGCTGCTCACTTCATCACGTAAACTATTATTAATTTCTCTTTTAGAAAATACTGCGTTTAGTTTGCCCCTCCGCTTTCCTAAGCTCTCTTTCATTTGCGCAAGCAGTAATGCTTGGCTCAGCATGCGTGTAGCTTCATTTTCAGAAAGCAACAACACAAACGCATTTGCTGCATCTAGTGCGCGTTTATTCAGCGTACTGTAAAAAGTGAATGCTTTAGCACCTTGCAGATTGTCCACGTCTGAGCGTAGACGTGCCTTATTTTTCTCCCAAGACAAAAGGGGTTGTAAGATATCTTGAATCGGCACTTGCTTCGGCCACTCCTGTGTCATAAGTGCTTTTAAGCTTTTTATTGATTCATCTGCTTTTACTCGTTGCTCTGTGACCTTTTGATGGGCATTCGGTGATGGATTCGCTAGGAAACCCGCAGTTAGCCCTCTCTCTACCGCATGATGATGGGCTACCCGTTCTACATGGGCAGTTAATGTAACAAGTTCCTTGTCTAAGTCTGCTTTATTCATGTAAGCAATGGAATTGCTGATGTCTTTGTAAGCAAGAAACGCTATTGAAAGGAATAGTGCCCCAGTCCCAACCAAGGTGAGCTGTGCAACGGTAAATCTCTCTACTATTTTCATACCATATACTTCCCTTTATATAATGACATTGAAAGGTTTGTCGCAAGAATCACAGCAACGCTAATTTTAGTGCCAAAAATGGCGAATCCCCCTTAACAAAGAGGGAAGGTTTAGCGCTACCAAAATTTTATTTTATAAGACTGAAAATCTATGCGGGCTGTGCTCGTGTCAAAAAGTACGAAAGACATTCGGCCGTTGAATCAATTTTCACAGAGTCCAACATTTAGTATAGGCGGTTTACAAGAAAGTACAGAAAGTAAAGAAAGTTATGCTTAATTAGAGCAGATACAAAAAACGCCAGTAACTAAAAGTTAATGGCGTTCAATAAAAATAAGAACTTCTGTTGAGTTGTACTGATTAGATATACTCTACTTCAACAATTTCAACTTCAACAGCACCTGCGGGTGTTTGAATGGTTACCGCGTCGTCTAGCTCTTTACCAATTAACCCGCGCGCAATAGGTGAATTAACCGAAATAAGGTTGTTCTTAATATCAGCTTCATCATCACCAACAATGCGATAGGTGGTTTCTTCGTTGGTATCGACATTTAAAATGGTAACCGTTGTGCCAAAAATCACCTTGCCGGTGTTCTCCATTTTAGTTACGTCGATGATTTGCGCGTTTGAAAGTTTACCTTCAATATCTTGAATTCGCCCTTCACAAAAACTTTGCTGCTCTCGAGCAGCATGGTACTCAGCGTTTTCTTTCAAATCGCCGTGCTCACGCGCTTCCGCTATTGCTTCAATAATACGTGGGCGTGTTTTGGTTTTAAGCTCGTTTAGTTCGTCGCGCAGCATTTGAGCGCCATGCGCTGTCATTGGATACTGACTCATGAATACAGTCTCGCCTAGCTAGTAATTTAAAACAGAAAAGTGCGCCTCAAAGGCGCACTTTTTATTCGTTCACACAAATGTAATATTGCTAGGATACCTCGTATCTTAGCTTATGTCATTAGTGTTTAAGTCTGGCATGCAGTTCTTGAACGGAAGTCACTTTATTACGATCATCTGCTGATTTCGCGCGGATTGTCGCAAACGCGGCATTCATCGTTGTCGTGTAAGTAACTTTGTTCACCAACGCTTCGCGGCGAATATAGACAGAATCAGTGATCGCTTGACGCCCTTCTGTTGTGTTGATCAAATAAGCATATTCACCATTTTTGATAGCATCAACAATATTTGGACGACCTTCAGATAACTTGTTCACCACAGTGCTCATGATACCTGCGTCGTAAAGTGTTGTGGCTGTACCACGGGTTGCTTCAATACTGAAGCCCGCTTCAACCAAAGCCTTCGCCAATTCGATAATTTTAGGCTTATCGGTTTCACGTACAGAAATAAGCGCTTTACCTTGCTTCGGCAATGGCGCACCAGCACCTAAGTTTGCTTTCGCATATGCTTCCTCAAACGTGTCACCGACACCCATAACTTCACCAGTAGAGCGCATTTCTGGGCCTAGTAATGGGTCCACACCTTGGAATTTAGCAAATGGAAGTACCACTTCTTTCACCGAGTAGAATGGAGGAATAACTTCTTCTGTCACACCTTGTTCTACTAAGCTTACTCCCGCCATTGCACGCGCTGCTACTTTCGCAAGCGGAACACCTGTTGCTTTAGATACAAACGGCACAGTACGCGCTGCACGAGGGTTAACCTCGATTAAGTATACTTCACCATCTTTAATTGCAAACTGGGTATTCATCAAGCCAACAACACCTAGTTCAAGTGCCATTGCGCGTACTTGTTCACGCATGGTGTCTTGAATGTCTTTTGACAATGAATGTGGCGGTAGTGAACACGCTGAGTCACCCGAGTGAACGCCCGCTTGCTCAATGTGCTCCATAATGCCACCGATAACCACGTCTTTGCCGTCGCAAATAGCGTCAATATCAACTTCAATCGCATCGTCTAAGAAACGGTCTAGCAGTACTGGGGCGTCATTAGACACTTTAACCGCTTCGTTCAAATAACGCTTAAGGTCTTTGATGTCGTACACGATTTCCATTGCGCGGCCACCAAGTACATAACTTGGGCGTACAACAAGTGGGAAGCCAATTTCTTCGGCCATAGTTAACGCTTGTTCAACGTTAGTTACCGTCGCGTTAGCTGGCTGCTTAAGGTTAAGCTTGTTCACCATTTGCTGGAAACGCTCACGGTCTTCAGCGCGGTCGATAGCTTCAGGTGATGTACCCATAATAGGCACACCAGCCGCTTCAAGAGCTCGGGCAAGTTTAAGTGGTGTTTGACCACCGTACTGCACAATTACGCCTTTTGGCTTTTCTTTTTCAACAATCTCAAGTACGTCTTCCAGTGTTACTGGTTCGAAGTACAAACGATCAGACGTGTCGTAGTCGGTAGAAACAGTTTCAGGGTTACAGTTAACCATGATGGTTTCATAACCGTCTTCACGCATTGAAAGGGCCGCATGTACGCAGCAGTAATCGAACTCGATACCTTGACCAATTCGGTTTGGACCACCGCCCAACACCATAATTTTATCGTTATCTGTAGGCGCAGCTTCACACTCTTCATCATACGTCGAGTACATGTAGGCCGTGCTTGTTGAGAACTCTGCCGCGCATGTATCTACACGCTTATAAACCGGTGAAATACCAAAACCACGACGGGTTTCGCGTACATCGCTTTCAGCAACTTTTGTTAACTCAGCTAAACGTGCGTCAGAGAAACCTTTGCGCTTAAGGGCACGCATGAAGTCAGCGTCGATACCAGGTAAGCCAAGTTCTTCAACTTTTGCTTCAAGAAGAATAAGGTCTTCTAACTGAACTAGGTACCAGCGGTCGATGTTTGTAAGGTTGAACACTTCATCAACGGTCATCCCCATACGGAACGCATCACCAATGTACCAAATACGCTCAGCACCTGGCTGACGAAGTTCGTAAACCACCTTATTGCGTGATTCGGCATCATCAAGGTCAACCATTGGGTTCAAACCAGTGGCACCAACTTCAAGGCCACGAAGCGCTTTTTGAAGTGATTCCTGCTGGTTACGACCAATCGCCATAACCTCGCCCACAGACTTCATTTGCGTAGTTAGTCGGTCGTTAGCACCGGCAAACTTTTCAAAGTTAAAGCGAGGGATCTTAGTGACAACGTAATCGATTGATGGCTCGAACGATGCTGGTGTTAAACCACCTGTGATGTCGTTAGCTAGTTCATCGAGGGTATATCCAATGGCAAGCTTTGCAGCGACTTTCGCAATCGGGAAGCCCGTTGCTTTAGAAGCCAGCGCAGATGAACGCGATACACGAGGGTTCATTTCAATAATTACCATGCGACCTGTTTTAGGGTCGACACCGAATTGAACGTTTGAACCACCTGTTTCAACACCAATTTCACGCAATACAGCCATGGCAGCATTACGCATTATTTGGAATTCTTTGTCGGTCAGCGTTTGTGCTGGTGCAACAGTAATTGAGTCACCGGTATGCACACCCATTGGGTCGAAGTTTTCAATAGTACAAACGATAATGCAGTTATCTGCTCTGTCTCGTACTACTTCCATTTCGTATTCTTTCCAACCTAACAACGATTCGTCAATCAGCAATTCGTTTGTAGGAGAAAGATCTAAACCGCGAGTACAAATCTCATTGAACTCATCGATATTATACGCAATACCACCACCGGTTCCGCCCATTGTGAACGAAGGACGAATAATACATGGAAAACCAATTCGGCTTAGCACATCGTGCGCTTCATCCATGCTGTGTGCGATTTCTGCACGAGGACACTCTAGACCGATATTACGCATTGCCTTATCGAAGCGTTCGCGGTTTTCCGCTTTATCAATGGCATCTGCCGTTGCACCGATAAGCTCACAACCGAACTCTTCTAATACACCATGTTTATCTAGGTCAAGAGCACAGTTAAGTGCGGTTTGACCACCCATGGTAGGAAGAATGGCATCTGGACGTTCTTTTTCGATAATTTTGCGTACTACTTCCCAATGAATTGGCTCGATGTAGGTTGCATCTGCCATTTCTGGGTCGGTCATGATGGTCGCTGGGTTAGAGTTCACCAAAATAACACGGTAGCCTTCTTCGCGAAGGGCTTTACACGCTTGGGCGCCTGAATAGTCAAATTCACAAGCCTGGCCGATAACAATAGGGCCAGCACCAATGATAAGAATACTTTTTATGTCGGTACGTTTTGGCATAGCGGGCTAATTCCTACTGCTTGTGTTGTTCAATAAGTTCAATGAAGTGGTCGAATAACGGTGCCGCTTCATGTGGACCTGGACTTGCTTCTGGGTGACCTTGGAAGCTAAACGCAGGCTTGTCGGTGCGATGAATACCTTGCAACGACTTGTCGAACAACGAAATGTGAGTTACTTCTAGGTTATCTGGCAAGCTAGACTCATCTACCGCAAAACCGTGGTTTTGGCTGGTGATCATAACTACATTACGCTTAAGGTCTTTAACTGGGTGGTTTGCACCGTGATGACCAAATTTCATCTTCACTGTCTTCGCACCACTTGCAAGAGCAAGTAACTGGTGACCAAGACAAATACCGAATACGGGAATACCAGTTTCAACGATGGTTTTGATAGCAGTGATTGCATAATCACATGGTTCAGGATCACCTGGACCGTTTGATAAGAACACGCCATCAGGGTTCATACCCAATACATCTTCAGCAGGCGTTTGTGCAGGCACTAAGGTTACCTTGCAACCACGGTCTGCTAGCATGCGAAGAATGTTATTTTTCACGCCGAAATCATAGGCAACAACGTGATGTTTTGTTTCACTTGGCGTTACGTAGCCCTTGCCAAGTTCCCAACTGCCTTCTGTCCATGTTTTTGGTTCAGTAATGCTAACTACTTTTGCCAAATCCATGCCTTTAAGGCCAGGGAATGCTTTTGCTTGCGCCAGCGCGCTAGACTCGTCTAATTCATCAGAGCAAATAATGCAGCCATTTTGTGCACCTTTGTCTCGCAAGATACGCGTTAAACGACGTGTATCAATGTCAGCAATACCCACAACACCTTTCGCTTTTAGGTATTCAGACAAAGTTTGCTGTTGACGAAAGTTACTAGCAACTAATGGAAGGTCACGAATAATGAGACCCTTCGACCAGATTTTATCTGCTTCGACGTCTTCTTCGTTAGTACCGGTGTTGCCAATGTGTGGATAAGTAAGGGTGATGAGTTGTTCAGCGTAGGATGGATCGGTGAGAATTTCTTGATAGCCAGTCATGGAAGTATTAAAAACGACTTCCCCGACGGCGGAGCCTGTAGCGCCTATCGCCGTACCTTTAAAAACAGAACCATCCTCTAACACCAAAAGGGCAGAATTAGCCAAGTCAACCTCCAGATTAAGGATAACTATGTGTTTGTGCATTTTTCCGCACAAACCCCACAAAAAACGGGAGGTAGTGATAACATTACATCCCGTTTTACGATCTTTGCAGCTAATAAAACCGCACTCTTCAGCGGAATTAACAGCTTTAGAATACGAAATTCTGGCAAATTCCGGCGAGTATACATCACTCTGTAAAAATGGCAAATTTATTTGCAATAAATTACTAAAATAACGCTTATAACACCTTTTTTGCTCAGAACCACTGAAAGTACAGCTTATTGCTCAAATTAAGTGCAACTTTGGTTTAACACTTTAATAACGTGTAAGAGATTGCACTAAAACCCTCACTATTATCTACAGCTTTAAATTGAGTACATCCACCATGGAGTATAGACCAGGTTCCTTACCATACAACCATTGTGCAGCATGAACAGCCCCTTTCGCAAAAGTTAAACGACTAGATGCTTTATGTGTAATCTCTAAACGCTCGCCAATGTCTGCAAACAGCGCGGTATGCTCGCCAACTATATCTCCTGCGCGAATAGTCGCAAAACCAATAGTACCCTGGTCGCGTTCTGGTTCTTTCCCTTCCCGACCGTAAACGGCGCAGGTTTTAAGATCTCTACCAAGTTCATCAGCAATAGCTTCACCGATAGCCATAGCAGTGCCCGATGGCGCATCTTGTTTGAATCTGTGATGTGCTTCGGTAATTTCTATGTCTGCAGTATTTCCTAAAACACTTGCCGCTTGACGAACTAGCGACAGCATAAGGTTTACACCCACACTATAATTGGCCGCAAATACGATAGGGATATGCTTTGCAGCTTCATTTAAAGCGCTAAGTTGTGCGTCATTCAACCCAGTTGTACCAATGACTACGGGCATGTTGTTTTTTACACACCATGCAAGGTTACTTTCAATCACTGAGGGCAATGTAAAATCTATCATCACATCCGCATCTTCTGCAGAAAGCGATGATAGCGCTGAACATGCAATTTCCTTCTTACCGATACCAGCAAGTTCGCCTACATTCATACCAACCCATGGAGAGTCATCTCGCACGGTTGCCACACTAAGTTCAGCATTATCACTTAAATCAAGCGCTTCAACTAATACTCTTCCCATACGCCCATTGGCGCCAAACAAACCTACTTTCATCGCACTGCTGCACTTTATTAACCGTTAACTTGCTGGCATTTTGCCAAATGCAGATACTAATGCAACGTGATTATTGGAATTAGTCAGTTAAAACCGAACTAAATACGATCAGTCCCCCTTTTTAAACGAGGAGCTGATCCGATTGCCAGTTTACTAATTGCCAAGAATATTCCACTCTAAGCGTTGTAGATCTTAACTTGTAACATTCACCAAGCCAGAAACTTTCACCTACTCAATGTGTATTATAAATCATGAATAAAACGCTTATCTGGGATTTGCCCACACGCTTGTTTCATTGGTTACTTGTAGCCAGTATTTTTGCTCAATACGCCACTGCAGAATGGTTAGATGACGCTGTT
Source organism: Alteromonas sp. KUL42 (assembly GCF_006538325.1). GTDB lineage: Bacteria > Pseudomonadota > Gammaproteobacteria > Enterobacterales > Alteromonadaceae > Alteromonas. The sequence goes on from NZ_BJKK01000018.1 coordinate 15,472, forward strand.
CAATGGCATTTCTATATCGGGTACTTCACATTATTTCTTATCGTATTTAGAGTGCTTTGGGGGGTTGTTGGAACTGAGCACGCAAAATTTTCTAATTTTGTTAAGGGACCAAAAGCAGTTGTCACCTATATAAGTACGCTTTTCGATAAACATTCAACATCGTCGGTTGGACACAACCCGTTGGGAGGCTGGTTTGTGGTTGTAATGCTAATTCTTGTTGGTGTGCAAGGAATATCCGGTCTATTTATGACCGATGATATATTTCTCGACGGCCCGTATAGAAGCATGGCGGACGAATCAACCATTGAGTTAATGAGTTCACTGCATCACCTCGCCTTCGATGCACTTCTTTATGTGATTGGTTTGCACATACTTGCCATTGTTTTCTATGCCGTTTATAAAAAGCAAAAGCTTGTACCTGCAATGGTTCATGGAAAAAAAGAAACATCGTCGCCAAGTATCGGCCATTCTAGAATTCGATTAGCAATAATTGTTGCAATAGTAGCAGCGGCACTGGTGTATGTGGCAATAGAGGTATATCCACCGTCTTCGGATGTTGGCGAGTATTACTATTACTAACCAGTATTATTACTAGCGAGTTACTCCTTTGATGAGTTGCTCTTTTGCTTTCACAAAAGAGCAACGCTATTGATTATGTTGTTTAGTAAATTACACGTTCGAAGCGTTGTCAGACACCAAACCTTTTTCACGCATTAGCGTAGTGATCTCAGACACACTGGCCGGGTCGTCTATGGTTGAGGGTACTGATACATCCTCATTGGCAGCAATTTGTCGGAGTAATTTTCTTAAAATTTTACCTGAACGAGTTTTTGGTAAGCGATTGACGACAATGGCCCGCTTAAAACACGCCACAGGCCCAATCGTTTCTCTAACCCGACTTATTAGCTCTTTTTCAAGTTCACTTTCTTCTATTGAGACGCCATCCTTAAGCAATACGAGTCCTACAGGCATCTGCCCTTTCAGTGGGTCGTGAATGCCAATAACACTGCATTCAGCGATAGCAGGGTGCGCAGCTAGCACCTCCTCCATTTCGCCCGTTGATAGTCTGTGCCCGGCCACGTTGATAACATCATCAGTTCGTCCCATGATGAAAACAAAACCATCATCATCAATATAACCGTTATCGCCAGTGCTGTAATAGCCTTCGAACTCTCTCAAATAGCCGTCAACAAAACGCTCATGATCTTGCCAAATTGTCATTAAGCACCCAGGGGGCAAAGGAAGCTGTATTGCTATTGCGCCTTTTTGCCCTTTTACCTGCTCTTCTCCACCGCTTTGTAATACCTTCACATTAAACCCTGGCGTTGGCACACTTGATGAGCCGGGCTTTGTTTTCATCGGCTCAATCCCCATTGGATTAGAACAAATAGGCCAACCTGTCTCGGTTTGCCACCAATGGTCGATAACCGGCACACCCACTTTTTCGCTGGCCCAATAGTACGTTGGTGGATCTAAGCGTTCTCCAGCCATAAAGAGCGTTCGTAAACTGGAAATATCATACTGCTCAATAAATGCGGCTTCGGGATCTTCCTTTCGTATTGCTCTAAAAGCAGTAGGTGCAGCGAACAACACATTTATTTTATGCGTTTCAACCATACGCCAAAACGCACCTGCATCTGGAGTGCCTACGGGTTTTCCTTCATACATCACAGTAGTAGCGCCCTTAATTAAAGGGCCATATACAATGTAGGAGTGCCCTACTACCCATCCTACATCTGAGGCCGCCCAAAATACGTCGTCTTGGCTTATCCCGTAAATGGCATCCATTGAATAATGAAGAGCCACTGCATGCCCACCATTATCGCGCACAACACCTTTCGGTTTACCCGTTGTGCCTGAAGTGTACAAAACATAAAGCGGATCGGTGGCGTCAACTGGCGTAGCATCAACCGGTTGACTAGTGGACATCAAATATTGCCAGTCGTGATCATATCCCGCTTCTAATTTTGCTTCGTGTTGTGGACGCTGAAAAATAACACAGCCCGTGGGTTTATGTTCTGCCTGAGCAATTGCTTCATCAACCAACGGCTTGTATGGCAGTAACTTTTTACCCTCAATGCCACACGATGCAGTAACGATGAGTTTTGGCGTTGCATCATCAATACGTACGGCTAGCTCATTTGCTGCGAAACCACCAAATACGACAGAATGGATTGCGCCAACTCGAGCACAAGCCAACATGGCAATAGCAGCTTGTGGAATCATGGGCATGTAAATAATAACACGATCCCCTTTTCCAACTTTAAGTCGCGTAAGGGCGCCTGCAAAGGTTGCTACTTCTGAAAGCAACTCGCTATAGGACAAGTGCTGGGTAACTCCTGTAACAGGTGAATCATAAATAAGTGCAGTCTTATCGCCTCTGCCTTCTTTCACATGATGGTCTAGTGCCAAGTAACTGGTATTGAGTGATCCACCTTTAAACCACTCATAATAGCCATTATCAGACTTCGAACACGCTGCAGGCGGGTTCGTAAACCACGCTAAGTCACTAGACTTCTTCAACCAAAATGTTTCGGGCGACTCGGTAGAGTCCATATATTCATTTTTATAATTCATAAGCAATTCCGATATAGGGTTTAGTAAAACCCTACTTTAGATGGTGTTACTCTGCTTATAAGACTTAAGGCTTATAAACGCTAAAGTGTTGAATTTATGTAAAATAAATATTAAAGAATGAGCGTAAAGATGAAGGATATTTTACTGAGGGTCAGTGTTTACTGTAGCGTCTTCTGTATTTAGACGTTGTTTCCACGCTTGAACACTTAGCGGTTTATCAAGAAAGTACCCTTGAAATGCATTGCAGCCACTTTTTTGGGCATGATCAAGCTGTGTATCATTTTCAATACCTTCAGCTACCGTATTTAAACGCATTGATTTTGCCATGTCGCAAATACTGGTGATGAGCAGACGCTTTTGTTCAGAACTTTCCATTGCTGAAACAAATTGCTTATCTACTTTAAGCTCTGAAATTGGAAGATCTTGTAAATAGTTTAAGTTTGACTCCCCTATACCAAAGTCATCAATAGAGAGGTTGAATCCAAAATGGGCAAGTTCCCTTACCCTAGCTTGTATTGTACTCACCCCCTTAATAAGGGCACTTTCCGTTAGCTCCAGAGTGATGAACCTATGGTCAATTTTCCATTTATCTACAATCGCCATGAATTTGGCTACAAAATCAGCCCTTGCTAAGTGTCTTGCGCTAATGTTTAACGAAATTTTCGTATGTAAGCACTCACACAACAACTTACAAGATTCATTGCACACCCATAAATCGAGTTCAGAGATAAGTTCACTTTCTTCTGCAATGGGAATAAATTCTAAAGGGCTGATATCACCTAAAAGCGGGTGCTGCCATCTTAGTAACACTTCAGAGTTTATGATGTGCTTGTGAATATCAAATTGAGGCTGTAATTCTACGTATAGTTCGTTTCGAGCAATTGCTGAACTCAATGCATACTTCACGTAGTTATAACGCTCAATATCTTGTTGATGAAGATGGTATATTGCATTAAGAGTTATTGGCTCACGCTTACATAGAGCATAAGAAGGATACTTTTCACACAGTACTTCTTTTAGTCGTTTAAAAGATAGGTTTCTAACTGGCAATGTACAGCTAATAATTCTCGAATCCAGTTCAAGAGTACTGCTATGTACAGTAACCGCCGTCAAAACATGTTCATGTAATAACTGACACAATTCATTTACTACATTGTTAGCATCCGTTTCACAATCAAATACCGTTTTCAAATAAAGAAAAAAGCCACTTCCTTCATCTTTACAGATCAAATAATCATGCGCTTTCAACGGCTCGAAAACACGTAAAAATCGCCTTGCTAGCATACGCAGAATATAAGCTACGGTTTGTTTGCCGAACGCTTGTTCATATTCGGAAAGATTAGTAAGAGAGATATAAATACAAGCGCCAACTCCCTTTTTATGGGCATGGCTTGCACACAATTCCAAAAGGTACTGTTCGAGCAAATGGGTATTTTGTAAACCTGTTGCAATATCGGTGAATGCTATCTGCTTAAAATGTTCTAGTTCATGAGACTGTTCAGTAATATCTCTTAATGATGCGACAACTAATCTCTGTTTATCGATTGTACAAATATTCAAGCCAATTTCGCAGGTAACTCGTTTGCCGTTTTTATGTCTTATTTTTTCGATTAGCTTGTGGGACAATTTTCTAGGTTCTACCCCCTCCTTCAGCGTTTTGAAGAGCGAACTAAAGTAGATTTCTCCTGACTTTGAAAGCAATAGTGAAATATCCCTTCCCATAAGTTCTTCAGGTGTGAAACCCAAAACAGTCTCTATTTTGCTATTCACCGACAGGATAGTACCGTTGTCATCTATGCATGTAACAACGCTGTCTACGTTATCGAGTAGCGTTGCCATATATTCTGTAAAATTATGTTGAGTGTCTGAAAGGTTTTGCGCTTCAGCATTATCTTGAATAGCACCATACAACCGTTTCACTTTGCCTTTTGTATTAGCACTTTTTTCAAGCTGTAGATGTGCGGTAAGCTTTATGTTTCTCCTATACCCTTTGGCATTCATGAACTCAAAATAATGCACAAATTCGTGACTGCCTCTGAGCGCTTTAGCTATTAGCGTTTTGAGTTTTACCACATCTTCAGCGTCGAATAGCGCAATAACTTGGGAAAGTGTAAAGCGCTTTAAATGCGTAAACCCAAGCAATTCCTTTACGCCAGAAGTGACGGAAATTAGACCTGAAAAACGGTCAACTTCCCAAGCGCCCACTTTTGAAATAGTGCTCACTTCTTCTAAAAGCATAAGCTGCTCTTTAAGACGATCTGAATATGGGTGGCGAAGTAATTGATATTGAAGACTGATTTCTGCTTTTTGGCAGGTGATATCTAAGAATTGGTGCTGTAGTGCACTTAGTTGTGCAGATTTAACAAATGTGAGTACACAGGCAACAATATCGTTTTGTAAATTATGTATTCGCCCAACGACAATGTAGTTACTGCTGAACTCACTAAGCTCTGGCGGAAGAGTAAACTCATTTGCTGCTATAGGCGCACTTAATGATGTCATGGGTAACATCAAACGTACATGCGTTGGACATGTGATGACTTGGGATTCTAGGTAACGGTGCTCGCGGTCGGCCCCAATAACGGTTCCATTCCCATTAAATGGATTCATAGACACTAATAGCACACAAAGGGCATCCGCCTTCTGCTTACCACTATCGAGTACCTGCAAATAATCCTGCGACTGAATATGCATCGTCGACAAGATGTGCTCACTGCGCAAATCCATCTTAATGAGTTCCTACTAATACTTATAATTTATAGTATGTAAGAAGGCGTAACACAGCATCTGTCAGGTATGAGAACCCTCGGGTGATTGAAAAACCGAGCAATAAGAGAAAAGACACGCCGTCAACATTACAAAACATTAATCAAAAGGCGTATAAAAATCCAGCAATTTTATGTGATGTTCGTACGTTTTTTTAGCCAGCAAGGACTATTGATTTTGTTGATACAGAGGGTTTGTAGAATATAGCACTGCACAGTAAACAGATACTGGATCTACTGTGCAGCGAAGCGCTGACTTGATTTAGTCCTGTTTGTAGTCGTCATGGCATGACTTACAGCTAGCACCTATTTTGCCAATAGCACCGCGATATGCACTTTCGTCCCCTGCTTCTACCGCTGACTTTAAACCCTGTGCAGCAGTTTTTAGTGCGGCGACTTTCTTCTCAAAAGCTGGAAAGTCAGCCCAAATTTCATCTTTGGCTCCGGTATCAACATCAAACTTACGCGTATCAACTGCAAGGTAGTCTGCCATCATATCCGCTAACTGCTCGAGACGAACTGCGTTGGTTTTCATTACGCTTTCATCAAAAGGTAATGCACCTTTTGCCATGCCACCAAGCGGGCCCATGTTACTACGCACTAGTTGGAAAACAGCCTGGCGATATTGAGTGACTGCGTTCGCGTGCTTCTGGTTTGCCGCTTCGGTTACTTCTGCAGCTACCGCTGTTCCGAAAGTGAACGCTGATAACGCTACACTAGAGATGATTACTTTGTTAAACAGTTTCATGCCTGTTCCTTTGATTGTTGTCCTAAAATTAAAAAATGTACGTAGACGACAAGTATCTTCACATCGTCTGTTTTGAAAACCTGCGCTGTCTTCACTATCCTGACTAATTGTAAAAGTTAGCACAATATCAATAACGTTGAATTAGTAAAATAAAGAGGTCATTCTCAGTAAAGTAATGCCGTTATGTCTTTATAAAACGAAAAAAGCCAGAACAACCGTTTTACGTTATTCTGGCTTTTAAATTGTTATTTAAGCAAATTTTCAATTTAGCTTTACAACAAAGGCTAATTCGTTAAATCGTCAAAAAACTTCTTAACGCCATCAAAGAAGCCTTGTGCTTTCGGGCTGTGCTTACTCGACTCTTTACCCATAGAATCTTCTAGCTCTTGTAGAAGCTCTTTTTGGCGAGACGATAAATTCACAGGTGTTTCTACAACGACTTTACACATCAAGTCGCCAATTGCACCACTGCGAACAGATTTAACCCCTTTGCCGCGCAATCTAAACATACGTCCGGTTTGCGTTTCAGCACTGATCTTAAGTTTCACTTTGCCGTCTAACGTTGGCACTTCCAACTCACCGCCAAGTGCTGCCGTGGTAAAGCTTAGTGGCACTTCACAGTAAAGGTTATTGCCGTCACGTTGGAAGATGTCGTGATCGCGTACGTGTACTTGAACATACAAGTCACCTGCTGGCGCACCATTTTCACCTGCCTCACCTTCACCGGACAAACGAATACGATCGCCCGTGTCAACGCCCGCTGGTATTTTAACGTTAAGTGTTTTGGTTTTCTCTTTGCGACCATGGCCATGACAACTATTACATGGGTCTTCAATGATCTTGCCTTTGCCCGAACACGTTGGACAAGTTTGCTGTACTGCAAAGAAACCTTGGCGCATTTGCACTTGGCCATTGCCATGACACGTTGGACAAGTTTTAGGTGAAGAGCCTTTCTTCGCCCCAGAACCATCGCACACATCACATTCAACCAATGTGGGTACACGAATATCTACACTCTTACCGCGAACCGCTTCTTCAAGTGATAGCTCTAGGTTATAGCGAAGGTCTGAACCTTGACGAGCACGGGATTGGCGCCCACCACGGCCACCACCGCCAAAAATATCACCAAATACGTCTCCGAAAATGTCGCCAAAATCAGCGCCACCACCGAAACCACCGCCCCCGCGATTTGGATCTACGCCGGCATGGCCGTACTGGTCGTAAGCTGCACGTTTCTTCGAATCAGACAATATTTCATAGGCTTCCTGGATCTCTTTAAATTTATCTTCCAGTGCTTTGTCGCCTTGTGTACGGTCAGGGTGATACTTCATCGCCAGCTTTTTATACGCCTTTTTAATTTCGCGTTCGCCAGCGCCTTTATCTACCCCGAGTACTTCGTAGTAGTCACGTTTCGACATATCGTTTACTTATCCCACTTTTTGGTCGACGGAGAAAAAATGCTCCATCGAATCTACATCTGACTGTTGTGAAAATAACCTAACTATTGAGTAAATAATACCAATTCATTTACACCTGCTATTTACACAACAAAGGCGCAACAAGAATTTCCTGCTGCGCCTGAACTGCTAAATCAGCCTGCCACTGTTGTTGTAACAGGCCTATCGCAACAGCTTACTTTTTGTCGTCTTTCACTTCTTCAAATTCAGCGTCAACAACATCATCATCGGCTTTGCCAGAAGATTGCTGCTCAGCACCTTCTGCGCCACCAGCTGCAGCTTGTTGAGCCTGCGCCGCTTCCATCAGCTTGCTAGACGCTTGGATAAGCTCTTGCGTTTTCGCTTCGATTTCTGCTTTGTCTTCGCCTTTAGACGCTGTTTCTAGCGCAGTAAGCGCTTCTTCAATTGGCGCTTTGTCTTCTGCACTTAGTGCATCGCCAACTTCTTCAAGCTGCTTACGCGTAGCGTGGATCATACCATCAGCTTGGTTACGCGCTTGAATTAGTTCTTCAAACTTCGCATCAGCTTCTTTGTTCGCTTCTGCGTCTGCTACCATTCTTTCTACTTCTTCATCACTTAGGCCTGAAGAAGCTTTGATGGTGATCTTCTGCTCTTTACCTGTATCTTTGTCTTTCGCAGACACGTGTAGGATACCGTCAGCATCTAGGTCGAAGGTTACTTCGATTTGCGGTACACCGCGCGCTGCTGGACGAATACCTTCCAAGTTGAACTGACCAAGAGACTTATTGCCGCTTGATTGCTTACGCTCACCCTGTAGTACATGTACTGTTACCGCAGACTGGTTGTCTTCCGCTGTCGAGAAGGTTTGCGACTTCTTAGTAGGGATAGTCGTGTTCTTCTCGATAAGCGCAGTCATAACACCACCCATTGTCTCGATACCTAGAGACAGAGGTGTAACGTCAAGAAGTAGTACGTCTTTAACGTCACCAGAAAGTACACCACCTTGAATTGCCGCACCTACTGCTACCGCTTCATCAGGGTTAACATCTTTACGTGGCTCTTTGCCAAAGAATTCAGTTACATACTTCTGAACTAGCGGCATACGTGTTTGACCACCCACAAGGATGATGTCATTGATGTCGCCTACAGAAAGGTCTGAATCAGCTAGCGCTTGCTTAAGCGGGTTAAGCGAGTTTTTCACTAGGTCTTCAACCAAAGACTCAAGTTTTGCACGAGTAAGCTTAATTGCTAAGTGCTTAGGGCCTGTCGCATCTGCTGTGATGTAAGGCAGGTTAACTTCTGTCTGTTGTGAAGAAGAAAGTTCAATTTTCGCTTTCTCACCGGCTTCTTTAAGACGCTGCATAGCAAGCGGATCTTTACGAAGATCGATGCCTTGATCTTTCTTAAACTCTTCAACTAGGTAGTTGATAACACGGTTGTCGAAGTCTTCACCGCCAAGGTGCGTATCACCATTTGTTGCAAGTACTTCAAACGTGTGCTCGCCATCTACTTCATCAATTTCAATGATAGAGATATCGAACGTACCACCACCTAAGTCATATACCGCAACAACGTTATCGCCTTGCTTCTTGTCCATGCCGTAAGCAAGGGCAGCAGCAGTTGGCTCGTTGATAATACGCTTAACTTCAAGACCAGCGATACGACCAGCATCTTTCGTAGCTTGACGCTGAGAGTCATTAAAGTAAGCAGGAACAGTAATTACTGCGCCAGTCACTTCTTCGCCAAGATAGTCTTCAGCGGTTTTCTTCATTTTCTTAAGTACTTCAGCAGAAATTTGCGGCGGCGCCATTTTCTCGCCTTTCGCTTCTACCCACGCATCACCGTTATCAGCACCTACAATTTTGAAAGGCATGATGTCGATGTCGCGTTGTACTTCTTTATCTTGGAAGCGACGACCAATTAGTCGCTTGATTGCGAATAATGTGTTAGTCGGGTTGGTTACTGCCTGACGCTTTGCAGACTGACCAACCAGTGTTTCACCATCGTTTGTGTAAGCGATGATTGATGGTGTTGTACGATCGCCTTCCGCGTTTTCAATTACGCGAGGTTTGTCGCCGTCTAATACTGCGACACATGAATTAGTTGTACCTAAGTCGATACCAATGATTCTACCCATTTCGTGTCTCCGAAAAAGTTTCTTAATTCTGTACTTTTAGTGGGGTTATTCCCCAGCCTTTTCAATAGATATCAGTAAAAAAACTGACATTTTTGTGTGTTTATCGCAAAAAGCGTGACTTACGCTTGCGTGTCCACACCGCCACTCGGTGCACGCGATACCATTACCATGGCAGGGCGTAACAAGCGGCCGTTAATTTGATAACCTTTTTGCATAACCGCCATCACTGTGTTTGGCTCGTGATCTGCACTTTCTTGCATCGACATCGCCTGATGCAAATCAGGGTTAAAGGTTTCGCCCTGCGGATCAATAAGGCTTAATCCAAATTTCTCAATAGTGCTTAAGAAAGTTTTGTGGGTCATTTCCACACCTTCTAAAAGCGGCTTAATGGCCTCGTTCTCACCATCAGTCAACTCAATAGCGCGCTCTAGGTTGTCGATAACCGGAAGCAATTCGCCAGCAAAGCGCTCAAGTGCGAATTTACGCGCCTTCTCAACTTCACCTTCAGCACGACGACGGGCATTTTCTGCTTCTGCACGAGCGCGAAGTACGCTGTCTTGCTGCTCTTTAACTGTGGCTTGCGCTTCAGATAAAGCGGTTTCTAGTTCATAAATGCGCTGCGCGTTTTCATCAAGCGGCGCTTGCGCCCCCTCAACTTCTTCAGCACTTGCTTGTGCGTCTGCTGCTTGCACAGTTTCATCTACCGTGTTTTCTTGTTCTGCCTGCACGTCGCGATTATCGCTCATGCCTACCTCCAAACGTTTTTCTTAATTAGGCATAGCCCATATGGCGATTTCGTCAATGGGAATAAGTCTGTTGCGCTTATTTATGGGGCTGGTTTTGAGGGGTTCAAGGGTATCCACATTATTTTTGTGGATGATTGCGAAAAAAGTTGGAAAAAAATAGTTATTAGGCGATATGAATAGAAAAAGAAGGAAGGTTTCTAGCGCATGTTGACCTTTGTAGTACGTTTTTGCAGTGAAAAGTTTATCGCAAATGCCAACACGCGCTAAGAATTATGTAAATCTCTCTAAAAATTACAATTTTCCAATAAAGAAAAGGCAATGGGCTTAATGAACCTTATCTTATTCTCCAAAACGTATGATTGCTCAAATTTCCACTTTCAATGAATCTACAGTTAGGCATATCTCGGGTACAGCCGTTGCCTTTTATTCGGCTTCCTGTTTGCCCATGAAAACGACGCAATTGGTCTAACATCATCTCGTGAACATCGACTAGTTTCACGCTAAGCCCTGTTATCGTGATAGTTTCCATGTCTGGGTCTTCCCCTGAACTTACACTATTAGCAACAAGTGTCGGTGTTTGTATATTATTCTGTTCTTCATGACCAAGTTGCGCTAATAATTCAGCAGAGTTTTCATAATCGCCCGATGCAGGGAACGCCAAAAGCTCAGCAGCCATATCTAAATCCTGCGGAACATATTCACCGTCTATATATAATATGCCTAGCATGTAGTTTGCTAAATAGCTCATGCCTAATGCCACTTCTTCTTTTAAAAAGGCAATGGCAGTCTCTCTTTCCTCTTTAGTCGAATTCGGATCAGTAAAAACTAACACAGCATATTCCTCTGCCGTTCTATCTACTCCCCTATCAGCCCCCTCTTTCATCAAACGCTTTGCTTCTGTAAGGTCCTTTTGAGTACCGATACCTTGCGCGGCCATACCAGCCGCCTGACGATATGCTGGACCAAAACCAAGTCTTGCCGACTTACTGAAATAATAAAAAGCATTTTCCAAGTCGGTCTGTATACCAGACTCAGGGTTCATGAAAATATGACCTAGGGAAAAATTAATTTCTTTGTTCCCTCTAGACGCTAGCGCACGCAGTGTGTTTAGTTTAGCAAGGGAACATTCTTCATCGGCACAAACAGGTTGATTGGGTATGGCGTAAACTGATGTGGAAAGCAGTAACGCGGCGATGCCGTAAAATAGTGCGGTCTTCATACAAATTCCTTTTAAAATTAAAAGCGTAGTTTGTTTTTATTTAGAGCGAGCTGACCTTTGCAGTATATTTTTTCAGCAAAAATCTATAAACCCTAAGCTAACAGCAAATATAAATAGGAATAAATGCTCAATCGTTCACAAAACAATACTAAAAGTACATAAACATAAGTTGTGTTTGGTGCCTTAATACTGAATATCTACTGAAGCACAAAAATGTATATTAAGCGAGCAATTCCCCTCATTTATATCAATTCTGTGTCGATAACAAGTAAGTGATATATGCATAAGCGTGCGCTTTGAAGTAGTATTCGTTTACGTAAGTAGCGTTACAGTTCGAGCCACAATTGTAGTATTTCGGGTAATTTTGTTTGTCTTCCAAAGTGTTTTTTTCACCACGCGTTATATTGACCACACTATTAATGATCTGTAGTGCGTTTTGTTATGCTCAAAAAACTGCTTGGGATAATCTAGCTCATCCGCTATTTTACGCGCCATTGAGCGCCTCTTCTGCTATCGAAGGTCCGATTGATTCTATTGTCGAAGATAAACAAGGGTTAATGTGGTTCACAACGTCAAATGGGCTTTGGCGTTGGGACTCTCACTTTTTAACAAAGGTAAGCTTCCCTTCCACGCTAAACAGTGCAGCATTACCCCAAATTCAGCATACCTTTAAGGACCATCAAAACCGCATTTGGGCTGGCACAAGCGAAGGGCTATTTTTGTTAGATCAGATGCGAAGTGAGTTAACCCCCGTTGAAGTGCAGAAAGTTTCTGATATCTCCATACAAAACGCCGCAACGGTATCAGTCGCCAATTCTGAAATCCTTGTTTTGGCTGAAGATAGGAAGTTATTCCAATTCGATATCCTATCAAAACAACTGTCTTCTATCCCCCTTCCCACATCAATGCGCATATATGCGCTTTGTATCGACGACAAAAACACATTATGGGTAGGGGCAGAAAATGGACTGTACTATGCAACATACGATCACGGAGTATTCGGTGTTTTACAAAAAGTAAATGCTCTTCCAAATGACGCTCGCATAACCACACTTAAACACCTCTCTTCCGGCCAGTTAATCATTGGTACTGCGCGAGATGGTCTATTTGTCAAACATCAGAATAAACAATATGAGCACATTGAACTGCAAGGTAATGCACAGTCAGCATGGGTATACAACGTTGTCGAAAAAACAGACAACACGCTAATTATTGGTACTTTTGGTCATGGTTTAGTAGAAATTGATTTAGCCAATCGAACACAAAGACACATTCAATCAAATCGACTACAACCTTTAGGGTTACTGGATGATAACATCTGGAGTATGTATAAAGATTCCCGTGGGTTAGTTTGGATTGGTGCAGGAAATTCGCTCAATATTTTAGACAGTCGGAATACTGGGATTAAGCATATTTTTGGAGGGCTAGATGAACCTAACGGACTACCCGAGAGAAAAGTCCATTCTGTCGCAGCATTGCCTGACTCGTTGGTTATTGCCAATGGTCAAGCAGGGTTAATACAAGTTTCATCCGAAAACGGTGTTCAAAAAGTTTGGTGGCCTTCTTCTAAGGACCCCATTGAAACTTTGTTCATAAACAAACAAGGCGACCTCTTTGCCTCGTCAAACTTTGCAACGGTGAGTTTGCCCACTATCAACAGAGTACCGCAACCTATTGGCTCAAGAGAACGTTCCGCAAATACTTTTACGGGCGCATTCGCACAGCGTAACAAGACATTGTGGTTAGGCGGCACAGATGGGTTATGGAGGCACTCGCATGCTGCGCCTGATGAAACTAAGCAAATACTTGATAGCAGTATTCCCGATAGGCGAATTTCCGCATTGCTAACTGATGGCGATGATTTATGGGTGGGAACGTGGCAAGGGCTGTACAAACTAACATTTGAAAAAAATAGCGATAGTGTCGTTTCAATAACAAGTGCTAAACATCCCCCCCTTCAGCAGCAATTCATCTCTGATATCCTTATAGATAGCCTTAACCAAGTTTGGGTTACAACGAGTGGTGCTGGCGTATTTGTCAGTGACGCAAGTCAACAATCATGGAAACAAATCACTCATTTAGACAACCTTCCGGGAAACTCTGTTGACGCCATTGCAGGTGAAAGTCATAACCGAATTTGGGTAGGCACGTCACGAGGTATTGCTGCCATTAATATAGATGACAAAAAGGTCAATCCAGTAGTAGTGGGTAAACAAGCCGTCAATACTCCCTACGCCCGCGGAGCAGCTACAAAGACATCAGGTCAAGCATTGGTGTTTGGCGGTAATAATGGTCTGACTATCGTCCAACCGTTACTTCTTGATACTATTTCACCTCCCCTCTCTTTGGTATTTACTACTATCAATGTAGTGACTCAGCATGACATTCAGCATCGTGTTGACACATCAACAGAAATATTAACCATTGAACCTTTGCCCAAGCGATTGTCCTTCGAATTTGCGGCTCTTGATTATATTTCCCCAGAAAGTATTCACTATCGTTATCGGGTTGTAGGTCAAGAAGAAATGTGGACAGAATTAGATGCCAACCATCGCAGTATAACATTGACCCGATTAGATCCAGGCAACTATGAACTTGATATTGAATACTCATACGACCGTACTAACTGGTATCCAAATACACTTACGCAACGCTTTAGAGTGTTACCCGCGTGGTATCAAACCCCAACAGCTGATGTCATTGCCCTCATAGTATTTGCATTCGCCATTTATTTTTTGCATAAATTAGGACTTCGACATCATAGGTATCGACAACGTATTCTTGAACAAAAGGTTGCCGAGCGCACCTCAGAGTTAGTTGCGGCCAACCAAAAACTTAGTGAGCAAGCTGTCGCACTTGAAAAAGCGAGCCTAACCGATGCGCTAACCGGCTTGAACAATCGCCGTTTCCTGTTCCAAAACATCAAACGTGATCTACTTAAGATTCAGCGTTACTACAACGATTGCGAAGATAAGAACACTCGTCCAAATTGTGAAAACGACTTGTTGTTCTTTATTATTGATTTGGACCACTTTAAACGCATAAATGATGCTCATGGTCATCAAGTGGGTGACACTGTACTAATCGAAACCCAGCAGCGTCTAAGGCGTGTTTTTCGCGATACAGACTATTTAATTCGCTGGGGAGGGGAAGAGTTTTTAGCCGTAGCTCACAACTCATCACGACACGATGCCCACTACCTGGCAGAAAGAGTTGTCACTATTATCAATAATGCAAAATTTCGAATAAATGAGCAAACAGCCCTCAAAGTCAGTTGCTCAGTAGGCTTTGCGCCATACCCTTTACAGCAGCAACACTATGACTTTTTCGACTGGCACACTACAGTTGCTGTCGCTGATGCCGCATTATATGAGTCGAAAAGTCGCGGTAGAGACACATGGACCGGTGTTTTGTCCATTAAAGAACACGCTTCTGAAAACAGTTTAAGTTTTATCAAGCAACAACCTTCACGAATTTTTGATTTTGCTGAGAGTATTGTTCGGCCTAAACCTTAAGCGACTATGTGTAAAAAAGGTGTTAATGTAAAACAAGCTAAGCAGTTGTTTTTCATACGGACCTTGTATGCTAAGTATTTGGACAGTCGGCACGCTTGTTGGCCTTTATCTCATATCACTTTTTGCTGTTGCCTTTTGGGGCGATAAGCGTTTACGCGACAATCAACAACACCCTGTGCTTTATAGTTTAGGGTTAGGCGTACACTGTACCTCATGGGCTTTTTTCGGAACGACTTCTCAGGCTGCACAATACGGTTGGGCGATTATTCCCACCTATTTGGGTATTATGTTGACCATGGCTTTTGCTTTTCCCGTCGTACTGCACATCAGTCGATTATGCCAACAGCACAACATTAGCTCGTTAGCTGATTTAATTTCTCTGAAATACCGACACTCACATTTAATTGCGGCTTTCATTACGCTCTTGTGCTTTATAGGAGTTATTCCCTATATTGCGCTTCAACTTGACGCGATCACCAAATCAATTAATTTGATCACCGGCGACTTACAAGCAAGTAACCCTCAGGTGAGTATTTATGTCGCGGCACTGATGGCCCTTTTTGCCATTATTTTTGGTACACGTTCACTAAACCTTACCGACAAACACCCAGGCTTAATACTTACCATTGCCTTTGAATCTGTGATAAAGCTACTAGCATTGTGGGCTGTTGGCATTTTCGTTTGCTTTTATATGTTCGATGGCATACTCGATCTTATTGCTAAAGCTTCATCAAATGATGCAGCAAAAGATGTAATTTACACAGATAGCGCTCCATGGGTGTACGTATCTCATGTTTTGCTTGGCGTGTGTTCTATGTTTGTTCTTCCAAGGCAGTTTCATATGAACTTTGTCGAGCAAAACGGTGAGGGTGAATTAAGAACCGCACGCTGGCTCTTTCCATTGTATCTGCTTGGCATGACAATATTTATTCTGCCCATTGCACTTGCAGGAAAACTACTATTACCAAGTACTACGAGCTCTGACGCCTACGTGCTCGCCCTTCCCTTATTTGCAGATAACATGGCGCTATCTTCTTTTGCATTTATTGGTGGTTTGTCGGCTACTACTAGTATGGTTATCGTGGCGACATTGGCCATGGGCATTATGATATCGAACAACGTTATAACCCCTTTGTGGTTAAAGGCCAGTTTGAAAACTGCGCCAAACCGCTCCATGCAGCCAACAAAAATCCTTACTATTAGACGTTTGACAGTATTGGTGGTACTGACTATTGCTCTGTGGTACCACCTCAATATTAGCCAAGCTGCACCTTTGGTAAAAAGTGGTGTTATTGCCATAGCGCTCTTGGGCCAGTGTATGCCTGCGTTAATGTTTGGCTTATATTGGCAAAAAAGTACCAGGGCTGCAGCGTTGTGTGGGCTGTTCGCCGGCTTTGCTTGTTGGGCAATTTTTCTTTTATACCCTAGCCTGTTATCTAGCTACTATTTTAACCCTGCCCCCACTGATGAAGCGCTCGGACTAGGCTTTGTTTACTCAATGATAGCCAACTGCATCACATTCATTGTTGTGGCGTTGTTAACATACAAGAAATCACAACATACTGAAGGAAGTATCACACAAAACCAACACACTCCTCGCTTAATGGTGAAGGTACGCGACCTTATCACCCTTACCGAGCGAGTGCTTGATGCCCAAGCCCACCGCAAGCTTACTCAACAACTTTCAGTTGACTTAAATCGCGCGTTTGCCAGTGGTTACGCAAGCCATGCGCTTATTGAACGGGTAGACCAGCTTCTTGCCGCGCAAGTTGGTGCCCCTAGTGCGCGGATTTTACTGGGGGCAATTGCAGATACGGGCAGCGAAACCCTTCCTGAATTAGTTGATTGGGTAGAGGAAGCGTCGCAGTCTTTTCAATTTAATCATGAAGTTTTGCAGTCATCTGTCCAAAATATTGAGCAAGGCATTAGTGTTCTTGATGAAAAGCTACAATTGCTTGCATGGAATGACCGCTATATCGAGCTATTTAATTATCCCAAAGGGTTCCTAAAAGCAGGCATGCCGATCACCGATATATTAAATTACAATGCGCAACGGGGGCTATTTAGTAACTCATATGAGCAACAAATTGAAGATACTGTGCAAAGCGAAATAGAAAAACGCGTGAGCTTTATGCTTAAAGGCACAAGACACAAATTTGTGCGTAAACAACCCGACGGTAAGGTTATAGAGCTTAACGGTGCGCCACTCCCTGGTGGAGGCTATGTCACCACTTACAGTGATATTACTGAGTATATCGCCATTCAAAAAGCCCTTGAAATGGCAAAGTCAGATTTGGAAGCTCGCGTTATTCAGCGTACCGCTGAGCTTGAGGAAGCAAAGCAGCAAGCCGTGAGCGCCAACGAGAGTAAAACGAAATTTCTCGCTGCTGCCGGTCATGATCTAATGCAGCCTTTCAACGCCGCCACCTTATTTGCATCTATGTTGAACAAAAAAACTGAAGGCAGTGAACTGGCTAGCTTATCTGAGGGCGTAGTGAACTCACTAAACAATGCACAAACTTTGCTTACCATGTTGTTGGATATGACAAAACTTGACGCGGGCGCCCTTAAGCCACAAAGAACCACATTTGCAATTGATGACGTGTTGCATTCTTTGTTTCAAGAGTTTAGCGTTATTGCTCAGCAAAAAGGTTTGCAGTTGCACTATGTCAAAACCCGCCTAGTTACTTTTACCGATAAACACCTTTTCAGGCGAATTATTCAAAACTTACTTTCTAATGCTATACGCTACACCCAAACTGGCACAGTGCTTATTGGTGTCAGAAGAAAAGTGACTAATAGTCAATGTGGCAACGCGAAGCCCGTGGTAGAAGTGTGTGTTTATGATACCGGTTCGGGTATTCCACTTAGCCAGCAAGAGGTTATTTTTAGTGAATTTCACCAACTAGAAAACTCTAATAATGCGCAAGGTATCGGACTTGGTCTCACAATAGTAGAACGAGTGTGTAAATTACTTGAACATCAAGTATCACTTTCGTCCATTGTGAACAAAGGAAGTTGCTTTAGAATTTCTGTCCCCAGAGTGAGTGGTCCTGCCAAGCGTTTAGCTAACGAAGATGGCGCTTCAAGCGCGCCAGACGTTAGTGAAGTAGCAACTAAACAAGAACGCGTTGATGCTAAAAGTGGCAATCAATTTCTAAAGAGACGCCATGTTCTATTAGTCGAGAATGACGAACAAGTTGCCCTAGCGATGCAAGCGTTACTCTCAGATTGGGGGGCGGAAGTCGTCTGGGTGACTACCTGTAAAGATGCCGTATTAGCCAGTAAAAAAGCTGCGGGTAAATTCGATATCTTACTTGTTGACTATCACCTGAACTTTGGAGAAACCGGTATTCAAGTGGCTGAGTCACTCATTAAAGAGAAAACATTACCTTCATTGAGTATTCTAGTAACCGCCAATAGAAGTAATGAAATTCGGGAAGAGGCCTATGAGGTAGGACTTCAGTATTTACCCAAGCCTGCTAAACCTCTAGCGTTAAAACGCATGATTAAATCTTTTTTGTAGCATTAGAGCTTAGTTTTGCTCTATCTGCATGGCGTGCTTAAACGCAATACCCGCTTTTGTCCGATTAATAACACCAAGCTTTTTTAGCACTGCAGAAACGTGCTGTTTTACGGTAGATTCCGAAATGGCCAACTCATAGGCTATTTGTTTGTTAAGCAAGCCATCTGCAACCATTCTCAATACCTTTAATTGATGCGGTGTCAACTGACGTAATCGCATACTGAATTCATCATTATCTGACATATCCACATTAAGTGCTTCGGGCACCCAGGTATCACCATCTAGCACCGCTTCTACTGCTTCAACAATACTCTCAACTGACGCAGATTTCGGAATGAAACCACTTGCACCAAGAGCTAATGCTTTTTGCACAGTCGCAGGAGATTCTTGTGCAGTAACCACCACGACTAAAATGTCGGGGTAACGGGCATGAATAGTTGATAGACCATTTAAGCCTTCATTTCCTGGCATCGTGAGGTCTAAAAACACCAACTCAATGGCATCATCACTTTCTAATTGTGAGAGGGTTTCTGGGAACGTTGATGACTCCACAATATTGATATCTTGCATTCCGCCAAGCGCATGGCACATGGCAGTGCGGAAAAGTGGGTGGTCGTCGGCAATGAGAACTTTTACAGGCATGATGCTATCAACTTGTAACTACCTTGTTAATTAACATATTAACACGTTGATTAAAGAGTAGCGATGACTACCTTTTAAGACGTTGTGAAGCAAGAAATAGAAAAGCCTATTTCAAAATAGAAACAGGCTTTGTGAAGTACTGTACTTAATCTGCAAACCTCGTTAAGCAAAAAGTAAGGTTACAATTAAATCCACTACATTCAATTTGTATGGGCATTACGATTAGAAGCGGTAACCCACTGTTACGTGAACAGTACGAGGGTCGCCATAGTAACCGATAAGCGTGGTATCACCACCAAGGCCAGCTCCATAGTTACCATCATTATCCTTCGTTACAAAGTCATAACCACCTACCAAGTACTCTTCATCTGTTAAGTTTTTCACATGAATACCGGCATACCAGTCACCTTCAAGACTTTCCCAACGCGCACTTAAGTTCACCATGCCATAGGCATCTTGTTGGATAAGATCGCTCGTTTCAAACAGTAGGTAGTCATCTCGGTAGTAGTAATTTGCGTTAAAGCTAATATCGCCGAAACTCGTCTCTAGTAAGTAGTTCGCATTCACATTCAATGTATTTTCAGGTGTACTTGCTAAACCAATAAGCGGTGGGATCGCATTGTTCTTTTTGATCTCAAAATCGATATAACC
This sequence comes from Alteromonas sp. KUL42, assembly GCF_006538325.1. GTDB lineage: Bacteria > Pseudomonadota > Gammaproteobacteria > Enterobacterales > Alteromonadaceae > Alteromonas. The sequence continues at coordinate 35,416 of NZ_BJKK01000018.1, forward strand.
ATATGCCACGTCAAACTGCAGGTTATCTGTAGCCACCCAGGTTACCTCTAACTCTACCCCTTTAGCTGCTGTTGCAGCGGCATTGCGCAAACGCTGGTCAAGTGCAGTTGGGTCAGATAAGTCACCTTCAACACCAATGTATTGTCTGTCTTTGTGGTCGTAAGAGAACAAGGTTGTATTAATACGAAGGGTATCCGTAACATCACTTTTCACACCAATTTCGTAACTATCAACCACTTCGGGTTTTACACCAGGCTCTGGCGTTTGTGCTCTCGGGTTAAAGGTTCCTGATTTAAAGCCTTGTGAATAGCTGGCAAAGAACATGGTGTCACGTGTCATTTGATATTCCACACCTAAGCGAGGTGTAAAGCGAGACCAACTTTCCACTGCTGGCGCATCCAGTACACCATCGCCGTCAGAATCGCTACCTAACACTTGCGGGACTAACTGGCCGTCAGGACGTACATAGCCGTCAATCCAACCAGTGTAAGGATAAGTATTCTCAAAGATAAGCCCATTGTTTACAAAAGCGGATTTCTCTTCATCAGTAAAACGCGCACCTAACGAGAACGACAGTTTGTCATTTACATCGTAGTTTAACTGAGTATACGCAGCCCAACTCTCAGAATTATTACAACCGGTCACTTCGCGCGTAAGACCTGGAGCCCCCAGAGTCGCACCGAGTATGCCAAGTACCGCGTCAAAGTTACCGCAGCTTTCTCCATCATAGAAATATAAGCCCGACACTAGGCTGAAATTATCACCAAAATAGTTGGCCTGTAATTCATGTGTGTCGTTGCTGTCGTCATACTCTGCGGGTACGTCGAAAATTGGCAGCGGCGTATTGTCAAAGTCGATATTGGTTGGAGAGTAGCTCTCGCGATGCGAGCCAATGTATTTTAGCTCTAATTTGTCACTAACATTATAGCGCGCCAACCAATTGTACCCTTCTAGTTCCACCTTATTCCACGTTGGCAAGCTGGTGTATGAATCAAATTTAGAATCGGGTACTGGTGCATCAGTTAAGATACTTGGAATAAGACGATACCCGCCTTTCGCGTTTGAAGTATCTTCAGTTTTATCCCAACCTATACGGAAAAATAGGTCTTCACTAGGGTGTACTTCAAGGGTTACGCGAGCCGCCCACAAATCTTTGTTGTAGTTTTCTTTATCTTGATCAGGTAGCGCACTTATTAAGTATTCACCGAAGCCGTCTCGGTTTAAATTGGCATAGCCAACACCTAAATACACGGTATCTTCAATAAGAGGGATTTGCCCCGTTAGCTTTATGTCTCTTTGATTGTAACTACCGACCGTGGCTTCTACATTCATTTGCGTGTCGCCAGTCATTTCCTTAGTGACGTATTTTACTGCACCACCAATGGTATTTTTTCCCATAAAGTGTACCTTGAGGGCCGCGCAATACTTCAATTCTCTGAACATCGAGTAAATCAAGTACTGCACCTTGTGGGCGCGCAATGTAAATATCATCAACGTAAATGCCCACACCAGGCTCATAACCCCATAGCGGATCTTGCTGTCCCATACCTCGAATGAACGCAGTTAACGTTGAATTTGTACCACGACTAGTTTGAAGCGTAGTGTTTGGTGAAAACTGCTGTATTTCAGTTATAACACTGATTCCTTTTTCACCCAATTCAGCTGCACCAACCGAAGTTATAGAAACCGGTGTCTCCTGCAACGATTCAAGGGTTTTTCGCGCGGTAACTTCAATGCGTTCTAGTTTGACTTTCTCAGCTTTCTGTTCCTCGTTTGCGTCTTGCGCTAGCGCTGGCACAGAGAGCAACCCTGTGGCAACCGCGACAGCGCACAAACTACGACGAGCAAGTACGTTATTAACAATATTACTTTTACCTTCGCTACTGCTGATTGAGCGAGAAACGAAACTATTGGTGTGTGTAGATAGTGACATAGTGAGTCCTTGTTGTTCTAAGTTTTATTCACTGCCGGATGTATTGCCTACGGTCCAAATCACTTTAGTTAATTATTTGTTAACAGTATGTAGTACCATCGTACTATGGGATTTTCGGAAAAGTAACGTCAAACTTCACTCCTGTTTTAAATACACTTTTTGCGCTTTGTAGAAATGAGCGATAAAACTCTGGCCTTGAATCATAGCGTTAGCTGGGTTTAGTAGATAAGAGCGACTCACTCTACAAAGAGAATCGACTTAACTGTTCCGGATCATCTGCGGTCACAGATTTTTAAAGGAAAATAACTATGTTAAGTATGATTGGCTTAGTAGGTGGGCTTGTGCTGCTTATTGTTTTAACAATACGCGGTATGAACCTGTTTATTGCAGCGCCTTTATGTGCACTGGTGGTGGCCCTAACCAACAATATCGGGGTTTTCACTGGTGATGTTAATTTTGTTGAAACCTACATGAGTGGTTTTTCAGGCTTTATTGCATCTTGGTTTTTCATGTTTTTACTTGGCGCTCTATTTGGCAAGTTTATGGAAGATACAGGGGCTGCAGATGCGGTATCTCGCTGGATAGTTACAAAAATTGGCTACAAACGCGCTGTTCTTGCGGTAGTTTTGGCATGTGCCATTTTAACTTATGGCGGTGTAAGTGTGTTCGTGGTTGCCTTTTCGGTTTACCCCATGGCTGTAAGCTTATTTAAAGACGCAAACCTGCCAAGACGCTTTATACCCGCAGCAATGGCCTTTGGCTCTGTTACGTTTACCATGACATCGGCGGGGTCACCCGAGATTCAAAACTGGATCCCTATTAAATATCTCGGCACTTCACCTTTTGCCGCTTGGGAAGTAAGCCTAGTAGTGGCTTTTTTCATGGCCACATTTGGTTATTGGTGGTTAGCCAGAATGATACGTAAGGCAGTAAGTAATGGCGAAGTATTCGAATCTCGTGAAAGTGATCCTGAAGTGAGAGACCGCGCACTTCCCCACCCACTTACCGGTATTGTTCCACTGGTAGTCGTGCTCATCATTTCTTTTATGTTTCACGAAGCACTTGCACAACTGGCGCTAATACTGGCACTTGGTGGAGGAGTGTTGTGTTTGTTGGTTATTAACTACAAACATTTCAATAGCCTACCCGTTGCTATTAACATGGGCACGACTGGTGCACTTATTGCTATTGGGAACACAGCAGCGGTGGTTGGGTTTGGTTCAATTGCAAAAAATACTGATGCATTTCAACAAACCGTTGCACTCATGACACAAATTCCTGGTAATGAACTTATTGGCGCGGCAATCGCTGTAAGTGTAATAGCAGGTCTCACCGGCAGTGCATCAGGAGGACAAGCCATCGCACTTCCTTTAGTTGGGCCGCATTATCTTGATCAAGGTGTAGAGCCTGAGCAATTACACCGTATTGTGTCTATTTCATCAGGCGCGTTAGATTCATTACCACATAATGGCTATGTGGTTACCACTATTCGCGCTATTTGCCACGAAACTCATCAAGCCGCGTATTGGTCTGTTGGGGCTCTAACAGTAGTGGTACCCTTAATTGGTCTAGCCATGGCTATCGGTATCTTCAGCTTTATGTAAAAGGAAGTTCAAATTATGAGACTTTTTGGTAATGCAAAGTGCTTCAGCTGGGTCAAGCAGGCAAGAAATACTGTTAAGCCCTTCGTGTTATTTGCATCTGTGTTGTGTGGTCTAAGTCTTGCGAGTTCTGTTGGTATTGGTGTTGCTAGTGCCGCAGGCGTCGAGGAATTAAACAATACGCTACTTGTTGAAAAGCAAGTTTTCACTATTGATCACTTTACCACTTTCGGTGGAAAGCACATTGAGAGTGTGAACGTTGGTTGGGAAGCATACGGTGAGTTATCAGAAAAGAGAGATAACGTAATATTAATTACCCATTACTTTTCTGGCACATCTCACGCTGCGGGAAAATATAATGAAAAAGATGAGACGCCAGGATATTGGGATAACTTGATCGGGCCAGGTAAAGCTATCGACACCAACAAGTTCTACGTAGTAAGTGTGGATACCTTGGTTAACCTTAATGCATATGACGACAATGTGATTACCACAGGCCCTGCGTCAATTAACCCAAAAACAGGAAAACCTTACGGTTTGACTTTTCCCGTGGTGACCATTCGCGATTTTGTCAATGTCCAAAAAGCCCTACTTGAAAGCTTGGGAGTTAGTAAACTTCATGCGGTCGTTGGGCCCTCTATGGGCTCAATGCAAGCCATTGACTGGGCGAGCGCCTACCCTAATTGGGTTGATAAAGTAATATCGGTTATCGGCACCGCAGAAAGTGATGCATGGACCACGACAGCGCTTGAACATTGGGCAACGCCTATAAAATTAGATCCACACTGGAATAATGGCGAATACGAAAAAAACAATGCACCTGTTGACGGTTTAACAGCTGCGTTAATGCTAGTTACACAAAACGCCTTAACGCCAGATTTTTTCAATAACCAAGGCAATAAATTGGCATTTAAGAATATTGAGCAAGCGCCTTTGCAAGATATTCAACAAAACCATTCCATAGTAAATTGGCTTAAGGCACGCGCTGAGACAAGAAGTAAAAATATGGATGCCAATCACCTCTTATATCTCGTCCGCGCTTGTCAGCTTTTTGTTGCGGGACATCAAGAAACATTGCAAGCCGGCCTTGAAAGAATAAACGCAAAAACACTGTTTATTCCCTCTGCATCTGACTTGCTTTTAATGCCATACCTTGCAAATGATGCGAACCAAGCATTGAGCAAATTAAATAAAGACAGCGCGTTAATTACACTCGACGGCGAGCTTGGGCATATTGAAGGCGTATCAAACGCGGTTAAACAAGCAAAAGCCATACGTGCGTTTCTAGAAGAATAAAGGAATAACCATGCAATTGTTAAAGCAAGACGAATCGGTGCGTTTTTTAGGCCCTCAACGCACGAAAGACTTTAGTGCATCCATGTTTAAGACGGCAATTAAAGCTACCGCATTAAGCATGAGCCTACTAAATATTAGCGTATTAAGCATTTTCAGTACAGCACATGCGCAAACCAACACCAGTGCCAATAATGAAAATGCACGGCAACTGCCTTCACTATTACTGGATTTAAGCAATGTAACCGTATCAGGACTCTCGTCTGGCGGTTATATGGCAACGCAATTTCAACTTGCTCACAGCGATTGGGTAAAAGGCGTAGGTGTAATTGCTGGCGGCCCTTATTACTGTGCAAAAGGTGACATCACCACTGCTCTGGCACAATGCGTAAATAAAATAGAAGGTTCAGTAGATCTTGAAGCCATTAACGCGCAAATAGCGCGTTATGAGTCTGAAGGTAAAATTGCACCTATCAGCAATATGAAAGATGCCAAGGTATGGCTCTTTCACGGCACCCAAGATACTCGTGTCGTTACCCAAGTGAGTGATTTACTGCATAAACAGTATCAGTCGTGGACAGACACAAACAATATTGCGTATATCAACGACAAACCGATGGCTCATGTATTTCCAACACTATCAAACGGTATTAACTGCATGGAATCAGAAAGCCCGTTTATCGGTAATTGTGACTACGATGCCGCCGGCGCCATGCTCAATCACCTTATAGATGGCTTATCTACACCAGATGACGCCATAAGCGGACAAATTTATTCGTTAGATCAACACGCCATTGCCGGTGATAACGCTAAAACGCTTGCTAGCGAAGGCTTTGTCTATGTGCCTGAGTCTTGTGAGCAAGGTACAGAATGTCGAGCGCACATTAGCTTCCATGGATGTAATCAGTATGCAGATGCCGTTGGTGATGCCTACACCACGCAAACGGGTATTAATGAATGGGCAGATGACAACAACATTGTGGTGCTTTACCCACAAACTAAAAAGTCGCTATTTATGCCCTTGAATCCACAAGGCTGCTGGGATTGGTGGGGATACGCTTCAAGTGACTACGCCAACAGAGACGGTGACCAAATTAAGGCAGTGAAGCAATTACTTACTTCACTGAACAACCGACAATCAGCAACAACATCAGATGCAGCTTTAGGTAAAAATACTGAGATGAACCATTCCATCGAGGCAAAGAATAATGACTAAACGAACTGTATTTATTACTGGTGGGGCTAGCGGTATTGGCTATGGCATCGCCGAGTTAATGGTCAAGCAAGGCCATCACGTTATCGTGGCTGACATTAATGAAAAAGCGGCGCAAAATGCAGCTGAAAAACTGTCTCAGCTTGAAGGAACGGCAAGCGCTATAGCTGTGGACGTATGTAACGCTGAGCAAGTTGCTGCACTGCCTCAAACGCTAGCGCAATCACTCGGAGCGCATACGGTCGATGTATTGATCAACAACGCAGGTATTCAACATGTTTCTCGTATCGAGGACTTCCCTGCTGAAAAGTGGCAGCAGCTAATTAATATTATGTTGGTTGGACCTGCGCTACTTACACAAACGTTTTTGCCCGCAATGCGTGAGCAGAACTTTGGCCGTATTATTAATGTAGGTTCAATTCATTCCGTTGTCGCATCGCCGTTTAAGTCTGCTTATGTTGCAGCCAAACACGGGCTTTTAGGCTTTGCTAAAACCATTGCTCTTGAAACAGGTGATTGTGACGTTACCATTAATACGCTTTGCCCCGCTTACGTCAAAACCCCACTTGTTGAACAACAAATTGCTGCCCAAGCCAAAGAGAATAACCTTACCGAGGAGGACGTGATCACGAAAATCATGCTTGAGCCAATGCCTAAGAAGCAGTTTATTAGTGTAGAAGAGCTTGCCGAAACCGCTGCGTTTTTGATGTCACCCAGTGCAAGAAATATCACTGGGCAAACCTTGATATTAGATGGTGGGTGGACCGCACGCTAGTGCATTAGACTAAAGGTTAAAAGGCCCAAGTGGGGCTTTTTGCCTTTATTTGATCTGAGTCTAACTTCTCAATTTAAATCCCCTTTAAAGTACGCCCATCTCGAAGTCCTCAACTTAGTTGGTAGTACTCATGACTAAAGAAATCACGTTTTCCCCTCGTGAAATTATCGTCAGTAAAACAGATCTAAGCGGCAAAATTACTTATGCAAACCGTGTTTTTATGCGCGTTTGTAATTACCCCGAATCTGCATTGCTTGGTGAGCCTCACCGCGTTATTCGCCACCCAGATATGCCTAGAGGTGTTTTCTACGGCATGTGGAAAACCTTAAAAGCACAAGAAGAGTTTTTTGGCTTTGTTAAAAACAGTACCTATGACGGTAACTACTATTGGGTCTTTGCCAACGTTACGCCCGATTACGAAGGCCAAAAGCCAGTAGGTTATTACTCAGTGCGACGCGTAGCTCCCAAAGAAGCCCTATCTGATGTCAACGCCCTCTATCAAAAGATGAGAGATATCGAAAAAAAATGTGACAAGGCATCTGCACCAAAAACAAGCTGGGCGTGGCTACTTGACTATTGTGAGCAAAACAAACATGTAAGCTACGACGCCTTTGTCCTCAACCACTATCAGCAGTATCGGTAGGCCGCTTGTGATCATTCAAAAACACGTCAGTAAAAACCACCCTTTTATTCAGCAAAAATATGCACTTACGTGTTTAGTTTTTGCTTTGCTCTCGCTTTCAATTAGTGCAATTAACTTTTGGCAATACGGATTTAGTATCACAAACCTATTGTGTCCCATTCTCACTTCTGGGTTCGCATTTATTGCGTGGCTAGACCATACCAAACCACTTAAAGCCTTAAGAACCATTGAGCACACGTTAGAAGAAGCACGGGAAGGCAACACACATATACGAATAACCAATACCAAAGGCCTTGGCGAAGTAGGTAAAGTTGCTTGGGCATTAAATGACTTTCTCGATATCATCGAATCCAACTTCAAGGAATTGTCGAATAGTTTTCATGCCACAAGTCAGCGAAAGTTCTATCGTAAAGGACTTACTGACGGCATGCCCGGTGAGTTTGGTAAAATGATGACAAACGTCAACATAGCCATTAAAGGCATGGAAGATGCTGATAACTTTGCTCGTCAAAATAAGCTGATGAGTGAACTTCATCACCTCAATACATCTAACTTGCTAGTGAACTTAAAGAACAGCCAGTCCGACTTAAGCTTACTGTCTTCAAAAATGGACGATGTGCTAAATATTGCTACGGAAAGTAGAGATGGCGCTCAAAAAAGTCGTGAAACGGTATCGGATATTAATGATGCTATTAGCGATGTGAATGAACGAATGGATACTGTTGAGATAACGGCCAAAGAACTAGAAAGGCAAAGCCATAGAATATCAGAGACTATTAAACTCATCAGCGATATAGCAGAGCAAACCAATCTGCTGGCACTTAATGCCGCCATCGAAGCGGCCAGAGCGGGTGAAGTTGGAAGAGGTTTTGCCGTTGTCGCCGACGAAGTAAGAAACCTTGCAACCCGAACCCGTTCTTCAACAGAAGAAATAACAGGCATCATTGCTGATTTAAGAGCGCAAATAGATTCCATGGTGCACCACACCCTAAACGTGAGTCAGCAAACCAAGCAAATTGGTGACGAAGTTAAAACGTTCCATAACAATTTTGACAATGTTGCCACCGCTGCCCAGTCGACAATAACCTTAATGTCACAAACCAAAGACAGAGCATTTGCGTCATTGGTACAACTGGACCATGTGATCTATATGCAAAATGGCTACATTGCACTGGAGAAGCGCGGTGAAGGAGAAGAAGCAAATGCTGTGAACGTAGACCATTTTAATTGCCGCTTAGGAAAATGGTACTACGAGGGAGCCGGCAAAGCAGCCTTTAGCCGTACACAAGGTTACCGCAACCTAGAAGCACATCATGCTGAGGTACATAGGCAGGTGAACGAAGCAGTTCAGTTGGTTAAACTAGATTGGATGCGCGACGACGCTATTTTGGATGAACTTATCGAGCGTATTGGCATTGCAGAAAATGCCAGCAAAGGCGTTATACAATGTATTGGTGAAATGGTCTTAGATAAACATACAAACAATTGTTAACACTTTTCTTTTATTGAACACCTGTGCTAATGTCCAAAGCATTGGAAATGAATGGACATTAGCACTCCATGCCCTATCAAACCATTGCTTTAATTGGAAAACCTCAACACGCTGCAACTCATGACAGTTTAAATATCTTGGCGGAATATTTGCTGGCAAGAGGCTGTAACCTATTGGTTGAAGAAAATATTGCCGAAGAATTAGAAACCGATAATTTTCGCAGTTGCAACCTTGTCACCATAGGGAAAGAGGCCGACTTAGCGGTGGTCGTAGGTGGCGATGGCAGTATGCTAGGCGCAGCACGTGTTCTCGCGCGTTTTGACATACATGTAGTTGGCGTCAACCGCGGAAATTTGGGGTTTCTTACTGATATTCATCCCGATGAAATTACCCAGCAGCTCGATCTGATTTTCAATGGCGACTGTGTTGTTGAAAAGCGCTTCTTATTAGAAGTATCTGTATATCGTCACGAGAAGTTGAAAAGCAGCAATTCAGCGGTAAATGAAGTCGTACTGCACCACGGCAAAGTCGCTCACATGATGGAATTTGAGATATATATCGACGAACAATTCGTGTTTAGCCAGCGAAGCGATGGACTTATTGTAGCCACACCAACAGGCTCTACGGCTTACTCCCTTTCCGCTGGCGGGCCAATAATTATGCCCAAACTAGATGCGTTAACTTTAGTCCCCATGTTTCCGCATACGTTGAGTAGCCGCCCTATTGTGGTTGATGCCGACAGCCAAGTTTCAATGAAAGTATCAAAGGTAAACAGCGATTCATTGCAAGTCAGTTGTGATAGCCATATCGTTTTACCAGTGCTGCCAGGGGATGAAATTCGCATTAACAAAAGCACAGACAAACTTCATTTGGTCCACCCTAAAGGCTACAGCTATTTTAATGTGCTGCGTAAAAAGCTTGGTTGGGGAAGTAAACTTTATTGATGCTGTCCAACATGGGCTACCAAGTTTGTGACGCGCGCTTCCCTCTCGCAAGCTACAGAATTTAATTACATAAAAATCATACAGATAACAATCTAAAGCATTAAAATATAATCACTTCTCTTTACACACTAAAAATACTGTATATATTTACACATACTGTATATATCATCATGTTCAATTTGGTCGAGTGTGGTTATGTTAGCGCATCTTTCAATTTCTAATTTTGCCGTTGTTAAACAATTATCGGTTCATCTTGAGAAAGGTCTTACTGCGATCACCGGTGAAACCGGTGCCGGTAAGTCCATTGCCATCGATGCACTTAGCTTGTGTTTGGGTGAGCGAGCCGATGCCAATGCAGTGCGAAAAGGTGCCGCGAAGGCAGAGATTATCGCGCACTTTTCTCTTTCAAATAACCTATTAGCTAAAGCTTTCTTAAACGAGCACGAGCTCACCTCAGACGAAGATGAAAACAGTTGCTTTATTCGACGGATAATATCAAAAGAAGGTCGTTCAAAAGCCTTCATTAATGGAATACCTGCGTCGTTACAACAACTAAAAGGGCTTGGGCAATATTTGCTTGCTATTCACGGGCAAAACACGCATTTGCAATTATTGAAAGAGGAGTATCAACGTGACCTCATTGATGCCTATGCCAATCATAATGAGCTAATTGAAGCAGTAAAGATCACCTATGATGCGTGGAGAGAAAAACAAAAAACGTTGCAAAATTTGCAGGCACAGGCACAACAACGAGAAGATCGCCTTCAATTATTGACGTATCAAGTTCATGAGCTTGATGATTTTGCAATTGAAGAAGGTGAATTCGAAGAAATAGAAACCGAACATAAGCGTTTAAGCAATGGACAAAGTCTGTTAGAGCAAGCGCAAACCAGTGTATATAACTTGTACGAAAGCGACGAAGGTAACGCACTTTCCGTTATTCAGAACAGTGTTGAACGCTTAGGAGAACTTGAGACGCACGACGCCAGTTTAACGCCCATCATTGCAATGTTAAATGATGCTGCAATTCAAGTGGAAGAGGCCTCTAGAGAACTACGTAGCTACTGTGACCATTTAGAAATTGACCCACTGCGCTTGCAACAAGTGGAAGCGCGCTATGCTAAAGCGATGGAACTTGCCAAAAAGCACATGGTTATGCCTGAGTCACTGTATGAACATCACCAAGCTTTAACTGCAGAGTTTAATGCTCTTGGCGAACAAGAAACCTTATTGGGCACTTTAGAAGGCGATGTGGCGAAATCCCGAGATGAATATCTTGTCGCAACCGGAAAATTATCTGCGAGTCGAGCACAAGCAGCCGTTTCGTTGGCCAACGACATCGAATTGCAGATCCGTCAAATGAACATGCCTCATGCTAAAGTCATGATTGATGTAAATTATGACGAATTAAAGAAGCCAGTAAGCACGGGATTAGATTCGGTTGAATTTAAAGTATCCACAAACCCAGGCCAAGATGCTGACAAACTTGAAAAGGTCGTTTCAGGTGGTGAACTATCACGCATTGGACTCGCTATTCAGGTTATTGCAAGTGACAATCATGCCACACCTACTATGATTTTTGATGAAGTTGACACTGGCATAAGCGGCCCTACAGCTTCAATTGTTGGAGGGCTGCTACGCCGTCTTGGTAAACGGTCTCAAGTAATGTGCGTAACGCACCTTCCTCAAGTTGCTGCGCAAGCACATAATCAATTGTTTGTAACCAAGCTGACTGACGGCGAAAGCACCGAAACACAGATGCTTCCATTGACGAAGCAAGATAGGGTTGATGAACTCGCGCGCTTACTAGCGGGAGATAAAATCACTAAGTCTGCGCTCGCAAATGCAAAAGAACTGCTTAAAAGCGCAGCATCGAACTAAAATGCAGTTGATTGGTCATAGTTGTCAATGTAGCATGCCTTCGCGCTTGCAATAAAACAGCCTCACGTTCTATAAATTAAAACGAAAAGGCACCAACAAAGGCAATACTGGACAAATTTACGCATGAAGCTGCAACACTTATTAGTTATTTTAGGCATTACGCTCACATCAACAGCTTGTTCAAACTGGATTTACAGAATTGATGTACCCCAAGGCAACTTTCTCGACGAACGCGATGTTGAGAAACTTCGCGTTGGAATGACCAAAGAACAGGTTATCTATGTTCTGGGAAACCCTGTTGTACAAGACTCTTTTGACGACGATACATGGTACTACGTTTATGATATGAAGCGCGGTATGGCAAAACGCGGCGAAGACTTTCAAAAACAAATGATCATTAACTTTGTGGACGATAAAGTGGCAACAGTCACAGGTGACTTTGAGCTTTCTGAAGATTTCAACACACCACTTGATAATTAGCGGTGTCAAAAGACGTTTAAATACGTTAACTCATGTTGACCGTTAACGTTTGCGAAATTTTTTAGTTTAGAACACAGAGGTTTGCATGGAACACAGTTTCTGGCACAGTAAATGGCAGAACAACGAAATAGGATTTCACGAGCCCAAAGGGAATGCTCTGTTGGTAAAATATGCGGATACGTTGCTAGGCTGTGATAGCGACTTGGCAAGCGAACACCGCATATTCGTCCCCTTGTGTGGCAAGACAAGAGACATCGGTTGGTTACTGTCAAAGGGGGCTTCAGTAGTAGGTGCGGAATTAAGTGAAACGGCCGTTCAACAACTCTTTGAAGAATTAGGCGAAACGCCCGAAATTTCATCCACTAGCAAAGGTAAAGTTTACTCAAAGGGTGAATTAACAATATTTGTTGGCGACATTTTCGCACTCACAGCTCAAGATATTGGCCTAGTGACTGGAGTTTATGACAGAGCTGCATTGGTAGCACTGCCTGACGGACTTCGTGAAAAATATTCTACTCACCTTGTATCTTTAACCAACAACGCACCTCAACTTGTTATATCGTTTGAATATGACCAGAGTGTGATGACAGGCCCACCTTTTAGTGTTGATGAAAATACTGTTTCGACACTTTACAGCCAGAATTATCATATAAGCCTGCTAGAGCGCTCTACGCTTGAGGGCGGCTTGAAACGTAAGGTTGCTGCAGACAACCTTGTCTTCCATTTACAACCCGCTACTTAGGCAGTATTTGTTTGTCAAATATTTAATATGGGGCTCGAAAAGTTCGCTCAGTGAAGCTAGCATCAGAGTCCTATTAACATTTCAATTCCAAATAGTAACGCGCCAACTAACCCACCAACAATAGTGCCGTTTATTCTCACTTTTTGAAGATCGCGACCAATATTCAGCTCGATCTGTTGTGCCATTTCTTTTTCATCCCATCCATTGATTGTATCTCGAATATGTCGGGTCAAAAACTCAGCGAGTTCTGGAGCCATGTACTTCGCAGCTTCACCAATATGTTTATTAAATGAGTGAGACAGTTCACTATCATTTGCAAGGCTAGTTCCCACCTCTTGTAACAGTGAGGCTACTTTTGTCTCTGCTTTACCTTCTTTTTCCTCTAGCGACTGCAACAACCATGCGTGAAAACGTGACCATGACTCATGTAAATAGGCCTTTAATGCAGGATCATTAACAATCTTCTCTCGATAACTATTTACCTTTCTCTCCATAAGCGGGCTGTGTTCGAGTTCATACAAGAATTCTTGTACCTGTTCATCAAAGGCATGTCTGATAGGATGCGATTCATCATGATAAATATCTTCTAAGATACTAGACACTGCTTTCACTGCTATCAGTGCCCCTTGCTCGCTCAACCAACTCGATGGAAGTATCTTTTCTATTCTGCTGTATTCGGTTTTTAGCCAAATGACCAAAGTATCTGCAATATACAGTTGGGTATCTGGCTGAGAAAGTAAACCAGCCAGCTTCCCCAGCAATCTATCAAGGACAACTTGATGTTGACGCTCTTTTGTCACCGCATTTAATGACGAAGCAATCAACTGTGCTAAATCCAGTTGATTAATTCCTTTTTCAGCAGTTTTCGCAATAAACGCTTTTACAGGCTTGTCATCTAATACCTTAAGTACACCAGCAAATGTATCGCAAATTAAGCGACTCAGTCTCTGCGCATTGTGCTCAGAGACTAGCCATCGGCCTGCGCCTTTGGCGGGATCACTTTTTGTAATTAGCTCTGCAATCGCGTCGGGTTGAAAAAATTTATCTTTCACAAACAGTGATAGATTTTGCGCAATCGCAGTTTTATTTGATGCTACAATGTTTGTATGGGGAATAGGGTATTTTGCCGGTATAGGTTTAAACAGTGCAGTAACCGCAAACCAATCAGCAAGCCCACCGACTAACGCCGCTTCACTGGCCATTTTGATCAAGCCCAGCCACCATGCATCAATTAGCTCTGGCCACACTTTGGGAAGAAAAGTCGTAGTAATAAAGACACTTGCTGCGATGATTAAACATCCTAACGCAAGCCTTTTCGCCTGATTGAGCTGAGAAAACTTATCCTGCATTCAAACTCCGTTTCATAGTAAATGAACTTCTGACAGAGGTTTAATTCTCAATATGAATACTACCTCAAACGCTTACTTCTCGCGCACTTTTGCTAGCTCTTCTGATAAAAGTATTGTTTTTTAGTAAGCTTACAAAACAATGCAATCTACAGACCTAAATTGAAAATACTAGTATTGAGTGCCTGTCCATTGCGTGTGCATTGCGTGTGCGGTCCACATCCATTTAATTCGTGCGTTGCTCAGTGCATTGGCTGTCTGCACTGTAGAGTATGTGCCTGTCCACAACAATTTGCACTGCAAAGTAAGTGTCTGTCCACAACCATTAAAAAATACAGTTACGGGATCAGCAATGCCATGTTCAACATCTTCCCTGTGTTAAATGCAGGCAATTTTAGTCAATATCTTAAATGAGTAGTCACTTTCGTCACTAATTGCTCTTCTTCGCCTAAAAATTCATTCCAAATAACACGAAATAATTCTAAGCCATTGTTTTAATTATCATTAATGAAATGGCACAATTAATGATTGCGTTAAAGTAACAACTTTATTGTGTCGCTCAGTATGGAAGTCACACTCAATGAGGATTGCGTTGATGACGCCCATAAAAGTAGTTTTAAGGAAATAAAAATATGAAAAAGTCTCTTATCGCCGGTGCCGTTTTATTCGTTTCTGCATCCATGTTGTCAGGTTGTGTCATTCATGTTGGTAACGGTAGCGCCATTGATGGAACTGATTTCAGTTCAATTCTTGGAAATATAGACATTGCAGAAGGTAAGCATGCGGGCGACATTTCTTCGGTAAATGGCAATGTGGAGATAAGTGACCACGCCAGTGCGGATGATGTAAGCATAGTTAATGGAAACCTGGAAATGGAAAGCCATGTGACAGTGAATAGTGTCGACATTGTTAATGGCGACATTTCTGCAACCTCTCACTTGACGGTACTAGGTGATGTTGAGTCAGTGAATGGCAACATCAACTTACCAGAGCAAAGTAAGGTAGGCGGAAGCGTAGAGACAGTAAATGGCGATATCACCGCAATAGATACTGTTATTGATAAAGACATTGAAACACTTAACGGCGATATATCACTTCAAGGGTCAACCCATCTTGTTGGTAATATCACTTACCTTAATCGTGAGAGCTCGTGGGGGAAGATGTCAGATAGTAAGCCAACCTTATTTATTGGTAAGGACGTCGTAGTAGATGGCAATATTTTATTAGAGCGCCCTGTGACTCTAGAGCTAGAAAACCCGTCATTGAATCAAAAAGTGATTGTAAGCTACGGCGGTGCACAGTAACTTACCGTGTTTTAGCCACATCTAAACACTATGACAGAACTAGAAAAGATGCTGTCGGGGAACCTTTACTTCCCTTCCGACAAACAACTAACGGCATTGCGAAAGCAATGCCGTCAACAGCTTGATATTCTTAATAGCACGTGCCAAACACAGCATAAACAGCGCTCTCAGCTATTAAAGCGTTTATTTGGTAGTACAGGTAAGCGACTATATGTTGAATCGAGCTTTAAGTGCGACTACGGACAAAACATTCATGTGGGTGAGAGCTTTTACGCCAACTTTAACTGTGTGATCCTTGATGCAGCTAAAGTCACAATTGGTGATAATTGCATGCTTGCTCCACAAGTGGGAATTTACACGGCAACACACCCTATCGACCCTGTACAACGAGCAACAGGTATAGAGTTTGCAAAACCTATCACCCTTGGCGATAACTGTTGGGTAGGCGGTATGGCCGTTATCAACCCAGGAGTTACCTTAGGTAACAACGTAGTAGTGGCATCTGGTGCAGTCGTCACCAAGTCATTTCCAGACAATGTTGTGATTGGCGGTAACCCTGCCAAAATCATCAAGCAGATAGAACCACAACGGGATGTAGAAAACTAAAAGTACTGCGCGCTGGTAACTATGCCGTACTGACCACGCGGCGCTAAGTATGAGGTGATGACGGTACGGTGGTGAAAAGGGTTAACCTCAATATGCACTCACGTTACTTACACTGCCGCCTTGACAAGTATGAAGCAACGCCAAATAATGTCTAAAAAACGACCAATCTTTGGCAATATAATGAGAATAAAACTGTCCATAGGTATTAGGCGCTTACTAGTAACCCTTTTGTGTTTTACGCTATGTAACGCTTCGTTAGCGCAAACCCCATCTCAACAACTCGTGTTGCGTATAGGTGTAGAAGATATTAATTACACTCCTGTTATGAACTTCACAAAGGGGGCAAAAGACGGTCTTCTTCATCATATCGTTAGTGATTTTGCTCAACAAGAAAGCCTGAATCTAGACTTTATTCCCTTACCATTAAGCCGCTTTCCCTTTTGGTTTGATGAAAATGCTATTGATATAAGGTTGCCTGACAACGCACGATGGAAGCTTAGTGCAACCGACAATATCCATTACAGTGACCCGATGATCACGTTGTGCGATACCACGGTTGTTTTAAGTAAAAACAAGCACAGACCTGCCAGTCAATTTTCACGCTTAGGGTTACCAATTGGGTTTACTCCCTCCAGTAAATGGCGAGAGCAACTTGATGCAGGCAACATTGAAATCGCTCGTGATAGTTCACTTCGCGTACTTACACAAATGCTGGTAAAGGGGTTCATTGACGGTATCGATGTAAATATTGCGATTATTCAAAACGAATTAAAAGGCCTCGGCCTTTCACCTGACTTGGTTTCCGTTTCAAGTGAATTATCTGCAAGCCCTGTTCGCTACCAAATATCAACAAAACACAGTACCGATATACTGGAGCGCTTCAATCGTTACATTGCAGACAATAAGCAGAACTTTGAATTGTGGGCCCGCGAAAATGATATTGCCATTGCACCCCACTGTGAGCGATTTCAAAGCGATGCCAGTGATAGTTAACAACTAATTTGCACACTTCAGGTATGCCTGTCGCGTACAAAATATCAATGAGCAAACAAAAAAGACGCTTAAAAAAGCGTCTTTTTTATGCTATTTTCTCTTCGTTGAGCGGCCAGCACGAGGCTTATTTAAACCTTGTTGTTTGCGCACTTTATGCTTTTTAACAGACCGACGCATACGGCTTAAACGGGCGTGATCTAGTTTACCTTGGCGTACATTTACCATTGTTTCTGTTTCATCAGGTAATTGAACGTGGCTGCGTAGCGCATTTACTTCACTTAACCCTAACTCTACCCACGCCCCCTGTGGTAAGCGCTTTTGCAGTTCTATTGGACCGTACTTGACTCGAATTAGGCGGCTCACTTGTACGCCTTGAGACTCCCACAAGCGTCGAACTTCACGGTTACGCCCTTCTTTAAGAGTAACATTGAACCAGCGGTTCATGCTTTCCTCTTCAGAATTCAGTGGTGTCGGCGTACCAGAAACCGTAAGAAACTTTGCTTCACCATCTTCTAGCTCTACACCTTTTTTCAAAGTGTTGATTGTTTTACCTGTAACTTCACCAAATACACGAACCGCATATTCGCGTTCTACTTCACATTTAGGGTGCATCAAGCGGTTCGCTAGCTCACCATCGTTGGTGAATAATAGCAAGCCACTGGTATTCATATCCAGTCGACCTACGGTGATCCACCTGCCTAGTCGAATAGCGGGAAGGCGATCAAAGACGGTATCTCGACCTTCCGGATCGTGCCTGCTACACAATTCACCTTCTGGCTTATTGTACATTAATACTCGACAAACTGGCTGTTCTGCTTGTCGAGAAAGCAAATGACCATCTACGCGTATTTGTGCACTACTATCAACTCTGTCGCCTAATGTAGCAACGGTACCATTTACTGATACGCGCCCTTCATCAATCCAACGCTCCATTTCTCGTCGCGAGCCTAGCCCTTGATTAGCTAGTACTTTTTGCAACTTTTCAGTCATGGGATTCTTCACTCTTATATTGCTTGTTTACGGTCGCACGGTCTATTCTGACGGTGCCTCATTTAACACCTTAAGCGGCGAGTCGGCTTCAATGCTTTCCGCCATTTTTTCAAACGCATCACTATTGGGTAAGTCGCCCAATGATGTCATAGAAAAGTAGTCTAAAAAGCTTTTGGTTGTAGCATAAAGGGCGGGACGTCCCGGCACTTCTTTGTGGCCAACAACTTTAATCCAATCTCGTTCTGTGAGTGTCTTTATTATATTGCTGCTGACTGCCACACCGCGAACTTGCTCAATTTCACCGCGAGTAATGGGTTGTCGGTATGCAATAAGTGCCAAGGTTTCTAACATTGCTCTTGAATATCTTGGCGCATTTTCTTGCCACAATTTACTGAGCCACGGGCTCAGTGCATCCAATGATTGGAAGCGAAAACCACTTGCTACCTCAATGAGTTGAATACCTCTTGGTTGGTAATCTAACTTTAATTCGTTGATTACCTTGCTCAAGGTTTTGTCTGCCACAGTGAACTCATTTAAAACAGTCTCTTTAAGTTGCTGTTTTGAAATAGGTTTATCGGCAACAAAAATAGCTGCTTCAACTAACTGTTTAAGCTGTAACGTGTTAATTTTCTTCATGTGAACCTAATTTTACATGAATTTTAGCGTAAGGGCCTGCCTGAATGCATAAAATTAGCTGTTCTTTCACCAATTCCAGTATGGCAAGAAAGCATACAACAACGCCCGCTTTGCCTTCTTCTACCGTAAATAACTGTTCTAACGGCGTATATTGAGTATTGTTCAACACTGACAAAATCATCGACATGCGCTCTCTTGTACTAAGCGCTTCTCGTGCGATGGTGTGATGCTCAAATGCTTGGGCCCGTTTCATCGCAGCACTAAAAGCGAGGACAATTTCAGCTAACGTTACGTCAGGTTCAACACGGATAGGCGCAACGCTGTCACTGGTTTCAACTTGCGGCTTAAAAATATCCCTTTCTAAGCGAGGTTGAAGATCTAAATCTTCCGCGGCTTGTTTTACAAGTTCATATTCTTTTAAACGCCTGATGAGCTCGGCCCGCGGATCTAATTCTTCATCAGTGTCATCACTGCGCTTTGGGAGTAGTAATCGCGATTTTATTTCGGCCAAAATCGCCGCCATCAAAAGATATTCAGCGGCTAATTCCAATTTAAGCGACATCATTGCATCGACATATTCCATATACTGCTTGGTAACATCAGCAATGGGCAAGGTAGTGATATCAAACTTTTGCTTTCGTATGAGATAAAGCAATAAATCTAACGGCCCTTCAAAAGTTTCGAGAATAACTTCTAAGGCATCGGGTGGAATGAACAAGTCTTCAGGCTTTTCAATGAGAGCTTCGCCATTAATAAACGCCAGTGGCAAAGGTTGCTGCACAGGGCTGCTCTGTGCTTGCTGCTGCACACGATTAAGTGCTGCCGAGCCTGACGACTTATTGTGATCAGTTGACTTAGCCGACTCAGTCGAATGACCGTCGTTGTTGCTCTTTTCAGGCGTCAAGGCCGCATCACTACTCAAAAACTAGCCCTTAATTATTCAAACGGGCTAGGGTCGCCAGTACCATGGCGCACGATAACAGGAGTATCTTCAGACAAATCAATTACTGTTGTTGGTTGCTCGCCGATGTAGCCACCGTGAATAATCAGCCCAACTTGCTTCTCAAGATTATCGCGAATAATATCTGGGTCTGATTCGGCCATCGTATTACCCGGTAAAATCAGTGAAGTAGACATCAAAGGCTCGCCTAATTCTTCAAGTAGAGCCAGAGCAATTGCATTGTCGGGGACGCGAATACCAATAGTTTTACGCTTAGGATTTTGTAAACGCTTAGGCACTTCACGGGTTGCCTTAAGTATAAAGGTGTAGCTCCCTGGCGTGTTGTTCTTAATTTGCCTAAAAGCGGTATTGTCGACTTTTGCATAAATCGATAGTTCAGACATGTCTCTACACATTAATGTGAAATTGTGATCTTTATCTATCTGTCTAATTCTACAAAGCTGCTCTAACGCTTTTTTATCTTCCATCTGACAACCAATGGCGTAGCCGGAATCGGTAGGATAAACAATAACTGCACCCTCGCGAATTAATTCACACGCTTGGCTAATTAATCGCTTTTGCGGGTTATCTGGATGTATATAAAAAAATTGGCTCATGATATTTCTCTAATCTGAAAAGTGCTCTTTCAGCGATAGTTCTACTGTGCCTGTTCTTCGTATTATTGTCCATTTAAGCATAATACGAAAAGGCATTGTACGAATAGAAATAGTCCGAATAGGCGGCCACCTAGGTTTCAGGCAAATAACGCTATGTGCGGCCAGTGTACCCAACTCGTGTGCCTAACTCGCGTGAATAGCTCTTGTGCCTAGCTCTTGTATGTGCCGCTTGTAAAAATCTATTGCGCAAGTCTCTTATAAACGCCTTAGTTTACAAACAAGTAAAGTGACAATACTCTACCTACTTCACTGCGCAGATAGATCACCAATGTGTTCCCAATTGTGCCAAACTGGGGTAAGTTTGCTGCTAATTCCTAAGTTTTTACCTAATTCTGTCCAGCGCGATGGAAAATGAAAATCCGATCCTGCTGACGCTAGCAAGTTATGAGTTTGTGCAATCTCGTTGATAAGTTCCTGCTTGGTTTTATTAATTCCTGGAAAGGCGGTTTCAATGGCGTTTCCACCCGCTTGTTCAAAAGTTGCCACCAAGCGTCTTAGCCATTTTGCTGTCATATCATAATGCGCAGGATGTGCCAGTACGGCTTGTCCACCCGCCTCTTGGATCCACATTATCGCCGTTTCAATGGCAGGCCACTGTGCCTTTACTGCTGCACGCTTCCCTTTGCCCAAGTACTTTTTGAATGCCGCTTCCATCGATGGCACACCGTAGTTGTTCACTAACACACGAGCAAAATGCGCTCGGGTTACTTGCCCTACGCCAGCGAGCGCTTTAGCGCGAGGAAGCACACCCTCAAAACCACACTTCTCAAGTTTTTCAGCAATAAGGTGGGCGCGTTCTTCCCTCACTGCGGCCTGCTCTGCCAATCGCTTCAAAAATATTGGACAGTGCCTATTGACGTTTAGGCCGACAATATGAATATCAAAGCTGTGCCAAAGTGTAGAGATTTCCACACCATCAATTATGGTCATCGCGCGCTTTTGCTTTGCTTGAACGCCATGGGCTTCGTCTAACCCAGCGACGGTATCGTGGTCAGTAATAGCGAGCACATCCACCTGCATTGTGTGTGCTCTTAGGACTAATTCTTCCGGGGTTAAGTGCCCGTCAGAAAATTTTGTATGGCTATGTAGATCTATTTTCAATGTCTTATGCAAATTTAAGGTTGACAGAAAAGGCAAATTGTTTTCTTCTATAGGGACAAAGTATACGTATTAACGACTTCAAATCCTATTGAAGTTTAGAAAAACAACGAGTAATTCATGCACACAAACAATATTTTTACAGCAATGACAGTTGCAGCGTGGTGGTGGCACTCCCTAGATTAACGGGCGGTGTGCACAGTAGTGCGTGAATGAAAACACATAAAGGCCCGTTTATACGGGCCTTTTTTTTATCTTTTTGCAAGTGGAGAGTAGCAAAAATGAGTTTAGCGGAACTGGGGACCTCCCCGGGCAAAGTAGAAACAATAGAGCGAGTTGGGCACTATGTTGATGATCCACTCGCCGCCTTTGCCCACCTGTGTAATAACACACATAATGCGCTGCTTCTTGAGTCAGCCGAAATTGACTCGAAGGACGATCTTCAAAGCCTATTAATGGTAGACGCTGCGTTGCGCATGGAGTGCAGAGGTGATCGCGTAGATATTCAGGCATTAACTGGCAATGGCTCATCTGTTCTAGAACTGTTTAGAACCCACTGCCCTGAAGGACTAAATATCACGGCAGCTAATGAAACCTCGGTGACCTTGCTTTGTGAGCAAGCCAGTGGCGAACTTGATGAAGACAGCCGTTTAAAGGCTGCAAGCGTGATGGATGCGCTGCGTATTGTGGTTAATAAAATCACCCCTATTCGCAATCATCCCCATGCCGTGTTCTTAGGCGGGGTATTTGCCTACGATATGCTGGCCGGCTTTGAAAAGCTTCCCGACGTAGTAGAAGGTCAAAATGATTGCCCTGATTTTGTTTTCTATCTTGCTGAAACATTGATTACCGTTGACCACCAAACACGCGAGACCCAGCTTATTGGCAGTGTATTTAGCGGCGACAATGTAGCACAAAACTATTTTGCAGTGGCACAACGCTTGGAGAGCATCCATCAACAACTCCACGACATGCCAAGTACACCAGAGCTAACAACACAGAACGCTAATACAAACGCAAATCAAAACGGACAGACACTAAAAAGTATCGACGTCAGTGTGGACGTAGACGATGAGACCTACTGCAATCACGTCATTGACTTGAAACAACACATCTTAGCCGGCGATATTTTTCAAGTAGTACCGTCGCGGACATTTTCTCTCCCCTGTCCGTCACCACTGCTTGCCTATGCCAAGTTAAAAGAATCAAACCCCAGTCCGTATATGTTTTACATGCAAGACGCCGAATTTAGTATCTTTGGCGCTTCTCCAGAATCAGCACTTAAATACGATAGCGAAAGTAACCAAGTTGAGATTTACCCGATTGCAGGAACGCGCCCTCGTGGTAAACGTGCTGACGGTACTATTGATAGAGATTTGGACAGTCGTATAGAGCTTGATTTACGCGAAGACACCAAAGAAAAATCAGAGCATATTATGTTGGTTGATTTAGCGCGCAACGATGTGGCTAAAGTAAGTCGTCCCGGTACTCGCTATGTGAAAGACTTACTCAAAGTGGATCGCTACTCTCACGTAATGCATTTGGTTTCGCGTGTCGTTGGGCAGCTTCGCGACGATTTAGACGCACTTCATGCCTATCAAGCCTGCATGAACATGGGTACACTGGTGGGGGCGCCAAAGGTGAGCGCAGCAACTCTGATTCGCGAAGTAGAGCAGAAGCGCCGAGGTAGCTATGGTGGCGCTGTAGGTTACTTAAATGGTCAGGGTGATATGGATACATGTATAGTCATTCGCTCAGCATTTGTTAAAAATGGTACTGCACACATACAAGCCGGTGCAGGCGTAGTTTATGACTCTATACCGCAATCGGAAGCAGACGAAACCCGCGCAAAAGCACAAGCCGTTATTGGCGCAGTTAAAGCCGCACTTACCGAAGAGTTTTCGTTAAAAGAAGAGGGCAACGCATGAACCAACAAACTACAACCCTCTTTTTATTAGATAACGTAGACTCATTTACATACAACTTGGTAGATGAGTTACGTACACTGGATTTAGACATTAAAGTTTATCGAAACACAGTTTCCGCCCATATGTTATTTGAAAAAATGCAGGAACAAGCGCAAAAAGGCCCCGTATTGCTAATGTTATCACCGGGACCGGGTGCACCGAGTGAGGCGGGTTGCATGCCAGCTTTACTTGAAAAAGTACGGGGGATTTTCCCTGTTATCGGTATCTGCTTAGGTCATCAAGCCATTGTGGAGCATTATGGTGGAACCGTTGGGCGAGCCTCTCAGGTCATGCATGGTAAATCATCAGCAATAACGCATTCTGAGAGTGCGATGTTTGAAGGTTTACCCCAGCCATTTCATGTTGCCCGCTACCATTCCCTTGTCGCCCATGAATTATCAAGCGACCTCGCTGTTTGCGCCTCGACAATAAACGATGATGGTAGCGAGGCAGTAATGGCGGTATATAACGACAAAGACCGCATGCTTGGCTTTCAATTCCACCCGGAATCTATATTAACCGCCCAAGGCAGTTTGCTATTAAAGCAAAGTATTGATTATTTAACGTTACAGGGAGCAAACCATGCTTAATGCAGGCCCTTTACTAGAACAACTTATGTTACAAGAATCGCTATCTCAAACCGAAGCGTATAGCTTGTTTAACAGCATAATGCACGGTGAACAAAGCGAGGTAGTTATTGCTGCTGTGCTTACTGCATTAAAAATTAAAAACGAATCCCCCAGTGAAATTGCGGGCGCTGCAAGTGCCATGGTTGCCAATGCCCTGCCGTTCCCTACCCCAAACTACGAGTTTGCCGATATTGTCGGTACCGGTGGCGATGGCCATAACACCATTAATATATCAAGTGCAGCAGGTGTGGTAGCGGCTGCGTGTGGTGTAAAAGTCGCAAAGCATGGTAATCGCAGTGTGTCGAGTAAATCAGGCTCCGCTGACTTGTTTCGTCAATTTGGGTTGAATTTGGAAGTCAGCCCACAAGGAGCACGCCAATGCCTCGATGAAGCCAACTTCACATTTTTGTTTGCTCCGGTGTATCACGCAGGTATGCGCTATGCCGCTCCGGTTCGCGCCGCGCTTAAAACAAGAACGCTGTTTAACATATTGGGGCCGCTGGCTAACCCTGCAAGCCCCACTCATGGCGTTTTTGGCGTATACTCACCAGCGTTATTAGAATCTTATGCCAAAACATTGATGCTGCTTGGCCAACATCGCGCCATGATTGTTCATGGGGACGGTTTAGACGAACTTGCTCTGCATGGTGAATCAACCATTTTAGATCTAGAGCACGGTGATATCCGTACTCTCACAGTGACATCTAAAGATTTTGGATTACCACACTTTCCATTGTCAGCCATTGAAGGTGGCGAACCTGAAGAAAACAAAAAGTTTGTTGAAGCTGCACTAAACGGTGAAGGCAAAGAAGCTCACAGAGCAGCTATTGCAATGAACTGTGCTGCACTATTAAAAGTGACTGGGCATGCCAGCACTTTTAAAGAGGGTGCAGAAATGGCAATGAATGCGATGGCAGAAGGCTTACCAATGCAAGTGTTAAACAAGGTGGCAAACATCTCGCAAAAGGAAACAACGCATGGCTAATGTACTAGAAAAAATTGTTGCCGATAAGCGTGAAGAAGTCGCTGCAAGAAAAGCAGCTTTCCCCCTCGATTCATTTAAAGAAAATTTATCACCATCGGGTAAAAGTTTATTTGCGGCGCTCAATGAGCCTAATGCTGGATTTATTTTTGAGTGTAAAAAGGCCTCTCCATCGAAAGGGTTAATTAGAGAGCACTTCGATTTAGATGAAATTCTGGCTGCATACACACCATACGCCGCAGGCATTTCTGTATTAACCGATGAGAAGTACTTTCAAGGTAAATTTGAGTACTTGGCTTATGTTACAGAGCGAGTAGCGCAACCCGTATTAAACAAAGACTTCTTTGTTGATATTTATCAAGTTTACTTAGCCCGTCATTACAATGCGGACGCTGTACTACTGATGTTAAGTGTATTGAGCGATGACGAGTATCGCGAACTTGCCTGTGTTGCGAACGCCTTATCATTAGACATTTTGACAGAGGTTAGCAATGAAGAGGAGATGGCGAGAGCCATTGACCTTAAAG
Organism: Alteromonas sp. KUL42; assembly: GCF_006538325.1. Lineage (GTDB taxonomy): Bacteria > Pseudomonadota > Gammaproteobacteria > Enterobacterales > Alteromonadaceae > Alteromonas. Next base: position 61,108 of record NZ_BJKK01000018.1, read on the forward strand.
CCAACATTATTGGCATTAATAACCGCAACCTACGTGATTTATCCACAGACCTTGCTACAACTGAACGCTTAGTTCCCATGTTAGACGCTGCTACACACGAGTTTGTGGTGATCTCTGAGTCGGGAATTTACACACATCAAGATGTATTGCGACTAGCACCAGTTGCGCAAGGCTTTCTAGTGGGTAGCGCACTTATGGCGCAAGCTGATTTACCTCGCGCGGTTAAAACGTTGATAAACGGTGCAGTTAAAGTTTGTGGGCTTACCAATACTCAACAGGCACAAATGGCATTTGACGCAGGCGCAAGCTTTGGCGGATTAATTTTCGCAGAAAAATCGCCTCGTTGTGTATCAAAAGACACGGCCTTATCGATTACACAAAATGTCGACGGTGCTTTTGTCGGCGTGTTTGTTAACCACACTATTGATGAGGTGGCATCGCTAGCACAAGAGTTAGGCCTTTTTGCTGTACAGTTACACGGTGACGAGGATGAAAACTACATTTCAGCGCTGGCGCAAAAACTTCCTCCACACTGTGAAATATGGGTTGCTGTGTGTGTACAAAAGCAAACCCCTACCGAAGTGGACAGACACTTAAGCAACGTAAACGTTAGCCGCGTATTACTCGACTGTAAAGTGGGCGATCAAAAAGGCGGCACGGGAGTGTCTTTTGATTGGGAGCTTATCAAGCCACTCAAAAATAAAGATAAGTTAGTACTTGCTGGCGGCATAAACCCAGACAATATAAGCAATGCTATTAAATCAGGCTGTGGCCTGATAGATATAAATTCAGGCGTGGAAACAGCTCCTGGTATAAAGTCGGCGGAATTGTTGTCGGCTTTATTTGCTGTTTGCCGTCGATACTAATGTTAAGAAAACAGGACAACGTATGAACCAATTAGAGACAAAATTTGGCGAATTTGGTGGCATGTACGTGCCCGAATTGCTCATTCCCGCGTTAGATCAGCTGGAAAAAGCGTTTTTGGATGCCAAAGAAGATCCAAGCTTCAATGAAGAATTTCTATCGCTGCTAAAAGATTATGCCGGTCGCCCGACATCAATGACGTTAACGCGCAATCTAGTTAGTAACCCTAAAGTAAAGCTATACCTTAAGCGCGAAGACCTGCTGCATGGTGGTGCGCACAAGACAAACCAAGTACTCGGACAGGCACTACTTACCAAGCGCATGGGCAAAACCGAAGTTATTGCTGAAACGGGTGCTGGTCAACACGGTGTAGCGACTGCGCTAGCGTGCGCACTACTTGGATTAAAAGCGCGCATTTATATGGGTGCAAAAGACGTGGAACGTCAAGCCCCGAATGTTTTCCGTATGAAACTGATGGGCGCAGAAGTTATTCCCGTCAATGCTGGGTCAGGCACATTAAAAGATGCCGTAAACGAGGCAATGCGCGATTGGTCTGCTAACTATGACAAAGCGCATTATTTATTGGGTACCGCTGCCGGTCCTCACCCTTTCCCTACCATAGTTCGTGAATATCACCGCATGATAGGTGAAGAGACACGTGCTCAAATTATGGAAAAAGAAGGCCGACTACCTGATGCCGTCGTGGCCTGTGTTGGCGGAGGTTCAAATGCCATTGGAATGTTTGCCGACTTTATTGACGAGCCATCAGTTCGCTTAGTGGGTGTAGAGCCAGCGGGTAAAGGCGTGCACACCAAAGAACACGGCGCCACTATAGTTACCGGTACAAAAGGCATTCTACACGGTGCGTATACGTTTATCATGCAAGATAAAGAAGGACAAATTGAGGAGAGTTACTCGGTTTCTGCTGGACTCGACTACCCTGCTGTAGGACCTCAACACGCCTATTTGCACGATATTGGTCGCGCAGAATACGTTGCCGTTACCGATGACGAAGCGCTAAATGCCTTCCAATTACTCGCGAGAAAAGAAGGGATTATTCCTGCGTTAGAATCCTCTCATGCTCTTGCTCACGCACTGAATATGGCGGATGAAGCAGAAGAAGAAACTATCATTGTTGTGAATTTGTCTGGGCGCGGTGACAAAGACTTAGCGCATGTAACCAAAATTTTGGGAGATAAGCTGTAATGGATAGATACGCAAAAATGTTCTCGCGACTTGACGCAGAAAATCAAGGCGCTTTTGTTCCTTTTGTGATGGTAGGAGACCCTGATTTAGCGCAATCCGAAGCCATCATATGCCAACTTATCGAAAGCGGTGCAGATGCCCTTGAGCTAGGTATACCTTACTCTGACCCTATCGCTGACGGCCCAACCATCCAAGCGGCCAGTATTCGTGCGCTTGGCAACAAAGCAACGGTAGCAGACTGCATGGCGGTTATCGCTCGTGTTCGTGCAAAATATCCTGATATTCCGATTGGCTTGCTCTTATACAGCAACCTAGTTATGGCAAGAGGCATTGAGACGTTTTACGAACAAGCTCAAAATGCTGGTGTAGACTCTATCTTAGTTGCCGATGTGCCTATCCGCGAAGCGGCGCCTTTTCAAAAGGCGGCAGATGCAACTGGTATTTCCCAAATACTTATTGCACCGCCAAATGCAACAGAAGAAACCATGCAGAAAATAGGTGAATACTCTAAAGGTTACACGTATTTACTGGGGCGTGCGGGCGTAACAGGCGCCGAAACCGCTGCAAATATCCCTGCTTCGGAACTTATCGCTCGGTTAAATAAACACAATGCTGCGCCAGCGTTACTCGGTTTCGGTATATCTACACCAGAGCAAGTAAAGTCGGCAATTGACGCTGGCGCCGCGGGCGCTATCTCAGGCTCGGCAACAGTGAATATTATCGCAGCTCACCTTGGCGATAGTGAGAAAATGCTAAGCGAGCTTGGCAAATTTGTAGCGTCAATGAAATCTGCCACGACAAAGGGATAATACGCATGCTATATATGATTTGCGCCACTGATGTGGCAGACAGTTTAGAAAAACGCCTCGCTGCTCGCCCCGCTCACCTTGCTCGATTGGAGCAATTAAAAGCCGAAGGTAGATTGATATTGGCAGGCCCTTTTCCTGCAATTGACAGTAATGATCCTGGCCCCGCTGGGTTTACAGGTTCATTAGTGGTTGCTGAGTTTGAGACTATTGATGACGCTCAAGCTTGGGCAGATGCAGATCCGTACATTGAAGCGGGTGTTTATGACAGTGTGCTTGTGAAACCGTATAAGAAAGTGCTGCCTTAAACACTTTGTTTTATTTGGTCATTTGATAAAGCCCAGTGCATTGCGTACTGGGCTTTTTACGTTTAAAAGGCCTAAAGAGGACAAAGGCCTAAAGAGGACAGACACTTACTTTTTGTGCTCAAGAAATGGTAAAAATGTGAATAGAAAAGTGGACAGACACTCGGTTTCAGCTCAAATACTCTGCAAGCCATATTCAACCCTCAAATATGAGTGCCTGTCCAATTTCATACTTTCATGTCACCGGCCGAAATCAAAGTGTCTGTCCTTTGCATCATTTCTTTGTATCATTTATGTTCATCCTAAGTAGAACCCTTCCACATCATCCTAGCCATATGTACACATCACGCTAAGCAAGGTAGACTTAATCAAATTCAGTATTGGTTCATATTGCTAAGTTATACTTGCGTGTAGTTTGGCCTAGGTGAGTTTTTATGGTGAGGTTGTATGACATTTTTGCTTCGAGCTGCATTAGTTTTTATTGTGATCACATTTATGGTCACCAGCTCAGCCATTGCTCAACAAAACTCAAATAGCGATATCACCAAAAGTGAAGCCGCTGAACGTGCTCGATACGCTGAAAATGGGCGAGTTCTCAAGGTAGAACAAACCGCACATAAATATCGTGTGAAAGTTCTGAAAAAGTCAGGACGTGTTGTAACAGTGGATGTTGATAAGCACTCAGGTGAAGTAAAAACATCTAAAGATAGGGATTAATATGCGCATTCTTGTAGCCGAAGATGACAGTAGGCTTCTCACCCAATTAGATAGTTTATTACAGCAAAATGGTTACAGCGTAGACTTAGCTGATAATGGTGAGCACGCTCTTTTCCTGATAAAGGAATACAGTTATGACCTCGCCATTGTTGATATTGGTATGCCCAAATTAGATGGTTTCGAGGTGATAAAAAAGGCACGCCAAGCCGACATATCATGCCCAATACTTATTCTCACTGCGCGAGACAGGTGGCAAGAGAAAGTAGAAGGACTAGACTCAGGTGCAGACGACTACCTAACCAAACCGTTTCACAATGAGGAGCTCCTTGCGAGAGCAAAAGCATTAATTAGGCGCGCATCAGGACAAGCTAACCCTACTATTCAGTTTGGCCCAATTTCACTTGATACCGTTACAGAGGAACTTTTGCTAAACGGTACAGCATTAGATTTAACAGCTTATGAGTACAAGGTGATGGAATACCTAATGCTAAACCCACAAAAAGTAATTTCGAAAACGGAATTGACAGAACACATTTACGATCAAGATTTTGATTTAGATAGCAACGTTATTGAGGTCTTTGTTGGTCGATTGCGTAAGAAACTCGACCCCAACGGTGAACTAAAACCCATAGAAACCTTGCGAGGTCGCGGGTATAGGATAAACCGTAATCTATGAAGCAACTCTCTTTGAGGCTTCGAAGCACACTGCTCGCCATTGTGCTTTTAGGTTTTTTTGCACCGTTTACGGTAATTATTCTTGATGATGCCTACACCAAAAGTCTGACCCAGGCCAAAATGAGTGAATTGCGTTTGATGAATTTAGGTTTGCTGTCGGCGTTTGAGCTGGACGGTGACGTTCCGTATATGCCTGAAATTCTGTACGAAGAGCAATTGAATTTACCTGGTTCGGGCTTTTTAGGCTTAATAGTGTTCAAAGACAAGGTGATTTGGCAATCTGCATCCGCTCTTGAATACACTTTCACCCCTCCAGATATTGACGTCTCTGTAGGAAATGAACTCTTTATCGATTCCTATTTCCCATCATTTAAAAACGACACCTCTTTTTTGTTTACGCCTTTACTGCCGAATTTGCCTCAAGCAGAGACTTTGAGCCAGTGCGCTTTTATATTTTCAACGACAAGGCGCTTTTCGAAGCTGAAAGAGACACCTTTATTACTACGACATGGCAATGGATATTTACTTTGTGCCTTGTACTTCTTTTCTTCATAGTAGTTGGCATTAGTGTTGTACTTATGCCAGTACGAAAGCTAATAGAAGAAATATCATTGACCTCAAATGGAAAAAAAACCTGCCTTAGATGCTAAATATCCGGTTGAGTTTGATTCTCTGAAACACTCAATCAATGGTCTTCTACAAACCGAAGCAGCACAAAGGACACGCTATAAGAATAGCTTAGGTGATTTAGCCCATAGTTTAAAAACCCCTTTGGCTGTAGCGTCTGGTCATAAAGCGATACCTGAAGAAGTGAGCGAAGCCCTAACACAAATAGATCGTATCATTCAGCGACAATTAAAACGTGCCAGCGCAGGAAAATCTGGCTGGCAAAGCGCTATTGATGTAGAGCCTATATTCCATAAACTCGCCGATGCAATGGATAAAGTCTATCAAGACAAAGGCTTAACGATAGAGTTTGATATTGAAACGGATACGAAGTTTAAGGGCGATGAAACCGACCTGATGGAATTGTGTGGTAACGTGTTAGACAACGCCTGTAAAGCTGCGAAATCAACCATCACAGTAACCGCTTTTATGGCTGACAGTTGGCTTAAGATCCAAATTGACGATGACGGCCCAGGTATACCAGAAGATAAGAAAGTACTCTTATTAGAGCGAGGAACTCGCCTAGACACATATTCAGAAGGGCATGGCATCGGAATGGCCTTAGTTGCAGATTTGGTGGCGATTTATGAGGGACGTATGCACATTGAAGACAGTGAACTAGGTGGCGCAAGTATCATCGTTGAATTTCCGAATCACATCACACCACGGCTTATATAAACTCAAGAAAGTGAGAATGAAAAAGGACAGACACTTACATCATCAATGTGACTGTCCTCTTTCAAGTTATCTAGGTGTGTGTCCGCTTTAAATGCAGCTTAATGATTTATGTTCGATTTAAATATTACGAGTGCCTGTCCACTTTATTAAATACATACGCATTTATTGAAATTCCAAGCCGTGACGCTACGCTTTATTATCTCCTTCACTAGAAAGCAATACCGCTAGCCATTTACTTTCTTCCCTAGACTCTAATGCTATTTTAACCACCATTGTAAGTGGTACTGATAGCAACATACCCACGGTTCCCAGTAGCCACCCCCAAAAAATGAGCGATAAGAATACAACAAGCGTGGACAGTCCCATTCCTTTCCCCATTAACCGAGGCTCTACAATATTGCCCATAATGGTATTAACAAGTACAAACCCGAGCGCTGCAAAACCGGCCGTTGCGGGGCCATGTTGAACAAATGCGATAAGTACAGCGGGGACAGCGGCAATGATCGAACCTATGTTCGGTATATAGTTAAGCATAAACGCCAATACCGCCCATAACATGAAGTGGTCTACATCTAGAATGTAAAGCCATAAACCGATTATTAACCCAGTGCCTAAGCTCACCACGGTTTTAATAGCTAAATAGCTGTTCACAGAACGAATAAAGCGGTCGATGTGTTTTAGCTTCATGCCTGGGTCAGCCAAAGCTATGTGTAATCTACGTGGAACACTATCAGCTTCAAAAAGCATAAAAATAACGGTAAGAAGGATCAAAAAGAGGTTTGAGAGGACCCCACCCATACCACTAATAAAGTTAGTAGCGACAGACATTGCGGTTGCAGGATCCAAGTGCGAAGCAATCAATTCACGATTAATATTTATATTAAATTCAGCAAGTTTCGCCACTACCCAAACAAACTCAGAGTTCAATTTATCTCTATATTCTGGCAAATTCTCACGAAACTCCGTCATTGATTGCCCAACAAGCCCAGCAAGAAGAAAACCAAATACCACTATTAACAGTATAACAAAGGTAATCGACAACCACTTTGGCACACCAAACTTTGAAGTCCAGTGAATAATAGGGCCGCATGCAATCGCGATAAATATAGAAAGGAAAAAGGGCACCATAATTGTGCTTGCTGCTTTTATCCCGGCCATAACAACGACTAAGCAAGCGAGTACAACTAATATTTTTGCTGATGACGAGCGTAGTTCCATTGACATTTGTGCTACATTCCAAAGTGAAACGACAGTACTTTACAACGACTTATAGCTAACTACAAACAAGAGACTTTCATGACTTTTAACCTTGCCACCATAAAAATCAAAAACCTCAGACTTCGTACTTATATTGGCATAAATGACGATGAGATTAAAAATAAGCAAGATGTGGTAGTAAATGTAAAAATTGACTACGACGCTGAGAAAGCAACAAATAGTGATGATATGAGTGATGCGTTGAACTACAAAACGATTACCAAGGCTATTATCAAACTCGTTGAAGATAACCGTTTTTCATTGTTGGAGAAACTCACTGCTGACGTGTTGAGTATTGCAGCAGAGCATTCATCAGTTCGATATGCGGAAGTGGAAGTGGATAAGCCCCATGCTTTGAGATTTTCTGATTCAGTGTCATTAACGCTTTCCTGCAACAAATCGGGATAACAAATACGTGAGGAGTGCAAACCAGTGAAAATCCTAATGACCGGTGGCACCGGTTTGATTGGTCGTAAATTTATAGAGCAATTCAAAGACGAACACTTTTTCACCGTACTGTCTCGTACACCGAATAAAGCAAAGTCACTGCTCGGAAAAGACATAGATATCATTGGAAGCATGACAGATATTCAAGACATCGGGATATTTGATGCCGTTATTAATCTAGCCGGCGAGCCTATTGCAGACAAACGTTGGACAGACACTCAAAAAGAAAAGATATGCAAAAGTCGCTGGGAAATCACCGCAGGTTTAGTGGAGAAAATTAACGCTAGCGAGCAGCCGCCCAAGGTTTTTATCTCTGGTTCAGCTATCGGATACTACGGTAATCAAGGCGATAAAACCGTAAGCGAAAATACAACACCAAACAAAGAGTTTACTTATGAACTTTGTAAAAAGTGGGAAGACATTGCTAACAGCGTAGAAAACGATATTACGCGAGTTGTTACGCTACGCACAGGTGTTGTATTGACATTGGAAGGTGGTGCACTCGATAAAATGGCCCTTCCGTTTAAACTAGGTGTGGGTGGTACGTTGGGGTCTGGGAATCAGTATCTATCTTGGATTCATTTAGATGACATGGTAAGTGCAATAGCATTTTTACTAACTAGCGACAATTGTGAAGGCCCGTTCAATTTAACAGCGCCCGAACCTGTGACAAATAGACAATTCACTAAGATTCTAGCAAAAGCACTTCAACGGCCTTGTCTTTTCAATGTTCCATCGTTTGTTATGAATATCGTCATGGGTGAGGCTTCGACGATGATTTTGGAAGGTCAGCGAGTAATTCCACATAACCTATTAAATATGGGGTTTCACTTTAGATATAGTGGGCTTAATGAAGCATTAGGTGACATTTACAGCTAATAGTGACTCGTTTGGACAGACACTTCAATTTAAAGTAAGTGTCTGTCCACAAAATTCCATTCTAAGTGTTAAAGACGCCTTACACCATTTTTCGCAGCATCTGACTAGTATTCAAGGTTAAAAGTCGCCAACATCCCATCGCTCCTAATAACCCTACAACTATAGCCCCCACTGTTGGCGCTATAGCCCAGTACTCGAAATGCAAACTCGCCTTCATTTTGAATACTGAAGTTTGCAGCATATACAAGCTAAGCTCATTTGCTAGTGCGGCCATGAATCCGGCCACAGAGCCAATGATAACGAACTCAAAGATAACACTTTGACGAATCAATGCCCCTTTGGCGCCAAGTGTGCGAAGTATGGCAATTTCTTGTCTACGTTCATCCATGCTAGCTTGAACTTGTGCAACCAGGACAAGGGTTCCAGCAAGTAAAACCAATACCAGAATAAACTCCACCGCCACTGAAACTTGATCAACTATTTCTCGTAATTGATTAATTCGCGCATCTACGTCAAACATAGTTATTGAGCCAAATGGCTTCAGTAACGCTGTCAGCTCTGATTTTTGTTCCGTTGGCAAATGAAAGCTAGTGATAAAAGTTGGCTTGAAAGAAGCCATCGCTTCAGGATGTATGACAAAAAAGAAGTTTGGCTGCATAGTTTGCCAGTTAACTTTACGAATACTCGTCACTTTAGTTTCAACAATTTCACTGCCTACGTTAAAGGTTAACATGTCATTTAATTTGATCTCCAAACGCTTGGCCACTTCCGCTTCAACGGAAACGGGAAACCGACCTTCTGAATAATTAGCATTAGCAGTTCCGTGCCATATACCCTCTACAACTTCATTTTCTTTCTGGAGCACGTTACTCCATGTTAGGTTAGCCTCACGACCAAGACCTCTCCGCCCCTCTCGATTAGCGTCATCTTCTTTTGATACTTCGGTATTTACACCTTCGCCGTTAACCGAGACAAAACGCCCACGAATAACCGGGTAAAATTCATTGATGGTGATGCCATTGTCTTTGAAGTGTCTGTCCAATGAAGGTTTAATATCAGGTGTAATATTGATAAGAAAATAGTTAGGCGTACCTTCTGGAAGCTGAGAGCGCCATTGTGACACCATATCGTTGCGCATAACCAACACAACAAGTAACAACATGATGGTTACAGAGAAGCTAATAAGTTGAACGCTGTTATCCATCGCCCTACGTTTTATGCGGGCCCATGCTAATTGCCATGGCCCCATGCTTCCGCTACCTAAACGACGCCCTACTGCAATAAGTAAAAATGTAGCTCCCAACAAGCCGGCAACTAAAACGGCGCCTGAGAAAAACAATATGGCACTGATCTTCAGGTCTTGACTGTACATCCACATCAAGAAAAAGATAGCGCCACCAGAGGCAATAAATTGAATACTCTTAGAACGCATGCTCGCAGAAATATCTTTTCTCAATACACGTAGTGGTGGCACAGAAAATAACTGTAGTAACGGGTAGAGCGAAAAGAGTAAGGCACAAGTCGCCCCAGTAGCGACAGCAATTATTACCGGTCGCCAATGCCATACATCAAGGGTTACATCTACACTGTCGGCGACAAGCTGTACCACAATTTGCTGCCCAATAAACCCAATAACAAGTCCAATCGATATACCCAGTGCTGTAATAAGTAAGATTTGAATAAGATAAATTTTTCGAATGGTTTTCGCGGTTGCACCTAGTGTTTTCATGATAGCAACCGGGTCAAAGTGACGCTGAGCATAGCGCTGAGCAGCTACTGCAATAGAAACAGCTGCAAGTACAATGGCAAGCAAACTAGCTAGTAAAAAATATCTCTCGGCACGTGCCACCGATGCGCCAATGGCCGATTCGTCGTCCTCAATTGTTCTCCATGAGTGAAGGTCATCATTTAATTGAGGTAAAAGCCAGTTATTGAAGTTTTCAACTACGTCAGGCTCTCCGGCAAAAAAGCCAACATATCTCACTCGACTGCCCGGGCCAGTTACAGCCGTTTTGTCCAAATCATCTAAATTCATCAGCACGATTGGATCTGTACTAAATATACTGAATCCCGCATCAGGAATATCCACCAGAACCTTTGAAACCACAAAAATACCGTCGCCAATTTCAATTGCATCACCAATTGCTAGCCCTAATGTTTGAAATAACCGAGATTGAACCCATACGTGTCCTGGCTCAGGCAACAAATTGGCCGCTTGCTTCTCTCCAAACGGCTGGTCGGTAATATTCACCTTACCTTTCAATGGGTAAGTGGTATTTACAGCACGTAAATCCACCGAAGTCATTTCATCGCCGTTGAACGCCATGGAACGGGTTGTGACTTGTTTAGCGGTTGATAACCCCTCGTCTCGCGCTTTATCGAACCATGTTTCATCAATGGGCTTATCTGATCGCAACTGGGCGTCTGCTGCTATAAATGCAGCAGAGCGGGACTTCAGTGCACCTTGCAAACGCTCACTAAATAAAGACAAAGACAATACCGCGCCTACTGACAAAACAATAGCGAGCAAAATAATGGTTAGTTCACCACGGCGAGCCTCGTGCCGAAACAGACGCCACGCCAAATTAAACGACATTGACATTTATACCGCCTCTTTTGTTTCTTGCGCTTGAGTCTTGGTAGTTTCAACCAACTCGCCTGCATTCATGGTAAGTTGCCTATCACAATGCTCAGCTAATGTATTGTCATGGGTTACCAACACAAGTGTTGTGCCTTTCTCTTTATTCATCTCAAACAGCAATGATTCGATTTTATCGCTGTTCTTTGCATCTAAGTTACCCGTAGGCTCATCTGCAAATAAAATTTTAGGTGATGTGATAAATGCTCGGGCTATGGCAACCCGTTGTTGCTCACCACCGGATAACTGATTGGGAAAATGATGAGCGCGGTGTTTGAGTCCAACATTTTCCAAAATATCCATCGCGAGTGCTTTGGGGTTATTCAACCCCGCAATTTCTGCTGGCAACATTACGTTTTCTAACGCAGTAAGACTTTGTACAAGCATAAAACTTTGAAAAATAAAGCCGACTTTCTGCCCACGAAGGATAGCGCGCTGCTCTTCGTTCATGGTGTGTAGCGCTTCACCGTCTAAGAAAATTTCTCCCTCGGTAACTTCATCTAGCCCTGCGAGTAACCCCAAAAGTGTAGATTTTCCTGAGCCCGACGCACCAATAATGGCAATGGACTCACCCGACTTGACTTCAAAGGAAATTGGACGAAGGATCTGCAAAGAGCCTTCACTCGTATCTACTACTTTAATTACAGAGTTCGCTTTAATCATAAGGGGTCATCAATTCGTGTTTGTTAGATTTCGTAAAGTACTTGTTTTACTGGTTATTCTTTTAATACCTGCCTACGCGCATTCAGATCAAGCCACAGACGATTTAAAAGGTGAACAGGCCGTACTTTTAATTCTTGGTGACAGTCTATCTGCTGCTTATGGCTTACAGCAACGAGAAGGCTGGGTTAGTTTGTTACAAAAAATGTGGCATGACGACAATATTCCGATTGAAATTGTAAATGCTGCGGTAAGTGGGGAAACCACCGATGGAGGCTTAGCAAGGCTGCCTCGTTTATTAGAGCAACACCAACCCACACACATTCTCATTGAGCTTGGTGGAAATGATGCCCTGCAAGGCCACAACATTAAAAAGGTTAGGGAAAACTTAACAACGCTGGTAACCAAAGCCAAGGATAGTGACGCCGTAGTATTTCTGCAAGAAATGCAGATACCGACCAATTATGGCCGGCGGTACACGCAAATGTTTACAGAGAGCTTTTCTCGCGTAGCAAAAGAACAAGAAGTTGTGAAAATTCCCTTTTTTCTTGAGGACATAGCACTTAAAAGTGAGCTAATGCAAAGCGATGGAATTCATCCCAATGCTGAAGCCCAGCCAATGATTGCTAAAATCATGGACAGACACTTAAGAAGTTTAATACTTACTGAGCAATAAATGTGCTACTTTTAATAACATCTAAAATGTTTGATTGAGGTTTACTATGGATGTCTCTTCTGTAAATTCAACACCAGTTTCTACTGTACTAGAATCGCCGCAGCGAGCACCTCAGCAAGCAGTTGAGGCTAGTAGTGAAGCACAAAGCTCGAAAAGCGAAGTTCAGCCAACATCAGAAACAAGTAACAGAGCAAACGAACGAGTGGGCTCACAGGTGGATGTCTACGTTTAGTTTTTACTAAGTGGTTGTGGGATTAGCTATTAGTGAATTCTGTTTTATAAGCCTTCAAAGTGCGAAATACAGTATTGGACAGACACCGACATTCCTCAGCGAGATTGTCTAACCTCTCGCCTACTCCTTTTTGAACTCCTTTTTGAACTCCTTTTTGGACAGGCACTAACTTCTAAGTGTCTGTCCTTTTTACCTTCTTTTACGCTTCTCTCGTATTACTAAATAGCTATGTGGCTGTCCACAGTGTTTTTGACCTCTCATGGCCAAATCTGTCCTCATTGCCAGTTCACAAATAGGTTAGGAAACCGATAATAAGAAAAAACTATTGGGATATGGATATGCCTTTACCTCGTTACAAACAAGTAAATACGGAAATCACGCCTTACTACCATTGTATTTCTCGCTGCGTAAGACAGTCTTATTTATGCGGCAAAGATCACAAAACGGGGGTGAACTACGAACATCGAAGAAAATGGATAAAGGAAAGGTTACATGCACTCTCCGAAGCATTTGCTATCGACCTATGCGCGTATGCCATCATGCACAACCACGTACATACAGTGTTGCATATTGCCAAAGGTAGAGCTGAAGGATGGTCTATGGACGAAGTACTCCTTCGTTGGCGTATGTTTTATAAATGCCCTCCTGTTGTCCAACGTTACCTTCAAAGTGGTAAAGAGCAACTAACCGAATCAGAACTAATTGATGTGAAAGCACTTACGGCTACCTACCGCAAGCGTTTAACGTCAATTAGCTGGTTCATGAAGCTATTGAACGAGTACGTCGCTCGGCGCGCTAACAAAGAAGACGAGTGCAAGGGATACTTTTGGGAACGTAGATTTCGCTCACAAGCTATTTTAGACAATAAGGCATTGGCCAGTGTTATGGCATACGTAGATTTAAATCCTATTCGAGCCAAAATGACTAAAACTCTGGAAGGTTCGTCATACACCACAATTCAATACAGACTAAATGCTGCCAAAGCTAACAAAAAGCCTAAATTCCTGATGTCGTTTAATACGAAAAGTTCGAGCATCCAAGCTCAAATTCCATTTACATTAAATGACTACATCGCACTGTTAAAACATTCGATTAATACAAAAGCGGTTGGTAGCAAACCAAATGATAAGCGTTCTTTTGGACTTTTAAAGAAATTAGGTATCAATGAAAAAAGTTGGCGAACGGTTACAAGTAACTTTGAAACACTATTTACAGGGCCCGCCGGTACTGCTGACGCTATGACCGAATTCGCAGTGGCGTGTGGAAGGTCTTGCCGGCCTAACGTAAGAAACGCAGAAAAATATCTCTCATAAAAAAGGGTTTCCGAAGAAACCCTTAATAGACATTTACTACAATAATCACTCACTTCGTTGATATTGTGAGGGCTTATTGTTCCCTTCCTTGCGTAGTGACAAATATCGGTCTCTAAGCTTGGTCTGACGTGACTCCATCTCTATTGGTTCGCCACCAACAAAAACTGTTTCAGCCGCTTCGGTTACTTCAAGCGGATCGCCCGACCAAATAACGATATCTGCAAAACTTCCAGGCTTTAGAATACCTATATCATTATCTACGCCAAATATTCCTGCTGGAATACTTGTAAGCGCCTCCAAACCTGCTTGATGTGGCAAGCCGTTTGCCACTGCATTACCTGCATGTTGGGCGGCCAAACGAATATTGTGAGTGTCCATTCCAATTGCAACTTGAACCCCAGCATCATGAAGTCGAGCAGCATTACTCAATGTGGCCCCCATTTGATCGAAGCCCCCTGGTAAATTGTACTCAGGATCAATTACAACAGGAATACTCGCCTTAGCAAGTTGATCGGCGACGCGCCAAGCTTCGACTCCATGAACCAATACAACCTTAATATTTGGGTGTCTGTCCTTAAATGAAATCACCTGGAGAATATCTGCAGCGCGATCCGCACGCATGAACAAAGGTACTTCACCTTTCAATACGCGCTTGAGTGCATCCACATCCGAACGCGTATTCAACCCATACCACGGTTTTTCGGCAGATAACGTCGATGAGGCATTTTCTGCTTCTTGTAGAACTTTATCTAACATCACCCACAGTGCGGCTCTAGAACCACCTGCATTTTCAGCGCCCTCACTTCCTACATCTATTGTCATAAAAGCAGCTGACTTCAAAACAGGTGACTGTCCACTTAAGCTAATAATTGCGCCAAGGCCACCAAATAAATAATGACTACTATTAATCGCCGTTGCGGCTGAGGTCATTCCTTCCAATCGTGTAATGGCAAGTAGTGAGCTATCTGGATTGATGGCGTATTGCACATCTAAGGCTGCGCCTGTATTCGATATAGGTGTTTTCTCAATACTTGAGTCCACTACGCCTGACGATGAAGACACTTCCACTAAACCCAACGAGGTCAATGCACCAATAAAACCGGGTGTTACCACTTTCCCTGCTGCATTAATCACTTCATAACCTTGCGGCGCTGTACCGTTGGCAAGCACTGACTCAATTCGACCGTCTTTTATAAGCACAGTACCGTTTTCTATAGTCCCTTTCGAGCCCATGGTATGCACTTTTCCTCCAACAATAGCGTAGTTATTTGCTAGTGCTGAAGTAGCCAGCGTTAGAGATGCTAAAACAACCGCTAACTTCTTCATTTCTTGTCTCCTTCGCCTACTTGACCTAGTTCAAAGTCGCTTACTGGCCACGACATTTCGTCCGTTAATGAATAGGCAAGCCCACCATCAATGTAGACGTGCTCAGCTTTGGTATAAGTTGAGAAAGGATTTCCATTCCATAAAACGATATCCGCTTGCTTGCCCTTTTCTAGCGAGCCAGTTTTATCAAAAATACCCAGTGATTTTGCAGGGTTAGCTGATAGCCACGTCCACACATCTTCCATAGGAATATCAATACCAGCACGCAATCCATCAGACCACGCCTTAGCGGCTTCTTGGTTAAGTCGCTGAATGCCTAAATCGCTATCAGAGTGAACAATGGCACATGCACCAGCAGCGTGAACAGCGGGAATATTTTCTCGAATACCATCGTACGCTTCCATTTTAAAGCCCCACCAATCAGCCCACATAGCAGAGCAAACATTATTCTCTTTTAACTTATCTGCAATCTTGTATGCTTCTACGGCATGGTGGAAAGTGCCAATTTGATAATCAAATTCTTTCATTACATCCATCATCACTGTCATCTCGTCAGCGCGATAACAATGCATATGAACGCGGATATCACCATTTAACGCCCCAGCCAGCGTTTCAAGCTTTAAATCTCGCTTTGGCGCTTTTGGGTTCTTGCCAGCTTCATATTCTTTTTCATATAACTCCCACTTGCGCATATAGTCTTGTGCGTCAGACCATGCTTGACGATAGCCCGCTACATTTCCCATACGCGTCATCGGGCCACCTTTCTGCCCATAAACACGCTTGGGGTTTTCGCCACAGGCCATTTTCATTCCGTAAGGAGCATCAGGAAACTTCATATCCTGCATGGTTCTATTAGGGACATTTTTTAACACAACAGAGCGGCCGCCGAACAAATTAGCCGACCCAGGCAATATTTGTAATGAGGTTACGCCGCCGGCAAGCGCCCGTCCAAAACCCGGATCTTGAGGCCACACAGAATGCTCAGCCCACACTTGTGCCGTGACAGGATTCGTCATTTCATTGCCGTCTGAATGAGAATGAGTTGATGGCGATGGATACACGCCCAAATGACTGTGGTTATCAATGATTCCTGGCGTTACCCATTTGCCGCTCCCATCAATAATAACAGTATTGACAGCCACATCGAGTGTCTGTCCACTTTGAGCTATCGCTTGGACTTGTCCATCAGCAAAATAGATACTGCCATTGTCTATTTTATTCCCAATACCATCTAAAATGGTCACATTAGTTATTAATGTTGGCTGACCCTCGATAGGCTTATAGGTACTTGGATAAGGATTTGATTGAATCGTAACTTTAGGTGCTTGAGTAACGTCCTTTGACTTGTCTTTCGCACATCCTGCTACAAACAGAGTAGCGGAACATACAGCCAAAAGCGTCAGCTTTGACGGTGTGATCTTCATGTTTTCCCCAGAGCTATTTTTTATTATTGATTATGAGCAAAAACGTAAACAAGACTTACATGATTGCCCATATCAGATTATCGGATAGCTTTTAGACTGCCAAGAAACATTGGGGTAGATAGACGGTTTATTGCGAGGATTGGCGCGCCAGCACGTCAACAATATCTTGAGACTTGGTTAAACGCCTTATGTCATTAAATAATACCTCAGCTTCTGTGTACTGTCTTTTGAGGTAACCACACCACTGCTTTATGCGATTTGGGTAGTATTTGCCTTTATCACCAAAAATTTCATAACCCGAGTACTGAATTAACAAAGAAGCTAAATCTGACCACGGCATTGGTGATTCACCATGCTTGATACACTTTGCTAAGTTAGGTAAAGCTAGCGCCCCACGGCCAATCATTAAGTTCATACATTCAGATTGCAATTGACATTGTTTTGCATCCTCAGCACTCCAAATTTCACCATTGGCCACCAAAGGTATGGAGGTATGCTGTTTAATCTTTGCTATCCAATCCCAGTAGGCTGGCGGTTTGTATCCTTCTGTTTTAGTCCTAGCATGTACAACAAGTTCAGAAGCGCCAGCTTCCGTTATTGCTATAGCATTGTCTATCGCCAAAGACTTATCTTCGAAACCAAGTCTAATTTTGGCTGACACCGGAATATCCTGAGGCACGGCTTCGCGCACTGATTTTACTATGCTATACAGGGTTTCAGTCTCTTTAAGCAATACTGCACCGCCTTTACTTTTATTCACAGTTTTAGCAGGGCACCCAAAGTTAAGATCAACACCAGGCGAACCAAGTTCAATTGCTGTCTGTGCATTTTCTGCCAACCACTGAGGGTGTTGACCAAGTAACTGAACACGAACAGGTACCCCCGCTGGAGTTTTACCGCCGTTATGTAACTCAGGACAAAGGCGATAAAAGGTCTTTTTAGGCAGTTTTTGATCAACAACCCTGACGAATTCTGTCACGCACTGATCGAAACCACCAACGCGTGTCAACATGTCTCTCATTAAATGGTCAACAACCCCTTCCATAGGGGCAAGAATTACTTTCATTCAGGGTAGTCTCTAACTCAATCGCTTAAAAAATCGGCGCGAGAGTGTATCAAAATGCGACCCCCCTTCGCTATTGAATATCAGTAAAATCATAGTCTGCTTAGCAACATTCTTGATACGGTAATTAGGTATGAGTGACTGTCCACATTAAGCTCATATTAAAATCAGTAGTCAAACATCAGTGTCTGTCCACTTTAGCGAAAAGCGATACGTATAGATTAGTTTGCTGCTACGCGCTAATTTAAAGAAACCTTACTTGTTTGTAGAACGTTGATTGTTAGCTAACTGCTGAAGGCGTGTAAACACGGCAGCTTTTTGTGAATCAGTATAAGTTCGCCAGTGTATCACTTCATCAATGGTACGCTTGCACCCCGTGCAAATGTCTTCGCTGTCGAGCCTACATGATCCAATACAAGGTGATGCTGGGTTCATAGTGAAAGGTTAGGTGTATTCTCTTGGTTGTTTTGCAGTTTTCTTGATGCAGCAATAGTCGCAAGGGTACTTTCAGACAATTCTTTGTTTGACCAAAGGCATACATAACAACCATAACGCGCTTCTAGATAGGCAGAAAACTCTGTGTCTGTCCTACCATCGTAGCGAACTAAAGTTTGTTTGTTACCGTCGTAAATTACTGCAGAAAATGTAAACACAAAAAGCCTCCTCCAAGAGAAGGCCCAAATATACATCTAGACGTCTAAACGTTCAAGCGTCTATTTAATAAATTCTAATGCCGCGCAAACAGCAGCTACTTGAGCGTCATTACAGTTTTGTGGTGTAGCGTTAGCACTATCCGGATACACTTCGGTTGTTGTTACATAGTTGGCGTCTGTCATACCACCACATAAGAACAGCGCCTTCTTGTCATAACAAATAACTCCCTCAGAGACGACATCGGCGCCAATAATCTTTCCGTTTTCATCAGCAGGCGCAATATGCGTTACACGTTTAACCGCTTCAATTACAGCTTGCTGAAACGCCAATTGGGGATTAGGTGTATTGGCAACCGTGTAAAAGCCATCGGGGATGTTCCAATTATCGTGTGTAGTACCATCACGTGCAGCCAGCGCAGGCCTAAACTCACTGTTGTCTGTATCAGTTGTCTCATGCAAATCAATGTGTAACGTTAATGCCACATCCATTTCGTCGATGAACTTCATCAATAGCGCCGATTCCGGTGCTGGTGAATCACTGAAAAAAGAACGATTTGGATCAAGTGCCATCGGGTTCCAACGATTAATTGTTTCATAACCCCAAGGGCTAACACAAGGAACCACAATAATATTGAACCCGTCAGCAAAATCAGAAAGCTTTGACTCGATAAACTGTATTGCACCTTGCACACCACTAGTTTCGTAGCCATGAACGCCACCGGTGACAAGTGCTGATGGCTTATTTGAATCAATTGTATCAGGAACAATCGCATACAAAGGGTAGCGAGCTTCGTCATATGGTAAAGCACCATACTGCGTCAACTTAAAGCCTTCAGGAACAATATTCTCTAACTTGCTTAATACTTCCTCGTTGTAACTACGTTGTATGTGTTGTTGCGCTTTCCACTGTGCCTTTTCTTCATCACCCCATGGCTTACCGGGCGTTCCAATTGAATAATGTTGCATATAATACCTCTTAGTTGATACGCCTATGTTAACAGCTATAAAAGCTTTCGTAAGCGTTTGTCATAGGTGCAGAAGCTTTCATTTTAGAAATGCTGTAACTGTGGACATACACATATTAAATCAATTGAATGTCTGTCCTATTCTGCATATTTTTCGGCGGTACAAATATTGTAGCGCTGATATCTGACTCACTAAGCAAACAGATTTGAGAGGGGAACCGAGTGTCTGTCCACTTTTCTATTCATTTTTATTTTAATGTGAGATTTGAAGTGTGTGTCCAATATGAGTTTTGATTTTGAAGAATGGAATGCTTTCTGAGTGAAGTGTATTTACTGCAGATACAAAAAAACCAGCCGGATGGCTGGTTTTTTCGATATGGCGTCCCCTAGGGGATTCGAACCCCTGTTACCGCCGTGAAAGGGCGGTGTCCTAGGCCTCTAGACGAAGGGGACAAAATTTTTGCTAGTGTTGCATCGCAACACTAAAATTTTGTAAGGCGAATCACGATTTATCGTGAGAGCGACCTTTACCTAGGCAATTTCGAAAGCTACGCTTTCGAGATTTTCAGTAAGGTGAAGTGAGCCAGGCGAGTTGAGCGACCTTTTCCTTACTAAACTTTCAGTCGGAAGTT
>NZ_BJKK01000019.1 GCF_006538325.1 Alteromonas sp. KUL42
GTGTCATATTCGATTTGTTTGCTCAAATAACCCCCACAACGTTTATTTAACGGCCTAAATCCTAGCTATTACTGTCAGATTTCCACATTAATGATGGAGCGGCGCTAACGTTAAAAACGCATTATTCACGCAAAAATGTTCCCTTTCTATTGAAATGTCAGTTCATAAACGCGTTTATTTACCTGTACCATGGTAAAAAATAAGCCTTATTTATTGAATCAGCCATGGCAAATAACAATATTTACAGAAATATAACTACCCTATAGATATTTGCCACGCTATATAGAAGGAAAGTAACTTGCCTTTACGTACTTACAAATCAATAGCACCTACGTTAGGTGAACGCTGTTATGTTGACGAGTCTTCTGTTATTGCAGGGGATGTCATTCTGGATGATGACGCCAGCATTTGGCCATTAGTTGCAGCAAGAGGGGATGTCAATCACATACGCATAGGTAAGCGCAGTAATGTGCAAGACGGAACGGTCTTGCACGTAACAAGAAAGTCAGCTCAAAACCCCAATGGCTTTCCGCTTATTATCGGCGAAGATGTTACCGTTGGTCATAAATGTATGTTACATGGCTGCGAATTAGGTAATCGTATATTAGTTGGTATGGGCGCCATTATTATGGACGGTGTTATTGTAGAAGATGATGTCTTTATTGGAGCTGGTACATTGGTGCCGCCGAATAAGCAATTAGAGAGCGGCTATCTTTATGTTGGTAACCCAATGCAGAAGAAGCGCCCATTAAAAGAAAGTGAAATAGCCTTCCTAAAACAATCAGCAGTTAATTATGTCCTATTAAAAGACGAATATTTAACACAAGAAGATAGCAGCAATTAATGCGCTGCTATTTTCTCGCCATCACTTACTGTTAATTTGAGTTAACTCTGGTTAATAGATTGTCTAACGTATTCCACTACACTTTTTGTATTGGGTTTTACCCCTGTCCATATAGTGAAAGCAGCTGCGGCTTGTTCTACTAACATGCCGAGTCCGTCTATACATTGAGGTACACCCATTTTAGATGCACTCTGCATGAAGGGTGTAGGCGAGTTTTTATAAACCATGTCATATACAGCAGCACATTCGCTTAAAAGTGTTGCATTAACTTCACACGGTAAAGTGCCATGTAAACTTGTAGCCGTAGAATTAATAATAATGTTTGGCTTTGTGCTTTTCACCTCATCCAAGCTCACTACATTGATGTTACTGCTATGCGTGCTTTCACCGGCCACTTGTTGAGCGCGCTCAAGGGTTCTATTAGCAATAGTCAGTGTTGTAATGCCTGCATCGAACAAAGGAGAAATAACACCACGCGCTGCACCACCAGCACCAAGTAACAACACGCGTTGGTTATTCAACTTAACCCCATTATTAAGTAAATCATTCACCAACCCAACGCCATCGGTGTTAAAACCTTTAAGCGTTCCATCGTCACTTAACATTATTGTATTTACTGCTTTTGCGTCTTTCGCAGCTTGATCGTCAACCTTAGCCAATTCAAAAGCATCTAGCTTGAACGGCATAGTGACATTGCAACCCAGCGCACCTTCCTGTGCGAAAAACGCCTTAGCAGCTTCTTTAAATCCATCTTCAGGTGCGAGGATTTTTTCATAAGAAATCACTTGTCCAGTTTGTTCAGCAAACATTTGATGTATGGTTGGTGATAAACTCTGGGCAATAGGATTTCCAAATACGGCGAATTTTTTCATGGGAATACGAGACTTATTTAAGACAAAACAAAAAAGCGTTAACGATGCTACGCAGGGTACACCATATTATCGATTAGGTGGAGAGGAGAAAGTTCGCGATCTAGCCAATGCATTCTATGACGTAATGGAGAGTGATCCTATCGCATCAGAATTACTCAAAATACATCCACAACCGCTAGACAGAATTCGTCATGTGTTCTTTTTGTATTTGAGTTTGTGGCTAGGTGGGCCTGATGATTTTCAAAAGCAATTTGGACACCCACGCCTTCGTGCTAGGCACTTACCTTTTACCGTTACGCCTGCACTTAAAGATCAGTGGATGTATTGCATGCGTAAAGCCATGTTTAAAACCGTAGAGGACATCGCATTAGCGCAGCAACTGTTAGCGGCACTAGACCAACTTGCCGAGCATATGATTAATTCAAAATAAAAAGGCGCGCCGATAAGAAAATCTCATGGCGCGCAAATCCCCTATTTTACGCTCTATTGGCGTATAAGTAGTGCAATTGTGAAATTGTGGTTGAGTTCGTACCAGTTAGAAGGTGTAACCTACTGATAACGTGTAAACCCAAGGATCTATATCAATACTGTTAACTTTTCCATCTGCTTCACCTACTTTGAACGATGCTTCAGTCTCGATATCGATAAAACGTACAGACGCATTTACGTGCCACTTCTTATCAATTTGATAGTCCATACCAACTTGCGCAGACAAACCGAATGAATTATCAAGTGATAGATCACTTAGGCCCGCATTGCTGTTTGCACCAGTGAATGATTCATCAAAGAAAATAGTGTAGTTAATACCCGCACCAACATAAGGCTGAAAAGCTGAACTTGCGTCATTAAAGTAATAGTTCGCAGTTAGTGTAGGTGGTAGATGAGTTACTTCACCTAAACGGTTACCTGTACCTAGTGGATCAGCGACAGAAAAGTTAACATCGTGCTTGAATGGCGTTGCCGCGAGTAATTCGATATTAATATTATCAGTAACAAAATACGCTACGTTTAGGCCTAGTTGAGTATTGTTATCAACAGTAAGAGCAACACCTAAATCCGCGCCGCCGGCAAGAATATTAGAAGAAGACTCATCTGGTGCAACAGTAGTTAAGCCACCACGTACAATCCAGTCACCTTGCTGGTGAGCTGCTGCTAGTGGAGAAACGGCCGCAAGGGCAAGACAAATAGCTGAAAGAGTATATTTACGCATAGTGTGTGTCTCGTGTGTTTAACTAAGATGACGCCACTGTACGCCTTTGGCCTTGTAAAACGTTGATCCAGCGCAAAGTTCCCAAGTAACTAGATGACCGTTGGTATTACTCATTGATGTAGATCAAAAAGAAACGCCGCTGTAATGAAATGTGCTTCATTAAGTGCGGCGTTTTAATTGAGGATGTTGAACTTAGAGGTAAGTATTTTGTTTTCTAAAACATTTCAATTACACACCGAAACGCCCTAGCCTATAGCTTTTTTACCAAGGTAATGGCTTGAGCCAATCTGATAATTTAGCCTCTGCGCTACCCGGCGCAGGTGTGTAGCAATATTCCCAACGCGCTAGCGGCGGCATAGACATCAATATCGACTCTGTACGCCCGCCGGTTTGCAGACCGAACAAGGTGCCGCGATCGAACACCAAATTAAACTCTACATAACGACCACGACGATATAGCTGAAAATCTCGCTCTCGTTCACCGTATGGCGTTTGTTTACGCTTTTCGACAATCGGAACATAAGCATCTATATAACCGTTGCCCACTGCTTGCATGAATGCAAATGATTGCTCGAATCCCCACTCATTCAAATCATCAAAAAATAAACCGCCAACGCCGCGAGTTTCATTTCTGTGTTTTAAGAAGAAGTAGTCATCGCACCACTTTTTGTATTTTGGATAAACGTCATCACCAAATGGTTTACACAGTTTCTTTGCCGTTTCATGCCAATGTACAACGTCATCTTTAAAAGGGTAAAAAGGTGTAAGGTCGAAGCCTCCACCAAACCACCAAATAGGTGCTTCACCTTCTTTTTCAGCAATAAAAAAGCGCACATTAGCATGCGATGTGGGTATATACGGGTTGTGTGGGTGAATAACCAAAGAAACACCCATTGCCTGGAAATTACGCCCAGCCAGTTCCGGTCTATTGGCCGTTGCCGATGCAGGCATTTGAGAACCAAATACGTGTGAGAAGTTTACACCGCCCTGTTCTATTACACCGCCATTTTTTAGCACTCGCGAACGACCACCGCCGCCTTCTTCCCGTTGCCAAGAATCTTCTACAAACTGCCCTTTACCGTCGGCCAACTCGAGGGTTTGACATATCTTATCTTGTAGATTCAACAGATAGGCTTTTACCTGCTCAATGACTTCCATGGCATTTTTTCCATCCAACAACTCTTGAGACATCATGCTCTAATTACCTCTGCTGTATCACCATCACGTATCGTACTGGGCTTATCTGCCCCACCAACTTCACCATCAACGTAAACAACAGAGTCAGCAAATACAGCTTTAGCTTCTTCAATTGTTTTTGCGGGCGCTTGCCCTGTCAGGTTAGCACTGGTAGAAACAAGAGGTTTGTTCAACTTGTTACACAGCGCTACCACAACAGGGTGATTCGTTACTCTTACCGCGATTTTATCATGCTTGCCTGTTATCCAACGTGGTGCAGTGGCCGACTTAGGCAGTAACCACGTGTTAGGACCGGGCCAACTAGAAAAAATATCAGTGCGTCTATCTGGACGAATGGCGTTGTCGTTAACATAGGGAAGTAACTGACTGTAGTTCGCTGCTATTAAGATAACGCCTTTCTCAACTGCGCGCTGCTTTACATCAAGTAACAGGTTAACCGCAGCTTCATTATCAGGATCACAACCAATCCCCATAACCGCCTCTGTGGGATAAACCAATAACTTTCCTTCTTCAAACGCGGTAACAATTGGGTCGACGTCTGCTGAATTGACATCATTAGGGGTAAAGGTTTTTACATCCCCATTTTGGAAATCAGACATTGCTATTCAATCTCTACGTAAAGGTTATTTTTTATAACTACAAGCAGGTTGTGGGCACTGCAATTGCCCCTTTTTATCGATTAGTACTCCCCAACCACATTCTGGGCAGCGTTCATTAACTGGCGTGAAATTTAGCACATAACGACATTGCGGATAATGATTACAAGCGAAAAACTGCTTACCATATTTGTTGGTACGAGAAATCAAATGCCCTTTTTTGCACTTAGGGCAATCTACCAAGGTGTCTTCTTGCTGCTTAATAGGTGCAATGTAATGGCAGTTTGGAAAGTTTGTGCAACCGATAAACATGCCAAAGCGCCCCTTTTTAATAGCAAGCTCTGACGCACATTCTGGACATGCCACGCCTTCTAGGGTTTTAAGCAGTGTTGTTTGATTATCGTGAAGTGGCTTACTAAAGTGACAATCGGGATATCCGGTGCATCCGATAAAGGGGCCAGATTTACTGTTCTTGATATGTAGTGGTTTCCCGCACTCTGGGCAATCACCAAAATTGTCATCAAGTGCATGCTCATGGGCGGAAAATAATGAGTGATCTATTTTGGACATAATAACCTTAAGTACACAGCGTTGGCGCTGTGTACTTAGTAAGCGTAAAGAACATTACGAGGTGCGCTGGTGTAACGAGCTGAACTTCTGTTGTTCATTAGGCCCTCATACACTAATGCAAGACACCATCGGGCTCTTCAAAGAGCAAGTCTTCCATTTGTGCATAGGCCTTTTCTTTACCTGGCACGTTAAACAGCACCATTAACACAACCCATTTCAAGTCTTCTAAGCAAAACTCATTTGAGTCAATTTCCATAACGCGGTCAATCACCATTTCTCGCGTTGAAGCATCAAGAACATTAACTTGCTCTAAGAACATTAAGAAACCACGACACTCTACATCTAAGCGCATTTGCTCTTCGTGCGTATAAATACGACTTAAGCTTGTGCTGATGCCCTTACAGAAGTAAGGTTTAATGTCGGTTTCTTGCAGTGCAGCAAGCTTCTCTAACCATGCGAGGGCTTTGTATATTTCATCGTGATGAAAACCGGCGCGAACAAGCTCTTCGGTTAACTCATCTTGGTCAACGCGAATTTCAGTTTCACTGTGAATGAAGTTTTCGAACAGATACATGAGGATATCGAACATATTATTTTCCCCTCAATTTAACGTAGCCACCTGGGACAGCGGCCACTAAACCACGCAATTCATATTCTAATAATGATGCCATAACTTCAGATACCGTTTTGGCATTGCGCTGGGCTATAACATCAATAGCGGTGATGTCATAATCCACACTAGCTAATAATTTATCGGTTGCCAAGCTATTCACTTTACTTTTTTCGTCTTCATCGCCTACTTCTATTAATAATTGCTGCGGGCGAATAGCAATTTCATCGAATATGTCATTTGCATTTGTGACTAACTTGGCACCTTGCTGAATTAACCAATGACATCCTTCAGAATACGCATGGAATATACTTCCAGGCACTGCAAATACTTCTTTGCCTAGATCTGCGGCCAAATTGGCAGTTATCAAGGTGCCACTGCGAATTTTTGCTTCTACAACTAGCGTTCCAAGCGTCAGCGCAGCAATAATGCGATTTCGTCTTGGAAAGTGCCACTGCTTTGGTCCCTGCCCGGGAAAGAACTCGGAAACACACAACCCGCCATCGCTAACAATTTCGTTTAGTAGCAGACTGTTTTTTGCAGGATAAACCTTGTCAGGGCCTGTCCCCACTACTGCTATGGTTTTCCCCACGCCTTCTAGGCCCCCTTTGTGTGCAGCGCTATCAATTCCCATCGCAAGCCCACTTGTAATTGTGATGCCATTAACCGAGAGGTCCCTCGCAAGAGACTGTGCTATTTGCTTTCCTTGATGACTTGCCCTTCGACTTCCAACAATCGCAATTTGATGACTATTTAATAGAGTAGGATCACCAAGACCAAAGAGCACCAATGGTGGGTTTTGTAATTGCTTTAGCGCACTGGGGTAGTGAGGTGACTCTATGGTGATTAAACAACGTCCAGATTCACTTTTTAGCCATTGCATTGCTTTTTCAACAAGCGATGTACTCACTTGCTGAAATAATGTTGAGACTTCACTGGTGTGGTGCTGAGACGAGTTAGTTAACTGCTCTGGTGAAAGTGTTAGCGTAGACAGTACGTTCAACCAATGTTTTGTCGCAACACGCTGCGCTGAAGCAAGTGATAACCAAGCAATGTCATTAGCACTATATGTAGAGGAAAGTGTAGATTTGAAAGTAGGCATTACCGCTCCTTGGTGTAAGCGGCAATAGGACTAAGTTAAGGCTTAGCGACAATAAAACCGCGTTTTATTCCTTGATTTGCTCGCGTAATCAACCCATAACTGACTGCGTTGAAGCTTTTAAAAATAACAACCTCACCCACTTTTAGTGCCGGTTGTGCCAATGCGTCATTGAACCATTGACCACCAGCTCTTACGCCAGGTTCGTTTACATAGCGCGGTGCGTCATCATCAATAATGGCAGGCCCCTGAACATAGAGCCCCATCACCGTGCCGGGTGTTATATCAGTACTGCCTAAATCGACAATGACCACATCGTATTTACCCAGCAATTCATGGTCGTGAAGATCACCAACCACTGTGCCATGTTGCTGCGAAGCCGCTTTTAATTCAAAACTTTGAGGGTGTTCAAAGCCACCTTCTAACAACCTGTCGCCACGTTTCGCTTCTTGATTAGCTTCATCAATATATAACAACATGGTTTCATCAGATTGCCCTTCAGGTATTACAGAAGCGTTAGACACATGAGTTAGCTGTACACCTAACACATCGTTATTGAGGTTAGTGATCGTAGCGTGCTTTCTAACAACACGGTACTGACTATTGGTACTGAATTTTTGCTGCCCAAGCACCAATTCATCTGAAGCAAATCGAACATTACCATCTTGGTTGCCAAGTAACTTTGGCAGCGCTTCGAATTGCTGCTGGTCAATAAATGTGTGCTGCTTAATAAAAGGCGCAATGGTTTCCCACGCAAGTACATCGATAGCAGATTGCTTGATACGTTTGTGTGTTGTTGGAGAGAGCGTCATTGACGGCTTATCTCGTTGCACCGTTAAAGTAGGTTTGCCGTTGGTATACCCCACAATGATAACGTCACCAGGATAAATAAGGTGTGGGTTATCAATTTGTGTATTGGTGCGCCAAAGTTCAGGCCACAACCAAGGCTCATTTAAGAACACACTGGCTATTCCCCACAGTGTGTCACCTTTTTGTACCGTGTAGGTTTTAGGCGCGTCATCCTTTAATTGAAAAGAAAAAGAAGGAAATGCCCAAAATGCACATATGGCTAATATTACAATTCGACATGTGTTGTTTAATCGCTTTTTCAAATTAACCACCTGCAAAATAATCACTGCCATTTACTGTTGCTTTTTCATACAATAGCACCATATCGGCATTAACTCGTATAGTTATAGGCTATCGGCAAAAAACTACGCGATTGCCCCTGATATACGTTAGAATAGTAACTTAATAAGCACTGTAAAGTGTGCTGGTAATTAGATCGTATATGAATTTATACAGCGAAAAGGTGAAGTAAGCGAGAAATGGCAATTTTAGACGTATTAAGTTTTCCAGATGAACGCCTGCGTACAGTTGCAAAACCTGTATCAGAAGTTAACGACGAAATTAAACAGCTTGTGTCAGACATGTTTGAAACCATGAAAGACGAAAACGGCATTGGCCTTGCTGCAACGCAAGTAGACCGTCACGTACAAGTTGTTGTGATGGACGTGTCGGAAGACCAAAACGAGCCACGCGTATTTATTAACCCTGAAATTACGCATAAAAACGGCTCGACTATCAGCGAAGAAGGTTGCCTTTCCGTTCCAGGTAACTACGCAAAAGTAGAACGTGCTGAGTCTATCACGGTAAAAGCATTGAACGAACATGGCGAGACGTTTGAATTGGAAGCAGAAGGTTTATTGGCCATATGTATCCAACATGAACTCGACCATCTGAAGGGCAAACTGTTTATTGATTACCTTTCTCCGTTAAAGCGTCAACGCATTCGCAAGAAGCTTGAGAAAGAAGCACGTTTAGCCGCCAAAGCGTAAGGAATACCGTGACAACCCCATTAAAAGTAATTTTTGCCGGTACTCCGGATTTCGCTGCTCAACATTTGTTGGCGTTATTAGAGAGCAAGCACGATGTAGTGGCTGTATATACACAGCCCGATCGCCCAGCTGGTCGCGGTAAAAAGTTAACCGCTAGCCCAGTTAAATCGTTGGCATTAGAACATGCCATTCCCGTTTACCAGCCCGAATCACTTAGGCAACAAGAGGCACAAGATGCTTTGTTTGCTATTGAAGCTGACATTATGGTTGTTGTGGCCTACGGCCTGATACTACCCACACCGGTGTTGTCTGCACCTTCGCGAGGTTGCATTAACGTTCACGGCTCTATTTTACCAAAATGGCGTGGTGCAGCGCCTATTCAACGCGCCATTTGGGCAGGTGATGCTGAAACAGGCGTTACCATTATGCAAATGGACGAAGGCTTGGATACCGGCGATATGCTTCACATTGCCACACTCCCTATAGAGAAAGACGATACTAGTGCTACGCTTTACACCAAATTAGCTGAGCTTGGACCTAAGGCGCTGGTTAATGTATTAGACAATATAGACAGTTATACACCAGAGAAACAAGACGACGCACTGGCCACTTACGCGAAAAAGTTATCAAAAGAAGAAGCGTTAATTAATTGGCAAGACGATGCAGCGCAAATAGAGCGAAATATTCGAGCCTTTAACCCGTGGCCAGTAGCGTGGATGCGAATTGACGATCAGAACGTCAAAGTATGGTCTGCGAGTGTAACTACCTGTGATAGAGCTGTGGCTCCTGGCACAGTAATAAGCGCCAATAAAGAAGGTATTACTATTGCAACAGGACAAGGCGCGTTGTGCATCACGTCACTACAAATTCCGGGTAAAAAAGCACTTCCTGCAGCAGATGTTATCAATGCCCGTCAATCTTGGTTTGAAGTAGGCCGTTGCCTTGCAGAAGTGAATGCATAGATGTGACCCCATATAAGTGAACGCAGAGTGAAACCATTTCCCCTACCAAAACAAAAAACCTGCGTGCGGACTGCGCGTGGGTGATTTATCAAATACTAGAACAAGGCAAGTCTTCACGAGAATGTCTTGAACGTGTTCAGCGCAGACATAACCCGCGAGATAATGCGTGGCTGCAAGAGATGTCTCTTGGCGTAATGCGTCGCCTTCCTACTTTACAAACCTGGCTTCGCACCTTGTTAGACCGTCCATTGAAAGGGAATAAAAAGGTTATTGAGCACCTTATATTGCTAGGTCTCTATCAATTGAGTTTCTCTCGCGTAAGCCAACATGCCGCGGTTGGGGAAACCGTCGCCGCAGCCCCCTATTTGGGCGGTGCGGGTTTAAAGGGGTTGGTGAATGCCGTTTTACGCAACTTTCAGCGCGATGGTCTGGCAGAGCAGCCTATCAACGACCCAATAATTAATAGCGGTCTTCCTAAATGGCTATACAAAGCGGTAGATGAAGCCTATGGCTTTGATGCTAATGCAGTGCGTGAAGCAACCAATGGCATGGCGCCAATTTGGCTAAGAGTAAATACGCAGCAAACCAGTGTCGACAACTACAAGCAAGCGCTAGATAGCGTAAATGTTAGCTATGCGTTGAGTGAAGCGCACCCTGAAGCGATTATTTTAGAAAAACGTGAAGACATTACAGCGCTGCCGGGTTTTGAAAATGGCGAGTTTGCTGTTCAGGATGGCGCAGCGCAACTAGCTGCTCATTATCTTCAAGCTAAACCCAATGAACGTATTCTAGATTGCTGCGCAGCACCAGGCGGTAAGACCGGTCATATTGCCGAGCTAACACCGAAGCTATCTTACCTACTTGCATTAGACATGGACGCAGGCAGGCTGAAGCGTGTGGAAGAAAACATGGCTCGCCTAAAGCATACCGTCGATATCAAACAAGGGGACGCTGCAAACCCCAGTACTTGGTGGGATGGTAAGTTATTTGACAGAATTTTGCTTGATGCACCCTGTTCAGCAACGGGTGTTATTCGCAGACACCCAGACATTCGCTGGTTGCGCAAAGCAAGTGACATTACCAATCTAGTCACCCTACAACGTCAAATTCTAGATGCACTGTGGGCATTGTTAGCGCCCGGTGGCACATTGCTGTATGCCACCTGCTCTATATTGCCCCAAGAGAACAAACTGCAAATACAGCAGTTTTTGAAAGATACGCCAGAGGCAAGCTTACTCCCTCTTATAAAAACAGAAACTGTAGACAATCCAGGTCGCCAAATTCTACCTAGTGAGCAACAAATGGATGGTTTCTATTATGCGAGGCTGGTAAAGTCAAAAAGCTAATATCAGAGTGGAGCAACCCTCTAGTTAGTTTTAGAACAAGCGCTTAAATAGCGTGTTGATGTATAGCAATAAGAATCGCAAGGCTAAATAATAACGATGAAAATCATCATATTGGGCGCCGGCCAAGTGGGTGGCACATTGGCTGAAAACTTGGTAGGAGAAAATAACGAAATAACCGTTATTGACTCTGACGCCGGTATTCTACGCAATCTTCAAGACCGACTAGATCTTCAAGTGGTAACGGGCGTAGGCTCGCATCCCGATGTTCTTAGAAAAGCAGGTGCAGAAGACGCTGACATGCTCATTGCTGTAACAAACAGTGATGAAAGTAATATGCTGGCCTGTCAGGTTGCCTATAGTTTATTTAAAACACCTACAAAAATTGCCCGTGTTCGTTCAGAACAATACATCATCTATCAAGAGCAACTCTACAAGCAGCAAGATATTCCCGTTGATCATATCATTGCGCCAGAACAGTTAGTCACCAAGGCGATTAAGCGACTTATTGATTACCCCGGTGCATTGCAAGTGGTTGAATTCGCCGAAGGTAAGGCCAGCCTAGTAGCCGTTAAAGCCTATTACGGTGGTTTGCTGGTGGGCCATGCGCTGTCAGCGTTGAAAGATCACATGCCCAATGTAGAAACTCGGGTAGCCGCTATTTATCGACGTGGCCGCCCTATCCGCCCTCTTGGAACTACGGTTATTGAAGCTGATGACGAAGTGTTTTTCATCGCTGCAACTAAACACATTCGCGCCGTAATGAGCGAACTACAAAAGCTAGAATCTAGTTATAAGCGCATTATGATCGCAGGCGGCGGCTTAATAGGGGCGGGTCTCGCCAAGCAGCTTGAACACAACCATAATGTAAAGCTGATTGAATACAGCCCCGAGCGAGCGAAGTACTTGTCTGCGCATTTGGATAAAACCATTGTATTTAGCGGTGATGCGTCTGATCCAGAGCTATTAAGCGAAGAGAACGTCGAACAAGTAGACGCATTTATTGCGGTAACCAATGACGACGAAGCTAACATTATGTCGGCTATGCTGGCCAAACGCATGGGTGCACAAAAAGCCATGGTGCTAATACAGCGCAGTGCTTATGTCGACTTAGTGCAAGGTGGCGAGATTGATATCGCGTTTTCACCTCAGCAAGCCACGATTTCAGCACTACTCACCCACGTACGCCGTGGAGATATTGTTAACGTATATTCACTGCGACGTGGTGCTGCTGAGGCTATTGAAGCTATTGCCCATGGTGACGAGAACACATCAAAAGTGGTGGGCAAACAAATTGGCGATATCAAGTTACCACCAGGTACAACGATTGGTGCGATAGTGCGCGATGACCAAGTTATCATTGCTCACAGTGACACTAAAATTGAAGCCAACGATCACGTTATTTTGTTTTTGGTTGATAAGAAATACATCAACGATGTTGAAAAGCTCTTCCAACCTAGCGCATTCTTTTTTATGTAATTAATGTTTATATAGTTATTGGGTTTAAAAACCTTAACTACGCCAGAATGTAGGTGAAAACAGTACCAAAAGAGAAAAGACTTCTAATCGTCCAAAGACCATTGCAACCACTAAGAGCCATTTACCAGAGTCAGTTACGTCTGCGTAGTTTGCAGCTACGCTACCCAAACCAGGCCCTAAATTGTTCAGCATGGCTGCTGTTGCAGTAAATGCACTTAAATTATCTAGCCCTGTTGCAATTAGTCCTATCATAATGACAACAAATACCACAGCATAGGCAGAGAAGAACCCCCCATACTGCTTCAACCACTCTATCTGGCATGGCTCTATCGCCAAACTTAACGCTATATACCGCTTTGGGGTGGATAAGCCTGTCAACTTCGCGCTTACCTTGTAAGAACAATAAACACACCCTAACTACTTTCAAGCCACCACCCGTTGAGCTTGCACAGCCACCTATGAAGCTAGAGAAAATCAACATTATTGGAAGGAATGTAGGCCATACGGAAAAGTCAGTGGTGGCAAAGCCCGCCGTAGTGCTAATAGACACGGCTTGGATCATCGCTTGATCAAGCGCCTGCTCTGCAGACGTGTAATACCCAGATAGTGTGAGTACAAAAAAGCAGATGCCAATAAGCGACGCTTGAATGATAAAGAATGCTTTGAATTCTGGATCGTAAAAATACCCGCGCAGCGAACGAGAACTCACTGCTGCGTAGTGAAGTGAAAAGTTAAGTGCAGCTATAAGTAAGAATACCGTACAAACCACATTCACCATCGGGCTATTAAAATACCCTAGGCTAGCATCGTGATTGGAGAACCCACCAATTGCTACCGTCGAGAATGCATGACATATCGCGTCAAACACATTCATTCCAGCAAGCCAATAGGCACCGGCACAAGCGATAGTGATAGACAAATAGATGTACCACAAATGTTTAGCAGTATCGGCAATACGGGGCGTCATTTTGTTGTCTTTAACCGGGCCCGGAGTTTCAGCGCGGTATAGCTGCATTCCCCCAACACCAAGTATGGGAAGAATGGCTACCGCGAGAACAATGATACCCATGCCACCTAGCCATTGAAGTTGCTGACGATAAAATTGAACCGAGTGGGGTAAGAAGTCTATACCCTCTATGACAGTAGCCCCTGTTGTTGTAAGCCCAGAGAAGGATTCAAAAAAAGCGTCGGTTACCGACATACTTGGCTGTTCTAACAGAATAAGAGGAATCGCACCCACACTAGCCAGTACAGACCAAAATAGTGCAACAATTAAGAAGCCTTCTCGCGCACGTAAGTCTTGCTTTTCTTGTCTATTCGGATACCACAATGCCATACCACCAATAACACACAGCACAAATGCCATGGTAAAGGGAAGTCCACTACCGTCTTGGTATATCAACGACACAACTGCTGGTGGGATCATTGTGACGCTAAACAGCGCAATGAGCAGCCCTAGAATTCGTATGATGGCGCGGTAGTGCATAATGGGTTATGCCTTTGTTTTTATAATAGCAATTGGGTTTGTTTCAGGAATTTGATTATAGGACCATACCGCATGAGGGGAAACCTTTGTTTCCCCTCATTATGTATGAATAACCGCAATGTTTGGGATTATTTCATCGCCAATACGGTTTGAACCATTTTGCTGATGCTTTTGTGCGCCTCAGAAATACTGGTGGCCAACATGTATGCGGGAGTTGTAACAAGTTTGACTTCATTGTCTATGACAACATCATCAACCGCACAGTTAACATGGGATGCACCTAATGCATTAACGCCTTCAGCAGTAGCCTGGTCATTCCCAATAGTTAGCTTAACGTTATTACCATATACCTTAGCGGCAAGTACTGGTGCGATACACGCATATGCAGCTGGCTTTCTCGCTTTAGCAAAGCGCTGGCAAACATCTAACAAGTCGTCATTAAATGCACATTCACTGCCATCAACAGCAAAGGTGCACAAGTTTTTTGCAGCGCCAAAACCGCCCGGAAGAATGAGCGCGTCAAAAGCGTCTACATTGCATTCTGTCAGCGGTTTTATATCACCTCGCGCAATACGCGCAGATTCCACAAGAACGTTGCGCGACTCACCCTCAGACACCTCACCTGTTAAATGATTAACCACATGTAGTTGTTCAACGTCTGGTGCAAAACATTGATACTTCGCTCCTTCTAATTCAATGGCAAGTAAGGTTAAAACTGCTTCATGAAGCTCTGCGCCATCGAAAACACCACTTCCACTTAAAATTACCGCTACTTGTTTCATTTTACCCTCCTAGGCGTTATGCCATCTACTTATGCGAAAACTGGCTATAAAACACACAGCATTTAAAAAAAACGTTCTTAATAATACATGTATAAATTGTAAATGATTATGCTACATTAAATGACCAACTTGGTTAAGCCTGTTATAAAAGCACACTAAGTTATCCACATAAAGAGAAAAGCCTTGTAGTAGGTGTATAGAAAACACACCTTGTCTTTATCCCCTTATTTTTCTTGATCTCAAGTGAGATCGTTAAGTCGATCACGATTTTATCGATCTTGTGCTTGGTTCAATTAGATCACAAAGTTATCCACAGTGTATTACTGAGTAAAAATCTCAGCATTGGTTCGTCTCAATGTGGCGATCTAACGCGGGCTGTGGCATCCTTGCGCACATATTTTATCGTGGAAATTTGTTCTGTATGCCTGATTCTAAAAAGCCGCCATTTATTCTTGTTGATGGATCGTCCTATTTATTTAGAGCGTTTCATGGTTTGCCTCCTTTAACCAATTCAAAAGGGCAAGACACTGGGGCGATCTACGGTGTTGTGAACATGCTTAAGAGTTTAATTAAGCAATATAACCCTACACACATGGCTGTAATTTTTGATGCAAAAGGCAAAACATTTCGCGACGATATTTATCAAGAGTATAAAGCGAATCGCCCACCAATGCCGGAAGAACTCAGAAGCCAAATTGAGCCGCTTCACGCCATTATAAAAGCAATGGGGCTACCGGTAATTGTTGAATCGGGGGTAGAAGCCGACGACGTTATTGGCACGCTCGCGACTCACGCCACTGCAAAAGGTATAGAGACCGTTATCAGTACTGGCGATAAAGACATGGCTCAGCTGGTAAATGAACACGTTACTTTAATCAATACCATGACAAACCAAGTCATGGATATCGAAGGTGTAAAAACGAAATTCGGTATTCCACCTGAATTGGTTATCGACTTCCTCGCACTTAAGGGAGATAAAGTCGACAACATCCCTGGCGTTCCTGGCGTAGGTGATAAAAGTGCGCAAGCGCTTCTCAATGGAATTGGTGGAATTGATGCTATCTATGACAACCTGGATAAAATTGCGGATCTTTCATTTAGAGGCAGTAAAACCATGGCTGCTAAAATGCAAGAATATGAAGAGCAAGCCCGCCTTTCTTACACACTAGCCACGATTAGCATCGACCTAGAATTAGATTACGACGTAGAAGCACTGATGCCTTCAAAGGCAGATAATGAACAACTTCGCGATCTTTTTGCAGAGTACGAATTCAAGCGTTGGCATACTGAAGTTAGCGCACAGCTAGGCATTGAAAGTACGGGCAGTGAGCATAACGCCACGAAAAATAGTGAGCAATCCTCATCGACAGTAGACAATACTGACAGTAGCGATGACAAAACACAGTCTGAAAGTATTGCTATTGATAAGTCGAACTATGAAACTGTACTTGATGAAGCACGTTTTAAAGAATGGATCAGCGCGCTTGAAAGCGCTGCTCTCTTCGCTTTTGATACAGAAACCACCAGCCTTGATTACATGGATGCTGAACTTGTTGGCGTTTCATTTTGCATAGAAGCAGGTAAAGCAGCTTATGTTCCTGTTGCGCATGATTACCCTGATGCACCAGTACAGCTATCTCGCGACTACGTTTTAGACGCACTTAAGCCAATACTCGAATCCAACGATGCGATAAAGGTTGGACAACACATTAAGTACGACAAAAACGTACTTGCCAACTACGGTATTACACTTAATGGCATTGGTTTTGACACCATGCTTGAGAGTTATGTATTAAATAGTACGGCTCAGCGCCATGACATGGACTCGCTGGCACTTGCTTATTTGGGTCACAAAACTATCCATTTTGAAGAAATTGCCGGCAAAGGTGCTAAGCAGTTAACGTTTAACCAAATCGCTTTAGAAGAGGCAGGCCCTTATGCTGCGGAAGACGCAGATATAACGCTTCGCCTTCATCAGGCCATTTGGGAAAAGTTGAGTGAGATACCAGAACTCAAACGCTTATTAATTGATGTTGAAGTACCCCTTGCTTGCGTGTTGTCACGTATGGAGCAAGAAGGTGTACTCATCGATAGTCAAAAGCTAAGACAGCAGAGCCAAGATTTAGCAACGCGTATTGCTGAACTAGAAAAAGAAGTGCATGAAGAAGCTGGAGAGCCTTTTAACTTGGGCTCTACTAAGCAGTTACAGCACATTCTATTTGAAAAAATGTCACTTCCGGTCATTAAGAAAACGCCAAAAGGTGCCCCTTCTACATCTGAAGATGTGCTTCAAGAACTCGCTTTAGAATACCCACTTCCACAAAAGATTATGGAATACCGTGGTTTAACTAAGCTAAAAAACACCTACACCGATAAGCTGCCTAAGATGATAAACCATCGTACGGGTCGCGTTCACACTTCGTATCATCAAGCCGTAACCGCGACGGGCCGTTTGTCGTCCACCGATCCAAACCTTCAGAATATTCCTATTCGCAATGAAGAAGGTCGTCGTGTTCGACAAGCCTTTGTTCCGCGCGAAGGTAATAGAATTGTAGCAGCCGATTATTCTCAAATTGAACTTAGAATAATGGCGCATTTATCGGGTGACAAAGGCTTACTTGATGCATTCGCGCAAGGTAAAGATATTCACAAAGCAACCGCTGCCGAGGTATTTGGGGTTCCCTTGTCAGAAGTTACCACTGAACAACGCAGAAGTGCTAAAGCCATTAACTTTGGCCTTATTTACGGCATGAGTGCATTTGGATTGTCTAAGCAGTTGAACATTCCGCGTAATGAAGCGCAAAAGTACATGGATTTATATTTTGAGCGCTACCCTGGTGTTTTAACCTATATGAATTCAACCCGCGAAGGCGCAAAAGAAAAAGGCTATGTTGAAACTGTATTTGGTCGACGTTTGTATTTACCAGACATCAAAGCCAGTAATGGTGCCCGCAGGAAAGGCGCAGAGCGAGCAGCAATTAATGCTCCTATGCAAGGTACGGCAGCTGACATCATAAAAATGGCTATGATTAAGGTTGATGATTGGATACATAACAACGCTTCTGACGAAGTAACTATGATGATGCAAGTACACGATGAACTCGTGTTTGAAATAAAACAAGATAAAGTCGACACCCATATTGCTACGATTAAATCACTGATGGAACGTGCTGCGACCCTTCATGTACCTCTAGAGGTTGAAGTAGGTGTAGGTGAAAACTGGGATGAAGCACACTAAGAAAGTGTCACTGCATTTAGTAATTAGATTACAGGTTTTTTAATAATTTATGTAGAAAACCGGTGAATTTTGGTAATTAAATTACAGCTTACTCTTGCCTTTTTCATGCGTTGTTGTAATATTACGCATGTAGGGTACAGAGGTGAGAAAGCTGTTTTCAAACCTTTGCTTTAACCCCGACAGTTTTGTCGGGGTTTTTTTATGCTTAAAGAAAATAAACAATTGATAAAAATCAATGAGTTAAAAATAAAATCAATTTTTATTTACTTTTTGTTGAACTTCCCTGCCTCAGCGTACTCTTACTATCGGTTTTTATGTGTTTTCTCTCAGTTTACGCCCCGCTATTGCGGGGCGTTCTTTTATCTGCTGAAAAGATAATGCCGTTATTCGCTCAATGTCAGCTTAGTCATTCCCTTCTTCGTTTGTCGCATCATCAATTGAATCAGCATCTTCATCGGCTTTATGTAAACCAAACCACCCATTAAGAACGTGTTCTAACTCTGGTAAACCATGCTTATTTAGTGATGAAAAGGTTTGTACTGTTACATCACCCATAAACGCAAGAGCCGCTTCTCTTGCCATCAGTAATTGAGCCTTTCGCTTCCCAGATTTAAATTTATCTGCTTTGGTCAAAAGTGCTAACACAGGAATGTTTGAGTCGACTGCCCACTGAATAAGATCTTGGTCAATATCTTTAAACGGATGACGAATGTCCATTAAAACAACTAACCCTTTTAGCGATTTCCGTTTTTGTAGATACTCGCCAAGTGATGCCTGCCATTTTTTCTTCATTGCAATAGGCACTTTTGCAAAGCCATAGCCTGGCAAATCGACAAGACGCAAATCCTCTTCCAGCTCAAAGACATTAATAAGCTGTGTCCGGCCTGGTGTTTTACTGGTACGCGCCAAGTTTTTTTGACGTGTTAGTGTATTTAACGCACTGGATTTCCCTGCGTTTGAGCGGCCAGCAAACGCCACTTCTATTCCGGTGTCATTCTTTAAGTGACGAATATCTGGTGCACTAGTAAAGAATTTTGCTTTGGTGTAATACGACATCTAGACTAATCTCCACATGCGTCACAACCTTGGGTTTACAGTTTTTTAATAAATAAACCAACTAAAACCATAGTTTTATCATGGAATAGGTTTTTCTGACGCGTTAAATGTGTAAAATACGCATGATATCACGTATATCACGCGAGCCGTTGGATCCATTTAAGAGATTTATTATGAAAAAATTGTGTTTGTTGGTATGTATGTCTTTAGGTTTAACCGCAACTGCTATGGCAGAAGGCGATGCCGAGGCTGGTAAAGCAAAGTCTGCAGTATGTGCAGCCTGTCATGGCCCTGATGGCAACAGCATGATTGATATGAACCCTAAAATTGCAGGCCAGCACGAAAAGTATCTGGTTAAGCAACTTACTGAATTTAAGCTAGCATCACAAACTGGTGGTGAAGAAGGCCGTAACAACGCTGTGATGAATGGCATGGCTGCGCCACTTTCAGAGCAAGACATTAAAGATTTAGCGGCTTACTTCTCAAGCCAAGAGCAAAAATCAGGTGAAACACCTGAGCAATACGTAGAAGCGGGTCGTGCTTTGTACCAAGGTGGTGATGAGTCTCGTGGTGTTACTGCATGTATCGCTTGTCACGGCCCGAAAGGTGACGGTATGGGTCTAGCAGGATTCCCTGATATCAGTGGACAACACGCTACATACACTGCGGCGCAATTGAAAGCATTCCGTTCTGGCCAGCGTCACAATGATATGAACGGCATGATGCGCGATATCGCAATGAAATTAACAGACGAAGACATTGAAATTTTATCTCAATATATCGCGGGCTTACATTAATAAACGCCGTTTTTAGGCCCTATTGTTAATTTTTTGTTATCAAAAAAGTTGTATTTTAAAAATATTCGTGTAATCTAACGGCGTAGTTTGTAGGTGCCTTTGAAAATCTACAAGCTGAATAACAAGAATAATAATAAAAATA
This sequence comes from Alteromonas sp. KUL42, assembly GCF_006538325.1. Lineage (GTDB taxonomy): Bacteria > Pseudomonadota > Gammaproteobacteria > Enterobacterales > Alteromonadaceae > Alteromonas. The sequence goes on from NZ_BJKK01000019.1 coordinate 20,122, forward strand.
CAGCATGGAAGACAGGATAAAGTGCCACGAGGGCCAAAAACAACAATAGCGCTCTGCCAACAATAAAAATAAGGGGAGCACAGCTAGGGAAGCCATCTACACATAGATGTGTATAACGGGAGAGGTGTCATCTGACACTCATTCAATGTAAGGTGATGGTGTAAGCCATCACCTTTTTTCTTTTTGGGATATGGCCTGTTACTATCCCACTTCACCATCCTCAACGTAACTTTCATTATGCACTGCCCTCTTTGCCTTAACACCGAAGCTATTAGCGAATACCACAGCGACAAAAAACGCGATTACTTACATTGTGGAGAGTGTGATCTCGTATTTGTGTCGCCTGAGTATTTGCCTCTACCGCAAAGGGAAAAGCAAGAATACGATTTACACGAGAATGATTTTGAAGACGAAGGTTATAGAAAGTTTTTGGGAAAGGTTTTAACCCCACTTTCACAATTCATATCGCAACGTGGTAAATCTCGTTTAAATGGACTCGACTTTGGCTGTGGCCCAGCACCTGTGCTTGCACATATGCTTACAGAAGAAGGTGTAGAGATGTCTGTATTCGATCCCTTCTTTGCCAATAATACAGAGGTATTGAGTCATCGCTATGACCTTATCACTTGTACAGAGGCAATCGAACACTTCCATACTCCACATAGAGAATGGTCGTTGTTTAACCGCATGCTTAAGGATGGCGGTGTTATAGCCATCATGACAAAACGGCACCTCGACAAAGCACGATTTGCTAATTGGCATTACAAGAATGACATTACGCATGTTTGCTTTTTTAGTGAAGCAACCTTTCGTTACTTGGCAAACAAAGAAAACTACGATGTATCATTTCCAACCAATGATGTCGTTTTGTTGAAGAAGGTTTAGCTAATTCGCGCTATAATAGCGCTGTTTTTTACTCATTATTGTTATTTGGAAACTATGGGACGTTCAAAGAAAACTCGTAAAGTAGGCCTTATTGGCGTTCGTAAGGACCCAGACTTTAAGCCAAGTGAAAACCGCAAGTCGGATACCCCTCGCCCTAAGAAGCAAAAGGGCAAACCAGCGGGTAGCCGCCACAACGTTGAACAGAAAAAGGTGTCAGCTAAGAAAGGCACCGTAAATAAAGATCCGCGTCACGGTAGCAAAAAGCCTATCCAACTAGTTAAGGCAGTAACACCGACTCCTGAACAAAAGAAAAAGTATGCTACGCCAGCGCAAGAACTCGCAGCGTTAGAAGCAGATCAGCGCTTGTCTGATTTACTCGACAAACTGGATAACGACCAGTCATTGTCTCGTGAGCAACAAGCTTATGTTGATGAAAAGATGGCACGCCACCGCATTCTTTGTGATCTACTTGGTATTGTAGAGGACGATGACGAAGATGATGATATCGATCCATTTGCCGACTTAGATGCTATTAACATAAACGACTTTAAAGACTAAAAAGACATAGGACTAGGTTATGCTTTGGGCAGTACTTTCAGGCATTGCATTACTGATCATTATTGGCTTAGGTTTTTATGCTGGTAAGTTGCTTTTCCTTTTGAAGCAGCAAAAAGCACAACAAGAAGCCACGCGTAACGGACGTGTAAAGAGTATCTCAGAGAGTATTGCATTAATTGCAAAGGCCATGGAGCAACAACAGTGCGAGCTTTCTGAGGGTGTCATTCGTATAGTCAACTTGTTAAACGCGTTACCCCTGGTAGAGCCGCCTAACTACAAAGCGCAGTATCCACATATTCATAGCCTATTCATTGAAGTAAGTGGCTTTGCTATCTTAGAGGCACGTCAAAAGCTAACGAAAGTAGAGAGACGTAAACAAGATCTGGCTCGAGAGCAAATTGAATCTGAGTACGAGTCAAAGGTACTTGCCGAGCTTCCTGCTTTACAAGCTTATTGCGAGACGTTGGTTTAATATTCAAGCGTGTATTTAAAAGCTGTCATTGAACCATTTTGGTTGTGGCAGCTTTTTTGTTTTTTACAATTAGAGCGCTTTTCCCTTGTTAACTTTGAAGTTACTTAATTGCTGCTTTACACGCTTTTTCATAACAATGACATCCCACTTCGTGGTCGTTTACCATACCGACCGCTTGCATAAATGCATAACAAATGGTTTCACCCACAAAGTTAAAACCGTACTTCTTTAGCGCCTTTGACATAGCTTTAGATGCTTCTGTAGACGTAGGCGCCTCTGTATAGTGTTGCCATTGGTTTACTGTGGTTTTACCTTGAGTAAATTGCCAAATATACTCGCTAAAAGGTTGTGATTTTTCGATTTCCAAAAACCCTTTTGCATTGCGAATAATTGACTCAATCTTTAGCTTGTTTCTAACAATCCCCTTGTTTTGCATAAGACGTGAAATATCGTCTTCGGTCATCTCAACAATTTTCACAGGGTCGAACTGATGAAAAGCGTTTTCGTAGTTTTGTTGTTTCTTTAAAATGGTTATCCAAGATAAGCCGGCTTGTTGACCATCAAGACATAGTTTCGCAAATAGCGCCTGACTATTCGTCTCAGGAATTCCCCACTCATTGTCGTGGTAAGCTTGATATATAGGGTCATTTCCAACCCACCCACATCGATTTAGTTGATCTGGCACCATAAAATCGCTATTCCTTCTTGTATTAACCACTATTCGTGACGTTTTTTCACCCTTTACACCTACATACTATGCCCCACAAATTGTATACTATCCCACCTTTATTTTAGTCAGATAACTAATAAGCAGCGGATGTATGCAGAAATACGATATTAAGACCTTTCAAGGGTTGATCCTTGCGCTTCAAGATTATTGGGCGCGTCAGGGCTGCGTTATTATTCAGCCTCTGGATATGGAAGTGGGTGCAGGTACATTCCACCCAATGACATTTCTACGTTCTTTAGGTCCAGAGCCAATGAGTAGCGCCTATGTTCAACCATGTCGTCGACCAACAGATGGTCGTTACGGCGAAAACCCAAATCGCTTACAACATTACTATCAATTCCAAGTAATGCTTAAGCCATCTCCTGACAATATTCAGGAATTGTATTTGGGCTCTTTGAAAGAATTAGGTTTCGATCCGCTTGTTCATGACATTCGTTTTGTAGAAGACAACTGGGAATCCCCTACTCTTGGTGCTTGGGGACTTGGTTGGGAAGTATGGTTAAACGGCATGGAAGTAACTCAGTTCACTTACTTTCAGCAAGTTGGCGGTCTTGAATGTAAGCCTGTTACAGGTGAAATCACTTATGGTCTTGAACGTTTGGCTATGTATGTTCAAGGCGTAGATAGTATCTATGACCTAGTTTGGACCGATGGCCCAATGGGTAAAGTTACCTACCGTGATGTGTTTCATCAAAATGAAGTTGAACAATCTACGTATAACTTCGAACATGCCAACGTTGAAGCTTTGTTTAGAACCTTCGACGAATGTGAAGCAGAAAGCCAAAAGCTTATCGAAAACAACCTTCCACTTCCTGCCTATGAGCAGGTGATGAAGGCCTCACACGCATTTAACTTGCTTGATGCTCGTCATGCTATCTCAGTGACTGAACGCCAGCGCTATATTCTTCGCGTTCGAACGCTGGCCAAAGCATGTGCAGAGAGCTATTACCAAGCACGTGAAGCACTAGGCTTCCCGCTATGTAACAAGGAGGCATAAGCGTGCGTACAGAAAATTGTTTAGTTGAATTAGGTACTGAAGAGTTACCACCAAAAGCGCTTAAATCTTTGGGTGAAGCCTTCGCCACACAGTTTGAAGCTGCGCTAACGCAAGCTGATATAAGTTTCGACTCAGTAAGCTGGTTTGCAGCACCACGTCGTCTTGCGGTTTATGTATCAGCATTAGCGGAAGGGCAAGCAGACAAAGTAGTAGAGAAGCGCGGCCCTGCAGTTTCAGCTGCCTTCGACGCAGACGGTAATCCAACAAAGGCAGCACAAGGTTGGGCTAGAGGTAATGGCATTGAGGTTTCAGACGCAGAGCGCCTGGTAACCGATAAAGGCGAGTGGCTTTTACATAAAGCCCATGTTCCAGGTAAAACTATTGCCGAATTACTAGAAGACTTAATCAATCAAGCAGTCAGTAAACTGCCAATTCCTAAGCCAATGCGTTGGGGAAACTACACAACTCAGTTTATTCGACCAGTACATACACTGTGTGTGCTTTATGGCAGTGAAGTGGTTAACGTTTCTGTACTTGGCCTTGCAAGCGGGCGTACAGTTCAGGGCCATCGCTTCCATGGCGAAGCTCGCTTTGAGCTAGATCATGCAGACAACTATGCAGCGGCACTTGAGCAGCAATACGTATTAGCTGACTTTGAAGCGCGTAAAGATAAAGTTCGTCAGCAACTAGAAGACGCAGCAAAAGGCCTGTCTTTAACACCAGATTACAGCGAAGACTTGTTAGAAGAGATCGCATCATTAGTAGAGTGGCCAGTTGTACTTCAGGCAGGTTTTGATAAGGCGTTTTTGGATGTTCCAAAAGAAGCGCTTATTTATACCATGAAGGATGACCAAAAATATGTTCCTTTACTTGATGCAGACGGCAATTTGTCGAATACGTTCTTGTTTGTAAGTAACATAGAAAGCCAAGATGCGTCACAGGTAATATCAGGGAACGAAAAAGTAATACGCCCTCGCCTAGCGGATGCTGAGTTCTTCTTTAATAGCGATAAAAAGGCGACGCTAGAAAGCCGTTTAGAAAGCCTTGAATCAGTATTGTTTCAAAAGCAACTTGGTACGCTAAAAGAAAAATCTGAGCGTATATCAGCCCTTGCCGGTTTTATCGCAACGCAAATAAACGCTAATGAAACACAGGCAGCGCGTGCTGGGTTACTTGCCAAAACTGACTTAATGTCAAACATGGTAATGGAGTTCCCTGATGTGCAAGGTGTTATGGGTAAATACTATGCCTTGAACGACGGTGAAGAAGCACCTGTTGCCGAAGCGCTTTATGAACAGTATATGCCACGCTTTGCTGGTGACGCTTTGCCAAGTTCAGGTGTAAGTGCATCGGTAGCGCTTGCTGATAAGCTAGACACGCTTGTGGGTATATTTGGAATTGGCCAATTACCTAAAGGCGATAAAGATCCGTTTGCACTTCGTCGTGCCGCTATTGGGGTACTTCGAATCATTACAGAACTGTCGTTGCCGCTTGATTTAAATACATTGGTAGCAAAAGCAGCTGAGGTTTATGGTGACAAATTATCAAACCAAGATGCGCAGTCACAGGTTGTTGATTTTGTACTAGGTCGTTTTACCGCTTTACTTCAAGATCAAAACATTGCTATTGATGTTATTCAGGCTGTAGCAGCGCGTCGTCCAACAATGCCAGCTGATTATTTAGCCCGTGTTAACGCGGTAGCTGCATTTAAAGCGTTAGATGAATCTGAGGCCCTTGCAGCAGCGAATAAGCGTGTAGCTAACATTCTGGCAAAGCAAAACGTTGCAGAAACAAATGAAGTAAGTATTTCAGTTGATTTATTAACTGAAGATGCTGAAAAAGCACTGTATACCGCCCTTGAAGCAGCACAAAAACAAGTTAATGAAGCCTTGGTATCACAAGATTATCAACGCATATTAACTACACTGGCTACTCTTCGAGAAGTGATTGATGCTTTCTTTGACAACGTCATGGTAATGGCGGAAGACGAAGCTGTTAAACAAAACAGACTTGCGTTGTTATCACTTTTAAGGCAACTTTTCCTAACAACCGCAGATATATCAATTCTGGCGAAGTCTTAGGGTTATAATTAACGTAGCTAATGCCACGTCGTAATTAAAAAGGCCCAACATTAACGTTGGGCTTTTTTTTAACTGGAGTCACTGTGAAGAAGTTAATCAGTATTCTGTCTTTTTGTATTTTATTGTCAGCATGTTCAAGTAGCGGCAGCTTCAATATTCCTGAAATTGGACCCAGTGTGCCACGTATTCAATTTGAAAATATGTTTTTACGAGGTGTATTCAATTGGTGGGAAGCCGACCCAAACTACAAATTTAAGCGCGCTAACTCTGGCTGGATTGTTGATGTTGAGCTAATCGCTGATGGTCAGCCATATGACTTTAGGTTGTCAGATGATAAGTGGACACCCTCACAAAGCTGCGGTGGAAAATATAAAGGGCAACCTGTCATGTTAGCGGCAAATGTTTATTTGATTTGTGAACAAGCGTCAGAGAACCTTCAGTTTACCCCTTCTTCAACGGGTACGTATCGCTTTGCTATAAACCCGGCAAGTGCGGGAGAAATTGTACTAACCGTATCGAAGCTATAATAGCCGCTACAATCAAGGAGGGATGGAACGTCCCTTCTCTTTACTCTATCGTTAAGTTTGTTTTCTTAGTCTAAATACCAGACTGCGTAGCTCGGTATATTTGGCTATTAAATAGTGGCATCTGAGCGACGTTTTCTATTTGTATTGAATTTCAATATCTCTCAGCTTTTCTCTATATTCTGCTATCTTGTTAGGTTCATTTAGAAAGCCTTCTAGATTTTTTTCGATATTTGCTATTTCCTTTCTCAGTTCATAATGCGCTGTCGCGTTGGTTTGTCCAAGAAATATTGAGATGTTTCGAAGGTCTGAAAGGCAGCACTCTTTTAGATCTTCGTTATATTGTTCACCAAGGAATCTAACCATATTATCGCTTGTTGAACTTACTTCGCTAAGCAAGGGTGGAATTGGGATTTCGTCTACACTTTTCTTAAAAGCGACTGTTCTATCTATGGAGCGTAATAAAAGTGCTACGGCTTCTTCACCAGCACTTTTTTCATAGGTTAAAAAGCGTGTTTTAAGTGATCGTAGCGCTTCACTTTCAATACCCACTATTTTTGCTTCTTTGAAGACATGTTCTGCATGAATAACTAATTCGCTAGCGTAAGTGATGTGATTGAGGTCGCTTAGAAGATTACCAGTCAGTTTCGTATCTAGAACACTATCTGCTTGTTGTATTAGTAGAGACTGATCGGTGAGTGCTTTTTTAAAACGTATTTCTGATTCTGTTAGGCTTTGCGTTTTGCTGCATGACGTTAGTGCTGTTGTTAATAGCGCTATTGATACAAAAGCGAAATATTTTACGTTAGTCATTTATAAATCCCTATATTTGTAGTCATCCTGATCCAATGTATTTTTAGGTTTCGAACTTATTGGTGGTTTAACAATTCAATATATGCATGCTTCGAGAAATAGATGCATTGAATTTCTCGGACAAAAAAGGCGATTTTAATTAATCGCCTTTTTATCATTTAAACACAAAGAGCAGGAAACTAAACGTCCAGATTTTCTACTTTTAACGCGTTCGCCTCGATAAATTCACGACGAGGTTCAACCTGGTCACCCATCAGCGTGGTGAACAACTGGTCGCAGCCAATAGCGTCTTCAATAGTAACTTGAAGCATACGACGGCTATTAGGGTCCATTGTAGTTTCCCACAATTGTTCAGGGTTCATTTCACCCAACCCTTTATAACGTTGAATGTACTGTCCACGTTTCGCTTCGCCCATTAGCCATTCTAGTGCAGCTTTAAATGACTCTACAGGTTGCTTACGCTCACCACGTTGTATGTATGCATCAGCGCCCATCATATCGTTAATAGCAAGATTCAACTCTTTTAAACGCTGATATTCAGACGACTCAATAAACTCATGATCTATGATGTACTCATAATCAATACCATGCATACGCATGATAATCGTAATAAAGTATTCGCTTAGTTCGGCATCATGACGAATTTCATAACGATAAGTAGCGCCGTCATTCTCACGCTCTGTAAGCTGCGCTACGAAGTGTTCAGCTACGTTTGCTAGGGTTGCTTCGTCTTTTAGATCAGAAAGGTTCAGCGTAGGTGTATACAGCATTCTGTATAAAATTGATTGCGGCATAATACGCTTCATGCGTGCAATCATCTTTTCTACAGATTGATATTGCTTAACTAAGTTCTCAAGCCCTACACCACTAATACCAGGGTCATCACTGCTTGTATGAAGCGATGCTCCGTCGATTGCAATTGAAGTAAGGTAATTCGTTAGCGCATCATCGTCTTTTAGATACTGTTCTTGCTTACCTTTCTTCACTTTATACAACGGTGGTTGTGCAATATAGACGTAGCCACGTTCAATGATTTCTGGCATTTGACGATAGAAGAAAGTAAGTAGCAGAGTACGAATATGAGAACCATCAACATCAGCATCGGTCATAATGATAATACTATGGTAACGTAACTTTTCAGGGTTATATTCATCTCGACCAATACCACAGCCAAGAGCGGTGATAAGCGTAGCTACTTCTTGAGATGACAGCATCTTATCAAAACGCGCTTTTTCTACGTTAAGGATTTTACCTTTGAGCGGTAGGATAGCTTGGTTCTTACGATTACGTCCCTGCTTAGCTGAACCGCCAGCAGAGTCACCCTCCACTATATAAAGTTCACTAAGAGCGGGGTCTTTTTCTTGGCAATCAGCCAACTTACCAGGAAGCCCAGCAAGATCTAATGCACCTTTACGTCGTGTCATTTCACGCGCTTTACGTGCAGCTTCACGAGCACGGGCGGCATCAATAATTTTCCCAGCGATAATCTTACTTTCAGATGGGTTCTCTAAAAGGAAATCAGCAAGCTTTTCGTTCATAGCCGATTCAACAGCTGGGCGAACTTCAGATGAAACCAATTTATCTTTTGTCTGAGAACTAAATTTAGGATCAGGAACTTTTACTGAGATTACGGCAGTTAGTCCTTCACGAGCATCATCACCACTGGCATTAGTTTTGGCTTTCTTGTTAAGCCCTTCCTTTTCCATGTAGTTGTTTAATGTACGTGTTAACGCGCCACGGAAACCCGCCAAATGCGTTCCACCGTCGCGCTGTGGAATATTATTGGTAAAACAGAATACGTTTTCTTGGAAGCTATCATTCCACTGCATCGCAACTTCAACCGCGATGCCATCTTCTTGCTCACTGGCAAAATGAAATACTTTTTGATGTACAGGTGTCTTCTTTTCATTCAAGTATTCAACGAATGCTTGAATACCACCTTCATACATAAAGTGGTCTTCTTTCCCATCTCTCTCATCTTTAAGACGAATAGACACACCCGAGTTTAAGAAAGAAAGTTCACGTAACCTCTTCGCTAGAATTTCATAGTGATAAAGCGTATCAGTAAACGTATCAGAACTTGGCCAGAAGCGGATCATGGTTCCGGTTTTATCAGTATCACCTGTAACTGCTAATGGCGCTTGTGGAACACCATGTTGGTATTCTTGTTCATGAGCTTTACCGCCACGACGGATACGAAGCTTTAAACGGCTAGATAGCGCATTCACTACCGAAACACCTACACCGTGTAGACCACCAGATACCTTATATGAATTATCGTCGAATTTACCGCCGGCGTGTAACACTGTCATAATAACTTCTGCTGCTGAAACGCCTTCTTCAGGGTGCAATTCCGTAGGAATACCACGACCATCATCTGATACAGATACTGAACCATCACTGTGAATTAGCACAGTAATCTCAGAACAATGTCCAGCAAGTGCTTCATCGATAGAGTTATCGACCACCTCAAAAACCATGTGGTGCAATCCGGTTCCATCATCGGTATCACCGATATACATACCCGGGCGCTTTCTTACGGCGTCTAATCCTTTAAGTACTTTAATACTGGACGAGTCGTAGTTGTTCTCTGATGACATACTAGCTTTTACTCCTCTTTCACGCTTCCATGTTCCACGTGAAACATTTTCTTTTCGTTGTATTTTTGTATAAATGCAAGTTGCGAGGATTCAATGGCAGTAACGAAAACCTGCGTATCCATATCTAGCAACCCGTCAATAAATTGTTCTCTTTTATCTGCATCTAACTCTGCCCCAACATCATCAAGTAAAAAAATACTTTTACGTTGGGTGGCAGTATTGAACAACCTAGTTTGAGACATTTGTAGCGCAGCTACAGCCATTCTAAGCTGTCCTCTAGATAAAAGCTCCTGAGCATTTACCCCATTCACTTTTAGCCTTAAATCTGCTTTGTGAGGGCCAGAAGATGTATGCCCTATTTTACCATCATAATCGCGCTTTTTAACTAGGCTTTCAGATAAAGAGAGATCTTTTTCCCATCCTTTATAATAACTCAAATCAACTTCAAAGTTGGGAAGAAATTCCTTAGCGTACTCTCTAAAGATTGGAACGATACCGCTTACGTATTCTTCCCTAGTCTCAGTCAGCCTTTCACCGAGTTCAGAGAATTGACTTTCCCAATACTGATTTGCAGGCGCCATTAAATTCGCTTGTTGCTTTAATAACGCATTTCTGTGTTTTAAAAACTTTGCATACTGAGCAGAAAGCAACTGGAACTGATGTTTCACGTGAAACAATCCCCAGTCACAAAATCGACGACGTTCCGCAGGAGACCCTATAATAAGGTCAGTACTTTGAGGTGTAAAAAGCTGAATAGGCACAAGGCTAACTAAATCGGAAAGCTTCGTAGAATGTTGACCATTGATGCTACAAGTGAAGCTCTCATTGCGACTTCGCTGAATCCCCAACTTTAATACGTCACCATCGTCATTCTTACATGAACTAAAAACACTGAATGCGTCCTCATCATGCTGAATCACTGAACCGTGTTTATTGGTGCGAAAGGAACGACCAAACCCCAAATAATAGAGCGCTTCTAATAACGAGGATTTTCCACTGCCGTTTACGCCTTGTATTATTGTAAGCGATGGTGATGGAGAAAAAGAAACAGAAGATAGGTTACGAAACCGAGTAATCTGTACACGGTCAAGTTTCATAGTGCCACACTGATAAAACAAAGAAGCGATATACTTGTTGTACATCGCCCCTTAAAAATATTGGAATACACCTTGGTGTATGGAATGATGAATGTGTTAATAACTAGTCGAACTACAAACGCATTGGCATTATGACATACAACGCAGAATCATCAGCGCTGTCTTCAATTAACGCACTAGCATTTGAGTCAGACAAGCTTACTTTGACGCTATCGGTACCCAACGCATTCAATACGTCAATTAAATAAGCGACGTTAAAACCTATTTCTAAGTCATCGCCCTGATACTGAACATCCACAATTTCTTCTGCTTCTTCTTGCTCAGGGTTATTGGCAGTAATCTTCAACTCACCCGATGACAAATTTAGGCGAACACCACGAAACTTTTCATTAGAAAGAATTGCAGCGCGAGAGAATGCTTCTTTAAGTACCGCTTTACTTGCTATAACTTCTTTATCACCATTTTGAGGTAAAACGCGGCGATAGTCTGGAAAACGACCGTCTACAAGTTTTGAAGTAAAAATGAAATCATTTGAAAAAATACGTAAATGGTTAGCGCCTATTTGTACTTTCAAAGATTTATCGTCTTCACTAATCAAACGAGAAATTTCTAAGACACCTTTACGAGGAATTATAACTTGGCGTGAAGGTAAGGCAGTTTCGTAATTTAGACGACAAAGGGCCAGACGGTGACCATCGGTAGCCACTGTGCGAATTACATTCTCTTCTGTTTCTAACGACATACCATTTAGGTAATAACGAACATCCTGCTGAGCCATTGAAAAACTAGTAGAATCAATAAGACGTTTTAAGTCACTGCAAGTTAATTCAAACTCAACCTCGCCTTCCCAATCTTCTAAATTAGGATAATCATTGGCAGATAGCGTCGACAAGGTATAACGACCACGACCAGCACGAATTAACGCTTTACTGCCGTCGATAGAGAAATGGATATCCGTACCTTCAGAAATACCGCGAATTATATCGAACAACTTTTTAGCTGGAACGGTAATTTCGCCTTCCGTAAACTCACCTTCTAATTTAACACTAGAGATAAGCTCAACTTCTAAATCTGTACCTGTTAGCCATAGTGCGTCCTCACTAACTTTTATGAGAACGTTTGAAAGTATAGGCAGTGTGTGTCGGCGCTCTACTGCACCTGACACTAATTGAAGTGGCTGTAAAAATTGTTCGCGGCTTATAGTAAATTTCATTGCGGTGCTATCTCGCCTCTAAAGTCGTGTTGTTAGGAAGATAAAGTCCTAATGAGGTTCTTATAGTCCTCTTTTATATCATGACTTTCTTCTCTTAGCTGCTCTATTTTTCTACATGCGTGCAATACTGTGGTGTGATCCCTACCACCAAATGCGTTACCTAACTCCGGTAAACTATGGTTAGTCAGCTCTTTGGCCAATGCCATGGCAACCTGACGAGGACGAGCAACACTGCGGCTTCTTCGCTTAGACAAAATATCAGCTACTTTTATCTTATAATAATCTGCCACTGTTTTCTGAATATTATCTACCGTTACAAGCTTTTCTTGTAATGCCAGCAAATCGCGAAGCGCCTCGCGAACAAAATCAATGGTAATGGGTCTACCGGTAAAATTAGCATTAGCGATAACCCGGTTTAATGCCCCTTCTAACTCACGTACATTCGAGCGCAAGCGTTTAGCAATGAAAAACGCGACTTCGTTAGGCAGATGAATTCTATTTTCCGCAGCTTTACGCATCAAAATAGCAACACGGGTTTCTAATTCAGGAGGTTCAATGGCTATCGTCAAACCCCATCCAAAACGAGATTTTAGCCTATCCTCTACCCCGTCAATCTCTTTTGGGTATCTATCAGACGTCAGAATTATCTGTTGATTACCTTCTAACAGCGCATTAAAGGTATGAAAAAATTCTTCCTGTGAACGTTCTTTGTTTGCAAAGAACTGAATATCATCAATAAGCAACGCATCTACACTGCGATAGAAACGTTTAAAATCTTCAATCGCATTGTTTTGAAGTGCTTTAACCATATCCTGCACAAAACGCTCTGAGTGCATGTAAACAATTTTCGCATCACCGTTATTTGCTACTATGCCGTTACCTACAGCATGTAATAAGTGAGTCTTACCTAAACCCGTTCCACCGTATATAAACAGTGGGTTATAAGAACCACCTGGGTTATTTGCTACTTGCGTTGCAGCTGCCCTCGCTAGTTGGTTTGATTTACCTTCTACGAAGTTATCAAATTGATAGGTTGGGTTGATATTACTCTTGTGCTTCATTGCTTCAGGGATCGGGATCACTTTAGGCGGTGTGTGCGATCGCGGCGGTTGTCCGTAACTATTACCGTTATTAGTAGCTCGATCGTAGTGATCAGAGCGTGCCGATTCCATATTGTGATCGTTCTGCTGATACCCAAAACTACCATTATTTTGACTATAGTTAGGGCTCGCTTGAGTTGGCATTCTCGACTGGCCATCCCTACCCATTGCCACATTATTTGCAGATGGTTGAGATGCGTTATGCGGCGCTGCAGAAGGAGTACTAGTATTACCTGCGTTATAACGGCTAGGCGTATTAACGGTAGATTGACTTGATTGTTGCGTTGCTGCAGGAGCCGAACGGTTTAAACTTTGACGACTCATAACTTCTAGATGAAGTTGAGGTGCATCTGCACCTGCAAACTCACGTAGCAACGCGGTAATATTGTTAAGGTATTTATCTCTTACCCAATCGAGAACAAAACGATTAGGGGCATATAAGGCAACGTAACCATCCTGCTCTTCACAAACAAGTGGTCGAATCCACATACTAAACTGCTGCGTCGGTAATTCCTGACGTAGCCTTTCAAGACATTGGTTCCATAATGACATGGTACGTTGTTAGCTCCCGTAACTCGCGTAAACGACCAACTCGAGACGTCAGCACAAAAATGCTGGCATCAAAAAGAAACCATAAAGCACCATTAATATAATAGCGATGGGGATGTTGGGTAACAGCGAGAAAATAGTTATCGTTTTAATCGCTGTGGATTATCTTACTTTATCAACAAAAAGTAAATGACGATCCCACACGATCATGACGATCAAAATTGTAATATATTGAATATATGAAACTTTTCTTTTAGATCAAATCACAATAGCATGCGTGACAATTGTTCTAAATTACGATAAAAAATGCGATAGATCCCCTTGCTTTTTTACTTAAACTAACAGTTTTTCACAACATACTGTGGATAACCTCAGTGTGCTATTAGCGTTATTCACAGCTTTTTTGTGCTTAAAAGTGACCTATCGATTAAAAAACAGCAAAAATTGTTCACTTATTCGTCCAAAAAGAGAGATTAGACATTGACAGTAGCCCCCGAGATCTCTAGAATTCAGCGTCCTTTTTCGATGGGCTTTTCTGGTGAAAACACCACATTGTTCTGGCAACAGAATTTTGTGTTACCAAAAACGCCTATGTTTAACTAAATATAAGTGAGACTTTGGTCATGAAAAGAACATTTCAACCGAGCAATCTTAAGCGCAAGCGTTCTCACGGTTTTCGTGCTCGTATGGCGACTAAAAACGGTCGTAAAGTACTAGCAGCTCGCCGTGCAAAAGGCCGCGCTCGTCTTTCTGCTTAATTAGAAAGACGCCAAAGTGGGCGAGAATAATTTTTCTAGGGAGTTACGTCTGTTAACTCCCTCCCACTTTACCTTTGTGTTTGATAACGCAACCCCAGCAGTATCTCCCTCTTTTACAATCTTAGCTCGAAAAAACACACTTACTACTCCACGTCTGGGTATTACACTCGCGAAAAAGCGTATTCGTAAAGCACATGACAGGAATCGCCTAAAGCGATTAGTTCGTGAAAGCTTTCGACACAAGCAGCACAATTTACCAAACGTCGATATTATCGTGATAGGTAAGTCAGGAGCTGATAACCTTAGCAACCAAGAAGTTTTCGCAACTTTAGACAAGCTATGGAAAAAATTAAACAAGCGTTGCAACAACTCTTAATTGCAGTCCCATTAGCCTTGATAAAGTGTTATCAATGGTTTATTTCGCCTGTTTTAGGGCAACGTTGTCGTTTCCATCCTTCTTGTTCTTGGTATGCTATAGACGCATTAAAAACGCATGGATTGGTAAAAGGCGGTTGGTTATCTATTAAACGCATATTAAAATGCCACCCTTTGCATGCCGGTGGATACGATCCAGTACCGGAAAAACAACAAAATAAACACTCAAAATAAAGAGACCTCTATGGAATCGCAACGTAGTTTTCTGATAATTGGCCTGGCGCTAGTTAGCTTTTTGCTTTGGCAGCAATGGCAAAAGGATTATGGACCACAGCCTATTCAGCCAGTCGCGCAAGAACAAGCTGAGCAAACGACACAAGGTGTACCGTCGTTTGAAAATGCAAGTAGTGAAGATGTACCAAGTGGTGACAGCGTGCCAGCTGCACAACCCATTGCAACTACGCAAAACACCAACCGCATTATTGAAGTAAAAACAGATACGCTAGATTTGCGAATTGATTTACTCGGTGGCGACGTGGTTACTGCTGATTTGTTGAAATTTCCAGTAAAACAAGGCTCAGAAATCCCTTACAGCCTATTGCGTTCTGGTAATGGTTTATACGTAGCACAAAGTGGTCTCATTGGCGCACAGGGCCCAGATGCTAGTAGTAGCGGCCGCCCTGTTTATAACGCGTCAGAAACCTTCTTTGAAATGACTGGCGATACCTTAGTTGTTCCTCTTACTTGGAAAAACAATCAAGGCCTATCTGTTACAAAAACCTTTACCTTCACCAAAGGTCATTACGATGTAGATGTTACTTACACCATCGAGAATGGCACAGGTACAGCTGCGACGGTTCAGCCTTATGCACAACTTAAGCAGGTTATGGCGTTTGAAGACAATAGCAATATGTTCATGCCTACATATCGCGGTGCAGCATATTCAACTGAAGATGACAGATACCAGAAATATACTTTCGATGAAATAGAAGACGACAACCTGCGCGAAACCACTAAAGCGGGTTGGGTTGGCATGCTAGAGCACTACTTTGTTTCAGCATGGGTACCTTCGCAAGAACAAACCAATACCCTTTACTCTCGCAACTTGAATAATCAATTTGCTGTTATTGGTGTGCTATCGCCTGCTGAGTCAATCAATGTCGGTGAAACTAAAACGGTTTCCTCTACCTTGTATATGGGTCCGAAAGATCAAGACAGCTTGGCTGAGATTGCACGCGGCTTAGACCTTACCGTTGACTATGGTTTCTTGTGGTGGATTTCAAAGTATCTATTTGCACTACTTCAATTCTTACATAGCTTGGTTAACAACTGGGGTGTCGCAATTATTCTCATCACGGTTATCGTGAAAGGTGCAATGTACTGGTTAACGAAGAAGCAATACGAGTCAATGGCGCGTATGCGCAACCTTGCCCCTAAAATGCAACAACTAAAAGACCGTTTCGGCGACGATAGACAAAAGATGTCACAAGCCATGATGGAGCTTTACCGCAAAGAAAAAGTAAACCCAATGGGCGGTTGTTTGCCACTGGTGCTTCAGATGCCGATTTTCCTAGCGCTATACTGGGTGCTAATGGAAAGTGTGGAATTGCGTCATGCTGACTTCGTATTGTGGATTACTGACTTATCAGTAAAAGATCCTTATTTTGTACTGCCTGTGCTAACGGGTGCGAGTATGTACCTATTGCAAAAATTGCAGCCAACCACCATTACTGATCCAATGCAGCAGAAAATCATGCAATGGATGCCAGTAGCCATGAGTGTTTTCTTCCTATGGTTCCCAGCAGGTCTGGTACTATACTGGTTAATCAGTAACGTGATTACCTTGGTTCAAGCCAAAATGATTTATGCTTCTATGGAGAAGCGGGGCATCAACAGTAAATAACACGTTGATATAAATATTTAACAGCCCGCCTTCGCGGGCTGTTTTGTCTTAAGAGGATTACAAAGTGCCATCATTCGATATTGTTTCAGAAATCAACATGGAAGAAGTTCGCAACGCAACTGAAAACGCAAGTCGTGAACTGTCTACTCGCTTTGATTTTCGCGGTATTGACGCGACTTTCGAATACAAAGATAAAACCGTTGTAATGAAAGCCGAAGCGGAATTCCAGTTACAACAAATGGAAAGCATGTTCAGAACGGCGATGTCTAAGCGCAACGTCGATACATCATCAATGGACGTGAAACCTTATGACGCCCATGGCAAAACATATCGTCAGACCATTACTTTCAAGGAAGGTATTGAACAGCCAATGGCAAAGAAAATTGTTAAGCTGGTTAAAGATGCAAAAATTAAGGTTCAAACAGCCATTCAAGGTGAAGAATTGCGCATTACGGGCAAAAAGCGTGACGACCTTCAGCAAGTTATTGCGTTGGTAAAAGAGTCGGATCTTGGCCAGCCTTTCCAATTTAAAAACTTCCGCGATTAATTATGGACTCACTCACCCTTTCTACTGACACCATCACTGCACAAGCTACTGCGCCAGGACGTGGTGGCGTTGGTATTGTTCGTGTTTCCGGCCCAAAGGCGAAGCAAATTGCCGAGGTGTTAGTTCCCACAGCACTCACACCGCGCATGGCTACCTATACCCCTTTTGTAGATAGCAATAACAATGTTATCGACCAAGGTATTGCATTGTTTTTTAAGGGCCCGAATTCCTTTACTGGTGAGGATGTACTGGAACTGCAAGGCCACGGTGGTCAAGTAGTTATGGACATGCTGATTGATGCCGTATTGGCAACAGGTAATGCACGACTGGCTAATCCTGGCGAATTCAGTGAACAAGCTTTCTTAAACGACAAACTCGATTTAGCACAAGCTGAAGCCATTGCCGACTTAATTGATGCCAGTTCACAACAAGCAGCTAAAAGTGCACTTAGGTCGCTACAGGGTGAGTTTTCTACACAGATTCAAGCGTTATCAGAACAAATAATTCACCTACGCATGTATGTGGAAGCGGCAATCGATTTTCCCGAAGAAGAAATTGATTTTCTATCTGATGGAAAAGTTTCGGGTGATTTAAGCGTGATCATGCAAAGCCTAAGCAAAGTGCGCGAACAAGCAAAGCAAGGCACTTTATTACGCGAAGGTATGCAAGTTGTCATCGCAGGCCGTCCCAATGCCGGAAAATCTAGCTTACTCAATGCACTTGCAGGTCGTGACAGTGCCATTGTGACAGACATTGCAGGTACAACGCGAGACGTTCTCAAAGAACATATCCACATTGATGGTATGCCCGTGCATATTATTGATACTGCGGGGCTTCGAGAAAGCCCTGATAAAGTTGAGCAAATTGGAATTGAAAGAGCTTGGCAAGCGATCAATGAAGCCGATCACGTACTGTTTGTGGTCGATTCAACGGCCACAAGTGTTATTGACCCATTCGAGATATGGCCAGAGTTTATGGCGAGATTACCAAGCGGTATTCCCGTTACGGTAATACGCAATAAAGCCGATTTAAGTACCCTTGATATAGGCCAAAGCGCTGTAAATACCCAGCAAGGTGACATTTCAGTTATTAATTTATCTGCTAAGCAAGGTGATGGCGTAGACACACTCAAAGCACATTTAGCCAAAACAATGGGGTTTGATACCACTACCGAAGGGCAATTTATTGCGCGGCGACGCCATATTGATGCGCTTGATCAGGCCTTTAATTACGTGAGTACTGGTGAACGACAACTCCACGACGCAATGGCCGGTGAACTGCTAGCTGAAGAGTTGCGTTTGGCACATCAGGCACTTTGTGAGATAACGGGTGAATTCACCTCAGATGACCTGTTAGGTAAGATATTTTCATCATTTTGTATTGGTAAATAGCACCAATAACACGAGATTTTTCAATACTATGAGTAAGCATTTCGAAATTATAGTTGGAACCATGTTAGGCGCTTCAGAATACGTTGCCGATGCTATTGCAGAAAAACTTTCTGCACTTGGGCATAGCTATACTATTCACCCTGAGCCCAATCTCGACGACATCAAAACACAATCAACCTGGGTTGTGTGTACCTCTACACACGGAGCTGGTGAATTACCTGATAATATTCAACCTTTTGCCAGCCAAATAAAAGACGTGTCGCTAGCACCAGTACAAGCCTATGTTATTGGTTTAGGTGATACCAGTTACGACACCTTTTGCTTTGGCGCGAAACAAATGGAAAAGCAAATTACTGACAATGGCGGGACACTGTTAGCTGATGCGCTATTTATAGACGTGCTAGAGCACCCTATTCCAGAAGATGTCGCTGTGGAATGGTTTGAACAGGTCTTAGCGAATTAACTATGAGTACACTTACCCAAGCCGAACTCGCTGCTTTGCAGTCGCCACTGTCTAACGACTGCCGCGTCTTATACTTGCTTGGGCTTCGTGTATCTGCCAATAGTGCTACAACATCAACGGCGCCAGTAGACTATAAACAACTACTTAATTTACTGAATGGCGACAATAAAGAAGAGCCCTATCAGCGAGGCAGACAAATCAATAGCTTGATAAAGCAACTTGAACAAGTGGGATTGGTGTCGTTACCTGTGGACCTAGACATTGAACACACAATTAATGGCAAGTCGTTACTGTTACCTCTTATCACTGAGCCCAAATCTGATTTTGAGCAACTTCACCAACGTCATTGTTCAATGCACGCGTCGTGGACACCCAATAAATCCCTATTTGAAGAAATGGCTGCGCTACTGGGGATTATCGACAAAACGTATGAAGACAATGATATTGGAGAGTTTGTCGCCTATTGGTTAGGTAGACCAAGTTCCGTATTCAGTGAATTTCAATGGACACAGAAATTCGCGAACAATATCAAGCGTAAGCGTTTAGCTTCTGGCTATGGTTCTGCAAACACACCAACAAAAATTGTCGGCACACAGCAAGTCAAAGTTGCAGCCGGTATAGAAGCAGATGATAATGCTAGAAAGCTGGTGGAAAAATACGCCGCATCAAAGAAGAGTTAAAGCATTATGGATCGTATCACTGACAAAATTGCCAACTTAGCGAAAGCGTTAAATAAAAACGTCGATCCGAACAATGAATATATCGACTATAAAACGCTGCGCAAGCAATACGAAGCACAGGCCAATGCAGAAATATGTCAACTTCAACAACGAACTAAAAAAGCCCGCGTAGACGCCATACACGGACGTTCGGACCTCAACCCTAAGTGGACATTTGCCAATCTAGTTGAAGACAGTGATGACGTAATTGAAGCTGTATCAATTGCACAATCGTTCATTGCTGCTCATGATGATCCAGCGTGGCGAGAAAGTGGATCGCACATGATGATCTTCTACGGTGATTACGGACGCGGGAAATCACATATTGCTGGTGCGATTGCCCATCAACTCATTGAGCAATATGAGATCTCGGTGCTTTATCGCCAGCTTTCAACCTTGCTTGAAATGCGTAACTTCTCTTTCGACTTTTCAGCTACCGATAATGCCAGCCAACGATTCAGAGAAATTAACCAAGAATTGCTAGATGTTGATTTACTTATCTTAGACGAGGTATGTGTTAACGAAAGTGCACTTAAAAAGAACGCACAAAGTTGGTTTGGCAATTTACTTCGACAACGCTTGGTGAATAAAAAGAACTGTATATTAATTACTAACCACAACTTAGCCGAGCTCGAAAATGCGCTGGGGCGCTATTGTTTCGAATCTATAAAAGAGTACGACACTTATAAAGTGCGTTTTCAAGGTCCAAGTAGGCGTGAAGGCTTAACCCTGGATCAACAAGATCTAGAAGATACAAATACCCCACCCCGTTATCAACCGAATCAAGTACGTTAATATAAATTCATCAGAAAAACATTGTAATACAGATAGTTGCGGAGCAAAGTGGTAAGCCATAGCTCCGCAGTCTTAGTACAGATTTAACGTTGTAATAAACACACTAACATTGACTTTCTGATCAATATTGTCTATTTTCGCACCACTTATCTTATTGGAGCTCACGCCATCATGAACAACTAAACCTGTTATCCAGTTCTCACTTTTTTTGGATTTACAGGGTTAGTAGGCGTGGTCTTTTCTATTTCCTACACATTGATAACACAATTGTTTAGGGCCATTGGCTTTTAGATATCGCGTTTTCATTGTTGCTCAAATAGTAAAATTACGGCTGTTGCCCTGCTTTAACAGGAAGCAATATATGCCCATTCTTAACGCTAATAACATTACATACCAACTCGATAATGGTCGTGTCCTATTTGATAATGTCTCTTTTACTTTGACTAAAAGTCGAATTGGGCTTGTTGGCAGAAACGGTGTAGGTAAATCACTACTGGCATCAATATTGGCAGGTCAAACTGCACCAACCAAAGGCACAGTTTCAACAACAAATAGCCTCGCATACTTTCATCAACAAAGTGAAGTGTTAGATGATGACACATACACAGTGGCGCATTTCCTTGATAGCTTCGATGTACTTAATGCCATTGAACGTATTGAAAAAGGCGACTGTTCGCCGCTGCTATTTGACCTTGTGGGAGATGCTTGGGACCTTAAAAACCAATTAAGCCGACAACTAAAAGATATCGGTTTACCTGATGAGCCATTCTTGCCGTGTAAACAGCTAAGTGGAGGCCAATTTACCAAACTCAGGCTTTGGAAAACTTTTAATTCAAATGCGGCTTTACTCATTCTCGACGAGCCAAGCAACCATTTAGACAGTGACAGTAAAGAGTGGCTATTAACGCGCATTAGACAATATCGCGGTCACGTCCTGATCATCAGCCATGATCGTATATTACTTAATAACATGGAGGAAATTTGGGCCCTTAGCAGCACAGGAATGAAAATATATGGGGGCAACTTTGATAACTATTTAGATCAATTGAATATAGAGAAACATGCAACCGACAAACAACTTGCAGCGGTTATAAAACAAAAGCGCAACATTGAACAACAGAGTCAAAAAAACATAGAAAAAGCAGCTCGTAGGGCAAGTCAAGGCAACAAGTTACGACATTCAGGTAGCCAAGCAAAAGTGTTACTCGATAAAAAGAAAGATAGTGCAACAGCTAGTACCGCTGGTCGAATTAGAAATGAACAGCAGCGACAAAACCAAATAAACAAAAGAGAACAAGAACTCAAAAATAAGCAGCAACAAAACACGCCACAGAGCATTGTGTTTGCAGATGTCCAATCGAAAGCAAATAGAGTTATATCCCTAATAGATGGCGTACTGCCAAAGGGCTCATCAGTGCCCATAACACTATTTATAAACGCAAACGACAAAGTGCACCTTAAAGGACGAAACGGTGTAGGCAAATCAACACTGTTAAAAACGATAATAAAAGAATACACATTAAAATCTGGAGAGTTAACTACTAACACCCCTTTGTTTTATGTCGATCAGCACTTTTCATTGGTTCAGCCAAACCTGTCAGTTTTGGACAATATCATCACACAATGTGCAAATCTTAGTGTCGTTAAAGCAAGAACACTATTGGCAGGCATTGGTATTAGAAACGACAAGGTTTTTCAAAATGCACATACGCTTAGTGGTGGAGAAAAAATGAAAGTAGCTATGCTTATTGCGGCAAACCAACCTACCTTGCCCATGCTATTACTTGACGAGCCCGACAACCATTTAGACATTGACGCTAAGTCCGTATTAGCAATTGCGCTCAATCAATATCAAGGGGGCTTTATACTTGTAACTCATGATGAAGGGTTTTCAATTGAATGTAATTTAACCAAAACGATAGTACTGGAGCATGAGTAATTGTGAAAAAACAAAGAAGAATTAATGAAAGACCTTCGTTAGAAAAGCCGTTTTTTCTTAAATTTTTTTTGATAATAGATTTAATGAGTTTTAGGAGAGGGACGATCATGCGATCTAATCACAGGATTCTGCAAAGATCTCCTCCACAGCAAGATCGCCGTGTAAGGCTTGTTGTTACGCGATCTTCTGATCACTATACATAAATAGCAAACATTTTATCCCCAACTGGATCACATCTTGATCACCCCTGTGGATAGGATCCTACAAACCACTGTGTATAAGCTCTGATCGAAAAAAGAATAACTTTTCAGTCAAGTCGGCATGTGGATAAAAAGGCTATTTATACACAAGTTCAGGAGGGGGTTATGGATCGGTGTTTCCCAAACTTATTGATCGCGTAACTTGATGATCTTTATGTTCTTTGATCGGTTACTCACAGATCTTGATGATCCTAATAAAAGTAAAAATAAACAGATCTAAAAGAGATCTTAAGATCTTATTTGTCGATCAGGCTTTTCAAATAAAAGGTTTTGAGGAAAATTTAATCATTTTCTTTATCCCATAACTCAGATAAAATATGCGCCCTTTTTTCAGCAGAATCTGATCTAAGGTCGTTAAATTTTAGAAATCGTAATTGATTGTTCAATAGTGAGGTTTATCCATGTTTTATGCTGAAGCATTTGATGTCATCGTTGTCGGTGGTGGACATGCAGGTACGGAAGCTGCACTTGCTGCTGCTCGCATGGGTGCCAATACACTATTACTTACTCACAATATTGAAACGATAGGCCAAATGTCTTGTAACCCTGCTATTGGTGGGATCGGTAAAGGACACTTGGTTAAAGAAATTGACGCTTTAGGTGGTGCAATGGCCTTGGCTATTGACCAAGGCGGTATTCAATTTAGAACGTTGAATTCAAGCAAAGGACCCGCAGTTCGAGCGACCCGTGCTCAAGCCGATAGAACACTTTACAAAAATGCCATTCGCAACATTGTAGAGAACCAAGAAAACCTTACGTTATTCCAACAAAGCGTTGATGATCTCATTGTAGAAAACGATCGTGTGTGTGGTGTTGTTACCCAAATGGGCCTTAAATTTAAGGCAAAAACGGTTGTTCTTA
Organism: Alteromonas sp. KUL42; assembly: GCF_006538325.1. Classification (GTDB taxonomy): domain Bacteria; phylum Pseudomonadota; class Gammaproteobacteria; order Enterobacterales; family Alteromonadaceae; genus Alteromonas. The sequence continues at coordinate 43,752 of NZ_BJKK01000019.1, forward strand.
CGGTAGGTACTTTCTTGGGCGGCACCATTCACATTGGTTTGGAAAATTACCGTGGTGGCCGCGCTGGCGATCCGCCGTCAATTGCATTAGCTGATAGACTTCGTGCCTTGCCATTCCGTGTTGACCGTTTAAAAACGGGAACACCCGCAAGACTAGACGCGCGTTCATTAGATTTCTCTGTAATGCAGCCACAGCCTGGTGATTCACCCACGCCTGTTTTCTCGTTTATGGGCGATCGCACTATGCATCCAACCCAGATTCCGTGTTATATCACGCATACCAATGAGAAAACTCACGACATTATTCGCGGTGGTCTTGATCGCTCGCCAATGTTTACTGGTGTCATTGAAGGTATTGGTCCGCGCTATTGCCCAAGTATCGAAGATAAGATCACGCGATTTGCTGATAAATCGTCTCACCAAATTTTTGTTGAGCCAGAAGGACTAAACAGCATAGAAGTTTATCCAAATGGCATTTCAACCAGCTTGCCTTTTGACGTTCAAATGAACCTTGTTCGTTCCATTAAAGGCTTCGAAAATGCGCATATTGTGCGCCCAGGCTATGCCATCGAATACGACTTCTTCGATCCTAGAGATTTAAAACAAACCTTGGAAACTAAGTTCATCCAAGGCCTGTTTTTTGCTGGTCAAATTAACGGTACTACAGGCTACGAAGAAGCCGGTGCGCAAGGTTTAGTGGCAGGTGCAAATGCTGCACTGCAAGTTCAACAAAAAGATCCATTGATGTTGCGTCGCGATCAAGCATACATGGGTGTATTGATTGACGATCTTGCTACCATGGGAACCAAAGAGCCGTATCGCATGTTTACCAGCCGCGCTGAATATCGCCTGTTGCTCCGTGAAGACAATGCGGATAGTCGTTTGACGGAACTAGGCAGAGAGATTGGTTTGGTTGATGATGCGCGTTGGACGAAATTCAATGACAAGATGGAAGCCGTGGAAGCTGAACTTCAGCGTCTTCGCGGTCAATGGATCCATCCTGATCACGCTGCTACACCGCAACTCAACACCATGCTTAAAAATCCGGTTAGTCGCGAACACTCTCTTGAAGAACTCATTCGTCGCCCAGAGATGACGTATGACCAGCTAATGGAAATCGAATCGGTAGGTCCGGGTTTAGAAGATCCTATTGCCGCTGAGCAAGTAGAAATCCAAATTAAGTATGCAGGTTACATTGCTCGCCAAATGGATGAAATTGCGAAAACGCAACGCCATGAAAATACTCTACTTCCTGTGGATATGGACTTTAGTAAAATATCGGGTTTATCCAATGAAGTGGTGGCAAAGTTGACTGATGCGCGTCCTGAAACTATTGGCAAAGCTTCGCGTATTTCTGGCATTACACCAGCGGCTATTTCTTTGCTCTTGGTTTACCTTAAAAAGCATGGCATGTTGCGTAAGCAAGACAAAATTAGCGCGTAAAACATCCGTTTGCTTTAAACGCACATATCTAGCGCTTAGCTTTTCGCGGATCTTCGCGTATCATTAGGGGCTAAGCGCTTTAAGCCCTTCTACACTTTTCGTGTAACGTCGGTAAAAGCTCCATTGTTCAATTAGTTAAAATAGAATTATCAATGACCATACAGCAAGATTTGCATACGATTTTGGCCTCAGGCCTTGAAGCCCTCTCGCTTGATCTGAGTGATTTGCAGCAACAGCAACTTGTTGATTATGTAATGCTTATTGATAAGTGGAACAAGGCGTACAACTTAACGTCAGTGCGCGATCCAAAACAAATGATGGTTAAGCATATCCTTGACTCGCTTGCCATTGTGCCCCATTTAACTGGTGACAATATCATTGATGTAGGTACGGGGCCTGGCTTGCCTGGCATGCCGCTAGCAATTGCATTTCCAGAGAAAAAATTCACCTTACTGGACTCATTAGGCAAACGCGTTCGCTTTATGACACAATGCGTACACACCCTAAAACTAGAAAATGTAACACCTGTTCAAAGTCGCGTAGAAGCGCACAGTGGTGAAGTTCCTTACGATGTTGTGCTTAGCCGCGCTTTTGCGTCTTTAAAAGATATGTTGCACTGGTGTCAGCATCTGGTAGATTCAGAAGGGCAGTTTTTGGCGCTAAAGGGTCAGTTTCCTCAAGACGAAATAGATGAAGTAAGTGATTACTTCCATGTTATCAGAACGGAAAACCTTACAGTGCCTAATCTTGTGGGCGAGAGACATTTGGTTTGGCTGAAGAAGAAATAATGGGATCTAACGTGGCTAAGGTAATCGCGATCGCGAATCAAAAAGGTGGTGTGGGTAAAACAACCACCGCGGTTAACGTAGCAGCATCAATGGCTGCCACGAAACGAAAAGTATTGCTTATCGATCTTGATCCTCAAGGTAACGCAACCATGGGTAGCGGTGTCGACAAATACGAGGTTGAGTCTACGGCATTTGAACTGTTGATCGAAGAAAAGCCCATCAATGACGTCATCGTAAAAAGTACCTGCGGAAAGTATGATCTTATTGCGGCAAATGGTGATGTAACCGCTGCTGAAATTAAATTAATGGAAATGTTTGCCCGCGAAGTGCGTCTGCGCAATGCCTTAAAACCTGTTATCGACTATTACGATTTTATTTTCATTGACTGCCCACCATCTCTTAACCAACTTACTGTTAATGCGCTAGCTGCAGCCGATTCTGTTATGGTACCAATGCAGTGTGAATACTATGCATTAGAAGGTTTGACTGCGCTAATGGATACTATTCAAAAATTAGCGTCTGTAGTTAATCCTGAATTGAAGATTGAAGGCGTATTGCGTACTATGTACGACCCGCGAAATCGACTAGCAAATGATGTTTCAGAGCAATTAAAGCGCCATTTTGGTGAACAAGTGTATCGCACGGTTATCCCGCGTAACGTTCGCCTCGCCGAAGCGCCAAGTTTTGGTACACCTGCTATGTATTACGATAAATCATCAACCGGTGCAAAAGCGTATTTGGCTTTAGCGGGTGAAATTCTGCGCCGAAGAGATAAATCAACGCCTGCACAGGCAAAAGCAAGTTAATTGAGAAGACGCTGATTTTTATCAGTTAATGTCATAGAGGAAACTATGTCTGCACGTAAAAGAGGCCTTGGCCGTGGCTTAGATGCGCTACTCGCTACTAGCCAATCATCTGCTCAACGAGAACAAGATGCCGCCGAGGTAATTCAAACCAATGGAGAGCTAAGCAAGCTTCCTATTGAATATCTAGTGCCAGGTAAGTATCAACCTCGGAAAGACATGTCTCCTGAAGCGCTGGAAGAATTAGCATCGTCTATTCGTGCCCAAGGCATCATTCAGCCTATCGTTGTTCGCAAAGTTGATGAACATCGTTACGAAATTATCGCTGGTGAACGTCGTTGGCGTGCTTCTCAACTGGCCCAGTTAGACGAAGTTCCTTGTTTGGTCAAAAACGTACCAGATGAAGCTGCCGTTGCTATTGCTCTTATTGAAAATATCCAACGGGAAGATTTAAATGCAATGGAAGAGGCGCAAGCCCTTGATCGTTTAATGAATGAATTTTCCCTTACTCATCAGGAAGTAGCTGAAGCAGTAGGGAAATCCCGTACAACTGTGACAAATTTACTGCGTCTCAATAACCTTAACGACGATGTTAAGTTGTTAGTCGAGCACGGCGATATTGAAATGGGTCATGCTAGAGCGTTACTTGCTTTAGAGGGAGAATCACAATCAGAAGCTGCCCAGATTGTCTCTGGAAAAGGGTTAACGGTTCGCGACACTGAAAAGTTAGTGAAAAAGCTATTAGAGCCTGCAAAACCTAAAGAAGACAAGAAAGTTGATCCCGATGTACAAAACCTTATGACCCGACTTTCAGAAAATTTGGGTGCGCCAGTGAGCATTGACCACAATGCCAAAGGCAAAGGAAAGCTTACAATTAGTTTCAGTGATTTAGAACAATTAGATGGGATTATATCTAAAATACAATAACTTATAATAATGGTTTTAGTATTTCCATTTTTGCCTACCCGCAAATGACATGTCGTCTGATGTTTGCATCGGACACTCTCCTTTCCGGTTATAGGAATAGAAAATTTTCAGAATAACTTTCAAAAAGCGATGTACTGTTGAAAATTATCGGTAAAACAGTATACTTCTGACGCTTTTTGTAAGACGTGAACAAGCTGCGAGAAAAAGTGACGAATAGGCTAGCAAAACGAGGTTTAGACCTCGCGAAAAAAGGGCTACTTTTTCAGGCAATAACCGCCCTGGTCGTTACAAGTATTGCAGGTGCTGCCGCCGGAGGACACTCCGCAATGTCGGCCGCCGCAGGTGCACTAATTAGCATACTGCCCACCGTTGTATTTACTGCTTTCGCGTTTCGTTATGTAGGCGCAAGTAAAAACGACCTTGTTGCACGTAGTTTTAGCCAAGGCTCTAAAATGAAGCTGGCACTGACAATTATTTTATTTGTAATTGCGTTTAAAGGCTTAAACGCTACGCCGCTTGAAATATTCGCTGCGTTCGTGATTACAACTGCTAGCCATGCGCTAGCCATGTTTCACTATGGTTCGAAAAAATAAAGACGATGAAAACATCGCATTAACGAAAAAAACGACCAAGTGATCCGGGAAAACCAGTCACCAAATTTTTACACTTTACAACTTGGGTTAAACAATGGCATCTGAATACACTACCTCAGAATACATCAAGCACCACTTGACCAATGCCACTATGTGCTCAACTGACAACGGAATTGCGTTTAACAAAGCGTGTTCTGATGCTGGTTTTTGGGCATGGCATGTAGACACGCTTGCGTGGTCTATTGGTCTTGGTCTTTTATTCCTTTTCATTTTTAGAAGCGTAGCTAAAAAAGCAACTACAGGCGTTCCTGGCAAAATGCAGGCGTTTGTTGAGCTTATCGTTGAGTTTGTTGACGACAACGTGAAAAGCACTTTCCACGGTAAAAGCGCGCTTATCGCACCATTAGCACTGACTATTTTCGTATGGGTATTGCTAATGAACTTGATGGACCTTATCCCAGTTGACGTACTACCTACTATTGCTGGTCTTATTGGTTCTTCTGCGTTTGGTATGGACCCGCATGATGTATACATGAAGGCAGTGCCAACCACTGACCTTAACTTAACATTTGCACTAGCTGCAGGTGTGTTCATCCTAATTCTTTTCTACTCTATCAAGATGAAAGGCATTGGTGGTTTCACTAAAGAGCTGACTATGCAGCCTTTTGGTCACCCACTGTTTATCCCTGTGAACTTCATTCTTGAGACGGTTACATTGCTTGCGCGTCCGCTTTCACTAGCACTGCGTTTGTTCGGTAACCTTTACGCGAGTGAGCTAATCTTTATCCTTATCGCGACGATTGGCTACTTCCAGCTTCCACTGCACTTTATGTGGGCTGTGTTCCATATTTTGGTTCTTCCACTTCAAGCGTTTATTTTCATGATGCTAACCATCGTGTACTTAAGCCTTGCAGCTGAAGATCACTAGGAATCAACGGGTACCGATGTCAGTAAAGTCGGTACCGTTTTTAACCGAGTTTTATTTTAAACATTAACCTTAACTAAACTTTAAATCGGAGATTTAAACATGCTTGCAATCGCAGTTGCTATCCTAATTGGTATGGGTGCTCTTGGTACCGCTATCGGCTTCGGTCTTCTAGGTGGTAAATTCCTAGAGTCTGCTGCTCGTCAACCAGAACTTGCACCACAACTACAAGTTAAAATGTTCATCGTAGCAGGTCTAATCGATGCTATCGCGATGATCGGTGTTGGTATCGCACTATTCCTATTGTTCGCTCCACCTCAGTACCTACTTTAATTCATACTCTAGCGAACTTTTATGAGGAGAGGCGATAGTGAATATTAACGCCACTTTTATTGGTCAATTGATCGCCTTCGCTGTGTTCGTGGTGTTCTGCATGAAATTTGTGTGGCCGCCGCTGATTGCAGCGATTGAAGAACGTCAGAAGAAGATTGCCGATGGCCTTGAAGCTTCTGAACGTGCAGAGAAAGACCTAGAGCTAGCTCAAGCGAAAGCCACTGAGCAGCTTAAAGATGCGAAAGCGCAAGCAGCTGAAATTATCGAGCAGGCTAAAAAGCGTGCCAACCAATTGGTTGACGAAGAAACGCAAAAAGGCCATGCGGAACGCGAGAAAATCGTCGCTTCTGGTTATGCCGAGATTGAAGCTGAACGCAATCGTGCCAAAGAAGATTTGCGCAAGCAGGTTTCTGCTCTTGCAGTAGCTGGCGCACAGCAAATCTTACAACGTGAAATCGATGCTAATGCACAAAACGACATTGTTGAAAAACTTGTCGCTGAGCTTTAATAGGGAGAAGAGCCATGTCTGAATTGACAACCGTTGCTCGTCCTTATGCTAAAGCTGCTTTCGATTTTGCTGTCGAGAAAGACGCCATTGCGAAATGGCAAGAAATGCTCACCTTCGCGGGTGCGGTAGCTGCGAATGAAGACATGCACCAGTTATTATCTGGTGCTGTTGCAGCCGATACTCTCGCCGACATTTTTAACAATGTTTGTGGTGAGCAACTCGATGAACACGGTCAAAACCTAGTAAAGGTATTGGCCGAAAATAAACGTTTAGCCGCGTTGCCTGAAATTTCTACTTTGTTCGATGCTTTTAAAGCAGAGTACGACAAAGAAGTAGAAGTGGACGTAACCTCAGCATCTACGCTGACAGATGCACAACAAAATGAGTTGGTTGCATCTTTGGAAAAACGTTTGGCACGTAAAGTGAAGCTTAATTGTAACGTGGACCCTGCCCTTATCGCTGGAATGGTTATTAAAGCCGGCGATACAGTCATTGATGGTTCCGTAAAGTCGAAATTGAACCGTCTAGCAGACGCGTTGCAAGCATAACGGGGATAAGAGCATGCAACTTAATTCCACTGAAATAGCTGAACTGATCAAGAAAAGAATTGAACAGTTCAATGTAACCAGTGAAGCACGCAATGAAGGTACTATCGTCGCAGTAACTGACGGTATTATCCGCATTCATGGCCTTGCAGATGTAATGCAAGGTGAGATGATCGAGCTTCCTGGAAGCCGTTACGCAATTGCACTAAACCTTGAGCGAGACTCAGTAGGTGCAGTTGTAATGGGTCCATACGCTGACCTACAAGAAGGCGTAAAAGTACAATCTACGGGTCGTATCCTTGAAGTACCAGTTGGTAACGCTCTACTAGGACGTGTTGTAAACACCCTTGGTGAGCCTATCGATGGTAAGGGTTCTATCGACGCTGCTGGTTTCGAACCAGTTGAAAAAATTGCACCTGGTGTAATCGAGCGTCAATCAGTAGATCAACCAATCCAAACTGGTTATAAGTCAGTTGATGCCATGATCCCAGTAGGTCGTGGTCAGCGTGAGCTTATCATCGGTGACCGTCAGTGTGGTAAAACAGCTATGGCTGTTGACGCTATCATCAACCAAAAAGGTACAGGCATTAAGTGTGTGTACGTAGCGGTTGGTCAGAAAGCGTCTACTATCGCTAACGTAGTACGTAAGCTAGAAGAGCACGGTGCACTTGCACACACAATCGTTGTGGCTGCTTCTGCTTCTGAGTCTGCAGCGCTTCAATACCTAGCGCCTTACTCTGGTTGTACTATGGGTGAATACTTCCGTGACCGCGGTGAAGATGCACTAATCGTATATGATGATTTGTCTAAGCAAGCTGTTGCTTACCGTCAAATCTCACTACTACTTAAGCGTCCACCAGGCCGTGAAGCTTACCCAGGTGACGTTTTCTATCTTCACTCGCGTCTACTAGAACGTGCTGCACGTGTAAACGAGCAATACGTTGAGCGTTACACTAACGGTGAAGTTAAAGGTCAAACTGGTTCACTTACTGCGCTTCCAATTATCGAAACGCAAGCAGGTGACGTATCAGCATTCGTACCTACTAACGTAATCTCGATTACTGACGGTCAGATCTTCCTAGAAACTGACTTGTTCAACGCAGGTATCCGTCCAGCGGTTAACGCTGGTATCTCGGTATCTCGTGTTGGTGGTGCTGCACAAACTAAAATCATCAAGAAGTTGGGTGGCGGTATCCGTCTAGCCCTTGCTCAGTATCGTGAACTAGCGGCGTTCTCGCAGTTTGCGTCTGACCTTGATGATGCAACTCGTGAACAGCTAGAACACGGTGAGCGCGTAACTGAGCTTATGAAGCAGAAACAGTACACGCCACTATCAATCGCTGACATGGGTGTTTCATTGTTTGCTGTTGAGAAAGGGTTCCTTAAGGATATCGAGCTTCCAAAAATCCTAGATTTTGAAGCTGCTCTTCACTCTTACATGAACAGTGAACATGCTGAGCTGATGAAGACTATCAACGAATCAGGTAACTACAACGACGAGATTGCCTCTCAGTTGAGCGACGCTTTAACTAAATTTAAAGCGACACAAACTTGGTAATCAATGGCGCTGGTGTTTAACCACCAGCGCAATACGTTGAGTAATCGGAGAGATAGTCATGGCCAGCGGTAAAGAAATAAAAGGTAAGATTGGGAGTATCAAAAATACTCAAAAAATTACCAGTGCGATGGAAATGGTTGCTGCGTCTAAAATGAAAAAGGCGCAGGAACGCATGGCCTCTGGTCGTCCATACGCACAAAATATGCTTAAAGTGATTGGTCACATTGCAAACGGTAACCTTGAATATCGCCACCCTTATTTGGAAGAGCGTGAAGTCAAGCGAGTCGGTTACATCGTGATTTCCACTGACCGAGGCTTATGTGGTGGTTTGAACACCAACGAATTTAAGCTTGTCACCCAAGACGTCAAAAAATGGCGTGATCAGGGTGTAGAAGTGGATTTTGCTGCATTAGGTTCGAAAGCGTGCTCGTTCTTCAACCGTTTTGGTGGCTCTTTGTTAGCTGCTGAATCAGGTTTAGGTGACAAGCCGACTGTGAGCGATGTAGTAGGTGTTGTGCGCGTTATGCTTAATGCGTATGACGAAGGTAAAATTGACCGAGTTTTCTTGGTATTCAATGACTTCGTTAACACCATGACACAGAAACCTGTGATCAATCAGTTATTGCCTTTGCCAAAGTCTCAAGACGAAGAATACAAGCATCGTTGGGACTACATCTACGAGCCAGATCCAAAAGAAATTTTGGAAGCACTAATGGTTCGTTACATTGAGTCTCAGGTATATCAGGGTGTTGTAGAAAACGCGGCGTCAGAACAAGCTGCGCGAATGGTTGCCATGAAGGCAGCAACCGACAATGCCGGTAACCTTATTGATGAGTTACAACTGGTATATAACAAAGCGCGTCAAGCTGCAATCACACAAGAAATTAGTGAGATTGTTGGCGGTGCCGCAGCGGTGTAGGCAAAGGTTTAAAAAAGATAACGAGGACAAATTATGAGTCAAGGTAAGGTCGTCCAAATCATTGGCGCCGTTGTGGACATTGAGTTTCCACAAGATGCGGTACCAAGAGTTTATGACGCACTACGAGTTACCCAAGGTGACTTGTCAGGTCTAACCCTGGAAGTGCAACAGCAATTAGGTGGCGGTGTTGTTCGCGGCATCGCACTAGGTACTACAGACGGACTACAACGTGGTCTTGCAGTAGAAAATACCGGTAACCCAATCATGGTTCCAGTTGGTACGAAGACACTAGGTCGTATCATGGACGTATTGGGCAACCCAATCGACGAAGCGGGCCCAATTGGTGAAGAAGAGCGTATGTCTATTCACCGTGAAGCGCCAAGCTACGAAGATCAGTCTAGCTCAGTAGAACTACTAGAAACAGGTATCAAAGTAATCGACTTGGTATGCCCGTTTGCTAAAGGTGGTAAAGTTGGTCTATTCGGTGGTGCCGGTGTAGGTAAAACAGTAAACATGATGGAGCTTATCCGTAACATCGCTATCGAACACAGTGGTTTCTCTGTATTCGCTGGTGTTGGTGAGCGTACTCGTGAAGGTAACGACTTCTATCATGAAATGAACGACTCAAACGTACTTGATAAAGTATCGCTTGTTTACGGTCAGATGAACGAGCCACCGGGCAACCGTCTACGTGTTGCTCTTACTGGTCTAACAATGGCTGAGAAGTTCCGTGACGAAGGTCGTGATGTACTATTTTTCGTAGATAACATCTATCGTTACACGCTAGCGGGTACTGAAGTATCTGCACTTCTAGGTCGTATGCCATCTGCGGTAGGTTATCAGCCAACACTTGCAGAAGAAATGGGTGTACTTCAGGAACGTATTACGTCAACGAAGACTGGTTCAATCACTTCAATCCAAGCGGTATACGTACCTGCGGATGACTTGACTGACCCATCACCTGCTACAACGTTTGCTCACTTAGATGCAACAGTTGTACTTTCTCGTGATATCGCGTCTCTTGGTATCTACCCTGCGGTAGACCCTCTAGATTCAACGTCTCGTCAGCTTGACCCTCTAGTAATTGGTCAAGAGCACTATGACGTAGCTCGTGGTGTACAGACAGTTCTTCAGCGTTATAAAGAACTTAAAGACATCATCGCGATCCTAGGTATGGATGAATTGTCTGAAGAAGACAAGCAAGTGGTATCACGTGCTCGTAAAATTCAGCGTTTCCTTTCTCAGCCGTTCTTCGTAGCAGAAGTATTTACTGGTGCGCCAGGTAAATACGTTGCGCTTAAAGATACAATCAGTGGCTTTAAAGGCATTCTAGACGGTGAGTATGATCACCTTCCAGAGCAAGCCTTCTACATGGTTGGTTCAATTGACGAAGCGCTAGAGAAAGCCAAGAAAGCATAATGAAAGGGCTAGCACTAGCTAGCCTTCCATCATGCTAACGTACCTAATCAGGAGGTTCACATGGCAATGACAGTACATTTGGACGTAGTAAGCGCAGAGAAGCAAATCTTCTCAGGTCGCGTTGAATCGATTCAAGTTACAGGTAGCGAAGGTGAACTGGGTATTCACCCAGGCCATGCGCCACTTATCTCTGCTATTAAACCTGGTATGGTGCGTTTGGTTAAACAGCACGGTGAAGAAGAAATGATCTATGTTGCTGGTGGTGTACTAGAAGTACAACCTGGTAACGTCACCGTTCTTGCTGATACTGCGGTTCGAGCTGAAGATCTTGACGAGCAGGCGGCAGAAGAAGCCAAACGACGTGCTGAAGAGCACATCGCCAACCCAGGCGCTGACTTTAATTATGCAGAAGCAGCTCTTGAGCTTGCCGAAGCAATTGCGCAACTTCGTCTTATTCAGAAGTTACGTAAATAAGCGAGCAGCTAATTTGAAAAAACCCGCCTTTCAGCGGGTTTTTTATTTTAAGTGCGAAAAACACTCATTCACATCTTCTTACGTTTAATAGTATTGCTTATTAACCATCTAATAGCTTATGGTTAGGCAGTTTGAAACAACGATGACGATTCAGCTTTACGATTTGATGCGCCTCAGTCATTGCGTAAACGAAGAGAATAATGACGTTTAATGCCTATTCCAATATGCACAAAGGTGCTGCTGTTGGATTTCTCCCACTACTTACCACATTGATATTATTGTCAGTGCACTACTTTACAGGTGCGCTTACATGGCCGGATGTTGGCGATATACGAGCTCAGCGAGATTTTAATTCGGCTGTAGGTATGTCAGTTATAACAGGTTATTTCTGGTTTGCTTTGCGTCTTATGCATCAAAATGTAGCTAGTACACTTATTTCGTTGCTGGTAAAGGCCAATCAGTTAAGTCAATTTACTGCGCACCGTCAGCAGCTCTCTGCGCAATTTAAACATCATATTTTTAATGCCATGATAATCTCTATTATGGTAACGGTTGTTTATTGCGTCATTGAAGGTTTAATTGCGACGAAGCAAGAAGTTCACGTGTTGTTTCTTACCGCTACTGCTGTGCCATTTTGGTTTCTCATATTCTTATTCTTGTTTCAGATTTCATCTAACATTAATTACCTAACCAAAAATGTTTTACCCAGCGCTGTTAGTGACAGTGATAGATTAAAGTCGATTATGACGATACTCAAATTAGGCACTACTAATAGCATTTTTGCGATGGGGGCGTTAGCGATATTCCCCATTTTTTGGCTTAAAAAGGATATCCCTTCTATTGATGTTCTCGTCGTCACATTCTTTACGGGCGTAGTTGCTCTGTATCTATTTCTTCCAGTTTTCAAATTGAGAGGTCTTCTAATTACTGAACAACAACTGGCGCTTGAGCACTTAGAAGAAGATATTAACAAAGGCATTAAACAATATGCCAAGAACATAACTTCGGCATCAAGCAGTTCTCTTGAGAGTATGGAAACCGAGAAAGAACGAATTTCCCAGATTACACGTAGTGCATTTGCGCTAAAAGATAAAGCGAGAGTGGCTGCGTGTGTCTTACTTATACCAATCTCTTGGGTAGTACTGATAATTATTGAATGGATAATTCAATTTCCCCTCTATCATTAGTACGTACCTGTGTGTGCCTTCTATAAACCACTCCCTTTTAAATAGTCTTATTAAGTGTTGCTAAAGAGTGTTGTGGTAAGCTTTCTTAAACTAGCTAAAGCGACGGCTGGTTCAGTACGATGAATAATATTGTTCAGAATGAAAAGCACTGATAAGGTAATTGTCTACAATTCAGACTTTAGGTTTCATTGTGAGAATATACGGCGACAAACGCTCAGGTAATTGCTACAAACTTCAGTTATTACTGGCTTTACTGGATAAGAACTGTGAGTGGGTTGATATCGATATTATGAAAGGTGAGACAAGAACTGCGGCATTTCTAGAAAAGTCTCCAAACGGTAAAATTCCTATACTGGAGTTAGATGACGGCAGGACGCTTAGTGAATCAAATGCCATTATGCACTATGTGGCTGATAGCACCCCACTAATTCCATCCTCTTCTTTTTCTCATGCGAAGCTTTTGCAATGGCAGTTCTTTGAACAATACAGTCACGAGCCCTATATCGCGGTTGCCCGATACATTAATGTGTATTTAGGTTTGCCCGAAGACAGAAAACAAGAGTTTGAATCTAAGCAAGCTGGTGGTTACCGCGCACTTGCTGTTATGGAACAACAACTAAAACAAACGCCTTTTCTACTTGGCGACAGATTGTCTTTAGCCGATATTTCATTGTTTGCATACACCCATGTTGCGCATGAAGGAGGCTTTGATTTGTCTGCCTACCCTGCTGTTCGGAATTGGCTTAGCTTAATACGGGAGCAAAATGGGTTTGTTCCTATGGAAAGCTAGTACTGGTAATACTCAGGTCTTTCTTCGATGAGATATCGGTCCTTGCCAGTGTTCCTGCATAGCAGTTTGTAAGTCGTAGAGTGCAGACATATCACGTTGGCAGATACATGAAATGCTATGTGCCGCCGCCTCTAGTGTAGAAAGCGCATGGGGTAATGAAGTATGGCGAATGGCGTATTGAGAAGGTGTTGCATTAGAAAAATGATAAGACGGTAACGTTTGTAACCAAGGAGATCGCTTTACTATACCGAAAGCTTGCTTCCAGCTGCCATCAATGAGAATTAGTGTTCTATAGTGTTGTTTTTGTGTTCTAGGCAAGTCTTCTAGCGCAGTACTGTTTTCGCTTGGGTAAATCAACGCGGTGGTTTGTTTACAAGAAGATTGCGCAAGTGTGTGCATGGCGTCAGCATTATCTGACAAAACAACACATGCTGAAGGAATACACATAGTCACAAGCCGCGCGGTATTCTTAGCGTGAGTGGCTTCTTTTGGGTGTTGAATGATAATGACATTCAAAGGGACTGAAATGTTTTTGATATGCTTACAGACGCATGTATTTATTGGATAGTGGCATTGTTCACAGTAAGCGCGCATAGTAGAGATACTTTGTGAAATTATTGCAAAAAGGGCAGTAACACATAATGAGTGATCATACCGTACATGAACGCGTGGTGAAAACGTTACGTGTTGTACCTGTGGGTGTTGTTGTGAGCTATGGGCAGTTAGCCGACTATTGCGGCCTACCTGGTAGAGCAAGAATGATGGGTAAGTGTTTGAGAGAAATTAAGGGGAAGCACAATTGGCACCGCGTAGTGAGGGCCGACGGAAAAATAGCATTTCCCGCTGGAAGTGAGAAAGCGCACGAGCAGCGACAACGTTTACAAGAAGAAGGTGTTGTCGTGAGCAATAACAAAATTAATATGAAGAAATTTGGTTGGAAGCCTGATTTACACACTATACTTTTAGAGATGGAGTTTTAACCATTGGTTCAATAATCGTGTAGGTCTTACTAGCTTAGAGTTAGCTATCTACGCGCTATTTTTTATTAATATTGGTTGAAGTGCACAATACAAAAATGATTAAAACAATAACTATAGAAGAATTAAAACCAGGTATGTTTGTTCATAAAATTGTTGAACAAAAAGGTGACTTGTCAGTAAAAAGTCAAGGGCGAGTATCTTCTATAGAAATGGTTAACGTATTAAAAAAACGAGGGGTGAAAACACTAGCTATTGATACAGAAAAAGCCTTCACACCTGAAACCAAAGAAGATATTCCCGCAGAAAAAACTGCGCCCGAGCCCGTTACTACGCCCGCGGAAAAAGTGAAAAAAGTATCACTTGAAAATGAGTTAGCGAGAGCTTCAAAACTTCATGCGCAGGGTAAAGAAATCCAACGTATTCTGCAAACGAACTTGCAAAAAGAAATGCCCTTCGATGGCAGTATACCCAAAGAATTTTCTAACAAGTTAGTCGAGTCTGTTGATAGAAACCCAGATGCACTTTTGTGCCTTACTCAAATACGAGAAAAGGATGACTACCTATTAGAGCACTCATTAAACGTAGCAATACTTTTGGCTAATTTTGCTAAGTTTTTAGGTATGTCAGAGGAAGAAGTACAAGACCTATCATATGCTGGTTTTCTTCATGATTTAGGGAAAATTAAGATACCCGATGAGATTCTACACAAGCCAGGAAAACTGACAGTTAGTGAAATGGAAATCATGAAAAAGCATGTGCAGTACGGTGTTGATCATCTTAAAGAAACGGACTTAGATGAAGCATTAATACAAGCGATCGGAGAGCACCACGAGCGTTTAGATGGTCGCGGGTATCCTTATGGAAGAAAAGGTGATGAAATCAGTAATGCAGGACGTATGCTTGCTGTTGCTGATATGTACGATGCATTGACAGCAGATAGGGTATATAAAGCAGGTATGTCGAGCAAAAAAGCCTTTGCCGTATTAATGAATGAATCACCTGTGCGCTTAGACAAATACTACGTCCAGCAATTCATAAAGTGCTTGGGCGTTTATCCCGTGGGGAGCTTAGTCATGCTATCGAATGAAAGGCTGGCTATGGTATTACAGCAAAATGATTCCCCATTTATGCCGGTGGTCAAGGTGTTCTATTCGGTTAAGCAAGGGCATTACCTAACCCCAAAAGACGTGGACCTTTCTCAAGAAAAAACGGTAACTGTTACAAAAGCTGTTATAGCCTCCGAGTACAACATCGACATTAACGCTTTTTTTGAACGTTCAGTTTCAATTGGCTAGTAATGTCTGTTTAAAGTAACACACTGTACAATTTACAGAGTGTTCGAGCAGCAATTCCCATACTCTCATACGTTGTTTGTTAATCCTATATTCAGGTTTTACTGAGTAATATGGGTTTAGTTCTGCGGTACATGGGCTCTATTCACTCTAAGTTACTGTAAGTTAGTACATATTAGGTTTTTCATAAGTTGCCAAATGAGCATTGGCGTACACCGCGAACGTTTCAAAAATTGAATTGTCTCAATGGAATAATTTTTGCTGACGTAATATTTAGTGTAACAAGATTAATTGATACTACGTATGGAACTGCGTTATACAGACGCTACCTGCGTGAAAAGCTCGCAAAATGCAATAAGAGGATGTTATGAAAAAGACATTAGCTGTAGGTTTAATAGCTGCTTCTTTAACAGTAGCGGGTTGTGCAAACAACCCAAACAACACACAAAAAGGTGCTGCAATTGG
Organism: Alteromonas sp. KUL42; assembly: GCF_006538325.1. Taxonomy (GTDB): domain Bacteria; phylum Pseudomonadota; class Gammaproteobacteria; order Enterobacterales; family Alteromonadaceae; genus Alteromonas. Next base: position 59,700 of record NZ_BJKK01000019.1, read on the forward strand.
CGCGGTTGTCGGCGCATTATTAGGCAAAGCAACTGGTGATAACGATAAAAGTCGATATGCGTGGGGAGCTGCTGTCGGAGCTATTGCAGGTGGTGCGATTGGAAATTATATGGACAAGCAGGAAGAAGAGCTTCGCAATGAGCTTTCTGACTCAGGGGTTCAAGTTGTGCGAGAAGGCGATAACCTGCGCTTAATCATGCCCGGTGATATTACCTTTGCTACAAATAGTTCGACTATCAGCCCTAATTTCAATCCTGTGCTGCAAGACGTCGCCAAAGTAGTAAATAATTACGAAAAGACAGTCTTGCTAATTAAAGGTCATACTGATGACACGGGTTCAGAACAGTATAACCAGACATTATCTGAGCGTCGCGCTGGCTCAGTTAAGGCGTTACTGATGAACTATTCAGTGAACCCAACACGCATTACTACTGTTGGTATGGGTGAATATGCGCCTAAAGTACCCAATGACAGTGCGGCTAACCGTTCTATTAACCGCCGTGTCGAAATGGAAATCCAGCCATTAACCTAATGTAGTAGGTTAACTGTTGAGTACAGAATTAAATATATGAATAGAAAGCCACCTTAGTGTGGCTTTATTATTTTTGCGAAAGCGCTTTTATTTGTTTCGCCACATCGCTTGCAATGCTATTGGGGATTGGTATGGTTAAGTGGTATTGACTTACTTTCCACGTATTACCTTCTTTTACTAATACGCCAGTACCACGGGTTTCCCCTAGCTTTTCATTGTGAAGTAGTTCATCAAACCACGCCACGTCTTCATTTGGTGAGAAATAAACATGTCGTGTCGTGGGTGTATACGTCCAACCAGTACCTTTATCGAAATGGGGCTTTGCGTATTGCATAAAAGCATCTTTAGTCCACACTTCAGATGCGTCAGTACCGATGAATATAGCGTCGTCATGATACACATTGAAATAGGCGTCGAAATTGGCCTCAGAGGCATGTCGGTGAAGACCATTTAAAACAAAGTCAACAGCTTTACTATTTTCATCAGCAAAACACGGTTTTACGAGTACGAGAAAAAGTGCACAAAGAAATACGGCTTTCATTAGTAATCCCTTTTTTCTTATAGGTTTATGTTTCACATGAAACAAATAGCGGGCTTGATCGCTATAAGCTTATCGCTAAGACGATTAGCCTTCAAATTTCAGGGTTGATTCACGTATTACCAAGGTTGGTTCAAACAATCGTTGGACCATTTTCTTTTGACCATACACTTTATTTAGAATGTAGTTAGCTGACATTTCAGCCATTTCGTAAATCGGGTTACTTACCGTTGTTAGGCGGGGATAAACATGGTGTGCAAACACTACGTCATCGAAACCGACAATAGACAAGTCTTGAGGTAGACTCATACCTAAGTCACGTGCGCAGCTAATTGCTCCAGAGGCCATCCAATCATTTGCGCATACTAACGCAGAGAATGGCACATCCCGCGCAAGTAATTCTAATAGGCCAGCTTTACCGTCTTCTTCTTGGTAGTCGCCGTTATAAATCAGTTGCGTACTGATAGGAATTCCCACTTCAGCCAAAGCCCGTTTATGCCCTGCCAAACGTTGTGATGCATCGTTTTTCTCGGTAGGCCCTGAGATATAAGCTATGTTCTTGTGACCAAGTTCTATTAAATGGCGGGTGGCAAGGTATCCACCTTGTTCATTGTTTAATGTAGTACAAGCATCAGCAATACCATCGATTTGGCGGTTAACTAACGCAATTGGCATTTTGGTGTTGTTTATTTCTAGAAGGTACTCATCCGACAGCGCCTCAGCGTGCATGATAAGTGCGTCGCAATTTCTGCTTATTAAGAATTCTACGGCGTCTTTTTCTGTAGCCAAACAATTTCTGCCAACAGTAATAATGACATGCTTATCTGCCGCACGTAGTGTCGATTCTACCGCTTGCATCAAATCACCAAAGAAAGGTGCGTTAAGCTCTGGTACAAGTACACCAATACTATCGGTTCGGCTGTTTGCCAACGAACGTGCAACTGAGTTAGGGCGGTAATTAAGTTCCTTTACCGCCTGCTCTACCCGCTCTTTAAGTGCTTGGTTAACTGTCGACTTGCCATTAAGTACACGAGACACTGTTGATAAAGAGACGCCAGCACGCTCTGCAACTTGGTATATGGTAGCCATGCAATACAACCTCGCAATGTTTAGGCACTATGTATAATACAACTATGCATTATGCCGTTATTGGCACGGGTTCGCCACGTCGCATACGCAATGCCTGTGTAACTTCTTGCTGTTTCTTATCGTCTAAAGGGTAAAAATAAATTAACAGTGCCCCTACTAGACCAAAGCACGCTGGTATCCAACTCATAAGCGATTTCATACCAGGAAGTGCTTCAGCAATAGTACTTGCATCCAAACCATTGTAGCCATAACTACCGAGTACCAATAATACTAATGCACCGGCAAATCCTCCACCGGTTTTTTGCACAAAAGACCCTGCCGAATACACCAGCCCTGTGGCTCTTCTGCCGGTTTTGTATTCACTATAATCGGCGGCATCGCCAAGCATAGAAAAGAATAATGTGGGCAAAATGGCGGCAAAAAATTCGGCGCTACAGCCTAATATGAATATGCTAGTGGCATTTCCTTGTGGTACAAAATATATACCTGATGTAAGTAGGCTGCTGGCAATGAGGGCAATGATAAACAGTGGTTTTCTACCAAAATATGATGCTAATTTGTGGGTTGCTAACGCGCCCAAAATAGACACCACTAATAGTGCAATAAAGAAGTAGCCTGTTAATATTTCATTGCCTATGTAGTATTTGAAGTAATAGGCTATAACGCCATACTTTATCCCGTTAAACATCATGGTTAAAAAACCCATTCCCAAAAGAATCAACCATGGCTTATTAGAGAGCAGGTCAATTACATCCTGTTGAACGCGGCTGTTTTGGCTAGCTGGGCGTTTAATGAGTTTTCTTATCGCAAAGGTAGTAATCAGCATTACCGCAACGAAGACAGCACCGGTAATCGCATTTCGATAATAGAAAAACGCAGTGATCGCACCTAGCGGGAACAAGATCAATGGCAATTGGCGAGTTAAATCGCGCAGTTCATTTAGAAGTGAAGGTGAGCTGGCGTTTAATACATCGTTTGATTTGCCTATTTCTGTGTTAACTCTCTCTTTTGTGGTGAATACGGTAATAAGCATAAGGACCACCAGTAAAAGCGCAAATAGCCACATGGTGTATTGATAACCTAGTGCTGGCTTCCCGTCGCCCAATAGTTCTACTAGCATAGGCAGACAGCCCATTACTAATAATCCACCTAAAAATGCGCCCGCGAAGCGATAGCCAGACAAGCTAGTACGTTCTTTATCATCGCTTGTCATAACCCCCATAAGGGCAGAATAAGGTACATTGTTTACAGTGTATGCAAGGGTTAAACCCAGGTAAGTAAGGTAAGCGTAAACGAGTTTTCCTGTGTATGATAAGTCAGGAGTCGTGAAACACAAGATCATGAATAGCCCTAAAAACGGCGTTGAACCTAATATCCAGGGCCTAAATTTACCCATTTTGGTTTGGGTTCTGTCGGCAATCATACCCATGATAATGTCTGTTACACCATCGGATAAACGTACAACCAAAAATAGCATGGCTGCTGCCGCAGCCGTAATGCCAAACGTGTCAGTGTAGAAAACAGCAAGGTAAGCAAGTGCTCCACGCCATACTAAATTTGCCGCTGCGTCGCCTAAGCCGTAACCTACTTTTTCACGTAATGTTAGTGAGTACTTCATTTGAGTATCTCCACGTTATCTTTGTTCTTGTCGGCTTGCTAATAGTGCCCTGTAGGCTTTGGCGCTGTCTTTTAAAGTGCGTTTTTGTGTCTCAAAGTCGACATAAACCAGCCCAAACCGCTTTTCGTAGCCTTCTGCCCATTCAAAGTTATCTAGGAGGCTCCAAGCGAAGTAACCATTCACTTCAATGCCGTCCTCTACTGCTTTATCCACCATGTTAATATGATGGTGGTAGTACGCAATTCTGTCCTCATCAGCAATGACATTATCAACAAGCTTGTCAGCCATAGCTGCGCCATTCTCAGTTATATAGATCGGTGGCAAAGAGTAACGTTTATTTAATGATGTTAGTAAATCATAAAGTGCTTCAGGATAAATTTCCCAACCAATGTCAGTGAGCGGGCCTTGGTGTATATGCTCGTAATATAATTCGTTTTTGTTTTTCGGAGAAGAATAATGGAGTCGGGTATAGAAGTTAATGCCTAAAAAATCAATTGGTTGTGAGATTATTTCTAAATCACCATCTTCTATAGGTGGACGTTCTTTTTTTGGCAAGTCCTTGATAACATAAGGGTAAGTGCCTTCTATTACGGGTTGAAGATACCACAAGTTAATGTATTCATCGGCTTTTTGTGTTGCAACTACATCGCTTTGCTTATCCGTTGCTGGGTAACAAGGGGTAAAATTGAGTACTATACCTGCTTCACAGTTAGGTACATTGCGTCTAAGTACCCTCATTCCCAAGCCATGAGCCAAAAGAATGTGATGCGCAGCTGTCCTTCCATTTCTACGACCTACTCTTCCTGGTGCGTGAACGCCTATTTCGTAGCCCAAATAGGCACTGCAAAAGGGCTCATTAAATGTGGCATAAGAAAATACACGCTCTCCTAGCGCTTGGGTTATCTTGTCTACATAGTTTTCAAATTCATACGCAGTTTGGCGGAATAGCCATCCCCCTTTTTCCTCCAAATGCTGTGGTAGATCCCAATGATAGAGGGTAACGAACGGCTTTATTCCTTTATCGTTTAATGCATTGATGAGCGTTAGGTAAAAATCTACGCCTCGTTGAATTAATTCGCCATTTTCATCAATAACACGGGGCCAAGATATAGAAAAGCGGTATGCATCAACACCTAAGTCAACCAATATTGCCAAGTCTTCTTCCCATCTATTGATATGATCACATGCAATATCGCCGTTAGAACCATCCGCTATAGCGTCTTCTCGTTGGCAGAACCTATCCCAAATACATTCAAGTCTATTTTCGATATCCCCTTCTATTTGAAAACTTGATGTGGCGGTTCCAAAAATAAACGACTTTTTTTAAGAGCGAACTATTATTTGGCAGAGTAATGCTTTTCATTAAATCAACCTTTGCTTGGCTATTTGTAGGGTTCTAATAGGCAGAAATGGAAACTGACCTTTTTCTTTCGTTGCAGTTTTATAGCACAATAAATACAAAATGAGAAAGCGCTTTCTCTTCAAGAAGGTATTTTTTATTCTAAATATGTTAAATTTGATTGGTTTTTTGTTCTTAATCTTATATTTTTAATATCTCTAGTTTTTGTGTTTAATAATATGATTTATATTGTTTTTATTATATTTTAAGGTTCCTTTTTTTCATCATCATCTCGCTTCTGTAAAATATATGTAAAAAACCTGTTGATCTTATCTCGTTGTTAGATTAACTTTGAGAAAGCGCTTTCTTTGCATGGGTGTTGCTGTATCTCTTTGAGAAAGCCCTTTCTTTGAGCGCTAGGGAAATCACACATTAAAAAGCACAATGAAAGAGAGAATGACTGTGACACAAAAAACACCGCACAAGACCAAAATTGCAGCAAGCTTGTCAGTGATCCTTGGGGCTGGTTTAGCCGCACCAATCTATGCACAAGAAAGCGCAGAAAGCACAGATAACATCGAAGTAATTCAGGTTTCTGGTATTCGCAGTAGTGTTCAAGAGTCTATGGGAATAAAGCGAGACTCAGCCGGCGTTGTAGACGCAATTTCAGCAGAAGATATTGGCAAGTTTCCCGACACAAACTTAGCGGAATCACTTCAGCGTATAACGGGTATTTCGATTAACCGTAACAACGGTGAAGGAAACCAAGTTACCGCTAGGGGTTTTGGTCCAGACTACAATATGGTTACTTTGAACGGGCGTACTATGCCTGGTTCAGCATTACCGGGTGGCGGTGGTGTTGCCAACTCTCGTGCTTACGACTTTTCTGATTTGGCGTCTGAAAGTGTTCGTGCCGTTGAGGTTTATAAAACCGGCAGAGCAAGTATTGCTACTGGCGGTATTGGCGCGTCAATCAATATTAGAACAGCGAGACCTTTTGACGCAGCCAAAGAAGGAATTACTGCAAGTGTAGGCGCCAAAGCATTGCACGATACAACAAACCGTATTGGTGATGACCTGACACCAGAAGTATCTGGTTTTGTGAACTACTTAAATGATGATCGCACATTCGGTGTCACTTTTACCGGCTCATTTCAACAGCGCGACAGCGCGGCCCAAGGTGCTTTCGTTAACCAGTGGCGTGTAAATGAGTTTGACGGCAGTATTCCACAGTCACCAGACCCAGCTAACCCAAATAGTGGCGACCCTATTGTGCTAACCAATGCACCTGCAATGGGGCAGCTTTTTGGTATTCCGTCAGACTTGCGTTATTACATGGCTGATCGCGAGCGTGAAAGAACGAACGCACAACTTACCTTCCAATTCGCACCTAATGACAAGATGAAAGCGACATTGGATTATACGTACTCTCGTCAGGATCTTTTCGAAGCACGTGCTGAACAGTCAATTTGGATGGACGACAGATATTTTACTGATTTAACGTTTGATGATGAGACAGTAAAAACGCCGGTACACATTACCCAAGAAAGACGTGATTTATTACCACGTGACTTAGGTTTGGCGCTACAAGAGCTCAATCAAGTCAACGAAAACAAGTCAATTGGTTTGAACCTTGAGTATTATGTAAACGACGACCTTACTTTAGTGTTTGATTTACATAACTCGTCAGCAGAAGGTCGCCCAGATGCACCTTATGGTACATGGACTAACTTAGGTTTGGGTGCCAACGTTGTAAGAGGCCAAGGTGTCGACTTTACCGGTGAATTCCCCATCATGTATGTCGATTTTGATGACGTTGCGCGCGACAACTTAAACGGCAATGGCGTGTTAGATCAAGACGATGTTGGTACTTCTATTCTTGATATGAACTTTTCATCACAAGATACTGAAATTACCCAAGCTCGCCTTGATGGTACTTATACCCTAGATACAGGCAGCATCAACTTTGGTATTGAATCTCGCGCAATGGAAAGCACTTCATTGCAGTCGTTAACGCGTCACACCATGGGCAACTGGGGTATAGAAAACCCAGGTGAATTACCTGCTGGGTCGTTAACACCATTAGATCTTGCCAGTGAATTTAGCGATTTCAATACTGCGGGTATGTTCTCTCAAGGCTTTACTGGCAGCGTTGCACAAATTGGTGCGTTTGCTGCGCAACAATATGGCTTTGACCTTGTTGCCAACAACCCATTTGCAACAAACCGTACTATTGAAGAAGACATTACCGCTGTTTATTTTGAGTTTGACTTATCTGGTGAGCTCAATGGTATGCCGTACAACCTATTAACCGGTGTGCGCTATGAAAATACCGACGTGACGTCTATTGCCAATATCAGCTTGCCAAGTGGCATAGCATGGGAAGGTAATAACGACTTTAACGTACGTTTTGGCAGTGAAATGGAAGATGTGGAAGTTAAAACAAGCTACGACCATGTACTTCCAGCACTAGATTTTGATATTGAGTTGGTTGAGAACGTGATTGCTCGTTTCTCGTATAGTAAAACCATTGCTCGCCCAACCTATCAGCGACTTAGTGCAGCATCAACCGTTTCTCCTCAAAGTGGTCCAACACTTATACGCAGTGATATAACGGCAACGGCAAGTTCGGGTAACCCTGCACTTATACCACTTGAATCTGACAACTTAGATTTGTCGTTCGAGTACTACTTTGATGAAACTAGCTATGTTTCAGTTGGTTTTTACGACAAGCGCGTGAAAAACTTTATTGGAGACGAGCAGGTAGAAGAAAGTATTTTCGGCTTACGTGACGTAACTAACGGACCAAGAGCGATAGAAGCCCGTGCTGAACTTGAAGCACGCGGAATACCAGTTAGTGATACAACGCTATTTAACATGGTTGCGGCAATCGAAAATGGAATCGATTTTGATTCACTAACCGACGAGCAGTTCGAACAGCAGTTCGACGTGTTGCCGAACAGTGATGATCCACTACTCACTTTTATTAACTCTAAACCGGTTAATAACAAAGCAGCGAATATCTATGGTTTTGAATTAGCTGCCCAGCACTTCTTTGGCGACACTGGCTTTGGTGTGCAAGCGAACTATACAACGGTTACAGGTGACATTGGCTTTGATAACAACGCCAATCCGTCTCTCACACAGTTTGCTTTAGTCGGCTTAAGTGATACCGCTAACCTAATTTTGATGTACGAAAAAGATGCTTTGCAAGCTCGTATAGCTTATAACTGGCGCGACAAGTTCCTTGATACTACATCACAGTATATTAACGAGCCTGGATATACTGAAGCGTATTCACAAATTGACTTTAGCGTTTCGTATGATGTAACCGAAGACTTAACCGTTGCCCTAGAGGGGATTAACATAACCGAAGAAAATATCCGCAGACATGGCAGAACCAGTGCGATGTTATGGAATCTTGATGAATACGGTGCTCGTTATGCGCTTAGCGCGCGATACACTTTTTAATGAGTCGAATGTTTTCGACAAATTATAAAAAGTAGGGTGATTCCCGCTAGCGTGTTTAGGTTGCGCGTTAGCGGGTTTTTTTGCCAAAATCGAAACACAAAAGAGACAATATACTGAATAGTGATGACGCAGTTGAATGAAGAGCGCAGTGTTAAGCACATTGTCGTAGTAGGTGGTGGTTCTGCGGGCTGGTTGGCTGCGGGTGTGTTGGCATCTAAGCTAAAATCAACATTCCAAATTACGTTAATTGAATCTCCTTCTGTATCTTCTATAGGTGTAGGGGAAGGTTCTTGGCCTTCATTACGCGACACGCTAATAGACATCGGCATAGAGGAAAAGCACTTTCTTACTGCCTGTAAAGCGTCATTCAAACAAGGCTCTACCTTCGTTAATTGGCGAAAGCCCGAGCAAACAAATTCTCTTCAACAAGAACACGTTTATCACCACCCTTTTACCGTTCCCGTTGGCTACAATGAGCTTGATATTCACAGCTGTTGGCAAGCGTTCGCAAGTAACGAAAAGTATGAAAACGCCTTTTCACTTCAAGCGGCTATGTGCGAGGCTAACAAAGCGCCTAAGCAGGTATCAACTCCAGACTATGCTCATGTACTCAACTATGGCTATCACTTTGATGCCACAGCACTAGCGACCTTGCTGCACGCTCACTGTACTGAAAAGCTTAATGTTGTGTACAAGCAAGCACATATCACTTCGGTTAATAATGATAGTGAGGGTTATATCGCAAGTGTAACAACTGAAGATGGGATACAAATAAACGGCGACCTCTTTATCGACTGTTCAGGTAGCCAAGGTATTTTAATCGACAAGCATTACAACGTACCTTGGCATTCCATAGAAGACATTATGCTGAATAACCGCGCAATTGCCGTACAAGCCCCCTATGCAAACAACGATGATGTGATTAGTAGCGCAACCATTGCTACAGCGCAGAGTTGCGGGTGGACATGGGATATTGGCCTGCAACACAGGCGGGGTGTGGGGCTTGTTTATTCCGATCACTTCACAACACAGCAACAGGCCGAGGAAACGCTACTTGCTCATGTGTCAAAGCGTTTACCAAAAGAGCACGTTAGAGAGCTTGACGTGCGAAGCATTAGGTTTACTCCAGGTTATCGAGAGCAGTTTTGGGTAAAAAATTGTTTGAGCTTGGGAATGTCTTCGGGGTTTATAGAGCCACTTGAAGCTTCGGCAATTGCAATGGTTGAACTTGGTATTCGTATGTTGTGTGACGCCTTTCCGCAAAACTTCACTCATATGAAATGGGTTGAAGAAAGGTACAACCGCCGCTTTCATTATCGCTGGCAGCGCGTAATCGACTTCTTAAAATTACATTATGTACTAAGTAACAATAACACTCCCTATTGGCTAGCGCAGCGAGATAGTAGCACCATACCCGATTCACTGGCGCAACTGTTAGATGTATGGCGTTTTCAAAGCCCGTCGCGATTAGATCTAATTGAAAACGAGGAAATCTTCCCGTCAGCAAGCTATCAATATGTGCTGTATGGCATGGAGTTTCAAACCCTACCCTCGGCACTACAAATAACGAGAAGTAGTGCGCAAAAGGCACAAGATATTAGACAAAAAATGCAGCAAACTAAAACGGCTTATCTTCAAGGCCTGCCAACCAATAGAGACTTGTTGTCACAAATTATCGCTAGTAAAAACAAGGAACAAACCCATGACCTCATTGGATTTAGATAATACTCACGCGAAGCCAAGTCGCTTTGCAAATTCCAATGAAGGCGCAAGTAAATCGGTTAAGAAGGTTGTTATAGCCGGTGGTGGCACGGCTGGTTGGATGGCGGCCACTGCGTTGTCTCGTCTATTAGGTAAGTCAATATCGGTAACACTGGTAGAGTCGAAAGACATTGGCATAGTGGGTGTAGGTGAAGCTACCATTCCGCCAATTCGCACTTTTCATAAATTGTTGGGTATTGATGAGAAAGCCTTTATGAAGGCGTCGCAAGCAACGTTCAAGTTAGGCATTGAATTTCAGAACTGGCGAGAAAGTGACCACAGCTATATTCACTCTTTTGGTATTACTGGGCGAGAGTGCTGGGCAGGTGAATTTCACCATTTTTGGTTACGTGCAAAAGAGTACGGGTTTGCCGACGATTTTGGTGACTACTGCCCTGAGCTTATTGCTGCTAAGCAAGGTAAATTTGCCACATCAGATGCCATGCCGCTTAACTTTGCTTACCATTTCGATGCAGTAGCCTACGGACGCTTTTTAAAACAACTCGCTATACAGGCGGGTGTTACTCATATTGAAGGTGATATCAAACAAGTGGAACAATGCCCAACAAGTGGCAATATCACAGCACTACGCCTTACTGATAACACTCACATAAGCGGTGATTTCTTTATAGATTGTACAGGCTTTAAAGGGCTGTTGATTGAAGAAACCCTTCATACCGGATACGACAACTGGCAGCATTATTTGATGTGCGATCGCGCCGTTGCCATGCAAACAGAACTAACTGATGCGCCATTACCTTACACCAAGAGTGTGGCGAACCACGCCGGTTGGCGTTGGCAGATCCCCTTACAGCAACGCATGGGTAATGGTTTGGTATATTGCAGCCGTTATATGAGTGATGATGAAGCCATAGACACACTGAAATCACAGGTGACAGGCAACCCTATTAATACGCCGCGAGTCATTCGTTTTACGCCGGGCAAGCGCCGCATGGGTTGGAATAAAAACTGTGTGGCACTTGGGTTGGCCAGTGGTTTTATAGAGCCGTTAGAGTCGACCAGTATTCACCTTATTATGACAGGTTTAGTACGCCTAATGCGCCTATTTCCTTTTGACGGCGTTACGCAAAGTGCTATTGATGAGTACAACACCAAATTTGCCAGTGAGATGGATGCGATCCTCGATTTTATTGTGATGCATTACAAGGTAACTAATCGCACTGACAGCCCGTTCTGGCAGCAATGCCAACGCATGGACATTCCACAATCCCTTACACACAAATTACGTTTATTTGAAGAAACGGGGCGAGTGTTCCTAGATGACGGTGATATTTTCCGTGTTGATTCATGGACACAAGTATTAATGGGCCAAGGCTTAATGCCAAAGCAGTACCATAAAGTAGCCGATGAAATGAGCGAAGAGGCGTTAAAACAGTTTATGGCTGGCCTAAAGCAACAAGTAACACAGCGCGTAAATTCACTACCTTCACACCACGCTTTTTTGTCGCAGTATTTGGGGTAATACTGCGACATAGCGTTAAGTTCTGGTCTTTAAATTTTGTTATGTGGGTAGCGCCTATGTATCGCAACACTCAGCAGTAAAAATAGTAAATAGAATGGCAGGCTACCGCCACCTCCGCTGGATGAATTTTGTTCAGTTGGGGGCGTGCCATCAGCAGTTACTACTATAGTAAAGCTAAATTGAAGGCTGGCACCTTCATCATCACTTGCGGTAACTGAAACCACATAAGTACCTGACCTATTTATGCTGCCTTGAATCTCACCAGAAGGGGTCCCCGACAAACCACTAGGTAAGTTATCGTAACTAAATGTTATCGATTCTCGGTCTGGATCTTTAACCACTTCTAAAAGGTGTCCAACATAAGACTCACCCGCTTTAAGATATTGCGTTTCTATATCATCAATTAATGCTGGTGCGTCGTTAACATTGATAGGCGTTACCATAAACCGGTCAATAGTGCGGTTATTATAATGGATAGCTATTCTGATATCGTTTGCTGGTGTGAGATCATATTCGTTATAAAACATATCCTCGTTACCTAGCAAAATGGTAAGAACCTTACCATCCCATTGAAACTTAGCGTCATCAGGCGATAATGGATCTATTCCGTTTACAGAAATATCAATCTCATCAAAGCTAGGGTTTATAAAAAGAGAGCCAACATCTATGGTAAGCGGTACATCCTGTAGTGCCTCAACATCTTCTAAATCATCGCTTCTTTCTTTGTAGACAGTAGGTGTCATGTTATTCAATGACGTAACTAAAAAACTGGTTTGTGTATCTACGGTCAGTATGAGTACCTTATCATTATCAGTGACTTGATAAATTGATTCAGAACTTCCCGCATTACGGGTTTGCTGTGAATTGTAGATACCCAGTTTTTCCAAATCCATCACAATAGATCTACCACTTTCAGAAATGGCATAGTTTTTCTGACTCGTGAACATGGGGTTAGGGGCATTGGTAATGTAACTTTCTGATTCGACCTCTATCCAGCTACCGTCTGCAGGATTCCGTTCATAAAACTGTGGACGGTTAGTCCGTATATATAGCTTATTGCCGTCATCAAAAGTGAATAATGAGTTTATTTGATAAACACTACCTTGAGTCATTGGTGGTAGCTCAATGGACTGCTTTTCAAGCAGCATGTTTTCTGTGGCATCATACTCCAAAACCCAAAGCGTTGAGGCTGCAGAAGTTGATTCAGAAGAGACCCTATCGGGCCGCATGAAGAGGTTATTTGAGTTCTCTAATTTTACTATGTCAAAATTGTTACTTGATTGACCTAGAACCAGCCCATCTAACAACTGCTTTGATTCGCAATTCTGTATGGTGCCATTAGTCGACAGTTTACAGAGCATATAGCCCAAAGGCTCAATATCAGTAGTGAATTCACGAAACATGATGGTTTCTGAATCGATGACAACAGACGCATAAGGTAATAAATTGATCCAAGACGAAAAGGCGTATTCTTGAATTTTTTGAAGTTGACTATCTACTAATTCAAAAACGAAAAGCCTACTGGACAAATCACGATTTGAACGAACAAGAACATAGTACCGGTTGGCGATTTGCCCAATGATATCGTAATTAACCGTATTCGTTTGCTCTTCTTCGCCCAAAACTAGAATTGAATCTACAGGATTAAGTTCATTATCAGCCTCAGAATAATGCCAATTGTATAGACGAATATCACCACCACCGAGGTTTTCTACACCGCCTAAAATCAAAAAAGTACCAGTGGCCCTGTCAAGGTAACTATCAATTAACTTTTTAGGGAAGAAAGCATTAAGTGATGATGTGAAACGTTCATTGCGTTTGGATAATACGCCGCTATCAAAATTAAATAGTTCTGCTTTACCGCTTACGGATGAAGTGCCAACTACTAGGTTTGCTGATATGAATCTATAGCGGGCATATTCTAAACCATGGCTAACTTCAGTGTAGTTAAGTTGTTGTGTTTGCCAGTCGAACTGCCCAACGAATAACCTACTTCCATTACTGGCAAAATGATAACTATTAAAATTTGCCGATCCTCTGAGCATAAAGTTGCTTTTGTCTTCGTTAAAAACCAAACCCATGGATGCGTTATCTAGGTTCAATTGGAAAAGGAATGCCCGTTGATCATTTCGAGCAAAAATTTGCTGACTGACATGATCATATTGAAAAAAGTAGATAGAACCTTCGTTATAATAATCAAACGTATCGGGGAAACGGTAACTAAACGTCTGTAATTCACTTATAGTGTCATTTGCAACGCTATATTGTTTAAACTGATAGGTTAAGCCACTGATTAAAGGTATAAAAAACGATTGGGAGACGTCGTCAAAATAAGCACTGATATTATCGGAGGCTGTAATCTGAATTCTACTCAATAGGTTGAACGAGCTTGTATCGGTGTCAATGGTGAAAAGGTAAGCGTTAGTGTTTGTTACAGCGAGATAACTTTGATTAGCAAGTTTAGCGGTAACCTTCGTGAAACCACTGTACCCAACTTCCGAAGTAATATTTTCTGTTTTTAAATAGGATAAATTGCCATTTGCTTCTATTTGATAGTAGTGCACTTCGTTAGATTCAAATGCTATCAGCTGGTTGTCAATTATTTCTAAGCCTGCCCCACTAATAGGTTCAGTTGGAATGATTCGTTTTTGAAACAAGTAGTCGCCACTTTCCGATCGTTTATAAAAGAATATTACGCTCCCTTCTAAACTGGTATCGGAGTTCAAGGCATAGACATAACCTCTCTCGTTGTCAATGGCTAGCCTAGTGCTAAGTGAGTTATTCGGTGCGATATACTCTTTGTCGATACTGTAAATGTCTTCTGCTAATACAGACAACGCAAAGAAGGTACTTATGAAAAGTAATAGAAAGCGCATGCAAAGTCCCTTTTATAATTACAATAATTTCGTCGCTATATTCAGCGACAAAAAGCTCCGAGCGCCAGTGTATTATTGGTGTAAGTAATAATCAAATAGCCATTTGTGGAGCATGCCTACTCTGTGACCATATTTGTTCGCTACTAGCATGTGGATTTCACTAGCACATTAGTAGTATTGTGTTAGCCAACATTCTTCCTTTTCATACTTGCTTTATTCACGTTAGCTTTTAACCAAGAGTTGCTACTAGAAATAAAGGCGAGCATTTTTCTTAAGCGAATAAGATATTGAAATACTTAAATATAGTGTTGGTGTTGGTGTTGATGGCACTAAGTGGGTGTGAAAACACTGCATTGGTAAATACTGCTGCCTCCTCAACGGTTAATATGAGTAGCGGGCCCACTAACATCAATAAACTTCACACGAAACCTGCGTTTGAATTAATAACCTTAGGCGATACTGGCGGCATAAAAGACGGCAATTTGAGCGCGTTTTTATTGCGTAGCGTAGAGGACGAAAATTTCGTTGCCCTAGATGCCGGTACATTGGTAAATGGCATTGATGTAGCGCTTGCTGCCTATGCCTTTACTGGGTTAACGACTACGCCAGACTCAAACTTGCGCGCTAACGGAAACGTATTGCACAACCATGTTAAAGCGTACCTGATCAGTCATGGGCATCTTGACCATGTAGGTGGGCTACTTGTGGCCTCGCCTGCTGACAATAGCAAACCTATTTATGCGCTTAAGTCTGTAAATAGCACCATGAGCGAGACGTATTTTAACTGGCTAGCGTGGGCTAACTTTACCGACAGAGGTATTGAACCCAAACTCAACAAATACAAGGTCGTTGATTTAACACCACAGCAGCAAACGCCTATTCAAAATACAAATTTAACTGTTACTGCGTTTAGTTTAAGCCATCCTTTGGAATCTACGGCCTTTGTTATAGAAAGTAATAATGACATGTTTGTTTACTTTGGTGACACAGGCCCAGACGATGTAGAAAAACAAGGTAAGCTGAACGCTATTTGGGAATATCTTGCCCAGCAAATGAAGAGCAAGGTTTTGCGAGGGATGGTGATTGAAGTTTCATTTCCAAACAAGCAACCTGACAACTTACTTTTTGGCCATCTTACACCAAAATGGTTAATGCAAGAGCTCACGCGTTTTCATGCCATGGTGGAAAACAAAGCACAACTCACCAACATGAACATTGTAATAAGCCATATTAAATACAGCCTGAAAGCAGGTGAAGACCCTCGTGTAACCATAAAACGAGAGCTTAACGAAGCAAACCGTTTAGGCTTTACCTTTACACTTGCCGAGCAAGGTCAATCGCTGGTTTTCTAGAAAATGGGCATTATGGTGTCCATTTTAATAGAAATAAGCTCGATATGGATATTATGGTAACCAAGAGAGATAAGGCTGAGGGTCAATGGTTGGCATCAGGTCTGTAAATTGTTACCCCAAAGGTAACTTTGTGTAGATCTCGGGGCTAAGCAACGCGCCTTTACCATCTCTGAGGCAAATACTGCGTGAAATACAAAGGCATCACGATATGGGTTTGTTCTAACGCTGAAGAGCCTTGTGTACCCGTTAACTTAAAGGTTTTACTTGGAGTACATTTATCAACGTAGGATGCCAACGATTTTGCTCTTGTACGTTTACCACTTTTGACTTCAACAGGGACGATATCGCCTTCATCGGTTGCCAAAATAAATTCGATTTCGGCGCGGGCGTCACTCCATGAATAGCTTGGGTCAACGCCAATAGCAGTGAGCTCTTGTTGCACAAAGTTTTCAGCCACATAGCCCCTGTAGTTATAAACAGAAAGCTCATAGTTTTGTTGCTTAATCTCTTTATAACTGTTGCCCAGCATATGATTGAGCAGTCCCACATCAAATAGAAATAGTTTCACCATATTTTCTTTTTTATAGGCCGCCAACGGAGATTTCGGCAATCCTTCAATTGGGTAGTTTGGCAAAGCTAAGCGGCAGCAGTTAAGCCAATGGATCGCTGTTTCAAAATCGCTATAACGAGATTTACGCTCATGCACATACTTAAATTTAAAGCGTTTAACCGACTCATCGCTGACAAGTGATAGCTGGGCTGGAATACTATTAAACACAGATTCAATCAGTGCGGCATCGACCTTGCTTGCATACTTACCGAAATCGCGGCGATAACCTTCAACTAAGTCGGAATGAATTTTTGTGACCTTTTCAATCCGCTCTAGAATGCTTGAATCCTTATACTGATACCAAGCAGAAACGGCTTCCGGCATACCACCGGTAAAAAAGTAGTCGGTTAGTTTATCCATCAATTTAGTGTGCACCGCCGGTGTGCTTGCTTGACTATCAAATGCTTTGATCAGTGCTTGCTCGTTGGATGCGTAAATAAACTCTTGGAAGGTCAGTGGTCGTAAATTGTATTGCTCTACCTTGCCTACAGGGAAGGTATTGAGCAAACCAATGTTAGAACCGCTGGCTGCGACAAAATAGGACGGCGCTTTTTCGGCAAAATACTTAAGCGAAGTAACGGCTCGTTCACATTCGCCAATTTCATCTAATATCAGCAAGTCGGTTTCTGGATTGAACGCTTGGTTGGTTAGCAACTCAATGTTCATTACTAGCTCGTCAGGTGACAACGAGCCATCGAACGCCTCTTTGTAAGCTGGGTTTTCAAGGAAGTCGATACGAAGGATGTTGGCAAAGGTATTCCCAAACAACTCTTGCAGCAGATAGGTTTTACCTGTTTGCCTTGCGCCGTCAATTAATAATGGCTTGCGCACAGGTTGGTTTTTCCATGCTATTAGGGCGTTTAGTAAGTTGCGCAGCATTGTCATTTCCCGCAAATTAAGACTGTTAACTGCCTGTAGTATAGCTCACTCTACACTTTTACGCGCAGAAGAGTGTGTAATTTTACATTTTTATGCGCGTAAAAGTGTTGGTTGTGCTTGGCATGGAAAGCAACTTTGCAGACATGGCCGCTAATAATGAAGTCGGTATCAAGCTGCAAAACATAAAATTGCTGGAAGGTTCAAAATGAGCCGTGAAATTGTCGAAGTCCATGCTGACTGGCAGCCAATTGAAACGCCTTTGCTAATTGGGCTGCTATCTTACAGCGATTCAAGCCGAGGCGGCGTGTTTAGTTTTGCCTACGATAAAGCATTTTTGACCTCAGTCTATCGCTTGCTAGGTCATGTTTAAATTTACAGCTTATATCGACATATCAATTTGATGTGTCGATTTTTTACTGCTTTTTCGACATGACTTTCTTGTGTGTCGATACACTCGACAAATCAACACTCAATCCACACGACTAACCGAAACCGAGTTTCGAGCAGAAAAATTCCATGTAGTACGTCATTCCTTGGGCTTTTGGGGTAGTTTGGGTAAGCCTTAGTTAACGTCGCTTAGTCACTCATTAACCCTGCCCACACTGCATTAATAACTTGGGGCACTATGGTTATCTCAAGCAATGATTGGTGACTCGGACGGGAAAAATAAAAAAGCCCTGTATTTACAAGCAAAATAACAGGGCTTTTAAGACATTCTTAGACGGGTAAAAAACTACTCAATATTCTGGATCTGCTCGCGCATTTGCTCTATCAACACTTTAAGCTCAACGGCTGATTGGGTAATGTCAGTGCTGATAGATTTTGAACCCAATGTATTCGACTCACGATTAAACTCTTGCATCATGAAGTCTAAACGACGGCCTACTGCCCCGCCCTTTTTCAAAATATTACGGGTTTCAGCTACGTGAGTGTTAAGGCGATCTAATTCTTCAGCCACGTCCACTTTTTGTGCAAGCATAATCATCTCTTGTTCGAAGCGACCGGCATCAAGCTCTATTTTGGCTTCTTCGAAGCGTGCTTGTACTTTTTCCCGTTGCCACACCATAATTTCAGGCATGCGCGCTGTTACTTTTTCTACTTCTACTTCTATGGCGTCTAAACGCTGAGTAATCATGCCTTTTAGTGCTTCACCCTCTGAAGCACGAGCGCTGATAAAGTCGTTCAGTGCTTGGTCAAACGCGGCCATCACATCAGCGTGAATGGCGTCCATATCCGCTTCTTCTGCGGCAATAACACCAGGCCAGCGCAATACATCTAATGGGTTTACTCCAGTAGATTGCCCGTGCGATTGTACCCAATCGGCAGCATGTAGCACTTGTTTTGCCAGTGCTTCATTTAGGCTAAGTTTTGTTACAGCAGCGTCATTGGCCGTAAAGCGCAGGGCACATTCTACTTTTCCGCGTGCCAGTTTTTTTCGAAAGCGCTCACGTAGTACTGGCTCTAACGAACGAAATTGCTCGGGTAAGCGAAAGTAGGTTTCTAAAAAGCGTTGGTTAACCGAACGAATTTCCCATACGGCAGAACCCCAGTCTTTTTTGGTCTCTACGCGGGCAAACGCTGTCATGCTGTAAATCATAAATATCCT
>NZ_BJKK01000020.1 GCF_006538325.1 Alteromonas sp. KUL42
ACCATGCTGTGGCTTTCTTTAATGTATGTGTCATAAAATATTCCTTTCTATTGAGTTACCTCACTGATTTTTACGCTCTTCAATGCGTTGATGAATAGCATCGAGTTTTATAAAGCTCTCAAGTAACTCAGGGTGTGTTGCCATTAACGCAGCAACATGCTCAAAGGCTTCTTCTCTTGTATCTTGTGTTAAGAAACGTACATGGCCATCATCAGGTAAGCGATTAAAATCAATACCCGGCTTTGTAGAAGACGTTTTTATAAGCATGGCTCTAAAATCTTTCACAAAGCGCGGCTCGCACAATTTACGTGCAATTTGGCTTCCAATAGGCTTGCGATATTCACACAGCATATCGAATTTCGCCACCTCATTGATGGTGTTGTACATCTCAAGAAATGCGAAGCGTTGTTTGTCAAAGTCACGCTTTAGCTGTGGTGTTGTTTTTTCACCCACCACATCAATACGTTCCATATCAGGTTTATCTAATTGGGCGAATGCCTGACTGCCTGCACTTAAACCTAAACTAAGTAAAACACATTTGAATAGTCGAAAAGATAACAATTTCATCACAAGTCCCTTTATTTAATGAATTGGTTTTGAACGTTATAACGTTCTCAATGTAGCAGTTGATGTAAAACTAATCAACGAGAGCCATTTAGCCGTCGGAGACTCTTGGCTTTGCTTCGAAAATAAAAAAACGCGGCATAGAGCCGCGTTTTCCGTACTTAAGGTGCTTTACAGTGCATTAATCGAGGTCAATTAGAAGGTGTAGGCCGCACTTAGCTGTGCATTAATTCCCGCCCCATAATAACCAATAGTGTGTAAGCTATTGATGTACTTCTTATCAAAAATATTATTGATGTTCATACGTACTGTTAGGTTTTCACTGAACGCTTGCGAGGCATAAACATTACCAAGGAAATAAGCCCCTTGCTCAACGTTGTAGTCAACATTACTGATTTCAGATTGCCATCTACCACCAAAGCCTAGCTCAACTTCTGGGGCAACTGGTACGGTATACGCCAACTGGAAAGTAACCACGTCACGTGGTGCCCACGTGTTAGCATCATTCCCTTGTTCATCTTGCACATCAATATTGGTATAAGAAGCGTTAACGCGAAGGTCGTCAGTTACACGTCCGGCCACTTCAATTTCAAAACCATCAGATTCAACTGACACACCTTTGTAGTAATACTGTAGCGTATCTGGGTTAGTACCTGCGTACGCTGCAAGGTTATCTTGCTCAGCAGTAAAGTAGGCGAACGTTGTTAGTAATTTGTCGTCGAACCACTGTGCTTTAAAACCCGCTTCAAAGTTCTTGCCTTTGGTTGGATCTAAATATTGGCCGTTAATGTCATACTGCTCTTGCGGCTGATAAACATCTGAATAACTTACATACGCGTTTACGTCTTCAGTAACCGCATAGGTGGCACCTAGATAAGGGCTCGCCTCGCTTTCTGAATTGTCGATAATTGCACCGGCATTGTTACCATTGCGTTCAAAATCAATAGCGTTGAACCCTGCAACTACGAACATTTCATCGGTTACGCTAAACTTTGCAGAGCCGAAATAACGCGTTAAGGTTTGCTCGATGTTTGAATACTCAGACACACCCAGCCAATCTGGCTCTGGAATAGCGTTTAAATCATAAGGAAATGCGGGGGTTGGGCCATACGCCGGAGTTGTACCATAGTCAAATGCATGTACAAATGAAACATCATCGCTGGTCGCATGGCTAACGCCGAAATTCACTTCATGATCTCGGCCAAATAGTTCGAATGACCCGAATACACGCCCTTCAACAAGGTGTGAATCACGCTCTGAGTCATAACGCCCTGGCCAACCAACAAGGCCAAGTCCAGTGTCTTTATCGATAGTACCGTAGGCGTAAAACAGCTTACTTTGATCTTCAAAGTCACGATAGTTATAGCTAAGCAATAGTTGCCAATCGTTGTCGAACACATAGTCTAGCTCAACAAACGCGTTAGTAGTTTCAGTATCCCACTTGGTCCATTCTTGAGTTGTCGTATCGCTTACATCCCACTCTGCTTGCGTACCGTCTGTGTAATTGAAGACTAAGCCGCCCCAGGTGTTGCCATCGGTATTCGCGTCTTGAACTGACAAGCCAAAGGTAACGGTAGCGTTGTCGGTTAGCTGCCCGTCAACTACCCCGTATAAAAAGCTGCGTTCGTTTTCTAGTCCGTTTAGGTGAGACTCCTTGTTCTCGTAACTGCCCACTACGCGCGCAGCCCAACGGCCGTCTTCTGTTAGCAAAACAGAATAGTCACCTTGCGCGCGTTTAAAGTTGTATGAGCCCGCGCTAACTGCAACTTCGCCGCCCTCTTCATTTTTAGGGCGCTTGCGTACATAGTTGATGGTACCTGATGCATTACCCACACCGGTAAGCAATCCGTTTGCACCGCGGATCACTTCAATTTGTTCGTACCCATAAGCTTCAACGGCACCGGTAACAATACCCCAGTCGTTGGGCAAACCTACACCATCTATTTGTGTGTTTTTAATCTCAAATCCACGGGCAGTGTAGTTAGTTCGGTTGGTTTCCCACTCTTCTACGTTGATACCGGGTGCTAGTTTCAACGCATCGTTAATATTGAACGCACCAAAAGACTGCATAAGGTCTTCAGATAAGATACTAATGGACTGTGGCGTTTCACTAATTTCCATCGTCAATCCCGTTGCACCACGGCTAACGCGGTTTTGACGTACGCCTACAATACGAATTTTCTCTACATCCGCTTCTTTTATTTCCGAGCCGTCATTTTGCGCAGTTTGAGCGCTAACAGACATAGCAAAAGCAATTGGTGTAAGTGCAAATAAGGAAAGTCGTTTCATAGTGTACCCAGCATTGTTGTAATTCATTGTGATGGCTGCGCATTATAATGAATAAAACAATTTACACAAATGATAATTATTATCATTAGTTTTACTGAAAGTCATATCACACACTGACACTTCCTTTAGTTACATTCTGTAACACTACACCACTGAATAAAGGATGATTTCTCTTTCAATAGCCCTTACATTCATGCCGTTGCCTAAGCGTATGGATTTCTTTGACAAAATGAACGGTAGATTTCTATGCGCACACACTGGTTTAACAACCAAACACTTTTACAATAAGGAAGAGAAATGAAAAAAATTGCACTCGCAGTTGCACTGAGTGTTGCATCAACAGGCGCATTTGCCGCAGCACCTGCTTGGGATTTTGTTCAAGGTAGTTACATCACGACTGACTTTGATGAGTCAGACTTTGAATATGAGCCAGATGGCTTCGCTATTTCAGCATCAAAACTGGTTACTGATGACGTATTTGTAACGGGTGAATACTCACAACAAAATGACGACATCCTAGGTATTGAAGTTGATCTAGACATGCTAACGCTTGGCCTTGGCTACCGTTATGCTATCTCAAACACCACAGACCTTTTTGGTATTGTGAGCTATGAGAAAGTTGAGATTTCAGGCTCAGGCGAGTCGGAAGATGAAGATGGCTACGGTTTAACTGCCGGCGCTCGTTCTATGGTTACTGACAACGTTGAACTACGCGGCGCAATTAAGTTCATCGACACTGACAGCGGTAGCGATACATCATTTTTGGTAGGTGCGGATTACTTCTTCAGCCCAGCTTTCGCGGTAGGTGTAAGTTACGAAACCTCTGACGACTTAAGCACATTAGGCTTAAACGCACGTTACAACTTCTAAGCGCCAAGTAAGTACAGCTTGTACTGTACCAAACTGATATTGATATAAGCCGCGTTGTCGCGGCTTATTTTTTGTCGGCTGTCAGCTCTTTCTGCTCTCTCACCATGATCTTTATGATCGCTATTCACTTATCAAGTCTAAGTTCACTTAGCGCATTTTCTATATCCTGCTTTTGATACGCACTTTCTGTGTTCTCGAGTACTGTTTTCAAACTTATTTCATAGGCTTTTTCTAGCGCATCTTGCTCATTAACTTCAACATTCGGTATTACCCCTTTCCCCTCCCAGTTGGTTTGGGTGATAGGGTTAATCGCCCGTGTTGCAGGAATTCCAATACGCATATTATCTGTCAGCGGGAACCATCTCCACGGGTTAGCCCCTCCTTTGCTAGGCTCACCTATGATAGTGGCGCGGCCCATATGTTTTAAGTTATAAGCAAACTCTTCTGCGGCTGAAAAGGTATTTTGGCCAACTAAGATATAAAGAGGGACTGACTCAAGCTTGCCGCCATCAATGTTTTTTTCTGTGTAAAAATCATTGCTAACATCAGTATAGCGCGTATAGAAAGAGTTGGTGTGAACTCTACCTTTTACAAAGTAGCTGATTAACCAGCTAACCATTTCACCACTTCCTCCACCATTTTCCCTCAAGTCGATAATTAGGCCATCAACATCACTCAATAACTGCATGACATTATTGAACTTTTGTTGCGTGTTGTTGTTTAAGTTGGCAAAGCCCCAAAACTCTATATAGCCAATATTGCCTTGTTTAATTTCTACATGTCTAAGCCCAGCGTTTTTGCGGTCGAGTTTAGTGAACCAAGGCTCTTTGGGGAAAGTGGCTTTTTCTTTCGTATTGGCAGTGGGGATAGGTTGTACGGTAAAGTGTTTATCAAAGCCTTCTAAGTGAGCAGTGAGAATGTTACCAATTTCTTGCTCGCTAGTTGCATTAGCCAATGCGTGTTGAAGCTCAGTATTGTCTAAACTCGTTGTGATGTTGGGAATGCTTTCCGATAGTACGTAGTATTGATTAATATTTTGCTTAGTTGCTTCAAGCAATGCGTTAATATCTGATGCTTTACAATGAGCTGCCAATACAACGAAAAGAATGGCCGTATATACTATGCGTAACAAAGGAATATCCTTAACAAATTTAAAACGCCACACTATCACACAAAGGGTGAATCGAGAGTGAACAGCGCCAACAAATCTTTTACCGCTTCCCGTATTGCCGCATATCTTTGTGCAGTGTGCTTTGTGGTTGGGTTTGTAATGATTTTCTATATAGAGCCAGGAATAAACCTCAACCCCCACCAGCGCTTGGCATTTATTTTATCGAACGGCCGCTATTTTCAGCTTTGGTATAGCACAATTTTCGTGTTATTTGGCTTAAGTTTGCTGGTGCTCGTTAATGGTATCAATAAACTAATTTCTCGCCGGCAAACGCTAACCTATTATCTAAGTATGATGTTTGGATTCGTTTGGGGGTGTTACGCTATTATCTGTGGTCTCATTGCCATATTGTCTATCGAATATCTTCTAATGCTGCCCACTCAAGAGCAATCATCGGTATGGTTTGCCTTATACAGTATTCAAATAGGTTTGGGCGATGGCGTTGAATGGGTAGGCGGCTGTTGGCTTTTCACTTTGAGTTTACACGGTCTCAGGCATAAACTCTCTCAACCCGCCATACATTATTATGGCTTGCTAGTTGGCCTAATGGGGTGCGTAACCCTCATCCCTGCTTTCCGTGAAGCCGGCGCGTTATTTGGCCTAGGCCAAATTGTATGGTTCGCTTTTGTAGGGGCGCGCTTGTTTGAGCAAACAAGCAATCTTATTCCCTCAAAGGAGATACGGTTACCGAATAATGGTTAGCGGTATGATGAATAGCAATGCGCCAACCCATCACTTGTGCAATTCTCTGTACCAAATATTGGCCGTGCCCTAAACCCTGATAGTTGCTTGAGCGAACATCCGCAATGTCATTTTCAAATACAATTCCCGCCTCATTTGAAAATATACGCATGCGCTGTTGGTCCTCGCTGTCACTTCGCTGCCCACCGTGATAGAAACCGTTATTAATAAGGTTTTGGAATAACAGGGTAATTAAGTGCGCATTCCCAATTCCGGTTATATTTGGCTTCACATTTACGTCTACATCAAAATGGTGCGCTGTGTTGGCACCATATAAAGCCAATATGGTGCGTTCGATAATGGGTAATAGAGAGATTGACTCGAATACCAAATTCTCTTTTCGCGCCAATGACAATAGCACTTCTACCGTATTGTGCAGTGTATGCGCAGACATCGAAATAAGCTGCCTGTCATCTTCAGACATAGACGCATTCCCTTCTGACTGGCTTTCGTTTAGCACCAAGGTATTTTGAATAAGCGCAATTGGTGTGCGCAGTTCGTGACTCACATCATTAGCAAAATCGTGCTCTCTTCGCCAAGCCTGCTGCAAAGCAAGGAATGTTTTCTCAAAGGTTTGAGCGAGTCTCCCAATTTCATCTTGTCTATCTGCTTCGTCTATCTGACATTTTGCATCAACTTCCTGCGATGCCACTTTGTTGGTTAGTGAAATAATAGGGGCAGCCAACTTTGCAGCTATGAACCACGTACTAAGTACAGTCAGAAGTATTACACCAATGGCAGCACTGAACAGAAACACACCGAATACAGATGAAAAGTAAGAAAGAACCGCTGTGTTTTGTGTATTCAGCGTAACGTATACATTGTGCACCGGAGTGGGTTGACCATTTACTGTTAGGGGAGCCGTTAAGGGCACATAGAAAGCAAACCCCTTTGCTTCCTTGTATTCAAAACTATATAGATTCTCATCAAAAATACTGGGGATGAGTATCCCCATTTCAGCAACGTCCTCACTGCGCAATATAGAAATATCATTTTTCAAAAACTGCTCAGGGCGACTCAGCTCTACTTCGGACACATTGTGGTTAGGCGACGTAATTAACGCAGCTTCACTGGATAAGATGTAATGCGACACCCAACTCTCCGTTACATCCACAAACAAAACTGTCATGCGAAAATAGAAGAGATTGATCACCACCACCAGTGCTCCGAACCCAAAAAACAACTGTCCACGGATCCCTTTAAACATTGTTTAAACCTTCAAGTTTGTAACCAATGTTACCAATAGTGGAAAGCGAAAGTGATGAAGAAGACTGAGCGAGCGCTTTACGCAAATTGTACATATGCGATTTTAATGGGTTGCTCTCTGGTAGCTCATTATTCCACAGCGTACTAATTAAATCGCTTCTTGCTACAGGGTTGGGGTAGGCTTTCACCAATTCATACAAAATTTGAAAGCCAACTTTAGTGACCTTGATGTTGCTGCCATTGTATTCAACGGAAAACGCCTTGGTATCTAGTGTTAACCCGCCTTTTTCAATAACGGTATTGGTGTGCAGTTGAGGACGACGAGCCAGTGCTTGGCAGCGAAACACTAGCTCTCGAAGGTCACAGGGCTTCGTTAGGTAGTCGTCTGTACCCGACATAAAGCCTTTCGCTTTGTCCTCAAATGCATCGCGGGCAGTTAGCATCAAAATAGGTGTAACGCGTTGTTGTGATTGCTTAATTTTTTGGCATACCGTTAAGCCATCGCAATCTGGTAGGTTTAAATCAAGCACAATAACGTCGTATATATTCTCAGTGGCAAGAGTAATTCCTTGATTGCCTTTATCAGCAAAATCAACGTGCCAGCCTAAGCCTTCAACAAATCGCGTTACTTGTTTAGCCAATGCCAAATTATCTTCAATGAGCAATATTGATAAGACATTGTCTGACATCCTTTTCTCTCCTGCTTTTTACTTCAAACTTGGTTTATAAAAGCCCGCAAACGCTGATTTTACATAGCTTGTTTATTACTTAGGTAGGTATTAAGCAAATGCCTACACGGCCTGTACCAACCTATTGCATTGCCTCTGCCAGCACGTTTTGCATCAGATTATCTACT
Source organism: Alteromonas sp. KUL42 (assembly GCF_006538325.1). Lineage (GTDB taxonomy): Bacteria > Pseudomonadota > Gammaproteobacteria > Enterobacterales > Alteromonadaceae > Alteromonas. The sequence continues at coordinate 7,698 of NZ_BJKK01000020.1, forward strand.
TTCACTACACAGGCTTCATAGCCATTGCAATTAGCAAATAAAGTGATGGTCGTATTACTATCAACAATGTGTAAATTCATGGTTTTATAACCGGCTTCATCACCACCATGATGATATACGTGGTGACCTTCTACTATCTCACTGAATACACCCAAACCAAAGTCCATTGAATACGGTGTGTCTATAATACTGTCTTCACCAATCAGTAATTCTTGTACTTCTTCAGGCACCACGCTGTCTTCTTGGACTATCGCGCGCAGTAACGTAGATAAGTCGTTAACTGTCGTTACCAAAGGTGCATCAGCAACGCCTAGGCTTGCGTAAAACGGCTTAGTATTTACCATTTCGCCATCAAGCAAAATATATCCTGGAATAGATTCGCCTAAGTCGTTCTCAAAACCACTATAGTAAGTATTGTTCATACCTAAAGGAATAAATACTCTATTGCGCAAAGCGGTGTGGTGATGCTCGCCTAATACACTGTCTAGAATAAGACCTGCCAATAAATAGTGGGAATTAGAATAGTGTACACTTTCGCCTGGCGCAAAATACGCGGGCTTATTATAGATATATTCCAATGCATCGATGTCTGACTTAAGTGTTCCGATACTGTTCTGACCATCTTCAAACCAAGCAGGCGAAGTATCTTCATCCAAATAATCATGTACCCCTGCACTATGGTTAAGTAACTGTCTGATAGTGATTTCTTGTGAGTAAGGGATGTTATCAAGAATACTGTTTGGTAAATAATTCGCTATTTTATCTTCAATATTTAATAAACCTTCGTGATGTAACATAGCCACTAGCAACGCCGTTGCGTTTTTTACCTGCGCTACCTGCTGGCATTTGATAGTAAGTTTGCATAGCCGTATGCGCTTCGAGATCTGCAATACCGGCAGAGCCGATGAAATCAATGTCATCACCTTGCACACTTAAGATCAGGCCCGGTACATCTTGTCCCACGGTTGAATCAAGTAAATTCTGTAGTGCAGAACCACCTGTTACAGGGGGAATGATAGGTTCGCTGCTATCGCTGCCACCACAGGCACATAGGGCAGTTACACCAAGCCCAATTATCGTTGAGTATACGAGTTTACGTAAGTTCATTACTTGTCATCCTTTTAAGCTGTTCATTTATTCCTTAGCACGCGCTAAGGGCATGGGTTACTAAAGCGTGACTAAGATAACGGCAGCGAAGTGAATCAAAGGTGAATGAACACCGCATTTTTAGAGTGTTCTGAATATTTGCAGGTGAGGAAATTTTTCCCAGATGAAAAAAAGCCCCAATAGCGCTATTAAAAGCAATGCCATTGGGGTTATTTATTTTCGAACTGCAGGCTGCTAAAACCTATTCATGTCGAAGTGCTGTTATTGGGGCACAACGCGCCACTCTTGCTGCATTTCCACCAACGGTTATCCACGCAATAAGTACAGACGAAGAGATAATAGGCTAAGTATTCGTGCCCTTTTTCACCACCAAACGCGATGGTACTGGCGTCGGATTGGCCCTCACCCAGCAAATTATGATAGCTCATGGGGGCCAAGTTAAAGTGTGTAATACAGAACAAGGCGGGGCGTGTTTTAGTCTTATATTCTAGCGCTGTATTTAACGACTTACCGCTTGCACTTACTTAATTGCTTAAAACGCATAAAACCCAACCCTAAAAGTAAGAGCAACCCCATTTTAGGTTCTGGTACATTGTCTGCAGGCACTATATCGTTGGAGAAAAATTGCACTTCTGAAAGCATAGTCCAAGGTGAATTTCTAGCCATTGTTAATGTGAAGGCATTGCTAGTTGTGGCAAATCCTCCCAAATCTAACGCAATGGTTGAGCCATTGCCGGGTGGATTTGTAATGGTAAACAATTGGCTAAATCCTTCTGCCGTTGAAACCGTTATTGAGATAGGTAATGAAACGCCAGCATAACTGTCGCTATCGGCAGCAAACACTCTAATACTTCTAACTAACTGTGCAGTGGTAAAATTAAACGTAATATTAGGGTTAGTATACTCCCATCCAACTAAGTTGCTGACGTCACTATATCCAATTGAAATACCCTCACCCCAAGCGATATTATCTGTAATTCCATCTGTTAATTCACCACCACTATCGCCATAGCTTGAACCCGGTGAAGTATTATAGCTATAACCACTCACACTAATTAACGCAGCTTGAGAAGGTAAACTAAATAACAAAGTAAGGCATAATATTGCGCAACTCCGACCCGCTGACATGCATTTTCTCACGTAAATCTCCATTTTATTACAAGACTAATAACCGGGTATAAATGCTTCAATACCACCCTTTTATTGGTTAGCTAATTAAAATTATCGATTGCCTTTAATGGTTAAAATCTCACCATCAGAAAGACCAGCGTCGATTATATATTGACCAATTAAAAAAGCCATAGGCTAAAAGCGTTTGATGTAATTTATTGGAAGTTATAGAAGCCTTTTTGGTTGCCTGAACCGATTTAGCGTGGCTATCACAATGGTCCAAGAGTATTGGGTTACCTTACTTTTCTAGTTAAGTTACTTCGCTATTTAGCCCGCGTCAGAAATTAACTCTCTTCACCAATTACCCCGCTTCTCCAATTAACCCGCGTCGCTGGGCACAAGCGTTTTATTTCTATACTGTTTTCGCCATGTGGATATGTTGGTGCCATAGGTGCGCTTAAATAGTCTGTTGAAATGACCGGGGTCTTGATACCCCACTGCCCATGCCACTTCTTCGGCACTTTTGTCGCTGTGTTTTAAGTATTCTTTGCCTTGCTCAATGCGAAGTTGTTGCAAATAATTGAGTGGCGTCTCGCCTGTGGCATCTTTAAAGCGCCGTTTAAACGTGCGCTCTGTCATGTTTACACGACTAGCCATGTCAGCAATAGTTAATGGCTCAGCAAAGTGAATTTCAAGCCACTGCTGTACGTTGAGAATATCGTCATCTTGGTGGTGCGTTTGGTGGTTTAGCGACACCAAGTCGCCGGTTACGCCACGACGAAAATCCACTAGAAAGGTTTGCTCGATGGCCTGCCCCACCTGCTTACTTGAAAGCCGAGATATAAGGTACACTATAATCTCTATACCCGCATTTAAGCCAGCAGAACAATACAGCTCCCCCGTTGCCGTAATAAAGCGATCCGTTCTTACATCTACCTTAGGGAATGTCTTCGAAAAGTGCGCTTGCTTATGCCAGTGAGTGGTACTCATTCTATCGTCAAGCAAGCCCGCCTGTGCAAGAAAGTAGGCGCCTGTTGCTGCTGCCATAATAGGAATATTCTGCTGATGCCAATGGCGCAACTTTGGATAAAGTGGCGCTTGTTTTTCAAGCAGTTGGTCTACATCACCCCATACACTGTGTAGTATCACCAAGTCTGTATCGGTAATGTCTGCCAAGGCGCAATCGGGAATAATCGCCAGCCCGCTGAACGTCGACGTTGGCTTGCCATCAATGGTTACTAGCTTAATGGTGATAGGGCTGCCAAATAGCTTTTCTTGCAAGTCAGACGCAAACTTCAATACATCGTGGGTTAACCCCATACTCAAACCCATGCTGTTTTCACTAGCGAATAAGGTTACGTGATTTAACAAGTTCAACTCCTTTTTGCGGTTTTATCAGCAACACCTTTTTATTGCCAAAAAATACAACAATGGCCTAAATGACCAATTAAATGTCCCAAGTCACACTGTTAACATTATTTTCACAAAATTACTATGGCGCTACGCTCAAATTTTGTGGAGACAAGGGATGCAATTTACCGAAGAGCACGATGCATTAAGAAAAACCGTTCATGACTTTGTGAATCAAGAAATGGACCCGTTCATTGAACAGTGGGAGCACGAGGGGATTGCCCCGCTTCACACACTCTTTAAAAAAATGGGTAATTTAGGGTTACTTGGTATTCAAAAGCCTGAAGCATACGGTGGTGCGGGTTTAGACTATAGCTACAACCTTGTTTTTGCCGAAGAAATTGGCCGCGCCTATGGTGGCTCAATTCCTATGGCAATTGGTGTGCAAACCGATATGGCCACGCCTGCATTAGCACGTTTTGGCAGTGACGAACTAAAGCGCGAATTTCTTGCACCAGCCATTGCTGGTGACATGGTGGCCTGTATTGGTGTCAGTGAGCCGGGTGCAGGCTCTGACGTAGCAGGGCTAAAAACCACTGCGCGAAGCGACGGTGATGACTACGTCATTAACGGCACCAAAATGTGGATCACCAACGCTACTCAAGCCGATTGGATATGCCTGTTAGCCAACACCAGTGACGGGCAAGTACACGCAAATAAGTCGCTTATTGTTGTGCCGCTTGATACTCCGGGGATCACCATATCCAAACCACTTAATAAACTGGGCATGCGCGCCAGTGATACCGGTCAAATTTTCTTTGACGACGTTCGCGTACCGAAACGCCATTTAATTGGTGAAGAAAACAAAGGCTTCACTATGCAAATGATGCAATTTCAAGAAGAGCGCATGTACGCAGCAGCCAGTGCATTGAAGGGCATGGAACGCATCATTCAAGACACCATTAACTGGGCAAAAGAGCGCCATACCTTTGGTCAGCCTGTTATCAATAATCAAACCGTGCACTTCAAACTGGCTGAATTGCAAAGCGAAGTGGAAGCCCTACGCGCCCTAACTTGGCAAGCCTGTCAGGAACACATCGATGGCAAAGATGCCACTTATTTAGCGTCTATTGCCAAGCTTAAAAGCGGACGACTTTGGCGTGAAATTACCGATGGATGCCTACAGTACTGGGGCGGCATGGGTTTTATGTGGGACAACCCCGTAGCACGTGCATACCGCGATACCCGCATATTGTCGATTGCCGGCGGCAGTGACGAAATGATGCTAGGCATTATTGCAAAGTACATGGACATTTTCCCTAAACGCAGATAGCACCTAAACACATGAAAAATACTGTACACGAGCTACTCACTAACAATATGTCATTACCGGTTATTTGCGCCCCCATGTTTTTGGTGTCTACACCCAAACTGGTTATTAGCGCATGTAAAAGCGGCGTTGTAGGCAGCTTTCCTGCGTTTAACACGCGCACGCAAGCAGCACTGGATGATTGGCTAACCACTATTACTGATGCACTTACCGATGAAAAGCAGCGTAATCCCTCTGCCAAAATAGCTCCATATGCAGTGAATATGGTGGTTCACCCGTCAAACAAACGCCTTGAAGCCGATTTTGACATAGTGAAAAAGCATCAGGTGCCTTTTGTGATCACCAGCCAAGGTAACCCACAGGCCATTACAGAAGCAGTACATGAGTGGGGCGGCATTGTTTTTCATGATGTTATTACAGTAGCGCATGCGAAAAAAGCCATAGCCGCAGGTGTTGATGGACTTATTTTGGTTGCCGCTGGAGCTGGTGGTCATGCTGGTGAAGTGAATCCGTTTGCCTTAGTACGCGAGGTGCGTGAATTCTGGCAAGGTCCGCTTGCGCTCGCAGGCGCTATTAATGATGGCTATGGCGTTAGAGCCGCTGAAGTATTGGGGGCTAATTACAGCTACATGGGCACGCGCTTTATTGCCACTGAAGAAGCAGAAGTCGACCCCGATTATAAAGCAATGTTGGTAGCCTCTGACCTAAGCGACCTTATCTTTACTGACACCTTTACAGGCGTTAAATGTCACTTTCTAAAACCCTCCATTGCTCGCGCTGGTGTCGACTTAACCCAAATAGAGGGTAAAGACAGTGTCGACTTAGATCTTGGCGGAAGCAATGCATGGAAAGACATGTGGAGTGCAGGTCATGGCGTAAGTGGCATTCACAATATTGTGTCTGTATCAAACTTGGTCAATCAGTTGCGCGATGAATATTTATCAGCAGTGAGTACAACTAGTTTTGCTCACGTCAGCACTCCGCCATCGTCTGAAGACGTTACCTGTTTTAAGGATCCAAATTTGCAACATTCAGGGCCTCACTCTTTGCATAAACGAACCACAGGGAGCAGGTAAACTATGGCAGTTATTCACTCTACTCTTAATACGCAAAGTGATGAGTTTGCTGAGAATGCAGCCGTTATGGCAGATGCTGTTAACGAGTTTAAAGATATTGAAGCGCGAGTGGTAGCGCAAGCACAAGAAAAGGCACCACGTTACGAGCAGAAAGGTTTGCTTTCCCCCCGAGACAGGCTGTCGCTACTACTCGACCCTGATAAGCCATTTTTACCGCTGGCTAGTTTGTGCGGCTACATGCAAGAGGGCGATAAGGATGGCAGCGCCGCGGGCGGTGGTGTTATTGCCGGTATTGGTTATGTCGCTAACACGCGTTGCATTGTGTTGGTGGATGACTACCTTACCAAAGGCGGCAGTATTACAGAGCTTGGCAGCAAAAAACGCCTTCGCATGTACCACATTGCCCTAAAACAAAAACTGCCTGTTATTGCATTGTCACAAAGTGGCGGTGGCGACTTAACTTCGTTGGGTGATTGGTTTGGTTTTTCCGCAGCAGGGTTTGCTATGCAAGCGCGCTTATCGGCAGCGGGCATTCCCCAAATAACCGTTGTACACGGCAGTGCAACTGCAGGCGGTGCCTATCAACCGGGTTTGTCTGATTACGTCATCATGATACGAGACCAATCTACCGTGTATTTAGCTGGACCACCGCTTCTTAAAGCGGCAACAGGTGAAATAGCCACCGACGAAGAAATTGGCGGCGCTCAAATGCACAGTGAAGTGTCGGGAGTAGCAGACTTTTTAGCCGAAGACGATGCCGACAGTATTCGAATTGCCAGAGAAGTGACTGCCATGCTGCAGTGGAATAATGGCATAGTTGACGTCAATCGGGACTTAGACTTGGACAAGGGCACGCCTCCCTCCCCTTTGCACCTAGCGCCCTTGCACCCTGCACCTTTGCACCCGGCAAGCGAATTACTTGGTGTAGTACCTAAAGATGCCAAAACCCCTTACGACGTACGAGAAGTGATTGCACGCATAGCCGATGGTTCTGATTTTGTCGACTTTAAGCCCGAATTTGATATGGGCACCGTGTGTGGCTTTGTGGCTCTTGAAGGTAAACGCTGTGGCGTTATTGGCAACAACGCCCCAATTACCGCAAAAGGGGCAGCAAAAGCCGCGCAGTTTATTCAGCTATGCGAACAAGCCGGTACACCCTTAGTGTTTTTGCACAACACTACCGGCTTTTTGGTTGGTACCGAGTCTGAACGCGCAGGCATCATTAAACACGGCGCAAAACTTATTCAAGCGGTTACCAATACCACTGTACCCAAAATAAGCCTTGTATTAGGTGGGTCGTTTGGTGCGGGCAATTACGCTATGGCCGGACGCGGCATTGAGCCAGACTTTATGTTTGCCTGGCCGCGCTCTGTGGTGGCGGTAATGGGGCCTGCACAAGCGGGCAGCGTATTGCGCACTGTGGCACAAGCAAAAATGGCGCGAAGCAAAGAAATTAACCCTGAAGATACCGCAAAGCTCGATGCGTTGGAGCAACATACCGTTAGTGTAATGGAAGCCAAATCACGGGCGTTGGCTAACTCGGCTAGGCTATGGGATGACGGCCTGATTGACCCTCGCGATACCCGCCCAATTTTAGCCTTCGTGTTATCGATTTGTTGTGACGCAAAACAGAAAGTACTTAACCCCACCAGCTTTGGCATTGGCCGATTATAGGCCTTTTGAATGTTTACGGATTCAAGGATTACCGACTATGACACTATTTGACCCCAATGCATTTAAGGAAATTCGCGTAGCGCTAAAAAGTGATGTTATGCATATATGCTTTGACCGCCCGCATAAAAAGAACGCCATGAATTTGGCCCTAGTAGAAGAAGTAATGCAATGCTTTAACAGGGTGGAACAAGGCGATATTCGCGCAGTGGTTATTGAAGGCAGCGAGGGGAACTTTTGTGCTGGCGGTGATATTTCTGACATGCACCTATCAGCCCTTAACGAAGCAGAACGCGACAAAGCCATTTGGCATTTTAACCGCAGCTTTGGACGCATGATCACCCTAGTAAAACATGCACCAACAGCGGTGATAGCCGTGGTTGAAGGGGCAGTGTTAGGCGGCGGATTTGGTCTTGCCTGCGTGGCCGATATTACCCTTGCCTGCGACAGCGCATTTTTTGCCCTACCAGAAACGGGGTTAGGCGTTATACCCGCGCAAATTGCCCCTTTTGTTGCAATGCGTATTGGTGTTGATCACACCAAGCATTTAGCCCTGACCGGAGAAAAACTCAACGCCCAGCAAGCTCATAATATGGGCTTAGTACACGAGGTTTTCACCATTGACCAACGCCATGAATGCATCAGCAAACTATTACAGAAAATAAAACGCTGTGCTCCACAGGCCAATGCAGCCACTAAACGTTTATTGCTGGAACTAGACAGCCAACCGCTTGAAACCTTGCTTGACCATGCTGCTACGCAATTTGTGCAATCACTGTCCTCTGCAGAAGGCGTTGAAGGCACACGCGCTTTCATGCAAAAACGCCAAGCTACTTGGTGCGAGTAACCCATTATGACCACACCTATTCGAAAAATATTAATAGCAAATCGCGGTGAAATTGCTTGTCGCATTATGCGCACCGCCCACCAACAAGGTTTCTTAACTGTTGCCGTATATAGCGATGCAGATAAAGATGCACTGCACGTATCACTGGCCGACGAGGCGGTTTATATTGGTTCGTCAGAGCCCACCGCGTCTTATTTGAATATTGAACAGTTGCTTAATGCCGCAAGCATTACCAAAGCTGACGCTATTCACCCTGGGTATGGTTTTCTATCGGAAAATGCCGATTTTGCTCGCGCTTGTGAAGCTGCAGGGCTGGTGTTTATAGGCCCAAGCGCACACGCTATTGCACTTATGGGCAGCAAGCGACTTTCAAAAGTAGCCATGATAACGGCCGATGTACCTTGCATTCCAGGTTATGAAGGAGAAGACCAAAGCGATGCCACCTTAATTGCTAAAGCCAATGAAGTTGGCTTTCCGCTAATGGTAAAAGCCAGTGCCGGTGGTGGTGGTAAAGGCATGCGCCTAATTAAAGAGGAACACAGCGACGATTTAGCCGCGCAAATAGCGATGGCCCGTTCAGAAGCGCAAAGCGCCTTTGGTAGCAGCGAACTTATTTTAGAGCGCGCGCTCATTGCGCCCCGTCATATTGAAATTCAAGTGTTCGCTGACCAACAAGGTAACACCGTATATTTAGGCGAACGCGACTGCTCTATTCAGCGTCGTCACCAAAAAGTAATTGAAGAAGCACCCTCGCCTTTTATAGATGACACACTGCGCCAAAAGATGGGTGAAGCCGCGGTAAACGCAGCTAAAGCCTGCAACTATTGTGGCGCAGGTACAGTTGAATTTCTGGTAGATAGCGATAAGCAATTTTATTTCTTAGAAATGAACACTCGCTTACAAGTAGAGCACCCAGTAACGGAAATGATAACCGGTATAGATTTGGTGGAATGGCAATTACGCATAGCCTGCGGTGAAGCGCTGCCTTTGCGCCAAGAAGCAATCACCATAAATGGTCATGCCATAGAAGCCCGTTTATACGCAGAAGACCCAAGAAATCAGTTCATGCCACAAACGGGCACCATTGCATTTTGGCAAGAGGCCAAAAGCGCCAGAACCGACCATGGTCTTAAGCAGAATACAACCGTGAGTGCCCATTACGACCCCATGCTTGCCAAGGTTATTGTCTGGGCGGACAACCGCGCTAACGCAGCGCGTAAGCTGTCGCGAGCGCTGCACGACACCAAGCTTATTGGAGTGAATACCAACAAACATTTTTTGCACAATATAGTAAAAAGTAACGCATTTCTTAGTGACGATGTAACTACCGCGTTTATCGACACATACGCCAACAACGGTGACATTCAAGGAAGAGCCACACCGTCATTTTCCACACTGGCTAAGGCGGCCTTGCTATTTAGTGTGCACAGCCATAATAAAAAGAACAGCAATGCACAAAAAACTTATTGGCAAAGTGCCGCCCCTCTTTCCTACCCGATAAAAATGCGCTGCAATGAAGACACCATAGACGTCTCTATCACGCAGCATGAAGGCGCCTTCGTTGTGAAAGATAAGGCCTCTTCCGTTCAGACCACACTTCGCCTTATTAGCTGTAATGATCACTGCGTTACAATAGAAGAAAACAACCTACGCCACGCTATTACCTTTGGTTTAACCAACAATGACTTGTTTATTGACGATGGCACAGGTCACTTTCACATAACGCAAGTAACCCACCATAAAACGCTAGGTAGTGCACAACAACAGTCTGCTGAAATTCGCGCAGTGATGGATGGTGTGATTGTAGCTTTGTTAGCCCAAGAAGGTACTAGTGTAAAAGCCGGCGATACCGTGGCCATTATGGAAGCCATGAAAATGGAGCACCCTCTTAAAGCCGCGGCTGATGGCATTGTGACGTTTAATGTGCAAAAGGAAGGCGAACAAGTGAAGTCGAAGCAAGTAATTGCCTCGGTTGTTAATAAAGAAGAAAACTCTGCAGAAAAAATATCGCCAAAAGGAACAGCTTCAGAGGAGACAACTCCATGAGCAAAAAACATGTTCGCATAGGCGGTGCGTCTGCCTTTTACGGCGACAGTCAATTGTCGGCTAGGCAACTGGTTGATAAAGGCAACATCGATTATCTGGTGTTCGATTATTTGGCTGAGGTAACCATGGCCATATTGTCTCAAGCCAGTAAGAAAGATGACTCGCTGGGCTATGCTGTTGACTTTGTCACCGTTGCCATGAAAGACGTACTTAAAGACTGCGCAGATAAAGGCATAAAGGTAATAGCAAATGCAGGTGGTGTGAATGTACCAGGCTGTATAAACGCACTTACAACACTGTGCAAAAGCATAGACATTAAGTTGAACATTGTTGGCGTATACGGCGACAACCTAATTGCCAAACATCAGGAATTAATGGCAAGTGAAGGTGAAAACACACTTGACCTCGATACTCACAAACCCTTGCCAGAAAGCCTCGCCTCAATGAATGCTTATTTAGGAGCAAAGCCCATTGCAGATGCACTGGCTGCTGGTGCTGACATTGTCGTTACTGGGCGCGTGGTAGACAGTGCATTGGTACTTGGCCCACTTATTCACGAATATTCGTGGCAAATGGATGACTACAATACCTTGGCACAAGGTGCACTTGCTGGGCATATTATTGAATGCGGTGCCCAATGCACTGGCGGAAACTTTACCGATTGGGAAACCGTGCCCGACTTTGCCAACATGAGCTACCCCATTGCAGAAGTATACGCCAATGGCGACTTTACCGTGCACATACCGCCAGACACAGGCGGCATAGTTACCGCAGCCAGTGTTGCTGAACAACTTGTTTACGAAATTGGCGATCCAGCTAATTATTTACTGCCCGATGTGGCGTGTGATTTCACACAAGTGATACTAGAACAAGAGACACAAACACAAGAGAGCAGGCAAACCGTGCGGGTGAGCGGAGCAAGAGGGCGTGCGCCGGGCAACAAATACAAAGTGTGCGCAACCTATGTTGATGGCTACAAACTTACGGGTAGCTTTTTTATTGCTGGCTTTAACGCCAAACAAAAAGCGCAAACTAACATTCGCGCTTTCATCACACGAACTGAAAAGGCCCTAACCGAAAAAGGTTTAGCACCTTACACCAACACCTGCGTAGAAATATTAGGTAGCGAAAGCACCTTTGGCCCCCACGCAAGCGCAAGTGACACCCGTGAAGTCATCGCCAAATTTACCCTGCACCACAACAACATTAAAGCCTTGTACTTTGCTGCCAGTGAAATGGCTTACCTAGCCACTTCAGCAGCCCCCGGCATGGCGGGTTTTGGCGCAGGCCGCCCTAAACCGCAACCACTCATTCGCGTACATTCCTTTTTGCTAGATAAAAGCAAGGTGCCAGTAAGCCTACAAATGGGCGTAAAAGAGAACGACGACAGCATCGTTAGCAAAGCATACGAAACACCAGCCACCAATGAAAAGGCAACGGGTACACACTACAACAATGAAGCAACTGGCTACAACGCTGACACTGAAAAACATGTGAGCCTACCTTTGGTAGAACTGGCTTACGCCCGCAGTGGCGACAAAGGCGATAACCTGAATATTGGCGTAATTGCTCGCCACCCAAATATTGTGCCTTACTTGTATCACACCCTTACCGCACAAGCTGTGGACGCATTTTTCGCCCATGCAATTGACGGCGATGTAACACGCTTTGAACTACCTGGCATTAATGGCTTCAACTTTTTACTTACTAAAGCGCTTGGCGGTGGCGGCACTGCATCACTTAGAACCGATAGCCAAGGCAAATCAGCCGCACAAACCCTACTGACTATGACACTTGATGTCCCCGTGTCTTTGTTGCCTTTTACTAAAAGCGGAGGTAAATAATGCCTTATGAATCGGCCTTAGCGGCAGATAGCTTTGCACAGCAAGTTATTGTGATCACAGGGGGCGGTAGCGGTATTGGCCGTTGTACCGCCCATGAACTTGCGTCTTTAGGTGCTGCTGTAGTGCTTATTGGCAGAAGCGAAGACAAGTTAATAAACACTGTAACCGAGATTAAAGAAGACGGTGGTAAGGCAAGTTATCATAGCGTAGATATTCGCGATGAAGACGCGGTTGATAACGCCATAGACTCTATATTGCAGCAGCACACACGGGTTCATGGCTTGGTGAATATGGCAGGCGGGCAATTTAGAGCGCCACTTTCTCACATCTCTAAAAAGGGCTTTGAAGCAGTAGTACAAACTAATTTAGTGGGCGGCTTTTTAATGGCCAAAACCCTGTTTAACAAGCACTTTGCCAAACATGGCGGCAACATTGTAAACATCACCGCCGATAACAAAAATGGCATGCCGGGCATGGGGCATTCAGGTGCAGCACGCGCAGGCGTAGAAAACCTCACCAAAACGGCTGCTTGGGAATGGGGCCCTTACGGTGTTCGAGTTAATACTGTAGCCCCCGGCTGGGTAGCGTCATCTGGCCTAGATACTTACCCCGAAGACATGAAGCAAGCACTTCGCAGCCTTAAACACGCTGTACCTTTAGGCAGAATAGCCAGTGAGGCCGAAGTTGCAGCCGCGGTATGCTTTTTACTTAGCAAAGGGGCTAATTTCATTTCGGGGCAAACCCTTTTTGTAGATGGCGGCTCAAGCATGGGGTCGGCCCCTGCCCTTTACCCGCTTAAGCACACTAAACAGCCCACCAGCGACACGTGGAACGGCTTTCATAGAAGCGTTACACCACGCGTTTTACAAAACTAAAAGGACATCAGCATGAACCAACAACAACTTCATAAAAATTTGGTAGAACGCGTGGCGATGGGTGATTTACTGCGACGACGCGCAAGAGACAGCGGCGCATTGCCCGCATTGGTTGACTACTATGCAGGTACCCGTCGTCAAATAACTTATAGCGAATTAAATAGTAAAGTGAACCAGCTAGCACATGCTTTGATGCACCAAGGGGTAAAGCAAGGTGACAAACTGGCTATTCTGGCAATTAATCAAATAGATGTTGTTGTTACCTATTTTGCTTGTTACAAGCTTGGCGTAATTGCTGTTCCCATTAACTTTATGCAAAGCGTTGACGATGTGCGCTTTAACCTAGAGCACAGCGAGACCAGCGTAGTGGTTTACGACAACATGCTGGTAGATTTAGTAAATGCCAGTACATCGGGTAATACCAACATTGCATTCACACTTGCACTTGGCAAAGAGAAAGGCAGTGCCACCTATGCGCTAGAAACATTTATAGAAGGGCATAGCACGGCTGAGATTGAAGACAGAGTTATTCAAGACCGCGATACCGCGCACATGATTTACACGTCGGGCACCACATCTAAACCCAAAGCTGTAGAAACGTCCCATTTGTCACTCACTATATCAGCGCTTACTGGCGCCATTGAACTTGAACTGAGCGCGCAGTGCAACATGCTACTAGTGTTACCCATGTTTCACTGTACTGCACTTTCTATTTTATACCCCATTATGCTTCGAAGCGGGTGTAGCGTATTACACGCTTCCTTCGACCCTATGGCGGTAACAGATAGCTTAGAAAAAGAAAAAATTGAAACAACTGTGCTGTTACCTATGATGTGGAATGCGATTATGGCAACCCCAAATTTTGACAAACGTGATTTCAGTCACTTCAAACTAGCCATTTACGGTATGGCCCCCATGAGCCAACAAAATCGACAACGTATTCGCGACGCATTTGGCTGCAAAATTCATTTAGGCAGCGGGCAAACAGAATTCAGCCCAGTGTCGTGCTTGTTTAAAGACAACAGTATTACCGAACACGAAGAAGGCAATTACTGGGGTGTGCCGCTGTGCAGCACAGAACAAGCGGTAATTAATGACAAGGGCCAAGAAGTCCCCCAAGGAGAAGTTGGCGAAATTGTATGGCGCGGCCCTCAGGTAATGAATGGCTACTACAAGAACAAAGAAGCAAGCCAAGCCGCATATAAACACGGGTGGCACCACACCGGCGACCTTGGGTTTATAGATGCTAAAGGCCAGCTTATGTTTATCGACAGAGTGAAAGACACCATTAAATCGGGTGGTGAAAATGTGTCGTCACAAAAAGTAGAGCAAACGTTGTGTTTAATGCCTGAAATAGACGCCGCTGCCGCCATTGGTGTACCCCACCCACATTGGGGAGAAGCCGTTTGCGTATGTGTTATTGGGGCGAATTTGACTGAAGAAGCGCTACCCGCCATTCACGCTTTTTGCAAAGACAAGCTAGGTAAATTTGAAGTCCCTAAACACGTCTTTATTTGCGAAACGTTACCCATGACCAGCACCGGAAAAATACGCAAAGTAGAATTGCGAGAACAGTACAAAAACTTTTATGAAGAAGCGCTGCTGTTGTAGCGCTTCAAACAGCATGCTCTCGTACTTGGTGATACCTTATAGATCTTCAATGCGCAGCGTTGAATCGTTATTTTTTGTATCTACTTTATAGTAGCTCTCTGCGTTACCAACCGTCACTCCAGCATAAGGATGACCCTGGCTATTCAAAGCGTTTTTTTCGGCTCTCTTAGAATGGGTCTTATCAGAATAAACGAGTGAATTTTCAGTAGCGATACACCATTTATTTTTTATCGCGTTTTTTATTTCATCTTCTGTATTACACCAATGCACATGCTTATTGCATTGATCGCAAAAGCGCTGCTGATAATTACCTTCCACTTTCTTTAACGTAAACCACCGCTTTTCACATTGACTAACCTTATAACGCCGCTCTTTAGATTCCATACCGTGTCCTTAATCGTTAAATCACCATTAATCAAAACTTCGTTATATTCTTTTTAAAAAAATACCTACGAGAGTACTTGGTATCCAATAACCATAGCGCAATAAATAACTAAAATCAGTTCGTTCGTCAGAAACATATTGTGTGAAGCATAACTTGAGTTTACCTACTAAATGCTTTAGAAATTAATCACAGTAAACAGCAATAAAGTTAATGATTTGACGGCAAATATCGAATATTACTCAACGAATGCGAAAGCACTGACTGAGCAATATAACAGCGTATCCTTTGAGTCGGTGCACAAAGACTGGCTAGATGAGATCCCCAAAGAAGGCATAGTGCTGGATGTAGGTGCGGGTTCTGGCCGAGACGCTCGTTATTTGGCTGCCAAAGGGCTAAGTGTTGTGGCTGTTGAGCCAGCTTTAAATATTCGTGAACTTGCGCAAACCTACCAAGTAAACAGCCCTATTCACTGGCTATCCGACACCCTCCCCGAGCTATCAGAAGTTTATAAGCTACAAACGAAGTTTGACCTTATTTTACTTAGCGCGGTGTGGATGCACATTGCTCCTTCTTTACGTGAAAGAGCATTTAGAAAACTGTCTTCATTGCTTAAGCCTAATGGCAGATTAGTAATTTCATTGCGCCATGGTCAGTGCCAAGACGAGCGCACCATGTACGCCGTATCGGCAGATGAACTAGCCCAATATGCCAGTCAATTTGGGCTTACCTATAAATTACTCTCACCTGACCAAGCACCTGACAAGCTTGGCCGCAGTGATGTTAGCTGGCAAACCGTATTGCTTACGTTGCCTGACGACGGTACGGGCGCATTCCCGTTAATTCGCAATATTGTGGTTAACGACAGTAAAGCTTCAACCTATAAAATTGGTTTGCTGAGAACATTACTGCGTATTGCTGAAGGCCACCCAGGGGCGGTTATCGAGCACACCGACGAACACGTAGCATTGCCTGTTGGACTAGTGGCTTTGTATTGGTTAAAACTCTACAAGCCCTTAGTTGATCAATTTGCTATGCAGCAAAATAGCAGTAACAGTAAAGGGCTCGGTTTTATAAAAGAAAACGGATGGTTGCAGCTAACCTCGCATACCAGTAATGACTTCTATATAGGTGCCAGCTACACCGGTGATGATGTGGTTAAGCCGCTCTATCAAGCTCTTAAAGATATTGCGTCTACCATCAAAAATATGCCGGCAAGATATACCACATTACCAGGAACAAACACCTCCGTTTTTCATGTGGAACTTAATCGCACTAAAAAGCCCGGTAGTCAGCTTGTTATCGACTTTGCATTTCTAGCATCACTAGGAACCTTTTATGTGCCCAAGCATATTTGGGACTCGTTAACCCAGTTTAGTGTGTGGATAGAGCCTGCTCTTATTAATGAGTGGTCGGCATTGATGGCGGGCTATGGCCAGAATAAGGCTAAGGCATTTACCAAGTTAGACTATTTGAATGCCCTAAGATGGGATGATCCAACCCGAAGTACATCAAGAATACGACAGCGCGTGAACGATTTAATGACTAGCCAAGACGTATTGTGTTGTTGGTCGGGAAAACAACTTAAGCCAACAAGTTTTGCGGTAGATCATGCCTTTCCATTTGCAAGGTGGCCGAACAATGACTTGTGGAATTTGCTTCCCGCCAACACCAAAGTGAATTCACAAAAGTCAGACAAGTTACCCACAGGCATTAAATTAGCTGGCTCGCGGGACTTTATTCTTGAATGGTGGAAACAAGGCTGGAAACACAACCAAACCGAGTTTTTCAGCCAAGCAAACTTAGCATTGCCGAACCTTCGACCAGACAATACCAGTTTTAGCGATGTATTCGACGCCTTTGCATTACAACGAGATCGCATAAAAGCATTTCAACAACTGGAAGATTGGCGCTAGCACTTAAACTTCAACCTGAACTCAGTTTTGGGTTTTAAGAACGCACCGCAGGCACTATGTGAGCGAATTGAAAAACCTTTTAAACGAGAACCTTTCGCATCCATCGAGTAAAGTCATTTTGTAACTGCGCGATACTCCCTCCATATAAATTCGCCACATCTTCAATCGTCAACATCTGACACCCATTCTCGCTTTCCTTTAGTAACAGTCGGCTCATAAACTCGCGATGTTCAGTCATCAAAAACGTTACGAATGCCCAACTTGTCGCATAGTATTTCTGCTTTTCGTTTTGCCAATTTAACTCTGTGCCATTTAACAAGGTAGTCAGTGGTACTGGACTGTTGGTTGCAAAATACCTCTTCCAACTGCTTTTGTTAGTACTATTTGGCGCTTCAGCAAACTCTGCCATACCCTCGTTCATCCAACGCGTCATTTGCCCATACCAATGACGATTAATAGTGTGCATAACTTCATGTACAACAGTATTAATAGTTTCAGCGGTACCTCGTATTAATACGGCAGACTCGTTGTTGTTTGCGGTGTAAAGTCCTGCGCTGGTTGCATGCGCTTCATCAATCTTAGACACGTGCTTTTGATACGCAACTTTGTCTTCAAAACTTCTTATATTTGCCACAACGGGAACAATGGATTCCTTAGGTGCAATAGATGCGAACGCGCGCATCGCATGCGTCACTCTGTTTTGCAAAGCAGATTGCACATCGTAAGACAAGTTGTGGGTAAGAAAGTTAAGTGAAATGGTTTCTGGTTCAATGGTGCCAGCAATTTCTACCACAGTGCTGCCATCAAGCACACGCGGCTTATCGCTAATATGACGTATGCCGTTTTTGCCTAACCACGTGTACAAACGCTTTGTGTCGGGAGGCTTTTTCTTGTCGATACATCTTGTGGCGTACGAATGGGCATGCTCAAACACGCGCTTAGGTACTTCGGGGGGCGGTGTAGTTTGCGATGCTTGATCAAATTCATTCCCCACCTCGTTAGTAGGTGGCTTGATGGCAATGTCGTCGTTTAGCGTTAAACTTAGTTGGTTCAGCCAATTGGGTAAGTCAAAGCTGTCTCTTGCAAAGTAAACCACTACTGCGCTGTTAACTATAATAGCAACAGCGATGATAGCCACTTTCAAAGCCAATCCTTTTGTGCCCATTTAATCGATTCCATTCTTAAATACAGTTCAGCAATAAACCAATAATAGCCAAAATATAATTAGGGTCTTTTACAATTAAAAAGTTAAGTATGAACTGACATAACTAAAATTATGCAGATTCAATTACAGTAATTGAAAAAGTGTAGCTAGCGGCTGCCACGAACCCAAAGGTAACGCTACGCCTTCAACCTAAACAATTAAACTGGACTTAAGATCACTCGACTATTTAAGGATGAATTATGAACAAAACGACCATTTCACTATTTTTATTCTTAGTTTCCACAACAACACTTGCCAAAGACAGTTTCACTCCATCTGACTATGCTTGCGCTGGCATAGAAAAACGCATTGACCATATCAACAGCAGAATGCGCGCGGGCTACAGTACTAAAGAAGGTGAAAGATTAAAACAAGAGCTAAGAGCACTTAAAAAACAGAGGGATATGTGCAAGAAGAAGGGGTTTGCAGTTTGATTTAAAAATGGCGCACACGACTGGGCTGCTCGGTGCAACTTGCGCCTCGTTCTGAGGGCCGCGCTAAAGCGCGTTCAAAGTCGTTCCGTTAAATATGCTTATCAACCAAAGCATGAAACGCCTCAACCGCCTTATCAAAGCTCTCATCGTTATCAAAATAAAGCTGGCTTAGCCGGCTTTTCTTTATTTGATAGGTTTTGCAGGCAAACGCTAAAGCCTCTCTAAAACTATCGAATTCTTGATCGAAAACTTTAAATACCTCACAACGCACTTTCCCCACCCGCGTTATATTGCCGTTTACCTCGTAGTCGAACCCAGCAAAGTTAAGCCTTGAAAGGGTTTCTTTGCCTAAACGCATACCGCCTTTTAAGCTTATTTGAAAAGCGGCGTCCATTTCTTCAATTTCTTCCATACTCCAGTGGTTAAATACCCTAGTAGCCTTTTTGTATTTCTCTGCTAATCGCGTTTTTAATACAGCTATTCTGGGCTCTAATGTTCCACTGTTTTCATTTTTGAGTAGGTCGAAACATTCATTGCATGAAGGCACTGAAATGAAATCTACGTCAAGGTTTCCACTGCGCCAGTCATGTATAAACTTTATGGGCGGGATAAAGTCATTGCGCGCCATTTCACAGCCGCAGTAAATACAGCGGTTAAAGTCTGCGGCATTTACCGCGCGCAATGGCGTGTAATACTTTTCGTATTTCATGCGTAATGCATTTTAAATAGCACATAAGGTATATGCCATTTAACTAGCTCACTATTCTTCAATTTGAATACTGAACTCTGGCATTGCCTGAATCACTTTTTTCACTGTACAGCTGTTGGCCGCAGCTAGAAGTGGCTTCTTATATTTCTCGGGAAAACCTTCAGGCAACGTAACTTTAATTGAAAAAGCCTTGTGGTACTTATCTTCACCAATAGTACTGTGCTCTTGGCTTAAACTTATACCGTCTGTACTAATGTCTCGCGCTTCACAAAACTTGCGAATATAAAACGCCGCACACAATGGCATGCTCGCTAAAAAGTAATCAAAAGGCTCAGGGTAAGCTTCATCGCCACCTGCAGACACGCTTTGATCGCTGATAATTTGATGTTTTCCAAAACTCGCTTGTAATTTTTGGCCTTCTAAAAGTGCGATATCTATTTTCATTTCGGCATCCTTATATTCAATTAACTTAATAAACGATACGTTAATCGTAAACGAAGTATCAACTGGCGTTAATATTATTTATAAAAGTCTTATGTCACTTCTTACTCAACATACAGGTAACTACTATGAGAAGCGCACTAAAAACAAAAAATTAAACCTTGTGGTTTGCTATTTAATAGCTTTATTCGGGTTTCACTCTGGCGCATACGCACAAATGTCTGCATTTAGCGATGGCCCAGTAATAAAAGGTTTTGGTAAAACAGCACCTGTACCCTCGCATACCGTGTCTGAAAATGATGTATTCAAAGTTGCATTTGACGTAGCCAGTGCAGCCAATACTGGTGAAGTAAACCGTAAATTCGATAGTTTGGCGCGCTTTATTAACATGCATACTGCAACTGGCGTTAAGAAAGAGAACTTACAGCTTGCACTTGTTGTGCATGGCAAGGCGCCCTTCGATTTATTGAATAACACCGCTTACCAGAAAAAATTTGAAACTACCAATGCTAACGTTCCTCTGCTTAACGCGCTTCTGCAAAATAATGTGCGCGTAATTTTGTGTGGCCAAAGTGCGGCTGCCCACGGAATTAATAGCAGCGAGCTAGTTGAAGGTGTTGAGGTTCAGTTATCAGCAATGACTGCTCATGCATTGCTTCAGCAAGATGGCTATACCGCAAACCCTTTTTGAGGCCCGATAGAAATCACTTGATACCTTAAAAGGTAAACCACTGACTAATGAGGGAGCCTATCCCTCATTAACTGCGCTTTTCACGCTGCCTTTCTGCTTAATTACTTGCATTCTGATTTCCTAAACGATTAAACCGATGACAAACTTCAGAAAAACATATTAGAAAAATCTGATAAACTCCTTTACATTAAATGTGTAAGTTAAATACACCTTAAATAAAAGAGAGCTTAATCATGACTACAGAAACTCAAAGCAACGTAACTTTTCCGCAACTAAACCGTCCTGCACCAGATTTTTGTGCAAAGACAACGCACGGTCAAAAATCACTTTCTGATTATAAAGGTAAGTGGTTAGTGCTGTTCTCCCACCCTGCTGATTTTACGCCAGTATGTACCACTGAATTCATTGGCTTCGCTAACGCGGCTGATAAATTCGCTTCACTAAATACTGAGTTACTAGGCCTTTCTATCGACAGCACACACTCGCACATTGCATGGGTTCGTAACATCAAAGAAAAGTTTGGCGTAACCATTCCTTTCCCAATTATTGCTGATTTGTCGATGGAAGTAGCAAAATCGTACGGCATGGTTCAACCTGGTGCTAGCGACACGTCTGCAGTTCGTGCAACCTTTATTATCGATCCAGAAGGCATACTGCGTGCTATGGTGTACTACCCTATGAGTAATGGCCGCGCAATTAATGAGTTTGTAAGACTTGTTGAAGCACTTCAAACCAGCGACGAGCACAGCTGTGCAACGCCTGAAAATTGGAAAGTAGGTGACGAAGTAATAGTACCACCTCCACACACGATTGAAGATGCAGAAGGACGAGAGTCTGCTGGCTACAACTATGTTGACTGGTATTTTTGTAAAAAAGCACTGTAACTAAACGTCATAAGCCGGTGGCATAACGTTTATGCTACCGAATTTTAAATTTAGGAGGGTATTATGGATATTGAAATTACTTCTTTCTTAGACGATGACAGTGAAACTTTTACTTATGTGGTTGAAGATAAAACGTCTTCAAAAGCGGTAGTCATCGACCCCGTTTTAGATTTTGATTACAGTGCAGGCCGTGTTTATACCGCAAGTGCAGAAAAAATAGCAGACTTTATCGACAAGCGCGGATTAGCAGTAGAGTGGATTTTGGAAACACACGCACATGCCGACCACTTGTCTGCCGCCCCAGTTTTTTAAGCGTAAGTACAATGCAAAAATTGGTATTGGTGCGCGTATCACTGAAGTTCAGAAAACCTTTAAGGCCCTGTTTAATTTAGAGAAAGAATTCTTACCTAATGGTGCACAGTTTGACAGGTTATTTGAAGAAGGCGACGTACTAGAAGTAGGTAATCTGCGCTTTGAAGTAATGCACGTACCTGGCCACACCCCAGCCGATATTGCATACCTACTAAATAAAGAGTCTGTATTTGTTGGCGATACGCTGTTCATGCCCGATGTAGGCACGGCAAGATGTGATTTTCCTGGCGGTAGCGCAGCGACGCTTTATGACTCTATACATCGCATTTTGGCACTTCCCGAAGAAACCAATATTTATGTTTGCCACGACTATCCTACTCAGCACCGTACACATGAAAGTAAGGTCACTGTGGGAGAACAGCGTGAATATAACATTCACGTAAAAGACGGCATTTCAAAGGCTGAGTTTGTAAAAATGCGAGAAACACGAGATGCCACTCTAAGCATGCCAAGGCTTATTCTGCCTTCAATACAAGTTAATGTGAGAGCGGGTGAGTTGCCGCCACCAGAAAATAACGACGTTAGTTACATCAAAGTTCCTATTAATCAACTTTAAGGTGGGCAGTGAAACCACAAAGCTTCGCACTTGTGAATTAAAAATATGCTGTCACCCGTGAGTTACTCATTATTGTAAAGAACTAGATGCTGTTAGCGACCTAACCCAAATAAGTATTTACTTACTTTGTAAAACAAAGAACCGCTCTTCGCTAACAGCAAAGTTAGTTATGTGTATGTGACACAATCACGTTTTTTGTTTGATATCAATTTATCTAAGGCATAAGCCGTAGGAAAAATTTAGTTTAAAGCCTATTAAGCTTAAACAGGGTAGCGAACTGTTTTTAAGCGGTTA
This sequence comes from Alteromonas sp. KUL42, assembly GCF_006538325.1. Taxonomy (GTDB): domain Bacteria; phylum Pseudomonadota; class Gammaproteobacteria; order Enterobacterales; family Alteromonadaceae; genus Alteromonas. The sequence continues at coordinate 30,448 of NZ_BJKK01000020.1, forward strand.
AAAATCAAAAACTACTGCCAAACCTACAACTTTCGAGCTTCCAAGGCCTTCGTGATAGTCAAAGTGAAACTGCGGTGACAAGGTATACCCTTTATATCGAAATTCGTATAGGGCTCCTAATCGCGTAACGAAAAACTCGTGCTCAGATGTGTACTCGTAGCCGGGCCCAGAAAATTCCGTACTACCCATAAAAACCGATAGATGATTAGGACCATGCTCACTATTAGCTTCTTCAGTGAAGCTCAGCATAGCAAGCAACAATGATGTGAGTAACTTCGGCTCTACTCGCCCACTTTCTGCTGAATATATTTTTTCATTTTAATAGTTCATAAATAGTGCGCTCTTCATAAAGCGTAGACGGTTATTTATTTGTTTCTAGCAAAGCTATATCGATGCTTTGTAACCCAACCGGCAATGAACAGGCCAATAGAAAAAATGAAATGCGATATCAATACTTTTATTTGAAGTATTGTAGGGTTCGGTGTGTGTAAACCAGCTACGCCATATCCCATTCCAGGGTACATAATGAAAAAAGGAATACTGCAAGTAACTAAACCGACAATGAATGCGGGCGCAAAGGTGGGCTTGCGTATCCACTTAAGCCCAGTGAAGGCTAACATAAGAAACGCAAATCCTACACCAATTGCATAATGCCCAAACCACCCCAGCATTAGCTCCCCTACCCGCGGTGATGACGATTTAATTGATTGATGAGAAAACACACCGTCGATCATGTAAATGACCCATCGCCCAATGAATTCATATCGCGTTAGTGGTTTATTAAAAATAATGTGTTGCATGTAGTTCACAACGTCTAAAAAGGCCGTTGCAGCTACACCCAGTAATGCCGCAAGTAAAAGCAGCTTTGTTATACTATTTTTGCTTTGTATATCTTGGTTCATAATAAATGACCTAAAAGCGCCACCTCAAATGAGGTGGCGAAGTAGTGTCGACCATATCTAAAATAGAAAAAGCATGAAGTGTCGTGTGAGTAAGTAAACGAGACTACTTATCACTTTGCTGCGATTCGGGTTTAGCCAGCCATTCACGGCCTTTTAACATACCTTCCCAATAAATAGGCGGCAGCAATTTCTCTTTTAAATACCAAGCAAGGCGCGATGGTTTAGTGCCATCTAGCACCCATGTAGGCATACTGTTAAGAATTTTTCCGCCGTAGCCAAACTCGGCCAAAATCACTTTGCCCCGTTCTACAGTAAGCGGGCAGCTGCCATAGCCGTTATAAATTGCTTTACCTGTTTAAACACCTCGTTCGTAAAGCAAATTATTAGCAACCACTGGCGCCTGCATACGCGCAGCTGCCGCGGTTTTGGCATTAGGCGCATTTATCGCATCACCAAGTGCAAAAATGTTTGCGAATGCCTTATGCTGTAATGTGGATTGGTCAACATCAATCCAACCATCACTGTCTACCAACGGGCTAACCTTAATGAAGTCAGGTGGCGATTGAGGTGGAACCGCATGCAACATATCAAACTCGGTTTCGACAAGCGGCACCTCTGGATTTGCCACATTCTTGAATGACGCTACCTTTGCCTTACCATCAACCTTAACCAATTGGTGTTCGAAGTTAAGTGCTGCGTTGTATTTTTTAACGTACTCCATAAGTGCCGGTACATATTCTTTGACACCAAAAAGTACGGCTCCCGTATTGTAAAACTCAACGTTAATGTCGTTTAGTACGCCCTCTTTAAACCAATGATCGCAAGACAAATACATGGCTTTTTGCGGTGCCCCTGCACATTTAATTGGCATTGGCGGCTGCGAAAACACAGCTTTACCTTTCTTGAGGTTTTTTACCAGTTCCCACGTATACGGCGCTAAATCAAACCGGTAGTTTGACGTTACCCCATTTTCACCGAGTGTTTCGCTCAGCCCTTCTATTTTATTCCAGTCAAGCTTAATTCCAGGGCATACGACTAAATGCTCGTACTTAATTGTGCGGCAGCCGTCTACCACTATCATGTTTTCTTTTGGCGCAAATGCCGCTACACCAGCTTTTACCCATTTAACACCGTTGGGTATAACAGAAGCTACAGTGCGCACGGTTTCATTCGCATTAAACACACCACCACCCACTAATGTCCAACCAGGTTGGTAGTAGTGAACTTCATTAGGCTCAACAATGGCTATGTCTAAATCTGGGCATCGCGCCTTCAAGCTAGACGCAACGGCAACACCACCCGCACCAGCTCCTACAATTACAACGGCGTGAGAGTGGTCAGCATGATCGCTTGGCGTCTCACCACCGTTTTTTAGGCGTCGAACTACCCCACTTAAGTCATAACCCGCCTTCTGTGATAGACAGAGAATTTCTTCATAAGAAAGAGTCTTAGCGGCTGTCATTGCCCATAGCGTGATAGAGCGAGTACCAGTTCGGCAATAAGCAAATACGGGGCCTTCTAATTTTTGTAAATTTTCTTCAAAGTTTATCGCATCTTGCTGAGTTACTTTTCCACTTACTACCGGCTGGTATACACAAGGTAACCCAAGTGATGTCGCTTTCGTTTGTATCTCAGAAAATGTGGGCTGGTCTGCACCTTCACCGTCAGGGCGATTGCAAATGATAGATTTGAACCCTGCTGCTTTTATCGCTTCAATATCATCAACTGATACTTGGGGTGAAACAGACAGCTGTGGTGTTACGTTTGCGTACTGCATAACTCACCTCCTAAATAGCGTTTACAGGAATTTTAATAAACTGCTTACCACCAGCAGATGGCGCACCAAATTGGCCATTACGAAGGTTTGCTTGAATAGCCGGCAAGAGTAATTTTGGCACCGCCAATGTTGCGTCTCTTGCTTCGCGCTTTTCCACATATTCTTGAAGCGTTACTTCAGGACGAATTTGCTTATTGGTTTCTTTCGCTTCTTTTATCGAAACCGTTGATAAGGGAGCAGAACCCTCTTTGGGGTAGTCATGCCCGAGATAAACAACGGTATCATCAGGAAGTGTAAAGAAGCGTTGAATAGTATTGTAAAGCTGCTCCGCACTACCACCGGGAAAGTCGCAACGCGCTGTACCTAAATTCGGTGCAAACATAGTGTCACCAACAAATACTTTGCCATCTACTAAGAAGCTTGCGCATGCAGGCGTATGTCCAGGTGTATGCCACACCTTCACTTCGTATTCACCGATGTTGAATTTGTCACCTTCTTCGAACAAAACGTCGAACTGACTTCCGTCTCGCGGCGTGTCATTAGATGTTTCAAATACATCAAGCCATGTATCAAGCACTGTTTTTATGCCAGAACCAATTCCAATTTTCCCACCGACGTTAGCCTTTAAGTAGTGTGCCGCTGTGATGTGATCAGCATGTACGTGTGTTTCCAAAATCCACTTATTGGTAAGCTGGTTTTGGTTGATGAAGTCGATAACCTTGTCGGCACTTTCCGTTGAGGCCCGGCCGGAAAAAATATCGAAATCGGCTACCGAGTCTATAACTCCACACTCTTTGGAAATGGGGTCGAATAGAACATAGGTAAACGTGGCAGTCTTTTCGTCGTAGAATGTTTCAACGTTCATGGGTTTCTCCTAAAGAAGCTCTTTGGTCATAATGAAAACGGCAATAACTAAAGTGAAAAATGCAAAGAACTTCTGCAAAGCTGCACCATCAAGTTTTCCTGCCACCTTGGTGGAGATTGCCATCCCAATAAACGTGGCCACCAACATAAGCGGCAGCAAAGGCATCTCCAATTGAATTCCAGTTTGTAAGTCGCCAATAAAGCCGAGCAATGACTTTAAGGCGATAATGAACAGTGACGCACCCACTGCGTTTTTCATGGGCATGCCTAAAATAAGCACGAGTGCCGGGATAATAAGAAAACCACCACCGGCTCCCAAAATACCGGTGATTACACCAACCACAGCGCCTTCAACAATGATAAGCCCTACATTTGGCTGCTTGTTAGTTTTAACCTCAGTTGAAGGAGCCGATTTGCTATATGCTTTTTTCAACATCATCGCGGCTGATGCCAGCATTAACGCTGCGAATAACACCATAATGCCAAGGTTTTTATCGACACTAATCGATTGAAAGGTGATGGTTTCTGGAATGGCCGGCATTAGGTATGCGCGTGTAAGATACACCGCAATAATGGACGGAATGGCAAATAAAATAGAAGCCTTTACATCAACAAGGCCTTCCTTGAAATACCTGACTGCACCATATGCAGCTGTTGCGCCTACTATCAGCAAAGAATAACCCGTGGCGATATCTGGAGTTACACCCATAAGATAAACGAGAATAGGCACAGTAAGGATAGACCCTCCCCCTCCTATCACGCCTAAGACCATTCCCATGAGAACAGCTGCTAAGTAACCAAGAATAACCATACGAGCACCTATATTTCATTTTGTTATACCTTAGAACAAAATATACAATAATGCACATTCCAAATATATATTTAATTTTTGTGGTACTGTAAAATTAGTAAATCAAGTTAATCGTTTTTTTAGATATCCCATGAAAATCAATACCTTCACCAATTTGGCGTTTCGCGTTTTAATTTATCTCGCACTGCGAAAAAACCAACTTGTAAAGACAAGTGAGATTGCAGATGCCTATTTCGTGTCATTCAATCACTTAAAAAAAGTGATAACTTTGCTAATTGAACATGGGTATATATCTGGTACAAAAGGGCGCGGGGGCGGTATAAAACTAGCCAAAAATCCCGAGCAAATAGGTATTGGTGAGGTTTTTCGGTTAACTGTAGAGGACGTTGCGCTTGCAGAGTGCTTCGCGTCACCAACTAACAAGTGTGTTATTTCCCCAACATGCAGGTTGAAATCAATTCTTCAAGATGCAGCAGAGAAGTTCATCAGTGAGCTCGATCAGTTTACGCTTCAAGATTTAGTTAAAGATAGAGAAGGCGCACTGGCCATGCACCTTGCGATAGATTTTATCGAAGTAGAGTAAATTGTATAGGGACATGGCGCTCCCGACAGGATTACTCGGCGCTTCCTGTGCCTCGCCCTTCGGGCCGCGCTAAAGCGCGTTCAAAATCGCCGAGTGTCGGCCCAGTCCTACGATTTTGTCGAACTAAGGTTCTCATCTTCGAAAATACCGTAGATACAAAAAAACCAGCACACGGCTGGTTCTTTTGTATCTGGCACACCCGGCGCGATTCGAACGCGCGACCTTTGCCTCCGGAGGGCAACGCTCTATCCAGCTGAGCTACGGGTGCGTTGTGTGGCGTTCGCCTGTATGATGGTGCGTTATTAAACGCTGGTGGCGAACGGGGCGTAATCATACTTAGGCCGTGGGCATGCATCAACTGATTTATGAAATTCTCTTTCTTTGCTGCGTGTTCATTTATTAAAAATCCTTACTTTTTCTGGGTAATTGACCGCAAACAGTTGTCCAACCCCAATTTACCGTTATAATCTGGCCAGTTATATTTTAAACAAATTCATCATTGCCTGGAGACAGATGTGAAATTAAAGACTTGGTTAACTGTTGCTGCTACTGCGCTAACCGTTTTTGCAGCACAAGCACAAGAAATGAGTAACGATGAAATTGCCGAGCGCATTAAGCCGGTTGGTCAGGTTCACGTAGCCGGTGCAGCAGCAGCGGGTGGTGCGGCAGCCGCTGGCGGTGCAAAGTCAGGTGAAGACGTTTATAACTCTGCCTGTGTTGCGTGTCACTCTGCAGGTGTACTAGGTGCACCTAAACTACACGTAGCAGCCGACTGGCAGCCACGCCTTGACGAGCGCGGCCTCGATGGCGTTTGGCAGAATGCCTTGAACGGTATTAATGCAATGCCTCCTCGTGGTACATGCGGCAACTGTTCAGACGATGAAATTAAAGCAGCAATTGAATACATGATCGAAGGTATCTAACGTCTTCTAACGGTCATCAAATTGCTGAAAAAAGTAGCGTTTTCCCGGCTAATCGGTTAGTTTAACCGCTCGGGGAAACCTTCTTTTTTTCACACCGGCGAATGGAATGTCATCAGATTCAACGCAATATGAGTTGACCGAAGCGGAACTACGCGAGTTAATTCCTCAGCTTCAACAACTTACTGATAAGTATAAGCGCGCTGAACGTGTTCAGAAGGCGCTTTTTGACATATCTGAACTTGCCAGTTCTGTAAGCCACCTCAACCGTCTTTATTCTGCCATTCACGAAATCATCGCCGATTTTATGAATGCCGATAACTTTTTTGTAGCCTTCTACGAACCTGAAAGTAGCATTGTGGATTTCGCCTACTTCGTTGATGAGTTCGACGAACAAACCGTACGCCAGCTTCCAGCCGACAGCTTAATGGACGGCATGACCGGGTACATTTTAAAAACTGGTGATCACTTATTCTACAAACGTGACGATGAGGCCAGCATTGCCGAAGAGCGCGGCTTTAAGTTAGTGGGATCACAGCCCTTTGAATTACTTGGTGTTCCCCTAAAGCGCGGCAGTCAGGTTATTGGCGCCATGGTGGTTCAAACCTACGACGAAGGTGTGCACTACACCCCAGAAGACTTAGAAGTTTTATTGTTTGTGTCGCAGCACATTGTAACCACGGTAGACCGAGTAAAAAGCCGCGAACTTACCGAGCGCACCATTCGCGAACGCACGCGCCAATTACGTAAAATTAACGACGAGCTTCAAGAAGAAATTCTGGAACGCCAAAAGGTAGAATCGTTACAACAAGCGCTGTTTGAAATATCAGAACTTGCCGCAAACCTTGAAGGCGACATGAATGTTTTTTACTCCAGCCTTCACGAAATTCTAGAGCGGCTTATTAGCGCACCAAACTGCTATATTGCTATTCACAACAAAGAAGAAGATGTACTTGAGTTCCCGTATTTTAGTGACGTAATGCAAGAACAGGCGCGCACGCGCCCGTTGGGCTTGGGGCTAACAGAGCTAGTGTTACGTACAGGGCAAGCCGAACTACTTAACCCTCCACGGGTGTTGCAGTTAGCGGAAAGTGGTGAAATTGACGTGTCGGTAGCGCAGCAAATGCTCAATAGCGCTAACTCATGGTTGGGTTCACCGCTTATTGTTGACGGTGAAATAGCCGGTGTTATTGCGGTTCAAACCTATGGTAAACATGCTAAGTACACCTCGCGCGACCAAGAACTTTTGCGTTTTGTGTCGCACCATATTGCCGTTGCCATGGAGCGCAAGCGCAATACCGAGTCGATGCAGCGTTACAACATTGAACTGGAAGAGCGTGTAAAAGAGCGCACTGGCGAGCTAAACCGCGCCAATAAGTTCTTAAAGCAGCAAATTGAAGAGCGTAAAGAGATAGAACTTAAGCTTATTCACGATGCGCACCACGACTCGTTAACCGACTTGCCTAACCGCGCCATGTTCACCAGCCGTTTGGAGTTGGCGATTGCCAGCAAACAGCGTTATGGCGAGAACATGTTTGCGGTACTGTTTATCGATCTTGATCGCTTCAAAGTCATTAATGACACCCTTGGCCATCATGCTGGTGACGAATTTCTCGTGGAAGTTGCGCGTCGTATTGCCCTGTGTATTCGTGGCCACGATTTACTGGCCCGTTTAGGTGGCGACGAATTTGTAGTGCTATTAGATAACTTTGAAGATGCAGGCGACGTTGAAGAAGTTGCAAGGCGAATTATTTCGTCTATTTCAGAGCCATTCTTGCTAGATGGCAGAGAAATGTACTCTGGCGCCAGTGTAGGTATTGCGCATCTTGAAAGCTACTACCGCAGTGCCGATGAGGTATTGCGCGACGCCGACGCGGCAATGTATCAGGCCAAAACACTTGGGCGTGGCCGCTTTGTTATGTTTGACAAAAGCATGCGCGACCGTCTTATTGAAGAGCTTGAATTAGAAAACGAGTTCAGACGCGCACTGCGAGAAGAAGAGTTCGACTACTTCTTACAGCCGGTTATCGATTTAAAAGACAACCATACACTTTATCGCGAAATGTATATTCGCTGGTCGCACCCCGCTTATGGCAAGATTGCCCGCGAGCAGTTCAGACAAGTGGCAGAACAAAGTGGGTTAACCCTCGATTTAGATTTGTTCCAACTTAACAAAGCCTGTGAGTTACTAAATCATTACAAAGATACTGACGAAGACATCAATAAAATTGCGGTAAACGTATCAATAAATCATTTGCTTCAAGCCTCGATGGTGAACCAAATGATCAGTGTTATTGAGTCCTCAGGCGTTAAACCTAAACAGATTGTGTTTGAGTTTGACGAAAACGACCTAAACCGTCGCTCACAGTTTATTTTGCCTGCCATTAAAAAGCTAAAACGCGCTGGAGTAACGCTTGTATTAGATAATTTTGGTAGTGGATTGGCATCGCTAAGCTATTTATTTGCCTACCCCTTCGACTTTATCAAAATCGACCACCGTTTTGTGAAATCACTCCCGCGCTCGCAACGCAACTTAAAGCTTATTCAGTCGGTAATGCTCATTTCTGAACACCTTAAGTTCGAAGTTATTGCAGAGGGTGTTGATTCCCAAGCCCAGCTTGATGCGCTAAACGAAATTGAATGCACCTATGGGCAGGGTAAAATTCTTAAGCACGCCAAAGTATTGGATATGTCTGACTTAGCGAACGGCTAACGCTAAGCCAATCTCAATAAGCTAGTCGTTTTTTTCCTAAGATATCTCGCAAATTAGCAATACCCACCTGCGCTTTCTGCTGTCGCTCTTCTTTTGTCGCTTTGGGCTTTTGGTTTTCCCACTGTACGTCATCGGCAGGAAGCTCGAACAAAAAGCGGCTAGGCTCAGGCTGGATCACTTCACCAAACTGACGGCGCTCTTTCGCTAGGCTAAAGATAAGCTCCCTTTGTGCCCGTGTAATTCCCACATAAGCTAAACGGCGTTCTTCTTCCACGTTGTCTTCGTCAATACTGCTTTGGTGAGGTAGCAAGCCCTCTTCCATACCTACCAAAAACACAATGGGGAATTCCAAACCTTTCGAAGCGTGCAAGGTCATGAGTTGTACTTGGTCACCGTCGCCATCATCTTCACCGCGTTCCATCATGTCGCGTAAAATTAAACGGTTCACCACTTCAGTTAGTGTCATCGGGCTGTCTAGGTCGGTGCCTTCCAGCATGCCATTTACCCAACCAAACAGAGTACTTACGTTAGCCATGGCCATCTCAGCGGCTTTAGGGCTGGCACTTTGTTCGTACAACCACTCTTCGTAGCCCATGGTGCGTATCATTGTACGTACCACTTCTGCGGTATCACCACGCTGTGCATTGTCTGAAAGCTCTACCACCCATCGCGCGAAACCAGATACCGCATGAAATGCCTTATCTGGTAATACACTGTTTAAGTTTGGGTGCGTAGCCGCTTCAAACATTGACACGCCCAAGCTATTAGCAAAGTTGCCCAGTTTTTCTAACGTGGCTCGCCCTATTCCCCGCCCCGGCGTATTAATAATACGAAGCAGTGCGTTGTCGTCGTCTTGATTCACCAATAGACGTAGGTACGCCATAATGTCTTTTACTTCAGCACGACCAAAGAACGACATTCCGCCACTTATTTTGTAAGGGATGCGGTTGCTCATTAGCAACTTTTCAAATAACCGGCTTTGGTGATTACCGCGATACAAAATGGCGTAGTCTTTGAACTGCGTGCGGTTCATAAACTTGTGCGCGAGTAGTTCTGCAACCACCCGTTCGGCTTCATGCTCTTCGTTTTTGGCTTCTATAACCTTCAGTGGCTCGCCGTATTGCAGTTCAGAGAATAGGGTTTTATCAAACAAATGCGGGTTGTTCTGAATAAGAATGTTAGCGCAGTGCAGTATGCGCCCGGAAGAACGGTAATTTTGTTGAAGCTTAATAACATTTAAGCGGGGAAAATCTTGTTGCAACAAGTGCAAATTTTGAGGCTTTGCACCACGCCACGAGTAAATAGACTGATCGTCGTCGCCTACCACAGTAAAGCGTGCTCGCTCCCCCACTAACAGCTTCACTAGTTCGTACTGACTGGTGTTGGTGTCTTGGTATTCGTCTACCAACAGATAGCGAATTTTGTTTTGCCATTTACTGCGCACTTCCTCACTGGTTTTAAGCAATAAGGTAGGCAGTAAGATCAAGTCGTCAAAATCTAGCGCGTTATAGGCTTTTAAATTGTCTTGATAGCGTTTATACGCTTCGGCAAATTCACGTTCACCTGTACTTTGCGCCTGTTTTAACAGTGCGTCGGGCAGGATCAGGTCATTCTTCCAATTTGATATACAGCTTTGCAAAAGTTGTAGCTGATCTTTATCGCCATCTATTGTGTCGGTGGTTAAGTCATTAAGAAGCGCCATTGAATCTTTGTCGTCGAAAAGCGAAAAGCCGGGTTTCAATCCAAGCTGCTTTACGTGCGCCTTAATTATATTTAACCCCAAGGTATGGAAGGTTGAAACCTTTAAGCCACGCGCTTCTGGTTTACCCAAGGTTTGCGCCACACGCTCTTTCATTTCGCGGGCGGCTTTATTGGTAAAAGTTACAGCGGCAATGTAGCGCGCAGGCATATCGCAGTTTCTTACTAAATGAGCAATTTTATTGGTAATAACACGTGTTTTACCGCTACCTGCCCCCGCTAATACCAAGCATGGGCCTGATACAAATGTGACGGCAGATTCTTGAGCTTCATTAAGTTTCATTAAGTTCCTACAATAAGATGCAAATGGGCTTCAACACGGTTTTCTTTGCAAGTAGTGCCGATACCGATAGAATAGCGTTAATTTATTAAGCTGCGCATTATAAGGGAATTCCATGTTGGATCCGAAGAAACTCGAAGATTTAGCAAAACAAATTGCTGATGCTATTCCGCCAGGCGTTAAGAATATGGCTGAAGAAGCAGAAGGTAGAGTGAAAACAGTACTGCAATCGCAATTGTCAAAACTAGACTTAGTCACCCGCCAAGAGTTCGATATTCAAAGCCAAGTGCTTATTCGCACTCGCGAGAAGCTTGATGCAATGGAAGCGCGTGTTGCTGCACTTGAGGCAAAACTAGAGCAACAATAGATTTAAAATAGAAATGCCCTGAAGTGCAACTATTCTAGATTTTCTATAAAGCCTGTTTAGCCAGCTTTTCTGGCTATTCTACTAGCTACCCACTTTGGCAGCGTGCTGCGACGCTTTTTACCCAATATAAAACTGCAGTAGCACGCCCAGGGTGATCACTAACCCCATATAGTGATTTTCCAAAAAGGCAGTGAAACAACCTTCACGCTGTCTACGTCTAATAAGCTGATATTGTCTAACGCACAGCAAAGCCGCAAAGGCCAGAGCCGTATAATAGGGCCACGAGGCAGCAATTGCCTGCCCAACACCAATTAATATAGCTAGCGTCACCACTTGTAAGCCCATCACAATGCGCACGTCGTTTTTACCAAACAAAATGGCGGTAGATTTCACCCCAATTTGCAAGTCGTCATCTCGGTCAACCATGGCATACATGGTGTCATAAGCCACTGTCCATGTAAGATTCGCGACAAATAGCCACCAGCCATAAACAGGAATAGTTTCAAGTACCGCCATAAACGCCATGGGTATTGCCCATCCAAATGCGGCACCTAGCACCACTTGTGGTAAATGGGTATAGCGCTTCATAAAAGGGTAAGAGGATGCCAGTAAAAGTGCCGCCACAGACAACGCAATAGTCTGCCAGTTGAGAAACAACACCAAAATAAATGCAATAGCCACCAGTGCGCCAAATAGCTGTAAGGCCTGTTTTGCCGTCACCTCACCGGTAGCTAGCGGGCGCTGAGCCGTACGCTTAACGCTGCCATCTACTTTTCTATCGGCATAATCATTTATTACACACCCAGCAGAACGCATAACAACCACACCGGCAACAAAAATCAGCGTAATATCCCAAGCAGGTAACCCTTGTGAAGCTATTAACAGAGCCCACAGTGTTGGCCATAACAAAAGGTAAATACCCACTGGCTTGTCTAAACGCATTAAACGTACATAAGCGTTTAAGTTATATGTCGTCATCATGTTTTCTCTACTGCGTAAGCGGCGTTGTAAGCAGGTGAATTTGGCAAAAATATTTCAGCAACAATCATGCTTTGTTGCCCTAACGTAAACTTCGAACGTCTTCCCCACAAGGTTGCGCTTTTGCTAAAACCCAGCTCAAGAGCATCAAGCGAACATATTTCGAAGGTAGAACGCGCAAATCGGCTGTCGTTGAATATACGTTTTCCCAGTGGCTCGCGACCTAAGTTTGACAACTCGGCATCCACAAAACTTTGCGGAATAACTGAACGGGCAAACACCCAGGGGTTATTGTCACCGCACAGAAGAATTTCACGCACTTGATAGTGTGAAGTTTCATTTCCCGAAAGAATAGCCAACTCATTATTGTGCGGCACAAGAGGCTGTTGACCTAATAGCTCTAACGAAAAGTGGGTACACTGCGACTGCACACGCTCAGTTAGCGACCCCGTATCAAGCAACCAATCTTTTAGGCAGCCGTCACCAATGTGTACCCCTTGAGGGTTTAGCCATGTAACGGGTAAACCCACAGGGAAAGTGGCATTAAAACTCACGTGAAAAAGCTCGTATTATTAAACTGTTAATATCATAACACGTATCAAAACGGTGTAATTGATTGTGTAAGCGTGAATTCGTAGCTTATATCGTATTTTCTATTGCGTTTTAATACCAACAAGGTAATAACTAGCTTATCTTTGGATATTTTTAGTACACTTCTACTTTTGCAGTAGTGCGTTTCCATTGAGATTTGCGTAAACTATGTAGTGTATTTATTTTAATTTTGGGTTCATTGGTCTTATCCATGCTTAAGTCTTTATTAATACGTAGCTTTCTTGTGGGTTGCATTGCTTTTTGCAGCGCCGGTACAACTATGGCACAAGAGAAGTCTAACTACGCCTATTTAGGCTTAGAGCCAGAAATAGTCACCAACTATGTTAGCGATAACGCCAAGAAGTTAGGTTATGTTCGCGTATCGGTTGAACTGATGATTTACGACGTAAATCAATTGGAAATTGCCGAGCACCACATGCCACTGTTGCGCTCAACAGCCATTGAGATTTTTGGTCAACAGCCAGAAGAAAAAGTGAAGTCTCTCACCGGACGTGAAGATATCAGGCGCGCCATTTTAAAAGCGCTGCAAGATCACATGAAAGAAGAAACGGGCGGTGAAGTAGTTAAAAATGTCATTTTCACCAAATACCTGTATCAAGGCGGTTAAGGGTAAAGCTCAGCAGCCGTTACCCATTCAGCCATTAGATTAAAAGCAAGCTTAGCTTGCTTTTTTTGTACCTATACTTAGCAACGCCGCCAGTAAACAACCTGATATCAAACCGGCAGTATGTGCCGCATTGGCCATGTTTACCCATAAAATATCCGCATAGCCCAGGACTAACCACACCAACATAAAACCCACAATGGAGTTTGGTAATGAAAGCCCCCAACTGGGGCGTAACCACCCAAGCCACCACACAAAACCCATCACGGCATACACCACACCAGACAACCCACCAAATAACAATAAATTACCTTGCACGGGTACACTAAACATTGCTTGGGCCACGTTTGAAACCACCGCCGACACAACAAATACAATAAGTAGCATACTTATGCCCAGTACTCGTTCTATTTTTGCGCCAAGCGACCCCCACCACAAAAGGTTAAACACTATATGTAGTACAGAGAAGTGAATAAACGCAGGGCCAAGCAAGCGCCACCATTCATGGTTTTGTGACAGTACTGATATTGGCTGCATTAACAAATGTTGCGCGATAGGTGAAAACAACCCTAGAAATGACAAGACATAAACCGCTATACATAGCAAAAAAACCGTAGAAGTAAATGGCGCATTTAATCCATCGCGTATGATGTTGCCAATAGAAAAGCCGCTAGCACTCGGTGCGAGCCGGACATTTTTGCCACTATCCCAAGCTGCTTGCTGATATTTCGGATCGTTAGGGTTATTCAGAAACTCTTGTGCAATAGCATGGGCAGACTCGGTATGTTCTGCATCAGATAGCACCACAATAAATTCGTCTTTTTCACTACCTAGAATAACTTTGGCTGGTATGTGCTGGCTGGTTAGATAATTGGCAAGTAAATGTGCAGCGCTCTGCTGACTAAAAGCAATTAATGGCTGATCCATGAATAAAGCCTGTAACCTTCTTGTGTTATTAATACTTAGCAGAAAGGGACATCATAAACCATGATAGGCCATAAATATGAAAAAAGGTGCCCAAAGGCACCTTTTCGTATGTTAAGCAGTCACTACCGGGTTAGCTAATCGCCATGCTTCAAAGCCACCGTCCATACTATAGACGGTTTCAAACCCTTGCTGTGCTATCACTTGAGCTGCTTGCTGACTGCTCACTCCGTGGTAACACACAACTACCACTGGGGTGTCTTTTGGCGTCTGTTCAATAAAAGTCGCGAAATTGTCGTTATTCAACGGCGCCGCATTTGGCATATGTCCATTGGCATACGACTGTGGGTCGCGAATATCAACAATAGCAACGTCGCCCTGAAAGTCCGCTACATCTTGAACACTAATGTGTGAGAATGTTGTCATACTTGCCAGTCCAAAATAACTTTACCTGATTGACCTGAGCCCATGGTATCAAACCCTTTCTGAAAGTCATCAATAGAAAAAGTGTGCGTGATAATTGGCGACAGATCTAAACCGCTCTGTAACAAGCTGGCCATTTTGTACCAAGTTTCAAACATTTCTCGACCATAAATGCCTTTGATCACCAAGCCTTTAAAAATGACCTGGTTCCAATCGATGGCGACATCTTGCGGCGGAATTCCCAACATGGCAATTTTGCCACCGTGGTTCATCTTATTCAGCATATCGCGAAACGCGGCTGGAACGCCTGACATTTCAAGACCCACGTCAAAACCTTCGGTCATGCCTAGGTCGTCCATAACGTCTTTCAAGTTTTCTTTGCTCACATCAACAGCGCGAGTAGCACCCATTTTTTTCGCAAGCTCTAAGCGATAAGGGTTAATATCGGTAACAACCACATGGCGTGCGCCTACGTGTTTGGCAACGGCCGCAGCCATAATACCGATAGGGCCAGCGCCAGTAATTAAAACGTCTTCTCCGACTAGGTCAAAGCTTAACGCGGTATGTACAGCGTTGCCAAAGGGGTCAAAAATAGATGCCAATTCATCACTGATGTTGTCAGGAATTTTAAATGCATTGAACGCGGGAATAACTAAGTACTCAGCAAACGCACCTGGACGGTTTACACCAACGCCTTCGGTATTGCGGCACAAGTGAACGCGGCCTGCACGACAGTTTCGACAATGACCACATGTAATGTGGCCTTCACCAGAAACTCGGTCGCCAATATTGAAACCCTTGACTTCCTGCCCCATACCAACCACTTCACCTACATATTCGTGGCCGACTACCATAGGCACTGGAATCGTGTTTTGTGACCACTCATCCCAGTTGTATATGTGCATGTCGGTACCGCAAATTGCCGTTTTGCGAATTTTAATCAGCAAATCGTTGTGGCCAACTTCTGGCTCAGGCGTATCTTGTAACCAAATGCCCTTTTCAGCTTTAGCTTTTACTAAGGACTTCATGAAATCACTCCCATTTCGCGACCCACTTCAATGAATGCGTCTACCGCTTTGTCTACGTGCGCTAAGCTGTGACCCGCAGACATTTGAGTGCGAATACGGGCTTGTCCTTTTGGTACAACTGGGTAAGAGAACCCAATCACGTAAATGCCTTTCTCAAGCAATTTATCAGCCATTTCACTGGCTAAACGTGCATCGCCAAGCATCACAGGGATAATAGCGTGATCTTTACCTGCAAGTGTAAAGCCCGCCTCTTCCATACGCGTGCGGAAGTGATTTGCATTGCGCCATAAGTTCGCACGCAGCTCATCACCGTCTTTCATCATTTCAAACACTTGAAGTGACGCAGAAACAATAGGTGGTGCAACAGAGTTAGAGAACAAGTAAGGGCGAGAACGTTGACGCAACCATTCCACCACTTCTTTTTTACCTGACGTATAACCACCAGACGCACCACCAAGAGCTTTACCAAGTGTGCCAGTAATTATATCTATACGGCCCATTACGCCGCAGTATTCGTGACTGCCTCGGCCATTTTCACCTAAGAAGCCCGTAGCATGACAGTCGTCAACCATAACCATGGCATTGTATTTATCAGCCAAGTCGCAAATGGACGCAAGGTCAGCAATAACACCGTCCATTGAGAATACACCGTCAGTGGCAATTAGCTTAAAGCGCGCGCCATCGGCATCAGCCTGCTTCAATTGCGCTTCCAGTGCCGCCATGTCGTTGTTGTCATAGCGGTAGCGCTTCGCTTTACACAAGCGCACGCCGTCGATAATACTGGCGTGATTTAGCGCATCAGAAATAATCGCATCTTCTGGGCCAAGCAGGGTTTCAAACAAACCGCCATTGGCATCAAAACACGATGGATAAAGAATGGTATCTTCCGTACCGAGAAAGTCGCTGATAGACGATTCTAACTGCTTGTGAATATCTTGGGTTCCACAAATAAAGCGCACCGACGCCACACCAAAACCATGGCTGTCTAAACCTTCTTTGGCCGCCTGAATTAAACGCTCGTTGTTCGCCAAACCAAGGTAGTTGTTCGCACAAAAGTTAATAACGAGCTCACCATTGGCAACGCCAATATCAGCTTGTTGTTGTGAGGTGATCACACGTTCTTTTTTGTACAAACCATCTTGTTTTGTGGCTTCAATTTGCGATTGCAAATGCGAAATAAATGCCGCAGACATGCCATTCTCCGATTGTAGGTATTTAAAAACCGTTAGTGTAATGAAAGCGCACTGAAGGGTACACATTAATGCGCTGTATTTAATGGGTTCGTCGACTAAGCTTGTAAATTATTTAGCACACTTAGTGAAACATTGCATAGGATTGCATAGAAAGTGCCGATGGTTTATTAATTTAAACCCTGCCAGTTCACTTCAACGGCCAGCAAGCTCTAAGCAGATTCGCGCCAGTAACCTAAATTTACTCGGTGTCCCAACACATCCCAAACATCAGCTTCAGGAATGGGTTTACTAATTAGATAGCCCTGCCCTATATGACAGTCGAATTGGCATAGCAGTTCATACTGTTCCGGTGTTTCAATACCTTCGGCAATCACTAACATGCCCATATTACTCACCATAGAAATGGTCGAATGAACAATGTTTCTGTCATCTGCGCTGCTAGCGATGTTAGCGACAAACGAACGGTCAATTTTTATAAAGTCAGCGGGCAGCGACTTGAGATAGCTAAGCGATGAATAACCCGTACCAAAATCATCAATGGCAATCATGCAGCCCATTTCGCGAATAGTGCGCATTATACTGGTAGCTCTGTCGATATCAGACACCAACACCGTTTCGGTTAGCTCTAAACACACCTGCTCTGGCGCTATTTCGTTATTGATGATTTGTTGTTGTAGAAAATCGGGCAAATTGGGGTCAAGGAACTGTCCAGCCGATAAGTTGATAGCCAGCTTGATATCACCATAGCCACTGTTTTTTAACTCTTTGATCAAATAGGTAGCCCTTGTAACAACCCAGTAGTCGAGTTCCAACATAAATGAGGTGCTTTCCAATAAAGGAATAAAGTCGGCTGGTGAGATTGGGCCTTTAGTGGGATGTGTCCAGCGCAATAGCGCTTCAAACCCCACCAGCTTACCAGTTTGCATTTCAATTTGAGGCTGCAATGCTAAGCTAAATTGATTGTCGCGAAGTGCTTCTCGCGCTTCAGATTCCAGCTCTACTTTTTGCATGACTTTTTGATTCATGGTGGCATCGTACACACGGTATTCAGCCCCTTTCTTCTCTTTGGCTTCGTACATGGCAATATCAGCATGGCGTAACAATTCCGCCGGTGTTGCCATTGAATGGGTCGTAATGGCAATACCTATACTGATAGATACGTAAAAACTCGTGCCCTCAACAATGATTGGCTCTTTAAACTCATCTATAAGTTTTTTCGCCACATCGTCTACTTGTTGTTTATTTGCAATGTGTGAGAGCAAAACAACAAATTCATCACCGCCAAAGCGCGACGCTATATCGGTTTCCCTAAGCGGCCTTGAGATCCGCATTGCAGCGGCTTTAAGTAATTTATCTCCGACATCATGCCCGTGACTGTCATTCACTTTTTTGAAGTCATCTAAGTCCATAAACATCAAGGCAAGTAACTGATCTTCCTTTGCAGTACCATCTAATTGCTTTTCTATTTGAAAGGTAAGCATGTTGCGGTTAGGTAATCCCGTTAACACATCAAACATCGCCATTTTTTCTAATTTTGCGGTGTTAATGGCCATTTGACCGTCGAAGCTTTCAAGCTGTCTGGCTAAATTATTCGCAGCATCTTCAACCACATCTAGCTCGTCGGTTAAATTAAACAGCGGCGCTTTCCTGCGCTTTGCGGTTACCGCATAGAACTCATCAAACTTGTGCTCTGCCAGCATAGGCAAACGCTCGCTAACACCTAAAAGACGAATGCGATATTGGTTTAAAAACAGGTATATAAGAAACGAAAACACAATAAATAGGGCCGTGGCCGTTGAAATAACAACGTAGCGATATTGTGCATTTTGTAATTGTTTATTCGTCACATCTTGCACTATAAGCAAATAGGGGTGATCCCCCGTGGCATGGTTAAATGGCAGTAAACTCATTAATAACTGCTTGTCATCTAGTGGCGCCAATAAACCTTGTGTGATTAATGCGTCAACACTCCAACCTTCAGGTAGGGCTTCAAATAAGCGTTGCAAATATTGTCTATTAGCTGCCGACTGTTGGCTGGAAATAACCAGCTGAGTTTTGCCTAATGCGTCTTCTGCTTGCTGAACAATAGCAACCTTGTGTACGTCTGTAGCACGGCTGAACAAATAGAGAAGCTCTCGCATAGAGGCCGAAACGACAATAACAGGGACGGTATTGGTGTCGGTCATAATGGGAATAGAGATGTAGTGTGTACACACTGACGCGCAGTACAATAAAGAGCGACTTTCAAACGTAGCACGGGTAGTTTCTACCAAACGAGTAACTTCTTCCGTTGCTTTTATATTGGTGTTATTGACAACGCCCTGCTCACCAAAAAGATAGATTTGTTCAACCTGGAAATTCAGCGTTAGATACTCATTCAAGTCGCTAAGAGTATTCTCTAAGGCCTCCAGTGAATTAGCCTGAGTACCGCTTTTGTGGCTAATGATATCTATTAGTAAAATCATTCTGTTGTGCAATATTTCTTCGAATAGTTGCACGCGGCGTTGGTTGTTAATTTGACTTTCGGTTTGTTGCAGCAATACCCGTTCTTCGGACTCTTTAATCAATACTGCCGAGATAACAATGGTTACCGTTAGCACCATTGCCAACAGCGTGATGATGGTTTTAGTGGTAAATGAAACCTTAACCTTCATCACGCGGCCCTAGAACCAATACATCAATTGCAACGACCACATTTTCCACTTTTCATCGGTATGGGAAGCAACATTTCTATCCAGTAAACTCACCACGCGTGTGGCACCTTCTGCCCAATGATGTTCGCCTTGTAAACGCCAATTAGGTGCAATGTCGTAACTAAAACCAACTGTCACAGTATCTTGGTAGGCGAAATAAGCCGGAATAAGACCGCCAGTGAACATCTCAAGCCTCTCACCATTGGGGTCTGACACATCATTGGTATAAGTGTCGTAGCCCACCAGAGCACTTAATTGGCTGTTGAATAAATAGCGAAATTGAATAAAGCCACCCTCACCGGTGCGTTTTTCGGTGTAATCTGGAGCGAAAAGCCCAGCACTGTCTTGAATTTCACGCAATATTTCAGAAGACACTTCCCAATTTTCTGAAAAATACTGCGCAGACAACATAAAGCGTTGAATATTGGCTTTACCCGACAACCGATTGTCAACCTTGGCAGCTTTGTAGGTAAAATCAGAAGACAGCCAACTTGCACCTATTTTCATTTCCATGGTGGAAGGCTGCCAAAACACACTGGCTTGATGCACAAAATCTTGTTTGATTTTGCCCTTTGCTTCTTCCCCTAACAAAAAGTCACGCTGGGAATTATTGATAGATGAACGTCCGTAGCTCCAATTGAGCTCCCAGATATTATCTTTGCCATAGCGAGAAAAACTGGTCTGCACTCCATTGCTGCCCAACGCAACATCGCGAAACCCATCAAAATAAACCGATTGAGGGAGCACTGCTGTATGACGTGTTTGCGGTACATCCCGCGTTACTGAATACAGCCAATGTCTATTTTTGAATCGGCCTAAGTGAACCTGAGCTTGCCAGCCACTGCCGATATTCGGCAACTTCCAATCAATGAAGAGATAATCTAATCGTGTACCTTGTTCAAACCTATTCCCACCGTCCAAATAATTCACTTGCCCTGCAATGGAAATATTTTCTACCACTTGGTAATAACCGTTCAGTCCAACTTCAGTAAGTTCGCCCGTGATGTCATCGTTATCGGTGATAAATAAGCTGTCTTTTGATTGTGTAAGACCTTGTGATACATAACCGTGCCACGACAAGCCTTCAAAGTTTGCCTGAACGACGGTGCTAACTAGAAGCGAAGTGAAAAATAAAAATTTTCTTATCATTCGACTACCTCTAAATGCCGTAATTTGGCTATTTTGTCACTTTCAAGATACCCGATGGCCCCTTCTGTATTCTCAAGCGCTTGCACAAGCTCTTCGTATGACGATACACGCACAGGCGTTACTCCTTGCCCAGAATAAGTAATTTGATCCCACAAGCGAGACAGCTGATAAGGAAACATTTTTAGCGTGTCGCGGCAGAAGCGTTTGTGCAGTTCGTTATTGTCATGCAGTACAAATACTGTGATGCGCGTGCCATCGTGCCAGTACTGACGATGCCCCGTGAAAATTTGACGCAGTTCGGTGCGCTCTAGCTCCGACATTACTACACTTTCGTTAACCATGACATTGAGCTCTGCGGCATTAACTTTGTGCACACACAAAAATACCACCGCGATAACAAGCAGTGTTAAATGTATATTTGAGTGGTCAAAAACAGCTGACAGCCACCGCAAAGCTGGCTTTTTCATCTCGTAACGACTCCCTGTTATAGCAAAGGAAAGACTGCGCTCGTTTAAGTGTAGATTCTAGTTGTTAGTTTTACCTTACAACGACATTAATTATCCAACAAATAACGAAACTTTTTGTTGAACCATATCAAAGGTTATTTTATTCATAAGCTCGCTACCCTTTGCTCTTGTACCCCAGGGTAACGCAGTCCAAAGCTTTCCTTTTTGCGCTTCAATACACTCGTCGTATACTGATACAACGTGCTGTAGATCATTGTATGGCCCCGTTCTTCGGGGGTTTGAGTGTGCATACAAACCAATGACGGGCGTACCAACGGTGGTTGCCATATGTGCTGGCCCGGTATCAGGCGCAATAACCAGCTGAGCGTGTTTCAATAGCATAAGCAACTGGTGCAACGACGTTTTACCAGTAAAATCTTGTATGTCCTTTTTGGCAAAACTTTTGATGGCGTCTGCGGTAGTTCTGTCCAGCTTACCCGGGCCACCACAAAGTATCACTTTTACGCCCTTTTCTTGAATGTAGTCAGCGATTTGAGCATAGCGCTCTGGCAACCAGTTGCGCTCTGCTTTACTTGCCGCGGGCGAAATAACAACATATTTCCCCAATTCACTGGCCTGCTCCTCACCCCAACGTTCGTCTTCTTCAGATACCGGAATACACCAACTGGGTTTATCAACCTCTGGTACACCCAAGGCGTCCGCAAAATCCATAAAGCCGTCTAGCACATGGGCATGCTTTCTTGGCGCAACACGGGTATTGGCGAATAGCCAATGCAATTCTTTGCTGCGCGCCCAATCAAATCCAATGCGCTTTTTCGCTTTTATCACCCGCGATGCCATATTGGAGCGCAATGCCACTTGCATCATTAGTAATGCGTCAAAAACATCGTCTTTTACAGCATCTTTTAGTGCTTTCACAGCTGCCTTACCCTGTGACTTATCGAAAATGATAAAGCGCACATTTGGCATTAGCCTAACCAATTGATATTCAACTTTGCCAATGACCCACGTAATTTCAGCATTGGGCCACTGGGTTTGAATGCGCGTTACCATAGCAGCCGCATGACAGACATCCCCTATTGCTGATAAACGCATTAAACAAATCTTTTTTACCACAGACGCTCTCTCGTTGCTGAAAAACCAAAATAAATCATTAGAATGTGAAATTTACCATAACTTGTGGGCAACATGGCGACAATACGACGCGACATCGGTGCTGGGCACTATTTTATATTTGATGACACTTTAGTGAGTCATCCCAATGAAGATATGTTTAGCTCACATTTTTGGCAACTACAAAATAAGGTAACAGGCCAAGCAAAAGGACGTGGTACTACCATCTTCATACAACACGAACAACAGCAGTGGGTGCTGCGGCATTACAAGCGCGGCGGTATGATTGGCAAGTTGCTCAGTGATCAATACTTCTTTGTCGGTGTTGAACATAGCCGAGCGTTTAAAGAGTTTCGATTGCTCTCGCTTATGCAACGCCAAGGCTTGCGTGTACCCGTACCTGTCGCTGCACGAGTTCATCGTCGTGGCCTTATCTATCGCGCTGACCTCATCACTCAAAATATTCCCTATAGCCGTGACTTGCATCATATGCTTTGTGAAGCACCGCTTTCAAACGACGACTGGTCTAATGTAGGCAAAGCGTTAGCGGCCATGCACAATTGTCAGGTTTATCACCATGACGCCAACATCCGAAATATCATGATGGATAACAACCGACACATCTGGCTAATTGATTTCGACCGCTGTGAAGTGCGTTCTGGTGAAAGTTGGAAGCAAAGTAACCTCGACAGGCTACTTCGTTCACTGCGCAAAGAAAAAGAAAAGAACACCACTTTCCACTGGGAATTTGCTCAATGGCAATACTTCCTCTCGGGTTATAAAGGTGCAATTAATGCCCCCAGCTAATTGGTAATTTATTTCATTGTGATACATTAAGGCAAAGCGAACAGATCGTAGCTAGCAATAATCACTTTCCAACCAAATGACACGAGCTTATGCATACAAGAGCACTTTATCCTGGCACTTTTGACCCAATCACTAACGGCCATGCTGATTTAATTGAGCGCGCAGCACAGATGTTTTCTCATGTGATAGTTGCCATTGCATCAAACCCAAGTAAAAAGCCACTGTTTACGCTGGAAGAACGGGTTGAGATGATAAAAAAAGTGACCGAACACTTACCCAATGTTGAAGTTGTTGGTTTTACCGGGCTACTGGCTGATTTTGCCGATCATCAAAACGCGACTATCCTGATTCGCGGTCTACGTGCCGTGTCTGATTTTGAATATGAATTCCAACTGGCTAACATGAATAGAAGGCTAAACCCTAAGCTAGAAAGCGTATTTTTAACGCCGGCAGAAGAAAACTCTTTTATTTCTTCCACTTTAGTAAAGGAAGTAGCATTGCATCGCGGGGCAGTAGGTGGCTTCTGTCACCCTGTTGTTGAACAAGCTTTGCAAGACAGACTTCACCAAAAAGCCTAATCGTTCGTCATAAAGTACTATCGTTGGCAGTGTGTGCAAAAAAATGTATTGCGCTGCCCAATCACCTTACTTTGTATTTCTTTACCGCACACTTCGCACGGCTTCCCTTTTCTTCCATATACATTTAGGTGTTGTGCGAAATACCCTGGGTTTCCGTCTGTTTGAGCAAAGTCTTTCAATGTTGTGCCACCTTGCTCAATCGCTTTTGCCAGTACTTGCTTGATGGTTTGTGTTAAACGCTTGTAGCGCTGAGCACTGATATTTCCAGCTGGGCGCCTAGGGTCAATTCCAGCCAAAAATAGGGCTTCATTCGCGTAAATATTCCCCACGCCAACAACCACGCTATTGTCCATAATGAAGTTCTTAACTGGGCCTTTTCGACTACGAGATAAACTAAATAGACGACTATCATCAAAATCTTCTGTAAGCGGTTCTGGCCCTAAATTACCTAACATGGCAAGTGGTGCACTAGGCGCTTGCCAAAGTACGGCACCAAAGCGTCTAGGGTCGTTAAATCGCAGGCATTTTCCTGTATTAAGAACAATATCCACGTGGTCGTGTTTGACCAGTGGAGTGGTACTATCAATTACCCGTAATTTCCCTGACATTCCCAAGTGCAGCACAATAGTGCCTGCTTGGGTTTCAATTAAGAGATATTTAGCACGACGCTTGACCGCCATCACTATTTGACCTTCAGCAAGCGAGATCTCTTCTGGAATTGGCCAGCGCATTCTGCGTTCCCTAATTACCATGCGGGTAATGGTATTACCCAGTAAGTGAGGTGAAACTCCTAAGCGACTGACTTCAACTTCTGGTAATTCAGGCATGTTAATATTCCGCTGTTTAGATAGTGCTGATCATTCTCTGGTTTGGCGATCCCAAGGTTGCGCTATTCCTAGATAGTGCTGTTCCAAGGTAAGAGTGTGGTAAAAGTTGCATTGGTAAGAGAATACCAATTGCCTTCAAACTCAACTAATGTAGGTGTGGTATTAGGATAAAAGCCATATACAATACCGTTTGGTTGACCTGCAATCCACACTACGACCACGTGAGGTTGTGACTGAACAACACTTTCAGGTACGGATGTAACAGGTGTGATCGCAGCTCGCTGCCACTCTGAGAATTGTCGGTCAGGAGCAACAGAGAGTGTTGTAGCAAGTGTGCTCTGTCGCCATTGCTGACCACTGCGCTCTAAGCTATTGCCGTCTTGTTCAATTTTGAGGACATACGCCCCTTCTGGCAAAAGCGTGCGTGATTGCGCCACGTCAGGCTTGGGGAGGAAGCTGTCTAAATTGAACAGGGCTATCATTATCAACATGGCAATAATAACCACATTGTTCATAGCGCGCTGCGAAATTCTTGCCACTGTCTTTATCCAAACACTCTTTTAATATACGCAATATTAATGTGTTAGTGCACTAGATGCTAACCCTTATTCGCATTAGTCCAATTAAACAGGCAAGGATCTCAGACCAGCTAAACATCGCTTAAGTGATCGAGGTACAAAACACTATTATGATCACAAAGGGCTGCCGACAGATCCTGAGGATCCGCCTCCATTTCCTTGTCGATCAAACGCAAAAAACCCAGCAAAAGCTGGGTTTTCGTGGAGACAAAAGCAAGTGCTCTTAGAAAAGGGCTTTACTTGATTTTTGCCTCTTTGAACATAACGTGCTTACGCACAACGGGATCATACTTTTTGATCTCCATTTTGCCAGGCATGTTACGCTTGTTTTTATCAGTAGTGTAGAAGAAACCTGTACCTGCTGAAGAAACTAGTTTAATTTTATCACGCATTGTCGGCTTCCTTAGATTTTCTCACCACGGGTACGGATATCAGTAAGTACTGAATCAATACCTTTCTTATCGATGATACGCATGCCTTTCGCAGACAAACGTAGCTTTACAAAACGGTTTTCGCTCTCAACCCAAAAACGGTGTGTTTGAAGGTTTGGCAAAAAGCGACGACGAGTCGCATTTCTTGCGTGTGAACGGTTATTACCAACCGTTGGACGCTTACCTGTTACTTGACATACTCTTGACATTGTATTTGTCTCCAGAACAACGATAACTGTCGCGTCAGTCGATCCCAGCACTCAAACAGTCGTTGGGTCAAATGACGTATTACTATAAATTAGAGGGCGCATTTTATACAGCAAAGGCAGGATCATTTCAATAAGAAACTACAAAAAGGTTACTTTTTAACTGTTTTATGCTCAAAAAATTAGCACTCTCTTGCGAATTTCCCCATTATATACTGAAGCGCCTTCAGATTTTAGCTCGAATGCTAAAAATAATTGAGTACGCATGATAACAGGTCGTTATGGTAGCAATTATTGGTTTATGTTTACTCACCCATGAGAACCGCCACAAAAAAAGCTACGAGAGGATCATCGTAGCCTTTGAATGTTAGTCATAAAAAGGTGAGCGTATTTCCGTCATATCAATAAGACGAACAGGGCGCCTCAACATTTGCCCACCATCACGAGAAATCGGCACCCACGGGAATAAACCTCGTCCTTTTGCCGGTTCTAACAAGAATAAATCTGTGGGAATTGAAATATAAAACCCTTTGGTGAAACTCCCTTCACCATACTCTTGCGATGATACATCGGTAAATGCAGCATACGCGCCCACCACAATCCCGCTGTCGAATCGTTTAGCAAAATCAATATTCACGCCTTTGTCTTTTGCCAAAAACTGACCAACGCTTACACTTATTTGTGTGCCGTCTAGAAACTCAGGTTTCCAATATACACTCGCATGGCCCGTAATTGCTTCGTAATCTTCCGTTGCAAGTTGCTTGAAAGGATCGCGCTGTTTTACATAGTTAATATCAAAGCCGTAAGCCAAATTACTATCTACAGGGCGATAAAGAATTTCTCCCCCCACGCCTGCAAACATAGTTTCCAAATAGCCAGCATATACTTGGCCGTAAACATTCTCTGAAAGGTTGTCCTTATAATGCAAAAAGGCTGTATCTAGCCATACATCATTTTGCGAGACATATTCTCTTACCCGCGTTCTCACTCGCGGTAATGCGGCCTCTTCACCATCAACTAAGTAATTAAACTTATCAAAGTTATCCAGCAGGGTAACACGTGCACCACCAATAACTGACAGCTTGTTGTTGAATGCGTACCCACCATTTAGCATTGCCCCCATCTGATACAAATAGAAAGCTTCAGGGTTACCAAACGATTGGTTCCAAAAAAAGTCAGCACTGTAAAAAGCACCACTTATTACTTCTGGATCATAAGCATCAAGTTGTGCTTTAGTAGGTGTTGTTCTTACATAAGTTTCTTTAATATCAGCGTCTACCGACTCATATCGTGCCGCTGAGATAAATGCCTCTGCGTCAACTTGAGTATCAACCATTGGCAAACCAGCGCGACTATCGATAATGTGATAGCTCTTCACACTATCAGGTAGTTCTGATGCAATTACGCGCCCTAGCCTTTCAATGGCTTCATCATTATTGCGGTAATCGACTTGCGTACCATAGAATGTAGCGCTGTCTTCGGTTAGCTCAGCATCAGAAAGCAAAAAGCCCCCCGAATAATACATACTGTTGTAGAGACGGGTTTTGTTCACATCATTGAGTGTTGATGGCGCTCTGCGAGTCATCAAACTTTTGGGCGCTTCATCGTATTTGATTTGAGACGCAGAGTTCATATCAAACTGATAGCTAACGCCAAAGCCAACGGTATTTCCACGCTGATAGTTCAGGCTAAAATCAAGCCCCTTGTAACGGTAAACTGCACCTACATTCCATCGAGAATCTTGTTCTAAAGGCCCAGCTCTATCTCGTGAATAGTCATTACCTTCAAACTCTACTTTTAGCGTTAGCGGCTCCCAAGGCGTTTGATATTCTATTCCTCCAAAGAAAGCCGCTGTTCCTTTGAAAAATTGGTCGTAATCAACCTTACCACCACGCCCAGAGAACCCACCAGGTCGTTCACAAAAGCTATCTTTAACTTTACAAAACGGGTTAGCAATATCATCTGCTGTACCAAGGTATCCCCAGCCCAAACCAAGGTGAATATCAAAAGGCCCAATAGACTTACTGGCGTTCACATATTCGCTTTCAAAAAAACCAGTTCCGCCAAAATCTCTGAAACCCACGCTAATATCTGGTAAGTAGTAACTCTCTTCCCACAGCCTAAACTTTACATCTAGCCCTTTGTCTTTAAGCGTTTGATCTCCACTAAACGATTCAACGGGACTATAAAGACGAGTACGTACATCGGTATATCTAGCGGTAGCTTCCATCCAGTCGAACAACTGAATGTTCACTGACCAAAAACGATACTCGCCATTATCAGTATAGTTAATTGCAATTTCACCATCTTCGCGCATTCGCGCTGTAGGTGTTTGAATTAAGCCGTTACCACCCTGAACCATTTGTGTAGGTACAACGCGAATTTGCGTATCAGCGCTAACGCCAGAGGAAAGTGCGCTACCTACGACAAGCGCAATGGTAGATTTCTTTGCTATAAAAGACGCTTTCATTGAGGAAGAACCCTGTGTACTGCTAACGCGACCACGCGCTCATTGAGTCGTTTTAATTTGTTACTGAAAAGCTCATTTGAAATGGGAATGTATACTTGGCTACCTGGCATGATCTGCGAGAAATCTAAATTCCAATACGCGATACCTTTCTCTTCAACCTGTCCCGTAGGTGAGATTAGATAAACATGACTCCTGTCAGCATCACTGGCCTTCTTAACGGTGTTTACCGCGGTGTAAATAGACGTATCACTCAGGTGCTGGTAAGCACCAGGTTTAAGTATCGCGCCAGAAAAATGCACTACATTTGGTCGCCCATTTAGCCTTATCCAGTACTTACCCGGTTGAAACATTGGGTTTTCCTCAATCAATAGACGAGCACGATTATATGAAATAGGCATATTAATACGGGTAGACACCGTCCATGAAGCCACCTGCTGATATAAATTATCTAATGCTTTATGTGTCTCAGAGTCTTTGTCAAATCGCGAGAGAAGATCGCGAATTTGCATCAGTATGGCATCTTGCTCGTTTTCAGCCGTTGGATCTGTTAGGTTAAATGCCGCTGCAGCGGGCCAATACCAGTCTCCGTTATCAGCAACAATTGATAGTGCGCTCGCCAGTCTTATCGGGCGATCGAACAAATAGGTTTGCTTATTTATTCTCACCGTTACTACGGTATCATTTGCCATTAGTCCCGTTGAAGAAAAAAGGCAAAATAAAGCAATAATATGGGTAAAGTGCTTCATTATAGTGCAACTCCTTGCGCCTTCATTTCGCGTACAATACGGCTTAGATACACCATATCGTAGCGATCACCTTCTGGACTAAATTTTTGCTGTGAAGCTATTAACTGCTTGGTCGTTTTGTGTAGGAAGTAAATATTTTCCCATTCAAGCCCAGTATCGATAAATGGGGTATATTCAGGAAATTTTACGGTTTCGACCACTTTAATCAATGGGACTGAAAAGCCCATATATTCATGAGTTTCCTCTCCTCCAATACGCCAAGAAGAATCTACAGTAAGGCCAAAACCAACCCCATCTACATCCACCTTGCGCTTCCATGAATAGGGTAATGTATCGTTCGCCGCTAATGGGATATGTTGAAGGTTAGTTGTGTAATATAAATCGTGTTGCAGCCCTTCTGTCTTAACTATTACACCATGTTCAATGGTGAAAATAACTTTGTCGCCAGACACCCAACGATATTTATCGCCATCTATATAGGTCAAAGCCAACGATGATGTTGAGCGATCGCCTGCTTCAATTTGCATAATATCTGCTTTGCTTGCAGCAACTTGCTCTGGAGTATATTTGACCGTTCTGTCTTTTAAGGCTTGTCTAAAGGTATTGTAATAAGCAAGTGTGGTAGTAGAACAACCGGAAAGAAAAAGCACTGCTGCCCCGAAGAGGGCAAGCCAACAGTTTGATTTCATTGGAATACGCCAACCAAAAGTTAAATCATTCGATGAAAATAAAAAAGCCGCTAATAAAAGCGGCCTTTTCAATCTTTAACTAAATTTTACTGCAACGTAGGTGCGTATGTAAATGTAACTGGCACTGTAATCGTTTGCGTAATTGTTTGTGTACCTGATACTGTGACCGTGTTAGTCAATGTGTTCGTTGTACCTACACAAACGCCATCTACTAGTGGATCGCTGCCTTCACACGTTGGTTCTAATGGAGGAGGGGTAGGACCTTCGCCACCACCATCGCTTCTATTGTTAGCGATTATCCCACCTAGGATAAGTGCACCCACACCAATTGCTGTCATCTCTGACTCATCAATTGCTCCAATGCCAAAGCCATTATCGTTAGCTTGGTCTTGTGTTGCATTTACACCTGTCGCCATAGTCATGGCAGCAACCAATGCAATAACTGACTTTTTCATAACAGTCCTTTTCCAAAAATTTACCCACTATTCCTATGCTAAATCATTTTAAGCGCTTTGACTACATTATAATCGACAAAATGATTTAGTTTTCTTATGTTAACAAGCCTCGCTGTGCAAATGAAATAGTTTCTTTATCCCCAACCACAAAATGATCTAACACAGGCACGTCGATCGCAGTCATTGCGATTTTGATCTCAGAGGTCAAACGTATGTCTGCGTGGCTTGGTTCTGCTACTCCTGAAGGATGATTGTGTACTAATATCACAGCGGCTGCATTATCGATCATAACTTGCTTGATCAATTCTCTGGGGTAGACCGCTGCACTATTGATCGTGCCGCTAAACATAGTTCGAAATGCGATCAATTGGTGCTGACTATCTAACATCAATAGTGCAAATTTTTCTTGCTCACAATCGCGCAACTTGGCTTGTAAAAATCGCTTCGTATCTTCCACATTATTAAACACGCTTTCTCGTTTTAATTGGACTTCTAAATGTCGTTTAAAAATTTCAAAGCCAACTTGAAACTGAGCATAGTGACATATTCCTATTCCTGAAATAGAGAGCCATGCGGCTTGAGAAGCAGTTACCACACCTCGTAAGTTACCAAATTCATTCAATATTTCATGCGCTAACATAAGCGCAGACTTACCTTTTATCCCCTTTCCCAGTAATACCGCAATAAGCTCTGCATCACTTAAATGCTCTACACCGTGCTGTAGTAGCTTTTCTCGGGGCTGCTCACTTTTAGGCCAAATTCTTATCGACATCGTAGTACAAATCCGTTTAATTACAGTGAATGTGTTTATAAACAAATACACAGTAACAAACGACTGTATTAAAGGCGGGTTCGATAGGAGCAGTGCTTTATTAGCTTTTGTTCAGCTATCCGATTTTGCTTCTGCATGTTAGGCTAAAGGTAATTTGTAAACGTTGTCGTTACTATGTCGATTGCTAATAAAAATATTTTACTTGGTATAACAGGTGGTATAGCCGCCTATAAAACACCAGATTTGGTGCGTAAACTCACTGCGTTAGGTGCAAACGTGCGTGTTGTTATCACTGCATCAGCCGCCGAGTTTGTCAGTACATTGTCGTTGCAAGCTGTGTCGGGAAACCCTGTTCATCATCATTTACTCGACCCAGCAGCAGAAGCCGCTATGGGGCATATTGAACTAGCGAAATGGGCCGATGTGCTTTTAATTGCGCCGGCAACAGCCAATACCCTAGCTAAACTAGCCCATGGAATAGCCGATGATTTACTTTCTACGCTTTATTTAGCCACTACTGCCGACATTTACGTCGCCCCAGCGATGAATCAGCAAATGTGGAAAGCGCCCGCTACGCAAAACAATCTGCACATGCTAAAAGAACATGGCGTGAAAATGATTGGCCCAGCTGAAGGTGAACAAGCATGCGGTGATGTAGGTGCAGGTAGAATGGTTGAGCCTGTAGATATTGCTAGCTTACTCAATGAACAACATGCGTTAACGCGTCATAATGACCCAACGCACAACACGCTAGCCGGTAAACGCATAACAATTACAGCCGGACCAACTCGAGAACCGTTAGATCCTGTGCGCTATATATCTAACCACAGCTCTGGAAAAATGGGTTTTGCCATTGCACAAGCAGCTGCACTTGCTGGAGCTGAAGTAACACTTGTGGCTGGCCCTGTGTCTTTGAACACGCCAGAAGGCTGTAAGCGCATTAATGTAACAACAGCAGATGACATGCTAGCTGCCTGTCAATCAGTTGCCACATCAACCGATATATTCATAAGTACTGCGGCTGTGGCCGACTATAAGGCGTCGGCTGTCGCCAATAATAAAATTAAGAAAACGGGTGAAGAGTTAACACTTACTTTTATTAAAAACCCTGATATTCTAGCTACAATATCAGCTAGAGATGACAGACCGTTTTGCGTTGGCTTTGCCGCAGAAAGCCAAAATGTTGAAGCATATGCCCGTTCTAAGTTAGAAAAAAAGAACTTAGACATGATTGCAGCTAATGACATTACAACGGAAGGTTTAGGGTTTAATAGTGACCAAAATGCACTTCATGTTATATGGTCAGACGGTGAAAAACGCCTGCCAGCCACCAGCAAAAGTGAGCTAGCAACGCAACTACTGTCACTTATTGCAGAACGTTACTCTACAGCCTTGCCCTCGTAGCTGTAACGACCATTTTTGCAAGAAATTGCAATTGAGAATAATAAAAAGTGAGTAGATACCGATAACGTATCCAGAATAAAAACGATAAATATAAACTATTTGGTGCAAGCCAACTTAAACATGGAGCCCGAGTGAGTATTGCTCGGTTGCGGAGGAAATACAGTCGTCATGCCTGCTGTCAAAAAAACCAATCGCAGAGCACTCATTCTGCAAGCACTCGCTGGAATGCTAGAAACCAGCCCAGGTCAACGAATTACTACTGCTAAACTTGCGGAGAAAGTTGGTGTTTCAGAGGCTGCTCTCTATCGACACTTCCCAAGTAAAGCACGTATGTTCGAAGGGCTTATTGAGTTCATTGAAGATACGCTGTTTACCCGTATCAATAAAATTGTCAATGAAGAGAAAGACTCGCTGACCCGTTGCCAGTTAATATTACACCTTATTCTTGGCTTTGCTGAGAAGAACCCTGGCATTACGCGTATTCTTAATGGCGATGCGCTGATGGGAGAGCAAGAACGCTTGCGCTTGCGTATTGCCAAGTTGTACGAGCGCTTAGAAACACAATTAAAGCAAGTGTTGCGCGAACGCAAATTGCGTGAAGGAAAAACCCTTTCTGCTGACGAAGCAATTATCGCTAATATGTTAATTAGTTACACAGATGGCCGAATTAATGCCTTCATCAGAAGTAGCTTTACCCGTAAACCCACAGAACAGTTTAACGAGCAGTGGAATACCTTTAAACAAATGTTTATCTCATAAAAAACGCCTTTAAGGCGTTTTTTATGTCTAGAGCGTGTTATGCCTGTTCAATAAGTGTAATAAAGCTATCGTCCTTCAACAAACGCTTAGTAAGTGCCTGAGCATGCTTTTCATCAATGTTTGCCCACGCAGTAGGAATAACGTAATGCTCATACATAAAGTTGAGAAAGCCGCGTTTAATTTCATCGTCGCCTTCACACCACGCTAAATTATTCAGTGTATTAAGCAGCTCACTTTCATTGCTTACTTTTGCACATACACCGTCAATGCCATAACAAGCACTACCCAACACCATTACGGGTTTACCTAATAGTAAAGACTCAATACCCACGGTTGAGTTTATTGTTAATACTGCTTGTGAACGCTCTATCAACATTTGTGTATTGCATTGATTGGCAAAGAGGATTCGAGGATGTTTATGATGCAAGCTATCATGACGAACTGACTCGGAAGGGTGCTCTTTGATCACAATGTGTAAGTTAGCATCGTTGGTATTATCAATGACATTTGCCAAGTGTTGATACAATTGCCCCATGCTTTTTATCCAAGGGGAATTGGAAATAATTTGACTGTCCGTTTCCACTTGAAACGGCACAAAGATAAACTTCTCAGGTAACGCGCTGGACTCTATACCTTTTGCTTTTGACGCAATTGGCGCTCGAGGTACTAACTCTGTTGGCAGTGATTTAGCAGAGCTAAACTGCCGATAAAACTCACCATTTCGAGGCAATGAGTTTTCACAATTTACCCCACACCAATCACATGTCGTTGAATTAGGTAACAGACCATTTTCAAAAGCCACAACCTCTTTGCCCAGCGCTTTTGCCGCTGCGGCTATAGATGAGCTAGGTTGCTTTTGTCCATTCCATACCCCCACCACATCTGCTTTTGCGTTATCTATAAGCGCTGCACTTTTGGCAATATCTAGCTTTATCAAGAAGCGGCTTAACGCTTTAAAAGGAGACCACAAAAAGGAGCTTGCTAAGCGAGGGTGCTTGCGCGCTTTCTTGAGTAAATGCGGGGTAAGTAATCGCTCAATGTCAGCTTTTTCTGCTAGCGCTAAGTAAGAAAAATGCGAGGGTAAAAAGAGCTTCGCGTTTACTTTTATCACATCCACATTTAGTGGCGATAACTCGGCAAACTTTTTGAAATAACGAATATGCGAACTACCTCGCGCAACTAGCAGGTATTTTTTGTTCTGCATTACCACTCTCTCTTACATTTAATGAATTGTCTTTGAATGCATGTGCCATCTCATTTATACGCATAGCCCATTTTGACATTCAACAAGGCGAATAGCCTATGATACCAATCATCCCATTTATCATGCCAACGCTTTGACTTAAAAGTACAATAGCATTACCCGGCAGCAATACTTGGGCCGTTAATATCTGTTAGATAAAAAAAAGCAGCGTCATAAGTAAAACGCTGCTTTTGTTGGCTTTTTTACTATTCAACTAAACGGCTATTGGCCGAATGTATTGCCGAAGAAGTCACCTTTATTCCACTTTGGCTTTTCATCCTGATTAGCCAATGTTAAACCAATTTGTGCATTAACCTTGGTAAAAGTCTCTGCCGCTTTCCAGTTAAATGGCTGGTGAATATCGTCACTTGGCTTGTGATAATGGCTCGATAGGAACTGACCAAACACTTTGCTGCCATCTACGTTAGGATCTTTTGACTTAAGGCCAGGCACCATAAATACAGCAGGTACGCCTTGTTTTACAAAAGCGTAGTGATCTGAGCGAGTAAATAGTGCTTGTTCAGGCCATGGATCAGGGCTCAATGCAATATCTGCATTCGCTGCCGCTTTTTCCACTGATACTTGCAGGTCGCTATGATTTGCACCAAATGCAATCACATCAGCAAATTCATAAGTCAGAATTGGCATATCTAAGTTAACGTTCGCTACCATAGAGGTTACAGGCACGGTAGGGTTACGCGCAAAATAGTCGGCCCCCAGTAGCCCTTTTTCTTCACCGGTAACAGAAACGAACAGAATTGAGCGCTTTGGTTTTTCTTTCATTTCGCTGAATAAGCGCGCTGTTTCAAGCATTACAGATGTGCCTGATGCGTTATCCATTGCACCATTGTTAATATTATCTTTCTTAACGGTTTTAGCGAAACCAATGTGATCAGAGTGCGCAGAAAATACTACGTACTCATCTTTTAGTTTAGGATCTGAACCTTCTAGAACGCCTACCACATTCGGGCTAGTAACCACATCGTGGGTACTTTTCTTACTAATGTCGACAACCCCATTAAGGGCAAAGCCAGATGGCACTTTATCTGCTTCTAGCTGTGCGTAAATATCGTCTAAGCTTTGTTGCGCACCTTCAAACAATGTCTTAGCAGCACCTTCACTCATGTAAGCGCCACCTTTAAGCTGTGCAAAGCTATTGGCAGGCTCGCCTTTATCGTCAAGCCATGCCATACGCGGTGTATGAATATAGTTTAAGCGGCTTTGATACGGACGTACTTTTTCATTCTTAGGCGTTGTAATGGTGATCATACCAATAGCGCCATTGTCTGCGGCATACTTTTGCTTTTGATAGCCTGAAGCAAAGTGTGCTCCTTCTTCAGACGGAAAATCGCTTGGTTTACCCGCTAGTGCGACAACAATTTTACCTTCGACATCAAGGCCTTTGTAATCGTTGTGTGACAACTCATCGGCAATAATCCCGTATCCAACAAATACCATTTCGCCTTTAACGTGAGCGTCGGTACTTAGCAAACTAGGGCTAGCTAAATATTCTTTTGGATAGTCAAAACTTACCGTTTCACCGTCTTTGGTAAACGTGAACGTTGGTGATTCCTGCACTAAGTTAGCTTTGCGGAACGAAACATTTTGAATATAGCCATCAGTACCCGCGGGCTTTAAGCCGTATTTTGCGAATTCAGTCGCAATGTAGAGTGCTGCTATTTCATGACCTCGAGAGCCTGTATCACGCCCTTCTAACAAATCGTCAGCTAGAAAAAACAGGTGTGATTTAATGCGCTGCGTATCAGGGTTGAAAGTTTGTTCTGTCGTAACATGATTGTGCGCTGTTGCAGCAAATGTCATTGCTGTTATTGCACTGCCTAGTAGGAGTTTTTTTATCATTCTAATTTCACCGTTTAACAATATGTTTTACATGTTAACTTAGTTCATGGGTGTAATGCTATTGAACACCGTGTATTCACCACGTGTTTCATACCGTTGCTCGTATTTTTGTGACATTGTAAAATTGTCGCAATTATTGCTAGCCACCCGCTTACCTGACAGAAATGCACAGCGGGCTTCTTAAGTATACAAGAGACACATATGTCAAAAGACGAAACCCTTTATCGCGTGCAATTCATTAGTAACGGAGAACGTTACGAACTGTACGTAAAAACTCTGGTACAAGGTGCCCTATTTGGCTTCATCGAAATTGGTGATTTTGTGTGGGATACGCACACCAGTGTTGTACTTGATCCAAGCCATGAACGCCTTAAATCTGAGTTCTCAGAAGTGACACAAACTTATGTTCCTATGCATAATATTCTTCGCATAGATGCAGTTAAGAAAAAAGGTTCTGCCAAAATTACTAAATTAGAAAATAAATCTGATAAAGTAACTGCATTCCCTAGTCCAATTTACACACCAACGAAAGAGTAACCACCGGGTCTAGCCGGTGAAGGTTACCGGAGACCTTTATGTATCGCTACGTTTTAGCAGCCTTATTATTTGTAAGCAGCGTGGGCTTATCAGCAAAGCCTTACAACGATGAAAGCTTATACCAGCTACTCGATGAGATTTGGCAATATGAGCTTTCTGTTTCCCCTCTTTTAGCTTCCCGTGAAGGAAATAAAGCGCTTGCTTATGTATTACCTGATATTTCTCCACAAGGCTTAGCGGAGCAAAATAAACAGTGGGTAGCCTTTCAAGAAGAACTCAGTCACTACAAACAAGACAACATTTCTAAAGACGCATTCATTGCGCTATTAATGCAGCAGTATCGCCTTGCTAACTATATTGATGAATATACTTATCGTGCCTATTTAGTTCCGATTAATTCCGAGTACGGCTTTCACGGTGCAATGGCATCGCTACCGAACATGTCTACCTTCAAGTATGTTGACGATTACAAGGCTTATATCAGTCGTTTGAAGGCTCTATTGCCTTACTTTAACCAGCAAATGGCGTACATGAAACAAGCGCTTAAAGAGGGTTACACACAGCCCAAAGTAGTGCTTAAAGGGTTTGAAGACTCTATTTCGTCTTACTTAGTTGAAGATATTAAAGACAGTGGTTTTTATGCGCCATTTACTCGCTACCCTGACCACTTCACACAAGAAGAAAAAGACGAGCTAACTGCACAAGGTGCAAAGGCCATTACTGAGCAAGTACTCCCCGCTTACCAAGCATTTTATGATTTTATGGTGAATGAATATATTCCCAACGCCCGCAGTGATATTGCCGCAAATACCTGGCCTGATGGCGTTGCCTATTACGCCAATAGAGCAAAACACTACACCACTACAGATATGAGCCCAACTGAAATTCACAACTTGGGTTTGTCTGAAGTGAAGCGCATACGCAGTGAAATGCAACACATTGTTGATGAACTTGCGTTTGAAGGCAGCATAAATGACTTTATTGCTTTTCTACGTGAAGACCCTCAATTTTATGCCTCCAGCGCTGAAGATCTATTAAAAGAAGCATCGTTTATTGCCAAGAAGATGGATGCCAAACTGCCTTCTTTATTTGAGTACCTACCAAGAACACCTTATGGCGTCGCGCCGGTACCAGATAGTATAGCCCCTAAATACACGACTGGACGTTATGTTCATCCAAGCAGAGACGATCAACCCGGCTACTATTGGGTGAACACATATGCCCTTGATAAACGTCCGTTATACGCCCTACCTGCACTCACATTACACGAAGCGGTTCCAGGCCATCACTTACAAATTTCACTGGCAGCTGAGCTTGAAGACTTACCCATGGTACGTCGTAATACTTATATATCGGCCTTCGGAGAAGGCTGGGGTCTGTACTCAGAGTTTTTAGGGATTGAAGCGGGTATCTACGAAGACCCTTACGATGACTTTGGTCGCTTGAGTTATGAAATGTGGCGTGCGTGTCGCTTAGTTGTTGATACAGGTATGCATACCATGGGCTGGAGCCGTCAACAAGCCGTTGATTATATGATGGAGAACACTGCGCTTTCCGAGCATAACGTTAATACAGAAATAGACAGATATATTTCATGGCCAGCCCAAGCCTTGTCATACAAAATTGGCGAGATAAAAATAAAGGCGCTACGAGCGAAAGCCGAATCAGCGCTGGGTGAGAACTTTGATGTGCGCAAATTTCACCGTGCAGTGTTAGAAAACGGTTCAGTACCATTATTTATTTTGGAACAACACATCAACGCGTTCATACAAGAACAAGAAGAGCAAAAGGCAAATTAAGTATGATTGTTACATTTGGGGTTATCGGGTTACTCGTCCTCATTCTTATTTACTTTGTGCTGCATGCACAAAACTTGCAAAAAGAACTGGCGCTATCACGTCACTCCACTAAACAAAGTAATAATAAAGTTACCCACGCTTATCGCAATTTAGTTTTGGTGACTGATGCACTTGAAAAAAACCTTACATTTCGTATTGAAAGTGCATTTAAAAGTCGCCTCATCAACCAGGCACAGTACGATGTACTACATACATTGATGCGTAACTTTTCAACCATTGTAATGACTTGCTGTGAGAAAGGTTTTTCGTTTGAGGAGTCGTTAAATAAGGTACTCGCTTACGAGGAAATTACCATGGAAGACATAAAAGAGGTCATTAAAGAGCTGCCCAGCAATGTGCGTATGGCGTGGTCAAAAAATACGTCAGATGGCTTTATAGCGTTTTGCCAAACGGTAACTACCACTGTCTCTGGTGTCACCAAATCTGAAAAAGACACTTCTCAATAGTCAGCGACTTACCTTTACAGAAACAAAATAGCAGCTTCGTTTTAAGCTGCTATTTTTTTGCCCTTTATAACAGCTACTTTTTCTTCTTACTTTATAAACGTTTAAATTTAGTCACTGTCTACTTCACTCATATCCAGTGAGTTTTTCTTGAAATGGGTATTTGCTGCACTATAATACTGTATAAAAATACAGTTTATTTTAAATCTAATGAATGACTCACTGTCTGAACTAAATAATCATCCGCATATTTGGCGAGCTAGAGAACAAGGTCACAATGAAACGAAGTTTTCATTTGACTTTACGCCTCTTGATAACGCATTAAATGGTGGCGTAGCTTCTACGGGGTTAGTTCGTGTTTCTTCATTAGTGGGCATTGGTGAACTGTCTTTATTTAAACGTGTGCTGTGCCAACAACGTACTCATAAAATGGTGGTTTTCATTAACCCTCCAGGCTTGCTACAAACACCATGGTTAGAAAATTTAGGTCTGAAATCTACACAAGTACTCGTAGTAAACACAACCTCATCACAAGAGTCTCTCTGGGCCGCTGAGCAGTGCTTAAAAAGCACCGCTTGTCATTGTGTAATTCTGTGGCACAGCGCGATTTCAGCTAAAGCTGCAAGGCGTTTACAGGTTGCAGCAACACACAATGACGCACTGTGCTTATTGTATAGCACGCCTATAGATAAGTGGTGCAATGAAGCACAATCACTTCCTATCGTCCTCGATTTGGCATTGCAAATACAGCAGCATCATTTATCTATAAAAGTGCATAAACAGCGCCATGGCTGGCCTGTGGATAATATTACACTTTCACATAAGTGGACGCCTGATAATCATGCAATCAAATGGGCCATGCAACGCAATAAGCTTACAGGTCACACGCTACATTCTGTGAGTTAACAATGCTGTGGACATATATTTACTGCTACCAATTGACACTTGATAATCATCAGCAAAACTCTACTGATGAGCACTCTAGTGGAAAAGCAGATACCGATACTACCTACCCTGTTTGCGTGTATTGCGGTAACACCAATCGCATTATTCAGCTCAATCATGCCGCGCAAAAAATCGGTATTGAGGTAGGTCATGGTTTAGCACAAGCCGCTGCACTTTGCCCTTATATACACATTATCCCCTTTAATAAGGACAACGAGACACAATTACTTAAACAGCTGGCTCATCGTTTATATCCACTGGCTTCAGACATTGTATTGGATAGCCATAATGGCTTAGCTATTCGCTTAGATAACTTAGTGCAGTATTACGGCGGGCACAATGCGCTATGGAAAACCTTAGCCCGTGAGTTATCGTTAGCAAAAGTGCACTATCACTTCGCGAATGCGTGGACCATAGAAGCAGCTAAAGTGTTAGCTTTTCATCAAACTAATGCCTATTTCCATTCACATGAGCAAATAAAACAAGCGCTAGCAAAATGTTCACTGTCATTAACCGCACTTTCCGACAAAGTGAAAACATCGTTAAAAAGAGTAGGTATTACGCGTATTAAGCAACTTCTCGATATGCCCGTACACGAGCTAGGGAAACGCTTCGACAACAACACCATTACGTACCTTACTACATTAAGAGGTGAGGTTTTTCCGAAAGCCACGCTATTTCGCCCCTCTTCATACTTTAATAACGCCATGGCACTTCCTTTTGATATCGAAAACACACAACACCTTGTGCCTTTTATTAAACAGCAACTTGAGCAATTAGCACATTACCTACGGGCCAGAAACTTACATACCTCAAGTATTCATGTTGCTTTTCATTTTCGAGAAGCTCCAATAATGTGTTTTCCTGTCTGCTCTGCGTTACCGCAGTCTTCGATAGAAAGCTGGCTTTCACTATTAACACTCAAAATAGAACCTATTGTACTCCCTGAACCGGTTATTTCCGTCACATTAAAGTGCAATGAATTCGACGACATGGACAGTGAAAGTAGCGATTTTTTTCATAACCGATTTAATGAGATTGCCCAGAAACAACTAATTGGGCGCTTAAACGCCAAACTCGGTGATAACAGTACCTATCAACCGCAAGCTGCAGATAGTCACCAATTTGAATTTATGACGGTGGCCGAACGAAATACTGCTCATTATTCCTATGCCAGCGATATCACACCGACGTTCACATTTGAGACACCCAAACCTCTTACGCAACAAACTCAAATATGTTTTGGGCCTGTCAGATTAAGCAATGAATGGTGGCGTGGTAGCTCGTATAAACGAGACTATTTTATCGCTCAAACATCCCACGGCGTGCGCATGCTGATCTTCAAAGATGAAAGTAGCCAATGGTGGGCACAAGGCATCTATTGTTAACCATCTAACGCATGCACAACGCACCTTTATCAATCATCAAAACAAAGGAGAGTGTATGAAGTACAGTGAACTATTTTGCCAAAGCCACTACAGCTTTCTCTGTGGTGCATCTTCTCCGAATGAACTGGTAACTACCGCTGCCTTTTTAGGTTACGACGCTATCGCTATTACAGATGAATGTTCTGTTGCAGGTGTTGTTCGCGCCTATGACGAAATTAAACATCAAAGCTTACCCATAAAGCTCATTATTGGCAGTTACTTCGTGTTTGATAGGTCACTGTCATTTGTATTGTTATGCCCGAATAAACAAGCGTACAGTGAGCTATGTCGAATTATCACCAACGCGCGACGACGCTCTGACAAAGGAGAGTACGCATTAGCAGAGTGGGATTTACGTACTATTCGCCATTGTCTATTTGTTTGGTTACCAAGTGGAAACCAAGCGCATGATGAAAACTGGGGAAACTGGCTACAGAAACACCCCAACATCAATACCTACATTGGTGCACAGCGCTTACTAGATGGCCAAGACCATCACCGTTTTGCACACTATAATCACTTACAAACGCACTATTCATTTCCTGTTATCGCGTGCACAGGCGTATTAATGCATCACGCCGACCGCTTGCCATTGCAACACGTCTTACATGCCACGCGATTACATACAACGGTGAACAAAATAGGCCGCAAAGCGTTAAGCAATACCGAGCGAAGTTTGCGTCCACCGCATAAAATTAAAAAGCTCTATCCTGAGAAATGGATAGCCAACACAAATACACTTGCTAGCCAGTTCACTTTTTCGCTTAATGAGTTGCGCTATCAATATCCTGCTGAGCTCGTTCCTAAAGGCTACACACCTAGGTCGTATTTACGTGCTTGCGTAGAAGACGGTATTACTAAACGATTTTCTGAAGGCATTTCTTCAGATATCCGAGAGATTATCGAAAAAGAGCTTACGCTTATTGCAGAGCAAGAGTACGAATACTTTTTTTTGACCATTTACGATATTGTTCAGTTTGCCAAACAGCAGGGAATTTTATACCAAGGCCGTGGTTCCGCTGCGAATTCGGTTGTCTGTTACTGTTTAGAAATAACCGCAGTAGATCCTCGACAAGTGAATGTCCTCTTCGAACGTTTTATTTCAAAAGAGCGTGACGAGCCGCCAGATATAGATGTTGATTTTGAGCATCAACGACGCGAGGAAGTCATTCAATATATCTATAACAAATACGGTAGAGAACGCACGGCTATTGCCGCAACGGTTATTTGT
This sequence comes from Alteromonas sp. KUL42, assembly GCF_006538325.1. Lineage (GTDB taxonomy): Bacteria > Pseudomonadota > Gammaproteobacteria > Enterobacterales > Alteromonadaceae > Alteromonas. The sequence goes on from NZ_BJKK01000020.1 coordinate 72,874, forward strand.
TATCGGTTTAAATCCGCATTCAAGGACGTGGGTAAAGCACTTGGGTTTAGCGAATCTCAACTCGACTTTGTTATTAAGCAAATTAATCGCCGAGACAGAGTTATTCCTTGGCAATCGCAATTGGCTGCGCTTGGTTTACACCCTGATGATACCAAAGTGAGTCAATTAATATCGCTAACCGAGGCACTGCTCGGTACGCCGCGACATTTATCTCAACACGTCGGGGGCTTTGTTATTAGTGCAGGTCCATTATACGACTTAGTGCCTGTTGAAAATGCAGCTATGGAAGCGCGTACTATTATTCAATGGGATAAAGACGACATAGAAACGCTTGGCTTGTTAAAAGTTGATGTGCTTGCACTGGGTATGCTTAGTGCTATTCGCCGTGCATTTCAGCTAATCAACAAACAATTTCCTATACCAATCAGCATTCCTTTTATTACCAAATTAGGCGATGACCAACAAGTGTTCGATATGATTTGCAAAGCCGATACCGTAGGGGTTTTTCAAATTGAATCACGTGCACAGATGTCTATGCTGCCTCGACTAAAACCCCAATGCTATTACGATTTAGTGGTACAAATTGCGATTGTCCGTCCAGGCCCAATACAGGGGGATATGGTTCACCCTTATTTAATTCGGCGTCATGGTAATGAGGAAATCACTTACCCCTCAAAAGAAGTAAAAAAAGTATTGTCACGCACAATGGGTGTGCCTATTTTCCAAGAACAAGTTATTCAACTGGCTATGGTAGCAGCGGGTTTCAGTGGTGGCGAAGCAGATCAATTGCGACGAGCCATGGCAAGTTGGAAGAAAGACGGGCGCATTTTTGAATTTAAAGAAAAGCTCATAAAAGGTATGACGGATAAAGGATATGACAATGAGTTCGCCAATAACTTGTTTGAGCAAATTAAAGGGTTTGCGGGTTACGGTTTCCCAGAGTCTCATTCAGCGTCGTTTGCAGTTCTTGCCTATGTATCTTGTTGGCTAAAATTCTACTTTCCTGTGGAATTCTACGTTGCTTTACTCAATAGCTGGCCTATGGGGTTTTATTCTCCGTCACAATTGGTACAAGATGCCAAACGGCATGGCATAACCGTCTTAGCCCCTTGTATTAACCAGTCGAATGTCGATCACTCTTTCCTTATCGATGGGCAGAAGAAACATATACAATTAGGCTTAAGCATTATTAAAGGGCTTAGTGACGGCGCAGCACACCAAATCGTTAAAGGGCGGCCAACGAATGGTTTTGACAGTATGCACCATGTGCAACAACTTCAACTACAGCGCAATGACTTACAAGCCTTAGCTAGTGCAAATGCGTTCCGTACTCTATCAGGAAGCCGCTATCAAACTCGCTGGGAAATGATGAATACCCAAGCAAGCTTGCCCCTTTTTGATCATAAAGAAAGTGAAACGCACACCATTGCCCCACCGTCTGAGGCTGAGAACTTACTTGAAGACTATGCATCGACAGGATTGTCCGTAGACTCACACCCCATTTCGCTTATAAGACGCCAACACAAATTCAACGATATTAGTTGGGCAAATACGCTCGTACACAAAAAACATCAATCGATAGTCAAAGTGCTTGGCGCCGTTACCGGGCGACAAGCACCGGGTACAGCCGCAGGCGTAACTTTTTTAACACTGGAAGATGATACTGGAAATATTAACGTGGTCGTATGGCAAGCCACAGCTCGCCATCAACAAAAAGCATTTCTTAAAACGAAAATACTTCAAGTTAATGGCATTTTAGAGCATTCCCCTGAAGGAGTAATTCACATTGTTGCTGGTAAGCTCATTGATAGAACCCAATGGCTTAGCAAACTACAAGTTAAATCGCGAAACTTTCATTGAAATAGAACCGTGTATCGCTATAAACCAATTGGCTATAAGCGCAAGGAGGATGAATATACAAGATGCAGGGGCCACAACGTTATAAACCAACAGGGTAGACATATCAAAAATTATATCACCACTAACATGATCAAGATTTATATTGTCAACGATCATAATTCTATCTTTATGAGACACTCCATCAGCGGAAGTATCATAAAAGTCTTCATAAAAAACCGTAAGACAAACCGTCCGTGCCTTGAAACAACGCTGTATTACGCGTAACAAAGGCATTACCTATGTCTGTTGATTCATTAAAGCCAATAAACCCAAAAACTGGATCCCAAACACTATCATCTGTTGAAAAACCATCTGTGTTTTCATCGTGCGCTAATAATTGCCCTGGCCCTAAATAATCAGGATTTTCGAAAGAAGCACTAACGTTAGCCAAATCCGCTAAATTAGACCACATTGTATAGACCTCTGATAAGCTAGGTAGCCGCCAACCATAGTAAATTCCACCAACCTCTAGCTGAGAGGTTACAAAATCAAAACTTTGATTGTTGTTGATACCAAAATCCATCCAAACTAGGCGAGTATCAGTATCTTTAAAACTATTACTTACTTTAGATTCATTATCTATTATCGCTGCTATAGCACTAACGCTTATTGAGTAAGCCACTAAAAATAAACATAGAAAAGTCTTATTCACAGTATTCCCTTAAGTTATTTTGATTTTAGAGATTACTTCTACACACCTCCAGTTAACAATATTTTAACCTAAGCAATAATAGAGCCAGCAAAGTAAAAACGCGATATATCAGAGTATTATATAAAGTAAGGCAAGATATGAGCGAGAGGTGTAAAATTTATAGACTAAAAAAACCCGCCGTTAGGCGGG
>NZ_BJKK01000021.1 GCF_006538325.1 Alteromonas sp. KUL42
CGGAGACGATATTTACAGCTTTTTCGAAAATTTCGTTCTGTTGGTCAGTCATGTTAAGTGTGAAGCGTGGTTGAAGTTTTTGTCCATCTGGTTTAGTTGGAGCTCCCCTTCCACTACTTTTTTGATGATTTTTATCGGACATAAAAGCCTTCTCTACCGTGGGTTAAATAAAGGTTTATATTATCACTGGTAATTGGCTTTTATGTTTGTAGAAATAATTTAGTCAAGTATTCCAAGTCTTCTTATTTGTTTTTGTGGAACTAAATTAAATGCTTCAAGAAATCGTCTCCAATGCGCATATTTAATAAACCTGTAATTTACTTTTGTCTCTCCATCACGCTCAATTTTACTGGCCGCTCTGAAGTTTGATAGATACGAAAGAGTCAACCGGTCTACGCTCATCAACATTGACAGCTCCCCAAACGTATATCCTGTCCAAAATAACATGGCTCTTAGTTCGAATGGTGTCGGAGGCGCATATTCAACAGTGGTTAATTCGAAGTGGGGTTTTACTCTATCTTTGTAAATTCTAGACTTTGAACCAATTTCAATTTCAAATGATTCAGCAAAAAACTGTTTTATTTCATTAATTGGGATGTTTGTATTCGATATAGACTGTGTATCTGAATAACCTGGATTTTTGACCTCGGCACTTAGTGCTGCTTCAGCTATTGTTGGAACGCGCCGAATATAGTTTGTATTATTAATACCAAGAATGTTTCTAAATACACGCCACTCATCAAGAGTTAGTGTGCATTTTGCGGAGTGAATTACTGATTTAGAGTGATCATTTTTTGGGTTTACATACTCAAGGTTTTCATTGATTACTACCCCACCCCTATGGACATTGTGTTTTAACGTTTCAAAATTAATATTAGATTTATTAGCGATGTCTTCAAGAGACAGTCCTGATAGCCCACACAATAGAAAAAGTTCATGTTTAGTAGGCAGTACAGCTGTGGTTTCTAAAACTTCTTCTCTCACATCTATGTATCGAGGTTTTAAAATAAGCTTTTCTGACAGCCCAGCCGCTTCAGTCAACATGCACCATAGTGCTGATGGGAACTTATTTCCCTTAGCATATGATTTTTGTGAGATATAGCTGTTCATTTTGACACGTTTGACAGACAGAAATCTGCCCATATCACCTGTTGACATCCCTGTCACTTCTTTGAAATGACCAATATCACTCGGAGTTGGATCTGAGTATTCGGGATTTGGCTTCATTATCCCTTTCGGGTTTGAGTAAAAAGGCTTCTGTAGGCATTCACGGTTGAAATTCTTAAAAACTTCGCTTTCGCTTCCAAGATTAAAGTGACTGTGAAGAAATGTAGATAGTGATTCGTTCATTAAGTATCTCCTGTTATACGCGATGAATAATCAAAATTCCCGCAATTAGGTGAATCATACAGTAATTTATGTATACTATCGGGGTGAAGTAAAAAATAGCGAAACAATTTTGTTATCGCGTGGTAAAAGATTGTAAGCCTTAGTTAAACGTAATTTGGCTGACTAACACATCACGATACTTCCTTCTAGAGGGAAGTATCGGATGTGTTAGTCAAATAAAGGTCAAATCAAATGTTTAATTTAGGTATATACACCGCAGAATTTTTAAGCGTCATAATCTTTGAATGCGCTTTGCCTATAGGAACTCTTACTTGGATGTTGTTCTGGTCACGGGCAAGGAGGCAGATAGATTATTCCAAACAGCGAGCTACTATGGCATCGCATATGAGGAGCAACTATGTGTAGTGTGGTTGTTGCCAGCTGTTCAATTTTGAGCATTACGCAACAACTAACAACTAAGATACCAAGAAGTGAGTTACTGATTTCAGTGCTCACTTTTTTTTCCTTCTCAAAAGTTCTACATGAAGAAAATTGTTCCTACCCTCAGTGGTATGTGGTGTTATACCTTAGTTTAATAGACGGAAGTTTAATCACTCCATGAATGTGCGCTCCCCCAAAAAGTGTAATTTGAAAATTCTACATGAAGAATAATTTGTTAGTGACTTAGGGAGTGACTATGGATGTCTAAGGGAGGTAACTGAATGTATAAGTTGTGGTCAAATCCCGTAGGGTTGTCCATGATTTATACATTCAGTTATCCCCAGTTTTCCGAATGGAAAAGTCACCATAGTTGAGCGACTGTTTCTACATGAAGAAATAAACGTTATTTTTTTCAACAGATTTCTGGGCATGCCAAGATGTTACTATTTTGATTCGTTTATCAATGGGTATTAAGGCATGAATTATTCCGCTTCAACCGCTTCACTTGCGGTTAAGTCATTTGGGTACATCTTTCAGCCTATCGTTGACTTAAGTGGGAATGTTGTCGCATTTGAAGCGTTAGCTCGATGTAGTGTTAGAGAAAATATTAGCGTATATCGTGGTAGTTCAAAACTGATTGGTCTAATTCCATTTGAAAAGCAATGTATAGAATTTTTCTCATCTGTCTCTCAGTTATTTTATTTGTATGGTGGGGAATATAGGTACTCTTTCAATATAGAGCCTTCAAATTGTAGTATGGAGCATCTGGCATTAATTTATGAAATAGCAAACGAATACAGAGTTCCTAGAAATTTGATTGATTTAGAAGTTATTGAAAAGTCGAGAGATGAGTTGTTTAAACCTGCGTTAGAACTTGCTAAAGATATGGGATTCTCATTGGTGTTAGATGACTTCGGTGCAGGCTACTCCAACGTCGAATCGCTCTTGGACTATCCCTTCGATAAAATCAAATTTGATAAGGTCTTCATGCAACATGATAGCTTAACTAAAAACCTCTTGTGTGCTGTTCATGATGTCATTAAAAATCACGGCTTTTTGACGGTTATAGAAGGGGTTGAAAACGTAGATATTATGAACTTTGCTAAGCGAATAGGTGCTGATTATTACCAGGGCTGGCTTTTTGGCCGAGGAAATAGCTTGCAGGATACGTTACATAATGAGAATCACATTAAGCGAAAATGGGTAACTGAAATTGTCTGATACTAAATCAAAAACATTTAAAGAGTGGGTGGCGCATAACTGCCCTACTCTGGAGGATAAAATCAACTTGTGTTTTGACGAGTTAGTTCAAGCTGCGAGTGTAGTTGATATTAACTTTGCTCAATGCAGGTTGAGTCAAGGTAAGTTGAAGAGTAGAGATATATCTGTTTATGAAGAGGCAAGTAAAGGTCGCTGCCGTGTGTATTTTAATATTAATAAATACAATGGCGATGAATTTCCTCACTTTGTTTTTCAGAATTTTAGAGTCGGTTATTCAGATAAGATGACGGGGAAAGCGTGTCCGTCTGTGGTTAATACAACGGGTGTTCTTTTTGAAAAATATAAGGAAGGTTGCGACCTTAGACGTAAAAGTTTTAAGGCAAGAATTAACGATGTTGCTCCAGCTCCCAACCGAATGTTAATGGTTAATGAACTTCGCCGTTGGTTCTCAAAATTGGAAGCCTACGGCAACAAGGGCCGTCAACTCGAATACTTCGTAAATAAAGGTATTCATATGGATTGGGTAGTAGAAGAGCCAAATTTAGATATTCGCCTTGGTTATTCGCCAAGGTATGGCCGATGGTCTGCTATTCCAATGCGTTATCTTCATCAAGATACTTTCATGGGCTTTGTTCGCATATACAAAGATGGAAAGAAAATACAGATGAGGGAGTTTGATCCATCAGGGCTTTGTCATTATCTCCCATCTGATGAGTCAGCCTCAGATATAAAAAATGTTAAGACTATGATTCTTCAAGAGTCGTTTGTTGATATGTTTTTTGCTCATAGAATGACACAGGAATTGGGGTTGAAAGGAGTAGCTAACGTTGCTGGGTTGTTTGCAGATAATTTGCCAGTACTTGTTGAAACTATAGAGAATGAGTTGCCTGATATAACTCGTGTTTTACTTATTTATGACAATGATGTTTCCCAAAAAGGTTTGATGGTTTCAGAAGTCTGTAGAAAAATATGTTCTAGATTAAGTGTTGCGTGTTTTGAGCGAAGTGACTTATCAGCAATGGTTGTTGGCTACAATTATGAGCATGCAAAAAAGGAGTTCGCGAAGCTTCTCAAGCATGCTTTTTCTAATAATTAAGAAAAAAGCCTTTCTAAAAATATTAAATTCATTATAATGAAAAAAGTTCTACATGAAGAATTTTTGGGGGATTTAATGGGAAAGATAACTAACGTAGGGTTTCAGAAAGGTGGTGTCAATAAAACTACCATAACAATCCTATTAGGGCTATATGCAGTTGAGCAGGGCGATAAAGTTTTAATTATTGATGGTGATGCTCAAGTGGACGTAAGTCGAATAATGGGTATGCCTTCTGACTACAATGGCCCTAGCTCTGATTTATTATTTCAAAAAGCACCAGATGAATTCAAACAAATTTGGAGCTCTAACAGTAAGCCTCTTCTCCCTGTTTCAGGTTGGGGTTGTCGTTTGCCAAGTGGGGTAGATGATATAGGTAGTGTAATGCACTTAGTTCCTGCTAATGCTGGAGCAATGGCGAATATAAATGATAGTAAGAATTCTGCATTCATTAGCAACTTCAAGCAAAACTTGGCTTTTCTTTCTCAGTTCTATGATCATATTTTCATAGACACTCCTCCTCAATTAGGGCTGGTACAATATGCATCAGTATGTGCTTGTACCGGCTCGGTAATGCCTCTTATCGCTGACTATGATGTATGTGGCCCAGAGAAAGTGAAAAAGTATTTTCAACTTTATAACTCGGCAAAGAAAATTCATAACCCTAAATTGGGTATCCCTGTCGTTGTATTGAGTTCGGTCGATGCGCGGGGGAAGTTAGTCAATCAATATGTTAAGTGGGCCAGAGAGTCGTTCGGCAAGAACATGACTGAGAAGTATATCGAATATTCACAGTCTGTTAATAACGCAAAAAATGAGCGGCGAGCTGCTTGGTTTAGACCTTCTAGCGGTAATGACAGAACAAAAGGTGCGGCAATTCGTAGAGTTGTTGCTGATATTTATAGTCGTCTGAGGTAGTAACGAATGGGAAAAGTTAGTGATCAAATGGAGGAGTTGGATTTTGAATCGCTCCTGTCCAGCACAGAACCAAGTGTTAATGATTTTGATGGTGAGGTTTTAACAGATGTTGACGTTAATACTATCAGGCGATTTGAACTCAATAGAGAGTTGAGTGAGCAAGAGATCGTAGATGCAGCTGAGCAATTAGCTGCCGAAAACTGGGATTTGATGAATCCCGTTGTCCTCATTCCGGACGATGAGAATATTGTAGATTATATAGTCATGTCGGGCGAGAAGCGCTGGAGGGCTTTTAAATACGGCGGTCAGAAGCTTATAAAAGCGCGTATTCGAGAGGATTTAACGCCACGCCAAGCGCATCGTTTAAATATTAAAGCGAACACAGAGACTGTTCAGGAAGATTTACCGACATATGCAAAACGTCTAAAAGTTTACAAGGAAACGTACAATGTCTCTGTTAAAGAGATGGCTGAAGAGTATAAACACTCATCGGGGTATATAAGTGATTATATTAATCATCTATGGAAGATTAGAGAGATAGATATTACTCGTAAATTACATGATGATGACGGTGTTAAAGATATGCTAATTCATAAGCACCTGATTATGATTTATGGAAGAAGTGAATCAGCGGCTCGCTCAATAGTTGCTTTTGGAAAGGCTAATAATTGCTTCAATCGTGATTATGTTCTAGGTGCATACAAAATGAGTCATGCGGATATAGAACAAGATTTAATGAAGTGGTATGCAGCTGGGCTTACTAAAGAAGCACTGAATGAAATTATCAGCCCAGAAGAACGTTCTAATGAAAATGATACAAGGAAAGATTCTCGCGAATCTAGTCCAGTAGTTCCGATATCTACAGACGTATCAAACGAAGACTCATCAAACTCTGACGGGGCGAGTGAGTATGCCACCCCTGAAGTTAGTGAGAAGGAAGAGGGGGAGGAAGTATCTGAGCGCTCATCTGGATTGTCCCTGTTGTCAGAAGAGTCTCATATTGAAGACGTCCACGAAGAGCCAGAGTTCATTGAAGTTGCTGGGGGGGCATGCCGAAAGCGCGCTTTGGCTGCTGCGGAAATATCAGTAGAGTACCAAGGTTCTAATTATTTTCTCGACCTCAACTATGTATCAGTGGAAGAGGATAAGATAGTCATAGTTAGTGTAAGTGGTGACAAGCTTGTCGTTAGTCCATCTGAAGTCAATATAGGCTATGTCAGTTAGAATAACCTGCAAGATGAACGAAAACCCTAGCTATAAGCTAGGGTTTTTTTTTACCAATATTTAAAAGTTTGAAAGGGAAGATGGTAATTACTAATCGTAAATTAGCTGTCGCAGTGAGTGAGTACGTGAAAGATATCGATGCTTATATGTTGGGGTTTCACGAAGTTGAGTTTAGACGTCTAACTAATTCGCTTCGTATTCGAGCAGATATTACCGCCATGAGTATTACTAGAGCTATATCTAATAGTCCTCTGTGGCGGTATCGATTTCAATATGAGGATGAGGGAGAGATAAAGCTTTGGAGCCCTTTTATCGATTCATGTTCTTTCAATGATTTTAGGCGCAACAAAGTTATTAGGGTTGATTACTTAGGAGACGATGTTTCTGAGTCGTTGAAACATGAAATGATGACTAGCTGTATGCATTGGTGTCGACGCTTTTCCGTAAGAGGAGTACCAGTTTCCCCCAAAGGAAGAGAGTATGCTGTGGGGTAGGGCCGTAAAAAGAACTTTTCCAGATGACATTATTAGGCGTCTTAATATTCTGCGTTCACAGATATTAAATATGAGTGGAATTTCTGATGTGATGTTTGATGTTATGATAGGCGCTCATTTAGCAGACAATATAGATCTGATTGATGATGCTAAATTACTATCTTTGGTGTCTTCAGTTATCGGTGATGAGTATTTTTATCACGCATCCAGAAAAGCAAGTGTATATCTTGTGTTGCTACTTGTAGTTTCAGAGTTGAGAGCGAGTAAAATATTCAAAACGGATAAAGATAATGGTGTGCATCATCATCTAGAATTACTTTGTATAACGCAGTTTTACTCGTTTATTCACTCAACACAAGAGGGTTATAAGTGGATAAATTCCTTTCATGGTTTAATGCACGAAGCATGGCTTTATTTAAAGTCAAAGAGGGGAAGGTTTTCACCTCATATAAAAATTCTACATGAAGAAACTCAAGAAAGCATTGAATTGGCTTCATCTCTGTCGAGAACCAGTGATGAAGATGAAAATGACGATGTTGAAGAGGATTTCAGCGAAGCTACCAATTCTGAAATTGGTTCTTTGTTTGTTAGCGAGGGTGAAGCGGCTACGTCTGATGAAGAGGTGTTCAGTATGATGAATGGCGAAGACGATAGTTCGGACAATCCAGAAGTAAAAGGAAAAGGCGGTCAAAAGCCTTATGAAAAATCGGAAGTAATTGATGATGAATCAATTGATATTCATAGCGAAACAGAGTCTGAGTCAGTCCTTGATATTGCAAAGCTTATTGGTTAGCAATAAAACAAAAATAAGTATTCCATTGGCCATTAATTTCATTATAATGAAATTGATGGGACAGTGAGGTATTTATATGAATCACAATAGCTACAGCAATTTAGACATCAAGTTTGGTGCTGCTTCGATGCTTGTTCATGGTGCTACAGAGCTTATGAATCTACATGGTGTTGATGATGTCATTAAGGTGTTGGGGATTAGTCGTCAAGCTGCATTATCTATTCGTGATATGTCTACGTATGATATGCCTGACTTATGCTCACGGATTGAGGGGAGAAAGGCTGCTCAGTTGGTTATTGACTATCAAAAAACCACGCAAATAGCAAAGATCCTCAGTAGTATTAATGAGACGCAAACAATCATATTACGCGAGTCTACAGAGTCTTATATGCGCTCCCTAAGCAGCGGTGAATCAGCGTACAAGCAGGTTGTGGTAAGTCGCTTTTTAGATTATATATCCGGCATGATGCTTTCTGTAGAGCATGCTCCTGGTCAGCGTGGGCTGGACGGTATTCCTCCTGAATTGTTTTCTGCATTTCAAGATCTTCGAACCGGTGTATTACCTTTGTTTTCCCGTTTATTAATTAAGCAAGGCGTTTTATCTGTGAAGGTAGATAAGGTGGCTGTGGATACCGTCATTGCTGGGTGCAAGGCGCATGTACGAGGGCGAAAACTGTTGCACGATTTAATAAAGGCCGGTGCTCACTTGACATTTATAGAGCGTTACAATCAAGAACGTTACATTGATGTTCAATATTATCGGCAGTGGCGAGAATTTCATTCTATTGGTCGAAAACGCGAAAAGATATCGCCATCACTAGGAGTTGATATTTATTCCTTATTCAATAGGCTCATGTCTGCAAATATGGCAGTTATTGATGTTTATTTTGAGTTACATCGCAAGTTTAAAATGCGCATTGAGACATTGTATACATATATTCAGAAGTGTATCGAGGAAGAGACTTTAGAAGAAGATGATGATGACGATTGTTTGTATGATGAACTTATTGATTTAATTAACGAATAAATAATTTTTTCCGCGAAATAATCCCCTAATCTTATTTGCTAATATTTTAGCCATCTAGTTAATACGTGAGTTTCTTTGATGGCTACAACACATATCCGAACATGCTTATTTGAAAAACCCTCCCAAGCCGCTGATTGGGCGCGTTTTCTTGGTTTTAAGGGCCAAGACAAGAAAAGAGGTTTTTACTTCAATAAGGAGCAAGGGATATACCTTGTTTCAGCTGTAGGCCATCTTTTCGAGCTGGCTGGCCCTGAGCATTACGTTCCCGAGCTAAAGAAATCTTGGCAGTTTAAACACCTTCCTGTGTACCCAAAAACATTTCATGTTTCATTAAGTGAAGACAAGAAAGGAATATTTAAAACTATTAAGAGTATTCTTGCTAAAACAGATGAATTGTTTCTTTGCACTGACCCTGATAATGAGGGGGAGCTAATAGCGCGAGATATTGTTAAACATGCTGGTTATAAAGGGGTAATGAAGCGCGTTCTATTTTCGGCAACGGATGATGGCTCATTGAGAAAAGCGTGGGCGAATCCCGTTGATGAAAGTGTAACTAATTATATGGCAAAGGAGGCAGATTTACGTAGGCGATTAGATTGGCTTGTTGGTATGAATTTGACTATGGGGATGACGACACGATTGCGTCAGAAAGGCGAATTGAAAAAAGGTGCATTTCCCGTTGGTCGTGTTATTACCGCTGCGTCTCTTATCGTATTAACTAATACGCTCGCTCGTCGTAACTTTAAACCAACAAGTTATTTTGGTGTCAAATTAAAGTGTAAAAAAGCATCTGGTGATGAGTTTTATTGCACCTTAAACATGCCTGAACAATACTTAGATCCAAATTCTGGTCGTTTACTCTCCAGAAAAGTAGCTGAGTCGTTTGCTGCTGCGGCTGTTGGCTCAAAGATGTCTGTGTCGTCAGTTGATGAGAAGCGTAAAAACGTATCTCCCCCTCTACCTTTTGATTTATCAAGCTTACAGATAGCAATGGATAAATTTGATATTGGCGCAAAAGAAACATTGTCGCTTTTGCAGACGCTTTATGATCCTCCGTTAAGTGCGGTCACCTATCCAAGAACAGATAAAAGGCACTTGCCCGAAAGTATGTTGGGCGATGCAAAAAGAATCGTTAATCATCTTAATAATACTATCCCGCACATTAAAAGCTTGGAGTTGGATTTTGGTAAACGCCCTAAATGCTTTAATGATAAAAAAGTCAATGTTCATCACGGCATTATTCCATCTCTAAAGTCGGCAAATTTAAGAAAGCTTACAGATAAGCAAATATGTGTTTACTTGGCTGTTGCGCTGCGATACGTAGCGCAATTTATGGGAGATTATTGCTTTGATAGTAAGGCTGTAACGTTGCGCTTGAGCGATGCAATTACAGCGCATTGTAAAGCCACAAAGGTGGTTAGTTTTGGTTGGAAAGAAGCCGAGAAAATGATAACTGGAAAAGAGGGGCAAGAGGAGGAAGAAGAGCAATATCTTGATATAGAAGAAGGAGAGTCAGTATTAATTGTTGATGCAGAAGTTATTGAGGGGAAAACCAAAAAGCCTGATTTGATGAGTGAAGCTAAGCTAGTCGCTGCGATGGAGAAGCCAGGGATTTATGTTTCTGATGAAAAAATAAAAAAAATGTTGATAGAGAGCGATGGTATTGGAACTGCTGCTACACGCAGCGATACGATTGACCGAGCTATTAAAAAGTCACTTATTCGCAAAGTTGGTAAGGGTCTTGAAGCAACGAAGATGTTTGAAATGAATGCCAATTATTTTAAGAACATGGATGCAGGTTTTACAGCGTTACTTCAAAGGGCTGTAAAGTCAGCGACCAATGGCGATTCAGCGGAAGAAAGCGTTTTGGAACAACATCAACGCTTTATTACCAAGACGCTTGAGGGGTGGAATTAATAATGCGTATAAAAGTAACTCTCTTGTTTATTTTGTTCAGTTTTTGTGTTCAAGCAAAGCCTGACTATAAGGCGTTGCAAACAGACCGTTATACTATGCTTGTACTGAAACCATCTATTGAGCAAGTAAATCCTCTTTATAGTGAAGCAAAGATTCAGTTCCCTCTCGATGTGGTCACTATATATGATGCGATAAATTACGTGCTTGATGACTCTGGTTACTCACTTGTCTCTAAGCAGTATTGGACAGAAGAAATGGAGATTATGTTGAATATGACATTGCCATTAATTCAACGCGATCTTTCTAGGAGTCCAATGACTATCAAAAATGTGGTTGAGGTAGTTGCTGGAGAACCGTTTAACGTCATTGTTGACCCCCTCCGACGTTTAGTTTCATTTGAGCTCAAGAAAGACTATAGAGGTTTGATCAATGGATAACAATGAAGTAATTGATGTCGAACCACAATCTGATGAACCTCAATTTACTGTTCCAGAAGATTCTCAGAGTGAAAAAAGAAAAGCGTGGCCAGTTGTTCTCTTTATTATTTTTGCGCTCACACTTTTGAGTGGTCTGATTTATTTTATTTTTTCGGGCAGCTTAGACAATCTTTTAACCAAAGAGACTAACGTACCAGCTTCGTCAAAAACACATTATTTTGTTGAAGAAACCGCAATGCCCAGCAGTGAAATCTTAAATGTAGATTATACGATAGAGGGAGAAAGTGGTTCGAGCGTTGATGATGAGTTTACAACTGAAGACGTAATCGTTGATGTGGGGACAGTAGGAGAACAGTCAACAACAGTTGAAGAAGCTAATTTAAACGAAGGTCAACCAGTAAGTACAGTAAGTATTAACTCAGCTACCTTGCGGTCTATTTTATCTCAGATTAGTGAACTGAAAGGAGCTGTTTATTCATTGAGTTCGGATGTTCAAGTTGTGAGGGGGGAATTGAAAGTTGTTCACCGAGCATTGGGCCAGCAAAACTTAGACGGAATGAGCCAAGTTCGAGCTTTGGATAACAAGGTAGACAATATCACTAATTTGCTAGATGCAAGTGGCAAGAAAATTCAAACCATAATTCATGGTGTAGATGGTTTTAGAGTAGAAACAGAAAGAAAGCTCCAAGCGTTTACCTTCAAAGTCACCCATTCCGAATATTATGCAGGGAAGCACAGGCTTCTAGGTTATGACAGAAGTATGCCAAACACACTATTGAAACTATATGAGGGCAATGAAGTGGGTTTGTGGAAGTTATTGTCCATCAATGAAAACGAAGCAGTCTTTATGCATAAAGATGGCTCAAAACATGTGGAGAAGTTTTAATGCATAAGATGTTCATATTTGTATTTTCATTGGTGTGTGTATCAGCATGTTCATCAACAGCTGAGCATGGTAACAATTTTAATAGCATCAACTATGTAAATTATTCTAAGGGTGTTAAGGCTATACCTGCGATGGTAGAGAACCCGTATCCAGATTGTAATGAGGACATTGTTGTTACTCGTCTAGATAGGCTTCCAACACTTCAAGTTAAAGTTGATGTCGAAAATGGAGGATGGGTATGCAAGTCAACACGTTAATCGTTCTTTTTTTGCTTCTTATGATGTCGTCTTCAGCATTTTCTTTTGAAGAAGGGGCTATTTCAATTGATTCAACGAAGATAAATGATATCAAAGTTGATTCGATTAGTGTCGATAAAGCATATCTTGAAGCTTGGGGTATTACCGAACAAGAGTATAAGCGGTTTATATATCTAAAAAATAACACGCCGCGTGGAGTGTTAACGCCAACTGCAAATCCTATATATTACTTAGGTCTTGAAGCAAGGACAGCCAAGGAAAGACGGAAGTATGCTGAGAAAGTCGCTAGATTAGAATTTGAAAATGTGCAGAACAAAATCCAACCCTTCAATCGTGAAGTACGTTTAGCTGTTCAGCGGTTATATGGGGCCGGTAGTGCGGTTGATATGGGGCAAGCGAAGTCACTTAATCGTGAATTGAATCCACTGGTAGCGTTAGACAATGGTGTTGGTATTCAGGATGAGTTAAGTGAAGGGCGTTTGTTATACGTCACAGTAGATTGTGATGCTTGTATTGATGTTTACAAGCGCCTTTTGGGTGAGCTTAGTAAAGGGGACATAAAATATATCGAGATAATATTTCCTTCCGAATTGACAGATAGGGAAATAAAGCTCTGGGCTTACAACACCGGTGTAAATAAAGAGTTGCATAGGCGCGGAGTGGTGTCATTGAGGAGAAGTAACGAGAATGAATCGGTTGATAGTTTTCCTACTGTTCGTTTTAACGGTATCTAATTCATCGGCGTCTGTCCTCGACGAAATAATAGAAGAGGAATGTAGTGGTGTACCATCATGGGTAGTTAAGAAAGTAATAACACATGAATCAAAAACATTTTTTAATGGAAAGGCCCAGCCTTGGCCTTGGACGTTAAACATTGATGGTGTAGGCCATTATTTTGAAGACTATGTTTCAGCGCTCGTTGCTGCGCGAGTTGCCTTAGATTCGTCAGATAATATTGATATTGGTATTGCACAGATATCGTGGAAATATCATGCGCATAGGTTTGACGATAAGTTGGCGAACGCTCTTGATCCTCGACGAAATATTCATGCGGCATGCAGAATTTTAAGAGAGGGAAAGTCAAACAAAAATCGGGTGATTACGTGGGAAGATGCAATTGCGTATTACCACAGGCCTGTTTTAGATTCTAAGGCGAGGAAATATGCGCAGACAGTTCTTGGCCTCTAGTGCCATTAGTCTCCTTTTGGTGAGTAGTTCAGCGTTTTGCAAGAACGTATACGTAGTGGGCGAAGTCGGAAAACCGAGAAATATTGAGGAATATGTCGAGCAAACACAAAAGACTAAATTACCTGCTCCATTTACTTCATCGGACGTTCAAGAAGCGCTGAACGCTACATATCCTCTAGAGACAAACATTCCGCTTCGTGCTTTTCCTACTTATAAGATTGATATTTCGCTTCCGTATAATATTGCGGTGGTTGGAGTGGATAGAGTTAGTAAAACATGGCTACAGCAAAATTATAAAAAGTTAGTGACAAATAGTGTTGTTGTGCTGGTTATTGAGGCGAAAAACATTACCGAGTACTCGTCCTTTGAACGAACCTTAAATCACTCTGGACTCAGAGTAGCTAAGGTGAGTGGAGCCATGTTTGAGCATATCTTGAAGGGCTATCCGGCTCTTATTGTTAATGGAGAGGTGTCACAGTGATTAGAAGTAAAACACCGGCAGAGGGGTTGTTGAGACCTATTGGAGAGTGGTATGTGGCATATACGTGTTTTGGTGCAGCTATTCTTACATTTATGGCTTATGAGTATATGTTTTTAAGTAAGTCTCTCTCCTATTTTAGTACAGCGGTATTTTCTTTTATAGGTATCGTTTATTTTACTGAAGGGAATAGTTTGGCTAATTATCAAAGAAACATAAGAAGGCTACGTTATTATGAAATATCTCCAAGTAATGTGGCGTTCAATCCAAGTTATGTTGCGTTGGGGAGAGGCTTTCGTTGGTTGCCAATACATACACAACGTTTACGCGATACATTTAAGTCTCATAATAAAGAGTATGTTGTTGATGGGAGCCTTTATACTGCTGTAAGACATTTTTGTATTCAGAACCAATATACTCCGTTTCTCAAACACCTTGTTTCATTTCTTGAAAAAGATAGCCCATTAAACCCATTTCGTCCTTTACCCGATATCGGTGGTAATCCAGCCATTCATGGCATTGAACCAAAAGAAAAGGACTTTCTTTGGCGCTATGATGAGCGCGTAGGCCATACTGGGATATTTGGTCAAAGTCGTGTTGGTAAAACAAGAGCCGCTGAACTCATAATTAGCTCAGACATTCGGGCCGGTGCTAAAAAGCTCCGTAGTAACATCAATGATGGAAATGTAGTAATAGTCATTGATCCCAAAGGCGATGGAGAGTTGCTAAGAAGGTGTGTTATAGAGTGTATCGAGGCTGGTCGATTAGATGATTTTTACATGTTTCATTTAGGTTTTCCTGAATACTCATGTGATTACAACCCTGTTGCTGATTATCAGAAAATTACTGAAGTTGCAGGTCGTTCCACTAACCAAGTTGCAGGGGAAGGGAATTCAGCTGCGTTCAAAGAGTTTGCATGGCGCTTTGCAAATATTTGCTCTCAGGCGATGGAAGCGGTTGGCGAAGAAGTGAGTTATGAAACCTTATCTCATTATATTTCTAACCCTGAAGATGTTACTGAGCGGTATCTGGATAAAATTCTTCATGTAGAAGATCCTGACTGGAGGCAAACTGTTAATGAAATTGCTGCTGAGATTGATGATAGAGCGGCTTCATTCAAAGATAGAACAAAATATGTAATCGCAATGATTCATTTTTCAAAGGATCTTCTCTCTGCCAGAAGTGACAATATATTAAGGCATTTGGTAGGTATGCTTGAATATAATAAATCGTATTACGATAAAATTGTCGCTTCGTTCCTTCCGTTTCTTGACAAGATGACTACTGGAAAAGCCTCTCGTTTGTTAAATCCTTCTATCAAACCTACGCCAGGTAAAAAGAGACTACGTTGGAGAGATGTTATCTCACGTAGAGGGGTGGTTTATATTGGCTTAGATGCATTAACCGATCCGGTTGTAGCTGTTGCTGTGGCCAGCGCAGCGCTTTCTGATTTGATTTCAGTTTCGGGTGAAATATACAAAACAGGGTCTAACTTTGATGAGCCAACATTTAAAAAACATAAAAGTAAATTAAACAAAAAGTGGCAAGGTAATGTGCCGATATTACTGCATTTAGATGAATTCAATGAACTGATAACGGGTGATGAAATAATTCAACTTCTTAACAAAGCTGGGGGCGCAGGACTAATAGCTCAAGTCTATTCTCAGACTTTGAAGGACATTGAGGCTAAAATTGGCTCGTCTGCTAAAGCTGCGCAAATTATTGGTAACTTACAAAACTTGATTATGATGCGAGTTGCCGAGGAAAGTACAGCAGAGCTGCTTGTGAGCAAATTGCCTATGGTTGAAATAGAGAGTAATACTGGTGTTTCAGGAACGAAGGACTCTGGCGATTTGTTTAGTGGTCAAACCGATAATCAAGATCGTCTTACAACAAAAGAAGACCATATGTTGCGAGCGTCGGATATCATGGCGCTACCAAAAGGCCAAGCGTTTTTTCTAAAAAATGGCGGAGAGGTATGGAAGGTTAGGTTTCCTATGTTTGCGAAAGATAGGTTAAAACTTCCTGTAGAAGTTGAAGCTATGGCTAAAGAGATGAAGTCTAAATACCATACTAGTGATGGTTGGGCGGAGAGGCTTTAGCATGTCAAAGGAAGAAAAGAAAGATAACAGGGTCAAGAAGAATGACGAGGGGCGAAGAGGGGGGCTTTGGCTTTTAATCGACTTCCCGATAGCTATTGTCAGTGCGTTGTTTTTAAGTGCGTTTATATCCTATCTCATCGAGGCTGTAGGGATGTTTTTTGAATGGTGGGACTTACCTGGTGTATTGCACAGCCAGAAAATGGTAGTCAGTGAATTAGGATATTTGAATGATAGGCTTGATAAATCTGTTATTGAATGGATGTCAGGTGTTTCCGTTAAGGAAGTGTTTGATAGTTCGGTGGGTAGCGTTGCTGAATTTTTTGGTTTTATAGGTGTGGGTGAGTACGCACAAGGAGATTACCGTGGCGGTATAGGGGCATATATTGGTGCGTTTGTTAACATAGTGATTCTTACGTTCATTCGTTTTTTGGTATTTGTGTTTGCGTTACCGTTGTTTTTCATCAATGCGTGGGTCGGGTTTGTAATCGGTGCGTTTGAGCGTGATAAACGACGAGCGGGTATTGGTAGAGAATCAGGAGCGATTTTCCAATTTACTCGTCGTTCTGTGCCTTTTACTGTTGGTATCCCGTTGTTTCTATATTTAGCGTGGCCAGATAGTATTGATCCGCTATTTATTATTTATCCGTTTGCCGCGTTTTTTGGAATTATGGTTGCATATGCGACAGCAAGCTACAGAAAGTACATGTAGAAGTAGTTTTTAAAGTAAGAAGAGAGAACCAATGGTTCTCGTTTTTTTTTATGTGAAATAAATAATTTTTTGATGAAAAAAATGCCTGATACAAGCCTGTATTATATGAAGCTAATAAGGAGGATATATGCGAAATACGATTGTGTTAGTTACGTTAATACTGCTTTCGCTGCTTTCTGGCGAGGTTATGGCATTGACAGAACATGAGCGAGAAAAGATTCAACAAGTAATAGGTACGATTGAAGTTGCCAAGCAATTGGTGCGAGAAGGTGGGCGTTTAGGAGTAGAGACTGATAGCGAAAAATTTATGTGGGATAAGCTTCTGCTTGACTTGGAGGAGATTCAGTCGGCAGTTAAACGGCATTCAATTTCTCCATCGCGTACACCTCGCGATATTAGAGAGCTCAAACTGGAATATTAAAGTTAATGGGAAGCGGATTTGAAACGGGGGCTGGTATATCACTTGGGTCAGTTTCATTAGGGCTAGGGTGGTTGTTTTTTATGGTCGCTACGATAGCCCTTGTAGTAGTAATTTTTGGAGCGTGGGGGGCGTGGACAAAGGGTAGTATCTCATTAGATGAGTTGACAAATTATCTTATTAGAGGATTTGTTTTTTATGCAGTTGTTTTAGTGCTTTTTGGCATTGTTTGATTGTTTTATGAAAGTTGGAGTGATTTTTATGTTTAAGAAAATGTTCGTAAAAGCGAACGCATTGCTGTTGATGTTGTTTGTGAATGTGCAAGTGTTTGCGCAAGATTCTGCTGTTTTACCTCTCACCGATGACCTCACTGAGGAAGCTGGTGATTCAAACCTATGGGATTTTGGAGCATATATAATCGGAGGTCTCGTTGGTCTGTTTTTGTTAGCGTTAACAGGTTTTGCATTTATTCAATCAGTTGCATCTGCATTAACTGCGTTTCGTGAGTGGCAGCAGCAAAAGTTAGATCTCAGTGAGATGTTCATGAAAGTGGGGGTTTCGATATTCTTGTTAGCAATAATCATTGTGATTATAGGGTTTGCTTACGTTAATTTCCCAGATAGTTAAGTGAATTATTGAGATGGATGAGTCCGATTACACCGACCAATTTGTACCTACTTTTGTAAACGATGAACCTGAAGTTATCAAAGGATTAACCCAATTTGAGTTACTTATGTGTGTCGCAATAGGTTTGGTTATCGGGGTATTAAGTGGACTTATCCTCGGTATTTTATGGCATTGGATAGCTGGGCTTCTGGGTGCTCTTGCGTTTTGGGTTTTAGCTGCGGTTATGCTGACTAAAAGTGTTAGAGCTATGAAGCACAACAAACCTCGTGGCTATATGACGTTTAAACTAAAGAAAATTGCAATTAAGTGGTTAGGCAAGGTCGCTAACAAGCAAGGTTTTTATTTATTCGATGAAGACATGACAATAGGGAGAACAACAGATTCGCTCTATGTATCGGTGAATAGAGGTAATCAAAGTGAAAACTAGTTCAGAACGTATCATTGATGAGAAAAATAAGGTGATACGGTGGCTCACAATCGTTATTGCGATGCTCTGTATATTAGTCGTTCAAGCTCATATGCAAGTATCTAATGCGCCCCGTGATTGGACGTTTTGGACACCACCAAATATTGATGTCGGAGGAAGTTCCAAGGTCGGTGTAGTCCCTGAAGTAGAAGCGTTTAATTTTGCTTTTCTTATATTTGGGAATCTTAACAATTGGCGCGTTAACGGGGCTGCGGAGTATAAGAAAAAGCTTTCTCAGTTCAAGCATTATCTTTCAGAGCAATATCGTATTGATAAGTTAAATGAACTTCAGAATAACGAAGGGAGCTATCGCAATCGTATTAGGTCTGTAGAGTTCGTTGTTAATGAAACCGGAAATCCTAAATTTTCGGTGAAACGCATAGGGAAAAATAATTTTGAGGTCGAAGCTGTTTTGCGTATTAGAGATGTAATTAGTGGAACGACCATCTTTGACGAAGAGAGAAGGTATTTCTTCTCTGTTAATGCATCTTTAGTGCCTCGAAACATTAATCCGTATCAGATGAAAATAATGGGCGAATATCAACGCTATATATTGGAGAAAAAACATGTGTAGAAGGCCGATGATGTTTTTTCTTTTACTTATATTCTCAACACCATCTTCTTCTACATTGTTTGTAGAAGGTGGGGAAGGCAGTGATATTGTCGTCAAAGTTCCTTTTGCTAAAAACACTGATAAAAAGGTGGTTTTTGATGAACCTGTTGCGTTAGGCGTGACATCATCATTTCAAAAGGTGATTCGTACCCAAAACATTGGAAACACGTTGTATCTAACCGCCATTAACAAAACAGATCGACGCTTTCGTTTAGTTGCGAAAGGAAGAGAGTCAAAAAAGACATATGTTCTTCTAGTCTATGTAACGGATGACCAAGGCGATGCTGAAGACATCCGTATTATCCCTCAAGGTGCAAAAGTTAGTGTTCAAGGTGGAGGCGGTTTTTCAGAAGAGATCACTCCAATTCATTTGACGCGCTTTGTATCCCAAAATCTTTACGCCCCTGATTACGCAATAGAGCCCTTATTAGGAGCTAGACGTACAGTTCTTTCACTTCCCGAGCGTATTGATTTTATTCACGAAGGCGACGGTTTAGAAGTATCACCATTGGTTGCTTATGAAGGGGGAAAATGGACGTTAACTGCGTTGAAAGTAGTGAATAAAAGTTCCATCACTAATTACAGTCTTGATAAAAAAGGATTAATGAAGTTTTATCCACGATTGAACGCTTATGGTGTCGTTGCGCAGCATAAGTACTTAGGCGTCGACAAAAACGATAATCACTCTGTTGTCTATGTGATTACAGAGGGGCCGCTAGCTGAAAATATTAAAGTGGGGTGGTAGATGTCTGAGAAATTAACAACATCACCGGTACTTAAACTTACTGCGATTATTGGTAGTTTTTTTCTTCTAATTGTTGGCTCTTCATATTTATTTACGGATGACATTGAGCCTAGTGGTAAAGAAACTGGCTCCCAAAGAGCAAAAAGCACAGCTGATGGGCAAGGGCCTAGTGCAGGGAGTGAACCTGGTCAATTGACAAGTGATGTGAAAGAAGTTTTTGCCCGTTTGACAGAGGCAAATACCAAACTGGAAGAAATGAATAAAGAGTATAGAAGCTTAGAAAATGAAGTGGAGTTACTTAAAAAAACAGGTAAAGGTGGTGAAGTATTGCCACATGATGAAGGTATGTACGTTACTCCAGAGATGTTAGAAACGAAGCTGAACAGCTTGCTAGCAAAGCAGAGTGAAGGTTCGTTGGGTAGCAAGAACATGACGGTGGATGGTTCTGCTGACGAAGCAATTCTTAATTTTAGTGGGGCTCAAGAATCACGTAGCGGCAATAAAGGAACAATTGGGCTAGAGGGCTATGACTATCATGTACAGGGGGATTATGCCCCAGACGGAGAGGTCAGTTGGATACTACCTGAAGGTGAGAATGAAACTGAACAAGGTGGTATCACAGGATTTTTGGAAGAAGCTAAAGTTAACTTACCTTTTGAAAGTGAGCCGTTAAAAAGTGATCGAGAAAAAAGAAGGGAGAGATTAATACAGTACGCAACAATTGATGCAGATGCCATTTTTTTTGGCGCGGTTGCTCTGAATTCTCTAATCGGTGTAACACCTTCTGATGGGGGGGTTTCGTCCCCTTTTCAGTTTAAAGTTGAGTTAGGTCAAGAGAACTTGGCTACGTCCGGTGTGTATATGCCCGATATAGCGTTAATGCGTTTTACAGGCTTTGCTGTAGGTGAGTGGTCTACTGGATGTGTAGAGGGAAAAATTACAAGCGCCACGTTTGTTTTCAATGATGGTGCGATAGCGGTAATAACACCCGTAAAACCAATGGGCAATAAAGACGCGAATGGCGCGATTGGTTATTTAAGCGATAAATACGGGACACCTTGTATTAGAGGTGAAAAGCACAGTACGTTAAAGGAATACGCGACTGTAGCTGGGAGTTTAGCTAGTGTTGCCAGTGCTGGCCAAGCTTTGAGTAATGCGCAGTTTGATGTTCAATCATCGCCTAACGGCATTGCACAAGCGTTTACTGGTAGTCAGTTAGAACTTGCAGCTGGTAGTGGTATTAGTGGAGGTTTGGAGTCTATCAATAGCGTAATAGCACAGAGATACGCGAATGTTAGGGATATTGTTGTCGCTCCTGCCGGTGAATATGTAATTAACATGACTACCCAATTAAATATCGACTATGACCCAAATGGTCGTAAGTTAATTAATGACGATTTTGATAAAGAGTTGGAGGAATACCGTGCTAAACAAGCAAAAACTAATAATGATATTAGTGGTTAGTGGTCTTGTTGGATGCGCTTCTTCAGATACCAATATATTCGACCATGAAGGTAAACCCACCATGCTTGAGATGCATGAAAAGCATAAAAGTGGCCTTTATGGATCGAGGATTGAGAAGGCCCGTTACCAGTTTGGAATAATTGACTCATATCATGAGGAAGAACGAATTGATTTCCAAGATGATCTACGTTTGCCAAATCCAGAGCTTAATATGGTCGTATTTCCACATCGAAGTCGAGATGGTTCTGTCAGTCCGGAGTTGGTAAAAAAATTCAGTATGTATGAACGTGTCCACTATCAGGTAGGAGGGTATTAGTGAGTTTATTTACCCTTATAAATGAGAAAGCAGATAGTTTTCTAGATGCATTTAGAATACATGATACATCTCCACGAGATATGGTTACTAGTGCTGATATCAGAGCACAATACCAGCAACCTTCATCATTTACTGATCGCCTTCCTTTTATCGAATATATATCGTCAGAGCAGATGTTTTTGATGCATGACTGTCACAGCGTTGCGGCGGCATTTGAAATTAATACTATTAATACAGAAGGTTTCCCAATAAACACCAAAGCAATGTTGCGTGATGAGATGATGCGAGTGTTACGAGACACTGTACCTCAAGAAAGCAATAACCCTTGGGTTGTCGAAGTATTCTTTTCAAACACATATAGTCTAGATAAAGCGGTTGGTGCTTTTAAAAGCTTTGAGTCGAGAAGTCGTAGTACGGTTCATGATGGCGTTAAAAGAACGCTTGATGAAATGTATGAGCGTCACTTAAAAGGTATGGCAGGAGAAAAGGGAATATTCATTGATGAGCAAGTTACCAAGTTACCATTTGGCGGTAAAGAGACAATTGGAAGAATGTTCATTTATCGTAAGAGAAATCGAAAGATTAAGTTAGATGAATCACCCATAGAAGAATTAAACATCATAAGAGATCGGCTAGTTCATTCAATTAAAGATATTGGTGGGACAGGTGTCGATATCAAAAACATGGATGGGAAAGGGTATTACGACTGGATGTTCAGATGGTTTAATCCTAACCCTGAAGTGACAAATGGTGACACCGAAGCGGCTCTTGATTTGTTTCCCTATCCAGGTGATGAAGATGTACCGGCAGGAAGAGATTTTTCTGGCATGCTGACTATTACTCCTCCTAAATCGGATGTAAGTAAAGGAGTTTGGGAGTTCGATGATGTTTTGCATCGTTATCTCCCCGTTGCCTTAATACGTGGCGCTCCTAAGATTGGTGTTTTCAGTAGCCCGACAGATGGAACATCGTTATTCGACAAACTTCCTAGTGGTACTACGTTTGCCATGAAGATCACATTTGTGAGTAAAGATGATGTTGAAAAAGACATTGGCCAAATTGAAAAGGCCGCAGTGGGTGATGGTGCGATTGCAAGTGAAGCGCGAGAAGAAGCAGCTCACGTTAAGGAGCTGCTGCTAAGAGGGCAAACCTTGTTACCAGTTGAAATGGGATTTTATGTTCGTGCTAAAACAGATGGTGATTTACGTAGAACAGGAAACAAAGTAAAAACAGCAGCTGCGAGTGTTCAACTACAAATTGTCGAAGATAAGTACGACATAAAAGCCTGCGATAATTATTTTAGGATGTTACCAGGTAACTATCGACCTGAACTTAACAAAATTAGGTCTACGACATTAAAAGCGTCTCTTCAGCACGTAGCTAATTATTTTCCTTTGCTGGGGCGAGGTAAGGGTTCAGGAAGTCCAGTCCAAATGCAATTCAATCGGGGTGGGGAGGTAATGTCGTTTGACTCGATTGGAGATAGGTTGTCGAATTCGCACAAGGTAATAATTGGGGGGAGTGGAGCTGGAAAATCAGTTAAGTTGGTGGAGGAGTTATTTCAATATGTCGCCCAATATAATGCGCAAGTGTTTATTATCGAGAAAGGTGACTCTCTTAAGCTTGCAGTCGAGTATTTAGAGAGGCTTGGTAAATCCACTAATCAAATTAAATTAGATTCACGTAGTAAATCTATTCTTCCTCCCTATGCTAACGCTTATAAAGCCCTAGCCGCAGAACAAGACATAGAAGAAGCGATAAATGATCCGAGAGACGTTGTGGCTGATACCTATGCCGAAGTAGATTCAATTCCGCATGCGTCAACTCCCCCCCCAGACGACTTGGTAAATTTTGGTATTGATGATGATGATGGCGAAAAAGATTACTTGGGTGAAATGGAGTTAATGACCCGTATTATTGTGACAGGCGGTAACGCTGAAGAGAATAATAAATTAACACCTGCTGATCAGTCATTTATCCGTCGAGCTATTCTTAACGCAGCAAAACGGTGTAGTGAAGAAGGTAAACCTCATCCTTTGGTTTCTGATGTTGCGGAAGAAATGAAACGTTTGATGGAATCAGATAAGCGGATGAGGGAAAAGCATTTAGAACGTGCTTATGATATGGGTGAAGGTATGAATAACTTCACTCTTGGGCTTGCTGGGAAACTATTCAATGGTTACGGTGAGTTGTTCCCTAATGTTGATATAACACATATTGATTTGGGGGATACCGTTAAGGCAGGAAAGGAAGCTGAGTTGGCAGTTGCATACGCATCAGTACTTAATTCAGTAACAGATCTAGCGGAAGTTAATCAGTACTCGGGTAGACCAATCATCGTGATTACAGATGAAGGACACAACGTTGTTAGCAAAACATCAAAAGCATCAGACATATTAGTTCCAGCTATTGTTAAAATCGTTAAGATGATGCGTAAGCTAGGCTGTTGGTATTGGATTGCTACACAGAATATTAAAGACTTTTCAGATGAGGCAGGAGCATTGCTTAAACTGGCCGAATGGTGGGAAGTACTTCTAGTACCTGAAGGCGAAGACGATGACATTGCTCGGTTTAAGCGCCTAACAGATGATCAAAAAGCTATTTTATCCAGTGTCACTAAAGACCCGAGAAAGTACACGGAGGGTTTTATTATGTGCGCGAATAAGAAGATTAACAATCAAGTATTTAGAAATATTCCCCCTTCAATAATACTAGCTTTGGCGATGTCAGACCCTGATGAAAAGTTAGCAAGGGCATCAGTGATGAAAGAGCACAATATATCCGAACTTGATGCAGCGATATATATGGGCCAAGAGTTGGATAGAGCAAGAGGGTTTGCTGACGTTGCGTAATCTATTAAAAAATTCTTCATGTAGAAATGTGTGTCTTTACTATTGTTTGGGAGTGACAATTGTGGGCTAGGGGAAAATAACTGACGGGACAGATTGTGGTCAAGTCCATTAGGATTGTCCCTAAACTGTCCCGTCAGTTATTCACCGATTTCGCTGCGCGAAAAGTCCCTGTTGTTGAACGACCCATGCCAAAAAAGCTTTATATATCAGTCTTGATATAAATCTAAGTAATTTATTCCTTCCTCTAAACTGCACTAATTACCTCTTTCAAAGAATATTTTTTTGCCGAAAAAAATAACGTTTTTTGTCAGTAAAATGTGATTCATTGATTAAGAGGTGAACACATGAAGTGTCTTTATTTATTCGTTTTGCTTGCTCTTTTTGGGTGTGAAGCAACAGATAATAGGTTTCATTCGAGAGAGCGAGAGCCAAGCGGTGTCATCTCTTTTCAAGATGATTCAACGCAATTTAATAATGTAGTGGGCTGGAAAAATATTGTTGGTGATAGCTCCGCTCTCATCGTTGTTAATGCGCATGAAAGTAATTCAGAACTAGCGATGCGTCGTGCTGAAAAAATAGTAGGCGCAGTGGGTGATTCGAAAAATCTTTACGTTGCATATCGTTACACAAACCATCGAGAAGATTCTGGGTATGTGGAAGTGTTCACGTTGAGTGAAAGTGAGGATGTCAACGACATACTTTCAACTGTTCAAGCAAAGACATTGGATCTTTCAATAGGAAAACTTTTCTCAGAAGAATTGGTGAGAGGTCTAGAGCGTGATGTATCGAGACTTACTGTTGTTGTTCCAAGTGATATTACCCCCGTTGAACAGTTAGGAAAGTTGGTTCAAAAGTTTGGCTGGAGGCTATTAGGTAGTCCGGAATTAAAGGACGGTAATGGAGTATTGGTTAGATCATTCAGTTTTGAGATGACATTAGTTGTTGGTGATAGAGAAATGTTAACAGAGATGGAAATTACTCAGTTAGTCAATGAGTGGTTGAGTCTCTATGTCGGAGAGTCCAGCGAATATCATGTGTCAGCAGATGTCGTTGAGAAAGGAGTTTTAATCGAGTTATGAAATATCTTGTATTCCTAATTTTGATGCTGAATGCATCAGCGCTTTTTGCAAAGCAGAATGGGCCGGTGATTACAATGAAGCGTCTGGATAATCAGCCTTTGATGGAAGAGAGAGGGTTGAACATTAAGACTAATGTGGATGAATGTCCGGTTCGTGAACATGACTTGCGTGAGGTTTACTGTGCTGCTTTGAAAGATGGGTTATTAAAACCCCAATTAGAGGCTGTAGTTAATAAATACCTCCCTGGTAAAGATGTTTTTTGGGGTAACTATGAGGGCAATCACGAATGGTATGGCAATAGTGCGATTGAGGCAGAGTCAATCGAAGAGCTCTTGAACAGTATAACTAGCTCATACGGAACCCCACCAAAAGGCATTGAGTGGTATATCCATACAAATGTTGTTGAGTTCGTCTACAGAAAGCCAAAGAGATAAAAACAAGATGATTAAATATACAATTTTACTCGCGTCGATTCTCATCATCGCAGGGTGCGCTTCAAATGTGCTTGAAACATTGAGCGGCGAGAAACAAGTAGAATATAAAAACGAGGCGAAGCGACTTTTTGATAATGCGTATCGGAATATTCCTAAGAAGCGTGAATATTCAAATGGTGCGGTAACAAATAAATACTTTGTTCCTCCACACCATGACGATATTACGTATCCCGATTGGTACTACTTAACTAAGTCATTTTCATTTAAAGAAACTAGTTTGAATGAAATTATGGCTATTCTCCAAAGCGATCATAACGTGCTTGGTAAGATTGAAAGTGCGAGCGTTAAAGACAAAAAGTTCCCCTTTGTGTTTAGTGGAAAAATCGGCAATGCACTTGAGAAGATGTCTGTGCTTACTGGTTTGGCGTTTAGTGTTGATGGTGATTTAGTTACGTGGAGTGAGTTTGAGACGGATTTCTTCCGTGTGAGTGTTCCTTCCTCAATTCATAGTTTCAGAATTGGGGAGCGAGATAGGGATAATGAGCAGCAGCAACAGCAAAGCTTTGGTGGGTTTGGCGCTACTCAGATGCCTTTGCAGTTAGTTCAAAATGATAGTTATGTTGAGACAACTACAGGGGACAATGAGCAGTTAGATGCTTGGTCATCTATGGAAAAGAATCTTAAGACAATGATTGGTGATGTAAGTGAAGCTTTCGTTTCATTTGACCGTTCATCGTCTGTCATGATGGTTAAGGCATACCCTCATGTCGTTAAGCAAATCAAGAGTTATGTTAGGGCGTTAGAAGAAGCCACTATGACTCAGGTTGTTTTCGATTTTCAGTTTTTAGAACATAGGAATACAGATGGAGCAAAGGGCTCACTTAATCTTGAGCTTATAAAAAACAATATCAATGTAGGCTCGGCAAGCACATCATTGAGTTTGAATACACCTTTTGCAACATCTCTACTCAGTGATTTTAATCCGGTGTCGTTGGGCGCGAACGTGTTAAGTGGAGATTGGAGTGGAAGTGAGGCGATCATTGAGGCGCTGAATCGCTCTGGTACAACAACTATTTTAGATAGACCTACACTCATCAGTGCGCACAACAAAGCTGCAAAATTGGTAAGAGGACAGGATGAGGCTGTAGCAACGTCATCCGGTGGCGGTATTAACCAAGCTGGGGCCGTGAACAACATATCTACTAGCGTCTTGTCTCTAGGAACAGAGATTACCGTTGTTCCAACAATTATGGATCGTAGTGACCGCGTATTTGTTCAGCTTGATATTCGTCAAAGCGATCTCGTTTCGAAAGATGTTTTCGAATCTGGTGATTCCCGTGTGCAAACCCCACGAACGAACAAATATAACTCTGTAATAAACTTCTCTGCTCAAAGTGGGGAAACAATATTGATTGCTAGCAACGTTAGCAATAAGTCTGAGTATTTGAGCGAAGATGCTGGCCCTCTTTCATGGTTATTAGGTGGTTCAAGAGCTTCAAATGAAGAGCAGAGCGAAACATTAATATTGGTTACACCTCGTATCATTCGCCCGAGTTATAGGTAAGTGCTATGCAGAGTGTTAAACCAAGTAACAAATCTTTTCTGTGGGTTATAAGTCCTTACCGCGAAAAATTTAATTCTGGTGCGGTAAGAGCGTGGTTACAGGAGCATGCGAAATCCTATCATGCGAAATATGTATGTCTTAAAGACGGTCATTGCGCGTTTAGTATTTATGAAGGTATTGACTTTGGTCGGACTCTTACGGTTGTTCGCTCATCTAAAAATTACCTATATATTGAAAGCCGCCAAGAAGGTTATGTATTCGTTCATGTAAAAAATGGCAACCTTATTGAAGACAGAATAATTCAAGAGCAACAGGGGTTGGTCGATTCACTAAGACTCCTCATTGGTCTAAATGGTCACTCATCTAGTGTTGTCTATGATGTAGAGCATTACGGCCTCGAACATGCGACGACAATACTGGAATACATTGAGATTATCACTGGAGAAGAGGGTAGTTGCTCTGAGCTTTCAAGTAGTTTGTTTGACAGTTTAGATATATCGTCATTATCTCCAAATGAAGTCTATGAATTTGTTGATGTTGATGCAGCGTTTAGGACGTTATCGGACTCTAAAACCCAAAAGCTGACTGCTAGCGTAGTCGCGTTTATTGCATTGATGTTGTTTCTTTGGACAAACGGCTTTTTTGAAACCAAAAAGCTTGTTGAAAGAGTTCAACTGATTGATGAATTCAGTGATTTTACAACGCAGTTAACATCGAAATCAGCGCTATCGTCACGGCTGGTTCAAGACTATTCCATTCATAAACTGATCAAATCAGAGCTCAAGCAATGGGCATTATACAAAGTCACTCATGAACATGAATCAATTCGATATAGCGTAATAAAAATAACTCATCTGTCTACCTTGCGAGAGGTTTATAAGTTCGCCCAAAAGTACGGTATGGCGGTTGTAACGCAGAATGGTGCTGTTGAGCTTGTTGCTGGCATTGTCCATGAGCCTATTTTTCAGTCTGAGGAAGAGGTTAGACGATATGACTTAGATGACGTAACAGTAAATATCGTTGATACGTTAGCCGGTGTCACACCATTCGCAGGTGTAGAGATTATGGGAAAAACGGTTAACAGGCATTGGTCATCTCAGGTCATGGGCGTAAAGATGAAAGTCGCGTCACCTCATGAGTTGATGCGAGTTGCTGCTGTCGTAGACGGTTATCCGGCACCTTACCCAATTTATTACAGCTACTGTGATGGTAGACCGTGTTCATATGATGTTTCGCCAAATGGTGAAATTAAAGGTGAGATACGCTTTACGGTAGTAGGTATTTCAGAAGAAGAGAATAGCTAGATGAAAAAGAAGAATGCTTTAGTAAATGTTTTATTGGTTATGTTGGTTTTATTTTCAGTTAGTGCGTTTGGTATTTGGTATCTAGAAGTTGATCTTGGTGGCGTTACAGCATCTGAAAGTAATTCACTTGTTGTACCAAACGGATTTTCTCACATGGGTACGAAAAGTGATGGAACTGAAATTGTTCATAACTATACAAAGCAGCCGCCACCGAGAGCAAATGTAACGCAAACCTCGGAAGATGCATATGCAAAGTATGTAAACAGTCTCCCTACAATTACTGAAAAAGTGGTCGCAGAAGAGTTTAAAACACTTAATGTCTCTCTTCAGAATGCAAAGCTATATGCAGATACAACAGAACTTTTTTTACGTGGTAGAGAAAATGAAAAGCTTATAAGAGAGCTTGATGGAGTAAATGAAGAAGAGGGCAGAAAAGATAGTTTTGTTACAGATGAAAGTATCGCACAGCGAATCGTTATGGGGGAAGTAGAGACAGAACAATCGTTGCTAAATGACATCGTTCTAAAGGGAATTGTGGGCGACGATTCTGGATTTTATGCAGTAATTACTGATGTTGAAGGAAAGTATTCCTTCAAGGTAAAGAGTGGTCAGAAGTTTAAAGGGAGTTTAGTCGTAACACATATCGATGAAAAATACGTTGTCATTAGTGATGGTACTGATGAACGTACTATCAATGTAATGTAGTGGGTACATAACTATGATGAACGCGTCTCATACGGTTGATGAAGTCAATTATCAAAGCCTCAAAAACGATGGCTGGTCTGTATTTTCGCCCTTAGCTTCTGAGTGTTTGAGCTACTTTGGAAGTGGTGATGCTAAAAATCTTAATACACGTTATTTGATCGTCTTATGCGGTAAGAATGAGAAAGAAAAGGCGATGATTTTATCTACAGCTGCCACAGCAGAGCATTTTGCAACTCAGTTGCAGAACATACATAACAAGCTGGATGTTAATCATCGTTTTGTACATATATCTCGCTGTGTTGGAAGAAAAGAAACATTAGAAAGTTTCTTGCGAGATGCCAGAGAGATAAAAAACAATGATTCTTCAGCCAAGAATGTTGAAGTGACAGAAACCACTGCTATTTCACAATTTAAGGCGCTAGTGGCAGATGCAATCGAAAGTGGTGCATCAGATATACATTGGTGGGTTGATTCCATTAGTGGGCGAATAGCGCTCCGCATAGACGGGGAAATGAAGAAAGAAAAGGGGCTGAACAAAGTTGAGTCTCGTGAAATGTTGTCGGCTGTACTCCAGCAATATGCACCAGGTTTTAGGGGGTATGAAAGTGATAGTCGTCAGATAAACCTTCCCATTGACATTGAAGTAGATGTTAGAAATCCGGATACAGGTATCAAGGTTAAAGAAGGCGTTCGCTTGCGTCTCAATCGAACAGGAAGTTCCGATAGGCTTGGGTACAAAGCGACACTTCGTATTCAAAGAAGGCAGCGAAAGCACAGTGATCTTTCATCTCTCTCATATGAAAAAAGTATGCAGGAACAACTTAAGGGAATATTAAATGAACCGTATGGAATATTTATAGGTACAGGCAAAGTTGGTTCAGGAAAAAGTACTTTAATAAAAGCGCTAATGGAAGGGATACCATATACGAAAAGCGGATTGTCTATCGAAGACCCAATTGAATTCGACTATGAGCATCCTAATATACATGCGATTCAAGTAGATAACAAAGATGAGGCATCTACCTTAGAAGCGTTACTTCATGCGTCATTAAGACAAGATCCTGACTTCATTAATGTATCTGAAATTCGTACACCGGAAGTCGCGGAAGATGTACTTGGGCATGCTCGTGTAGGTTGTGTCATGTTGTCGACGCTTCACACTAATGACTCTATTACTAGCTTTGATAGATTGTGTGAATTAGGCATAAGTCCAAAGGAGTTGAGTAATACAGATTTGTTTTTAGGGATTATGTCGCAGCGACTTATGAAAAATATGTGTAGTCGTTGCAGCTCACCTGTTGAAAAGCATGGAAGGACAGTTTTCATAAGAAACAAAGAGGGATGTGAGCATTGTAATAGTGGATATGTTGATGGGCGTATAGCGGTAGCGGAACTTCTTGTTCCTGATGAAGACGATGCGCGTTTTATTGAAAATAAAGCATGGCTGGAGTGGAGGAAGTACCTTCTTTCGAAAGGGTTCAAAACGCAAGCTTTGCGAGCGTTAGAATTATCTACCGAACGGAAAGTTTGCTACAACGATTGCGCAGATAGCGTTCCCTTTTTCAAGAAAGTTGATGTGCATTTAGAGCATTATCAGAGTCCTTCATTAGAAAAGGCTGCCGGAGAGGAGGTTCTGAATGAGCAAGCTTAATTCGACTCCATTTGTTGGCCCTATGGTGAATATTCTCGTCAATTTTGGTGACAGATTGGGTGTACGTGTTTTCTTTGATGATGCTTACAAGGCAATGTTGATGGCATTCAGGAGCCCACGTAAGCAACAAGTCCAGTATTTGATTGATTTTGACCAGTGGGTAAAGGACGGTGCGAACTTGTTGGATGCTGTTAGAGAGATGAAGACAGCTGCTTTGCGTTTGGGTAAAAAGCGAAGTTTTCCATATAGAGCGTCTGTTTCGATTGAGAAAGCCTTAGTTAATGGTTTGACAGTATCTGAAGGGATGAAAGGAATATTCAGTCAAGATTTAGTTTCTTTATTCCGTGTTGGGGAAGAGACTCAAAGTATTACGTTATTGTTTGAAAATTTCATCAAACAAGAAGACGAGCGGAGCGCTGTTTTCAAAGGTGGTGTTAAGAGGCTTGTCTATCCATCTATATTACTGCTTTTAACTTTCTCAATTCTTGTTTTGCTCGACTACATTGGCATTCCGAAAGCAAAAGAAATGGGAATTAACCTTGAACTGTTAAGTGGAATTCCTGGCACAACGATTAATCTAGCACGAGGAGTTACTACATATCTGTTGCCAGTTGTATATCTACTCTTCGTGTTATACATATTTTATAAGATCACAAAAAATCATTACGTGAGTCAGTGGGGATTTCTCCCGTCACGAGATGCATTTGACAAAATATTTCCTTATTCAATTCATAAAGAGTTTGTCGCTATGGGGATCGTTCAGCGTATTGGGTTGTTATCGAGCGTTGGCATGCCTTTGGGAGCCGCTGTAAAGACTCTGATGAAATCTGCGACTCCATATGAGCAAAAGTATTATCAAATGATCAGCATAAAGACCGGAAGCTCTACGGGTTCTGTTGCTGATTATTTGAACGTTGGACTCCTTAACGCAGAGATATTTCAGCGATTGAGTGGCGTTGCAAGGCAAGAAGGAGAACATACAAAAATTAAAGCGATTTTAGCTGCCAGCAGAGACAGCGGTACAGTTGCTAAAAAACGACTAGATACGATGCTTTATGGGGTATTAGTTGTTCTATGGTTACTTTTCATCGTCTTTGGTGGTGTTACTGGCTTGGGCCTCTCACTGGCCCCTTTACAATTTAAAAATATTATTACTATCAATTAAGGAAGTTAAAGATGAGAAAGCAAATGTTAGCAAAAAATCTGAAAAAACAACGAGGTGTGACACTTATTAATGTGTTGATTGCAATGGTCGTAGTTGGCATTTTAGCAATTATCACTACTAAGGCTGTTATGGATCAGTTGAGCGATACTAAAGCTGAGGAGTTGGCACGAGAAGTAAGCGAGCTATCTCAGCAAGTTATGAAGTGTGGTGCGTTGAAAGGTGGAAATTTCTCTACTTGTGATTTTGCTGAGTTAGTTCGTCTTGGTTATCTAGACAGTGCCACATGGGGTACTGGTACAGGGTCAAATCCATATGGTGGTGATTATTCCATTAGTGGTGCTGCTACTAATCAGTTTACGGTTAATGCGACCGGTGTTACATCAGAAGCGCATTGTGCAAGGCTTTCTGCGATGTACACAGGCAGAGTAAGGTCTGTTTCGTGTTCAAGCGGTAGCTTAGCTGTTACCTTCGGTAATATCTAAATGAAACCACATGGATATTCACTGATTCAAGTTCTGCTGGTTATTCTGATAAGTGGTCTATTCTCTATTGTTATCATGAAGCAGATAATAGGTAGTAATAGAGATACATATCTAAGGCAAACACCGGTAGTAATAGAGCGATTGCACATAGCAGTACAGCTTTATTACAACGGTCAGTGTTTATCTGGTGGAGTCACCAATCCTACAATTACAAGTTTAGTTGCAGATGGCCTTCTTCCATCTGCAACAAGTGTTCAGTTTCCTTCCAATGCCATTTTGAGTGACATACAAATTATTTTGGGGTCGCATGTGGCTACATATTATACGTTAACATTTAAAAGTGAGTCGGATGCCGAAATTGCAGCATCTAATCAATCAAATACTACGGTTTCGGGAAATCAAGCTACATGGATGTTACCTATTGAAGCTAATGGCAATGCATCAAAGGTCGAAACAAATGAGTACTTGCGAGCGTTTGGCGGTGGTTCTGGATGTTAAACATTTTAATTGTGGAGGAAAAGTATGCGTAAGCAGTTAGGTTTAACACTTGTTGAGGTGTTAATTGCACTTACTTTGTTAAGTGTCATTGGTATTGCTTCGTTACCGTTTCTGAGAAGTGACATGCAAAACAGGCTTGATGAGCAAGGGATTGCTGTAGTCAAGGATGTCGTAAGTGGTTTTAAACGATATAGAGCTGTGAATAGACGAAATCCAGCAACGCTCAACGAGCTTTTTGGAACAGAGTTTTATCCTGGCGATGGAACTATGCCTTGGGGCAGTAATATCTCAGGTGCATCTTCACCATCAGGGCGTTCATATGTGATAACAATACCAGCTCGTGACCCTTTGCAAGCCGAGCGATTAGCAGGGAAATTGCTGGAGTATGGTGCTTCTTTCAATGGCTCTATAGTTACTCTAACGTCTTCAATTTCAACAATAGAAACAGTTGCAGACCAAATGCTTTGTCGTCGAGATATTGGAATTGAGAACTGTAATAGGATGGAGGTGGCGTTAGATGCCGGAGGACAGGATATCTCTGGTGCTGATGAAATAGAAGGTAATATTGGTCGAATAGAAAACCTGTTTTCCAATAATTTGCAAGTGAGTAATCTCGATGTCACTGAAGAGATTCTTTTAGGTGCTAATAGTATTGGGTTCAGTGGTAACACGATTGAAATAAATGCCCAGAGTACATCAATAGGTGGTGGATTAACTCTTTTAGGTGATTTTAATGGAAACAACACAGATATAAGCGGTGTTAGCAACCTTGCTGCAATGCAAGGTGATATTACTGATATATCCGCTGTATCTGGAGATATTGAAGAGTTAAACGGTGTTTCTATAGAATATCAATCTGCGATATTTGGTGACATTAGTACAGAAAATATAACAAGTGAAACCGCTGAAATTACAAATTTCAATGGTGAGATTGTTAATGCGACTGAGACAACAACAAATTCTCTCGATAGCGATAACGCCATCATTGGTAACTTAAGTAGTGAGGTACTTTCTGGCAATTCATTGGCTATATCTGGAGGGATAACAACTTCGAGTATATCTTCGGAATTTACGGATATTGGCGTTGCAAGTGGGACTTCGCTTTCTTTAACTGGTGCAATAAATTCTGGAAGTGCAGGTTTCAACAGTGGCTCGTTTGGCTCACTTAATGTGAGTGGTACTACTACGGCTAACCGTTTCGAAGGTACTGATTTTTCGACATCGGATTCATCTGTTAACAGTAATAAGATGCAAATTGATCAGCAAACAGCGGATATTGCTGAGAATTCAGATGCGATTCAAGATAATGCCGACAGCCTTGCGCGTCTCGATCAGGATATTCAAACCAATTCACAACAAATAAGCAATAATGCGCAAAACATTGCTGGAAATACACAGCGAGCTCAAAATAATGCGGCCAACATAGCGTCTAATAGAGATGCTATACAAGTCAATGCTACGCTACTTAGTAACCTCTCTGACGATATCCAAAGAAATAGTGATGACATTAATAGTAATAAAAATGACATCGCGGCAAATAGTTTACAGATTCAGAGGAATGTAACAGATATTGCTACAAACACTGATAATAACCAACTCAATAGTAATAGGTTGAATAACCTATCAGGGGATATACAAACAAACACTGATGCTATTGCAGTAAATACGCAGAATGCATCAACAAATGCTACTCAAGTGCAAGCTAATGCTGATGCAATATTAGCCAATGAGGTGCTAAATCAAAGTAATTCGAGAAGACTAACAGATCTCAATTCTGAGATTGTATCGAATAGCGATGCTATAGGTATTAACGCTACCAATATTGTCAGTAATGAAGCGCTGGCCAGAGATAATGCAAGACGTATCACAACAAACGCTAGTGATATTGGTGTTCTACAAAACCGAGCGACACAGATCGAAACGGGTGTGGCATCTCTTCGTACACAACTTGAAACGTGTCGAAGTCAAGGGGGATGCTCGTGGTAAACATGCGACAAGTAGGTAGTATATATCCTAACGTAGCTGCAATCCTTGTTACTATCACGCTTCTAGCGTGGATTGGTTTAGAGAGTATCGTCACTGAAGGTCAGAGAGGGAGCTTATCGCTAGTTGATGGATATCGGGCGCAAGCGATGGAAAGAATTAACGCTTTAAATGCTTGTTATAACGATACGCGAAGCTGGTGTGATGTTAATAGTATGGCTGAGTATGGGGTTACGAGTGTCAATGCCGCCAACTCTCTTTTTGTCTCACAAGTACCGCAAGGTGAAGATCTCTTATTGACGGTTCAAGTACCAACAGAAGTAATGGCTAGGGCATTTTCCCGCTTTGTTGTTAATCCAGTAGTAAATGGTAATCAAGTAACATTTTTGGTTGAGCCTCCGACCCGTTCGCACTATTTAGTCGATTCTATTCAACGTTGGCAAGATAATGAGTTTAATAGAAATCGTCTGGAGCAAAGCATTGATATGGCCGGAAATGATGTGCCAAATATCAATGAAGCTGAAGCGGTTACTGGCCGTTTTGATAGCATAGAAAGTCGAGCATTAGAAACACAAACATTCAATGTTACAGAGCGACTTTTACTCGGCCCAAACGCGATTGAGGATAACGGTTCACAGCTCTCATTTGTTTCAGATTCATTGGCTATGAACGGTGATTTATATAGTCGTAATGATGTTTCGTTAAACGGAAATGATATTCGTGGGATTGAAAATATTAGTAGTGCTGTTTTAGGTGTTCAGTCTTTGAGATCAGAGAGGGGGAATTTAACACGTAGTTCTGGACGTAGTGTAAATTACCAAAATTCCCGATTTGGGGATGTCGAATCAAATTCAATGACGACGAATTCCATGATGGCACGTTCTTTGGTGTCAGAGAGTATTGATGTTAGTGCTTTAGGTTCTGATGTTAGAGCTAATAGTGCCACGATTACGGAATTGAGTTTTACACAGGG
Source organism: Alteromonas sp. KUL42 (assembly GCF_006538325.1). GTDB lineage: Bacteria > Pseudomonadota > Gammaproteobacteria > Enterobacterales > Alteromonadaceae > Alteromonas. The sequence goes on from NZ_BJKK01000021.1 coordinate 35,854, forward strand.
CCAAGGAACTAGCTGGTTACTAGGGAATGTACAAACAAATAGTTTGAGCAGTGACAGTAGTATTATTGGGATTGCTACCGGACAAAGACTTTCGCTTACTGGTTTTATTGATGGAATTAGCATCGTGAGTGGTTCAGGCCAGATAGGGGAAGCAGATGTTCGCGGTACATATAGTGGCGCGGATTTTTATGCACAAGAAGATTTTTTTACAGATACCTCTTCCGTCAATACAAATTTTAATCGCTTAGGTATTAATGGTGGTCTCATCAAAAGTCATGGCTCTCTTATTGAAAAATCAAAATCAGACATAGCGATAGCACAAGGTATAAGTAACGATAATAGGGATCGGATAGCCGTTAATAGAGGGGATATTCTTCGCAATAGTAATCAGATAGATGTTAATCAGTCGGAAAGTGACATTAATTATCAAGCAATAGCGCAATCAAAGCGGAATATAGAGTCAGCCAATGTACTGTCATCAGCTAATGAGAGAGAGCGTCAAAACAATAGCAATAACATTGCTTCTAATGCTACTAGCATTGGGGTTAATGCATTCAATATTAGTGGAAATAACAATGATGTCGCTCAAACCGGTGACATGATATCGGATGCATTTGATTTAGTTGGACAAAATAGTCAACGTGTTACTAGTAATCGGAGTTTGATAGCTACTAATACTACACGTATTAGTAGTAATAGAACTGCCCTAGACACTAACAGTGCCAGTATTTTAGATACACAAGATAGGGTATCCCTTGCATTTGATAATGCGCGGAATAATTCAAGCCAAATTGTTGTAAATAGAGATGCGATTGCTAGTAACCGCAATACTATGAGTAACAACGCAGTATTAATAAATCAAAACGAAGGGAATATATCTTCTGTGCGGCTTGATTTGAACGATGCGGCTGATGAGTTGGGGTTGTGGCAAGAGCGTTTAGATGATTGCATGTACGATACTATGTACTGTATCCCTCAAGACCCATCGGCTAACATTACCTGTTCGGATTGTGAGCAGAGTGCTATGAGAACTGACTTCACAGCGACAGTATCAGGAGTAGTTAGTCAATGTAGACAAGGGTGCAATTATTCATGGGTAGTTACTGGTGATATTTCAGTAAGCAGTGGGTGTACGTCTGGTGTCGTTGGTCAGAGTGGAAGTGCAAGTGTTAGTTGTGTTGTAGTTAAAAGAGGGTTGACGGCACAGCAGCGCGCCACTGGACAAGTATCTCTTGTTGTTCAAAACGCACACTATGGTGCGCGTTCAGCGAGCGATGTTATAGCTACTGATTTCTTCAATTCAACGCCATTGGGTGATAGGCCTTCTGTGCGAACAAGTTGTAGTGATTGTTATCAAGTAGCCTCTCAGTCATCGTTCTCCAGTACTACTTATGCTACGGTAGGAAACTGTTTGCAGGGGTGTAGTTACACATGGAGTCGTAATGCAGGAGGGCAAGTCTGTTCTTCTGGTACGCTTCCGCCTGGTAACGAAGCACATTTTTTAACTTGTGAGGTGACCGGTACGTTACAGGCAGGGGAAGTGGAACGTAATGGTGTAACTATACGTGTTACTAATTCACAATATCCAACCATTTTGGTGAATAGTTCACAAACCATTTATTGGGAGAATTCTTCACAATTAGATCCGTTTTCTGATCTTCTATCAGGATGCAGTATTTTCACTACATACCAAACACCGGTTTCTGAAAGCTTTTGTGCGCAGACCATTCCGGTGGGAGGATTTAGTGGTAGAGGTACTGTAATCTTTTCTGTTGGTGACCGCCTTTCGGCAGATGGAACGCGGTATGAGTTTAGCAACCCTGCCGATTGGCAGATATTCTTTCAACCAAATGCCGCCACATGTTCAGGCCTAGGCCTTACGTGCTCACAGACTATATTTGTGAACTCATCGTTACAAGGATACCGCATTTATAATGCGAGACCACAGATCACGCACATCCCGACAGGTCGGACTTTGAGTTATGACACAAATCCACAAGCTGTAATAGTAGTTCAATGATTCGGGAAGTATTTCACCTATAAATTAGGTAGAAATTTAGTCAATTAGGCTAATAAATTCTACATGAAGAAAAATAGACTATTAGAATGGGAATAAATACGTTTAAAATAATGAATAAAATTACAGAAGAGTGGAATATTGATGTGGTAGGTAAGGGTCGTAGTCTTCGTCGTTGGGATATGTGCGAAAGACAGGCAATTGTTGATCATATGAAACTTAATCTGAGTGAGCTTGAGTTGAATGATGAGGCGTTTCTTCAGCACAGAGATGCCATCATTAATGCAGCAACTTCGAGAGAGCTCCAAGATGCAGTGGATGATGTTTACAATGTCAAATTACATACCCGTATGCGGTTAGGGTTAATTAAATATCTTTCGGCACGTAACCGTGAGGAGTTAGGTGGTGGCGCTAAGAAGAAGTACAAAATGGTCAGCGTGTTAGATAAGACCAAAGATCACTTTGACCACTATAAGAGAGAGTTGGGATACGCAAAAATTAGTAATAGTGAGTTTTTAGTTGATCTCGTTACAGCCCGTGATGCGGTTGAGTCTGTGATGAATAGAATGAACCTGTCATTTGATGATGCGATTGGCTTTATTTCTAGTCTAGGGCAAGTAGATGATGAGTAAGGTTTATTTACTAATTTCGATGTGTTATTGCATAGTGTCAGCATCGAGTACATATGCCGCTGATGGAGTCATAACCGTGTTATACGACTCTCGATATGAGCAATTAAGTGGTGTTCCAAAGAATTATAATGTGAGGCTCTTTGACCTTTCAAAGCCAAGTAGAATAGAGAAAGAAATTAACAGACGCTTGGTATACAAAGGGCCTCGATTAAGTGAGTATGAGATGGAGATGTGGGGTAGAAATAAAGTTGCCTCAGACTCTACGTTAAAATCATTAGTCGATGATCTCCCTTTATCGTATGCATACCTAAACGAAGTGGTAGATTACGATATAAAGAAAATACCAGCCGTCATATATAGTGAAAGTGATAATAACTTTGTCATATACGGCCAGCCAAACATTACTAAAGCACTTAATCAAATCAACGCCTATCGCGTTGGTAATAGGCGCTAGTGCTTTAATTTCCCCTCCCGTCAGAGCAGATGTTTCGTTTGACGATTTTATCAAAGCAGGTTCTACAGATACTCTAAGTTGTGCCGCCTTCGAATTAAAAGGGACATGCTTTTGGATGAAGTGTGACCTCAGTGGTTGTAGTGTTAAAACTACTGCGGTTATAGAGCATTACACTCCAGATGTTTTCGTATCGATTTACGATTCAGAATCCCCTGAACCAATTAGCGGTGGCTTTTCAGATTTCGCTACCGGTTGGATATCAAATACAACGGGAACTGAGCATGCACAGAAAGGTGATCATAGCCGCGTTGCAAATACTTATCGCCTTGCTGATGTCTACGGTAGTCCCTCATCCCAACTCCTTATAAATCTTTTAGAAAGCTTACCGCTAGGATTGGCGTGTGAACCAGGGAGTACCCCTTTCAAGCCTTACTTTATAAGTCGTTCTAACCCTTGGTTTTGGAATACCGGCTTGGTGGACGGGCTTCTCAATTTTACTGGTCGTAATCGATTCATTGGGGAGAGGGAAGATGGTCAATTTAATGCAGGATATGACACGACGCGATGGGGATTTCTCTACCCAAGAGCCGGTGTTGTTTTAAATCATGACCACTTCAAAGCGAGTTCTGTTATTGCTCAAAGGTCTATGGATATCGTCTTTAATGGCGCGTTTGGATTGTATCGAGCTAGCTTAGATGGCCCCGAAGGTCAGTATTATTTACCTGAAATGGAAATAGAAGAGTGGTCTTCTGATAAAGGTAAGTGGCAGATGCTTTATCCAAACTATGAGTCTGAATGCCATATTTTTGGAGATAAAACAGTGAAAGAACCAACTGAAACAGATATTGAAGGATGGAGCGATTATCGTTCAGAAGACGGAGATTACGTATGGCACTACTGGCGAAAATATGAGTGCTGCAAACGTCCTGATGGTTATTTTTTCTTATGGAAGGTCAAATGGTAAAAATTAAAAAATAGCATTGTGTATTTGTATTACATTTGCATTTTCTACCACTGCACAGGAGTCAGGAAATGCATCTGGCTTAAACACTGTGATGGAAGAGCTTGATCCACTATTAGATTATCACATCGGTAGCAATAGAGGTGTTACTAATAGGAGGATGCGGCCTACTGTTGATATTAATGCTCCAGAATTTGGATGGAATGTAGGTGCGAGTTGCAGCGGTTGGGATGCGAGTATTTCAGTTTCAGGGATGATGAATGATGCCAAAAGTAAGTTTGGGAAATTGTATCGTGATGTAGTTAGCAGTGTTACAGGATTTATTATTAACTACCCTATGTTACTTATACAAAGAGAAGATCCAGGTTTGTATGAAATGCTAAATCATAGCATTTTGAGTGGAGAGGACATATTTGATGTCAGTGCTGCGCACTGCAGGGATATGTCTAAGCGTTATATGGATAGTTCAGATGGTCTTGGTGAGCTTCTGGATGCGAGCGCATGGATGGAATTCGCGAAAAAAGAGGAGGATGGCAAGGAAGACCTTGATTTGGTTGAAGAGGTCGACAGTGCTGACGAGAACAAAGGCGAAGCCGGTGTTGTTGAAATGGGCGGCGAAATGTGTGGGGCGTTCGGCATAAAAATGTGTACTCCTGTTATTGATGTTATCCAAGAAGGTTATGCGCGAAATAGTAGTGGAGGGACGCAGAGTAATTCTGGTGAACCGATGATCGGATGGGTAGAGCAGATATGGGCCTCTGCGCGTGATGCGCAAGACTGGATTGTGAGTGTAGTGGGCGATGTTAAATACGCAACATGTCAGGAATGTACGAAGCTTTCGGAAATACCAGGTTATGGTGTTTATGGATATATTGCTGATGAGGCATCCACAGTAAGAGAGCTGCTTATTCAAATTGTCGAAAGTGACGCAACGCCATCTATTGATGATCTAAAAAGTGTAAGCTCTAACGATGTCCTTATTGGAGAAGGTGTAATCATGGCGCTCAGAGATGAAACGGTCATGCGTGGGCTTTTCGTTGATAGAGTTTCCCAAGATGTAGCGCTTTTGAGAGTGGTAGATCAGCTCCTTGCTGCAAGACGAATACTTATCGCTGGTAGAGGCGATGCAAATTTTTCTTCTGTTCCAAAAAATAATGAAATCATCGATGCCAAAATAAATATGGTTTCGGATGAAGTCATGATGATCAAAGAAGAGCTTGAACTAAAACGTGTTGCTAGAGGCGATGCAGTTGCTACATTGCTTGGACGTTATGAGACGAGAAAAGCGATTAGAAGTGGTGAGGATAGTGGTTCGGGAGTTAGCGAGTACCGCTTTACACAAGGGCTAAAAGAGTCTGGTAGAGGTTAAATATGAAATTAGGAGTAGTTGGTAAATATTCGCTTAAATTTCTTATCCTAATAACAATTGCTCTAATAGTTTTGGTAGGGATTGCTAGTCTTGATGTAGCCAAATGGACAAGAACGTTGGGAAGTATGGATAGTGCGTGGACGAGTTTGTATAGCTATCTAAGATTTCTGAAATATGGAGCATTTATTTATATAGGTTTTCGTTGGCGTTTATGTTGCCAGTATGTGGCAAGAAAGAAGTTTAGCGGTAATGATGAACAAATTGCAGAGTTCACTGAACAGCTTGTAGCTCGGTGGCCAACCTTCTTAACGATGGTTTTATTTATAGAGATTGTAGGCATTGTTTCACGAGGTGGGTTATGACATTTACGAGTGTGTCAGACCTCTATTTTATCAGCGTAGGGGTATATACCCTCAATATTTTATGGGGAATCATAGTCGATTCTCAGCTTCTTTTATTGCCGTTGATATTCATATTTTTAGAAGTGATGAAAGATACATCGGAGTCTGGAAAAGCGTTTTCTGACTCTGGTTTTATGTTGAAAAGATTAGAAGTAAAGATTTATTTGGCGATGTTTTCTATATTGTTTTTTGCGTGGCCTCTTGTTCCTTTCAAAGTTGACAATATGACTCAATATACAAAGCAATGTGAAGACACTGAGGCAGTATATATAGAAGAAGATATCAGCCTTGCGAGCCCTTATCGTATACAGCTAAACCCAAACGATATACTGGTTGAAGTATCGGGTAGTACGTTAAGAATGCCAGTTGGTCTGCAAATGGTGATGTCATATATGACGGGGTACTCAGTTGAAGCTATCAATCGATTGCCTTGTTCAATTAATGTAACGGCAGTGAGTCAGGAGTTACTTAATACTCGAATAAAAGATCCTTTTTTACTTGTTGAGACAAAAGAGTTTATTCGGCAATGCTTTGTTCCTGCAAAATCGTTGGTAGTTCGACAGGGCGATAGAGGTATGCCGTGGATTGAAGATCCAGATACGTCAGACCAACCTTGGCCAGGTCATGCAGGGTTTATGAATGATGCGTATTATGGAAATGTAGGTAGGGGATTTTATTCTCATGTTCTGTTGGAAGGTTGGCAAGGAGCGAGAAACAACCAAAATGTGTCTAAGTGGGTAATGAGTGAGATGGAAGGTGATTGTGGTGGAGCATGCATACACGAAATAGGTGGATTTCCTAGTTGTCGTGAATGGTGGCAGGGTATTGGCTCTGGATTTTCAGGGGTTAGTGTAACTACGAATGATTTATCGCTTAGATCTAGATTGGTCGACCATCTTCCAGTTGCACTTGGTGAGAACAATCCGATTGTTCAACGTTTGGCTGGTATCCTCGATGGTCCAGATTGGTTAATGTCAGAAAGTACAGAAGATAAAATGCTGCGCTTAGCCTATTTTAATCCGGTATCTATAAATAGAATACGAGGTGCGGAAGTAAAAGATTATGGTTGGGAGAGTGAGTCGAATGGATTAGTTGCTACAGCTTCTCGTATTGTTGGAACTGTTGGAACATTTGGTGCTGTTCTCGGTAATTTTGCCGGAGCTAGTATGATTCAGTTAGCAGCCCCGATAGCGAAAGGTGCATTGATCTTTGCGATTGTTGCTTGCCTTCCTTTAGCACTGATAGTGTCACAGTTTGGACTTAAGTTTACCGTAGGTATTCATTTTTTTATTGGTTCAGTAATGTTTTGGCCATTTCTTTGGGAAATATCATTGCTTCTCCAACAAAGCTTGATAGAAAGTACGATGCGAAGCGGTGACTTGTGGGTGGGGGATATCACGCGGCCTAATACTATGTTACTGGGCCAATATTTGACAGACGGCCTTTTTTTAGGATTTCCAACAATTTTCACAGCTCTTCTTACAGCAGCTGGCATGCAAGTTGGTGCTCAATTGGGGAATGTTGCAAGTGACCCTGGTGGAAGTGCAGGTAGTGCCGCTAATAAAGCCGGTAGTAAAACCCAAAAAGAAGTTATGAGTAAGGGGAAAAAACCAGATAAAGTTGATGCTACTAAGGGTAAAGCGAAATAAGGGTATATCTCTTTAGCTGACTAATGCGAGGTCGTCATTAATGATAATGTCGACTTCACATTTTATTTATGTGTTTTCTAACGACTGCAATCATATCGCCATTTTCGCCTCGTGGCTCAAAAGCCCATTTTCTTTCATACTGGTCGCTATCTTCAAAAGAGGTTTTACAGCTAACCTCGATTAAGAAGAAAAATACTTTAAATGGAAGTTTAAGTAAAAAAATTAGTAATGTATTCATTATGTTACCTCTCTGCCTTTATTATCACTTTATTATGTTCAGCCATAAATATATGGAAAGAAGCAATGCGTAGCAGCATTTCTTCTATATATTTATGGCTGAACACAGACTACCTACCTCATATAAGGCAGGGGAGATGATATAAACGTATTAATGGTTCTACATGTAGAATATTACATATTGAGTCTAAAAAACAAGATGTATATGTAAAATAGACTGAAACTGTTCTGGGATTAATATTTTTCAGATGTACGAAAATGGTTTACAAGCGATATAATGTATTCGTTTTATATGGCTAGGATGTTTTTACTAAATGGATTTTGCACCGAGGGGTGGGACTGAAGTGTCTTAAAATACTAATCGTGCTTGCACGTGAGCTACTTTTGTAGTTTTTTCTTACGACATAGAAAAAGAAGTCCAAGGGACTTCGTTTTTTTTTTGCTGCGAAATATTGTCTGCACCACTTGTTAAGCTAATGGAGAACTAAATAACACGAGGCTTTGTGCCATCGTATTAAGGAGAAGATGTATGCATAACACTATCTTATGGTGTGGTGGTAAAGGTGTATTAAAAGGAGCAGTAACTAAACGGTATTACATTGGCCAGAGACCTTTGGTTGATGTGGTATTTGAAGATGGACGATGGTTTAACGAAATACCTGCAAAAGCTTTGGCTATGAATAGTAACTGGGTGGAGTCTGAAGAGACAATAGACACAGAAACTATTCAAGAATGGAAGAATTTGGGCGGTAATAGGGAGCGCTTTATTTACTGTGCTTCTGTAACTATTTCCAAATCGGACAATGGCTATATTAATTCTAAATTGATGAGACGATCACCCGTTATCATTGCTAGTGACTTTAATGAAGCGGAAAAATCTATCAGGGAGCATTACGGTAACGATAATGTTCATGACATCGAGGGGTTAAAATTATCTGATTGTCAGCTGGCTCCCATGTGGCACGATATAATACAAACCCAGTAAAGGTAAACGAAGAGCCTCTTTTGAGGCTTCTTTTATATGTAGGACAAAAATATATGTGTTCAGATATACAAGATATTATTAGATTCCCGTTTACGCTGAAAGGTAAATCAATGCGTTGCTACTGTGTGTGTAAAAAAGAAGATTATAATCTACATGGCGCATCAATAGCAGTTCAACCAAATGTTATTAAAGGGGTATCAGATACACCTCGCGAGGCATGGGAGGATTTCGTATTTAATGTACAGTTAGCCAATGACAAAGCGCTTTATTCTAAGATAGACAAAGAGCAAGTATTTTTAATAGAGAGAGATTTTGAATGTATTGATATGCATTAGTGCTCTGAGAGTACTTCTTGTATGTATGGAGGTCTATTATTCTTTAAAAACACAAGAGAATCGGGATTATCTAAATCATCAGGCATTTCGATATTCTCAAGTGTTAAGGTTTTGTTGGCAATATTTGTAATTGCAAGGCTAAAAACCTTTCCAACGTGACTTTGGTAGCCGTAATTCCCTACTGTACGCAGTATTCCTGCTTCTATCAGACCTGATACTGTTGGATCATCTATTGGTAAACGTATTGAACGTTTTTGTTGCAGCATGAACTCACGAAGCACACTTTGCTCATGTGGGTCTAAGTAATGCACTCGTTCTTTAATAATTTTCGTATATTTTTTCTTGTATAAATAAGCCCCAGATTTTTTCCAAACTAAAATTATCGTTTCAAGTCCAATTAAGACACCTGTAACTAAAGCAACAAAACCGATATATAAGTCATATTCTTTTGAAAACTCGGCTAATTTGAATCGTTCTAAATACGTTGCAGGGAGCGATAATAATGCACTACATACTAAAAATATTAAAACTATGAACTTTGTTGGTAGTTTTACCATTTCGATTACTTTTGACAGCCATTCCATTACGTATTCCTTAAGTAGTTTTTTTCAGTCAGCTAATTACATATGCCGGTAATGATAATCTAAAGATGAATAATCAAACAACGAGGCTTTGTGCCATCGTATTTAAGGAAAAGAGAAAATGAAAACGTTAAATGATGCTGTAACTTGCTTATTGTCTTTTGGTAGTGCTGAAGATGGTAAAGGTCTAAAGAAGTTGTATAAAAAAGCAGCTTTGCTAGTTCACTCTGATAGAGCTAAAGCGCATGGTATTACTTACACGATGACCGATGTAAATCGGGCGTGGGAGTTAGTATCAAAATCTTTAGAAGGAGCGCTAGGACTTATAGAAGGTTCTATTGTCTCAAGAAGAAATCGTGCATTTAGCGATAGCTGGATGAATGATCCCCTTCATGAAGCTACTGTCCCAAGCTTTTATTCAGTCGATACGATGGCTGAGAAAGCATGGCAGATTGTAGATAGTGGAGAAACCGGTGATTTTACTTGGTTCAATCCGAGTAAACATTCAACCTTTATAAAGGATTTAAATTTAGAGTATCGCTATTACTATGGTGGCGATGTTTTAGCCCTTTATAGCTTGGAAAATGCTTTTAAGACTGGAAAACAAAGTACGGGCTATCGTATTTGTTATGACAGAAATGGAGATGGACACTTCATGGAAGCATTTTCTGAAATATTGAACGAGCTATGTAATTCTCAAACGCCTAAAGGGGTTTGGAAATGGCTTGAATCACTGGATTTTGTTGATGGAGGGCAATATCAAGGGGTTAGAGCAGAGGTCACTATAGGCACTCATACGGTGCGTGTGTATCGTGATAATGTGCCAGGGAACAAACAGTTCTCGCCTTTTGATTTAGATCGAGTAAAGCCTGTGGCTAAAATTCCGAAAAAATGGACAGTAGTCCATTTGAGAAAGATTTTAGCCAATGGACAATTCAGATCATATAAGCAGGACTATTATTATACAGACGACTATAGCCGTGATGCAGCTGATAACTATCGGAAAGGTTATTTTTCTAACCCCCTCGAAAGTTATAGTGATATTTTAACATGCACATCTCAGCGTGTTTGGAGTCGCGAGGCAGACGGCATGATTGAGCTTCATTTTGGCGCACATCGTAATGATGGACGTTCATTGATTGTTGATCTCAATAATCGATATCCAATTGTTGATATGAGTGATGAAGAGCAAGAGTATTTAAAGGGTGATATTCACTTTTTAAAAGCTTCTTAATTTCAATCGGGATAACACACAAAAACCTCGCTTCAGCGAGGTTTTTTTTTATCTGCCGAATAGAAGAGAAATAAAGTGTTATTGTGATTGTGAAGTTATTAATCACGAGGCTTAGTGCCATCGTAAAAAGGAAAAGAAGATGAATATAAATATCAGTAAAGCAACATACAGTCCTGAAGATAACAAACTTAGGCTGTACATTGATGGTGATAGAGTTGGTGATGATGCCTATGAGAAACTGAGTGAACACAAGTTTAATTGGGCGCCGCTTCAAAAGCTATTTTGGGCGGCATGGTCTCCAGGTCGCGAAGATCTGCTCTGTGATTTGGCTGGAGAAATCGTTGCTGAAGAAACAACGCTTTTGGAGCGTGCTGAAGCAAAGGCCGATAGGTTAGAAGCTTTAGCATCAAAAAGAGAGCGTGAATCTGAGGCATTTGTTCTTGCATCAAATCGTATTGCCGAAAGAATGAATATGGGCCAGCCAATTTTGGTTGGACATCATTCTGAACGTAAAGCGAGAAAAGATGTAGAAAAGGCTAAACGGTTAATTGAAAAGGCTAATGAAAAAGCCTCTTCAGTGTCGTACTGGCTTTATCGCGCAGAGGGTGTTGAAAGGCATGCTAACTACAAAAATGATGTGGGTGTACGTCAAAGACGTATTAAAACGTTATTGAAGGATTTGCGTGATTATCAGCGTCGTATTAATCATGGGTTTATCTGCTTATCTCTCTGGGGCAAGCTAGAAGCTATTGATGACATAGAAAAGCGAGACCTATTGGTGAGTAGTTATGTTGGCGCTCAGCTGAAAACCGGTGCCACATCGCCTAACGGTTACTATTCGCTATTGAGCAAAGGTGGAATGACTACCGACGATGTGATCAGTGGTGCGCTAAAATGGGCAGAAAATCTTACCTGTAATGAGTATTGTTCAAGGTCGATTCAACATTTGTTAAATAGGCTTGGATACGAGCGTTATATGCTTGGTGAGACAGCTCGATACACTGGCACAGTTAATGCGACTGTCATTAAAGGTTTTGCTAGAGAACATGGAACACATGATCCTCAATGTAAAAAAGTAGAGGGGCAGTGGGTTTTATCTTCTTCTGTTCCGTTACCTGTACATTTAGGTGATGGCGAAGCTTTATCGATGTCAGATAGTGAATGGTGTGATCTGATGGTTTCAATTGGTTATGAAGTTCCATTAAAAAAAGCGGCTAAACCGCCAATATTGAATTTCAAGGCTGATGAGCTAAAGGTCATGATGTGGAGTGAAACTAAAACGCTTAGGCAAATTGAACTTTCTAAGTCTCAATATTCAGACATTCATTCTGACTATCGAGGTGTGAAACCTTCTGAGTGTGGAAAGTATCGCGTAAAAATCTGCAAAAACCCTAATAGTGCGGTTGAAGGATGGCGAGCTGAATGGGTTTGTGTATTTTTGACAGACTCAAAAGTACATCCATCACCATTAGAAACTGTTGCGTAATGGATGCTTCTGTTTATATGCGGCCTAATAAGCCGCTTTACGGAGTCGTTAAAAAGAGAAGGCGTGATACTGTTGTTGCGAACGTGAATGAAGTTGACGAACCTATGTATGTAGATCGGAGTACTGAATGTCACACAACGCCAGATGATGTAGCAAAGCGTATGGTTGAATACTTAAACCCATTTTATGGAAAAGTATTAGAGCCATCGGCTGGAACTGGGAAATTGATATGTGCGCTACTAGATAGTGGTGTAAGCCCCTTGGATATCACTGCTGTTGAAAAGCATTGCCAATTGTCAGTAAGCCTACGTGAAAATATTGTGGGTAATGTAGAAATCCACAATATGTGCTTTTTGGAGTTTGCACAGAAAAATAAAGGAGTCTTTAGTCATATATTGATGAACCCTCCTTTTAAACGTTGTAAACAACATATAAACACAGCTTTGTCTCTGCTTAATGATAGCGATGAAAGTAGTATGGTTATTCTTGTGCCTGATTCATACAACCATCCGTTGTTTGAAGAAGTAGAGAAGTTACCGGAAAACACTTTTGCGCTAGCAAACGTTCATACAAAGATAATGGTTTTGAACCGATAAAGAAGGCCGTAAGGCCTTTTTTTTGTTCCGTACATTATTATTAGAGAAATTTGATAAGGTCATTACTCAACTAATAAAGCGAAGTTTGGTGCTTTCGCATAGGAGAAGATGATGGTACACACAAATTTAATGAGAATGACGCATTCTGATGGGAGAAAAGTAAAGAAAGGTGAGATCGAGGTTGGGCTAGAAGTGATATATCCCTCACCTACAGGAGGAAGAATGAAATACTCCTGCTATGAGGTAAACGATAGTAAGGCCAAGTTCAGTCCTATTTCACCGGATTGGCCCAAAGCGATATGGGGTGTCACGGTCGAATTTAATTGTGACGATTTTTCTATTAAAGAGTTTATCGAGCTGAAGGAGGCTATCAACGCTTACAATCGGTGGAATGATACGCCAAATGACGGTCAGAGAAGCTTAGTGCAAAAAGCTGAAATGTATGGATATGCACAAACATTAGGTTTCTGTACCGCTGGTTGGACAGAGCGAGGTATAGAGCGATATCGTGAACTTTTAAAATAGAAGCACACATGAAAGCATCAACATATTGGTGCTTTTGTTTTTTATATCATAAGGAATACAAGATGATTCATGTAGAAAAGCTAGAAAATGGTAAATATCGAGTCGTAAGAGGGGAATTGCTAAAGGAGTTGTCTCTAGATTGGTCTGTTGTGAACATTACTGAGTTACGGAAGATGATTGAGTTTGCCCTTACATTTGAGTATTCGATCCCCTTATTAAAAAAATACAAAGGAAAGAAGATAAGCGTCTATGAAGGGGGGAATCATCTAGTTTTGTTAGAGCATAACAAAGGTGACTTAGGACTGTTGAGAGTTGAGGATCATAATCACTGTGGTGAAGGACAATAAATGTCTGCACTAGATATTTATCTAATGCAGTTAAGAAATAGTAGGGTTGGGTTTGTTGAAGGTATAGAAATTGCCAAAAACTTTGTCCTTTCCGAGGGAGGGGAAGTTTCTTTCACAGAGGATGGTGAAGTTGTGCTTTTTATGCAAGGTGAAAATGCGTATTGCTTTCAACTTTTTCCAGATATAGATCGGTTTTATTATGAAATCTAGCCCAATAGTTTGTTGTTATTTAAGTGATAACGGTGGGGTAATGGGAGAGGCTGTGGGCAACATGGCGTGTATGTTATCCATAGTTTATCCGTGGTTTCAATCCTTGAAAAATCCCCGTTATTGAACGTGATTGTTGTTTTCCTAACTGGCCAATGAATATAAAGATAATAGGAAGAGATGTGAAAAATATAATGTGCATTTTGATGTTTTGCATTCTAACGATTGCAAGTGTAAGAGCAGAAGAAGTCCAGCTTAATTCGGTAAGAGCAAATATACAGGTATTTACGTCAAACGCATCATTGGTTGGTGTTGATTACGAAGATTATGAAGAATGGAGAGGGAAGGTTAAGCGATATTTAAATAATAATGGCGAGCTAAACCTGTTGCTTGAAGCGCAGGGGGAAATGTCTCGAACATCTATTATTGACCACGCTTTAGAACGAAAGGATTTTGATAGTTTAGTTGATGTCGAGTTCAATAGTGTTAAGGATAAATTGTCGAGAATAAAGCAGAACCTTAGTGCCCTAAACGAAGAGCTGGAGCCGTTGAAATCAGTGGTCAGTGATTATGAAGCGCAAGATAGGGAAAATGAGGCTGCTATAGAGAACGCTAAAGTAAAGTTTGAGAACTCAAGAGAAAGGTTTAAGAGTGTATTTACACCTAATGCTGATGATAAAAGAGCTAAAAAAAAGTTCGATAGGAACTATGAAAGGAACTCATTTTTCAAGGTTATAAAAATTAAGGGAACGGATATCAATGATTGTCGAGCAGCAATACTTGAGGATGCAGGAAAGTCAAAGTCTAAACTTCAAAAGCTGCGTGAACTTTACGTAGGCGAAGGGAAGCGTGACGATGAAAAGCTATATTGCCCTGTGTTGGAGTTCAATTGGATACCCATAAAAAATAGGGAGGCGTACAAAGCTAATCTTTCAAATACTCAAAAAGAAATAGCAGTCTCTACACTAAATAGCTTTCTTCTTTCAGAGAATAAGAAATTTGCTAGAGTTTTCCCCGATATAATTGCTATTGATGTACGTAAACAACACTCTATGAACAAGAGGAAACTAGATGAGGTACAGCAAAAAGTCATTAACCTAGAGAGTGAATTGCGTTATGTAAATAGTATTAAGCGAGAGGACGTTGAGAGACTAGAGAAGGAAAAGCTTGCTCTAGCTGTCAACAAGAACTTGATGCCTTTGATCGAGAAATTGTTTGTAGAAATATATGAAGAAATCACCCCTCTTCGCCCTGATGGATATATAAGCTTTGAAAGAGAAAGTGATCTGTATTTTGTTGTTTATGAAAATCCAAGTCTTCCAGGTTATTACATAAAAATTAGAGAAGGTATAAAGAGCCTTAATGTAGATAACGCAGTTGATATCATTGGAGTATTGAGCTTATAAAAGAGTTTAAAGTAATGGATATTTTAATTTAATTAAATTGCTATGAATATAAACCGTCCTTGTGGCGGTTTTTTCTTGCCCGAACGTTTCCTACATGGCCCAAAGGCGCTAATTGAGAATGCATTAGTAAAACTAAGTGCTGGCGCTTTCCTTCAGGGCCGCGTATACCTTCCGAACGGTATTTATTGCCTTTCCTGTTTTTGTGCTGGCTTTGAGTAATGACAATGAAGCGTGAAAGGCTTCCACAATGTCGGGGTGGTGTCAGAGAGTATTAAAGATTCATACTGAATAATAGAGTTCCATACTCGCATGGTGGCAAGCTACACCACATTTAGTGGTAAACATAAGACACTTCAACTGGTAAGTTTTTGCATGATTTCAGCTTTTTGTTGCAGGAATTGGTAAGGTTGAGTGAGTTATCGGCAACCGTGTTGCAGAAAAATGGTAAATCGTTGCAAGTTTTCTCGGTATTGAGCCATCGCTAAAATGACTCTCTTGGTGATTGAGTATGACACTTTATTACTTGAACTATGTTGGCAAAAAACTACAAACATCGCTCTGGTATGAGACTTTATTTTTGTAAACTTAACTCTGAACACCAAAAAACAGAGAGTTAGAAGCTACCCTGTATGAATCTTTATTACACTCCCACATTTTGTTAAATGGATATAGAATGCCTGAAAGCCGGTATATTAGTCGCGCATTAAAGATGGGATGTTATGATTAAAGTGAAGAGGGGGTATGCTTTCCCCTCTTTAATTCTTTTTTACCGATGCTATTAGGCCACGACTGCAACCTGTTAAATCCTGTATTTCAGTCCATGAATAAGAAGTTCCGTCTGACTTCTTGGCATTAAGTAACTGCCTTATTTTATCCCTTCGTTCCTCGTTTTTAGGTCTTCCTTTGTATTTGCCCATAGCTTTAGCTTTTTGCACTCCTTGACGCTGTCTCTCTTTCCTCTGTTCGTAATCTTTTCTTGCAAATATAGCCATGAGATCAATGATGAGATTGTTTATTAGTTCCATGATAACCGCTGTAATTTCGTCATTCATGTCTACTAATGTATGCGTTGTAGGAACATCTACAGCAATAATACGAATTCTTTTCTCGCTTAACCTCTGTTTTAGTTTTAGCCAGTCTTTATTATTAAGACGGGTTAGCCGGTCTATGGATTCTATTACGATAGCGTCTCCAGGGGCGCAGATATCTAGTAGTCTAATGAGTTCTGGTCGTTCTAATTTGGTTCCTGTCTCATTCTCTATGAAGAATGCCGTTATTGAGAAATTTAAAGTTTCGGAAAATTCACATATCGAGCTTTTTGCTCTGGCTGCATCTTGTTCTTTTGATGATGCTCTTAAATATCCGTAAAAACGCATGATAGTCTTTTATACATTGGTATTTATAATGCAGTCTAATATACATACTAAAACAGGTTTATAGAACTAAAAATTAAGTGGTCTAAAAAAGGTATACCCTAAAAGACGTTTTTGCGGTGAGAATTTATTTTCATGTTAAAGGTATACAGCTCTATTGCTATGGCATCATAAAATAGAAGTAAAAATAGCGAAGCTCTGTGCTATCGCATTAACCCTTGGGGAAACACATTCCTCGAAGGTAGTGTTTTCTCAATACTAAATAATGAAGGAAAACACTATGTCTGAACGTGAAACAATGACAATTATAGTTATGCCATCCATCCGAATGTTTCATTTCACGGAAAAAACATTGGCTGGTTTAAAAAATGAAGCATGGTATCCCTATGCTGAAGGCAAACTTTTTAAGTGCGTTGAAAAGTATCTTGTCGATTCTGGTATAGCGAACAATGTAACTCGATTTGATGAAAAAATTAGTTGTGGTGATTCAGTAGACTATGTAGTCACATACAATAAAGCCAAGTCAATCGAGATAGACACATATGTTGTGGTTGGGCGTGTTAGCGACGAAGATGATGTTATGGTCTTTGTCAACGCTATTGACGGTGAACGAGCAAAGGAGTACTTCCTTGATCACGTTAAAGTTGAGCAAGATTGGGATGGTGAGCGAGATATTTATATTGAATTTTGTATAAATATGTCTAGTTACCAAATTAATCATGTTTACAAAGATGGTCAAACAGCTGATTTTTTTTGTTCTTAGTCTTTTTAGAAATGCAGCGGAGCTTATTGTTTTCGCATTAAAGAAAAACGGCGCTCGATGAGCTGTCGACAACATGAACCCAAAGGGGCAATATCATTGTCCCGATTGGGAAGTGGTATGCCCCTTTTTTATTAAAGAGGTAACTACTTTGAAAGAACATACATACATTAAAATACGCATCGATTTCAAAAAACCAATGACACAGCAGGAGATAGAAGAACTTGTTGCAGAAATGGATCACGAAATTAATGATGATGAAGGCCGAATTGATAGCACTGAATTCATTGAAACAACGGACTTTTGATTTAGATGGTCATCATGGAAAAGGAAAAGACATATGCGTACTAGCATGATTGTCTGGTTGAAAGAAGTGACTATCGATGTAGGTGTTGCTTCGTTTATACTTGGGTTTGGTACTGCGTGGTTTGTTCCAGATTTGAGTCCTACACAACTTACAGTTGCCGTGGTATTATTAATATTAGGTGTGTTGTTATTTATTGTCAGTGGCTTTATAGCGCTTGCTCTAGGAGGGATAGAATGACAGGTATAAGTGGTGCAACCTTCGTTGCATGGGCTTTACCTATTACTATATTAACAGTAGTAATAGCAGTTGCTGTTCTTAATTATTATGCGCCTCAAATTGAAGAATGGGGCAGGAAGCATATTAACAACAGATAATTCATTAATCCTATCTAATTCAGAAAAGGTCGCTCATGCGGCCTTTTTTTTCGACACCATTTCCTATCCTGTTGGATTTGGTATAGTGAACGTGATTTAAAAAACAGCGAAGCATTGTGCTATCGCATTAAAGAAATTAGGCGCTCGATGAGCTGCTGACAGCATGAACCCAAAGGGGCAATATCATTGTCCCGATTGGGAAGTGGTTTGCCCTTTTTTTATGAAAGAGGAAACCACTATGAACATTCAGAAAATTCACGAAGACAATATGAGTTTCATCCGCGCATTAGCCGCTGACGCTATTACGGAAATAAATAGTAGATATGTCGAGCTTTTGGCTGAATCTGAAGAGGAACACTATTGTAGAATGCAGGCGATTGATCATTATTTTGAAGAGCGCGAAAATCAACGCGATTTCATGGACGCAATTGCACCCCATAAAACTGTTGGTCACTGGTTCGACGAACTCTCTGAAGAGAGTCAACTTAGTTGGCATGACACGTATCATGGGTATATGTATGGACCAAATGGTGATAGCCTGTTAAGTGAAGATGATTATTTGAGTTGGGAAGTAATGGCTTTGCTACAAAGTCGTGATACCTATCTCAAGCAACCATTTTGCTCTTATTGTGATTCAAGGGGGCATCGTTCTGGTGAATGCATCTCGAAGTAATGATTCTATTCTGAGTATTAATCATACCCAAAACCCCGCTCGACGGGGTTTTTTCTTGCCCGAACGTTTCCTATGCTGCCGATTTGGTATAGTTAACGTGATTTAAAAAACAGCGAAGCATTGTGCTATCGCATTAAAGAAATTAGGCGCTCGATGAGCTGCCGACAGCATGAACCCAAAGGGGCAATATCATTGTCCCGATTGGGAAGTGGTATGCCCCTTTTTTATTAAAGAGGAAACCACTATGAATGGTGCAATATTAACTGTTGAAACGTTAGAAGATATCGTTCAATCACAAATCGTACTTTATGGGAACAGAAGACTGTTTATTCGAAACAAAGGTGAACATGCTAAATCTTTTTCTCTTCTGGCCGGTGAGTGTAGCGTAGCCCCATTTTTTGATTGTACTGGAAAGTATGAGGCTGATATGGGAGAGCACAGTCTGTTTGTGTTGGCAGAGAGGTTGAAATCGCTAAACGTTGAAGATGAGATATTCTGCTCTGATGATGAAGTTGTCATTAGGGGGTTTCAGTTGGGCTTCACTGACGAAGATGAAGGTTTCATTGAAACTATTAATTCTTCAGAGGTAGTTCAGCCAACACTAGTTTAAGCTATCGCACTACTGAATAAAACCGGCGCTCGATGAGCTGCCGACAACACGAACCCTAAAGGGCAATATCATTGTCCTTTAGGGGCGGTGGTTTGCCTTTTTTTATGAAAGAGGAAACCACGTATATGAGTATTTACGAGTTAGCTGTTAAAGAGAGAATTGACCACTTCAACAATAAGTCATGGTTCGTTGTCCAAGAACTGGAATCTGGTGAAGAGTTGGTTGATGTAGAAATTTCCATTGAAGCCCAAGAAAAAATGCTATCGATGATAGAGAAAGAACCTGATAAGTATTTTACTAATCAGGATTTTGTTAAGGGCTTTGCATACCGTCTATCCAGAACTAACGCGGGTAGCGCGAAGTATGGCCCATGTGAGGTATGTGGAAAATACGCTGACACTATGTATATGCTTGTTGAAATGGTGAGGTTTTGGAATCCGGTAAAAAAGAAGAATAGTGTTACACATCATGGATGCAGAAGCTCGACATTTGGGCATAAAGAGTGCTTAGCTAAACTGACAGAAAAGCCACAATAATGTGGCTTTCTTTTTGTTTGTTTACCGCCATTCGCTACAGCTTCTGTCCAATCTACGTTTCCTACATAGCCCAAAGGCGCTTATGATACATGGTTAAGATAAACTCTACGTTTGTATATTGAGCTCTGAAATTTTCTTGGCCAATGCAGTTTGCTCGTCATGACCTCGAAAGTCTTTAATCACAATGTTGGATTTCCCAATATTACACAAGTTACACAGAATCTGAAGATTAGCTAACTCATGTTCAAGCTCAGGAAACTTGCTTCTTGGATATACGTGGTCAACATCGATGCGAACTCCATCATTAGCACTGCGATTACAACACATACAATGCGGCCCATATTTTTCTATAGCTTTAAAACGAAGTGCTAACCAACGTTTTGTGCTGTAAAAAGGTATGCTCTGAGAATTCCCTTCTTCTAGTTCTGAATGGCAACGAAAAACACGAACTGATTGGTGGGGTGAAAAAATAGTTACTACAGATATTGGTGTATTTTCATGTGTTTTTAAGAATTTGCTTGTTGCATTGAGCGCTCCAGACTCTTTTTTATACTTTTTTCTAGTAGTTTTGCTACCTGCGCGAAATGTAACATGATGCATTGCCATAACTATAACTCTTCTTCAAGAATACGGTTAAATGCAATTATATAGCATAATAATTATTTGGTTAACTTGGCTATAACAGACGACTGCTCTTCAAGAGTTTTACGTAGCTCTGTGTTACTAGTGTTAGCTCTATCAAGTTTCTCAGTAACAGTTTCTAACTGTTTTGATAAATGTTGATTGGTCAGTTTAAGTGAAGATAATTCACTTTCTGCTGATGCCATATACTTTTTATATTCATTGGTAGAAGATTCTAAACTGTTTATAAGCTTGCTGTTGACTGTCAACTCCGTCTCTTGGCTAGCTAGTGTTTTATTGATAGCGGCAAGTTCTTTGTTCAATAATTTGTTGTCGTCTACCAATGCCGCATTTTGGGCTTTGACCTCATCGACATATTGCTGATTACCTTCCAGCTTCAATTCTGCCTTTGCTATTTCAGTACGTAATTCCTCATTCGTCTGATGGAGGGATTTCGCTTCTTGGGTAGACTGGGTTAATTGTTGTCTAAGCTCGGTGACAATCGCGGTGTGTGTTTCGTTCTCTTTATCTAATGCTGCTCTATTTAGCTCGTTGGTCTTTTGCAATTCAGATTTTGCTTCTGCTTTAACGGTAGCAAGTTCTTGTTGCAGTTCGGCCACTTCTCTTTCTAGCTGACTTACTAATGAATTTTGTTTATGTAACCTGTCTTCTGATCGCTCTAGGTCATCGAGAGCCAAATCCCGCTGTTCGTTAGCATCTTGTGCCTGCTCTTTGTAGCGTTGCTCAGCTTCCACTCCGAAGCGTGTGATTTCTTTCATAAAGCTTTGTGTGAATTCAGAAGAAAATCCAAGCTTGTCGTAAAGAGACTGTTGGTTTGCTTCTAGTTCTTTCTTCCAGTTAGCGAAATATTTATGAACTGTACTAGTGCTACTGACATCCGGAAGCATTGATAAAACCAGTCTTACACTTGGCTTTGTTCCTTTCGAATAAAGGTCGTTGCAAATGCTATTAACTCTTTCTTGGATGCTGTTTTGGATGGATGTTGTTGTCATAATCGTCAGCTCAAAATTAACCAGTGAAAAAATAATATACCAATTTTAGAACGAACACAAATAAGCGAACGAACGCTGTTCGTTTGTTCGATATTATTTGATGCATGCTCTAATGTTTCATTTCCTATCCTGCTGGATTTGGTATAGTGAACGTGATTTAAAAAACAGCGAAGTATTGTACTATCGCATTAATGAAATTAGGCGCTCGATGAGCTGCTGACAGCATGAACCCAAAGGGGCAATATCATTGTCCCGAATGGGAAGTGGTATGCCCCTTTTTTATTAAAGAGGAAACCACGATGGAAATGAACCAGTACGAGCTTGCAAATGCTAAGCGTTTAATCGATGGCTACTACTTAACTAGCCCATCAAAACCTGGTACGAATGCAGACGAATTTGAACGAGCTAAAAGAGAGTGTGTTAGCATTCTCGAAAAGCAGCTTAATAATGTCAAATCACTATCTGTTAACCAGTTTTTTGCCAAACCTAAGTAAGAAGGAAGCCACTGCAATGACTGATCGTAAAGATACAAATAAAGATACGTTAGAAGACGCAGTTAAATATTTTAAGCAGCTATCTCATGGATTTGTTGTTGATTCAAGGCACTCTAGTGATTGCCCAATCTTGGCTGTAAAAGCTGAAGCGTATGAATTGGCCGCTTTTCATTTAGAGAGAAATGTCTCATCAAAATAAATAAGTAAAGCACTCTTCGGAGTGCTTTTTTTCTGCCCGAACGTTTCCTATATTGCCGATTTGGTATAGTGAACGTGATTTAAAAAACAGCGAAGTATTGTGCTATCGCATTAATGAAATTAGGCGCTCGATGAGCAGCCGACAGCATGAACCCAAAGGGGCAATATCATTGTCCCGATTGGGAAGTGGTATGCCCCTTTTTTATTAAAGAGGAAACCACTATGACAGTTGCGCTTAACACTTTTACGCCTGAAATGAATAACATCCTTGCTTGCAAGCTGGGTGAGATTCAACGTCATTTAGTTGAAGACACTGAGCTTGTTGTTGAACTCAGTGAGCTTGGCATTGATCTCGACAAAGAAATAGATGGTTACGAGTGTTTAATTACTGCTTTATATGAGTTGCAAAAGCATGTTGATCAAAACATCTAAAGCACCTTCGGGTGCTTTTTTATTGCCCGAACGTTTCCTGTATTGCCGATTTGGTATAGTGAACGTGATTTAAAAAACAGCGAAGTATTGTGCTATCGCATTAATGAAATTAGGCGCTCGATGAGCAGCCGACAGCATGAACCCAAAGGGGCAATATCATTGTCCCGATTGGGAAGTGGTATGCCCTTTTTTTATTAAAGAGGAAACCACTATGGATAAAGAAATCACAACTGAAATGTTCACCAATTGGAACGGCAGCGATTCTATGAATGTAGAAGCATTGACAGACCTCGTTGTTGAGTTGCTGAATAGCACTGAAGAGCAGATGGATGATCTACGTCGTTCTGTAATCGAATACGAATAATATTTTTTGTTTGAAGCAACATCAAAGCCCACTTTTTAGTGGGTTTTTTCTTGCCTGAACGTTTCCTACATGGCCCAAAGGCGATAATTGAGAAAACATTAGTAAAACTAAGTGTTGCCGCTTTCCTTCAGGGCCGCGTATACCTTCCGAACGGTATTTATTGCCTTTCCTGTTTTTGTGTTGGCTTTGCGTAATGACAATGAAGCGTGAAAGGCTTCCACAATGTCGGGGTGGTCAGTAAGCAAATTCTCTGCGTTTTTCGCTGGCCTTCCTAAATGAGTGTTATTCAATAGCTTTGCTTTCCGCTGTCCAACTCTTACTTTGTGAGCGTGTTCCCGATAGGTAGTACGGCAATAAGCCCCTTCAACTGTTCGCTTGCCTAGCGCCTCAAGGTTTAACAAGCTTAGGTCATGAGCAGTTTCAATTGCATGAAAATATTCTGTGTGACTACCAATGACAAACTGACTAGCGCGAAACCGCTTATGTATGAGTCTTTCAAGGCTACCAAAGTGCCTGTATAAGCCTGCTATCTCAATGGACAGGACTTCACCATGTTGCTGTAAATCGCGCTTTATCTCACTTATCCGTAGTGCTAACTCTGATCGAGAAGTAATACCCACTTTGATTAACGGAAAACAGGTCGAGCCTTGTTGCAAATGAATTTTTAGTACGTAAAGGTGCTGATTTAAAAGTGCCTGAAGGCGCAACTGATAGAACCTTGCTGCTTGTGTGCCGTTCATTTCATCATGATATTGCAACATGGCTAAACGCGCAGGAAATAGTTGTTCCTGTAGTGTTGCCTCCGGCAATATTATTTTTTTCTGAAGTAATGAGTCATGATGCTTGACCAAATCACGCCCTAATCGCGTTAGCTGGTATTTTTCCGGTTTATTGGGGGATGGTTCAAGTAATCCTCCTTGCGTTAAATACATTGCTGTTTCAGCTTGTTTTTGCGATAGCCATACATTGTCGTATCGCTGAAATTTATCTAGCAGTTTGATGTCAGATTTACCGATTCCAGTCGCGATGTCGTAGAACGGCAGGCCGGTTTGTTGAATTGTCGATTTCGATTCCATGCAGGTTTCACCGGCATGGGCAAAGTGGTGTTCTTTTATCGCACCTTTCCTGGCGATAAGTTTTTCAGAGCAAAAAGGACAGTGTAGATTTGTGTGGCCTGATTTTACGTCAGCGACACTAACCAACTCGCCAGATTCATTCATGCCATGCGTAAGAAACATTATTACCCGCCTGTATCAAAAAAGTATCATTGAGGTTTATCTTAGCGAAACCTGCATAGATGTAAAGATACTTTTGTGATACACATTGAAGATGAATTAATCTAATGCTTCGTTTCCTATCACCCTTTATTTCTAAAGACCTGTAGACGAACGCTGATATTTTGTACTACGATATAGGAAACAAATTTTCCTATATATATGTCAGACGAAGATATCGATTTTAAGTGGCGCTGGAACCCACCTTCTTTGCGTACTGTTAAACAGCCAGAAACCCTTACACCAGATGAGTTCTTGGATATGGTTGAGCGTGTAGATAATGAGGGAGTTGATCCACTGATTGGATTGCGCAACCAATGCATGTTACTTACTACCTATTTTAGTTGCTTCAGGGCTGTGGAAGTGAGCCAGTGGAAAGTAAAAGAAGCGCTATACCCTGACGGTTCTCTTATGTTTGTTACTCGTTTGAGAAAAGAAGGTACCAAAGGCAATTATCCAGCCATCGCCCATATACCCAATGTGCGAGAGTACAGAGAGTATTTAGAGAAATGGTTTGATGCGAGAGTTAAACATCGAATTGGGCTTGCTAAACCAGGTTCGGTTGAATATCGAGGGTTAGATCCTGATTCACACGTTTTTCTGAGTAATTGGCGTGGTATGTGGCAACCGTTCTCGCTCACTCGTAAAGTGTCGAAAGGCAAGGAATACAAGGTTGCTACTGCTGTACAAAACCTTCTGACAAAACTCTATAAGGATTATGGGTACCAAAACTCAAGTAGTCACGCTGGCCGTCATAGTTTCGCTCGTTTCGCACAAAGATTGTTAGAGAAGAAAAATAACCCTGATACATCACGTATAATTCAAACACTGCTCCACCATAAGACTGAAGAGGCACAGCGTGACTATACGGATGTAGATTTTAACCATATAAGAAAGGTGGCTCAAAAGATGATGCCAAAACCCAAGAAAAGGGGAAGACCGCCGAAAAATGACTAGCTATAGCAAAACAAAAACAAGCTACTACAGAAGGCTTTATGTCGCATATCTCATCGATTCTGGCACCAATACTGTTCCAGCGTTGCTTAATGTCACTGAAATGCACCGTAGAACGCTTCAGGACACACTTAAAGCGCTTGCTGACCTCGATATCATTATTGAAAGTCGAGGCGGTACCAAGAATGCAAGCTACGCTGTCAAATCGTGGGGAGCTATTGACAGAGATTGGATAAAAAATAACTTGCAGCACGTAAAAGACGTGCTAGAATGAGTTTGAGTCAAAGAACAAGTGTGCGTTTTCAGCAGGTTTTGGACAATGTGTAAACTATTAAAACCGCCGTTCATCAGAGTGAAACGTTAAACGACTGACAGGGCCGGAGACCAAACCTATATAAGAGTGGTCAAGCAGGGGTGGAAAGTCCCGTCGATTTGCAGCCGTAAGCTGCTCGATTTCAATGCGGTGAATGTTTGAGTGATGATCAAGCAACAAGTGTGAATGAAGCTGGTCTAGAACAGTGAAAATGTGCCTGAACTCGTGTTGCCACACAGGAAAGCTGGAAATTCATCACCAGCCACCGCGCCATTTAGCTAAGTTGGAATTCTATTTAAGTGGGAAAAGCGAACGTGACAGGTACGACATCAATCGAATCGAGAGACATCGATAAAGCTACTGATTTTAGCTTGTCAGGCTATAACAGTGCCGGTGTCCGAGCTGTGTTTCACGGAAAGGAAGGCGGCTTTTGTACCACTAGCTACAGCTTTTCAATGAGTCAGGAAGCTAAGAACTATTCAGCGGCCAGAATTGCGCTACTACTGCAAATGGCTTCAGGACTTACTAACGAACAAATCAGCCAAATGAAGCTGATAAACACGTAATGGGAAATAAGCGATGAAGGTTATTATTGGGTCAATTCTGTTGCTTTTTAGCTGCCTGGCGTACTCAAAAAACTGTGAAGAAATGAGTAAGAAGTTCTTTCTGGATGAAATGGATGCAATTGTAGGAAGTGCTGTGCCAGAAATAAAAGAAAGGCCAAAATATATCGCAAAACTCCTTACTAAAATCATGACGGAATATCCTGAAGACGATGCTACTAAATGTATGGCGAAAGGACTTGAGCAGGCTCAAATCGAGAAGCGTAGCCAGATTAAAAGAGCCAATTCGGAAATATAGGATACTCACAGATGAAAAATGACATTGATTACACAGCAAATATCTTGAAAGTGTTTTTAGACTGTGATGATGCGCATGTCATGTTTCTAGACGTCATTAAAACTGTATGTGGAGAAGATATCGATGAAAAGTTTATACATCACTACGGTTTAATAGTTGAAAATGGTCTAGTCAGTCGAAGAGATTTATCGATCCAAACATTGGATAAGATGGGAATTCGGTACTCGCTTGATAACAGCATTACTGTCATAGATATGCCCTTGCGTTTAACACAGAAAGGGCATGATTATTCAAAAGCTTTAAGTAATAAAGAAGTCCTATCAAAGTTGAAGGACGGTTTTAAAGATGCACCTTTCAAAGTTTTGTTTGATGGTTCTCAGCAATTGTTAACACACTACTTTAAGAAAAAGATTGACGCCTTAACGTCTGAATAGGAAACGCGAACGTGACAGGTACGACATCAATCGAATCGAAAGACATTGATAAAGCTACTGATTTTAGCTTGTCAGGCTATAACAGTGCAGGTGTCCGAGCTGTTTTTCACGGAAAGGAAGGCGGTTTTTGTACTACCAGTTATAGTTTTTCAATGAGTCAGGATGCTAAGAACTATTCAGCGGCCAGAATTGCACTACTACTGCAAATAGCTTCAGGTCTTACGAACGAACAAATTAGCCAAATGAAGCTGATAAACAGGTAATGGGAGATAAAAGATGGCTGTTTATGTAAATGAAAATGGCATGGAACGAGTGATTATAGATCCTCAATCTGACGATCAGTTAATGATGGAAGTTGCTAAAAAAGAATGCCCTGAAGCTATCGTAAGAAAAGCTTCAGATGATGAAGTTATGCGTCTAGTAGTAAATGGCACGTGTTGCAGCTAAGAAAGCTCTCTTTAAAGAGCTGTCAGCTGCTTAATTGATGATATGGGAAAAAATGACTGACAAAGCGCTATACGAGACTTTTAAACAGGCCGTTCTGGACATTGCTGTAGAAACTGTTCCTGGGCGGCAAGTAGATGATTTTGATGAACAAGAACACCCAGAATGGAAACGTTTCTTCTTCAGTCTAACTTTCTTTTTGTCTGAAGAACCGTACGTTGACGATTTTATAAGAACTGTACGGAATCGGCTTTTAAAGTGGCCGCAACTAACTGAAGATAAAAAATCTGATGGCTATATTTATCAGGTTTGGAAGTCTCATATCCAAAGTCATGATTATTGGTCAGTCAGCTTTTGGCTATCTGAAAAATACGAATTTCAAGAAGATTCACAGCCGTAAACTAATGTAGGAATAATTGTGGGTTTGTTCGATGAGATATCATTCGAAAGAAATAAGAAGTATTCGAAAGAGTTGCCTGTAGTAAGAGGCTGGCAAACAAAAGATCTAACATGCGATTTAATAGGTAGGCACACATACGAGATTAATGAAGAAGGTTTTCTAGAGAGGGATGATGGCGCAATTAACAACCTCCTTACTGGTTGGGTAGTAATTTGCAATTCCTGCGTAGAAGAATTTGATATCGAATTTAAAAATGGGCGGATAGTTCAATTGATTCCATCAGAGGGTACTTTCTTAGACGACTATTCAAAGAAGAGAGGGGCTTACGAAACAGAGGATGGTTGGTATCCCATTGAACATGAATGGGTCAATACATACGGTGGTGGAATAATGCTGGCAAAAACATGGAAAGCAAGATGGTTTCCGTGGTTATTTAAGAGATAGGAAAAAAGTGCGTGGAAATTGAATACGAAGGTTTCAAGCTTTCGCTTGATATGAGTCAGAAATATAAGATGAACTCCAATCAAACAGTGATACATGCGATGACTGAAGAGGGAGAGCCGTTTGCTACGGTGTCAAAATGTCTGCCTGAGTCTCATATCATTAACGGAGAGAACATAGTGGATGAGCCTAATATGCCTGGGATACTCGATGTGTTGGTATGTCACAATATTGTTGTGGATACAGGAAGGTTTATTCAAATGGGGTTCAATCAGTATCCGGTTGTGAAGATGTGTGAATTATAGGAAACACAATGCGAAGCACAGGTTTAAATCGGGATCACAAATTACTGCTTTTGAGTAGCAAAATCTCTATTTCAGGACTCAAGTTCGGCAAGACATATAGTGGTCGGTTTGATGCTCAAATCACCCAATCACTAATGTCAGAACAAAGTAAGCTTCTGTCCGGTTCTGCACTTGTTTATTCAATATATAGGCTATAGGAACCAAGCTATATGACAGTCAAGAGTGAAGGTTACGGCAAATACTTTAATTCAGAGGCAGCAGAAGTGGATTTTGAAGGTGTGTTGGGGAATTCTGAAAGCCCAATGATCAACCTTGAACCGCTTCGGGATGTCTTTGGGCGCGAAGGTAAGTCAGAACTGCCAAGTGTTTTATTACGTCCCTACTTTGCCCTTGATGGCGAATTGCAGAAAAAGGTAGTTTTCATTGGAAGTAAAGAAGATGTAATTAATCTCATTGACTATCTGCCTGAAGAAAAAAATACGTTGCTTCAGAACCCTTCAATTATCCAATTGCTGAAGTAGGAAATAGGCTAGATATGACTTTAACACAACAAAAATATCCAGTATCACTAATAAAAGTTGGTGCTGTTTTGTATAAGTTTGAAGCCTTTACCTATGACGATGGTAGTTCAGCTGTAGAGCTCCAAGAATGGCATGTTAGGAGTATTCAGCGTAAGCGAGGAACACAAACTAGCTATGGTGTTAAAAAGCCACTGGCTGAATACTACCAAGATAAATACGTCAATATTACGCAGAAGATTAAAGGCGTTACTTGGGGTAAACGCTCTCGCAAAAACGGTGATTATGGTTTTTTAAAGTCAATACCTGAATACTTCAGAAAGCAGTTCAGAGTAGGTAATGACTTGCCGTCTGGAATATTCACTACGCAATTGTCTGCGTTAAAGTACGCGATTAAAGATAAAGAAGAGTCTATTAATCGCTGTGTTCATTTTTTAAAAGAAGAAAACGATCCCATCGAGATTGCTGAATGGGAGAAAGATATCTCTGAAAACGAGAAAGAACTGAAGTTACTTAAGTCTAGGCTTACAAGACTGAACAACAATAAAAGTAAATCAAAAGCGGCCTAAAAGCCGGTATGGGAAACACGATGAGTACTAGTGTCGTCTTTTACATTCGTACCGATTCCCCAGAGAAGGTGGAAAAGCACCTATGTGAGTCGCTGTCGAATTGGGAATGGTCAATTTCACTATTCCCCACTTCTGCGCAATCAGTTCATGACACAATGAATGTGGATGACAACGATGAACCTAATTGGCATGTGTGGAGTTCGTACATTCCACTTTCTGAGTCTTATGGTTCTGGAATTGGAGCGAATTATTCAAAGGCACTTGCTGCATTGCATGGTGTAAAAAGTGCAATTCAGGATCTGCTAACTAGTGATTCAACAACCGGCGAGGCAGGTGAAAAACTAGATGGCTCGGCACTCGACATTTACAGAAATGGGTAATGGGAAACAGAAATGGCAGCTTTAAAGCGCAAGCAAAATTGGCCTCTAGGTGTTGATAAAGGCAAAAGAGTACTGATGCAAACATCAAGTGGTCAACTTCAAATGTTGGGTCATTGTGTCGGTGACTATTTTTATACTCCTGACATCGGAGTAGATAAGTGGGAAGTGTGGAAATTGTCTGACCTGACTCCCGTACCACCTCTCGAAACAGCTAAATAGCTTAATGGGAAAAAGTATGAAAACAACAAACAAACTAGTCGAAGCTGAAAGTATGACCAATGTTCCTAGCAGAGAAGAAATATTAAAGGTGGCTTTTCCACTAAAAACTATTAATTGGAAAAAGCACAACCTAACGGTTATTAAAGACGGCTATCTAGAAAACGGTGTAAGAGTTCACGTAGTAAAAGAAAAGTTAGATAAGCAGCCAATCATTGTAGATAGTGCTTATGTCATCAGCGAAATTGCGTGAGAATACGCTAATGAAGCGTCTTATAGCTGTTGTTCTACTATCAAGTTTATCTTTTACTCTATATGCAACGTCAGGCGGTGGTGACAGACCGGAAGAGCCAACATCAAATCTAATAGAGATTGACTTCGGACGATGGAATATAATTTATAACTGCGAAAAGCGCGGTTATGAGTATTTCACTTACTCAACAGTCCCTGATTCAGGTCTGTACTCAAGATTTAAGCCTTTTCACCAGGAGACACAATTACCCAAGCATTGCCGCCAATTTTCTACAGACACTTACAAACAACCTGAAGTTGCCCAACAATATCATCGTGGCCATGGCGTACATCAAAATATTTGGGATCACGACGAAACATTGATGAAGCAATCTAATAGCTTTGCGAACATTGTGCCTCACGCTGCTTATCTTAATAGTTACGGGGTTTGGCGTGTCACAGAAAAACTAACAGAATGCTATCGGGACAAAGGCACTGTGACTGTGTGGGGGGGCAATATATGGGGTAATGATTCAACTAATGACAAATTCTTAGTTAGTCACGGTGTTGTTACTCCAGATAGGCTGTGGAAAGTCATTGAGTTCCCCGATGGCGAAGTACAAGCTTGGCTAATGCCAAATGATGACAGCCCGAAATCCAAGTTGATAGATAACTATCTGGTGAGCCCAAAGACTATCAGTGAGATAACTGGCTTGTCTTTTCCGATCTCCGCTTCAGAACTAAACGAAAAAGATAAAGTATCTAAAAAGCAACCTAAAGGCTGCTCTATTAAATAGGATTGTACTGCAAGATATAGAACATAGAATTTAGAGGGAGAGCCAATGTTCACTCCCACAATCCTACAATGAAATTTAGCTAAGTATGACAATCTACCCCATGCAATGGGATGAAATATAGCTAATTATGACAAATCACCCCATGTACCATGTAATGGGATGAAATCTGGCTAAGTATGACAAACCACCCCATGCAATGGGGTGAAATATAGCTAAGTATGACAAATCACCCCATATAATGGGATAAAATCTCGCTAAGTATGACAAATCACCCCATGTAATGGGATGAAATCTCGATAAGTATGACAAATCACCCCATATAGCGGTTTGAAATCAATCTAAGTATGACACCTCTCAAAAGGCTTATTGTCTATTAAAAAAGACAAAAACAAAAAGTGTCATAAAAAAGTTGATGCGGTTATTGATTCGTGTAATATGACAATAAATAGAAATGTCATAGAGGCTGGCATGGCTTTAGATATAAGCACAATGGAAGTTACGCAAAGCAGAACACTAGCGGATGCTAAATATACACTCAGTAAAGATGAGCAACAGATTCTTTTACTAATTTCCCAAAGGTCGGGCGATCCTGATACCCAGAACAATGAAGGCTGGTATGAAGTAAAAGTCTCTGATTATGCGCAAGTTTATAAAATTAGTAAGCATGAGGCCAGTCGTGATATCAGAGAGGCGATTAGTAAACTATACGAGCGTAGTATTGTCATTGTTAGAACTACACCCGAGGGGGATGAAGAAGAGATTAAGATTAGGTGGATATCGAGAGTATCAAGACGACCAAAGTATGGTAAGTACGGTATTTACTTCACTGAAGAGCTAAAACCATATATACATCAATTACATAATACTATTAAATATCCGCTAGTTGATGTTATAGACATGCGTAAAACTGAAAGTCGTCGGATTTATGAGTGGGTATATGATGCGAGGGAGACTGGTGAGTTGTATCTAGAGCTCGAATATATCCGCAGTCGCTTAGAGTTAGGTGGTACATATTCACAATACGGAGATCTTAAAAGAAGAATTCTGAACCCTACTGTGAAAAGTATTAATGACGTTTCCCCTCTTACGATAAAGATGTCAGAAGTGAAAGAAGGTAGGAAGGTAATAGGTGTTAATTTTAATATCGCGATGAAAGAAGAACATTCGGTTGCTGAAGAGGTAAAAGAATGACAAATTGCCCCCGTATTATATGGGGCAGATTGTCATACTTGGAGTATATATATTGCATCCGTATGTTTTTGAATATTACTATAAATAAATAAAATTGGATCGCTAAAAGGCTCAATTCACTGATCTATAATGATCGCCTGTTGAGAGTGATATATGAAAGTATAATTGGAATTGAAAAGAAAAAGCCAAGGTATTAGAACCTTGGCCTTGAACTGCATAACCAGGTCGCCAAACCGCTATGCAATTGAGATACAATATGAATAATAATACAGTTGCTGAAAAAGAACAACTGACAGATTCCTTGTGTGAGGAATTTAATGTCAAAAGAAAAACAAATCCCAGTACTCATAATGGTAATTCACTCCATGAAGAGCTGAGAGAAAATATATTAGAGGTTCCGCGTTCTTACGTATTAAACCCTCGTCCTCAGTTTATTCCTCCTGTAGCCTATGCTGAAAGTGTTGATGTTGAAGATCTAGATAAAGCATTAAGTATTTGTCGGCACGAAAAAAATAAGGCTCGCCTTGATGCAATACAGGCTGTCAAAGCAAAAAAATCACGTACAAAAGCCCATTGGTTTATAAAAAAATTGGTGTCAAAGGCGAATGGCGTGGATATTTTTCGTTCTAATGTTATGTTGAAAATATTGGGTGAGCGTGGACGTAAGGTATACATACACCGTGAACGTGTGGTCAATGAATTAGTGAAAGCCTTGGCTTCATTTCATGATGTATTTAGCGGTATCTGTGAGCGTTCAACGTTAACCTCGCTGTCAGATCAGATAGGGGCTACCACTTATGGTAACAAGGAATATTGTGAAGTGGATGAAGGTGCCGAGCCTCAGTTGGCAAGGAAAAAATCTATTAGCCGTGTATCTCGTGCTATCGATGACATGGTGAGATGGGGATTAATCGAGGTAACAAACGAGCGTGACCGAATTACGGGTAAATACATTGGAGCCGTTGTTCGTATAACCCCCCGTTTTTATGATGCCCTTAGCGTTGAAATGAACGACGTAGAAACCGCTCGATGGGATAAAATACGCCAGATGCAGCGAGAGAACCAGTTGCCTAGTGATTTGGATATGGAAGAATCATTAGATAACTATATCAAGAAAAAGCTGGCTGCTGTGATTCGAGCCCGTCAAGAATATGCAAAAGTAAAGCGCCAGAGACGATATTTACGAAGCATGAGTAAAGTAGAAATGCGCCAACGTGCAGCCCGAGATGTAGCTGCAAAATACGGTAAGGATGCTCTAAAAAACATGAGCCAAGAAAGATGGGATGGTTTGTTCGAAGCGCGACATCGCCAGTTATATCGTTTAAGAAATAACATGTTTATCGTTGATGATTATTTTGACCAAATGCCATTTAATATTGACGATGTAAGCGACTTCCTCCCTTACCACTAACATTTTATTAAGAAAAACCATCGCCCCTTCACTGGGGATATTTTCGTTATTTGTAACGACACTAGCCTTTATTTCGCATACCTAACAATAAGATAAACGTGTGATATTTAGACTTACCCACAAAAACTGTGGATAAGTCTAAGTACTAATATTGTTATCAATATAAATCTGCAAGCGGTAAAACTAGTAAAACTGCAAGTAATGGAAAATATGCAAGGTTAACTACTTACGTAATACAGTCTTACGACTGTTTAATAACAATCAATAAATTGAATAAGTTTGTTAACGCCTCTTTCGCTGTGCGAAACGGCCAAAAAATGCGCCGCAATTCATAGCTCGCTTCGCGACCTATGGCGGCATGGAACCCGCCCAAACTTCAGATGAATGATAAAAAATTAAGTAAAGTTTGATATCTCAGATTGAAAGGTTTAGCAGGGTGCGGGATGGCAAATAGCATTCCATAAGTGCCGTCATTACCGCTCAAATATATTTCGTTCTTAGAGCATTGTAAGGTTTAGCATGGCGCTTGCTAGCGCCATTGTTTGTTGTCGGCTTCGCCTCCTTATTTTTAATACCATTAGATTTTCCATACACCATATGTACGTATCAACCTGGTATAGTTTAATCGAACTGAAATGAAGCGAAGCTTTGTGCTATCGCATAGCAAAAGAGTAAAAAGATGAAATCGATTATTAATACAAAAATAGGCATTAGCAAAGGTGTACCACGTATCTTTATCGAAGGAGAAGATTTAGCGCTGGGTGTTGCATATGGCGATGTCCTTAAATACAAAATGGTTGAAACCGCCAAAGAAAAAGGAATTGTGCTGACAAGATGTGAAAAAAATCTAACATCAGGTACCAAAGATGAAAATACTGTACGAGTGAGTAAAAGAACACATAGGAAAACGGGAAAAATAAAACCTCTACTTGAATTACGTGATCATCGTCTCGCGGAGTTTTTTGGGGTAGGTATTTTAGTGAAAATTTCTGTTTCCAAAGGAAAGTTAGTTGTTCAATTACATTCTAAAGATAAAGAAAAAGTTTACCGTTTAAAACGTGGCTTTGAAAAATTGAAAGCCGGTGAAGCTTTTTCTGTTGGTAGTGTTTTCGTTGGTGGTGGCATTTTAGATAGAGCTTTACATGAAAGTATGTCAAGTGCTGGAGTTGATACGTTTTGTAAATTTGTTATAGAGCGCGAGAGTAAATACCTCGATGTTTTATTGTCTAATCAAAAAGATATATTTACGGAAGAATCAATAATTGTCAGAAGTGATGTGACTGATATTGATTGCAGTAATGTGCCTGAAGTAGAAATATTTTTGGCTGGGATTCCGTGTATTGCTAGCTCGAAAGCAGGGAAAACT
Source organism: Alteromonas sp. KUL42 (assembly GCF_006538325.1). Lineage (GTDB taxonomy): Bacteria > Pseudomonadota > Gammaproteobacteria > Enterobacterales > Alteromonadaceae > Alteromonas. The sequence goes on from NZ_BJKK01000021.1 coordinate 71,136, forward strand.
AAGAATAAATTGGTAAAGGCCGAAGATCATTCTGATGCCGGACATCTGTTTTTTCCAATGTTGAATCTGATTAAGGCTAGTCAACCTCTGATAGTTGTACTCGAATGTGTTCCAGAGTATATACAATCTAGTAGCTACAGTGTTATCTGTAGCATGTTAGACAGTTGGGGTTATGACATATCTGTAGATGTGCTCTCAGGCAACGATTATGGATGCCTAGAGGATAGACGGAGGATGTGTCTAGTTGCGACAACTAAAGGAATGCATGATGAAAATCCTTTTTCCTTAACTTCGTTGGAAAAGCATTTTGTAAAAGAAGAGACATTAACTGAAGTTCTGGATAATGTTGACTTAGACAGTGATGCTTGGAAAGCATTTGAATACCTTAAAGTTAAGGAGGTTCGTGATGCTAAGGAAGGAAAGGGATTTAAACGACAGTTATATGATGGGTCGGAGGATAGTGTTGGAACAATAAGACGTCTTTACCATAAAGGTGGCAGTTGTGATCAGTATGTTTGTCATCCTGTAAATAGTTCTCTTTCGAGGCTATTTACACCGATGGAACATGCCAGATTGAAAAAAGTACCTGAGAAATTGGTAGAGGGGTTTAGTAATACTCTACTTCATGAAGTATTGGGTCAAGGAGTGTGTTTCCCAGTCTTTTATTCGGTTGGGTTTGCCATTGGAATATGGCTAAAAAACACAATGAAATGGTTCAATGTGGAAAATAGTCAAAAAAGCTTATTAGCATAAAAAAAGCCGCTTATTTTAGCGGCTTTTTTCTTCATGAAGAAAATATTGGTGTTTTAAGGTCAATGCACTTAAGTATGGATTTAGTATTTAACATAATTAATGTTGTGCGAAATAGAAGATAAAATACTTAAAATATGAGTCAAAATAAGAGTATTAAGATACATCGACTCACCATGTTAATTCAAGTTAATATCAAGTAAATACCTAATTTAGTAAAGAGTAAATGTAATCATGTCCGAAGATGATAACTCAGAAATTATGAATACAGCTAAGGGTTTAAATATTGGAGCGGTTGTACCTGAAGTATATAAGGATGCAATAAGCCCTGCTGCCAAGGAAATTGGTAAAGGTCTGGAAACAATCGCTAAGACAGTGAATATTGCTTTGAAACCGCTAAGTATTACGGTTTGGGGATTTGATAAAATTGAAAAATATATTATGGAAGAACTTCCTAAAGTGCTTAAAGAAAAAGGGACTGAAAGCATAATATCACCAGATCCACATGTGGCTGGCCCAACTATTGAATCTTTAAAATACACGGCAAACAAAGAAGAATTGAGAAAGATGTATCTCAATTTATTAGCAATGTCGATGGATAAGGACTCATCATCACGGGCTCATCCTTCGTTTGTTGAAGTCATACGTCAACTTTCTTTAGACGAGGCAAAATTATTATCGTTTATCAAAAAGGAAGGTATATATCCGGCAATGCGTGACCGCTCAGCTAGTTTCTTTCGTACAGAACAATCTAGCTATAAACGATTACTAGAATATTTTTATGAAATTTGCGAAGCTGCTGGAATTGACAACCCAGGTCTATATCGCAGCTATTTAGATAACCTCACACGTTTAAAAATATTGGAAATTGAAACATATTCTTCCCGACTGAATTTTCACTCATTAAGAAAACAATATTCCGATAAAGAACAAATTAAAGAAGTGAGACTTAAAAGGTTAATTGTAACCTCTTATGGAAAATATTTTATAAAAACATGCACATAATAACTGGATAACATTTGTACTAACGAAGATAGACGTTAGTGATAGATGCTCTAAAGTGGCCAAGCTCTTGAGACGTTAGAGTTTTGGCTACTTTATCGCTATATCCTTGGGATTTAAAGTACGACATTCTTGATTGTGCATATTGGTGTCTCAGTCCATGAGCGCCATTACTAAAGTTCAAAGTACGTTTACTTGCATCTGAATATGATTTACTGAAAGCGTTCCCTCCTCCGATATCATAGAAAGATTGATACTTAACTCCCCTATCCGTTACTAGTATGGGAGTATCCAAGCGCCTTGTTTCTAATTGTTTAGCAAGATTGGTTGGAATTATTATTTCTCTTATAAGACCCCCCTTCCCTATCACCACATATTTTTCCCCAGCGAGCCCTGAGAATCTGTCTTTATGCCATTTTCTACCACTGGTAACAGATAGCTCACTCGCTCTTCTAATCTGCAATAATTCCTTTGCTCTTAATCCTGATGCATGAGCGATTTTAGTTGCTAAAGCATTTCTCGGTGATTGAGATTTTGCTATTTCGTTAACTTGATAATCTGTATATGCTCGTTGGCCTCTAGATGAGTCAGATGATGAGTATACTCGTGGTATTGGTTTGCCAATTAGAATAGATAAAGCTTTCCTTTCGGCATCTAGTGTTTTTTGAGTAACCAAACGGTTACTGTTTTGGGACTTATTTTCTACATGAAGAATATTTCTATTGGCTCTTTCCTGCTCTTTTCTGGCAATGAGATAATCTTGAGCTTTCTCAATGTCAATATTCTTTAGTTTATCAACACCCATAGTGTTGGCTATTCTTGCTAATGTAGCTGCTGACTCTTTATAGCTTCTTATTGATGTGAATTGTTTGTATGGTGTTTCTCCGATTACCCCAACTTGTGCTTTAGGCAACCCAGTAGCGATATGTTTTTTCAATACCGCTTCAGCTTGTACTTTTAAATCTTTGGCCATATTTATTCTTTATCTAATTCTTTAGTATGTTTCACATAGAAATTTCTTACCGCTTGTCTGCTAATCACTATTCTTTTATTTTTTCTAAGCCATAAAGTCACATCTGTATAATTAGCGTTTTCAACATTTATTAGATAAATAATTTCATGTATATACGGTGCTAGTCTGCTTTTACTTATCCTTTTTTTCTTTCGTTTCAATAAGATTTCGTTTATCTCTTTTGATAGGTTTTCAAAGCTTTTTATTCTCAGTTTTTCGCTCTCTTTCACGCTCTTAAACCGCCTACTTTCTGCTTGGTATTTTTGAAAATTATAGCAGAGTAAACCCTGCAATATATGACAACCAAAAATGACAAGCAGATATGACTGGAGAACACGGCCCGCGCGCGCTCTAGGTGAGTCGAAGACCCTCACCTAGAGCGCGCGCGCTCCGACACAATTGCTTTTGATGTGTCGGAGGGGCCGTGTTCTCCAGGCAAATGTAGGACGGTTTACCTTTCTGGATTTGACTTTAGAGGAGGAGCGATTAGCGACAACATTTAAACCACGCAGCCTTGGCGAAGTGGTTAAAAAAAATCGATATTTAAGATATCGATAAAAATAATATTCATCACTATACGAATATAAAAATTATTTTGGGATGAAGATTTATGAGTATTAAGCGGTATATTAGACAAGCAATAATCAAAAACGAAATAATATTATCGTAGAGGAAAAGAAGATGGCTAAATCAGAGAATAGTAATGAGTTTATTGGATTAAAATCACTTGGGTATATAAACAAGATTTCGAAACTTCCGAATTCAGATACGGAAGTCGCGGAAATAACGATTTTGTCAGGTAAGACTCAAGAGGGGAAAAATCGGTATTCAAATGGTAGTTTCATTGTAACCACGTCGACAAGAGGGGTTGCCGATATTTCTGAAAGTTTGAATACTCAAACAGAAGAAAGAGGTATTCTTGTAAAGGTAAGTATAAAGGATTATCACGGAGTGATATCGAAGTGTGGGAAGTACATCAATTATCGAGGGTTGCTTGATAGTGTAGTATTGTACGAACAATGAAAATAAATTCAGTAGATACAAAAAAAGCGCTAAATTAGCGCGTTTTTTTATTTTCGTTTAATCACTTAGTTTTTGTAGATAATAAAACTTTCTTAGCTGCGTCTAGTAACGCGTTTCTGGCGAACGCTGAGCGTTTGA
>NZ_BJKK01000022.1 GCF_006538325.1 Alteromonas sp. KUL42
CAAGCTAGAGCGCAAGCAGAAGCCCAAGCTAAAGCGGAAGCAGAGGCTCAAGCTAAGGCGGAAGCAGAGGCTCAAGCTAAGGCAGAAGCAGAAGCCCAAGCGAAGGCCGAAGCAGAAGCCCAAGCACAGCAAGAACAGCCCAAAGAGAAAAAGTCACTCTTCGCGCGTTTGAAAGCGAGCCTATCGCGCACTAAAGAGAACTTGGGCAGTGGTATTGTTAGCCTATTTAAAGGCAAGGCAATTGACGATGAGCTGTACGAAGATCTTGAAACTCAGCTTCTTGTAGCTGACGTGGGTATGGACACCACACAAAAGATAATTAATCACCTCACTGATAGCGCTTCGCGTAAAGATCTCAAAGATGCAGAAGCATTGCTCGATATTTTGAAGCAGCAAATGGCCGGCATGTTATCAAAAGTGAATCAACCACTTTCAGACGCATTACAAGCTCATGACACATCAGAAGGGCCTTTCGTAATCCTCATGGTAGGTGTGAATGGTGTGGGTAAGACAACCACCATAGGTAAGCTTGCTAAGCAGTTCCAACAACAGGGTAAAAAAGTTATGTTGGCTGCGGGGGATACATTCCGTGCTGCCGCAGTAGAGCAATTACAAGTATGGGGTGAGCGCAATAATATTCCTGTGATAGCGCAACACACTGGCGCTGACAGTGCTTCAGTACTTTATGATGCGCTAGAGGCGGCCAAGTCGCGCGGTACCGACATTCTTATTGCAGACACTGCTGGGCGCTTGCAGAACAAAAATAATTTGATGGAAGAGCTTAAGAAAGTGGTGCGGGTGATGAAGAAACTAAACCCCAATGCACCTCATGAAGTCATGTTAACGTTGGACGCAGGCACAGGGCAAAATGCAGTAAGCCAAGCTAAGTTATTTAACGAAGCGGTTGGGTTAACTGGGATAACCCTTACCAAATTAGACGGAACTGCAAAAGGTGGCGTTATTTTCTCTATTGCCGATCAATTTGAAATTCCTATAAGGTATATCGGTGTGGGCGAAGGCATTGACGATTTGCGTCAATTCGATGGCCAAGATTTTATTGAAGCCTTGTTCAGTGATATTGAAACACCAGAGAGCTGAGCTAATTAGGTTATAAGGGAAAGCAGTAGGGAAAAAATAATGATAAAGTTTGAGCAGGTAAGCAAAACCTATCCCGGTGGCCAGCGAGCGCTCAGCAAAGTGAACTTTCACATTGCTCCAGGTGAAATGGCATTTTTAACTGGTCACTCGGGGGCAGGTAAAAGTACACTGCTTAAACTTATCAGTATTATGGAGCGCCCCACTGTTGGGCGTGTCCTCATCAATGGTCACGATCTTAATACCATAACCCGTCGAGACATTGCCTATATACGCCGTGATATCGGTATGATTTTTCAAAGTCATCAACTGTTAATGGACAAATCGGTCTTTGACAATGTCGCACTTCCCTTAGTTATTGAAGGCTATACGCACAAGGAAATTAGAAAGCGTGTCGACGCAGCCCTCGAAATGGTTGGTCTTCGCGACAAAATGCGCTGTTTACCTATTACGCTTTCCGGTGGTGAGCAACAGCGTGTCGGTATTGCGCGAGCAGTGGTCAACAAACCGCCTTTATTGTTGGCCGACGAACCCACAGGTAACTTAGATCCCAAATTGTCGATGGAGATAATTCGCCTTTTTGAAGACTTTAATCAAGCTGGCGTATCTGTACTTATCGCGACTCATGATTTAGGTCTTATTGCCCGTATGCGCTATCGCACATTAACGCTTAAGCAAGGACAGATGATAACGGATGGGCTTACGAACGATACATTTGTTGCTGGAGATGAATCATGAGTATTTTGTTTAAAGGCCGCGCTCGTGGTGCATCATCGGCTAAAGTTGGGTTCCTTCAAGTCATTTTCATGTTCTTTGTCAGTCATGTACGACAAGCATTGTCTAGCTTAGGTGAACTATGGCGCCAGCCACTAGCTTCTATGATGACTATTGGTGTGCTGGGACTAAGTATTACCTTGCCAAGTACCTTGTATATCATGGTGAAAAATACCGAAAAAATTACTGCGGGTTGGGAGCAAGCGTCTGAAATATCGTTGTTTCTAAAACCTAATGTAAGTGCTACCAGTTCTCAGCAGTTAGTGGCTCGTCTGAATACATGGTCTGAAATTGATACCGTGGTGTATATTCCTGCCGACGATGCGTTAAAAGAGTTTCAACACTTATCTGGGTTGGGCGATGCCATTGCTTACTTAGAGAAAAACCCGCTACCAGATGTGGTACTTGTTACACCGGCAGAAAAGCACGCTTCGCCTACAGCAGCAAAAGCATTGCTGGATAAATTAAAACAGCAACGAGAAGTTGATATTGGCAAACTCGACATTGAGTGGCTTGAGCGCTTGTACGCTGTTATTGAAATTGCAAGCGACTTAGTGACGCTGATTGGTTTGTTACTTTTTATTGCAGTTGTCTTGATTATTGGTAATACCATTCGACTTAACATATTGAATAAGTACGATGAAATTGTAGTAATGAAGTTGGTAGGCGCCACCGATTCCTTTATTCATCGCCCATTTCTTTATACCGGTTTTTGGTATGGTTTACTCGGTGGGTTAATAGCATGGTTTGCTGTCATCATTATTTTATGGTGGATGGACAGCAGTATTACCGCCTTTGCCTCCCTGTATCAAAAAGAGTTTTATATTACAGGGCTAACGGGGTCTGCATTGTTAACGATGCTCGGATTGTCGATTTTACTGGGTTTACTGGGATCACTAATATCGGTTCAGCGCCATGTACGCCAAATAGAACCTAAATAGTCAGGCTGCGTTAGTTTGCTAGGTAGCAAACTAACGCAATTTAGAGCAAGCTCTACGCTATTGCGCGCGGGTAGTGCGAAGATATAGCGCTACGTACACCGTTACCCCAGACAATAGCTTGGTTGTACAGTACGTGAAGCTGTTTTTGGTCGATGTTTAAGATCTTTGCTTGTTTAATTACATTTAACCACAACGCACTCTCTAGCGATCTAACCAGTGTCATGTAGTTATTCATTTCAATGTTCTTACCAAGTAAAGCGTCATTTACTTCGTCTGATAAAGGTAACTGCTTAACAATGTCGGTCATCGATTGGTCTAGTAACCCTTCGAGTAGCGAAAATAAGCCAACCAAAAACGCGATAGGGGGGTTGTTTTTCAGTCCTCGACGCTCGGCCAAAAGATCAAAGAATTTAGCGCGAACCAGTGACATATGAATGATTTCAAGAGGCTTTTCATCACCTAAATTTGTCAGGCTAAGCAGCGCGATAAACTTCTTGATTTCTACTTCACCCATGTAATTGAGGGCGTGCTTTAAAGACGTTATTTTGTAGCGCTTGTTGATAGTTGGGTTGTTGATGAATTTCAATAACAAGAAGCTAAGAGTGGCATCTCGTTCAATGATTTCGCTAATGCGCTTGATGTCAAAGCTGGGGTTTGAGCTTTCCCCCATTAAATCGACCACATTCATCTTTGAAGCAGGTAGTTCTCGCAAAATGCGCGCTTCTGGCTGCGAAAAAAAGTACCCTTGAAATAGGTCAAAGCCCAAGTCGACACAAATTGAGAAGTTGTCTTGTGTATTCACTTGCTCTGCAACAAGCTTTACATTTGCATCGTGATAACGGGAGATTTGTTTTTCGATAGTATCAAAACGGGTTTTTGATACATCCACTTTTACAATATCAATAAGCGGGAAGATATCGTGTTGAGTACCGACCATCATCGGGTCGTCAATCGCCAGTTTGAAGCCCATTTGTTTAATGTGCTGACACGCCTCAAACAGGGCTACCGTATTGTCGGTTGGGTCAGCTAGTTCAACAATAACCCTATCTGGATTAAGCGTGGTTGGAAATCGAGAAATCAGCGTCTCAGAGGAGAAGGTAATAAAAGACGACTTTTCTCCACAAATATCATCAAGGCCCAACGGATGAAATTGTTCGGCAATGTATTTAGATTTTTTTTCATCGTGAATTGGATAACTGCCGTTCTTTCCATCCCTGAAAAGTAATTCATAAGCAAAAACACTTTTGCCTGCATCCAATATAGGTTGACGTGCGATAAACGCGAACATAATTCAACACAGCTCCAACATGGTTCAGTCGACACCTAATCATATGGGCGGCATGCCATTCCACAGAGTTTATAAGCATCGCTTTTTTAATTTCGTAAATTAATGAGCTAAAAATACACACTAATGTTTTAGTGTATGATACGAAAACGCGATTTAACAACTATATTGTTATATATATCGGTTATTGGGCGTTAAACCTTAACCAAACTCTAATCCTTGGAGTCACTGGTCGTTACATTGTGCATATGCTTAGCCCATTTAATTGCTTCGTTATAATAACTATGTAATAGACTTTGTTTTAACTCGTATTTTGCTGCAAACTGTTGAATACCTGCCCACTTCGCTCGCTCAAAATACTGCGTCAGTGTTAGGCAGTTTCTTAATAAACCGGGTTGTCCGCAAAGGGCGTCTTTTACTGCATCGCTAATAGGCACCTTGCTGACGAGGTCTTCAATACTTTGCTCCATCATGGCATCTAATAACGACAATAAACCCGTAAGGAAACCTGTCAGAGGGTTATCGTTAGGATGAATTTGTGTATAGATCAACTCACAGAATTTAGCCCGTACAAGTGCCATTTGCATTAATTCGGTAGGCTGACCTTCGTTTAAATTAGCAAGAGCTAGCAATGATATGAACTTCTTAACTTCAACTTCACCCATGAAAGTCAAAGCATGCTTTAACGACGTAATTTTATGTCGCTTGTTTACTAGTGGGTTATTGATAAAGCGCAACAGTAAATAAGTAAGAGAGGGGTCCCTTTCAATAATTTTGTTCACTTCATCGAAGTTGAGTTTGGGTTGGCTGCTCAGCGTTAGCAGCTGCATCATAGTTAAACCACTTGGGCCTATTTTGCGATGCCTGACTATTTCTGGTTTGGCTAAAAAATAGCCCTGAAAATAGTCAAAGCCCATATCTTTGAACTTTCTGTATTCCTCATAGGTTTCAATCTTCTCTGCCACCAACTTTATGCCATTAGACTTGAAACGGCTGACTAATGCGGGAATTTCATCGTGTGGAATTTCAGTGATATCAATTTTGACAACGCTGGTGAAAGGTATGAACGCTTCCCACTTACCTTTCATATCGTAGTCGTCTAATGCTATGGGATAGCCCAAACCGCGAATATGTTTGCACGCCGCCACTAACTCGTCGTCAACTTCCACTGTTTCAACTACTTCAATAACCACTTTGTTAGCATCGAGCGATGTGGGGAAGCGGAACATTAATGTGTCGCGGTGAAAATTGATAAAGGCTTTTTTATCGCCGGTGATCTCTTCTATACCCAAGCTGAGATGGGTTGATGTAAGGATCTTGGAGGTTGCTTCATCAGGCGGAATGTCGGGGAAGCAGTTATCTTCTCCAATTCTAAATAGCAGCTCGTAGGCGTAAACCTCGCGATTTACATCAAAAATGGGTTGTCTAGCAACATAAGCAAACATCAAATTCCTCTTTGCTGCACTTATCGTATTACCAATACTTCGACTTTTTTCATTATTCGTTAGTGTCTAGGTAAAACGTTACAGCGGTAGTGATATGCAAAAGATCGATTGTTTCGTTCTATTATTTTCAGTTTCGTCTAAGAAAAGCAAGGTATATGATAATGACATTAGTAAAGCAAGATTTAAAACACCCTGCATGCGTCAAAAGTGCAAAAAAATAATCGCTGAAGTTCATTTCTATGAGATTAACGCTTCAGTGATTCCGCGTAATAAAAGTATAATGCAGGGTGTGTAAAATTCGGTGAAGGGTGTGGCGTCTTGTCGCACAGTGTGAATTTAAAAGTTGGTGAGTTTAAAAGCTGATAGTGCTTTTGGCTTAGCAAAAAATTCTGAACGTTTTTTTTATGTCAGAGGTCTTGATATTTTAGAAAGTGTCTCTATACCTACATACCGGATTTATTTCATATCTTAATTAGGTCTCGCGCAGCTTTGGTTAGTTTGCTAACATGAAGCGGTTATTGAAGAGGTGAACAATGAGCAACAATTTGCAATCTATGGCTCTGTCAGTGCCACACAGCGGCAGCATTGAAGGTTATATTCAAGCTGTGAGTAGCATTGATATGCTCAGCGCTGAAGAAGAGCGCGAGTTGGCAGTGCGCCTACGCGAAGATGAAGACTTACAAGCTGCTCGCAAGCTGGTTATGTCGCACCTTCGTTTTGTTGTGCACATTGCGAAGTCATATTCAGGCTACGGTCTACCGCAAGCTGACTTAATTCAAGAAGGCAACATCGGTCTGATGAAAGCGGTAAAGCGTTTCGACCCAACAGTGGGTGTGCGTTTGGTGTCTTTCGCAGTGCATTGGATCAAAGCCGAAATCCACGAATTTGTATTAAAGAACTGGCGAATCGTTAAAGTCGCAACAACCAAAGCGCAACGTAAATTGTTTTTCAACTTACGTAAGGCGAAAAAGCGTTTAGGTTGGTTTACTCATGACGAAGTTCAAACCGTAGCGGATGAACTTGGAGTAAGTACGAAAGAAGTGCTTCAAATGGAAGCGCGTATGAGTAGCCAAGATCAAGCATTTGACCTAACGGCTGACGAAGATGAAACTGGCAATTTTGCTCCTGTTCAGTATTTAGAAGATAAATCTTCTGATGTTGAGACTGACGTTATTAATAGCGATTGGGATACTGCGGCAAGTAAGCGGTTGTATTCGGCAATTAAAACGCTAGATGAGCGTAGCCAAGACATTATTGAAACACGCTGGTTGGCTGACAATAAAATTACGTTGCAAGACCTTGCTGATAAATACCAAGTTTCAGCAGAGCGTGTTCGTCAAATTGAAAAGAATGCGATGAAAAAGCTTCAAGCTGCAATGGTAGCGTAAAGCAACGTTAAAGTAGTTTTTATGACGCGTTAGTAAAACACGCCAAACTTAATTGTTTGGCGTGTTTTTTGTTTATGAGGGGTTGTATGGTAATGATGATTGGTGTGCTACGATCCTAAGTTTACCTAACTTATCCTTTACATAGGCGAAGGTGTACTCTACCTTTGTTTCATCGCCTTTTGTGTCAGTAAAATAGTAGTTCCCCATTGCAACCGCCATCCGACAACTGTTGTTAATTATCCCAACATTATCAAATTTAACGTTGGTGTAAGGCTTTATGGCAAACCCTTTGTCCTCTGCATAAGCTTCGTTTCCCCCGACAAAATAAGAAAGAGCAGCATCAAAGCTAGACCTAAATTGCGCTTTTGCCGCTAATGTCGGCTTAAAGAGTACACTACTTAGATCGTATCCATACATTTCTTGAATAAAGTCTGCTGCCGCAGTGGTGTAATCACCATTTGCTGAATAGGTCGCGCCAATATTTACAATACCGTCTCCCCACATTTTTTGCGCGTTAACCACTTCCCTTTCAGAAATACACTCCTCTGCATAAAGCAACTGACTGTGTGCCGAGATTGGCGTTGAACCTGAATCGACCATCTCTGGTGCACTACTAAAGTTCTTAGAGTGGGCAGTAGAGCAGCCGGTTAAAACTAGTGACGCAGCAGAGATAGCAAGTAATCTTTTAGCAATTGTATATTTCATAGCAGTACCTTCTTATCACTTTACATTTAATGTTTACGGCTCCCTAATTTCTGAGAGCGTTTGACTAAAGCGTAAAGTTCTCGCTTGAATAAAGCTTTAAGGGAACATTAATAGAAGATTAAAACGCTGAATTTGAACTAGACTGAAGACGTCACATAATTCTATGAGGCTGAATACCAAAATTATATTCGCCATAAATAAACACTTTCGACCATTTTAGCGTATGTATTTTAAGCGATTTAAAGCCAACATGACGTGAGTTGAGGTAAGCCGTGTTAAGACAGTTAATATATCGAAGCCGTGCGACTACGCCTATGACAGATGAAGACATCAGAAAGATTGTCGATGACTCACTACCTTTTAACACCGCGCATGACATTACGGGTTTACTTCTCTTTGACGGAGAGTTTTTCTTTCAAGTCCTTGAAGGAGCCAGTGACTCAATCCTGTTATTATTTGAACACTTAAAGTCAGATGCTCGTCATACCAATATTATTAAGGTACTGGATACCACAATTAGGCAACGAGAGTTTGGTAAGTGGAGCTTAAAGCCCTTTGTTTTCAATCACCATAATAATTGCTACTGGTTACCCTCAGGTCTCAAAATTCGTCGCGATAGCCGAGCTTTTTTTCTGTTAAATAGTTTCGCTACTGGCCAATGGCGTAATTGTGTATCCGCGGAATATAGGTCGAAGCTAAAGCGCACTCTGTTCATCGAAGAGCGTGTTGTCGACGCATTTCCCAATAGTGAAATTCAATTTGCATTCCAACCTATAGTAGATATAAAAAATGGTGTTATTTCTTCATTGGAAGCGCTACTTCGCACACCAGATGGAGCCTTTCCGGATGTATTTTTATCCTCGTTGTCAGAATCTGAGCGGTATGTTTTCGATCTCAAGTCCAAAGCCGTAGCTATTGCTCAAGGCGCCAAGCTTCTAAAGCCAGGTCAGGCGTTATCAGTTAATCTACTTCCAGGCGCGATAACCCATACGTCAAATGTCGCAGAGCAACTGATACGGTATTTGGAGGCTGTAAAACTAGCACCTGAGCAGCTGATAGTCGAAGTTACAGAAAGTGAAATGGTTAAAGAAAGCGATGCTTTTTACACAGCCGTCGACAGTTTACGCTCTTCTGGTATTCGGTTAGCGCTAGATGACTTTGGTGCTGGTTACGCCGGCTTGTCGCTCTTGGCTGATTTTATGCCGGACAAAATAAAGCTTGATCGTGCTATTACCAGAGGAATTCATGAAAACGGGCCGAGACAGGCCATATTACAAGCGGTATTTGAGTTTGCTAACGCAACGGGCAGTCATCTTATTGTAGAGGGCGTAGAGTCATTTGAAGAGTGGTTATGGCTTTATAATGTAGGTGTTCAAAAATTTCAGGGCTTTCTATTTGCAAAGCCAAAGCTCAACGGTGTAAATGCAATTAACTTTGATACCAGTGCATTCTCGTCGACTGAAGAAAATGATTTATAGGCTTGGCTTATGTACAAACGCAAGATATATGTCTTTGGTGTAATATCTGGCTTGATAATGATGATATCGTTGGTATGTACCGCCATCTCAGCGTACATGACACGTGCGAATCTCACACAAACCACAACTGCACAAACACTGCTATCAGAGCATCAAAATTTAAGCAGCATTTCCTATCGGATGTTCAAACAGCTTACCGATGAATTACTGTTTGGAAAAAATGCCAATCAAGCGGTTATTCGCAATAAACAAGCACTTATCGAGCAATCGCTTAGCAAAATTAGAGTACTTGAGGTGCAGCAACGCCATGCGCTGGGTAAAGCTATTACTGACGGCAGTGTCGAAGATACCGATGATTTGATGGCGCTTATCAACGAAATTATTGACGAGTTCAATGCAATAGCGACGGAAGACTGGGATAAGTCGTCGGCGTTACAAAACCGCTTACAGTACTTACTCGAAGTTAAGATAGACAATGAGTTCAGAGAAGCAATCAATGCAGCCGTGGTTCGCCAAGGTAATGTAGTGACCTCAATAAATGCAAGAATTGAGATGTTGAATACTGCCATTTTATGGTTTTCTATAGGAATTAGTGTGTTTGCAATGCCGCTAATACTTTTTGCCTGCTATTGGTTGTTCAACCAGTTGTACCAACCCCTTGCGCTTATCAATAATGGAACAAAAGCCATTGCATCAGGAGATTACAAACAGCGCTTACCAGAGACGTTAGACAGTGAATTTACAATATTGGTTGAGAACCTAAATCGACTCGCATCGCGACTGGCAGAGCATGAACAGAAAGAGCGCCAGTCTAGAAAGGAGCTTGAGTTTAAAGTAGAAAAGCGTACACGAGAAATCTCAGAAGTGAACGAGCAGCTTACTAAGGTAGATGCTAGAAGGCGTCAGTTTTTGGCTGATATATCTCACGAGCTTAGAACGCCTCTGACTATTATTCGTGGTGAGGCACAAGTTACCTTGCGTCAGCAGTCGACTTCACAAGATGTTTATCGCGAAACACTTAGTTCAATTCTGACCCAGGCGGTTAATTTAAGTGAGCTGGTAGATGACCTTCTATTATTGGCGAGAGCGGAATTGAACCAGTTAAAGCTCGATAAAGCAAAGCATGTACTGGAAGTGTTTTTACAGCAGCAAATTGAGCAGTGGCAACGTGTTTATCCCGAGCGCAAATTTAGCTTACACGTAGATGAGGCAATGAAAAACGTAGCGTTGAGTTTTGATGAGCAACGTTTTCGGCAGGTTGTTTCAATTATACTGGACAATGCATGTAAATATTCAAAAGCAGATACTCACGTTAGTGTGAAAGCTGAACAACAAAACCAAATGGCTGTTATTAAAATACAGGATTTCGGTGAGGGAATTTCGCCATCTGATATTAACCACATATTTGAACGCTTTGTTCGGTTTAAGCACAAAGCTGAAGGCATGGGGTTAGGTCTTGCTATTGCAAAAGCGATTATAGAGGCGCACGGTGGACGTATTGATGTTCATTCAATGTTAGGCGAGGGGAGTACATTTATTATTCATATGCCACTGGAGTTTGTTGAATGAAAGTGTTGATTGCTGATGACGAAGAATCACTCGTTAATTTCTTATATCGCGGGCTATGTGTTGAAGGGTTCGAGTGTACGAAAGAGTTGCAACTGCACAATGTAGAAACCCACGCAAGGCGTGAGCAACCAGATGTCATCATTTTAGATAGAATGTTTAATGATGAAGACAGTATTAATATTATCGAAAGACTCAAGCGACTACCACATTCTCCAATGGTTTTGCTTCTAACTGCACTGGACGATGTTATAGAAAAAATAGCAGGGTTGGATAAAGGGGCTGATGATTATTTATGTAAGCCTTTTGACTTTGATGAGTTGATTGCTAGGGTTAACGCGCTTTGTCGGCGAGCAAAGAGCAATCATGAGACTAGTGCGAAAGCCTTGCGTTGTGGCAATATTGAACTTGATTTGGATGCACGAATAGCCAAGTCATTCGATGAAAATACAGGCTTTCACGAGCTTAGTTTGACCAATATTGAATTTAATCTATTGCAATATCTTATGGAGTCGCAAAATAAACTGCTCACCCGAGAGCGTATCCTAAGCCGCGTGTGGCAAAGCAACAGTGACCCACTGACGAACATTGTCGACGTGTACATAAGTCGACTAAGACAGAAAATGCCGCCTCAATCTGGTATTGAAATTGTCACTTTACGAGGGAATGGGTACAGATTACAGCAGACGCATAAATGATCTGATTTATACTAGTGTCTAATACATTTGTTCTCACTTATACGATATTTTTCAGGTGCCTGTAGTGTTCATTATTGCTGCGTAGGTTAATTGAAAACTATGGTTCGTGTACAAAATAAGCCTCTTGATAGCGCTATAAATTTTAAAAAGTAGTCGGTAAGGCATTCACTCTTAATGATGTTTTCTTATTCAAGATGATCTACTCTGTCTAAAAACACCAAAGGAAATAATTATTATGTACCGGAAAATGCTTTCAATTGCGGTGGCTGGGGCAATGTCGCTTTCAGTTGCTTCTGCTAACACGGTTGATGTCGACGCATTGGCAAGTAAGGTAGAAGCGGATGTAATTAGCTGGCGCCACCATTTTCACGAGTTCCCAGAGCTTTCAAACCGCGAATTCAAAACCGCAGAGTATGTTGCGTCTTATTTAAAGAGTCTTGGGCTCCAGGTACAAACTGGTGTGGCTAAAACTGGGGTTGTGGCTATTTTAGATTCGGGTAAACCGGGTCCTGTTGTGGCATTGCGTGCCGATATGGATGGATTGCCTGTAAAAGAAGAAAGTGCTTTGTCTTATCGCTCAAATCAATTGGGTGAGTACAACGGCAAAGAGGTACCTGTTATGCACGCATGTGGCCACGATACACATATGGCTATGCTTATGGGCGCGGCAAAAATACTGACTGACATCAAAGGTGAATTGAAAGGTAAAGTGAAGTTTATTTTTCAGCCTGCCGAAGAGGGTGCTCCTGCTGGCGAAAAAGGTGGTGCTGAAGTTATGGTAAAGGAAGGGGTACTTAAAAACCCTGATGTTGACGCCATTTTTGGCCTCCACATTAGCGCAAATACCGATGTGGGCACGGTGCGTTATAACTCTGGCGGAACCATGGCTGCGGTGGACCCATTCAAAATTGTAGTTCATGGTAAACAAGCGCATGGTGCATATCCATGGAAGAGTGTGGATCCAATTGTTACTTCAGCACAAATGATCATGTCTATCCAGACTATTGTCAGTCGAGAGCTTAAACTTATAGATGATGCAGCAGTAGTATCTATTGGCTCCATTCACGGCGGAAACCGCTCCAACATTATTCCTAGTGAAGTTGAAATGGTGGGTACAATTCGTACTCTGAACAAAGCGGCTCGTGAGCACATATATGAAGCATTACCACGAAAAGTAAAAGCTATTGCAGAAAGTATGGGCGCTGAGGCGGAATTAACTTTGCCGCTAGACTACTATTACCCTATTACTTATAACGACCCAGAGCTAACCCAACAAATGCTTCCTACAATGCAGCGTACGGCGGGTGTTGAAAATACCTTGTTGTCTAAACCTGTAACTGGTGCAGAAGATTTTTCATTCTTTCAAGAGCAAGTACCTGGTTTGTATGTGTGGGTTGGTGGCAAGCCACTGGATGTAAGTGAAGAAGACAGCCCAGCACATCATACTCCTGAGTTCTATGTGGACGATTCGGGTATGAAGCTTGGCGTGAAGTTGCTAACCAATTTCACCTTAGACTATATGGCTAAGCACTAAGCGATAGGGCCGGAGACTGAATGTGAAATTAAACCCCTCTTTATTTTCATGGTCTCTGGCGCTTCATGCGATATTGACCTGTGCTTTAGGTACAGGTCTTAATTTTATTCCACCTCCTTTTGATAGTAGTGGCCTTGCCGTTTTTGGCATGGGCGTTGCGGTTTATGCTGCTCTGCGATTTTCTCCTTATTTATCTATACCTATTTCTCTCATCATAAGTGCGCCATTGTGGCTCAATAACGGCAGTATCGTCGGTAAAGAAAGCCTGACTTTGCTTCCGCTTGTTATTAGCTTATTTGGGTACGAGAAATCGATGAAGCAAGTCATCAAAGTAGGGGGCGGGTTTTGGTCTATTGTCTTTCTTCCCATTTTAGTTCTTGAGCATGCATTGTACGATGGTGACAATGCTAATGTGTTGTTTTCTGGTGTGTTAGTTACTTGGATTAGTGGGGTGTTTGGCCTTCTCACTGGACATTTTGCTCACATAGCTGCGGTCGGCTTTAGACAAAAAGCATCGCTTAAGTCTGAACGCGTTAGTTTGCATTTCTTACTCGGGTATTTTTTCTCTGGCAGTTTTTTTGTGGCATCAATGGCGGTAATTTACTTGTCAGTCACTCTGTTCCAACATCAGCAAGAAAGCCAAATTCACCGATACATGTCGCAGCGTACGCAGGTTCTTGAATATCAGCTTTCCGATTTTATTCGCAGGCATAAAAATGCGGTTACAGGGGCTGCTCAGGTTTTATCAAATGAAGCACTTAGCCCGAATTTTAACGAAGCAGCTGATGCTCAGTTGGGAATACTTGCCTCGCAAAATCCTGAGTTTTTAACGTTTCTTGTTGCTGATAAAGACGGTGATATTACCCAGGCGTATCCGCCGTCTTTGTTACAAAAAGCCATCATGGATGGTTTTCCCAATGTCGCCTATCGACCGTATTTTTATGAAGTCATGCAATCAGGCCAACCCTACCTCTCTAACGCCTTTCAGGGCTCGGGATTTGGCAACGATCCCATTATCGCAATATCTGCACCAATTATGAACAAAGATGGTATCCCTAAGGGAATTGTCGAAGGGTCATTGTCGTTAAAGAGCTTTCAGAGCATTGATGCATTAAATTTACCGGGCTTTTTGATGTTAATCGAAGGTGCTAAGGGGGAAGTGATCTACGCATCTTCAGGTCTGGATATTACACCTTTATCAAAAGCACCACTGTACGGCTGTGAGCCCAATTGCTCTCCAGAAGTAAAAGATGGTCCTTTGGGTAAGGTTTGGCTTAGGTTTGCGGCAGACTTGTCTTCGGTTGATTGGAAGATTAGCTATTACTATGACACTCGGCGATTACTGTCGCTTCTCAGTAGGTACTTACTCAAAGATCTTTTATTGCTATTAGCACTGTCTGCTTTTGGCACCTTCACGGGTTATGTGGTTGCTAGAATGGTAGGGGCGCCTATTCGTCGACTCGTTGCATATATTGCCGAATTCAAGCCATCTCAGAAAACACAATCAAAAGTGCCCCAGTTATCATTGCATATTCAAGAGCTTGCTTCCCTCAGTGATGAATTTATGAGTTTGGAGAAGAGGTTACTCGATGCGTTTGATGAACTAGAAAAAGCGCGAAACAACGAGCAACATTTGAATGTTGAGCTGAGTAAATTCAATCAATTACTTGAAGCAAGAATTGATGAGAAAACACAGCATCTAGCCCTTGCTTTAAAAGAGGCTGAGGCTGCCAATACAGCAAAAACACAATTCTTGGCTAATATGAGTCACGAAATAAGAACACCTATGAATGGCATTATTGGTTCCTGTGAACTCATTCTTGAAAACGAACTCCCCAGCCACGTTGAAGCGCGCGCTGAGACAATCGCACGTTCGGCTAATAATTTATTGATGATATTAGACAGTATTCTCGATTGGTCGAAAATCGAGTCTGGTAAAATGCAGTTAGACATTACCAGCACGGAAATTAAAGCGCTAATTAATGCGTCATGTGACTTATATCGATTTACCGCAGAAGCCAAAGGGGTCAGCATTGAACTTGACGTCAGTGACGATGTGCCAGAGCTCCTCAATATTGATACGGTAAAACTCAGTCAAATACTGAATAACTTACTGAGCAATGCGGTGAAGTTCACACGCCAAGGTAAGGTTTCGGTTAATGCAAGTTATAACTCAGGGCAATTAAAGGTTGCTGTTCAAGACACCGGCGTGGGTATTGAAAGCAACAAGCTCAATGTTATTTTTGATAAATTTGAGCAAGCAGATGCATCAATTACCCGTGACTTTGGCGGTACGGGGTTAGGTTTAGCCATATCCAAAGGGCTAATAGCGCTTATGGGTGGCGAACTAGGCGTGGATAGTATAGTTGGGCAAGGTACAACATTTACATTTACCTTACCGTGCTCGCATGGCAAACCTGTGGCTAAAGTAGCCCCTCAGACAGTACTTACGCTACCTGATAAACTGCGTATATTATTGGCAGAAGACAATGATATTAACGCAAGTATTGTGATGGAAATGCTTGCTTCTGAGAATGTTAAGTGTATACGGGCCGTCAATGGAGCCGAAGCAGTCAAAGCAGAGAAAAGATATGATTTTGATGTGGTCTTGATGGACTGCCAAATGCCAGTAATGGATGGCTATTCGGCAACCAAAAAAATAAGACGAGAAGGGCGCAATAAGGACAATATTATCATTATTGCGCTAACTGCTAACGCCTTCTCTGAAGACAAGGCCGCTTGTATCGCGGCCGGAATGAACACACATCTTAGCAAGCCCATCCGCAAAAAAGTGCTATTTGACTGTATTGCCCGTGAGATTGCTCGCGTTTGAGGCTTTTTCAGTGCCCTCGTTGTCAGCGTCACTGACCATTCTCAGTACCGCGTATCCCAAAACGGCTGAAACTAAAGAGCCTGCGAGAATTCCAACCCTTTCATCAAAAATTTGATTGATACCCGTTTGCGCAAATGCCAGGCCGCCGATAAATAAACTCATGGTGAAGCCCACACCACACAGCAGTGCGCAGCCGTAAATATGTTTCAAGTTAAGGTCGGTTGGGAGCTTGGCAATATTCATTTTGATCATGACGTAGCAAAAGCCGAATACGCCAACTTGCTTTCCAACAACAAGCCCCAGAAAGATGCCAAAGGTTACGGGATGGAAAATACCCTCAGGGCTGATATTCCCGAAATTAACGCCTGCGTTTGCAAATGCAAACAAGGGCAGAATAGCGAAGCTGACTACGCCATTTAGCGCGTGTTCAAGACGTGTAACAGGTGAATATGATGTGTCTTTTACGTCGCGCATCGGAATAAACCCAGCCAGCACTACACCGGCAAGTGTGGCATGAACACCAGACTTCAACATAGCAACCCAAAGTACCGTTCCTACAAAGACATAAGCGGGAATGTCGACAATATTGCGTCGATTCATTTGCCAAAGCACTATTAAGCAACCCGCAGCGATGTACAGCGCACTCGCAGTAATTTGCTCAGTGTAGAAAAGTGCAATAATAACAATGGCGCCGATATCATCGATAATGGCTAATGTTACTAAAAAAACTTTCAATGCGGTGGGTACACGGCTACCAAGCAATGCCAATATTCCTAATGCGAAGGCAATATCTGTGGCGGCAGGTATGGCCCAGCCTGCAACGGCAACGGGGTTGTTCCAGTTAATTCCAACGTAAATTAAGGCCGGTATCAGCATACCGCCAAGGGCGCCTGCGGCAGGTAACACAATTTGCTTGGGATCAGAAAGCTCGCCTTCGCAAATTTCTCTTTTGAGTTCAAGGCCAACATGAAAGAAAAATACCGCCATAAGGCCATCGTTTATCCACAATAATAATGGCTTGTCGATTGCCCATGTTCCCGCTGAAATTTGCACGGGTAAGGTGATAAGTTGATCGTAAATTGATTCTATTGGTGAGTTCGCAATGATAAGAGCAAGTACCGTCGCCATCATGAGCAGAATACCGGGAGCAGCTTCTCTGTTGAGAAAATCTGAAACGACATCTTGTACTTCTTCAATTACTCCATCAATTACATCAGATTCGTGCTGATTTGCCATTTAACACCTCACAATTAGCTGGTTCTACTGGTCAATTCAACCATGCAAAGAAGCGCGCACTACTATTTTTTCCACATCATTAGGAAAAATATGAATAAAATAACGCTAAAATTAACTTTTATTAATACGGGGGATCGGGCGATATGAGATCATTCAATCTGCTCGTTTTACCGTTTTGGACGGCGACTTGGTGATGATCTTAGCGGTGGGATTCTGTACGGTTTTACGCTACAATCGCGGCCTTTCCAATGTTGTCCACTTTACCTACCCCGAGGATCTCTAGATGGCAAAAGTCGCGATTGTGATGGGTTCAACTTCAGACTGGCCTACTATGCAACAGGCCGCCAAAATGCTGAAGTCGTTTGGTGTTGAATTTGAAGCGAAGGTGGTGTCTGCGCACCGCACCCCTAACTTGCTAGTTGAGTTTGCTGAAAGTGCAGCAGATGAAGGCTTCAGTGCCATAATTGCTGGTGCTGGCGGTGCTGCACACTTGCCTGGCATGATCGCAGCGCATACACACCTTCCGGTATTCGGTTGCCCAGTAAAATCTAAAGCACTGAACGGCTTAGACTCGTTACTTTCTATTGTTCAAATGCCAAAAGGTGTTGCTGTGGGAACGTTGGCAATTGGCGAAGCTGGCGCTGCAAATGCAGGTCTACTTGCAGCGCAAGTAGTGGCGTTGCAAGACGAAAGTGTTCGCGATGCTGTTATCGCGTTTAGAAAAGCACAAACAGACACGGTGCTAGCGTCTAGCAACACATTGGAGCTAGATGAATGAGAGTGGTAGTTTACGGCGCAGGCCAGCTTGCACAAATGATGTATCTTGCTGGAAGCCCTTTAGGAATAGAGGTTCAAGCGGTTGATGTCAATGACGATACCGTTGTACATCCTGTAAGTAAAACGCCACTAGATGTCACGCTGCAACAAGCTATCGAAGGTGCTGATGCACTGACGGTAGAGTTTGAACACGTTCCAGAACGGTTGTTAGAACAAGCGGCACAATCTAACAAGCTCATGCCAAATATTGACAGTATTCTGGTTGGCGCAGATCGCGTTCGCGAGAAGAAGCTTTTGGAAACAATGCATGTTGCCAACTGCGAACACAAGATAGTGACGCAACTTGACCAGCTTGACGAATGTGTTGCCGACCTAGGCGAGAAGCTCATTCTAAAAGCCAGTCGTGATGGTTACGACGGTTATGGGCAATGGCGTCTGTCTGATGCATCAGAATTACCGGCTTTGAAAAAGTCTCTTCAAGGTCTAGATCTTGAAAATGTGCCATTGGTTGTAGAAAAGATGGTGGCCTTCGATAGAGAACTGTCACTTATTGGCGTACGTAACGCGAATGGCGATGTACGCACTTACCCACTTGCAGAAAACTTACATCACCAAGGTCAACTTCATGTGTCTGTGGCACCGGCCACACAAGTGGATGAAGCACTTCAGGCACAAGCTCACGACATATTTGTGAAACTTGCTGAAGGCATGAACTACATTGGTGTACTGGCGGTTGAGCTATTTCAAGTTGGCGACAAGCTTCTGGTCAATGAACTTGCACCACGGGTACACAACTCAGGCCACTGGAGTCAATCTGGTGCGGTTACTAGTCAATTCGAAAACCACTTGCGCGCAGTGTGCGGTTTACCGCTTGGTGATACGTCAGCCATTGGCCCAAGCGCAATGGTGAACATCATTGGTTGCAGTAGCTTCTCACGTGATCTACTGAGTATCGATGGCAGCCACTTGCACTGGTACGGTAAATCGGTGCGTGAAAAGCGCAAAATGGGTCACATAAATGTGACGACTAACAGTTACCAAAAGCTTGGTGAAAAACTGATGGCGTTGAGTCAATATTTACCGCTTGAGTACTTCCCTAAATTAATTGGCGAAGCAACGCGATTAAAAGGTTGACACCAACGCTTTTATCGCTAGAATACGCATCCGCTGTCACAGGCAGCGGTTTTTCTAGTGTGCCGACTTAGCTCAGTTGGTAGAGCAACTGACTTGTAATCAGTAGGTCGCCAGTTCGATTCCGGCAGTCGGCACCATTTCGCTTTTTTCTTAAAGCGTTCTTACGTACACTAAGTTCCTAAACCAATATGGAGCAGGCTGTATGTCATCATTCCCCAAGTTTTCTAATACGCTACTAGCTGTATGCGCACTTTTTACTTTTCCAGTTTTCTCTGCCGCAGCCCAGCATAATCATACTTCCAATCAATTGGCCTCTGAAGAGTCTACTATCATGGTAATGAACGGGTACGCACGAGCGACATTTGCGATGGCTAAAACGGGCGCTGCGTACTTTATGCTACACAACCAAAGCGACGTGGATATGGTACTCACATCGGTTGACGTAGACGCTACTATTGCCGATGAAGCACAAATTCATACCACCGAAATGCAAGGGGATATGATGAAGATGCGCGAAATGAAAGAGGGCGTCACTGTTGCTGCAAATGGCATGGTTTCGTTCGAATCTGGTGGTTATCACGTTATGCTTTTGGGGTTGAAGAAGGGCTTAGAAGAAGGCAGTGAAGTGGCACTTACGTTAACTTTCGATGAACAGACCACTGTATACGTTGTACTTCCGGTCAAAAAAGATGAAAACCAAGGTCATCATCACCATCACTAACTAGAGCGTGCTGAATATCGAGGCAAGATTTAAACCCTCTGATTCTTCACGCTCAATAACCTTGTATTGAATAAGGCGATTCGTGCAATCAGTTTTATGCGAAATCTTTTTCAGTGAAACTAGCGTAGTATTAATCACACATTAAAGATTTCTATTCAAACTGGTTTTGAAAATAAGCTAAGGAGTGTGACATGAGCAAGATTGATATTGGTATTTCTGAAAGTGATCGCAATGCAGTGGCAGAAGGACTGAAAAAGCTACTGGCAGATTCGTACACGCTTTACCTTCAAACCCATAATTTCCACTGGAATGTAGAAGGCCCGCAATTTCGAGAGCTTCACCTAATGTTTGAAGAACATTATACCGAGCTTGCAGAAGCAGTGGATGAGATTGCAGAGCGTATCCGAACGTTAGGTATCGCTGCGCCGGGTACATATAAGTCATTTGCACAATTAAGTTCGATTGAAGAAGTAGAGGGTGTGCCTGAGGCAACCGAAATGGTTCGACTTTTAACACACGGACACGAGCAGGTGGTTAAAACCTGTAGAGCATCTCTGAAGCTAGCGCAAGAAGCTGATGATGAATCGTCTGCTGCACTTATTGGCGATCGTATGCGTGTGCACGAGAAAACAGCGTGGATGTTACGCGCAACATTACCTAAGTAGGTAAACTTAAATAGCGCAATAGTCTGAGTATTCGCGTTTAGCGTAATACAACGGCAAATTATCTTAAGGGTACAGCGATGCTGTGCCCTTTTTTGTATACTAGATAAAATTTACAAAAGTACTGCGACCTTCTTACGTCGCGAAAAACTAGACCGAGGCAGAAGATGATAAAAACAACACGGTTACTCAGTGCTGGTGCTGTAGCGTTGGCGCTAACTCAAACAGCGTTAGCACACGAAAATCACGATCACGGAGACCATGGTATTACCGATAGTGATATTAACGTTACCACCCTTGCTGAAGGTTTAGTTAATCCTTGGGGCATGGTATTTCTTCCTAATGGAGATTTATTGGTAACTGAGCGCGCTGGCGGTATTCAACGCCTTTCTAAAGAAGGCAAGTTATCCGGAAGATTGGCGAACGTTCCAGATGTCGTTGCACAAAACCAAGGTGGTATGCTCGACATTACTATCGATCCAGACTTCAATGACAATAACACGATTTACTTTTGTTACAGCAAAGCAAGCGAGGTTGAAGGTAAGCCTGGCAGTAGCAGCAGTGTAGCGAAAGCCACACTTACCGACAGTGGTTTAGACAATGTTGAAGTTATCTTCAGCGCCGATTCAATTGTAGATAACGGCTTTCACTTTGGCTGTCGTTTAGCCTTTGATGCAGAAAAGCAGCTATATATCACCATGGGTGATCGCTACAAATACATGCAAGAAGCACAAAATACCAATAACCATTTCGGTACTATTGCTCGAATTAACCGTGATGGCAGTGTGCCTAGCGATAACCCGTTTATTGATGGCGACGCCCCTGAAGTATTTAGTTACGGTCACCGCAATGTTCAAGGTGTAACAATACACCCTAACACTGGAGCCGTATGGGCAATGGAACACGGCCCTAAAGGCGGTGATGAAATTAACCAAATTAAGGCTGGTGCAAACTATGGTTGGCCTGTGATCACCTACGGTATTGATTACAGTGGCGATATTATTAGTGACAAAACCCACATGGAAGGCATGGAGCAACCTTGGGTTTATTGGGACCCATCAATCGCACCGAGTGGACTCACTTTCTACACTGGTGAAATGTTCAAAGAGTGGGAAGGTGATGTCTTAGTTGGCTCACTTAAGTTCACCCATCTACGTCGTATTGATGTAGAAGATGGAAAGCCTGGTGAGCAGTTCGAGTATGTACGCGACAACCAAGCGCGTATTCGCGATGTAGAGGTAGCACCTGACGGTTCAATCTATCTGCTTACCGATGCGCCCAACGGTAAAATTTTAAAGCTAACTAGAAAGTAGTCTATGTGAAGGCCGAGTTTTTAAACTCGGCCTTTTTACTTGCGAAGTTATCGTTGCAAGGCTGTGCAAGCGTTACCTATCAGTAGACAACTGCTGGCACAAGCTTGCAATCTAATCACTATTTGTTGTCATTTGCTTTCGTTTTATAGCGTTCAAACCACGCCAAAATATTTCCTACTTTTTGAATCAGACGTGATGGGCGACTAGCAATACCGTGCGATGCTCCGGGAATACGCACCATTGCAGCATCAACACCTTGTAGCTTGAGCGCTTGATAATACTGCTCAGACTCACTGATTGGCGTGCGATAGTCAGATTCACCGGTTAACAACAAAGTAGGCGTTGTTACATTGCCTACCAAAGACAGTGGGCTGCGCTTCCACAATTTATCAGCAATATTCCATGGCATGTCTTCCATCCAATATTGGCTGAAGAAAGGGTATGCATCGGCAGTTAACGCAAAACTCAACCAATTGATCACAGGCTTAGCGACTACTGCCGCCGCAAAGCGTTCTGTCATACCAATAGACCACGCAGTGAGCACACCACCACCAGAACCACCCGTAATAAAGAGGTTCTTCGTATCCACATAGCCCTTGGCGATGACGGCATCAACCACATCCATAAGGTCGTTATAGTCTTCTGATGGGTAGTTATGGTGAATTAGGTTTCCAAAGTCTTCGCCATACGAGCTACTGCCTCGTGGGTTTGACCAAACAACCACATAACCCTGCGCCGCCATGAGTTGTATTTCCGTGGAAAAATGTGGCCCGTAAGCTGCGTGTGGTCCGCCGTGGATTTCCAGGATAAGCGGGTACTTTTTGCTGCTGTCAAAATTGGGAGGAAGGGCAATCCATGCGTCGATGTTTCTTTCATCCACCGTAGACGTCACATTCAAGTCTTCTACGTTTGCCAGCGTTTTGTGCCCCAGTGCGTCTGTGTTCAACTGCGTCAGTAGCGTTGGCGCTTTGTCTTTGCGGTATAGGGCCAAATCACCCGGCATAGTACGAGACGCTGTAGTAAATACAATATCGCCTTTTTTACTTACTGCGAAATCGCCTGAAGTATAGGGTCTGCCAAACGATTGGCCCCCCATTGCAATATCTAGTGGTCTAATTTCACCTTTTAAGTTAGTAGCAGCAAGCTTGGTTTCACCTTCATCAAGGTAACTAAATAAAAGGCCTCTACTGTCTTGGCGCCAAACAAATTTTCCCAATGCTCTGTCTAATGATGTAGTCAGTCGTGTTACCTCGCCACTTTCTAACTCCATCACAACTAAGTCGCTGTTTTGATACGACAGCTTCCTGTCATTGAGTTGACTAAATGCTAGGTATTTACCATTGGGGCTAATTGTTGGTCTACTTTCTGGGCCATCTATCTGAGTAACCTGTACTACTTCAGCACTATTCACATTAACTTTGTAAATATCGCTGAAAAGCGGGTGTAAGGCATAATCTTCACGGTGTGGTGTTGCGTAGTAAATCCACTCATTTGAGGGAGAAAAAGCAAGCGAGCCGCCGTTAGGATATTTACCTGTAGTCAATTGACGGGGAGTACCGCCCTCTACGGGTAATACATAAATCTGCTCATATCCTTCGCGAAGGTAACCACGCCCGTCACCGCGATATTGTGTCGCATCTATGTATTTGGCTTGTTCTGCCCATTTTGCCCCTTTCGGCTTGGCGGGCATTTTAGTAAACAGTGGAGCTTGCTTCTCTTCAGTAAACAAGGTGAACGCTAATGTCTTGTTATCGTTTGACCACGTTATTTGGCGAGGCGACTCTGATAGATTAGTTAATCGTACAGACTGTTTACTATCTAAATAATACAAATGCAGTTGCGTACGTCCATCCACTGCCTTGGTGTAGGCGATGAGCTTTCCATTAGGGGAAAGCGTGGCTTGAGACAGGTTGGCTTCATCACCAATGAAAGGGCGGTGCTCGCCTGATTTGATGTTAACTTGCCATAAACTACTGTGTCTGCCATCTGACATGATGTCCATGCTTTGTCGACTATAAACCACAGTGTCATCACTAATGAATTGCGGGCTAGTTACAAACTCAAGGTTAAAGGTATCCTCGAATTGTAGAACCTGACTTAGTGAGTCATTTTGAGGTGAAGCTGAGGTTGAAGATGCGTGCTCTTCTGCGTACACCGATGTTGCACTAGCGAGTAGCAAAGACAAAGCTACAGAAGTCGAAAGGCGACGCTTCTGTTTTATGAGTTGAAACGCAAACATGTCATGTTCCTGGTTTTTTATTGTATTGCACGCTTTTTCGAAAAGACGCAATACGTTATTAAGTAACTTTCCTAATAAAGTTACCTACCATATAGGTTTCTTGCATACAGTGACAAGCTTGTGCGGTAAAACCCCCTTCCTACATGATAAGAGCCTGTTTATCTTTGCTCACAAAAAACAAAGATAAACAGGCTCTAATAAAAGCATATCTAAACATCACAAATAATATCGCCTTGGTATTATTGTTTTGATGTCGTCACATTAAGGCTGCGCATTTCCTTTTAAACTTATTTTGCCAGTCAGGATATCTTTAAACATTACCCAATCACCTATAAAGCTATACAGTGGGTATTTAAAGGTAGCGGGTTTATTTTTTTCAAAAAAGAAATGACCAACCCAAGCGAAGCCATAGCCAACCAGTGGAACGAACCAAAGCAATGCCCAATTAGTGGTATAAAAAGCAAGCGCTATAACGCCAAGTACTAACCACGACCCAATAAAGTGCAGTGTTCTGCAGGTGGCGTCGTTGTGTTCGTTCAAATAAAACGGGTAGAACTCGCGAAACGATGTAAATCCAGTAGAGGCTTCAGTTTTAGTGCTCATAATAGGTACTCGCTTTGTAAGTTTAACAGTGTAATTTTACATTAAGTTAACATTGATGGGTGAGCTAAAATGTCATCTATTTGACATTGTTGTGCTCTTTTATGTTTTATCCCTATCAAGCTTGGCTTCGCTGACCTTGTAATTTGACTGCAACTACCCCATATTCCTTGGCATTAAAGAAATGTTTAAAGGCACGCGTTATGGAAAATATTGTTGCGAATAGTCAAGCAACCATCGTAGATATTACGGTAGAAAACTTTCAGCAAATCATTATAGAAGCGTCACAAGAAAAGTTAGTGCTTATTGATTTCTGGGCTGACTGGTGCGAACCCTGCAAAGATTTGATGCCTATTCTAGAGAAGTTGGCAGGCGAATATAAAGACCACTTAATTTTGGCAAAAGTCGACTGTGAAGCACAGCAAGAAGTGGCAGCGCAGTTTGGTATACGCAGTTTGCCGACGGTGATGGTGGTTCAAAATGGTCAACCTGTAGACGGCTTTGCTGGAGTGCAGCCCGAACAGCAAATACGCGAAATGCTCGCTAAATATTTACCTAACCCAGAAGACGACTTGTTGGCTACAGCTGGCAAAGCAATTCAGCAAGGCGACTACGCAGAAGCGCTTCCTGCGGCAAAAGAAGCCCTTGAACTAAACCCAGATAATGTAAATGCCAAGTACATGCTTATCGATTGCTTTATTGAGACTGGGTCAATTGATGCGGCCAAATCTTTGCTTGAAGAGATAAAACTTGTCGATCAAGACTCTCGTTATCGCTCACTTGCTGGAAAAATTGAGCTGGCAGAGCAGGCTGCTGATACGCCTGAAATTCGCCAACTTACCCAAGCGGTAGAAGCTAACCCGGACGATCTGCAATTAAAAGTTGATTTAGCTGTGCAACTACAACAAGCAAATAAGGCACAAGATGCATTGGAGCTGTTGTACTGCGTATTGAAAAAAGAGTTGGGTTTTGGTGATGCACGCAAGCTTATGATGGATATGATGAATGCGCTTCCGGATGGCGACCCATTGAAATCAGAATATCGCCGCAAGGTTTACAGCTTACTTTATTAGATAAGAAAGCGGGGCGTATATAAATGTTTTAAGACGAGTGTTTATCTGGGAACAATTGGTGAATAGCCTTCTTTGTGAAGCCAATTCAATGCACCGAAATACGTTTCAAAATATTCTCTTTCGTACCCCGCAACTTCAAATTCTCGCTGCTTAGCGGGGTGTGTGCGCTCTAGTTGGGCGCGCTTAACCATTCCTGAATCAAGTACATAAGCTGAGCGACGCAGACCTCGCGTGATGTTAACTTTTATGGCATCGGCTAGGCAGGTTTGACACTCAGGCGTCGCTAACACCCAGCGTCTTCCATCCATTAATGCCGCCCATGTTTGGTCGCGGAATTTAGTGGTGAGATCATGCATTTCCTCAACAAAATTTTCCGTTGTCCTTAAATTCCATGCACCCGTGGCAAATACTTCAAGTACGTTGCCTGACACATCTAATGAGTAATTTCCATAATTGGGAAAACGCATAGCCAACCTTTTTTATGTGCATTACTGTATATCAATAACTTACAGTTTCGAATGCTGACAAAGTGCATACTAAAGGGTATAGCAGACTTTTAGGACTTTGTTACAAAAAAGTGTACAGCAAGTTGCAACCTTCTCTCGCTTTTGGGCAAAAGAATTTACACTTAATTTGTAAATAAATGTGTTAGAAATGGCGCAAGCTCATGCCAAAAATGCATAATTTTGGTAGGGTTTGTAGGTCTTTGGTTTTTGGTACTCATCCATGTCATATCAGCAGTTTTATCAGGGCTTCCTTTCGGCAAACAAAAATAAACAACACTACGCATGTCACAGTCACTACTTCTGGCCAGACTGTACACGAGATGCCATGTTGCAATATTGGGATGACAGCGCCAAATACGTTGATGGTAAATGGGGATATTTTTTCGAAACCTTGGTGCCAGAGCTACAGCAGCGCATTAGTACTATCTTAAATACTGGTGCCCCTGAGCAATTGGTATTTGCGCCGAACACCCATGAATTGCTCTATCGGATCATGAGCTGTTTTGATGCCACAAAGCAACTTAAAATTGTTTCTACAGACAGCGAGTTTCACAGTTTTCAGCGTCAAGCTAGCCGCTTACAAGAAAGCGACAATGTAGAAGTGGTAACAGTAGAAACTAAACCTTTTGCCACATTCGCAAGGCGATTTAACGAGGCAATAGCTGAGCATAACCCTGACTTAGTATTCTTCAGTCATGTCTTTTTCAATTCAGGTTATATGGTTAACGACTTAACGGGTATTGTTAACAGTGTAACTAACGACGAGACGATTATCGTTATCGATGGCTACCATGGTTTTATGGCAAAGCCCACCGATTTAAGTGAAGTAGCACATCGCGCGTTCTACCTTGCAGGAAGTTATAAGTACGCTCAAGCAGGTGAGGGCGCGTGTTTTGCTCACGTGCCAATTGGTTGTAATTTACGTCCTGCATATACTGGGTGGTTTGCTGAATTTGGCGCACTAGATAAGCCGAGACCGGGCACCGTACAATACAGTCAAGATGGTATGCGCTTTGCCGGTGCGACCATGGATTTCACTGCGCTGTACCGCTTGCGCGCTGTATTACAGTTGTTTGAAAAACACAGTTTAACGGTAGATGTTATCAATCGACATGTTGTTGATATTCAAAACCACTTTTTAGCCGAGCTTGCAAAGTATAATCACCCACAACTCAATCAAGACAATCTAACGGTGAATGACGAGACTGAGCGAGGGCATTTTCTGACCTTTGAACTGGACAGTGCAGAAACCACAGAAGCACTGGCAAATGCCCTTAAATCACACGGTATCTTAACCGACTACCGAGGCAATAGACTGCGCTTTGGGTTTAGTTTGTATCACACTAAAGACACAATCGATTTGTCAGCAATTGCAACGCTTTAAAAATCGCGTTAGAGGATTTATTTCGTGGATTGGTTGTTACCCGCTTTAGCATTGGTATTAATTGTTGAAGGGCTTGGCCCTTTATTGTTTCCCAATAAATGGCGACGTTATTTGTTACAGGTAAGTCAACAACCCAGCAATCAGTTACGACAAATAGGAGGCGTGCTGGTGGTATTTGGCGTGCTCCTTTTGCTGTATTTTGGTGAGTGATTGCGGGTAATTGCAGGTATTTGCATAGTAAGACGGGAAGTGAGGGTGTCAGTATCGGCGGTGGTCACTATGACCTATCCTAGCAGCGTGATGAAACGTACTAGACCACTTGTTCAGTTTTAATCAGCATTTTAACTACTAAAACTTTGCAAATTAATACGTTACAGAATGCGTCTCTTTGCTTGACTCTTTTCAATGGCGTTTTAGGAAATTATGGAAGCAAAAATAAAACGCTTTTCGTTGCATTTTTGTGCGAAAAAGGGGTGATCCTTTGCGTAGAATTTTGTAGAATCCCCGCCTAATTTTTTAACACATATGATTCATGGCAAAGAACGTTGTGGTACTCGGCACTCAATGGGGTGACGAGGGTAAAGGCAAGGTCGTAGACCTACTCACTGATCGCGCAAAATATGTTGTTCGCTACCAAGGCGGGCACAATGCAGGTCACACTCTAGTTATAGACGGTGAAAAAACCGTACTTCACTTAATCCCATCAGGCATTTTACGTGACAATGTTACCTGCATAATTGGTAACGGTGTTGTGCTAAGCCCAGACGCACTAATGAAAGAAATTACTATGCTTGAAGAGCGTGGTGTTCCTGTGCGCGAGCGCTTAAAGATTAGTGAAGCTTGTCCGCTTATTCTTCCGTATCACATTGCACTTGATGTTGCGCGTGAAAAAGCGCGTGGCGCAAAGGCAATTGGTACTACAGGCCGTGGTATCGGTCCTGCGTATGAAGACAAAGTGGCCCGTCGCGGCTTGCGCGTTGGCGATCTGTTTAATGCAGAAGATTTCGCTGCCAAGCTTAAAGAAGTACTCGACGTACATAACTTTACACTTACACAATACTATGGCGCAGAAGCGGTTGACTTCGATGAGACCTTAAAAGGTGCGATGGAAGTGGCTGATATCCTTAAAGCCATGGTTGTTGATGTTACCGACGAACTAGATAAAGCGCACAATGCCGGTTTACCTATCATGTTTGAGGGTGCACAAGGCACTTTATTAGACATCGACCACGGTACTTACCCATATGTTACATCGTCAAACACAACAGTTGGTGGTGTTGCTACAGGTGCTGGCTTTGGCCCACTTAAACTCGACTACGTTTTAGGTATTGTTAAAGCCTATACCACTCGCGTTGGTTCAGGTCCATTCCCTACCGAACTAGACTGTGAAGTGGGTGAACACCTTGGCGTGAAAGGTCACGAGTTTGGCGCAACCACAGGTCGTAAGCGCCGTACTGGTTGGTTTGACGCGGTAGCGATGAGGCGCGCGGTTCAAATTAACTCGATAACGGGTTTCTGCTTAACAAAGCTTGATGTACTTGATGGCCTAGAAAGTCTTCAGATTTGTGTTGGCTATAAAGATGCTGATGGAAACGTTAAAGACGTACCACCTATGGCAGCAGACGGTTACGAGAAAGTAACACCTGTTTATGAAGAAA
Source organism: Alteromonas sp. KUL42 (assembly GCF_006538325.1). Taxonomy (GTDB): domain Bacteria; phylum Pseudomonadota; class Gammaproteobacteria; order Enterobacterales; family Alteromonadaceae; genus Alteromonas. The sequence continues at coordinate 29,046 of NZ_BJKK01000022.1, forward strand.
TGCCGGGTTGGACAGACAATACCTTTGGTGTAACTGAGTTTGACGCATTGCCACAAGCAGCGAAAAATTACATCAAACGTCTTGAAGACATCACTGGTGTTCCGGTTGATATCGTATCAACAGGGCCAGATAGAAACGAAACTATTGTTTTGCGTCATCCTTACGACGCATAAAAAACAGTAAACGTTTGAAAAAAGCCCAGCACTGCTGGGCTTTTTTGTGTTTTCGAGTTGGCGCGCTCGAATTTGTGCTATCGAGCAGCCAAAGCTCATTTCAGTGGCGCTGCCCCAGTCGTTTGAAATGTGCCATTGCCAAAGCCCGAAAACGGCTTACCCATAGGAGACTTACCCGTATCACTTACTCATTCTGATAGCAGTAAATACAAAATTTCTTAACATATTCGTTAACAATTTAGTTGCGTTGCGCGCTAACATCCCTATTAATATAAGAGATAAAGCTAATTTTCTTCGCGTTAAAACGCCACTGGAGTCTTCTCATGCCAAACAGACCTTCGCTTCATGCGGTTGAATCAGGTATTTGTTTTGTTGATACCGTGCAAAAACTCAATGACAGTTACATGACCGGTAAAACCCACGCACTTGATTGGCGCAAAACCCAGCTGTTGGCATTAAAGCGTATGTTAGTTGAGAATGAGCACGATATTCTCAAGGCGCTTAAAGACGATCTTGGTAAGTGTAAAACAGAGGCGGTTGTTGCTGAGCACGGCTTTTTGTTATCTGATATCAAACATACGCTAAAACACCTTAATAAGTGGGTGAAGCCTAGGAAAGTCTCTACGCCCATGGCGGCATGGCCAGGAAAAAGTTTTCAACAACCAGAGCCCCTCGGCACTGTTCTTATTATTGGTGCTTGGAACTATCCATTACAGCTGTTACTGGCACCTTATATCGCGGCAATTGCAGCGGGTAACTGTGCTGTACTGAAACCTTCTGAGCTGTCACCTGCCACGTCTTCGCTTGTGGCAAAGTTAATACCGCAATACATGGACACGTCATGTGTGGAAGTCATTGAAGGCGCCAAAGACGAAGCCACCGCGCTTCTTGCTTGCCAATGGGATCACATTTTTTATACTGGCGGTGAAGCAGTAGGTAAAATTGTTATGACAGCTGCTGCACGTCACCTTACACCGGTAACCTTGGAGCTTGGCGGTAAGAGCCCTTGCTTTGTTGACAAGAAAACTAATCTACAAGTAACTGCACGCCGCTTAGTGTGGGGGAAATGGATGAATGCAGGGCAGACCTGTATTGCACCCGATTATGTTATCGTAGAAAAAGGCACCGAATACGAACTTATCGATGCCATTAAGCTGGAGCTGAGTAAGCAGTTTGGTAAAAATCCGCTTACATCCAGAGATTATGGCAACATCGTCAATCATCGTCACCTGAGCCGTTTACAAAGTTACTTAGAGGGGATGAATGTGGTGCATGGTGGCGAGGTTGATGAAGCTCGCCCAACGATGGCACCAACCATTGTATTAGAGCCTTCCTTAGACAGCGCGGTAATGAAAGAGGAAATTTTTGGCCCTATATTGCCTATCATTACAGTTAATAGTATTGATGACGGTATTGCCTTTGTGAATAAAAGGCCCAAGCCGCTTGCGTTATACGCTTTTAGCGACAATGATGAGGTGCTAGATCACATCATCAAAAACACAACATCAGGCAGTGTTTGCACCAACGATACTATGATGTTTATGACCAACCCTGAGTTGCCATTTGGTGGAGTAGGCAGTAGCGGAATGGGAAGCTATCATGGTCGCGCAGGTTTTGATACGTTCAGTCATATCAAAACAGTTATGAAGCGTTCATTTGCTCTTGATGTACCGTTTCGGTATGCACCGTTTTCAAAATTAAAATTATCACTACTTAAGAAGTTCTTATAAAGGAAGCATTATGCCACAGCCGTTTCACCTTGCCATTCCTGTCACCAATCTGCACGATGCAGAAGCATTTTACGGTGAGCTACTCGGTTGTGGTAAAGGGCGAAGTGATACACAGTGGATTGACTGGAATTTTTTCGGTCACCAACTGGTTACCCATTGCGTAGAACAAATGCCCTCGCCGCCATCTCACAATGGTGTTGATAATCACGCTGTTCCAGTGCCGCATTTTGGTGTTGTGCTTTCAATGCAAGATTGGCAGGCATTAGCAAGTAAACTAGAACGTGCTGACATCGAATTTGTTATAGCACCTTACATACGTTTTAAAGGGCAACCAGGCGAACAAGCCACTATGTTCTTTAAAGATCCCTTCGGCAATGCACTGGAATTTAAGGCTTTTGCTGACATCGAGCAGCTATTCGCTACGTAAATAGCTGCTTCGCCCACTTAACGTCTAAATATACTGCGATTACGACGAGGCCTAAAACGCTGATAAAGCAGGATTAGGCCAGTTAGGGTAAACAATACCGCACTGCCAGAAAACGTTAGTAATAATGGACTATTAAAGTTACTTCTGTCTTTGTAATCCATGATATGCAGCATCCACATAAAATCGAACAGACGCCATGTATTGGTGCGTACACGCATCACCGAACCTGTATTTGGGTCTAGGTAAAATCGCGTCTCAAGCTCATCATCAAACTGAACTTGCCAAAGAGGGGCGGTAAGGTTTTGCACTTCTTGAGGTAATTCATCAATAAGCGCAGTGGTAACAACATTACCATCGCCCTGATATTGATGTGTGGCGAGCGCAGCAATAGCGTCTTCGTCTAACGCTGAAAGCAATTCCCCAGTTTGCGCATTATAGCGATATGTACTGCCGTCGTTGGTAATCTGATACACGGGTATGCTGCTTAACGCATCATTTTCACCAGAGCGAGAATCAACAATAACGCGCTGCGAAAAAGATAACGACGCGTCTTTACCGTATGAATGCAATACGGAAGAAGGGGAGGTTGCAGCGAGGTGCCAAGAGGTCTGAGGTGAGGTTTTTAAATGGTTCCCTCGCACTTCTTCAATGGGCAAGTAGGCCATAACGAACCCACTGATAAACCACAAGCCAATCTGTATTCCTAAGATAAGCCCCAGATAATTATGAAGCGAACGCATCAACCTAAACATAATTTATTGTCTATTTTTTATTATTATTCGTTTATACAAACAGATAATAACGAATAGCGCAACAATTCGCGTTACACTGGTGTTATTGAAAAGCATTTAAAAGAAGATGATACATTGGAAAACGCCCTCATTTTAGCCGACGTACAAAATGTTTATTACACCTGTCGTCAGGCTTACAAACGCAATTTTAACTACAACAAATTGTGGAGTAGTGTTAGCCAACAAATGTCTATTCAAATGGCTTTTGCTTATGCAATAGATAAAGGCGACACCAAGCAGCGCGAGTTTCAAAATATCCTGCGAGCAATTGGGTTTGAGGTTAAATTAAAGCCTTTTATCCAACGAGCAGATGGCTCTGCGAAAGGTGATTGGGATGTTGGGCTAACTGTAGATGCATTAGAACACGCGTCACATGTTGATCATGTGGTGTTGCTTTCAGGTGATGGTGACTTTGATATCTTGGTTGAAACTTTAAAAGCAAAAGGAAAAACGGTGACGGTTTACGGTGTGCCTTCACTTACCGCAGACAGTTTGCAAAAAGCAGCATCTAGGTTTGTTCCCATTGATACTGCTTTTTTGTTGTAGCTTTCGTTTTAGTACGCCATTCCCGGCTACTGAGAAACGATACTCTTTCCTCGGCCACTCTTTTCAGAGGCAGCATCTAAACCAGTAGACGTGCGCTTAATTAAGTGCACATCACCGAAGCGTCGGTTATCAATAATATAGCCTTTAGCCTCTAGTGCTTTCAGTGTGCCTTCATCAAAACCATCGTGCATTCGAATGGTGTCTTTGGGTAAAAGCTGGTGATGGAAGCGAGGTGCGTTAGCGGCGTCCTCTGCACTCATGTCATATAACAAAGCGTTCAACAATGACTGGGTTACTGATGAAATGATAGTTGTGCCGCCAGGCGAGCCTGTAACTAAAACTACCTTATCGTCTTTGGTAACAAGGGTTGGCGTCATTGACGATAACATGCGTTTGTAGGGTTCAATAGCATTGGCTTCCCCACCTACGGCACCAAAAAAGTTTGGTACACCGGGTTTTGCACTGAAGTCGTCCATTTCATCGTTGAGCAAAAAGCCTGCACCAGCAACCACTACACCACTGCCAAACGTTAAGTTAATGGTTGTGGTATTTGCAACGGCATTGCCCCATTTGTCCATTACTGAAAAATGTGTAGTATCTTCGCTCTCTTTAAGTCCTGGCTTTATGGTTTCGGTTACAGATATTTCTTGTGGCTGAATAGCCTGTGCGCGCTGCGCAATGTAAGTGGGCTCAGTGAGTTCTGCGACCGGTACTGAAACAAAGTCTGGATCGCCCATATACTCTGCGCGATCGGCAAATACGCGCTTACCAATTTCCGACATCACGTGAATATAGTCTGTACTGTTTTGTTCAGGCAAAGTGTGAGTTTTTGTATATGCTTCCAGCATACCAATCCACTGCGCTACCGCTACACCACCTGAACTTGGCGGTGGTGCTGTCACAAGCTCATAGCCCTGCCACGTTAAATGCAGTGGTTTGCGCCATACCGCTTTGTACGCTAACAAATCATCGTAGCTAATAAGGCCACCGTTTTGCTGCATGAATTCCACAATATGCTCGGCCACTTCACCGGTATAAAAACCTGCTTTACCTTTGCTTTGTATGGCCTTTAACGTAGTAGCAAGTTCTGGCTGTTTGAATAATGTATTTGCTTTTGCGTGAGCGAAGTACTGACTGAAATTACTCTTGATGCCTTTCTCTTGAGTTCGTGAAATATAATGTGCAATATTGCCCGCCAGTTTTTCATGCACGATAAAACCATTTTCCGCTAACTCCACTGCGGGTTGTAGCAGACGCTCCCAGCTCAACGTGCCGTATTTCTTATGCGCAGCCCACATCCCCGCTACCGTTCCAGGTATACCTGATGCCTTAGCGCCAAAGAGTAATTCATGGGTTTTTACATCGCCCTTGTCATCTAAATACATATCGCGATGGGCTTTACTTGGTGCCATTTCACGGTAGTCAAGAAAGTCGGTAGCATCTTCATACTTAATGGTCATAAAACCACCGCCCCCTACGTTGCCCGCTTCAGGAAGTGTTACTGCCAGTACAAACTGTGCCGTAATGGCTGCATCAATGGCATTTCCACCTTCTTGTAAGACTTGCATTGCGGCATCGGCGCTATAGCTGTCAGGCATGGCAACAGCTTGCTGACTAAGTTCAGAAGAGGTTACGACATGCGCTGTGTTATTGGTGTCTTGTGGCGCATAAGCGCACCCAACTGCAATACCTACAAATGCTAAAGTAACTACTAGGTAAAGTTTCTTCGTCATTTTGCTAATCATGTATAACCTCCTTTATATCCATAAAAAGTGTGTCTGCGATTTGCCATGCGTGTGAATAAAAGCGCACTGTACGTGTTTGTTACAGCATCACTAAACTTGCGACAAAATAGGCAATAAGGGTGAGTGCCCCAGCAAAAAGTGCATAGGGGAACTGAGTTTTTACGTGTGTGAGTACATCACATCCTGCTGCCAACGATGACACTGCGGTAGTGTCAGAAATGGGAGAGCAGTGATCGCCAAAAATTCCGCCTCCTAAAATAGCGCCTATTACCAATGATGGGGGTAACCCTAAACTTTGAATAAGGGGAACACCAATTGGAATTAATATGGCGAAAGTACCCCACGATGTGCCGGTAGTAAATGACATAATGGCACCAGCAATAAATAGCATTGGAACAATTAATACAACGGGTAAGTATTCACCCACAATGCCAGCAACAAAAACGCCTGTTCCTAATTCTTTTAGGCTGTTTCCTAAGGTTAGTGATAACAGCACAATGGTCACCAAGGGCAGTAATTCACCCATTCCCTTAAACCCAATATCTACCGCTTCTTTGTGGGTAAAACGTTTGTGAATAAGCAACAAACCATATGCAATGGCTGTAGCAAGCGCTGTCGCGTAAAGAACGGATTTACTACCGCTCCCCTCAGACAGTACACCATTGCCTGTCCAAAACATAAAGCCGACCATGCTTAACACCATGACAAGCAATGGTACTAACATAAAGCGTGCTTTCGTAGCAGGTTCGGTTACTTGGGTTGCCTCGGTGCTAGATAGCGCCAGTTCTTCGTCCTGCATCAGCCCGTGAACTTTGTCGGCCGAAATGGTGTAGGCCACGATTATCAACGTGAAAATGGCGTAAAAATTGAAAAATACACTGCCCCATAGAATAGAAGCAGAAGACGCTGGTAGTTCGTAGCTGTCGAGTAAACTTAAAATAAACGCACCCCAACCATTGAGTAATATCAGGATGCACACGGGGGCACTGGTAGAGTCGATAATATAGGCTAGCCGTGCTCTACTCATTGAGAAGCGATCAAACAAGCCGCGCGCGAAAATACCGGCTGTCAGTACACTTAAGTTTGATTCGATAAAAACAGCAATACCAGTCAGCATGGTAAGACCGCCCACTTGGCGTCGACTCTTTGCTACGCCTTTGCCAACCAAGTAGTTCACCGTTGCGGTTACACCACCTGAATCTCGAATAAAAGCGAGTAACGCGCCCACAAGTACTGAGAAAATAAGCACGCGGGTATTACCTGGGCTTGAAGCAGTATCAACAACACGTTCAATAGCGTTTATTGGGGCCATAAAGCTAGTGGTTATATCAGCATTGACTAAAATGAGGGCCTCTGCACACAGCACAGCTAATGCTAGAGCTAGGATGACTTCTTTTTTCCAAAAAACGACAGCAATAGCCACGAGAGGGGGGATGACTGACATCCAATCCATACTTCTTTCCAATGTTAAATGTTTTAGTTATTTCTGAGCTTTTGAAATGCAATTCACCCTTGTAACCGAGTGTCAATTCGCGGGTCTAGTCAGAAAAACCAAAGGGTGAACCTATGATGAATAACCTACTAACCTGCTAAAGTTATAAAGGTGACAGGCTCAATATTTACTACAATTCATGCGTCTATGCGCTTCTTTTTATACAAATCACATAGCACATTACACACTAATTTATGGTAGCGTACCGTATTGTTCGTTGTGATACCAAGGATATGATCAACATTGCTATTTTCTCAATTATTTAGGTCCTTTTCTTCATCTCACCTAAATAGGTATGTTGCTAGTTTATTTGCTCTGTTCGGCTGGAGCATTTGTGCTCAAGCGCAGCCTACTCTAACGAGCCTAGCATCGATGCAACTTACAACCAATTTGACTGAGCTAGCATTGGAAAAAGAAACGCACGCAATGCTGGGTCAAAAAATTATCCTGGATTTTCGTTATTTCTGTAATGACGATACACCGTCAAATCAATGTCGCACGCCATTGACCGAGATCCCTTCGGAAATTTTAGAGTTACTCAGTACACACAATATTGGTGGAGTTATACTTTTTTCCGAAAATATCAAAGACTCCACTCAATTAATTACTTTAAATTACACCATGCAACAGCACATGGCACAAAAGGGGCTGTCACCATTATTTATCGCTGTAGATCAAGAAGGCGGCAGAGTGGCTCGGTTACCATCAGCATTGCTTCCTCCTTTTGCAGGCAATATGGCCATAGGTGCCAGTTTTCATCATCACGGCGTGGCATTTTCTGAGAATATTGCCGCTTACATTGGGCAAACGCTATTGCCTTTGGGGATCAACACAAACTTTGCGCCCTCGGTAGATGTAAACAGTGAACCGAAGAATCCCGTCATTAATATACGAAGTTTCTCTGAGCAACCTCAGCAAGTTGCCGCATTGGGGGGCGCGTTTGTGAAAGCAATGCAAGGTGCTGGTGTCATTAGCGCTCTAAAGCACTTTCCCGGTCACGGTGACACTCATATTGATAGTCATACTGGGTTGCCCCGAGTGGATCATACGCGTTCACATGCTATGTCCAGTGATATACTGCCTTTTGCCAGTATTATCAATAGTGAAAGTGCTCCCGCCATGGTGATGACAGCGCATATTCAGTATCCGTCTTTGGACAGCACGACGGTGGAAGACAAAAAAGGGAATATGCAAGTTTTACCTGCCACGCTATCGAAGCGAATTATCACAGATTTACTCAGAGCTCAGCTTGGTTATCAAGGGGTGGTGGTAACTGACGCACTTGATATGGGTGGAATCTCGCAGTTTTTTGAGCCCGAGGAGGCTATGTTGAAGGCGTTTCAAGCCGGTGCTGATATTGCTTTAATGCCATTCACAATACGCAACCACAGTGACATTCAAGAATTTGGTCATTTGATGCAAACGGTTTCTAGGCGCTTGCAAAGCAGCAAAGAGAATCTTGATATCCTTAAGGCATCGTACAATCGAATTAATAAAGTCAAACAACGTTATCAGTTGCAGAAGTTTGTTAGTAAACCCCAATCATGGTGGATAAAAGAACTTAAAGGGCGGAGCGATACCTCCAACACTACTTCTAGTTCCCATTCTCATAAGGGTAAATATCTTGAGAGAGCGCTTTCTGAAGCTGCAGCCACCGTTTTGTATGGCAAATCTCATTTACCGCTCACACAGAAACAGTGGTTAGCACTAATGCCTGATACAGCAAGATGTTTAGCGTTTGAATCAGCAATACTGAAGAGCTTTAAGATACAAGGAAATGCCGAAACAGAGCTTCAATTCGCGTGTTTACCACTTACCTCTTTGCCGAACAAACGGTTGACCAAGCGCCTTATTACTGAATCCAACGTACTGATCGTTGGAGATATCACTCCACAACATGCTAATTACGAACTAGGCGGTCTAGATAATAAAGAAAGCATAGCTAAAAGAGCTAAGTTGGATGATGTTCACGCGTTTGCGAAAGAAATGATGCAGTTTGCCAAATCAGAAGACAAAACCGTGGTATTTACACCGTTTCGCATGCCCTATATAGCCGCTGAGGTTAAACCTTTTACAGATATTGCGATTGCTACGTTTAGCTATGTAGTAACCATAGAATCTGAAGTAAACGAAGCGACAGTAGTACATAGTCACGTATTTAATGCATTGGCTCATGTATTGACAGGTAAAATAAAAGCACAAGGGCGATCCCCTGTCAGTAAGATGCAATTACTTTCTGACAGTAAAATCCAATAAGGAGCGCCAGATGGACTCACAACATCTTCTCGACAACCTACTTAACGTTATTTTTCTTTTCATCCCGTTGATTATCGTAATTGTTTTGGTTTTGGGAAGCCTCGCTGGGCTTCATTATTTTCTACTGGCTAAACACGGGCACCTTTCTAGTGAGCAAAAATTGCTTAGACAAGTAAGTATGTTGGTACTTACTATTGTAGGATCTGTTGTAATTGCGATGACATTACCGGTTAGTGAAAGTACACGAAACCAAGTTATTGCTCTTATCGGAGTATTGCTTTCTGGTGTTATCGCCTTTTCTTCTACCACTATAGTCAGTAATTTAATGGCGGGTATCGTCCTTAGAGTAAACAAACCATTTAAGGTGGGAGACTTTATTAAGGTAGACCGATACAGCGGTAGAGTGACCGAAATGGGGTTACTAGATACCGAGATCCAAACCGAAAGTCGAGAGCTCATTGCCTTTGCGAATACGTTGATGGTGAATTCTCCAGTGTCAGTAACACGAGCATCGGGAGCGGTGGTGAGCGTTGAGTTGAGTTTAGGGTATGATCTACACCATAGCTTGGTAGAGCGCTTCCTGATTGAAGCGGCAAAGGCCGCACAGCTGTCAGATCCTTTTGTGCAAGTAATATCCTTGGGTGATTTCTCTGTTAGTTATCGGGTTTCTGGCTTGTTGCTTGAGGTTAATAGTTTAGTGAGTGCGCGGTCTCGCTTACACAAAGCCGTTCTTGATACCCTACATAACAACGATATAGAGATAGTTTCTCCGGCATTTGTTAATCAAAGACCACAAATTGAGGGCTCTAGAATATTGGCTAAAACACCTAGACAGAACATTCTTTCAACAGCTATGGCTGATGCTTATTCATCCACTGTAGAAAATACTCCAGAGAATGTTATTTTTGATAAAGCGGAGCAAGCGCAACAACAGGCGAGAACTAAGGATTCACTTACTCAAGCGTTAGCTGAAATTGAATCTCAACTAGAAAATGCACAAGGAGAAAATAAAGCAGAACTAAAGCTAAAAAAAGAGAAAATTGAAGAAACGTTAGGCGAATTGATAAATCAAAAGCTTCAAGATGATGACGTGGTAACCACTACAAACAGGAATATTTGAGTGCTCAAGTTTACGAAATAGTTAACTTGAATTGGCAAATGTAACGGCCATCTATATCATTAGCAATTTGGTAAGACGAACAAACGAGACTGCGATAGCTGCCTGTTAGTTGCTCATTTTTGTTCTTTTTCTGGATAGAGTAAATAAGAGTGGCGTTTGCGTTTAAACCCCTCTAAATCTTGTTGCCATGAATCTCGTATCTGCTTTGCGTTTACACCGTTTTCTAGCATTTTTCGTAGTTGATCCGTACCAGCTAATTTATCAAAAAACGCGGGGCGAGTGAAAAAGACATCATCTTTTCCTTTCATTAAATTAAACTGTTTGTAAGTGTTTACTATCATTTCAATGTTTAGCCCTTCTATTTTATTATTCTTGGTAAAATTATGTGTGTTAGTGTTTACTAACATGGTGGCGTAAAGTTCTGTGTCTTCGTGTTTTGGAGAAGGCGCTGCCTGATTAGCCTTCACCGTTATACGGTCGTCACCAATAGGTACTGTCGGGTGACCAACTAATTGAAAAGGAAATGTTGTACCTCTGCCAACACTGATATCAGTGCCTTCAAAAAAACACAATGTGGGGTAAAGGGTTATAGCGGCATCATTTGGTAAGTTTGGACTTGGTGAAACAGGTAGCGAATAAATCTGCTGTTTAACGTAGTTTGATATAGGTATAACCGTTAGAGTAGAGGTGCTATCAGCAGGGATGTCAGCCCAGTTCTCACCCAATATCATATTGGCCAGTTCGCCAAGCGTCATGCCGTGCAATACGGGAATGGGGTGCATACCCACAAATGATGAGAAAGCGCTTTCTAGTAAAGGGCCGTCTACAAATCGTCCATTGGGGTTGGGGCGGTCGAGCACAATCACATCAATGTTATTTTCAAAGGCTGCTTCAATCACATAATGCAGCGTACTTAAGTAAGTATAAAACCTTACGCCCACATCCTGGATATCAAAGACAAGGGTATCGATATCGGACAGCATCTCAGGTGTTGGCTTTTTGGTTTTGCCGTACAGTGAAAAAATGGGCAATCCAGTCTTTGCATCGATATGGTTGTTGACCTTTTCACCAGCGCCTTTGTCACCGCGAAAACCATGTTCAGGGGACAGCACCGCAGTAACATTGATATTTTTAGCTAGCAGTTTGTCGAGTAAATGTGTGCTATTTGTGTATTGAGCAGCCATGTCCATTTTCGACTCGCCCGTAAACTTCACATGGCGCTTCACACCGCCCTTGATATCGTTCTTCACATCGCGCGCTACATCAAACTCTCGCAAAAGGGCACTTTGATTAACCACTAATCCAACCCGTTTACCTTCTAATAATGGTAAGTAAGTACTGAGCTGTTCAGCACCCATGACTAATTCTTTCTTAGCGCTAACGGCGTTGCTAGCATGGACTGACTCAGTAAGCGTCGCGTTTGCGTTGGCATAGTAACTACCAGCAAAGGTATAAAGCGTGCACCAGAAAATGATTAAAACTCGCATGTTTAGAAATCTAGTTATTAGAGTGTGAAGAGGTGATGGCATGTCGCAAATAGCCTTGATGCTCACTAAGCTGTTCGCTGGCGCCTTTTGACGTCAAACCCGTCAGTATCATAAGAATAGCTACCTTAGCTTTATTATTGCACTCGGTGAGGGCGTTTTGCGCTGTTGCTTCGTCGCATTCAGTGGCTTGCATAACAATTCTAAGTGCGCGAGCTTTTAACTTTTCATTGGTAGCATTCACATCCACCATTAGGTTTTGGTAAGTTTTCCCAAGTTTGATCATAGTAGCGGTGCTAATCATGTTCAGAATCATTTTTTGCGCCGTACCTGACTTCATACGTGTACTGCCGGTAAGGGCTTCTGCGCCCACCACAGGGCAAATGGTAATATCTGCGTATGTAAAAATACTTGCGTTGGGGCTACAAGCAATTGCTGCGGTAGCGCATCCTAGCGATTTGGCGTATTCAAGTGCGCCACTTACGTAAGGCGTGCGCCCACTAGCAGATAATCCCACTACAGTGTCATTCATGTGAAGGGCTATATTCTCTAAATCGATCTTTCCCGCTGCAGTGTTGTCTTCTGCTCCTTCAACAGCGTGAACAAGGGCTTTATTGCCTCCTGCGATAATACCCACAACCAATGAGTCTGGAACGCTAAACGTGGGGCGGCATTCAACAGCATCTAATATGCCTAATCGCCCACTGGTACCAGCCCCGATATATATTAAACGGCCGCCTTTTTGAATACTGGTAGTGGCTGCATCTACCACTTGGGCAATACTCGGTATTTGAGTCTCAACAGCCTGTGCCACCTTTTTATCTTCATTGTTGATACGCTTTAAAATGCCTTCACTTGGCAAAGTATCGATATCTAAAGTATTCGGGTTTCGCCCCTCAGATACAATTCGCTCTAGAGAGTGGGCCAAAGTATGAAGGTGTGCATGTTCGTTGGACATTAAAAAGCCTTAGTGATGCTGTATAATACGAAAGTTAGCCGGACCTGTTGATAGACCAAAACTCGCATACAAAAAAACAACAGGTACTTTGGCTATGCTAACAAGAAAATGCATATTGTTCTTCAGTGAAGATGGTCTTCGATATGAATTGCCTAACTTGTCTATTCTAAAGCACGTTTTCATGAAACTCGTGATACAATTTCCTTTCCAAATCCTCTTGTTCTAACGATATAGGCGCTAACGTCTAATTTCATTCAAGGAAGTTGTTTTTCTGTGAGTCGACAAACACAAGCTATTATTCATGCTGACGCAGTACTGCATAATTTTAAGCAACTTGCAGCTTTGGCACCGAATAGTAAGTCTATGGCTGTGGTGAAGGCGGACGCCTACGGCCACGGTGCAATTAATGTGGCGCGCATTTTACAACATGTTTCCTCTCGATTTGCTGTGGCAATTATTGAGGAAGCGATAGCGCTTCGCGATGCTGGGATTTCGGCGCCTATTGTGGTGCTTGAAGGGGCGCATCAAGCGAAAGAATGCCAAATGGCATCTCAACATAATTGCATTTTGGTTGTACATTGCGAAGAACAATTGCAATGGTTGCTTGCCTGTCCAGAGGGTAAGCGGCCTCATATTTGGCTTAAAGTCGACAGTGGCATGCATCGTCTTGGCTTTGCTCCCTCAGAAATAGCTTCTGTTGTGTCTCGTTATCAGGCTCTCATTACCGATGAAACTGTTGTTGCTACCCATTTTGCATGTGCAGATGATGTAGACAATGGGTTTACGGAGAAACAGCGTCAAGCGTTTATGCATCATGTCGCGCCGCTGAACTTACCTCTGAGTTTGGCGAATTCTCCCGCTACTGTGAATAACGCATTAACACGAGGTGCATGGAACCGCTTGGGGTTAGGCGTTTACGGTGGGCAAGTGTCAACTGGTGATATTGGCTCTCTTGAATTGCGTGCGGCAATGACCCTAAGAGCCAGCATTATTGCTGTACGTGATATACCAGCGGGTGAAGGTGTTGGTTATGGGCAAACTTGGGTGGCAGATAAACCCAGTCGAATTGCGACTGTGGGAATAGGGTATGCCGACGGGTATCCTCGTCATTGCGCAAATGGAACTCCGGTTATGGTGCGTGGGCAGCGCGCGTCTTTAGTGGGGCGAGTCTCAATGGATATGATCACTATTGATGTTACTCATATCAACAATGTTGCACTAGGCGATATGGTGGAATTGTGGGGAGAGCATATTAGTATTGGTGACGTTGCCCGTTGTGCGGGAACGATTGATTATGAGCTAATGACTCGAGTCTCACAGCGAGTCCCCAGAATTGTAAAGTACCTTTAATCTAAGGCTTTGAATCCTAAAAAGTTGTAATAGTGTCCCCAGTGAATTTACCCTCTATATACAAATTTATCACCAACTATTCACCAAAAGAATGAGGCTAAACACCCCTCAACTGGTCTATACTAGACATGCTTAGTAGTAGGATTGTAGTGAATGTTTCACCTCCAACTGCACTGAGCAAAACTCATAAGTGAGGTTTGTATGCGTACTTCGTTTTCTCGTCCTAGAGTCAATCGTGGAGTAGTAAGTCGACCGTCAAGACCTGTACAAAAGAAGCAGTAAGTGCAAAAGAAAGACGTTTAAGATACAAATTTAAGCTATATTACAAAGTTACAAAAAAGCCCGATGCATTCACAATAGAATGGTCGGGCTTTTTATTTATTTCACGCTCTAGCCATTTTGTGGGTGCATATCACCAGATAATGCATTGTGGTCTGGTGTTGTCTCGTTTTGCTTAGCTTCTACAGAGTTGTCTGATTGCACAGGGAAATAGCGCTCCGGTCTATGATTAAGAGAGATCACCATATTTAAGCAAAATGCAGCCAATATAGACACTAGCACTAGTGGCCAGCTAATAAAGACAAGTGAGCATAATAAAATACTGGTATCTACGACTAACTGGAATGTACCTGCGCGTAGGTTGAAACGCTGCTGTAAATAGAACGCCATGATACCCACACCACCTAAGCTCGATGCATGTCGGAACATGATTAACATACCTACACCAATAAGAATACCGCCAAAAATGGCTGCAAAAATAGGGTTAACATGACCAATGTCGACAAACGATGGAATTTGTTCTGTTAATACCGAAACGGTCGTGACTGAAATAAAGGTATTTATCGTAAATCGCTTGCTTATTTGCGTCCACGCCAATGCGTAAAAAGGCAGGTTGATCAAAAAGAACAACACGCCAAAATTGATATCAAACGCATGCGTCGCCAATAGGGCAAGGCCGGCTGCACCGCCAACCATTAAATCTTGTGATTGAAAAAGAAATACGCCAAACGCCACAAATAAGCCGGCGCTGACAAGCGCGAAAACATCTTCGATAACACTGTGCTTGGTTTTTTGCATGATAAAAACCTTTGTTGAGAAAACACAGCGTAATTATACGTTTACAGTGGTGGGTGATACAGTGCTTGGAAAAGTTAATTCAGTCGAAATTATAGGCAGGGGTAATGTTCGCTTTACGACTTTTGTAACTGCAGTGAACAAGGTGTTGCATGCATGTAAACGTTGCACCAAAAGCGAACAGGCAAAAAGTATATTCCAAGCCTCTCGTGGCTATTACTCTACCGTTGAGAATACAACAATATCTTGTTTATTGAACTCAATGCTACATTGCATAATACCAAGATGCAAAGGGCTGTAGGCGTCTATATGACTCCCATTGGCAATAAAATGCGTGTCCCAGACTAGCAAGTCAGCGGTATCGAGTTGGCGCAACACACTTTTTTTCGACACTCCTGGTGTGAAGTTATCGCACAAATAAATAACTTCACGACGTGCTTCAATCCAATAAAACGTAATGGTGATCAACAGTGCAATAGCAGCAATGGCCACCACATCTGCAATAATTGAACGTTTCATGGCTTGCACGTCATTTACCTCTTTGGCTTCGCTTCTACTTAAAATTCTTGTTTACCCTAACGCAGCGCTGGCCTAATTTAAAGTGTGGCAATTTAATGTATATAATTTTTGTGATTGCTAAACATACACTCAGAAATAGTACTATTATCAAGTTATTCTGATGATTTGTTGTTAACTCTCTAGAGGCTATTTGTATGTTTTGGAACAAAAAAGAAAAGAACCAAGAAAAGGAATTTAATAGTCCAGCCTATCAACACGAGTTTAATGTTCTTACTTCCCTTAAAAAAGTATTTGCGTATATCGAGTTTACCCCGAAAGGTCATGTCATCACTGCAAATGACCTTTTTTTGAGAACAATGGGTTACGAATTAAGTGATATTGTTGATCAGCACCACCGTATGTTTTGCTTGCCTCAAGAGGTCAATTCAAGTGAATATCGAGAGTTTTGGAGTAAATTAGCACGGGGCGAGTCATCTTCAGATAGATTCCAGCGTATAAAGAAAGATGGTGGAACGGTTTGGATTGAAGCTTCCTACACACCAGTTTTCGATGAGAATGGACGAGTTACTAGTATTGTTAAACTAGCGACTGACATTACAAAGCTTAATGAAGCTGAAATTAAAAAAGCAGGGCTACTAGAAGCAATAGAAAGGTCGATGTCTGGAATATCTTTTGATGTGAATGGTTATATATTGGAAGTGACAGACTCTTTTCTAAATGTAGTTGGATATCGAGCGGAAGATATTATTGGAAAGCACCACGCGATCTTTTGTCCCGAATCAATTAGTTCTAGCACTGAATACAAGCAGTTTTGGAAGGATTTGAAAGAAGGAAAAATTCAACGAGGTTTATACGAGCGGGTTGACTCTCGTGGGAATACGCTGTGGTTAGAAGGCGTCTACAATCCTGTTTTAAACAGAGATGGCAGTGTTAACCGAATTGTTAAGTTTGTGTCAGATGTAACTCAACAAACTCAAAGTATTAAAGACACAATTGAAGCGGTACATTCAACAGCAACTGAGACCGAACAAGTGAGTGCTGAAGCCAAGCAAACGTTAGAGCACAGCGTAGGAACAATGGATGATATATCCAAAGATATTGGCGTTGTCTTTGTTGATATAAAAGAGCTTAATAATGAGTCTGAGAAAATTAATGCCATTGTGAATACGATATCGGCTATTGCTGAACAAACTAATTTACTTGCGTTAAATGCAGCAATTGAGGCTGCGAGAGCGGGTGAGCAAGGTCGCGGATTCGCCGTGGTTGCTGATGAAGTTCGAACACTGGCGGCAAGAACATCTAATTCTACCTCGGAAATTGCTAATGTTGTGAAAAGTAATAACGAACTAACGCTACGTTTGAGTAAAAACATAGAGTCAGCTCAAGAAAAGTCGCAAAAAGGCGTTCAACTTATTAGTCATGTGGATGGCATATTCAAAAAAATAAACCAAGGAATGTCTGGAATAGTTGAAGTGGTAAAACGCTTGTAATTGAACCGCCTTACCACAACAACTGAATACTAAACCGTGAAGCGCCCCACATTGGCCATCAAGTTATTGCTTACAGCATTGACGTTTTCACTGGCACTATTGGCCGCTTCAACGGTTCTAACAACATCTAAGGTTAGTACGTTTAGCGAAGATATGTTGTTGTTTACTGCGTCTACAACTTGGCTTTGTTCTTCAGTGGCGGCCGCAATTTGATAAATTCTATCTGTGGTGTTAGAAACTGATTCAGATACTTTTATCAGGGTGTCTGAAAGACTATTCGATAGCGCGACCACATCGGTAACTTGTGAAGCGCCTTTTTCAATGGCTTCCACAGCTTCATCAACACCCTTGTTCAGGTTGATCAACATGGCATTGATGTCACTGGTCGCTTGTTGCGTTCTATTGGCCAGTGAGCGAACTTCATCAGCAACCACGGCGAATCCGCGACCTTGCTCACCCGCTCTCGCAGCCTCAATTGCTGCATTTAACGCAAGCAAATTGGTTTGTTCAGCGATATCTCGAATAACATTCAGAAGCGAAGAAATACGCGATGTTTCACTTGCTAGCTTTTCGATAACTTTGCTCGAATGGGAAATGGTGGATTCCATCGTCGTGATACTTTGCATTGACTTGGTCAGTGCGTCTTTAGATTCGATAGCATCGTTATTGGTGGACTTGGTTTCAGCAAGCGACACTTGTGTATTTTCGGCAACCTCGCGAAGGGCTTGGCTTAATTCGTTTACTGCGGTAGCCACTTGGTCCAAATTATCACTTTGACTTTGAGACAACTGGCAGGTGGATTGAGAGGTTTGTGCCAGTGTAACTTTCGCTTCACTCAACGAGATAGCATCGTTTTTTTATGATGGAAATTAAGCCCTGTAAGTTTTCTATGAAGTTATTAAACTCTTCCGCTACACGGGTTATTTCATCGTTACCTGCTGTGCTAAGTCGCTGGGTTAAGTCACCTTCACCTTCGCTAATCGAGGACAGCATTTTACGCATAGTGTTAATGCGATTAGTGATCAATTGCGGCCCTATAATTAAACTTACTAAACACGCAGCAATGGCGAGCAATATGGCAATGCCTAAAACTACCATTTGTGAACTGTTAGAGGCTAGCCCTTCTTTTGTGATTTCGTCGGAACGATTCTTAACGGCCTCGCCAATTTTATCGTAATTAGTTCTTAGTTGTTCAAATAAAGGGCTTCCTTCTCTTTGGTACAGTGATGACGCAGCTGCAACATCGCCGTTATTCACCATGGCGATCACTCTGTCATTAAAACTAAGCCAGTTTTTGTAGTCGCTGTCGAATGTACGTAGTACACCAAGCAACGCAGGAGAGTCAGAAATTAGCGACCTTACTTTCTCCATTCTGTCTTTTGCTTGAACGGCATTTTCCTCGTAAACCTTAAGATAAACGTTGGTATTACCAGCGCCTAAAAGGTCGTTAAGCATAAATTCTAAAAGGGCAGCGTGTGCTTGGTATAAATCTCTGTCAGCATTCAGGGAAGTGCTAATGGCTTCTGTATAGACCGATGACAATACTTGTGTGTTTTTGGCTAAAAAGCGACTGTTCTGTAGGCTAACGATGCTTACAACGATGATTAAAATCATCACCAAACTCAAAGGAAGGGAGAGTTTTTTACGAACACTTAGGTTATCAATATTCAACATCAGGTAAGTTATCTCAAGAATATTTTTATAAACACAGCGTAGTACAAATTGCGGAGATAGCACAAATTGTTGAACATATTCTAAAGGCCAAGTGCAATTCGCCAGTTACATTCTATACTGAGCTTCATAACTCACTGATTTAACACTTGGGATTAGTCATGTTAGCGAGATCAAAAGGTAAGTTCCGTGGTTTACATGTAAAGCAACTCGCGGTTTTGGCATTAGCTTTCAGCGCTTGTATTGTACAGGCAGATGAAACGAGTTTTGACGTAAGTGGCTCCTATCGATTGCGCTATGAATCATTGAATAACCCAATCTTTCCATCCTCTGCGCAAAGTAGAGATAGAACTAACGACCGAATTTCTTCAAGGCTTAGGGTGAAGGCAAATATGTCGTGGGATGCGTGGGGATTCACCGCTGAATTGCAAGATTCTCGGGTGTTTTTAGATGATAACGACCCAACGCTTCGCTCTTCTCAAGTCAATACTCTTGAACCTCTTCAGTTCTACACTACTTACACGCCGAATGATAACAGTGTGATCAAATCTGTTTCGTTAGGAAGGATGGAGCTCACTTATGGGAGTCGACGGTTAATATCTAAGGCTGTGTATCGCAATGCGACCAACACTTTTGACGGTATTGAAATCGACAGCAACCTAAACGATTGGAGTGTAAAAGGCATTTATTTATTGCCAGTTAGTCGCCTACCCACAGCACAGGACGCCTTAGATGATAACGAAAGGGCTTTTGACAAAAGCTTCTCAGAGCGCAGGCTTTTTGGCTTCTTTGCAGTATCACCTGACAAAGCGCTGGAAATACAGAGTTACTGGTTTAAAGAAGATGACGCAGACGACTTAAACACAAAAAATCGTGACTTGTACTCATTGTCTCTCGATTACACCACCTCTCTTTTTGATGATTGGGAAGCAAATGTTGAGGTTATTGGGCAAGTGGGCACATCTCATCAAACCACATCAGCAAGCGACAATGTGGAAAAAGACGTTCGCGCGTTTTTATTCTTTGGCTATTTAGGGCGGAAAGTTTTTGATCATACGTTTTTGCGCGCTGAAATTGACTTCTTTAGCGGTGATAATAATAGTGCTGACGATACTATCCGCGACTTTGACGGGTTATACGGCGTAAGGCGTTTTGATATTGGGCCTACTGATGTTTATCAAGGTATGCCCCGTAGAAATCTAAAATCAATTGGCCTTCGAAGCGTGTCTAAGCCCACTAAACAACACAATATTATGGCGGCGTATAAATCGTTTTGGTATCACCGCGCACCTGAAGGTGTAGACAGCTTTATTGGTCATCAATTTGAAGTGCGCTGGCGTTATCAAGTACTGCCTTCATTGCGACTTGCTCTTGGCGGTGCCTATTTACTGAAAGGTGAGGGCTTTGAGCGAGGGGATTACTCAGACAATACTACATTTGTCTTTACGGGGGCCTTGTATACCTTCTAGCGCTGATCGAGTTTTAACTTATCTCGCCTGTCTGGTCTGTGTGAAGACTTGATTCATACCCTTGATTTTACAGGCGAAGGGTTCTTTCCTCAAAATTGGTTAACTGCTAAGGTGAGTTCCTTATTTTGCTGTTAACCGAGGTTGTCTTGTCAAACCCTGCTGAATTGTCATTGTTTGCCCGATGTGGGGCGCTATTGAAGCTATTGGGCCCTGGTGTACTTATGGCAACCGCAGCGGTTGGGGGAAGCCATCTTGTCGCTTCTACGCAAGCTGGTGCTAAATTTGGTTGGCAGTTAGCGCTACTTATATTACTCGTTAACGTGCTCAAGTACCCTTTTTTCCGAGCTGGAGTAAGCTACACCATTAGTACCAAACAAACCTTACAGCAAGGTTATCTTGGTATGGGGAAGCGATATCTTGCACTTGCACTCGCGCTAAATATGGTGGCTTCTGTTGTTAATGCTGCTGCGTTATTGTTGTTTGCAGCTAGTTTGTTGTCGTATTTCATCCCCTTTGATATCGCTATCACCATGTCGGCAGCCATTGTACTTGGGCTTATTTTACTTATTCTGTTGGCTGGGCATTTCGAAGGGCTGGACAATATCGCTAAAGCCATAATGGGTGTGTTAATTGTAGCGACTATTGCTGTATTCATAGTGGCACTAAGCAATCACAGCGGGGTAGAAGCGCCGCTCAATCCTCCTTCTCCGTATACCCTAGCGACATTGGGTTTTCTAGTGGTAACAATGGGGTGGATGCCTGCGCCAATTGAAATCTCCTCCATTACTTCTTTGTGGTTAAAACGCCAATGTGCGAGTAAAGCGGTTACACCCAAAACAGCCTTGTTCGATTTCAATTTAGGCTACTGCGTAACGGCATTATTGGCACTGCTCTTTCTTGGTCTTGGCGCATTAATTTTATATGGCAGTGGCGTTGAGTTAAGTAGCAGTGGTATTGGCTTTTCACATCAGCTCATCAGTATGTACTCGTCTACCATTGGTCAGTGGGCACATTGGTTGATTGCATTAGTCGCGTTCTTATGTATTTTCGGCTCTGCTCTGACGGTATACGATGGGTATGCGAGGGTAGTTGCTGAAGCGATAAGCTTGCTAACGAGTAAAGAGAAGGCGGCGCGCAATGCCTTGGTTACCCCAGTATTACTAGCCATGGCTGTATTGAGCTTTGTTATTGTACTATTTTTTAAGTCAGCGCTACTTGCCATGCTTGGGTTTGCGATGACATTAGCGTTTGTAACAACGCCAATGTTTGCGTGGCTTAATCACAGACTTGTTCAAAAAACAGTGCTACATGAAGACGCCTCGCCTAATAGGCTCGTGCGAATTTTAAGCTATGCAGGACTGGTGTATTTATTTGGCTTTTTAGTTGTCTTCATTTGGTGGAAATGGTTTAACTAACGCTTTTCTTAGGGCAAGCCATTATTGATAAGTGCTTGCCCTAATATTCAACACTATTGTGCGTAAACTGGGCGTTGCGCGGTGATGTTTGCCACGTTTTCGCGAACGGTATTCAGAATGCTATTGTCACCCGCCGACAATAGCGCATCACAAATCCAATGTGCCAATTGAGCACAATCGCTCTCAGTAAAATTACGAGATGTTACCGCTGGTGTACCTATGCGAATACCGCTGGTCACAAAAGGCGATTGTGGATCGTTGGGAACGGTATTTTTGTTCACCGTAATATTTACACTATTTAAAATAGCGTCGGCTTCTTTCCCCGTTAAACCTTTATTGATAAGGCTTAACAAGAACATGTGGTTGTCGGTACCATTAGATACTACGTCAAAGCCCCTTTCTATAAACACACTTGCCATGGCACGTGCATTAATAACAACTTGTTGCTGATAAGCTTTAAACTCATCAGACATGGCTTCTTTTAGCGCTACGGCTTTTGCGGCAATGACATGCATAAGTGGGCCGCCTTGAATTCCCGGGAAGATTAACGAGTTAAATTTCTTTTCAAGATCGGGGTTTGCCTTGCACATAATCAGTCCGCCACGTGGACCGCGCAGGGTTTTATGGGTGGTAGTGGTAACCACATGCGCAGCTTCAATGGGAGAAGGGTAAACATCCGCGGCCACCAAACCTGCTACGTGTGCCATGTCTACCAATAGATACGCGCCAACGCTATCAGCAATGTCTCTAAATCGTTGCCAATCAACAATGCGTGAATAGGCAGAGAAACCCGCCACAATCATTTTCGGTTTATGTTCATTAGCGAGAGTTTGAACTTGCTCGTAATCAATTTCACCCGTGTCGGTATTCAAGCCGTATTGAATGGCATTATAAAGCTTGCCTGAAAAATTGGGCTTTGCGCCATGGGTTAAATGACCGCCGTGATCAAGGCTTAAACCAAGAATGGTGTCGCCTGCAGAAAGTAGCGCCATATACACAGCGGTATTCGCTTGCGAACCAGAGTGGGGCTGTACATTCACATAGTCAGCGTTGAACAACGCCTTTGCTCTGTCAATTGCCAACTGTTCAACCTTATCAACAGCTTCACAGCCGCCGTAGTAGCGTTTGCCCGGGTATCCTTCAGCGTACTTGTTCGTAAGTTGGCTACCCTGCGCCTGCATAACGGCTTTGCTGGTATAGTTTTCAGACGCAATCAACTCAATATGATGTTCTTGACGCGCATCCTCTTGTTCAATGAATTGTGCGATGTCCGGATCTATCTCTGTGAGCGTGTGGTTAAGGTTATTCATGTAGGGTCCTTAAAGAAATGACTTTTTTTGATAGTAGAATTTGAAAAAGAATAAATAAAATTAATAAAAAATATGGCATCATAACTTTATTAAATGTTTGTATTTTTCGTATGTGGTAGAACCATGAAGAATTTGTCTATCGACTTTTTGCGCTCTTTCGTGATTATTGCGCAAACAGGAAGTTATACGCAGTGCGCTGAGCAGCTTCAGCGCACACAACCTGCAATTAGCTTACAAATTAAGAAACTAGAGGAAATGGTTGGCGAGAAACTGTTTTCCCGTGATAAAAATCGCCTTTCACTTACTGTCGCGGGTAGCAAGCTTTTGACCTATGGTGAAAAAATAGTGGCTATGAACGACCAAGCTATGGCTGAGTTTGGCAAGCCACAAGTAACAGGCAACATAAAGTTGGGCATTCCCAGTGAGTTTTCTACCATTCTTATGCCCAAGATTATTCGCCGTTTTACGCAGACTTACCCTGAAGTGTCGCTAGAAGTGCATTGTGCACTAAGTAAAGACCTTCTTACCGAGCCTTTAAAGAGCCAGTTTGATTTAATTTTATCACTTCAAGAAACGCCCGATCCGACACAAGACGGTTACATCACCACCGACCAATTAGTGTGGGTGGGAAGTCAGCGTTTCGTCAATAGCGTGCCGCAGAAGTTACCGCTTATCGCGGCGCCTAGTCCGTGCACTTACAGAAAGCGCGCAATTAATTTGCTCACCGCCATTAAAAAGCCTTGGCAGGTGGTTTATACCATTGCTGATTTAAATGGCATTCAAACAGCCATAAATGAAGGGTTGGGTATTACCGTATTAGCTAAAAGCTCTGTGCCTTCTGGGTTACATATATTACCCAGTAGCGCTGATCTACCTGAACTGGGTTACATGGGCGTGTGCTTGCTTAACCCACAAAAAGTGACATCGAAAGCCATCAGCCTTCTTGCTGATACCATAGTGACTGAGGTTGCTAACTTTTAGTATGTAATTTAGAGCGTACTGATCTTTGCGGTACACTTTGCTGCAAAAACGTATCGCAATGGTCAACACGCTTTAGTGAAAGAGGCCGTAACTAAAGCTTTAAGAGCGCTTAATTGTGCAGTGCAATGAAGGACTTGAAGAGAGAAAAGTAGGGCCTGAAAGAGTAACAGGCCCAAGGTAGCAGTTAGGCTTTCTTCACAAATTGTGCGGTTAGCATCATTTCACCAGCACCGTCCACTTTACAGTCTAGCTGGTGGTCTTTACCTTCTTTTACGTGACGAATTACGGCTTTGGTACCAATTTTTAATACCAGTGAACTGCCTTTTACTTTTAAATCTTTGGCAATTGTAATTTTGTCTCCAGCGACCAGTGGCGTGCCGTTGGCGTCATTGGCTGATACTTGCTCTTCAACTTCGTTTGGGTTCCATTCATGACCACACTCAGGGCAAATAAGTAGCGCTTGGTCTTCG
This sequence comes from Alteromonas sp. KUL42, assembly GCF_006538325.1. GTDB lineage: Bacteria > Pseudomonadota > Gammaproteobacteria > Enterobacterales > Alteromonadaceae > Alteromonas. The sequence continues at coordinate 53,517 of NZ_BJKK01000022.1, forward strand.
TAAACATATTCAGATTGACAGTGAGGGCAAGGAGGTAACGACATAGTAATTTCTCTTAAAAGGCCAATGAGCCAAATGACTAAAGGGCTCGGGTCATGAAGTGGCTATTCGGATCTAGCTGATAATGGCTAAATGGTTCGCAATCTTCAAAGTGGAATTTCTTGTAGAGTTGACGGGCCGCAGAAAAATAATCCTGAGTACCTGTTTCTAAACTCACCGAGCGATACCCCTTTATTTTCGCATGTTCAAGCGCAAAAAGTAATAGGGATGAAGCAACCCCTTGTCCTCTAAACGATTTTACTGTTCTCATGGACTTTAGCTCGGCGTCATTTTCCGTTAATGCTTTTAATGCAACACAGCCAGCTAACGCGCCATCTATCCATGCGCTGAAAAAGGTAATATTAGGGGACTTTAGCGCTTCAATATCAAGGGCATGTACACTTTCTGGCGGTGATGTTGCGTACATGTCTCGAAGGTGCTCTTCTAAAAGAGCAATGACTTCACCACTACTCAAATCATCTTGTATTATTTGCACTATTGGAGTTTCCCGTTTTGGCTTGTAGCGCAATTATTTATTTGCGTTAACTTTTTTGTTTGATAAGGCGCTCATGGTTTGTGCTCTCCTCACCATTCGCGTCTTGTGGATTAAACAGTTTCTCTAGACTAATTGTCGTCGTCATCAAACAGCCCGAATAAAAAATTGGCCGTTTTTTCAAATGATTCTCTTCGTTCTTCTTTTGCCCGTTTCTTACTTCGGTAGTCAGAACAAAGTGCTTGTGTAGCATCAACATTTCGACTTTTTTGAACATCACTTCGTGTTGCAATATCTCTGCACGCAGCGATATCTTGTTTATCGCTCTTAACAACACACCCTGAGAGCAAAATTAGCGTAAAAAAAAGCGTTATGAATAATTTCAATGTAGTTCCTTTAACAATATTACTGCGCAGCATGCACTTATGTTTACCAATAGCCTATTGACCATTGTAGTGAGTTTTAGTTTCACAATACGAGGGTTAGGGAAATAATGTCGCCTCTAACGCGTACATAGCAAAAAGGCTACCCAGAACAAAGCTCGCATTTATCAGCGCGCGAACAGCCCAAGGTAAACTGCTGTAATTTACATTAAGCGTTTGGCATGTAATGACTAATATACCCATTAACCCAAACCAAGGTGTGAAGAAGGCAACGAACTTCCATTTTATCACTGATACAGCAACATCATGCAGCGCACCGCTCACCAAAAACGTAGTGAAAATAGCAAGCCACATGGGGAAATGCTTGTTCACCGGCCTTGTAATAAAGCGAGATAAATAATAACTCCAAATGGGGTTCCAGTAACGCCAAAAAAGTGGAAAAGAGCCTGCCCCCAACGAGCGAGAAAGCATATTGGGCAATGATTTGTTATGGCCTAAAGGAACGCCCGTGCGCTTTTTTACATAGGCTGAAAGGGACGTATTTTTTCTCATTGTTAGAACTTAGCCCCGCTGTTTCAATCGCTCTTGTATCAATGTAGGAAGTTTAGCGCGCGCCCATTGTGTAATGCGTGTTTCGTGCTTTTGCCATAGCACACCTAAGGAAATTACGCCTAGACCGATGGCGGTGAGTACAATTGGAAACAGCCAACTGTTTTTAAATACATCTGATGCTAAATAGCCTAGATAACCGCAGCTACCCAGTGCACCAAAAATGACAAACACCCTGCGTCCTAATAGCACACCGAAACCAATCATTAGCACGTTAATACAGAAGTAAATGAACTTAGATAATTCACTTTCGGAGTACTGAAAAGACAAGCCACACCAAAACGCTATCACACCAAAAATGTAAATCCAAAACGCAAAATCAGCATTGCTGCGTGTGCGCAAATCAATCCAACATGCTAATCCAATCATTAGCAAGCCGGTATACATTGAGACCAGTTTTCGTAACTCCCATGTGCTATCTCCTCCAGATAGCATGGCGGCTATATCCATGGTCATGTACCACAAGGTTACGGCAATTGGCATTAACATGAACGGATATTTATATTTCCACGCAAGAACTGTCCCCACGGCTAACGTGCCTAGCTCCATATAAAGCCAATGCCATTTTATATAGCGATGGTAACTGCGATATTCGGTGTCGTCTGGCCATACGCCCAACCATAGCTGAAAACCGTAAATGGCTAATGGGGTTAAACAAACAACAAAGGTGGCACAGATCCCCGCGGGTATCGTCAGTCCTTTATTACTGAAATAATGTGTTAATGTGAGGCCAGCCATAGCGTACAACACTGAAATAAAAACAATACCTGCACCGCCAAATGCCTCCCAGCCTAAGTTCATAAAAAGGGTCATGGCGCCAATAGCAATAAGCCCGCCTACGTAATACAACACGTGGGTGAAAGTAAATGCCGGTGAATGTTGCGCTTGCGAAGTTAAATAGGCATAAAGCGCAGTTGCTTGTTGATGCGAGATAATTTGCGCTTCAGCGGCATTTTCTAACGCTTGCTTTGTTATCTTCATTTGGTGGCTCTTTGCTAAAGATTAAACGGTTTTAGTGTATTCAGTGCTTTGGGTTTTCTGTTGGCATGTTAGTTTTCTGGCGCGCGTAAAACGCGCTTTTTATTTTGCGGGCTTGCCGCCGGTTTGCCAAAGCGTCTAAGAGCTTTGTAATAAGCTGAAGCTTGAAAATTAGATACACCGTCTTCTTTGCACATAGCTTTAAATAATAAGTCTGCAGTTTTGCGATGGGTACGCGTGGTTAAATTTTCACAACGCATTAATTGATACAAGGCGTCGTGAACTAAAGAAGCGCGCATGTTTTGTTCAGTATCAATAACTGGGCCCGACGGACCGTCCCAGGCGTACCCTCGTTTTACGACAAGCTCTCCAGATGTGCTTAGCGTTATAAATGCCGTAGTAATATCAGTTTTAGGGTGAATGGGAATGTGCTGAATATAGTCTTCAGCAAGCTGATATTTGTAATCTGCGCGGTATTTTATATATCCCTGAGTTGCCATATTTCATCCTTAAAGAATTTACGGAGCATAGCGCCATGTAAAAAGTGCCAATCACTAATTTAGCGTCATATTAGGCGTAGGTCGAATGAATGCCATCGTTATTGCAATAACTATATGACGCTGCTAGCATTTAATCTCTCTTTTTAGCACAGCCGTCTTTCGCGAATTTCTTTTAATACTAAGGCTTTGGCTATCATCTTCATCTGAGTATTGATTTATGCGCTTCTTGGCTAGCATGTTGGTTTTTTCGCTTGGTATTGTGCTTTTTGCCAATTCATTTGTCGCAAGAGCAGATGCTACTAAACCAGATACGGAAAGTGTGTCAATTCCTCACGTCGACTTCTCCAAACCTTTTCATGTAACAAGTGGCGCGGCCGCAGGATACGTTGAAGATAAAGTGTGCGCTACTTGTCATACCCAGAAATACGTAGGTTACCAAGAAATTGGTATGTCTCAGTCTTTCAAAAAGCCAGCAAAGCGACATTTCATTGAAGACTTTAATGCTAAGCCCTTTTATCACGCCCCATCAAAGCGTTATTACCAAATTAAGCAGCAGGGCGATGACCTGACTTTTGTGCGATATCAAAAAGACACCAACGGACATGTAATTAACTTATTTGAACGTAAGATTGACTACATCATTGGCTCGGGAAATAAAACCCGTAGTTACTTATATCAAACTGAGGTGGGAGAGCTTTTCATGCTGCCACTGAGTTGGTACAGCGATACCCAGCAATGGGAAATGTCACCGGGCTTTGAAAAAGCCGATCACATTGGTGTATCTAGACAAATTACCCGCGAGTGTATGTTTTGTCACAATGCGCTACCAGAAGTGCCAACCGATTCAGACTGGCATTGGCAACCCCAAGTATTTCCACATGAACTACCAGAAGGCACAGGCTGTCAACGTTGCCATGGGCCGGGTGCTAATCACGTTTCTACGGTATTGTCTGGCAAAGCCTCCCTCGATGATATCCATAACGCTATTATCAATCCTGCTAAGCTTGAACCCAAGTTACGCGACTCTGTGTGTTTTCAATGTCATATGCTTCCATCAGTAGCGATGACGGGGCCACGTCGCTTTGAGCGCCCTGAGTACTCATTCAGGCCCGGACAATACATCAACGATTATTTACTTCATATTGATATAACCGATGCCAATGTTGCCCCTGAAGATAGGTTTGAAATTAACCATCATGCCTATCGCTTTACGCAAAGCTCATGCTACATAGAAAGCGAAGGTGAATTGGGTTGCATTAATTGCCATGATGTACACAAAAAGGTACCGGATGAACAACGTGCCAGTTACTTTAAAGCCAAATGTTTAAGCTGCCACGAAGAAGCACATCCCGTTTTAGAAAACCAAGCTGCGCCACTAGATGATTGCGTTAGTTGCCATATGCCACAGCGACGAACGCAAGATGTCATTCATGTCACCATGACAGATCATAAAATAGGTATCCATACCAATGTTGATACACTAACTGCGCCGGTAACTAAGCTAGAGCCAGTGATAGAAGCCATGAACTGGTTATTCGACAACGACCTTTCTGCGTCTAAACAAAAAGTATACAAAGCGGCGACGCTTACTCGCAATTTACCTACGGATAACTATCTAAATGCACTACAAGGTGAATTACTTAGCAGTAACCTTATCGCGGAAGATCAAGCGCAAGTGCAGCCTTATTTTGACTTAATTGAAGGGCGCTTAAAGTTGGGGCAATACGCACAAGCAGAGAACGCCATTAAGTATGTGTTGTCGCAAAACGTAAGTAATTTCCGATTGCAGCAGTGGCTGGCAATGGCCTATGTGGGGCAGAATAAACTAACGGAGGCCAAACCGCTTTTGGATTCGTTAATGCAACAGGTGGATAACGTACCTGACATTCCTTTGTACTATGGTTTCCTTTTAGTAAAACAAGGCAAGAATGCACAAGCGCTCAGTGCTTTTCAGCAGGCTTGTGACATACGCCCAGCTATGGTGACTTGTTGGTATTATCAAGGTGTAATGAACGAAGCACTAGGAGACTTGACCGGTGCGGTGGATGCGTTTAAACAAACGCTCAGTGTTGACCCTAGTGTTGCAAATGCTTACCTGAAATTAGCCAATATATTGGTAAATCAAAATAACCATAGTGAAGCCAAGCGTTATTTGCAACACGGTATAGAGCAGGTGGCTGATAACACAAGGTTAAAGCAAGCTTTGCAAAGTTTGTAATTGAAGCGCCACATACTTTAAAAGTGGAGTTGCCACGAACTAAGGCAACGTATCAAAGCACGCTACGTTATTTAGCTTTGTAAACCAAGCAGCGCGCTCAGCCATAAAAATCTTGGCAGTAGGTATTAAATCACAATAGCTATCTAAACTACCAGCAGGCACAACAACAGACTCTATACTTGATAAATAATACGGAAGAGCAGAGCCACAGGTTCGGCAAAAACACCTAGTGTGCAAGGTATTAGGATGCCGATAGGTGGTAAGGTTATCTTCACCCTTTAACCAAGACAGAGTGCCTTGTCGTGAAAATAAATTAGCGGCATTTGATGAGCCACTTCCCTTCTGGCAACGGGTGCAATGACACAGAAAAAATGACTGGACGCTACCTGATAACGTGTATTTAACCTCTCCGCATAAGCAGGAGCCCGAGAATTCATTACTCATTATTGCTCCTTGTTTATCCGCTAGCTGAATTAAAAAATTATTGTTTCTCGGTTGGCTGAAGTCTATTAGATGACAATGTAGTAACTGCCAGAAAGACTAAAAAGCCAATCCATGCCGAAACCAAAACCACCACAACCCAGCCCAGTTTTTCCACGCCTTTTACTTTCTTTGAGTTGGCGGTAAGTACTACCGGTAAAATGTACCCAGCAACAATGAACAGTAAAATGAGAATTTGAAAAATAGACACAACGGCTCCGTTCGTTTTTTAGAATCCTTTGATGTAAGTCTATCTTAAAGTGCGGCAGGTACGGAACACTTTATTGAAGTAATATCTCAAGAGATACCTAGCAAAGTGTTGTTACACGTACCTATTAATATTTGATATCGCTGACATCAATACAATATGTGGTAAAACAACGACCTAGTTGCTCGGTCGTGTAGACACTTTTTGATATTCTATCTAAAGCTTTGTATTCACGTCGGCTATCCAACAAATGAAAAAGCACTTCTTTGTGGCCTAAGTCTTTGGCCCAAGCCACCATGGTTTTTAAAAACCATAATGCCCACGCCCCAGTATTTTTGCGAAATCACAATAGCCAGTTCAACGCCTTTATCATCAGGTTGAATGCCACACCAACCAGCTAGTACATCATCTACATAAACAGCCCGTACACGGCAGCCTGGCAACGCACTAATCTGAATTTTACTTTCCATCCATTGTTGCAGGCTATTGCGGTCAAAATAAGCGTGATCTACTAAGTGAGTTCGCAGTGCATCTTCGTTCACAATAGGTATGAAATGTTCTGGGGCAACATTATCAAACGCTACAAATTGTATTTTCTTCATTGAAATAGAGGTTCTGTTTAAAGCGTGTTGAGCTTATAGACCGTTTAGTTCACGTTTTAATTTCTCTTTGTCTATTTCTTCTTTTTGGTAGGCCAGCTCGCTACTCAGCACTTTCAGCGTTTGTTCTAAAAATGAAAGATAAACCGTGGCGTCCGTGTTACGACTTCGTTTTAAGTTAATCACTTTTTCGTTTAGCTCACTTAATGCATCCCCCGACAAGTTTTTGCTGACGATATTCTGCATCAAAAAGATATCGAGGTACTCGGGGTAGGGGGGCTCATTCTTGGTATAAAATTCATTTTTTAATGGGTCTTCAACAGGAAGTTCATCATAATATTCAATCAGGATCTTGGTATATTCGTGGCAGGTTTCTACCGACGAGATCGAGGAGCCTAGAAGCTTAATAACGTCTTGCTGCTCTTTCTTATTCGACTCGTGGTTGGTAATTGATATGGCCAATAATACACCTACCAATGTAGCAACCAAGGTAAGGAAATAATTAATACCTAAGCTATAGCGCTCGTTAATTGCGCTGAATTTGGGGAGTAAAATAAATGCACTTAGCAAAATTAAGCTAATTGTGATGATGATATAAAGCATGGAGGTCAATTCTTATTATATTTTTGTGTGGTAATTTTAAAGTATTTTGAATACCACATTTTTCTTTTTTCTGTAAGTATGGCAGTTTGAGATTTTCTTATATAAACCGGCACATACCTAAACCCAGAGTATTGCCATCACGGGTTACAAAGCCGTACTTTTCATAAAAGGCTTCTTTGCCCTTAGCCGCTAATAAACCCACCGTAGCACCGGGTTGACACGTTTGCTCAATGTACTGGTTAATATAGGTCATGATGATAGTACCCAACCCGCAATTCTGATATTTGGGGTGCACTATGATGTCTTGAACATAGAAATACATAGCGCCATCTCCCACAATGCGGCCACAACCTATAAGTTTGTTATTTCTATACAATGACACCCAAAAAAGTGAGGTATCGATACTCTGCTGAATAACCGACAAGCTTGGGTTACGCCAACCAATCAGACCTCTAAGCGATGCAAATTCATCGGCGCTTGGTGGTTGTTCTACTACACGAGTATCAGTGTTAGTCATATTTATGAGATTGCCTTAGCTAGATCCAGTTTTGATCACTAATATCAACAGTAGCATCTGATTTTATTGAACCGGTATGTGCTGTACTTGCAGGTTCTACCATTAAAAAATGGGTTTCTTCTTCGGCAAACGGGCAGTGCTCAACACCTTTAGGTACAACGTATAATTCACCTGGGCCTAAAGTAACGTCGCCATCTCTGAATTTAAGGGTTAACTGGCCTTTAAATACAATAAATAGCTCATCTTCGTTGTTGTGGCTATGCCAAACAAGTTCACCTTGGCCTTTGGCAATTTTTACCAATTGTCCGTTAGATTCAGCAATAATTTTGGGCGTCCACGTTTCATCGAAAAGGGAGAACTTTTGCTCTAGGTTTATTTTTTTCATTTTGTTTTTAATGGGCTTAATTCTGTGAGCTTGGTTTTACTTTATCACGAAATACCAAAAGTCTTAGCCTGCATTAAGCTCACTGCCGATTTAACTTCATCAAACTATAATCCATGGTGGCGTCTTATGTGTTTGATTTTACCTAGTTCGTTAAACTCCAACGCCATTATATTTATTGCCGTATATTCGAACGGTTTGTCCATGTGACTCGGTTGGCCTTTTGCATGCTCTTTAAACTTCACAAAAGTGACATTGCGGCCAACCATAATTTCAAGAATGTCTATGTTACTGAAGAAAATTTTGTCGTTCAGTTTGGCTAGCATTCCAGAGCGAAGTTCATCCTTGCTGTTAATTTCCACATTAAAATTCACATGTTGGTCTTTAATGTCGTCAGTTAAGAAAGAGAGAAAATGCTCGACATCTTCTTTGGTCGAGTTTGGTTGTTGTCGTCCATTTTTGGCTTTAATAAACTCTTGCGTTAACCTTCTCAGTTCAGCTTCCGCCAAAGGCGCAGTGCAAAAAGCACTGCATGATATGGTGCATAAACATAAGACTAAAATGAGCCTAATCACCTAATTTTCCTCAAGTATATGTATGGAAAATCTCACGGTAACATTACATTACAAGTTAGACTAATAGTTGCTCTTTAAAATGAGGGTTTTCAACTAGCACTTTCAGTTTGTGTATTGAATTAAGTACAACCAGTATGTACTTGTCTTCAATCTTGAGCTTGATACATTCTTCTTGCGCAGTATTTTTGGCGGTGTCTATTGCTTGACCAACAATGACCTCATGTGATTTTAAGGTAAGCTCAACAGGATAAGCAAATAGGCAAACTATTTCTATGTAGTCGTAGCTGTTGCAACTGATCACGTGTGGTTCCTTCTGTGTTATGTATTAGCCGACTTTAGCTTCCATATTGTAAAAACGATCGTCTTCACTTTGTATTGTAAAGCCATTTCGTTTGTATAGGTTCACAGCAGGGCTAACCTTAAATACTCGTAAGGTTAGTTTATTCAGGTTGGCCTGTAGTGTACGTTTTTTCGCTTCCTGCAATGCAGCGTAACCAATGCCTTTATTTTGCGCTGTTGCTACCACTTGCAAGTCGCGCAGTATGCAGCACTCGTTTTCAAATTGAAGGCGCATTACACCAACAACCTCTTTATGATACAAAATGTCATAGTTTTCTAAAGAGGAGGTTACTTCTAACACCTTCGATGCGTTCCAATCTGGCGCAAATTGTTCGTAATAAACACGCATGTTCTCAAAGGTAAAAGTTGCTGCTTTTTCAAGGTCTTTAGAAGGTAAAAATGTAATATCCACTGTACTTCCAACTTATCTTATATATTCAGCCAAAAAAGTTGTTATTCCGTATTGCTACCCTATTGTAATTGGCTTATTGCTTTTGTTCTTTCATTACCCTCAGCATTAAAAGCACTTTTGCTGATACAAATAATAGACCTATCAGGTATGCCACTGCCCATTTATTATCTTGCCAAATCCAAAGGTAGATACATGTACAATGACAAATGATAAGAAGCGCATTTTTAAAGTAATAGTTCTTTGTAAATTCATCGCAGAACATAAATACTGTGAAGCTATATACTACATAAACTAGAAACAGTGTTAAAAGTGCTTGAAGGCCAGATTCTGAACCTAGATTGACATAAAACTCATAGTAAAAAAGTACCGCAGCCAGAGCACTACTTAGAACAGAGGGGAACACTTCCCTAGATTCTTTTTTCACGAGCTTACTGTGTTGCTCATTTTTCTGTTTTAAGCGTTCAAATGCGTCCATAAGGCCAATATTGAATTAATGAATAGCCACAAAAAAGGCTATAATAATTAGCAAAGTATTGTGAGGTATGACGTTAGCGTTGTACCAAACGTTGCGTTTAATTTGGTTCGCCAGTTCCAACAAAACCTACCATGCGTGTTATGAGTTCGTCTTGTTTTTCTATGAAATACTGACCTAGTTGAACTTTCTCAACACCGTCGGGGCCCTTCCCACTAAAAGCCACTGTAACTCGACTTACACCTCCTATAATATCGCTTTTAACAACCCTGGCTGACCAACCGGGAGCGCTAGCGCTGAACATGCCCACATAGTCACTTAATGCGTCTATACCTAGGAGAGTTTTTGGAGTGCGAGGATCATCGTATTGTATGGTTTTCGCCACAGCGCTAGTGATTTTTTCAAGTCGAACACTAGGGTCTTCTATTTCCCATGCGTCAAAGAAAGCTGAAATATTATCTGACATATTTATTCCTATTCTTGATTTGATTTTTGTAGCTAACCCACGACCTCTATTTGCGATATGTCCATTAACCTTATGTGCGTTTGGTAATAGTATTTGTCAGTAGGTTTACCCTCTGAGAGGAATGCAATCTTTACTCTCTGGGCTTTTCCATTAACTACTATTGTTTTATCAACGAAGTATTCTTGTGGTGACATTCCATATTTAGCTGATAGTTGTGCAATTGCTTTAGGGTGTAACGCTACTGTTATTGCACGCTGATCACGGTAATCCTTTTCAGTATTTAGATACACATATTGCCCTTGACTGCCAGTTGCCACTATTTGAAGGGTATATCGACCAGGAACTCCTTTGGGCGCTGAATTGGCAGCGGCCTTAATTATTTCCATGGTATCCGAAAGAGGCGTTGTAGTGTTTGACGTTGTAGAGGCGCAACCTGCGAGCGCTAAAATAAGCGCAAAAAAGACATTTTTCATAAATTATTTCCCTATAAATAACTAACATTTGATTGTTAGTCTACATCTCTTTTTATTTCCCAGTCTATGGCTAAAAAAAACAGTGAAAAAGCTAAGCCACCAAGCAAGAGTATAAAGCCCAGACTTTCATTACTTTTGTAATTTTCAGCGATTGAACGATAGCTTTTCACCAAATGATTGTCGCTTACAATCTGATATATAGGGTGAATAGTCTCAAATTCCCAAAGCGCCGAGTCTGAATCATTTGGGTCGTATAGTACTTTTAACGTTGTACCTTCTTTAATTAAAGCAGACTTAATAGCACTAATTGACCCCGCTATTGAATGATAAACGAACATCTCTTCATGTTCTTTCAGTTTAAAGCGCAAAGTACTTCTGTTTTTTCCTTTGGCCTCGAACCACTCTAATGTTCCAGAAACTTCTTTAAGTTCATCGAAGCTGGGAACACCATTATCAAAAGCAACAATGAATAACATCACCACACTAAAAAATAAGCTAGCTATTGTATTTTGACTAAGATCGCTAATTTTCATAGATGCCAGCTAGCACCTTAATATGTGTCTCTAACATTTGATTGTTGGGTATCGCTATTAACTTTAACCGTGCGTTTGTTATTCGCCATCTTCCGCAGATGCTAAGTCATTGGCAATTTTAATTGTTGTTAGGTAGAACCCATAAATTGAATCAATTTCACCATTTACGATGTGCTTGTGCACTTTATCTAAAGGGAAAGCAATGTGGGATTTACCTATTAAAACTCCATAACGGTCTCCTATTTTAACCCACTTGCCGCCAAGCTTTCTGATTAGCATCTCTCCTAGATATGCCCCCCAAACTTCAGGAAGAATACGTTTAGCCTGTTCTGATAGATGAAGACGTTCATCGGTGATAACGTTGCTCAAAAACTTAACAGAATCTTCGTCGTATCCAAATTGTGTTACTCCTTGAGACTTCATTTGAGCTACGGTGTGAGTTGAGCCGTTCTTAATTCTTGTTAATATTTCTTGGGGAATGTCATCGTAGCTAAGAAATCTCTCTTCCGCAGATAGGTTAAAGGTGAGAAGAGCACAAAAGATAAAATATATAATCTTCAATTTTAAATCCTTTTTGGTAATGGCGCATAACACTTAATTACGGGGCGTAAACAAGCAGGCGATAATCGCGTAGTTACCGTGAATTATCTCAAGAAAACAAGCCGATAGCAGAGAGTAAAAATAACAAAAGTTTCACTTTTTTCTGTGGAATCGGTCGTCATATGCGACTGTATCAGTGAACTAAGTTCACGAAAGAAATAGTGAAGAAAGCGTTCCGGTAAGTTTAGATGACCTATAAGCTAGAATTTAAGAAAAGCACGCTTAAAGAATGGAGTAAACTCGGCAGTACTTTAAAAGAGCAATTTAAGAAAAAATTGTCTGAAAGACTTGAAGCCCCTCATGTTGCGCCAGACAGGTTGATAGGCGCGGAAAATGTATACAAAATTAAATTGAGACTATCCGGCTATAGACTTGTATACCAAGTCCGCGATGACATCGTGATAGTCACAGTATTTGTAGTCGGAAAACGTGAAAGAAAGGAAGCCTATAAAAAGCGTTAAAAAGGCTGGATGCTGACTAAAGGGTTTAAGGCTAAGCTAAGGGGCAAAAACCGCGTAGTGGGTTACTATTTAAGCGTTTTGTTATGCGTAATTTAATCACATTTATTAAGTTCAGTGCCTTTTACCCAGTCCTGTACTAAAACAGTAGTTTTAGACCAATTATTGGACATCCCGTAAGCTTCAACAAAAACTGGACATTCATTACTAGAGCTAACGTCTACAATGATTTGATAAAATCTATTCCAGTTTACATGAGCAACTGAAGCCAATGTTACTAAGTCATTATCAGCGCCATTTTTTTCGATAAATGTATCACTTGAACCACCATAAATCTCTTGCCTACCGTGAGCGAAGCATTTACTCAATTGGCTCTCGATTAAATCGACAGTTTCGTTAAAAGGTCTATTAGAGCAAAAACTACTCTTAGCTTTACCTGCAGTTCTTAGTTCTTCTACTGACTTGGGAACGGATGCGCATCCGGAAAGAAAAATTAGTGGTATTAAGATAAAACTATATTTCATTGACACTCCTTGAATTACGCACAACGCCCAAATTTAGCGCGGAAAGCAGCGCGGCGGGTTAACGTCGCTGCCAGCGCTTTTCGCTGGCGATAATATTTGTTTGTGATGTGAACTTTACTCGTGATATTTACGAATTACCGCAACTTTGCCATTTTCAATTTCCAAAACTTCCATCATTACCTGAGTATAAGCAATAGGTTGCTTACTCTCGGGATGAATACCTTTCGCACTATTTCTGTAGCGAATAGCAATAGCTGAGTTATTAAAAGTAAATACGTCAAGAAGCTCAGCACTATATTCAGTGTGCGCACCTAAATAGAAAGTCATTCCTTTACGCATAGCTTCCTTGCCGTCGGGTAATCTAGAATCATCAGTTACCCAAGGTAAATGTGAGTGTCCGACGTCATCAGTGAGTAAGGCGAAGTAATTTTCTAGCTCATTCTTTGTTGCGCCAGGTGCTTGAGTTGCAATCATGGTATCAAAATAAGTTTGAGCGAATTTTTTAAGATCAAGTTCATTAGCTGCTACTTTTGCAGCAAACAAAACAATAAAAATTAAAAGCAAAAGTCTCATTAGTAACTCCAATTTGAATGATTCACATAACTTCCAACGAGCGGCAGCGAGTGACTACAGTGTTTTGTTAGGTAACCTTAACCAAAAAGCACAATGAAGGGCAATGTGAAAAATACCTATAACCAAAGGAGAGTAGAACAAATATATAACCAGAGGATGAGTGTTGATAGAAATTGGTTGAGTCGATACGTATCCAGTTTCAAATAAAACGACAGAAAGAGAGATAACACCAGTTACGAGAAACGTAAGGCGTTTAAAAAAAGTTATATAAAGTCCCCAGCTAAGAGATGTTAGAGCAGCGAAACCAAGAAGCCCCCCTGTACTCACTGCTAAAGAAGAAAGTGCCAAAATATAATTGGCATCAAGCAGCGCGATAAATCCCATGAGTAGAACAAAGATTGATAATAAGCTCAGAATTAAAGCTGGAACCCAAGCAAAAACAGTTGTGATACCAATAATGATCTCGCGTTTGAGCATGCAGGTTACCTAACTTTTAAATAAATGGCGATAGCACATAGGGCATAATAACGAAGTTGCCCTGCGTGTTAGCGTCCCAGCGAGCGGTAGCGAGAGACTTTATTTGTGTGTTATGTTCAATCTTCATCGGGTAACCTTATTAACGTCAAAAAGGCTTTTAGCAAACCCCAGATGAAGCAAACTACTCCAACCATTAGGACAAAGGCCAGAATCAAATACTGATTTATAAACAATGAGTGGCTATCGTCTATAAATGGCGCCGAAGCAAAGATAAAAAATACACCAAGAAAAACATATCCTATAGCTTCTAAATAAGGCTGCCGGCCTTTTGATAGTCTTAGTATCTCTGAAAGCTCTCTGTTTAACCAGTTTGACTCGGGCAGAAATACACTAAACAGGCTTGTTGCCACGCTGAATGCGGACCAACTGGCTACTACTAACGAAGTGATGAATATGGTTGTCGGAGAGTTGTGTCTTGAAAAATATTCTTCATTATTTCCAATGGATTCAAGGCAGAAGTATGCAAGAAGAACGCTTAAGGCCAATATCACAAAATTTAAAGCTATCTTTTTCATATACTGAATTTAAGTCATCCTTGATTGAACATAACTTTTAAATAAGGGGCGATAACACGTAGGGCATAATTACGAAGTGGCCCTGCGTGTTAGCGTCCCAGCGAGCGACAGCGAGTGCCATAATTTGTTTGTTATGTGATTTTCTCAAAGGTTTCTCATACTAACCATTTGAAAGACTTTTGTAAGAATTTATCTACATTTTCAGTGACGATTTCACCGTGAGCCATGACCAATATCTGCGGGTTCCAAGACAACAACCGATTGAAGTGTTTCCGCGCGTCCGCTTTACCAAACATGAAGCTTAAACGCCAATCCAAAGGCGTTTTCCCATTAGGGGCAAGTATACCAACACCTTTCGCCACGACCCGTTGCCAGTAGTTAAAGTCTTTACCTGAAAAGTTCTCAACTAGGTCAGTAACAATTAACGTACTGGAACTACTATGGTAAAACACACATTCTTCCATTAGCGGAGAACCAGAAAACAATTCTTGTTCAATGTCAGGCTCCCAAACATAACTTTGCGGGTTATTAAGAGATGTATGAAAAGAAATATCGCTACGCTTTTTTATCACCTCGTTTGTCCCATAGACTTCTGCGTTTGGATAGGCCGCAATCCATTCAGATAAGAACAAATGGTGTAGATGATTGGGGGCAATTAAATATTTAACAGAACCTAAGCTGTCAATTTGCTCTGCAATTGACTCAGATAATTTGATTGGACTATGAACCCATAGATCTCCACTAGAAAGTCTAACAACCGTCATTCGAGTGGAAAAAGGCAAACCTAAGAACTGAACAGGTTCACCATTGAATATCCAAATTTCATGCGCTAATTTTTCCATGTTACTCCAATCACATAACTTTCCAATAACGGGCGCAGACATGTGGGGCATAATGGCGCAGCCGCCCCGCGTGTATGCGTCCCAGCGAACGAAGTGAGTGAGTTTATTGAGTTGTTATGCACCTAAACCACCGTATATGAGAGTGTAACTGGTGAGCCAATAGAAAAAGAAGCTTTAGTGATAATATTTGGCAGATCAATGACTCTTGAATCGTACTCAGTAACAAATGAAACGAAGATATCTGTATTCTCTACTTCTACACTATTAGAAGTTACAAAACTTCCTATAAATTCCAGTGAAGATGGTGTCAGAGGAACGCACACTACAAAACCACCTAATTTTTTATTAGGTCTACAAGATGAGGCTTTAAGGCTTGATTTGATTTCGTTGGATAATTCTTCTGTAAGCGAAAAGAATCTAAAGCTGATATTTAATTCAATGTCTGAGTCCATTCAATGTGTCCGTAGGTGC
>NZ_BJKK01000023.1 GCF_006538325.1 Alteromonas sp. KUL42
AGATGACACTTGAGATGCGTTGCGACGTAAATGATGGTGGGTCGTGCTGGATTCGAACCAGCGACCAATTGATTAAAAGTCAACTGCTCTACCAACTGAGCTAACGACCCGTCATTTAGTGCTTAGAAAGAAGTGGTGGGTCGTGCTGGATTCGAACCAGCGACCAATTGATTAAAAGTCAACTGCTCTACCAACTGAGCTAACGACCCTTCTTTCTTGTTGTTGCCTGTGTCGTGGCAACGGCGGCATATAATACTCAGATTTTTATTTGACGCAACCCATAACGTCTTTTTATTTTCATTTTTCTGTCAAATTACGACTAAACGGTCAAAATGAAAACAAATTGCTGAGGTTTTAACCCAGTAATTATTGAGTTTAGTCGAACTTGCTTAAATCAACACACATTTCGAAGCAGAACAAGCACACTGCTTTGCTGCCTATTGCGCTTTAATTATTGACGATAAAATACAAAAAAGCCTCTTTAAAAGAGGCTTTGTGCATTACAAGTTGTTTAATCTAGATTCTGCTAAGCGTTTTGCCGAAGAATCAGGATATTCATTGACCACTTGTTGTAACAAGGCTTTAGCTGATGTGGTGTCACCGGTACGCTCTGCAATCACACCCAACTTCAATAACGCGTCAGGGCGCTTTGCTGAGTCACTGAAGCGATTAGCAACAATATTGAACTGTTCGCTGGCTTCACTCCAATTTTGTTGATTGAAGAGCAATTGACCCAACCAGTAATGAGCATTTGGCGCATAGCTGCTGTTGGGAAAGCGTTCGATAAACGATTTAAATGCAGGCACGGCTTTGTCGTACTCGCGAGATTTAAGGATAAGATTTACCGCACTTTCATACGCTTCATCTTCACCTGCTTGCGGTGTTTGCGTAGGCACAGAAACCGCAGGAGTGGTTGGTACGCTGGTCGCCTCACCACCACCAGTTGAAACGCTGGTATTGGCCAGAACACCATCTTGTTTTAGCGCTTCTACGCGTTTGTCTATTTCAAGATAAAGTTCTCGCTGACGCTCAAGCACTTTTTGAAGCTCATTGGTATTCACTTCAACAGCACCGCGCAACTGGTCAACTTCCATTTGCATGTTGTCTAGTTGCGTTTGCAACCTGTGCTGCATTTCAGTTCGGCTTTTAACAATACGCTCAAGCACCACAATGCGTTGCTCTAACTCACCGCCACCATTTGCACTCACCACAGGGGCTTGCGCTAATGCACCGTATGCAACAAGGGCGGCACTTAATGTGACGCCCAATGTGATAGTTTTTTTAGAGAAACTAACCATTAGCGGTAAACAACCACTCCGCGACGATTTTGCGCGAATGCGTATTCAGTTGAACCCATAACTGCTGGCTTTTCTTCACCATATGAAACTACATTTACTTGGCTGCTGCTTACACCGGCATTAAGTAGGTAAGTCTCTACTGACTGTGCACGACGTTCACCCAGTGCAATGTTGTACTCTGGTGTACCACGGCTGTCTGTGTGGCCTTCAATAGTTACCTTAAGGCTAGGGTTTTTCACTAGGAACGCAGCGTGTTTATCTAGTACACGTTGGAATTCAGGTTTGATGCTAGCGCGGTCAAAATCGAAGTAGATGGTTTGTTCATTTTTTAACGCTTCCATCTCTTGTTGCACCATTTCTTCTTGGCGCTTCATACGTTGCGCAGCTTCTGCTTTAACGCGTTGCGCTTCAGCTTCACGCGCTTCTTGCTCAGCAGCAGCTTGTTCTTGTGCTAGGCGGTTACGTTCTGCAGCCAACTCTTCTTCGCTAGGGCCTGACGAACATGCCATCATTGTCACTACTGGCAAGGCGATAATGAAGCTTTTCATCACTTTATTCATTTGCATCCTACTAATCCTTAATTTTATTGTTTAGTCGTTAAATTGTTAGAACAAAAATGGTGACCAACTTGGCGATTTAACTTGCCCATTGGCTGCTGGTAACCTAGCTTTAAAGCGCCCATCAAGAGATACCAGTGATAACACTTGGGTGCCCTCATGCAGGGTGCTATATATAATCATGCTTCCATTCGGCGCAATACTTGGAGACTCGTCCAAGTACGTCCGTGTTAGTACTTGAGGAGAGTTTCCATCCAAAGACTGCTTCGCGATATGGTAGTTACCGTTAGTCTGGTTAACCATGATCATCTGCTTGCCGTCTGGTGAAATCGTACCGCCAAGGTTCTGTTCACCTACAAAGGTAACTCGCCTTACTTTCCCAGAACTTAAATTTACGCTATATATCTGGGGTTTACCACCCCGTTCAGAGCTAAATATCAAACCACTACCATCTGGAAGCCATGCAGGCTCAGTATCAATTGCCCTATTTCGAGTAATTCGGCGCAAGTTTTTAGTCGCTAAATCCATAATATAGATTTCTGGATTCCCATCTTTCGATAGCACCATAGCAAGTTGCTTGCCATCTGGTGAAAAGGTTGGACTACTGTTTATGCCCGGGAAGTCAGTAATACGCGTGCGCTCACTGGTGTAAATATCTTGGATATAAATCTGCGGTCGGCGGTTTTCAAAACTGACATACGCTAGCTTCTCTCCGTCAGGAGACCATACTGGTGACATTAAAGGTTCTGGTGATGACAATAAGCGGGTTTCGTTCTCTCCGTCATAATCGGCAATTACTAATTGATACGGCTTATCTACCGTGTCTCTGTCGCGTACGATCACGTAAGCAATTTTAGTAAGAAATGCACCGCGTACACCGGTGAGTTTTTCATACACTATATCGCTGATCCTATGGGCGTATTGACGAAAGTCACTGCCATTGATCACGGCTTGTCTTGCAACAATAACGTGTTCGTTACTGGTCACTAACGCGCCATCTTTAAGTACTTTAGCTTGCCCGCCATTCTGCTGGCCTTTCAAAATATCGATTAGCTGATACGACACTAAATATCTGTCTGCGCCCTGTTGCTCAATACTTCCCACCAATATGGTATCCACATCCATGGTTGCCCATGCGGTGTAACTCACCTCTTCAGCTGTTTCAGGGTATTGCGGCATATTCGCTTCTGCCACAGGGTTAAACTTACCGCTACGCATAAGGTCGGCTCTAATCACTGTCGATAGTTCACCGGGCATACTGCCCTCGCCCTTCCACTTAAACGGTACCACGCCAATGGGACGCGCACTGTCTACACCTTCGGTAATCACAATTTCTAAGGAAGCCAGTACCTTGGCACTGAACGCCATTGTAATTAGCGCTATCCATACACCTAGTTTTTTCATACCACTATAATTCCACTTTTAAAGTAATGTCTTTTAGTTGTTCGTACACATCTGGCGCGTCTGATACGGGTAGTTTTTCAGCCCGTCTTACTGCACTCTCTGCAGCTCTACACAATGCATCATTACCACCGAGTATTCGAATACTGGTAACAAAGCCAGTTGTCGCCAGTTTGATGTTCAATCTGCAAGTTTTGCCATTGTAACTATCATCTGAATACAAATTACGCTTAATTGTTTGCTGAATAAGCGCGGTATAGCGCTCTACTTCAGTCAACACTTGCTGTCTTCTACGTTCTTGCTGAGCAGCACGCTCTTGCGCCAACTGCTCTTGCATGATCCTTTCCATTTCGGCACGTTCGGCCGCTTCTTTCTTTTTACGCTCTGCATCTGCTTTGGCTTTTGCTTCACGTTCTTTACGCGCTTGTTCCTTTTGTGCGGCTAAACGCTCAAGCTCTTTTTGATGCCTTGCCTCTGCCGCTTCAGCTTCTCGTTTTGCTTTGGCTCGCTTGGCCGCTAACTGTTGCTGGCGCTTTTTCTCTGCCGCTGCTTTTGCCTTTCGTTGCCTTTCCTGCTCTTCTGCACGCGCCTGCGCCTCGGCTTGTGCTTCAGCGCGCTTTTTATCGGCAATAGCTTGTGCATCAATGAAGGTTGCTTCAATAACAGGGGCGTTTACTGCAACATTTGGCAGGGGATCAGGTGAAAAACTGACGCTAATCAGCAACAGTGCAGCAACAACAAGATGTAACCCCAACGACTTATAAAGCCCCATTTGTTCTGGGCTTACTTTACTTGCCTTTTTTGGGGGCTTCTCGCTATTCGCATTTCCCGCATTCGACATCTGATACTACTCAACTGGATCTGTCATTAAGCCCACCGAAGGTACGCCCGCTTGTTGCAGTAATACCATCAATTGAATGACTTCATTGTAAGCCACTTGCCCATCACCTTTCACCACAACTGGCGTAGAGGGCTGTTTCTGCAATTGCGCTTTTACAATGGCACCAAGCTCATCCTTACTGATGGGCGATTCTTGATCGTTGCCCACATTTAAATAGTAACGCCCTTTAACATCAACCGACGCAATAATAGGTGGGTTGTCTTCTTGTTCAATAGGGTTAGCACTGGCTTTAGGTAAATCAACCTTAACCCCTTGTGAAATAAGCGGGGCGGTAACCATAAATATGATCAACAGCACCAACATAACGTCAATATAAGGCACAACGTTGATTTCAGAAACCGGTCTACGGCGCTTTCTTACATACATAACAAATCCTCCGTTTAGGATCTAAAACGCTTAGGATTGTTGTTGTGCTTGCGCAGCAACAGCTTGGCGATGAAGAATAGCTGAGAACTCTTCCATAAAGTTGCCATAGCTGTTCTCTAGTTTTTCTACTTGGTGACTGAATCGGTTGTAAGCAATTACCGCGGGAATAGCGGCAAACAAACCAATTGCTGTTGCAATTAGAGCTTCTGCAATACCGGGGGCAACCATGGCCAAGGTTGCCTGCTGTACTTCACCCAATGCAATAAACGCGTTCATAATACCCCATACTGTACCGAACAAGCCGATATATGGGCTTATGGAACCAGCAGTGGCAAGAAAAGGTAAACGACTTTCTAGTTCTTCAACTTGACGAGACATGGTGACGCGCATGGCGCGATAGGTACCATCAACAATACCATTGGTAGCTGTGTTAGATTTGCGAAGACGCACAAACTCTTTAAAGCCCGCACAGAAGATACTTCCCATACCGGTTAAATTAGTGCGCGCTGAAAGCTCTTGATAAAGGCGATTTAGATCTGCCCCTGACCAGAACTTATCTTCGAACTGACGCATTTCGTTGCGCGCTGCTGATAATGCTTTGCTGCGTTGAAAAATAAATGTCCACGACGCTATCGAGACACTCAATAACAACAGCATTACTAGTTGAACAATAAAACTCGCTTGCAAAAACAAGCCAATAAAAGTGAGATCAGATGACACGCGAAATTTCCCCTAACAAAGTACGTGGTAGTCGCTTGGCTTTCATAGTAGCCAAATCGACGCAGACAACTTGGATATCTCCAGATACCAATTTTATGTCTTGTTCATTTTTTATGATTTGTTGAAACGTCATACTAGCACCCTTCAATTCTACAACGTGAGTTTCAATACTCAACAGTTGGTTGAATCTTGCTGGCGCATAGTTATGCATCTCAACGCGTTTGACGACAAAAGCCACGGATTGTTCCATTAATGTGTCTTGTTCGTAACCTAGCTCTCTAAGCCACTCGGTACGTGCTCGCTCCATAAACTTCAGGTAGTTAGCATAATAGACAATACCACCTGCATCAGTGTCCTCGTAATACACTCTTACCTTGTGTTGATGCATAAATATTCCTTCACCCAAAAATTTATTAATCTAACCACCTGTCAAAATAACAAAAAATTACGACAAACAACATTTTAAATAAACCCTACAAAGCCCTTTAACGCTTACTTTTAATCAAAATAAAACCATTGCGCAACACCGCGTTAACACATTAGTTTTTTAATCCGAAAAAACAATTTTACTCAATTGTAGATTTTCTGCTTCGCCCTATAATGCACAGCATCAGTCGCACAGCGCGTAATGGTGTTAATCACGGTTACGCAAGAGACATTCTCCTGTTAGACATGAGTTCCCTGGATTTATTTCCTTCAACACTTGTTGTTTTAGCCCGCTCAATGAGCGGGCTTTTTTTTGCCTAAAATTTATTAATAGCAACAGGTTACTAAAGCGTGAGGCGCTTTATTGTTTTATATAACCAATTAACCACACCATTATAAAAACAATAAAGCACGTCGATACAACGTGCCTTTAAAAGTGGATACGCTTAAGTGTTTGCGTATTAGCGCTAATTTGATGGCGTAAAACCAAAGTGTAGATAAGCGCGATTTGAAACAATTCGCCCGCGCGGTGTGCGCTGTAAAAAACCCTGTTGAATAAGAAACGGCTCAATAACATCTTCAATGGTTTCTTTTTCTTCACCAATCGCAGCGGCTAAGTTGTCTAACCCAACAGGTCCACCGTCAAATTTCTCAATAATGGCAGACAGTAGCTTTCTATCCATATAGTCAAAACCTTCGCTATCCACATCAAGCATATCTAATGCTTTTGCAGCAATATCTGCGCCCACTGTGCCATTAGCTTTAATTTCAGCATAATCTCGAACGCGACGTAACAAGCGGTTAGCAATACGCGGTGTACCTCTTGAGCGTCTTGCGACCTCTTGTGCACCTTCTTCATCCATAGGTAAATTGAGAAAGCTCGCACTTCGAGAAACAATACTGGTGAGATCTTTAACCGAATAAAATTCTAAACGCTGAACAATACCAAACCGGTCGCGAAGTGGTGATGTGAGTGAACCTGCGCGTGTTGTGGCACCTACTAAGGTGAATGGAGGGAGATCTAATTTAATTGAGCGCGCTGCCGGCCCTTCACCAATCATAATATCCAGCTGATAGTCTTCCATAGCTGGGTAAAGGATTTCTTCGACAACTGGGCTCAACCGATGAATTTCATCAATAAACAGTACATCATTGCGCTCCAGATTCGTTAATAATGCAGCCAAGTCACCCGCTTTTTCCAATACAGGGCCTGAAGTGGTTTTTATGTTCACCCCCATTTCATTGGCAACAATATTGGCAAGTGTGGTTTTACCTAACCCTGGAGGCCCAAAAATAAGCAAGTGATCGAGCGCATCGTCTCGCTTACGTGCGGCCTGTATGAAAATTTCCATTTGCTCACACACATGCGGTTGACCTGTGTAGTCCTCCAACATTTTGGGCCTAATTGCACGGTCTATTACTTCGTCTTCAACGTTGGCATCAGGTGTAATTAGTCTGTCAGCTTCAATCATGTTTATTCTACTTTTCGCACTACTTTTGTGTGATGTTATTTAGAGCGCACTCTACTTTCTAATTTCTCAGCGATAACTACAACATCTTTGATAAAAATGTCACTACAAGGCCGCTTTAAGTGCTTCTCGAATAAGCGCTTCACTTTCCATGCCTTCTTGATAAACACTTTCAACAAGCTTGCTGGCTTGCGCAGGCTTATAGCCAAGGGCAATAAGCGCACTTTGCGCTTCTTCACGTGAATCGTTTACAGGCACAATGGTACTGCCTGATAATAAGTCACTGCTTGGAGGTGGCACCGCAATACTTTGCGTTTTACCAAATTTGGCTAAACGGTCTTTTAATTCTACCACTAAGCGCTCTGCCGTTTTTTTGCCTATGCCCGGCAAACTCACCAATGCAGATACATCTTCGTTCTGCACACTCGCTAAAAACTGTGTTGCAGACATGCCAGACAGAATCGCCAAACCCAATTTAGGGCCAACGCCGTTTGCTTTAATGAGTTCTCGGAATAATCCGCGTTCCATTTTATCGGCAAACCCAAACAGAAGCTGTGCGTCTTCACGTACAACAAAGTGCGTGTAAACAACCACTTCTTCCCCTACTGCAGGCAGCTGATAAAAACTGGTCATTGGCATGTGGATTTCATAACCTACACCTGCCACATCAACAAGAATTTCTGGTGGCTGCTTCTCAGCCAACGTACCGCGAATTCGTCCTATCATTAAATATCTCTTTATCTGACATCAGCAATACACATCATTTGGCGAGACAACACGCTTTGTTGTAAGTCTGTGTACGGATTAAAAATATAAATTGGGGCTGATTTTTGCTGTGCTAAACGAAAAACTAACGCAAACGGCCGCGCACTGTTTTTCTCGCTTGCCCAGCCATATTTATTAGGCTTTGTTCCGTATGAGCATGACACAATGCAACAGCCAGCGCATCAGCAGCATCAGCCTGTGGGGTACCCGGCAAACTGAGGAGGTATTTAACCATGTGTTGAACTTGTGATTTGTCTGCACTTCCCTTCCCCACGACGGCTTGTTTTATTTGCCGTGCGCTGTATTCAGCTACTGGCAAGTCAGCCTGTGTCGCAGCCACAATTGCTGCGCCTCGTGCTTGACCAAGTTTCAACGCCGAGTCGGGATTTTTCGCCATAAACACTTGTTCAATCGCAAATTGATTGGGCTTGTATTGACGAATAATGTCACTAATGCCTGTGTATATATTGGCAAGCCGCGTAGGTAACTCTGCTGTTCCAACGCGAATACATCCACTTGCCACGTAAACCAATTTACCTTGTTTTCGCGCAATTAAACCGTACCCTGTGATCCTAGAACCTGGATCTATACCCAGTATAACCATTAAGGCACACTCGGTACAAACAAAGATACCGCTTCTTTATTAGAGGGCGACCATAAACGGGATAACGCTTCGTCTTTTGACACCCATTCATACTGTAAATGTTCAGTGAGCGTAAGTGGTAATGTGCTGTCGATTTGAAGTGAGAAAACGTGTTCAGTATTGAACTGTGTACCAGGAGGATAACGATGTCGCCAACGACGACGTATTTCATATTTATTCTGTTTATTATGGTTCTGTACCACAAAACCGTAAGCCTTGGCATCTACGCCTATTTCTTCAGCAACTTCTCGGTAGGCTGTTTCAATGGGTTGCTCGCCTTCTTCAAGCGCGCCAGTAACTGACTGCCAGAATGTTGGATCGTCATCCCTTTGCAAAAGTAATACGCGGTGATGTTGGTCATACAACACCACCAGCGCAGATTCAGGCTTTTTGTAGGCCATAAATTACGATTGTTTCTTCACCGTCGCAATGGCTAACTCTTCAAGTTGTTGAGGATTAGCAGGGCTTGGCGCAGAAGTTAGCGGACAAGCAGCAGTGGTTGTTTTAGGGAATGCCATTACGTCGCGGATTGACGTAGCACCCGTCATTAACATTACCAAACGGTCTAAACCAAATGCCAAACCAGCGTGTGGCGGCGCACCAAAACGAAGTGCATCCAGTAAGAAGCCAAACTTATTCTTCGCTTCTTCGTCATCAATACCCAGAATATTAAATACAGTAGATTGCATGTCTTCGTTGTGAATACGTACAGAACCACCACCAAGCTCAACACCGTTCAATACCATATCATAGGCATCAGACAACGCCTCAGCAGGGTTGGCTTTTAACTCTTCTGGCGTTAAACCACGCGGCGCAGTAAATGGGTGATGGATGGCGTGAAGTTGTCCATCGAATTCTTCAAACATTGGGAAGTCAACAACCCAAAGTGGTTTCCATTCGCCTTCAAGCAACTCGAAATCTTCACCAAGTTTAAGGCGCAAGGCGCCCATTGCCTCGGTAACTACGGTATAGCTATCAGCACCGAATAATAGAATGTCGCCCGATTGAGCACCTGTGCGCGCTAACATGGCACTGGTGATATCTTCACTTAGGAACTTAAGAATAGGTGATTGTAGACCATCAAGACCGGCTTCAGTATCGTTTACTTTAACCCACGCTAGGCCTTTCGCTCCATAGATGCCAACAAACTTAGTGTAGTCGTCAATTTGTTTGCGTGAAAGTGACGCACCACCAGGAACACGGATTGCTGCAACACGACCTTTTGGATCATTCGCAGGGCCACTGAATACTTTAAAATCAACCTCTTTTAGTAAATCTGCAACGTCTGTTAATTCAAGCGGGTTACGCAAGTCAGGCTTATCGCTACCAAAACGCGACATAGCTTCTGCGTAAGTCATACGCGGGAAGTCACCTAGGTCAACATTAAGCATCTTGTTAAACAAGTCGCGGATCATTCGCTCGGTGATCGACATAACACCATCAGCGTCTAAAAATGTGGTTTCGATATCGATTTGCGTGAACTCAGGCTGGCGATCAGCACGTAAGTCTTCATCGCGGAAACACTTCACAATTTGATAGTAACGATCCATGCCAGACATCATCAGCAATTGCTTAAACAACTGAGGTGACTGAGGCAACGCGAAAAACTCCCCCTTGTGCGTACGACTAGGCACTAGGTAATCACGCGCACCTTCTGGTGTCGCTTTGGTTAGAATTGGGGTTTCAATATCAAGAAAGCCTTCATCTTCTAAGAAACGGCGAACCGCGCCAGTAACCTTCGCACGGAACTGCAGACGCTGGCTCATCACTGGGCGACGAAGGTCAAGGTAGCGATAGCGAAGACGCTGTTCTTCTGAGTTTTCTTGGTTCCAGTCTAGCGGAAGCACGTCAGACTTATTAATGACTTCAAGACCAGTACCTAAAATTTCGATTTCACCGGTACGCATGTCTTTATTGATTTGACCTTCAGGTCTCGCACGTACTTTACCGGTAAGCTTTACGCAGAATTCACCGCGTAGCGTATTAGCAACAGAAAGCACTTCCGGTAAATCTGGGTCGAAAACTACTTGTACGATACCTTCGCGATCACGTAAGTCGATAAAGATAACGCCGCCTAAGTCGCGACGCTTATTAACCCACCCGCAAAGGGTAACTTCTTGTCCAATGTATGATGAATCGATATTCCCACAGTAATCTGTGCGCATGGTCCTTGACCCCTGATAATTTTTCTTGCTCGGCACGCAGTAACGCAGGACTTATTAGTCGTGCTAATTTCGCGTAAACTTAACGCGTAATTACGCGGCCTACACACTGCATGCATAATATAATGATTTAAAGGCCGCATAGTATAAACAAATGCATCCTAAAGCCCAATGACAAATATACACAAATCAACGTTATCCAGCGGAAATCTCTATATTGGTTTACCAATGTGGCAACATAACCACTGGTCTCAGTCGTGGTTCGCACACTATCCAAAATCAAAGACGCAGCTATCGCTGTACGCGAAAGAGTGTAATACCGTTGAAGGCAACACCACTTTTTACTCTTTACCCAACGAGGAATCTATAAGTCGCTGGAAAGAGGCGGTAGATAAAGGTTTTCGCTTTGCATTTAAATTCCACCAAAACATTACCCATGTGCATCAATTGCAGCATTGCGAAGAAGAGGTTGCACAGCAACTCGTATTACTTAGTCCACTGCGTGAAAATCTAGGTGTGATGATGTTGCAGCTTCCTGCCGCTTTTGGCCCGAACAAACTGCCCGTACTGGCTAACTTTCTTGCCAGCCTACCGAAGTGGTTATCTGTGGCAGTTGAAGTACGTCACTTAGAGTTTTTTGCGAAAGGTGACGCTGAAGTTGCGTTAAATCAGCTGCTGATGGGCTGTGGTGCTAATCGCGTGATCATGGACACAAGAGCACTGTTTACAGGGCCTTGCGACTCAACATTACTAGAAGACGTTCGAAAGAAAAAGCCCCGTGTCCCCGTTAATGTTATTGCAACGGGAAACACGCCTATCGTGCGCTTTGTTGGTAACGATAAAGATGAAGACAATATACGTTGTTTGCGACCTTGGGTGAAAAAGGTTATTCAATGGCAACAAGAAGGAAAGGACGTGTACTTTTTTTGCCATCGACCAGACAACAAAGACGCGCCGTGGTTGGCGCAACAGTTTATCGATTTATACAACAATGCCGCGCCTCAGACACCCTTCACAGACTTATCTATTAAGGCGCAGCCTGAACAAAACCGTTTATTTTAGATAAACGTGTTGTTGCTGCGCCGTAGCGTGTGTTGTTCTTATCTGAAATCTTGTGCGTCCAACTCATGCTTTTTCATTAGCTTGTGCATGTCGGTACGGTTTCTCCCCGCAAGTTCTGCCGCACGAGTTACATTACCATCAGTCATCTTAAGTAATTTGTGTAAGTATTGTTGTTCGAAGGCATCTCGCGCTTCGGTAAGCGTTGGCCAGCTTTGTTTTGTTGCAGACAATGCCTGCTCAACAAGGTGTAACGGAATAACCGGTGTTTGAGTTAGCGCAACGCATTGTTCGACCACGTTAACTAGTTGGCGTACGTTGCCCGGCCATGAAGACGTCACTAACTGCTGCATTGCATCATCAGAAAACTGACTCACATTCACACCGTGACGTTGTGCACTCTGCTGTAATAAAGAGCGGGCAAGAAGTGGAATATCTTCGCTACGTGCTTTAAGTGATGGCAATTTTAAATTCACCACATTCAAGCGATAGTACAAATCTTCGCGAAACGTGCCTTCTTCCATTTCTTTGTGCAAGTCTTTGTGAGTTGCTGAGATGATACGCACATCAATGTCGACGTGTTTACTGCTGCCTACCGGACGAATTTGACGTTCTTGAAGTGCGCGTAACAATTTCACTTGCAAGGTCATTGGCATATCGCCAATTTCATCTAAAAATAACGTGCCGCCATCGGCTTCTCTGAACAAACCAGGATGGGCTGCAACTGCCCCCGTAAACGCCCCCTTGGCGTGTCCAAAAAGCTCTGACTCCAATAAATTCTCAGGAAGTGCCCCACAATTAATGGCCACAAAAGGCTTGTCACTGCGCTTACTCGCTTTGTGAATAGCGTTGGCAAGTAGCTCCTTACCCGTACCACTGGCTCCGCTGATAAGCACAGACACTTCTCGCTGTGCAATACGGTAAGCTTGGTCAAGTACGTTGAGCATTTCAGGGGAACGAGTAATGATATCTTTTGCCCAATCACCAGGCTGCGCCGCTTGCGACTGACTCAGGGCTTTTTGCAACAAGGCACGCAGGTTCTTCGTGATCGACGGGCTTGGGTAGAAAACCAAACACACCTCGCTGGGTCGCTGCAACGGCATCGGCAATAGTGCCATGGGCTGTCATTAAAATAACCGGAATGTCTTTGCGAATTCCCATGATCTCTTCGAACAAGCTTAAACCATCTAAGCCAGGCATGCGCAAATCGCTTAACACTACGTCAAAGTTGTCATTTTGCAGCTTTTTCAGTGCCGAGTGCCCATCTTCAACCGCAGTGACATGGTAGCCTTCCCCTTCCAAACGAATGGTCAACAAACGCAATAAGCTTTTGTCATCATCGACTAACAATAAGTTAGGGTTACTGCTCGCCTTATCACTCATTGTTGTGTACTCCTGCTCTTATCCATCAATGTCGCTTCTATTTGTAATAGTTCTGCTAATTTTTTACGTAAGTTAGTTGCATCATTCTCAAGCTGTTTAATTTGCTCCCCTCGCGCAGTATTTTCCTTTTCAAGAATAACTAATGCCGACTCAAGCTCCATCAGTTGACGGTTCTGCTTACTTGCCACCACCTTGACCACTTCTTGGGCCGTAGGGGTGAAGTTGTCACTTATCCCATCTAACAATAGCTGTGCACGAAGCCTATCCTGATAGGGAGTGTCATTGGGAAGAGAGAGAATATAGCCTTTTACAACATCATATGGTGTGCTCTCTAACGCCTTTATCCGAGTTTTCCGCACAGACCAAGGTTGATTTGATGCTTCTAGCCAAAGGTTAACCCAATATTTCACATCACAATTATGCTTAAAGCTCGGGGGCTGTTTGTCATAAAACAAAACTGCGCTGTATTTCTTAGTTTTTTTACCGTCTTTACATCAGGAGGTAAGGTTTCTTTTGGTTGTAAAATTTGACATCCTGCCAACATAGATAGGGCAACGACTACACCAATAATTCTCATTTTATTTTTCCTGTTGCGGGATGGTTACCCTAAAACACACATCCGCATAGTCTACATCGACCACGTTAACATCACCATGCATTAGCCGCGCACAATCAGAAACTATCGACAAACCGAGTCCAGTACCAATGACATTGTCATTCCTCGGTTCATTACCGCGAATAAAGGGCTCAAAGAGTGTTTTTACTGAATCAGGCGCAATGCGTTTCCCACGATTGGCAACATCCAAAACAAGATACTTTTCTTGCCCATAAATATGAATATTAATAGGCCTTCCCACAGCGCCATGTGCAACAGCATTAGACACTAAGTTGTCGAGTATTCGACGAAACAACTCTTCATCAATATAGATATGTTCAAGCTCTATTTTTACGTCGACATCACGTTTTTGAAGTGCCAACGCATAATCTTCTAAACACGCTTCAACTAGCACGTTTGGGTTACTTCTTTTAATTTTGGGCTGTGCTTGTTGCAGCAGCAAGTTGTAGTCGAGTAACTTTTCTACTAAGGTATTTAGGCGCAACGTACTGGCGCTTAATAACGACAATACTTCTCGTTGACTATTGTTAAGTTCACCTACAACATTGTCAGACAATAAGCTACACCCCTCTTTAATACTGGCAAGTGGGGT
The DNA here is from genome assembly GCF_006538325.1 of Alteromonas sp. KUL42. GTDB lineage: Bacteria > Pseudomonadota > Gammaproteobacteria > Enterobacterales > Alteromonadaceae > Alteromonas. Next base: position 14,359 of record NZ_BJKK01000023.1, read on the forward strand.
TTTCAGTTCATGAGCGGCATGACGAAGCAATGCTGTACGAATATGTTCGAGTTGCTGTAAACGCTCGTTTAACCAGTGCAAATCCTTCTCTACATCAATAAGTTCTTTTGGGGCGTGCGTGGATAAAGGTGGAAGTTGGCCGCCACTGTGCGCAAGTATGCGAATAATTTTTTTAAGGTTATTCACTGGGTTTACAATCAGCTGGCTACCAGCCAATATTAACAGCAATGATACACTGACCAGCATAGCGGTTGACCATGCTTGTTTCGCTTGCATCGCGTTGAGGTCGTCCTGCTGTAATTGAACGCGCTGGTTGATGGTACTTTCAACATCATCGCGCAGCTGTGTTACAGAACTTTGCACTGCGGCTAGGTAAGCACTAAGTAATAACTCGTCTTCTATATCTCGGTATTCAGCAAGTTGGGTCAGTTGCTCCGACAGTCTGTTACAACTAGAAGGTACAGCGAGCGCTTGACACAAGTTATCCGCTGCGACCGCAAATTGTTCTAATGCGTTGTCAGACAACGCAGCAACCTGTTCACTGCGCAATACAGCAAACTGACGAATACTGCGTTCTATGTCAACAGCGGCGTTATCTAACCGCTGCATATCGCTGACCACATCTACCACAAATCGCGTTTCGAGTGTGGTCATTTGACCCACTTTTGCCAAATCGCTTTGGCTTTGCCAAAGCAACGCGATAAGCGGTATCAGAGCGAGAACAAAACTGCCCAATGTAAGCTGACGCAGCGAACCTAGCTGAACTAATCGCTTACCAATTGAAAACTTACTGATCAGAACTGTACCCTCTTAAATTAAATTTGGCTATCCAACTTAGTCGCTTTTAACTGACTTATCATTACCCGGCGTTAAACTACTTTTCGCCAATTCATCTTGTGACAACATACCGTCTTCGTTTTCATCAATAAGACCAAAATTACGCAATAATTCTACGTGGCGTATCGCTTCTTTCAATGAAATCAATTGATCTTTATTGGTATCGAGCTTCTGAATAAGTGCCGCTGAAGGTGTAGCTTGTGCTTCTGCGATAGCGATGGCTTGTACGGTTGCCACTGCACATAGTACAAAAAATACTTTTTCCAGACGTTTCATCATGAGTCCTCCACACATTGCTTGACAAGTCCCTCTCTCATTTTTCGCTAAAGTCATCAAAACTAATTGCGAATTTAGGCCGAAAAAACGTACCGCAAAGGTCAATATATTTAGGTAATGCCAGTTTTAGACCAACAAAACAAAAGCCATACTTTTCATTAAGTTAGAAAAAAATCAATACTATTTAAGAAAAGCTCGGCCGGATTGTGTTGCAAAAAAGAAACACATAGTGTGAAAAAATTAACACTTAAGTACCACACATTGCACGTCGGCTACGTCGACGCTAACTGTGTTAAGCATTGTTAACGAGAAACATGTGCACTTAATGCTTAGTGTTCGATAGTGAAGTCTCGCTCACTGTAATACAAAGGTGACTGCAGCAATGCTTCAAGTGGAATGGGCTTACTGAACATAAAGCCTTGAACACTGTCAACGCCATGTTTTTTAAGATAGTCCCATTGCTCAATGTTTTCGATGCCCTCTGCACATATTGACAATGAAAGGCGCTTGGCCAAATCAATAATGGCACCAGTTACCAAACGACTTCTTTCAGAGGTTTGAATTTCGGAAACAAACTGCCTATCAACTTTAAGGGTATCGATATTAATTTGCGTTAAATAGCTTAAAGAAGAGTAGCCAGTGCCAAAATCGTCAAGAGCAATGGCACAGCCCATGTTGCCAACTCGGCGAAAGAATTTATTCGATAAGGCGAAGTTCTCTAAATAAGCACTTTCGGTCACTTCAAACTCGAAGTTTTCTGGATTTACATTACAAAGCATGAATGTATTGTAAATGTAGTCAAATAGATGCGTATTGCGCAGGTCATGCCCCGACAGATTCACTGACACTCTAAACGAATTATATGCCCACTGCTTCATGTCAGCCATATCTAAGCAAACTCGCTTTATAACCCATTGGGTAATCGCTGTAATTTTGCCACCTTGCTCTGCAATAGGAATAAACTCATTAGGCATGACTAAGCCTAGCTCAGGATGCTGCCATCGAATTAAGGCTTCCGCGCCAATTACCTTGCCGCTATTGTTTACTTTCACCTGATAGTAAACAACAAATTCATCACACGCTAAGCCGTTATCTATGCCGTTTGCCAAATGGAGTTTACGTTTATGAGACTCAACCATATCAGGTGTAAAAAGCGTAAAACTGCCCCGCCCTCGCGCTTTAGAGCGATACATCGCCAAATCAGCATTACTCATTAATTCACTTAAGTCATAACCTGCATCAGACGCAGTGGCAACACCAACGCTCAAACCAACAGTAAGTGACAAACCTCGCAGCTCAAACGGTTCGTCGAAAGCGGTAATAAGACGGGTTGCCAAACTTTCTGCCGCCGCAGCCGACACATCTCTATCGGGCAAAACAAGAAATTCATCGCCGCCCAAACGCGCAAATAAGTCTCCATCTCGCAGTAAATGCTGTACCCTTTCAGCTACTTCAATAAGTATTAAATCACCCGTTTCATGACCAAGTGAGTCATTAATACCCTTGAACCCATCAAGGTCGAAAAACAACAACATGAGATCTTCATCGTTTCGCCTTGCTCGGGCTAACTCAAGGCGAAGGTTATCAAGGACAAACTGCCTGTTAGGTAACCCCGTTAGGCTATCAAAGTTAGCCAACTGAGACATGGTCTCTTGTTGGTCAACCAAGGTTTGCTTCTGCTCAAAGTTAATCAACAGCTCTACTTCTATGGTATCCAGTAAACTGTTTATGTTGTTTGATAGCTGCCCTATTTCGTCATTCGACTGATGTGCGCTTCTCAATGAGTAATCTTTAGACTCAAATACGTCTTGAGCAAACTTTTTGAGTAATGTAAGTGGCGCCACCAAGTAAAATAAAATCAGCGTACAAAATACGCTGACTATAAGCAGTAAGCCTAAGATAATGGGTAACTCACCAGATAAACCACTGACGTGGCCGCCAGATGGGAAACCCTCAGCGTCAACGTAAATAATTACATGACCAAGAGGATAAAGACTACTCCCAATTAATTGGTGAGCAACAATAATATTGTCATAGGCGGTAACGCCGAACGGCACCTCATCGGGAGACGAAGGAATGTTTGTTTCACTCACATCAAAACCGCTACTGTGCTCGACTTTTGAAATAACCTGATAATTATTATCGAAGAGGATAGCCTGAACGACTTGTTGATGTGCTTTTAGTGGTTGGAAAATTTGAGAGAATAGCGCCTTGTCACCAGGACTTCGCTCCATAACAATAGCGAGTTGCAGTGCCATTTTATTGCTTAACGCCGCCGTTCCTTCTTGTACAACCACCTTAACCGACTCGTCTCGCTCCGATTTCATGACAAATACAACAGCAATGGTGAGCACCGACATAAACAATGCTATTGTTAAGCTAATCGGCACTTTCAACGTTTTAAACACTCAATTTCCTTACTACTAACCACATAAAAATTGATTCGAAGCTCGCTTTGCGGACTCCATAGTAAGGGAAACCGATAAAATTAAAAATATTTTTTCCGCTCTCTGCGTAAATGCAGAGGTTACCGCCCCCCTCTTTCGCCAAGAATTTCCAGCTTGGTCTTTATAAATTGACTGTGGGGTACGTAGAGTAATTCTGCAACTTGTCTTATCGTGCTTTCTTCAAGGGGGGCTAAAGTATCATCGGCATAGGCAATGGCCCACAAACTTCTAATGACGTCTCTTTTTTCTTCTGCATCGTATTGGGCGTTGAGAACCTGCGTAAACTTAACTAAGTCAATAGCGTCATCGGCTGTTTCTTGGCCTTGCTCTAACAACAAAGAGAGCGCTTCAGGGTCAACATTGGCGTGCCTTTTCAATTGACGCTCATATTCTTCACGTTCACTTTGCGTTACGTGCTTATCTGCGTTGACAATTTCAAATAGCAGTGCAGCGGTCGCTAATTCAACTGTATATGCAGCACCTTTTTGGCTTCTCGTGTCTTCGAATAATTTAAGAAATGACTTGAGCATTATACCTCCCACACTAAAACCTTGTGTGTATCATTTTTTTCGAAGCCACAAACGCTAAATTCGGTTAACGCTCAAATAAACCAGTTAAAACAGTTGCGTATTTCTTGTATTCAACACACAACTGACTTTGCTTCCGTTGTGCTCAAACCAGACTTTTTCACACAAGGTTTTGACTAACATCAACCCTCTTCCAAACGCGTCGTCGTGATTTGCTGACTTATCGACAAGCCAATCAAAACCTTGCCCACTATCATGAACAGATATCGTTATCTCTTCTTTAGCAGGCTTCGACGCAATTCGAATAGTAATACTGCCAGTTTCTAACTGCTGGAGTAATGTTTCTCTTTGCTCGTAATATAGCTCAAAACCATCACTGTCATTCTTAAGTTTAGAGTCCAAAGCTAGTATGCCGTGCTCTAGTGCATTGCTAAATAATTCAGATAGCACAGTATACATAATAGACCGCACTCCGTGCGTTCCCTCGCAATTACCTGCAAGCTGCAACACCCGCTGTAAAATATCGGGTTGCTTGAGGTGTTGTGCTTCCAGTAACACCTCATGGGTAGAGGAAAGCCCAGTAAAGTCACTATTTTTAGGAATATTTAAAGGCTTAGAGGTAAACACTACAAGTGTAACGTCATCATCAAAAACCTCATTTGAAGCATAATTTGCAACGCGTTCACGAAGTGACGCTGCCGATATGTAATTATGCTCTTTCAACTCCATTTTAACTAAGTCAATTAAGCCTTCTTCTAACAGCATATCGTTATTGTCATTGGCACTTTCTATAAGACCATCGCTGTAAATAACCAATTGCTGGTTCTTTTCAAGCTGAATAATTTCGCAGTCAGTATTGAGTTCGTGATCCTCTAAAATCCCTAAAGCCATGTGCCTGGAGGGAAGTGTTCGAAATGAAAAGTCAGACGCAGAGGGAATTAACGTTGCAGGCATACCACCTTGCCACACGGTTACGCGATTACCTTCTGCGTTAATTTCGCCCACAACAGCCGCCATAAACATGTCACCCGGAAGGAATTGCAATAAAACATGATTTAAGTCGGTAATAAACTCGGGAATTGAAACCCCTTGTTGGCTTAGCTCTTTGAATGCCCGAGTAACAGGTAAAGCCCCAATAGCAGAGGCTAACCCATGACCGGTGAAATCGCCGACTAAGAAATATATTCCACCACTCGGGCTCGCTTCACATAAGAATAAATCGCCATTGAACGTCTCTGCTGGCGTTAAACAATAATCAAAATGCGCCAAAATTTCAGGCTTATTGACTATGGCATGACTAAAAATATGTTCAACAATGGCATGCTCTCTTGCAACTCGTTGCTGGTATATTCTCAATGCTTTGTTTTGCTGCTCGATAAACTGACTCAATGCACGAATTTTTAGATGTGCGCGAATTTTAGCTACCAATATATGCTTATCAAAAGGCTTAGTGGCAAAGTCATTCCCCCCGTTTCCAGGCAACGAACTAAACTCTCTTTGTCTTCTAGCGCCGTAATGAAAAGGATGGGCAGATAAGTACCATCATCGAGTGCGCGTATAGCAGGTGCCACTTCAAACCCCGACATGCCGGGCATTAGCACGTCTAGCAACACCAAGTCAGGTTTTTCTTCCTTAAATTTCTCAATCGCTTCTTTGCCATTGGCGGCTTCAATACAGTTGTCATAACCCGCATTGAGCAACATATTCATCAACAGAATGCGGTTGATGCTTTCATCATCAACAATAAGTATTTTCAAAAGGAGCGCTTCCTCTAACTATCGAATTTCAAACTTTTTGTCAAAACGCGAGATTTTTAGAATTTTAGCCACCTGTGGGCGCGAATTGTCGATACTGTATGTGAGCTTCCTTTCCGCGAGTGCTTTTTGCATATTCAGTAGCATCCCTAATGCAGAACTGTCCATATATTCGGTTCGGGCCAAGTTAACCGCTACATGCTGCGCACTTTCATCAAGATCAGCATAGGCATTTCGAAAATCTTCAACCTTACTAAAATCAAACTTCCCATCCACATCAATGGTCAGCGTTTTTCTTTGCGCGTCGTAGTTTGTAATTATATCCATTTTTACTCCTTAAATTTATATGCAGAATGCTTCATTAACTATGTCAACCTTTGGTATTCTTTATAGTAGTTGAAGTTTTTCACAACGCCATTGATATAGGTCTAATCTTTCGTATTGTTGTTAAAAGACTAATATTTAAAAAGAAAGTACATTATTGAGGTACACATGCAAAACTGGCAAGACGCACTATTGGTTTACAGTACTGATAAAGGAAAAATTAAGCCAGAACAGACTGAGCCACCAAGATCAGTGTCTTCTGATGGCGTCGTTCGAATTCACAGAGAAACCAAAGGACGCAAAGGCAAAGGTGTTTCTTTAATAAAAGGGCTAGATTTACCGGCTGACGAGTTAAAATTGCTTGGCTCTGAATTGAAGAAAAAGTGTGGGTGTGGCGGCGCAGTCAAAGAAGGTATTATTGAAGTTCAAACTGATGATAGAGAAAAGTTGCGCACATTACTGACGGGAAAGGGCTTCACAGTAAAACTTGCCGGAGGGTAATATCTTCAACCATACTAGAGTTTGTTGCCCATTGCGGGATGTTTTTGCTGCAAAGGGCAAAACGCTCAAGATTATAAACCATTAACACAAAGAGTATTAAATGGAAAAGCTGTCTATTTCTGATTTACACATTATTTTAGTTGAGCCTTCTGATACCCAAAGAAAGATCATCACTACATTGCTACTTAAAGAAAACGTTAAGGAAATAGACCCTGTCAGTACGCTTTCTGAAGCTCGCTCTGCAGTTAAAGCCCATGGTGCGGATCTCATTGTAAGCGCTATGTACTACGAAGATGGTACTGCCATTGAGCTTCTCAAATTCATAAAAGAAGACGAAGACTATAAAACTATCCCATTTATGCTTATCTCCAGTGAGAACCGCATCAGTAAACTAGAGGAGTTCAAGCAAGCAGGTGTTGCTGCTATCTTACCGAAGCCCTTTGAGCCTCTTCATTTATCAAGGGCATTGAATGCGAGTCTCGACCTTATTAATCACGAAGAATTAGATCTAGAGTTATTCGATGTTCAAGACGTTCGCGTACTATTGGTTGACGATAGTAAGTTAGCACGCAATCACATTCGACGTGTACTTGAAGGTATGGGCCTCAAACGTATAAAGGAAGCAGAAAATGGCGCGATGGCGCTCACTTTTATTAAAGATGAGCCTTTCGACTTAGTTGTTACTGACTACAATATGCCAGAAATGGATGGTCGAGAGCTGTCCGAGTTCATTCGCTTCAACCCTGAGACTACGCACATCCCTATTATCATGGTGACGTCCGAGTCGGCTGATAGTGCGCATATGGCAAACATACAACAAACCGGCGTAAACGCATTATGTGATAAACCATTTGAACCGAATGAAGTGCGTCAAATGCTCGCGGCGCTACTGGGAAACTAAGTTGCAAAGAGTGCAAGACTACAAATTAACAAAATAATCAAGCCCATTTTTAAAAAAGCGTACGACGAATTGTAAAAATGGGTTGACACATGGATGTCGACAACTTACATTTCGAATTATGAAACAGATTAATCAGCGTGCAGCTACTTTCGTTTTTTGCGTTTACATCCTTTAACTAGGGAGGCGCATCTGCATGCATAAAAACCTCCCACTAGGGAGGTTTTTTTTTAGCCAAAAAATATGGGACTAATATGGTAGACAATGCTTTAGACAAGGTAAGACAGCGTATAACAACGCTTGATGGTGAATTACTGACTTTACTTGCAGAAAGACGCAAGCTGACAAACGAAGTTGCCGAAACCAAAATTAAACACCAGATCCCAGTTCGAGATCAAAAGCGTGAAGAACAATTATTAGTTCGATTAATTAAAGAGGGTCAGCGTATCGGGCTTGATCCACACTACGTGACGCAAATTTTTCACGTTATCATTGAAGACTCAGTATTAAACCAACAAGCCATGCTTGCAGAGCGCGCAAACCCTGGAAGCACATTGCCGCTAAATCGCGTGGCATTTTTAGGTGACAAAGGGTCTTATTCCTACCTTGCGACACAAAAATACTTCTCACGCCGTCCTGGTGAGTTACTGGAAATTGGTTGCCAAAGCTTCGCAGAAATTATTCACAAAGTAGAAAATACCGAGGCAGATTACGCTGTATTACCTATTGAAAATACTACCTCAGGCAGTATCAATGAAGTATATGACCAGCTCCAACACACTCAATTAAGTATCATTGGTGAATTGACTCATCCTATTCGTCATACGCTGTTGGTCAGCGCAAATACCAGTATTGATAAAATCAAAACACTGTATGCGCATCCTCAAGTATTCACTCAATGCAGTCACTTCTTAGCCGAGCTTGGTAACGTTGAAGTGAAAACCATGGACAGCACCTCGTCAGCCATGTTGACAGTAAGTGAATTAAAACGCGATGACGTGGCTGCAATAGGTAGTGAAGCCGGTGGCAACTTGTATGGATTGATGGCAATCAAGAGCAACTTGGCCAACCAAAAGGAAAATCACAGTCGCTTTATTGTTGTGGCTAGAAACCCCGTTATTGTACCTTTACAAGTGCCAGCGAAAACCACCTTGGTTATGTCTACAGTGCAGAAGCCCGGCGCTCTAGTAGAAGCGCTGCTAGTGCTAAAGGACAACAGTATTAATATGACAAAACTTGAGTCTCGCCCTATACCGGGAAACCCATGGGAAGAAATGTTCTATATAGATGTAGAAGGCAATGTTGAAGATGGGCCGGTACAAAAAGCACTAGAGTCTTTACGCAGCATCACTCGATACATCAAAGTATTGGGTTGCTACCCAAGTGAAGAAATAAGTCCCACAAAAGTTGCGGCAGCAAGTGCCCTTGCTCAGTAATCACATTATATAATTTGCGCTTGCAGCGTATTCATTGAAGCTATTTCAAAGAGACAAAGCGAATACCTGCAAGCCCATCATCTTCACAATGACTCCGTTTTCTACATAACCTGCCATTTGTTTAATATTTGTGTATGATAAGAATATGCATCAAATATGATTTAGCTCAAATTTTTAAAAATCCTATTTGTAATAGACTAGAGCGTGTTGACCTTTGCTGCAAAAGCGTACCGCAAAGGTCTACACGCTCTATACTCGGAAAGTATTTTAATCAGCGGATAGTGTTTTATTTATGCAGACATTTTGGCAATTGTACGATGTAATTGAACGCACCTTCTTTTTTACACTTACGCGAAAAATAATCGGGAACATTGCCTTTTTATTTCTGTTTCAGGTTGCTAACTTCTATCTTTTTTATCAAGTTGCTTCAGCGCCTTCTGGAGAACAAACGTCCTTGTTTTCTGCAATGGTTACGCTTTTTGTATTGGGTACGTTTAGTTTTGCATTCACCATTTTCTATTTACACTACTTGATTGTAAGGCCTGTACGGGCGCTGCTAGATACCTTAAACGACATCAACCACACCCAAGGTGACTTATCCACTCGCCTTCCCTCTTTTACTCGAGATGAATTTAGAGAAGTCTCGGAAGCGTACAATTTATTCGCGGGCAACTTAAATACACTCGTAAATCAAATTTACAAGGATGCAGACAAATCGTCTCAGGCCAGTCAAGTCATGGCATCTGCGGTAAAAGATGTAAACGGTCAAGTGGCTACACAAAAAGCGCTTAGCCACACCATTAACGAGTCAGCGCACACAGTGAGTACTAGCATAGGCGATATCGCCAGTGCCTCTGATCAAGTCAGCAGTACAAACGAACAAAACCTCACAAGTGCCACTAGCGCAAACGAAAACTTGCTGATGTCTCAACAGCAAATAACAAAAATAACTGCGCTACTTCAGCAGTTCTCTACAACGGTTAAAGGGTTACAGGATAACGCAGAAAATGTACGAAGTATTCTTTCCATGGTGGAAGGTTTCGCTGACCAAACCAACCTTCTGGCATTAAATGCCGCAATAGAAGCCGCGCGAGCCGGCGATGCAGGTAGAGGGTTTGCCGTGGTTGCAGATGAAGTACGTACATTGTCTGCAAAAGTGGCTGATGCCACACAAAAAACTTAGCCATTTCCTAAACGACATGGAAAAGCTGGTAGGCGAAACTCAGGAAGAATCTACCCGGTTGGTAGATGCCTCTGATGAGATGCAAGGTAATATTAAGCTAACAACCGACCTATTTGATAAAATGATGGAAGACTTCCGTCAAAATATCAACGCGTTCCAACTTATTCTTTCATCGGTTAATGCATTGCAAATGCAGCATGAAGAAACGACGCTCAAAATTGAACAGATTACCCAACTTAGCGACAAAATTCAGTCTCAAATGAAAGTAACAAATGACGAAGCCGAGCAAGCCAATAAGCTTGCTCAAGCGACTAGAGTGGGTTTAAAACAGTTTGTAGACTAGACCCAAACGAATATCACGAAGGTTACTAAGCTTTCGCTATTTTTCTCTTAAAAGCTGTCCATCATCGGCTTTTAAGAGCATTTGTTTGCTGTCGATTAGACACTTTTTAGCATAGTCGCCAAACCAGTTGCCTACCTTCATAAATGCGTCAATAAAGCCTTTTTTGTCACCCTTATCCAATAGTGACAAAGCAATACCAAATCGCTCGTGAAAGCGCCTTAGAAGTGCAAAGTTGTCTGGGTTATTAAAGATAATATCCGCATATAACTGAGGAGACTGTGCAAAAAGTCGTCCAACCATTGCTAGCTCAAGACGATAAATGGGTGAGCTAAATTTTGTGAGCAGTTCAATATCAGGGTTTTCACCTTGAAGATGCTGCCCATAAACAAACGTATTAAAATGTCGCATAACCTGAATATACGCCATTGCCTCATCATGCTCTTGGGCTGTAGAGTCGTGGATTGTCGCTCCCCAAATACGCATTTGCTCAATTAACCAAGCATAGTGCTCATTGCCTCTTCCATCACACACAACAACCACTTGCTTGATCATGCCAGGCGCATCCGGCCCAAACATAGGGTGCAAACCTACCACTGGGCCTTCATGTACAGACATCATCGCCTCGAGCGGTTTGGCTTTAATACTGGTAATATCGGCTAAAATACAATGCTTAGAAAGCATAGTTAGCTTACTGATCACCATTTCCGTTAAATTAATAGGTACTGCAACCACAACCAAAGAAGCCGTACTCAACACAGCATGCGCTCGACCACTTTCCCAATCGTCTTTTTCGACAACGGAAACCGTGTAATTACTGCGTTCAAATAAGCTCACAAAAACCCGTCCAAGGGCCCCGGCACCACCGATCACAACCACGCTATCACTATTCGGATTAACACAGCGATAATTGTTATTTTGAGTATGATAGGATTCACGCATTACGCGCCTAAGAAGGTCTTCGGTAAGGTCTGCTGAGACGCCAAGAGATTCTGCTTGAGCACGCCGTGAGGCGATGAGGGCTTTTTCACGCTCTGGCACATAAACGGCCATACCTGCCTGTGCTTTTATTTTACCAACTTCGGTAGTGATCTTATTTCGCTTAGCAAGTAACTCGACGAGCTGTGAATCCAGCTCGTCTATACCTTCACGCAGCGTGTTCAATTGCTGCGAAAAATTGGTCATGTGATATTATTCCTATGGGTCAAATGACACGGAATTGCGAATTTACGCTACCGTGCGCTTATTTTGACGTAAGGGTAACACAGTTATCAATTTATCTCTGGTTTGGGCAATTAAGTTTTCTGTGGTTTCCCAATCAATACAACCATCAGTGATAGATACGCCATACTCTAATTCTTGTGGTGTTTTACCATCAGATTTTTGATTACCTGGTTTTAAGTGACTTTCTAGCATGACACCAATAATAGATTGATTGCCCTCTAGAATTTGGTTAACCACATTTTGTGCAACCAAAGGCTGACGTCGGTAGTCCTTTGACGAATTAGCGTGACTACAATCAACCACAAGACCCGCGGTTAAACCGGCATCTTGCATTTCAATTTCACATTCAGAAACACATACAGAATCATAATTCGGTTGCTTACCACCGCGAAGAATAATGTGGCCATCAGGGTTACCACTTGTACCTATGATGCTCACCTGTCCTTGCTTATTGATGCCCATAAAGCGGTGACCTGAAGCGGCTGATTTAAGCGCATTAATTGCAATATCCAAACTGCCATCTGTACCGTTTTTAAAACCAACAGGCATTGACAAACCACTGGCCATTTCACGGTGCGTTTGTGACTCAGACGTACGTGCACCAATTGCAGCCCAACTGAACAATTCAGCGAGATACTGAGGGCTGATTGGATCAAGTGCTTCAGTAGCAACAGGCAATTCTAGCTCAGCTAGCCAGATGAGCAACTCTCGTGCTTTGCGAAGCCCAGTTTCTATATCGAATGTTCCGTCAATGTGTGGGTCGTTGATTAAGCCCTTCCAACCTGTGGTAGTGCGTGGCTTTTCAAAATATACGCGCATTACAATGAACAAGGTATCTTTGCACGACTCGTGTAATTCTTTTAACTTCAGTGCATACTCTTTTGCTGCATCGATATCGTGAATAGAGCAAGGACCACACACTACTAATAAGCGGTGATCACGGCGATGAATAATATCAGAAACGATTTTGCGTGATTCAGAAATCGCCTCAAGTGCCTTATCTGATACAGGTAATTCAGCACTTAAATCTTCTGGGGTAATAAGTACATCTTCTGCACTTACGTGAACGTTGTTGACAGTGTCCTTAATCATGGGAGCTCTCTTACTCTCTTAACTACAAATAAAAAACGGAAAATTAAAACGCCAAAAGAGTATGCAATCTGCATGTAAACTTTATTGTACAACCAGCTTTTCTATATTTCTTTAACGTCATTGACTTTTTACCAACTCACGAATTACAACGCAAGCAATAACGAATAATACTTTAATCTAGGGTAGATCCTAAGGGTATCAGCTTGCCGATATGGCAATACTTAACGCATTAAGAACAAAATTTAACCAGTAGTAAGTAAATGATTGAACGCTTACCTGAGTTTGCAAAAATACATTTGAATGAACAAAAATGTACAATAAAGAGCAACCATGCTTTTTCAATACGAATACGTAATTATTCAGTATAAATAAGCTAAACTTTTCAAATACCTAATGAAGTAGATACTATTAAGCTTTTGTAATCGCACCAATTCACATAAATGACTCATCGATGTGAATGGGTACATGAGAGACATCAATGCAAACTATATCTACAACCTACGACGGTGATGTTGCCATTTTAACCATGCAAAACGGCGAAAACCGCCACAACCCGCAATTTTCCCAAGAGATGCTTGCTGCACTTGATAGCATAGTTAACAAAGAAACGGTGAAGGCACTAGTCATTACCTCGAGTGACGAAAAGAGCTTTAGCTTAGGTATTGATACCGACTGGTTGATGCCTGCGATGAAAACCCAAAATTTCGAGCAAATTAAGCAATTCATGTTCGATATGGACGAGGTGTTCAAAACGCTTTTGCTTTTTCCTGTACCTGTTATTGCCGCCATTAATGGTCACGCTTTCGGTAACGGCGCTATTTTGGCGTGCGCTTGCGACTTTCGCTTTATGCGCTCAGACAAAGGTTTTTTCTGCTTTCCTGAAGTTGATTTATCGATACCTTTTTTGCCGGGCATGATTGAGTTCGTAAAAAAGGCTATTCCCTACTACCGTTTTAACGAGATGTGCCTGTCTGGGCGCCGTGTCTCGGGTAAAGAGTTGGCAACAGATCATGTGGTTGAATGCGCCTATGAGAGTCAAGCCACTTTAATGGAAGGTGCACTAAACTACGCAAAGTCTTTCGATAAAAAGCGTAGTATTTTTGCCGAACATAAGAAACGTTTTCACAAGCAGATCATCGAAACTATAGACGTTGAAAATAAACCGTTAATAGAATCACTTTCACTTATGGTGTAGTAAAAATCACTTAACCAGTACTTTTGTAAGCCTATTCAAACTTAATAATGACCGTGTGAATAGGCTTATTTCGACACATCTACGTCCTTCTCGTTACCCGCTCCTTTTTGTGCCATTTTGAAAGGATAAAACAACACACTGATAAGGCGAGAAGGGTTAAGTAGCGGTTGACTCTTTATTCCATGAGCCACTTTTACAAGTACATCTGTTGGAAATACAGAAAGCGTCTTGAATATACGGTCCCATATCGATAAAACAATACCGTAGTTAGTGTTTGCTTGAATACGCACAAGACTGTGATGCAACGTGTGTTGATTAGGTGTAACAAACACAAAGCCTATCACGCGCGCTATTCCATTAGAGAGAAGAAAGTTTCCGTGAGTGAAAAAAGTCGAGATTGCGTGCAATATAAAATAGCCCAATACGGCCTCAATAGCAGGTGATAAAACGACAACCAAAGCACTTACTGCCAGTGTAGTTAACAAAAACTCAAAAGGATGAAATCGTAGAGCGGTAGAAAAATCGACGGAAGTATCACTGTGATGTGCTGCGTGTATCTTCCACAATAGCGGATGTTTGTGATATAGCCGGTGCATTAGATAGAGCAAAAAATCAACGCATAAGACGAACAGACTCACATTAACCAACAATGAATACTTATGTAAGCTAATTAACCCAAAGTCATTGTCTTTCGCCCAAGCAGTTAATGCAAAAACGCTAAGTGGTAGCGAAAATTGTATAAATAGTGTGGCAACAATGAACAATGATAAGTTGAGGAACCATCTATCGTACTTATCTACTTTCGGTAAATCTCTAGTAGAATACTTAATTTCTAACAACAAAACACACAGCATAACTGCGATAAAGACAACAAACTGAACCTGTTCACTTGACGTTAAATTCATGACTTGGGATTGTGTCGACCAATAGCCATCACATTAGATTTTTCAATTACTATTGGTCTGAAAATATTAGAAATTGAGGTAGACGCTATTTCCTATTTTTCCACTTTAGCAAACCGGCAACAGCTAATGCAGCACCTAAAACAGCCAGTGAACTTGGTTCGTCAATTGGTGCTGGTGGAGAACCAGCAAATGCACTTGCTGATACGAACAATAAAGCGAATACGGCTATTGATTTTGTTTTCATTATGACTTCCTTTTGGTTGTTAGGTACTTCTTTGTATTGTGACAATGCAGGAGACTTCATAAAAATCGCAAGCATAAATCACGCCACCACAATAAAATCAATAAGTTAGAAAGTATGACTGGTGTATTTGTAAAGAAAGATGACAACCAGTTCACATTTAATTCAGACACAAAAAAGCCCGCTTAAAGCGGGCTTTTTCGAAGTTAACAATAACGCAAGGATTAGTAATCTTAGTTAAGCTTCTCTTTGATACGTGCAGATTTACCTGAACGCTCACGTAGATAGTAAAGCTTAGCACGACGAACCGCACCGCGACGTTTCACTTCAATTGAAGAAACTGCCGGGCTGTGTGTTTGGAACACACGCTCAACGCCTTCGCCGCTAGAAATTTTACGCACGGTAAAAGACGAGTGCAGACCACGGTTACGTTTAGCGATAACAACACCTTCATAAGCCTGAAGACGCTCTTTGTCACCTTCGGTAACGCGAACTTTAACAACTACTGTGTCACCTGGACCAAACGCAGGAACATCAGATTTTAGCTGTGCTTCTTCGATTTTTTTGATGATATCTTGACTGACTTTGCTCATCATATCCTCTCGTCCTAGTTAACTGTCATCTTGCTGCAGTTGCGCTTGGAATAATTCAAGCAAACGCTGCTGCTCCTCAGTCAGAGCTAGGTGATTTAACAATTCAGGGCGACGCTGCCAGGTTCTACCTAATGATTGCATCAATCGCCACTGCCTAATTTTTTCATGGTCCCCACTTAACAACACCTCAGGAACTTTTTGACCTTCAAGTATTTCGGGCCGCGTATAGTGCGGACAATCCAAAAGACCGTCTGTGAAAGAATCTTCAACTGCTGAAGCTTTATGCCCCAACACACCGGGAACTAACCGTGCAACAGCGTCCATAAGGACCATTGCAGGTAGCTCACCGCCGCTTAACACGTAATCACCAATAGAGACTTCTTCGTCCACATGGCTTTCGATTACCCGCTCGTCGATGCCTTCATATCGACCACAAATTAAAATTGTGCGGTCGATGTCAGCAAGGCGTTGAACGCCTGCTTGGTCAAGGGGTTTCCCTTGGGGTGATAAGTAGATCACCTTACTTTTTTCGCCGCCCACTTTCTTGGCGGCTTGTATTGCGTCAGTTAGCGGTTTTACCATCATCAGCATTCCGGGTCCGCCACCATAGGGGCGATCGTCTACTGTACGATGGCGATCATGTGTAAAGTCACGGGGGTTGAAGGTATCTACCGATAACGTTCCAGATTTAACTGCTCGCCCTATTACACCCTGTTGGGTAAATGGGGCAAACATGTCTGGAAACAGGCTAACAACTCCAAACCACTTTTCCGGTGTCACTTAGAACCCCGGGTCCCAGTCAACTTTAATGACCTTCGCTTCTTTATCAACCTCTTGTACGACTTCGTCGAACACAAAAGGCAATAGTCTTTCTTTTTGACCAAAAGCGTCACCTACATTGGCTTTAACGTGGATCACGTCATTTGCACCTGTATTAAACACTTCTTTCACTACACCTAAGTCGTAACCTTGCGTTGTTACCACTTGCATGCCGGTGAGCTCACGCCAATAAACCCCTTCGTCGCCTAAATCAGGCAGCTGTGAAGCATTTATATTGATATCCAAGTTTTTAATGCGCTCGGCATCATCTCGACTATCAACGCCCACAATTTTTGCAACGAGGCTTTTACCGTGCGGTCGCCACTGGTCAATTTGGTATTCTTTTTCATCGCCAATAAACCATGGCACATACTCAAAAATACCTTCTGGCGTTTCTGTATAGCTGTTGATCTTGACCCAACCTTTAACACCGTACGGTGCGCCAATTTTGCCAACAATCACTTTGTCAGACGCTAGACTCATCTATACCACCAGTTAATAACAGCTTACGCTGCAGATTTTTTCGCTTCTTTTACCAAGCTAGAAACGCGATCTGATAAGCTCGCGCCTACGCCAACCCAGTATTCAACACGCTCTAGATCGATGCGAAGACGTTCCGCTTGACCTTGTGCAGTTGGGTTGAAGAAACCGATGTTTTCAATGAAACGACCGTTTCTTGCACGACGGCTATCAGCCACCACTAGTTGATAAAATGGACGCTTTTTCGCGCCACCACGCTGTAAACGAATAGTAACCATAAATGCCTCAAACTCGTTGTAGCGTTACCGTTAACTTAAGCCTTCGTTTAACGACTAAAAAATAGACGCCATTTAGAAGGCCGCCGAATTATACGGATATAGGCAAGTAATGCAAGGGAAAGTCAGGTTTTTGATCGTTAATTTACGCATTTTCGGCCTAATGTTCGAAAACGCTAAATTTTGAGGCAATACAATCATTAAAAGCACTCATTCAACTTGTGCATTGATAAAATTGCTTCGGCACTCAATTTTGTAGATGTTATTGCAAGTTGTTAACAGTCGTACTTAACACTCTCCACTATTCGACTTTGAATTAAAACTTAGCTAGGCTACGAAATGTTCAAGGCTCATTCTTTAAATTCGATTGGATATGAATAGCGTTTTGGATAGTTTGTTAGCCCCATCTAAGTAATGAATATCAAACAGTAAAGGATTACCACTATGAAATTAAAAACCATTTTTTCCGCCTTATTACTTACCCTACTCGGCGCCTGTAGCAATATTATAAATGATTATGTGCCTCAAGCTGATATTGATGCAGACAAAGCTCGTATCGATTTTTTTGCTCAAACGTCCAAAAATGAGAAAGAATATGTTCGGTTGTTATGTTGGAATAAAAGACCAAGCGACGTACTATCGATAAGAAATATTGATGCTGGTGAGCACAATCTTTACTTTTACGCTACCGTTGTTGAATCGAAGTATACCCCGTTAGTCGCTATCGGACGGCTTGATGCATCATTAAAAGGCGGTAAACGTTACTCACTTTTGCAATCTCGGCAAAATGAGAACATGAAAATTTGGTTAGCAGAGTCAGATACTGGAGTATTGGCTTCCGATATTATTAACGTCAAATTAGAAGCTCCTAAGCCTCTCGGAAATAGCGTAATTGAGAACTGTAAGGAAGGAACAATATAATCTTTCTTTACTAAAACTCTCAGATTCAGGGTAGATTCCATTCGTCATTTACCCTGAATCTATTCACAGCTGTCGTAAAAATCAATCACCGCCGACCTTTTCTTCGTATACTGCGCACTATGAAGCGACGCAAACTGAGGTCATTTTGACAAAAGCAGTAAGTTTGATCACAACAAAGCAAGTAATGGGCTGGATCATCAGTCATCTACTCCAATATAAAAGCAAAGTAGTAGGCGCTGTTATTGCGTTATTTACAGCTGCCTTTGCTTGGTTGTTATTGGGTCAAGGTATTAAGTATGCCATTGATAATGGCTTTACAGACGGAACATCAGAACTGCTCAACCAGGCTATTGTCATCGTATTAGCCATTACCGTTGTGGCGTGTTTAGCAACTTATGCTCGATTTTATTTGATGACATGGCTAGGGGAACGCGTAAGCGCCGACATACGCAATCAAGTTTATTCACACTTACTTTCATTACCCCCTTCCTTCTTTGCTGAACTTCGTACAGGCGAAGTTATCTCTCGCTTCACAAGCGACACCACCATTATACAAACAGTGGTTGGTATGAGCTTATCTATGACACTGCGCTCTGTTGTAACATTTGTAGGCGCACTTGCATTAATGGGCTTATCAAGCCCACTGTTAACCTTCTGTGTGATTATTGCCGTCCCCGCTGTATTAGTTCCCATAAAGGTATTAGCCCCACAAGTTCGTCGTTATGCAAAAGAAAGCCAAGATAAGGTCGCTGACTTAGGTGCGCGTATTGACGAAAGCTTACATGAAATCATGACTGTCCAAGCCTACACCGCAGAAGCGAGTGAAAGAGCACATTTTGCCAAGCAGGTAGAAGCTGTGATGGACATAGCTCAAAAGCGTATTCACTACCGCTCATTACTTATCGGTTGCATCATGTGTATTAGTATGGTTGCCATCATCTTTATCGCTTGGGTTGGAGCAAGACAAGTTCTCAGTGGGGCAATGACCGCCGGTGAACTTTCTGCCTTCCTTTTTTACGCTGTGATGGCCGGTGGCAGTATTGCAACAATTAGTGAAGTGATTGGCGAAGTACAACGTGGTGTGGGCGCCAGTGAACGCCTTTACGAGCTTTTGAGTGCCAAGCCTGACATTATGTCTCTAGGTCAAGAAGACTTTCTAGCAGACACTACGTCGTCGACCTACAAAATTACAGCGGTGTCACATTTACCTAACGATAAAAAAGCACCGCGCATTCAAATTGAGCAAGTAAGCTTTGCTTATCCAGGCAGTAAGCCACTCTTTCAAAATCTTTCTATTGATATTAAAGCTGGGGAGCGCCTTGCACTGGTAGGTCCAAGCGGCGCGGGAAAAACAACACTATTCCAGCTATTGATGCGATTTTACGACCCTAGTGCAGGCACTGTTTTATTTGACAACTCGCCTATCAACGAAATGCCCATCGAATACCTGAGAAAGCATGTCGCTATCGTCACGCAAGAGCCTATAGTGTTCGCCACTTCAGTGATTGAAAATATACGATACGGTAAACCAGAAGCTACAGACGACGAAGTTGTGATAGCGGCTAAGCAAGCCTTTGCACACGAATTTATCGACAATCTTGAAGACCGTTACTATACGCAACTAGGAGAACGAGGAGTTAAGTTATCTGGCGGACAAAAGCAGCGTATTGCCATTGCGCGTGCGATATTAGCAGACCGCCCTATCCTTTTATTAGATGAAGCCACCAGCGCACTTGATGCGATGAGTGAGCGTATGGTTCAACAAGCCATAGACCGTCTTATGGTGGGTAAAACCAGTATTGTCATTGCACACAGACTTGCCACTGTTCAACACGCAGATCGCATCATCGTAATGGATAAAGGCAATATCGTTGGTATGGGTGACCATGCTTCACTCATGAAAAGCGATACCCTGTATAGGGAATACGCTGAACTGCAATTGCTTAGCTGAACTGCGTATGGTGCTATACCGTACAAAATAAAAAGAGCTTAACGGCTAACTTTTAATCAAAAAAATTATCAAAAAAGATAAAACGCTACGGGTTTACAATGAACAATTCATTTCTTAAGGCCGCAAAGAGGCGAACGCACCTTTGCGCATTAATTGCATTAATTTCGCTAAATGCAATAGCACCATTTGCCAATGCGCAATTCATGGGCGATAGACAGGCCAAACTGGTCGTCACCAAGCCCATTGAGTTTATGAGCGAAACTCGCAATGTCGAAGCAGTGGGTAGTGCAGAAGCCGTGCGATCAATTGTACTTTATTCTGCGGTTGCAGACGAAGTGACAGAAGTAAACTTCGTGCCAGGTCAAGCAGTGGAACAAGGTAAAGTACTGGTACGCCTCGACGACCGCAGACAGCAAACCGCCCTAAAACGCGCCAAGCTCAACTTTGAAGAAGCACAACGCAATTTGGTTCGTTTGTCGGCAAGCTATAAAAAAGGCGCTATTCCAATAAGCGAACTGGACCTTGCGCGAACGCAACACGAATTAGCGCAAGTGGCCGTTGAAGAAGCACAAGCCGATTTAGAAGATAGACAAATTGTTGCTCCTTTTGATGGGGTTGTAGGCATTACTGACGTTGAAGTTGGCGACAGAATTAATGAACAAACTATGATCACTACGCTAGATAACCGCAGTAAGCTTTTTATTAACTTTAAGGCGCCAGAAGCAGCATTATCGGTATTGCTCAATGCACCGTTAGTAACCTTAGAGCCATGGAGCGATCGCGAGAGAACAGTAAAAGCTGAAATTGCACAAATAGATTCCCGCATCAACGAAGCAGACCGCACATTGCGCGCCAAAGCATTGCTTGATAATTCAGATGATGCCTTTCGTCCGGGTATGAGCTTTCGCGTTAATTTAAGTATTGAAGGCGACCGTTTCGCAGCTATACCGGAAGCAGCACTATTATGGGGTGCTACAGGCGCTTATATTTGGCTTGCAAAAGACGGAAAAGCACAGAGAGTTGATGTTAATGTTCACCAACGCTTAAGAGGTACAATTCTTGTGTCCGGTGAAATTCAAGAAGGTGACAGTCTCATCGCAGAAGGTGTTCAACGCTTGAGAACAGGTCAAGCGATTACGACCGAATTGGCTGGAGGGCCTTCAGGTGAGTGATAGCCAGCTTTCTTCATCAGTAAACGACCTACCTTCACTATCAATACGTCGCCCAGTTCTGATTGTCGTTCTAAACCTTCTTGTTGCGATTGCCGGTTTGGCTGCACTCAGTGGACTAGAAGTTCGTGAATTACCTGATGTTGATACGCCGCAGGTTACCGTTACTGCGAACTTTCCAGGGGCTTCCCCTGAAACCGTTGACGCTGAAGTTACAGGACGCCTTGAAGGTGCCGTGGCTCGTGTTAGTGGCGTCAAAAGTATCTATGCGCAAAGTGAGGAAAACTCTGCGCGAGTACGCGTAGAATTTCGCCCCGGTGTAAACCTTGAAGATGCTGCTAATGAAGTGCGCGAATCAGTTAGCCGTGTTCAACGCCAGCTACCTGAAGATGTAGAGCAAGTCGCTATCATACGTGCTGACAGTGATGCTCAAGCCGTGGTAAGCCTCGCTATATCTAGTGACACATTAGACATGGAAACCTTAACTGAGCGCGTAGATACCGACGTGGCACCCATGTTCTTAAGTATTCCAGGGGTTGCCGATGTAACCTTGAACGGTGACAGAGAACGTGTTCTGCGTGTATCAGTTGATCCATTGCGTCTAACAAGCTTTGGTTTATCGATGAGTGACGTGGCAGACGCCCTGTCTTTAGCGCCGTTTGACGTTCCAGCAGGAAGTATTCAATCAGCAGATCAAGCGCTCATTGTGCGCGCTGATGCTACATCAATTACCGCTGAAGATGTGGGTGATATTGTGGTTTCTGGCGACATTCGTATCAATGATGTTGCTAGTGTCTATTTCGGACCAGCCGATACCTCTAGTGTTGTGCGTTTGGACGGAACACCGGTGATCGGTGTGGGTGTCATTCGTCAAGCCAGTTCTAATACTATTGAAATTTCCGATGAAGTCTTAGCAATGGTTGAAGATCTCGACAAGCGCTTTACCGATATGCATATAGTAGTCACAGCTGATGACGCTGAATTTATTCGCGACTCCGTAAAAGAAGTGGTGGTATCCCTTAGCCTAACCATTGCATTGGTCGTGGTAACGCTATTGGTATTTATCGGCTCATGGCGCGCAACCATTGTCCCCGCGTTGTCTATTCCAGTTTCACTAGCTGGTGCTTTAGCCATCATTTGGGGAATGGGCTTTTCTATAAATATCCTTACGTTACTCGCACTAGTACTTGCTACCGGTATGATTGTAGATGATGCCATCGTTGTATCGGAAAATATTCAGCGTCGCCGCAGTATGGGGTTAGGGGCAAGAGCCGCTGCGGTAATTGGTACACGGGAAGTATTTTTTGCGGTAGTTGCAACAACCGCTGTCTTAGCATCCGTATTTATTCCCATTGCGTTTTTGCCATCAACCGCAGGGCGACTATTCCGAGAGTTCGGTGGCGTACTGGCAGGTGCAGTGATCATTTCATCGTTTGTAGCACTGTCGCTTGTTCCAGCGTTAACCGCCAGACTCAAGGTAAAAAACAATACAACAACAGGATTGTTTAGCCGTACTTTTGGACGCTTTGGGAATGCCTGTTTACGCGTATATCAAGCTTCACTATTAAAAGCCCTTAAATACAGTTGGCTTGTAGGCATTCTAAGCCTTGCTGCAGGTGGCGGCGCGTATTTGTTATCGCAGTCTATCGATAATGAATTGTTGCCTAGTGAAGATAGAGGAACCATTCGCATTTTTGCTCGTGGACCTGACGGTGCAGGACTTAACTTCATGGATAGGCAAGCGGAGAAAATGGAAGAACTACTCTTGCCGTATGTCGACAATGGCACTATCGACTCAATTTACACCATTGTTGGTCGATGGGACCCGAATATCGTTTTTATTACAGCACCATTAAAACACTGGGACGAGCGCGATAAGTCACTACAAGACGTAGTAAATGAAATTCGTCCTAAGCTACAGCAAATACCAGGTGCCCCCGGCAATGCCTTTGGTGGTAATAGTCTTAACTTGCGCGGCCAAGGCGGTGGTATTGAAATAGCGCTAACCGGTGATACGTATCCTAATATTTTCGAAGCATCACAAGCTTTTGCTCGTCAGCTAGAAGATACGCTTCCTGAATTGGGGCGCCCGCGCATTAGCTACGACCCTACGCAGCCGCAAATGCGGGTCAACATTGACCGTCGAAGAGCCGAAGAACTAGGTGTACCGCTTACGGATATTGCCAGTACATTACGTGCAGCAGTCAATGGTAACGACATTGCCGACTTAAATGTGGGTGATCAGTCTATTCCAATTATGTTACAAACCAATAATCGCAATACTATCAACCCGTCAGATTTGACCAGTTTGTACGTAAAAAGTACCGATGGTAATTTGGTGCCACTCTCAAGTGTTGCCTATATCAGTGAAGAAGGTGTGGCCGCTGAATTAGAGCGCCAAGCGCAACGAAGAGCGATAAAAATTGATATGGAGCTTCCTGAAGATGTGGCATTAAGTGATGTTGTGGAGCGCATTCGTACACTTGCTCAAGAGTCATTACCCGACGGCATTGGACTAGTCTTCTTAGGTGAGGCACAAACCTTTGAAGAAACGTCGCGGCAAGTAGCGTTAACCTACGTTCTTGCGTTTATCATCGTCTTGTTAGTACTCGCTGCACAGTTTGAAAGTGTCAACAGTGCAGTTGTTGTAATGTTGACCGTTCCTTTCGGCATCGCAGCAGCGATTTATGCACTATTTTTAACGGGCACAAGTATCAACGTATATTCGCAGATTGGACTTGTGATGCTAATTGGTTTGCTAGCCAAAAATGCGATTTTGTTGATTGAATTTGCAGACCAATTACGCGACCAAGGATATAGTGTCTATGATGCAATTGTCGAGGCAGGCAAAGTACGCCTTCGTCCTATTATGATGACTCTGGTATCGACAATTCTAGGTGGCTTACCGCTTATTTTGTCAACGGGTGCAGGCGCAGAAGCGCGTAACGCCATAGGCTGGGTAGTATTTGGTGGCTTGGGGATTGCCGTGGTCTTTACGCTCTACCTTACACCTGTGCTTTATCTTGCATTAGCACGCTTTACTAAGCCACGCGCTGATGAAAGCGCTCGACTTGAACGCGAAATGGAAGAAGCGCAAGCTCAGCAGTAAGCTGGGTTGTTTTTATTTCAAGCAAAAGCGCGGTCTACGTTTCTAGACCGCGTTTGATGTTGGTTTATTGCAAAGTGCCTTTACCCGAAATCAGTGCCTTCGCGAGGAATTTGTGCGTCAGCAAGGACAATAACTCGGTCTCTTCTTCACTGCGCTCGCCATCAACTCCGGTTATTGCCATAGCGACTTCAAGGGTCTTTTCAGCATCAAAAGACAGGTGCTGCTTTAAACTTTTTAAATATGAGATTGTATCGCCGGTATCAATGGCTTTTCTGGTTTGATAAATGGTGTCGGTAAGAAATGCCTCGGGACAAATTGGACTTTGCCAATCTAACGAGTCTACCACCGAGTTGAGGTAATCCTGCTCTGACAGAGTTACCATACCGTCCACCTGATAAAGCAATACTGATAGCTTTATTAGTGCTTGATTGAAATTTTGTTGCTCTGATAGTTGTTCTGATAGCTGCATAATTTTTTTCCTGCTCGTACCTTATACATTCGGTACCACTACTCACCCGCTTCCTGCTGGGCATGATGTTTTAATGCCATTTTTGTATTATGTATCTAGGCTAAGCTTTCAAATTGACAATAGTATTACGTGTCAATTTAAAATCTAGGTCACAATATTCACAATACAAAATTTACAAAGCATTAACACTTGACATTATTATAGTTGAAAGAGAGTAAAAACCAAGCCTAACGTCACCAACTATGACATTTAGTAGTAGCCGAAAGTTTCATTTAAGGACACAATTGTTAAAAAAATGTATTTCCCTAAAAGACTCATTAACTGAGTTTGAGTGGCACTCTTTTAAGAGTACTTTCCTGTAAACAGGTATACCTTGAATTTGGACAAGAAGTATTGCATCGGCAGGTTTAGGCAATAGGAATGGCGTTGTAGGCGCGGATATTCATTCAAATGAGCGAATAGAATATGTTCGGTATATAGTCGATACAATAATAGTAAAGACAACATCATGGATGCCATAGCGCTTGATATAAATCAGCGCAACAGTGGGCATCCTGATGTAGTCCGTGATACAGGTACTGAGGAAGCGAAAAGGACTAGCGTAACCCCAAAGTAATGTCGTTTATATAGAAGTTACCTGTATACACTTTATCGTTACTGCCGTGAGGCTCTAGTGCGAAAAACTGCTTATCTTGTTCATCAAGTGCTTGGTATCCACCGATCACTTGGTAAATCCATACTTCTGGATCGAACCCAAGAGCATGCTCTTCAAAGTAGTCTAGCGCTGTTTTCGGTTGTCCTGAATCAATAACATCACAGAAATAGGCTTCTACTGCTTGTTGTAACGGGTCTTTTTCAAGCGATACCGTTGATTGTTCTGTAACATCAATATCAACAGGTTTGGTATTTTCATGTTTTGTTTGCCGCTTGTGGACATGATGTAGCGATGCCACTATCTGCTGATATTCCACCTCTTGTTCGACGTTATTCACATCTGGCGCAGCCGGAGCAATAATAGATTGGGTGCTATTGAATAGCACAGGAACGTGAGTGAGATTTGCGTAATTGCCCGGCGCGAAATCAGGTTGCTGCTCGACATGAAGTAAGAAACCTTTTAGCAAACGCGTTCGCCCTTGAAACTCTCGAAAGCGCCCTAGCAAATCAAGTAATCTAGCTTGAACGACCGACAGTTCTTGTGCTGCTTTAGCAAAGCGTTGTTGCAGCGACACCACAAGCAAGTGACGAAGCTCGCGGTTAGAGCCTGCTAGTTCACTGAGTTCGTCAAAGCGGAAACACTCCAACTGAGAAAGCAGATCTGTAACTTGGCCTTGGGCCAACTCATTTTCACGTATTTTTGCTTCAACTGAAGATACATATCCGAACTCATTATTAATGCGACCAAACATAACCCTTACACTGTTGCTGAGTGACTCTGACAGTTGATAAACGTGTTCTGTCAAATCCCCCATGTGGGCCGCAGCTTCATTGTATTTATTGTAATGGAGTGCTTCTTTGTAGTGTTCCGTTAGGGTTTTAAGGCTGGCCAGCGATGCCCCAATATTGGCATTTATCGTACGATTTCGCTCGTCTTGCAAACTGCCTTCAAGCAAGGTTCTGACAGCGCTTTTCAAACGCAACTCACTTTGCGCTTCAGGACGCCATAACACGCCTAACTGCACTAGCTGTTCAAGTACTTTAGGGCTGTGCTCTCGCTCGGTGACCGACCCGTTAATATAGGCTTGCATGATAAGTTCACTATGCCGGCCCAACGCATTGAGTAATTTAGTGCCGGCTTGAATCAAAACCTGACTCATATCAAGCTACCCTGAGCAATAGCAGCTTCTGCTTGTTCCGATAAACTCAAGGCTTCGGTTTCATCAATGAAGCGTAACATTTCATAAAGGTGTTCTATTTTCCCTGTACCTAAATAAATTTGTTTATCTGGGTTAGGTTTCATCAAATAGCCCAACTCTGTAAGCCGTTTAAATACTTGCTTTAACTGGCCATCTAAATTAACACTGGTAGAGCCAAACATGCGATACCGCGATATTTTTTCTAGCTGTTCTGCATAGGCAGGTGTGTCTTCAATGGTGGTTTGCAACTCATTTAAACGAATTGCGCTGCCCATGGTGATCGGCATATCCGATTCGTTGGCTTGTTGCACTAACAAGAGCCATTCCACCAATGGTACTAAATTAGAAGTCGTGTCCTGAAACTGCTGAGTCAGTATCTTTCGCTCAGGCTCACCAATGGAGAGGTAACTGGCAAAAAACACGTCGCCCTCTGCCGTTGTCGACAGCGTGCGGTTTAGCAGTGCTAAGTGCGGCTCCAATTGGGCTGCATTATCGCGGCTTTTTAAGAATCGCCACGCTTCTTCGTCGGTAATCTGACATATAAACGCACCTTGCAATAATGCACTTAGCACACGGCCTTGTTCAGTCATCATATTGACGTCTCCTCACTTACAACTTCACTACTTTTTCTCGCTTGGATACGCGCGGCAATGGCACTCGCTTTTGGCTGCACGACTTGCAGTTGTCGGGTTACCTTATCGATGAGGTAACGATTTTCAAATAACGTTAGCACTTCTGACTCAGGGTTAGGGAACGCCCCCACCACACTGATATTATTATTCTGACAAGCGTCAAAAATTTTCTTCACATTACTTTGGTGAAGCGTGCCTAGTTCGTCAATGGGCCAATGCACTGTCGCCTCAGCGTCACCGCGTAACAAACGGGTGAAAGCCAAAAGAAATTTACACAAAATAAGGTAAGCCATACCATGACTGGATGATTCATTAAGTTGACGGTCGGTGCGTATGACTAAATCACTGTTGCCTTCGCGAAGGTGAAGTTCGATGTCCAGAAGTTTGCTGATACCACCGGTTAGTGCAGCGCGACCAAGAATATCCAGAACACGGCGCATACTAAGCCCATACTCTTCTTCTGGTAATTCGTTGGCGCCCGCTTCCATCCAGTGTTCATAGAGCTTTCTGAACTGCTCCAATTCTGGCCAGAACTCCAATTCGCTGATCCGCGAGCGGATTTTAACCGCAGAATCTGACACACCATCAAGGAACAGCTCACCATCGACTTCTTGAGTAATTCTGCGACTTTGCGACACAATGCGTTTATCAATGTCGGCAAGTACAAAATAGTACTGAGAAAGGTCAGCGCCAAAAATGCGGCCTTGTTCACGTAAGCCCTGCAGCTTTTGCGGAACAATTACATTAAGCAGTTGAGCAAGGTGAGATACCATCCGACGATGGTCAAAACTTTTCACGCCATGGGCATTTAACGTTGCACATTCTTCGCGAGCACGCTCCCACGTGTCAGATAGTCCAGTCCCCGCTTGAGCAGCAATGAGTTGGTCGAAACGCTCAACATAAGCGCGAATATCGCTTAACAGGTTATCTCGCTCTTGAAGTTGACTTTGCACTTCAGAAATGCGCTGCCCTATACTGACATCGTCATGTTTTATATCGGCAGTTTCATCAGCAGCATGCAACGTAAGTTTAGCCAAGGTTTTGCTTAAGGTTTTAACCTGCTCAGCATACTCACCAGCCGTTTTATACACGGCCTCTAACTGGACTTGTTGTTCTTGTAGCTGTTCGCGGGTTGCTTTATAGGTACTTTGCTTACTGGCTAGATTGCGCTCAGACTCCCCTAACAACTTACGTGACTTTGACAAACCTTCTTGCCATACCACCTTCTGTTTGGTGAATACATTGGTGTACCAACGCTCGTAATCGGCCACTTTGTGACGGTGTAATTCCGTGCGACTTATGCTGTCTTTAAGCGCGTTAATTTTCTTCTTAAGTTGCCCTATTTCATCAACGTCTACACCGCGATTGTTAAGCTCGCTTTCAAGCCAATCTTGCATGTCCTTGCGATCTTTTGCTGCGTTATCTTTTGCCTTTCGCATATCGGTATCAAGCTGCGAAATACGCGCTTCACTGTCGGCAATAAGCTGCTGCCAATGGAACTTGTGCTCCGTTTCTGCTTCACGCTGCTGATCTTTAATTTCGTCACGGCTTAGTTCAAACTGCGCTTTAGCTTGATTTTGCGATTGCTGATTAGCCTCTAACTTCGCTTTCGCTTTTTGTTTACGGCCCGATAACGCTTGTTGATATTCGCTAAGTACTGTGTCGCGGTCTTGCTGTGCACGCTTTCTACTTGCTTCGGCACTTTTTACTGTATTTTCTTTCTGCGTAACCACTAACTCAGCATTGCGCACATCTTCATTGGCCTTAGCCAGACGTTGCTCACATTCATTCTGTGCAGCTAAGGCCGCCGCCTGACGAACCTCTGCTTCTTGTAGTTGTTGCTTTAACGCCTGTTCGGTAAGTGCATAGTCTGGCGTATCCAGCTCAGACAGGGATAATTTAACGCCCATGAATGCGTCACTGACACTACCTTTTTCAGGTGCAAGGTCGGTTCGCTCTAGCAATTCTGGTCGAATTACTTTACCTAAGGACAGTTCCCAATCATCAATATTCGCTCTCAAAAACTCAAGCAAAGAACCTTCACCCGGATACAACAAACCATTTATTTTAGAAACAGCTTTTTCTTCTTGTTGGAACGCGAGACGCGCTTTGTCCAGTGCATTCGAGCAGTCTTTGCGATATTCAATAGCTTTTGTGTGAGACTTCTGTGCAACTCTTAATTCTGAACGCGCAGTATCTTCATTAATCGATGCTTCTTTTATAGCAGCATCGAGGATATCTAATTGCGATTGTTCAAACTCGTTATAACCTGCGTTACTCAAAGAAGCTTTTAACTCGGCTTCAGCCACTTTAAGTGCATTGATATTGCCTTGATAATCCGCTTGAAGAGCACTTAATTGGCCGTTGTAGTCATCACTGATGCGGCGCAAAGCTTCTCGTTCATTTTGCTGTTGTTCAGCTTTGTTTTCGGCGGCTTCTTGTCGTGCGCCGGATAATTCTTCTAGCGTAATAGAGAGCTTCTCACCTAACTCAGCTAATCGCTTGTTGTATGCTGATTCAATATCTTGGTGTTTTTCGGTGAGTAACACATATCGGCTGTCGGCAAGGGATTTTTCATTTTGCCATTGTGATAAGTTTGCAACGTCTTCTTTTAGCTGCTCAATATTTTCATCTTGCCACTTGTCGAACTCGCGCTCGACTGTATCAAGCTCAGTGGTGTATTTTTCAACATCAGCGCGCGCTGACGATATGACTTGGTTTAGGTGATCCCGCGTATCAGCCCATTCGCTATCAGTCTGCTTGCGCTGAAAGCTATTTTCATCCAATTCATTTTTTGTCGTTTCAATTCGCGCAGCCAAATAGGTTTTGTCTAGTTCGAAGCTGTGCTTCAAGTTAGCAAGTACTTGCTCTGCACTGGTCAACGCCATATCTGCTTGTTCAAGCTTTGAGAATTCAGGGCGGATCTTGTCGAACTGTTTAATAAGATGACATTCTTTAATCCAGTCATCTACGCGATTACGACTTAGCCCCGATGTTGGCGGCGTAACACCATCTTCTTCTAGGATGGCCGCAATCATCGCTTTGATGGTTTCCATTTTGCCTTCTTTCGAGTGTACGGCTTTTGCCAGTTTCTCGATGTGGCGCATGTGCTTAGATGGCTCGCACAAACTGAAAATCTTTGCGTATCCTAAAAGTTCACGTGCATTATTGGTTTGATTCAATACACCGTGGTCGTTTTGAATTATTGCGCGAAAATCCTTAGTATTTAGTAAACTAGTTACCATGATGTTATTGCGCTTCATTGCGCGAGCCAATTCGGCGCTACTCACACTGGCGTGCTTACCACTTTTTTGTTCAATCAAATAGTCACTGATATCAAAAGGTTTGCCAACTAAACGATAATTTACTCCTGTGCCGTTAGACGTTAATACGGCCTGACACAAGTCACCTTCTGCGCGGGTATATTCATAAATGATAAAACTCGATTGGCGAGGCAAGTACCAACGCTCAAAACTATCGCGAGTAGCAGGTACAACACGGCTTGGGTACTCACCATAAAAAACGGGAATAAGTCGCTGTAGGGTAGTTTTACCCGACGCATTTGTACCACAAATGTTGGTGTGTCCATCAAGCTTTAGCTCGACTACGCCTGGCAAATGCGTGTCTATAAGAATTATTCGTTTTAAGCCTGCCATAGTGTTCCTGTATCAATTAAAACGCTGCCAGAGCTCGCCTTGAACTCATAAAACAACGTAAGAAATATGTGCATAATTTTCATACCGTGTAATGTTAAACAGCCAATGACGTTTTTTATATGAAGTCACCAAACATGTTTACACGCGGTTCGAATTGAGCTGGTCAGTGTATTACGAAATGTCGACTTTGCACAGATGCTGCCAATTTTCTTGAACACAAAGCAAACTAAATGAACACAAAAAAGGCGAGTACGCTTTTATACTCGCCTTTTAAAGCTTTAACCCCGCTCTAGAGGGACGATTTCTTCGCACAAAATAAAAGTGCAGAAACCTTTAGTAAATAGGTAATATTGATATAGATTCCGGCGCCGGATACGCCATACTAAAGTCAGGGCTAATATCACCCGATGGAGAATTTAAAATATTGTCGAATCGCATGATTAGCCCGTTAGACTTTTCTGCGATGTAAACATTGCCATTTGTCATCATCAAATCCACAGGGTTCCCTAACATTGAGTTAGGCCCTGCAATGTTAACCAATACATCGGTTATACCATCAGCCATTTTCGCGCTACCAATAACATAAAGTTTACCATCTGTGGCGTCGCTGGCACTACCCACATCAGATATTACTAAACTATCACTCTGCGAGTCATAGTCTATACCGTGGATGTTGGTAGGAGCGGTAAATGCCATACCATTCATCGCAGGTATTATTAGTCTATCTTCACCAGTAAGTACCGTCTCGCCACTTTCCATTTTTCTGAGGACTTCGTCAAACACAGCCACACTACCATTGGTCAATGCTGCATAGGCAGTGTCAGTTGTGGGGTCATAATCTACGTCCCATGGGCGAGCACCATTTGACGCTTCAAGCGACAGTAGCGGTGCAACATTGCCCGACGAACATGGAGAGAATACTCTGATGGCTGGTGTTGTTTCATTCACATCGGCAACAAACACAAGACCACTTTCAGAGTGCACATCGAGTCCTTTTGGGGCGATAAGCCCTGTATTATCCCCAGCAATAACATGATCATAACGGGTATCGAAGGGAATGTTACCACGTGAACCTTTTAATCTATTAATTACTAATAGCCCACCTGTCGATGTGGCGGGATCATCAAAGGTTATCACACCATCACCCGACGTAAGATACGCAGCACTCTCAATACTGATACCACTGTCGAATGTATTAAGTTGACTTGATAATGTGGCACTATACTGTGCGACCTGACCTGTCGTAGCAGTTTGTGACGATGGGTTGCTCGATACTGCCACTCCCATTATCGGGGTAGTGGTAATACCGTTATCTGATGCATCCCTCCATGTCGTCAGCTCAGTAAATTCAGCAATGGACTCAGGCTTGATTGTTGAAGTTACTAGCGTTGGGGCTATGTTTCCGTTCTCGCCATTAAATATATTGGAAAAAACCAAAATCGCGTCATTCGATTTTTCAGCAACACGTAAATCCGTGCCAGTAAGTGCGATATCTACAGGATTTCCTAATAAAGAAGCATCGCCACCAATCATTCTGGACGGCACTGTTGCTCCATCGGCACTAGACGCATTTTCAATGACAAAGAGCTGTCCGTCATCCGCCACTGCAGCATCGCCGACATCTGACAAAACAACGCGGTTTGATTTTGCATCATAAACAATACCATGAAGGTTAACTGATAGTTGATTACCCTCTGAATCAGAAGGTACAACCAAGCGCATTACAGCAGGAGCAAAATCACTTGCAGCAAAGTCATCGTAAACAGCGAGAGTGCCGTCGGTTAGGGCCACAAATAATCTATCGGTATTTTCTTCATAGGCAAGATCCCACGGCTTGGCTGTTAGCACCAATTCCGCAATAGGCTCAACATTTCCAGCGGCTTGTCCTCCGAAGACACTCACCTTTTGGCCATTAAAATCAGCAACCATAACTAATCCCGACGTTTGTGCAAAGCCAATTCCTTTAGGATTGACCAAACCGGTATTTGCCCCCGTGATCTGGTGTCCTGCATACATCGAGTAATCTGATGTTCCATCAAAATTACACAGTGAACGTAATACAGGCATATCACTATCGCCAGCCTGTACTAACCTTCCTGATTGAGTATATACCAACCCTTCGTTTGCTCCCGTCATAACTCTTGCAAGTTCATTCGCATTCTGGTCGACGGTAGAAACGGTGTTGCGATTAACATCGCCATTATTAGCAATAAAAAAAGAAGCACTCGCAAAACCAGGCGAGCCATCTTGTCCAGGAGTTCCTGGCTCTCCCGGACTTCCTGGAGCGCCATCCATGCCATTGGTTCCATCAGCGCCATCATCACCATTACAAGCTGACAACGACAAAAGCAGTGCTGCAGTCAACAATGACAACCTGACGTTTTTGTGTGATGTATTTATGTTTCGCATATTCCGTTCCTTACACATTGTTGTAAAAGAGACGCCATGCTATTGACGTCCAGTTCTCACAAGCCAAACGCGCAAGTTACAAAATTGGATGCAAAAAAAACCTCAACGCTTTAATTGTTGAGGTTTTTCTAATAATCATATCAATGTAAGGGGGTTTATCGCGGAGGAAAACCGCCGCCAAATCCACCAGGGCCGCCCGGTCCACCTGGACCTCCGAAACCGCCACCAGGAGGCATCATACCTTTCATCTGGCGCATCATTTTCTTCATACCGCCACCAGACATTTTCTTCATCATTTTTTGCATCTGCGTAAACTGCTTCAAAAGGCGGTTAACATCTTGAATTTGCGTACCCGAGCCTGCGGCAATACGACGCTTGCGAGAGCCTTTAATGATCTCCGGACGAGCACGTTCAGCAGGTGTCATCGAGTTGATAATAGCTTCCATCTGATTGAACTGTTTATCATTTGCCTGATCTTTTATCTTGTCAGACATACCGCCCATGCCAGGTAGCTTATCAAGCATCCCCATCATGCCGCCCATGTTCTTCATTTGCTCAAGTTGATCTTTAAAGTCTTGAAGGTCGAAGCCCTTACCTTTTTGAACTTTCTTCGCCAGTTTTTCCGCTTTTGACTTATCGACTTTGCGCTCTACTTCCTCGATAAGGCTAAGCACATCGCCCATACCTAGTATACGAGAAGCAATACGCTCTGGGTGGAAAGGTTCTAGTGCATCAACCTTCTCCCCCATACCAATGAACTTGATTGGTTTACCAGTAATATGACGAACTGAAAGTGCAGCACCGCCACGGGCATCACCATCAGCTTTGGTCAGAACAACACCGGTCAGTGGCAACGCGTCGTTAAATGCTTTGGCGGTGTTAGCTGCATCCTGACCCGTCATGGCGTCGACCACGAACAATGTCTCTATTGGTTTTACTGCTGCATGCAACTCTTTAATTTCGTCCATCATGTCATTATCAACATGCAAACGGCCGGCTGTATCTACCAGCAATACATCAAAAAAGTGCTTCTTCGCTTCTGCGATTGCATCATTAACAATATCGATGGGCTTTTGCAAAATGGTTGAAGGATGAAACGCAACATTCACTTCACCGGCTAAGGTTTCAAGCTGCTTGATAGCCGCCGGACGATAAACGTCGGCACTGACTACCATTACTTTCTTCTTCTCTCGTTCAGTAAGGAATTTAGCAAGCTTACCGACAGAGGTAGTTTTACCCGCACCTTGAAGACCAGCCATTAAAACAACGGCAGGAGGCTGAGTTGCAAGGTTCAGCTTCTCGTTAGCCTCCCCCATCACCGACTCTAGCTCAGACTGCACTATTTTTATGAAGACTTGGCCCGGTTTAAGGCTTTTCGTTACTTCAGTACCAACTGCACGCTCTTTAACTTGAGCGACAAATGCTTTGACCACAGGTAAAGCAACATCGGCTTCAAGTAACGCCATACGCACTTCGCGTAGCGTTTCTTTTATATTATCTTCTGTAAGACGCCCTTTCCCGCTGACATTGCGTAATGTCTGGCCCAAGCGTTCTGATAAATTCTCAAACATAGTATGAAACTTCTTTTGATTTCAGACGTAATGCCCATATTGTATCTTAAAAGGGCTGTGTAACGTACCCGCAAATGCGTTAAATTTCGAATTTAGTCCATCTGTGTCACACGATAAATAGCAACCTTTTGCCTTGCATCAAGAGATAAAGGCGAAACAAACAAAATCAAGGAGATGGTTGAATTTCCTTGCAAGTTGCAGTATCAATACCGACTCAACGGCGAACGTTATCGCCTATGCATTACAGGAAGCAACATGATCACCCTTTTCGCCATATTTGCTGCACTTTTATATGCCTTCGCAGCTGCGGTACTCATTGGCAAATTTGTTCATCAAGATGGACCCAACAAGCGACTCGGCTTATCGCTCGCTAGCATCGGTGCAATTGCTCATTTGGCATTTTTAACCAATGTCATTATGGTAGCCCCGGGGCAAGATATGAGTGTGACCAATGTATTATCATTAGTTTCTTGGATCATCACTATTTCAATGCTTGTTTTCGCCAGAACAATACCCAACCTCATTTTACTGCCCGTAGTATTTGGATTTGCCAGCTTTACGATATTAGCGTCTACCTTTATTCCGGTGTCTTATATTATGCATATTGAACTGCAACCCGGTTTGGTAGTGCACATAAGTCTATCGTTGTTCGCCTACTGTACATTGGTCATTGCGTTTCTCTATGCATTACAAATGTCCTACATTACCTATCGACTTAAGCAAAAAGGCGCAGCGCTTCTTCATTCATCCCTGCCGCCCTTAATGCTTGTAGAACGTATATTGTTTAAATTGCTCTTGGTGGGGACCGCACTTCTCACTGTTTCTCTCGTTAGTGGATACTTCTTCCTCGACAACATGTTCAACAAAACCTACGCACACAAAACGGTATTATCGATAGCCGCGTTAGTGGTTTTCTTAATACTGCTAGTAGGACAGAAATTGAGAGGTTGGCGAGGCAAACAAGTTATCTCACTTACTGTACTTGGCGTTGTGTTACTGTCGCTGGCATATTTTGGCAGTAAACTCGTACGCGAGCTTATTCTCTAATATCACGCCAAATGCATGAATTGCGTTAATACTATAGATTGATATTTGTTGTTTTCTAAGCAATTAGGTTTATATCGGCAATTTTAGCTTGAAACCGCGACCTCAAATTACTACATTTGAACCCTAGATAAAGACAGGAACCCATTACTTGGACGACATATCAACGAGTACGCTGTTTATCGCACTCGGCGTACTCATATTATTATCTGCGTATTTTTCCAGTTCTGAAACTGGAATGATGTCGATTAACCGCTATCGACTTAAACACCTTCAAAGTGAAGGCAACCGCTCAGCTATTCGCGTTGCAAAACTTCTCGATAGACCAGACCGCCTAATAGGTTTAATCCTCATTGGCAATAACTTAGTTAATATTGCAGCGTCATCCTTAGCAACTATTCTTTGTATAAGATTGTTCGGTGACTATTGGGGGCTCTTTGCCGCCACATTTGGATTAACACTCGTTCTACTCATTTTTGCTGAAGTCACACCCAAAACTTTGGCTGCGCTTTACCCTGAAAAAGTCGCTTTCCCAAGCTCGCTTATTCTACTTCCACTCTTGACGTTACTTTACCCTTTTGTTGCAGCAATTAACGGTATAACCAACGGTATTTTGACACTACTTCGCATTAGCCCATCTAGTGGTAGTGATGACTCATTGAGCCGCGAAGAATTGCGCACTGTAGTGTATGAAGCGGGAACCATGATCCCCAAAAAGCACCAAGATATGCTGGTGAGCATTCTTGACTTAGAGAGCGTTACAGCCGAAGACATCATGGTGCCAAGAGCAGAGATTTTTGCTATCGACATCAATGATGATTGGAAAAAAATTCAAAAGTCACTAACACATGCACAACACACCAGAGTATTACTTTACCGTGACAGTATTGATGATGCGGTAGGGTTTGTTCACGTGCGCGATGCACTTAGACTGCTATCTAAAGATCAATTCACTAAATCAAGTTTGCTACGTGCAGTAAGAGAAATTTATTACACACCAGAATCCACACCTCTTCATACACTCATGTACAAGTTTCAAGCAGAAAAGGAACGTATTGCATTAGTGGTTGATGAGTATGGTGACATCATGGGCTTAGTAACCCTTGAAGACATTCTGGAAGAGATCATCGGTGACTTTACAACAAGTATGGTGCCTGATCATAGCAAAGAAGCCCACGTACAACAGGATGGTTCAGTACTCGTTGACGGAAGTGCCAACGTACGAGAGCTAAATAAAGAGATGGATTGGAATTTACCTACCGAAGGACCGAAAACCCTAAACGGTCTATTATTGGAATATTTGGAAGATATTCCTGAAAACAAGATCAGTGTTCGTTTGGCTGGTTATCCACTTGAAATTGTTGATATTACGGAGAACATGATTAAAACGGTTAGAATTATGCCGGAATATTATGTTGCCCCAAGAGATTCAGGCAACGACAAAGTTAGTTAATAAACCTTTCTTTACTGTAATTTACGACATTAATTCTTTTCAGCTAGGCGCTGTGCTCTATTAGCAAGCGCTCTAGCTTTCGCCGCAGCTACTTTATCTGACAAAACAGATAACTTAGCAATGATATCCTGCGTCTCCTCATCTTCACGTATATCAGCCTCCGCTAAATGCGATTGCAGTGAACGCTTAAGGAGTTCAGGAATAGATTTGCTGTCCATTTCCCAACCCTTCAATAGAATAAACTCTGACACTCTCAGAGAGATCTATCGGCCGCACTTCTACATACTTAACGAATTTTTTCGCGAAATAATGATTTTTATCGAAGGAGTGCTAAAGGCCTTGGTAGTGGGTAACTAATCGACCTTTGTGTTGGCTTAGTGAGTACTGGATGACTGCAATTGATGCCGTTGAGAACAAACTGGTTGTATAGGTATGGCAAAGCTCGTCGACGAGGTAACTTACAAAAGGCATATGACTGACGACCAATAAACTTCGAATTGGCTTTTTGCCATTGGTCGCAGAATGGATTCGCGCATCAATGTAGTCACTGACCAACTTTGGAGAGCCCTCGGGAACAATGTCTTCGTTGCTTTCAACTTTCTCAGCGACAATGTCGGCAGAAACTACGTCGTGTGTCTGCTTTGCTCGTCGATAAGGGCTAACTAACGCTAAATCTACACTTCCATTTGTACAATAATGCTCTTTGAGCCAAATTGCGGCATTCGCGGCTTGTTGCCTGCCCATAGGAGTGAGCTGCCTGCTTTTATCATCTACACGTGGCGATTCCGCCTCACCGTGTCGCATAACAAAAAGATAAATGTCGTCGTTGCTACTTTGACCTGACATAACAATGCGCATAGTATTAATGAAAGTAGCGTAACGATATCAGAGTGGTGTAAGAACAACTAGCGCAAAACGAAGAATAGTGAGAATTTTCGTACATTATTGCTTGTTTTATTAACTTCAACTATACGAGCGTTAACAAAGCAAACGTTCCTAATTAAATTGAGAAAACGTGAGTAACTCCATAAACTTCGAAAATGCACATCATATAATTTTGCCCAATGGCATGCGTGCAATGTTATGCCACACTCCCTCAGCAACGGAATCGTTTGTTTCCATGTCGGTAAGAGCCGGTCATTTTTACGATCCAGATGACTGCCAAGGTTTGGCTCATTTACTTGAGCATATGCTCTTTATGGGCAGTCGTCACTTACCAAAACCCAATGCGATAAACCATTTTATAGAACAACACGGTGGCTCGCTGAACGCGTGGACGGGTACTGAATATGCCAATTATCACTATCATTGCTCTAGCGATGCCATAGCACAAACATTGCCTGCATTTGCAGACATGCTGCGTCAGCCGCTGTTTGAAGAAGACGCGTTAAAAAAAGAAATCAATAATATTCACTCGGAGTTCGAATTTAAGAAAAAAGACGACCTTCGACGTCTATACCAAATTCATAAAGAAACCTGCAACCCTTCTCACCCGTTTGCAAAATTTTCTGTAGGCAATAGTGACACATTCTCTGAGCATGCCATAGACGAATTAAAACGCAGGCTCAGAACTATGCACACTATATTCTATTGCGGAAGTAACATGTGCTTATGCATTGCCAGCCCTATGCCTACTTTGCAACTAGAAGCACTTATAAACCAGTGTTTTGGTTCAATGGAAACAGGAGAGCTTGCCCAAGATGACTGGCCTGCGTTGTACACTCAGAATGAATTGGGCATACAAATAAACATTAATCCATTGCAAAGTGCAAAACGGATGATTGTGACCTTTGCACTTCCAGCATTGCAAAATGACTTTAAATGCAAGCCGCTCAATTATATTAGTCACCTTATCGGAGACGAAGGTGAAGGTAGTCTTTTAGCGTATCTTAAGCAAAAAGATTGGGCGTTGAACCTCATTGCGGGTTCAGGTATCGAAGGTGACCGCTTTAAGGATTTCAATGTCAGCTTTCAGCTAACAAGTAACGGATTAAAAAATAAGTTCGAGGTTGTTAAAGCGCTGTTTAGTTACATTGATTTAATCAAAGAGGGTGCCCATGAAGTATGGCGATACCGGGAGAAAGCACAGCTAAACGCATTGGCCCTTGAATACGAAGAAAGTGTTAAGCCTTTAGGGCTTGTAACTGAGTATGCGCAGCACCAATTTATTTTCTCAGCGAAGGAAGTAAAGCAATTGCGTTCGACCATTGGTAGCTACGATCAAAAAGTGCTAGAGCATGCATTGTCTTTCTTTACACCTAAAAATTTACGTTTAAAAGTTATTTCTAAAGAGGTAAAAACCGACACAATTTGTGCATTTTACAAAGCGGAATATAGTGTAGAAAAAATACACGAAGACTTGCTCAATGTCTTTTCATCGCCGAACGTGATAAGCGCTTTAAAACTACCACCTCCTAACCCTTATTTAGGTGATGAATATCAGCTAATATTACCGGAAACTGGTTTCAATATTCCTAATAAGCTTGTAGATACAGGAGACTATCGTTTTTGGTTTGCTCAAGATCAGCAGTTTCACAGTCCAAAGGGTGATATTTATATATCATTTGATGCCACTAGCTTTTCTGACACTTTAGAAGCCGTTGCAGCAAAACGAATTTGGTTGGGCGCACTCAACGATTATTTACAAGCGAAGTATTATCGAGCAGAAATTGCGGGGTTACACTACAGAATATACGGTCATCAAGCGGGCTTTACACTTCATACCCGAGGCTTTACAAACCAACAAACATTGCTTGCTAGCCAACTTCTGGATGCTGTTACTAGTTACGTTCCAGATGAACGGGCCTTCGAACATCACAAGACACTTCAGATTCAAAGTCTTCAAAATGCACTACTTAACAAGCCAACTAACCGCTTATTTTCGCGGCTAAGTGTATTGATTCAAAGAAATACACAAGCCCCTGTTGAGCTACTCGATATTATTGAAGATATTGACTACGACAAAATGCTCTCATGTCGAGAATCTGCTTTCCGCTGTTACTTTATCGAAGCTTTCATGCATGGAAATTGGGCCAGTGAAGAAGCTAAGTTTTTTGCAGAGAAGATACGTACACTAAATGACAAAGCAGGAGGCGCGCCATTGTCTAGAGCCGTATCCAAGCTTCCTATTGGTGATACGCTCTATCACGAAGTAACATGCGATCACGACGACGCTGCGATTGTTCTTTACTTTCAAGCTCCGACACCGAGCTTAACTGATACTGCACTTTGTATGGTACTTGAGCAGATGTTAGCAGCGCCTTTCTTTAACGCACTGAGAACAGAGCAACAGTTGGGTTATATCGTGGGTACAGGTTACGTACCTCATAACCAACATCCAGGAATGGCTTTTTACATACAAAGCCCACAGTGCAGTCCGAAGCAACTATTAGATGCTACAACAGAATTTCTATTTCAACAGTTAGATGAAATTGAGTTTTATCGCTTTTACTGGCCTACCATTCAACAAAACTTGGTTAAGCAACTAGAAGAACGAGATTTAACCTTATCAATGAAATCTCAACGGTTGTGGGTCAGTTTAGGTACGCAAGACCTAGAGTTTAACCGCAATAGTAAACTTGCTGCGCGCATTAAAACGCTAAGCTTCGAAGAAATACAGGCTTTTGCCGATCAACTGGCTAAACGAGAGCGATGCGGAGAACTCGTATTGTATTCAAGTGGTAAATTTAAGGCTATACCTACTCTGCAGAAGCGAACAATTAACAGTATCGCTGAGTTCTAAAAAAAGATACCTTATTATTTGTAAATATGTTTTGCTGGACTTAGCTCTACACTTCTCATACAAACCAGACTCTCATCACATTAGCGACTGCATATTACTGTTACAGGGACTTAGTAACCAGCAGTATTAATAATGAACCTTATACCTATATAAGCAACACTTTGATTAAGAAGTAAACCATCATTCCGCTTAACTTAAAAAATCCTTGTAGCTATGCCGTTAATTGGGCATATTTGTTCTCTAACCGTTAGGGATGCGGTCGGTAAAATTAAGAACAATAAATAATACTTGGCATTTTCCAGAAGGTGTGTAGGTGCGCTCAACCCTAATTTATTCAATTTTTCTTCTCATTTGTGCCTTCTTGGGCTCATTACTTTCCCCTGCCGCCGCAATAGAAGTGGCTGATCTACATTTTGCTGAATTGAATAAAAGACATGGCTTATCAGACACTGCTGTGCTCGATTTAGTGGAAGATGAAATGGGATATATCTGGTTAGCGACATCAAATGGTCTAAATCGTTATTCTGGATACGATGTCAAACAATATCACCCGAGTGATGTAGACCCAAATTCATTACCCTCAGGATATATACAAACACTTTTTGTCGATTCTTATGGGAAGTTGTGGATTGGGACTCATGCAGGCTTAGCACTCTATCAACCAGAAACAGACGACTTCAAAGTATTTAATAAGAATAATTCCGTAATAAAAACAGAGCTAGTAACTGCGATAACCGAGACAAGAAACGGTGATATTTTATTTGCAGATAGAAAATATCTTTACAAACTAACGCGTAACGAGTCACAAATATCAATCATCTCTCAAGTATTTGATGAAGAAAGCTTCATAAAAGTTATTTTCGAAGAATCAGGCCGTATTTGGGTTGGATCTAACCAGTTTGGCGCTAGACTAATTGACTCTGCCAACTCAAATGTATTTGATCTCAAAAAAGTAAACCCGTGGGGTATCTCTGTTGACGTTAGAGCTCTCCACGACATTAAAGTAATCAATGGTAACTATTGGTTAGCTACTAATGAAGGAATTAAAGTACTTAACTCTAATGGACAAGTATTAAGAGAGTTAACTAATAAAGACTTCGGTATTGATGGTGAAATAAACACATTTTCCTTAAGTTTGGTCGGAGAGAATGTTTGGATAGGCTCTTATAATGGATTATTTTTACTTTCTCATGCTGTTACCGAAGAAATCAATCAAGATTTCAAGCCTGATTTCCTGCATTTAAATGCCGAAACCTATGATGCAACTGGCCTCCCCTCGGCAATTATAATAAAAGTCATGGAAGACCGTACAGGTGTGGTTTGGGCTGCGACATTTAGGCAAGGGGCATTTAGATACCATCCCGAATACGCTACTGTGCACTTTCAGCCAGTTTATAATTCAAGTCGCCATACCGATGATAACTTTTCGACTATTTGGGGATTTGCTGAATCTCAAGACGGCAGTGTTTATTTAATATCTCAGCAAAGAGGAATCGGTAAGATATCTAAGGAAACCGGAGAAGTAGTTTTTTTCGATGTATTCAATGCATATAAGGAATCTATTTCATATTGGGATATTGAGATTGACAGTAACGGACTTTTTTGGGTTGCAACTTCATCAGGCCTTTTGGTTTTCGAAAAGCTAGAAAACGACTTTAAGCTAATAAGACAATTTTTTGAAGGTGCTTTCATAGACCATATTTTTAAAACTGAAAACGCGATATGGCTTCGTTCATCAGATAGTGGGGTTCACTACGTTGATGTAAACAGTGTCGCCAAAAGCCCAACATCTAATGTTCCAACGCGTCTAAACATTAGCGAAGACTATGGCAAAATGTTTGCTATCTACGCAGACGATCAGCAAAGAATTTGGTTCAGAGCCGGTGAGAAGCTAATCATATATTCTTTGAGAAGCAGTAACGTTGTTAGAGTTTTAGATTCTCAAAACGGAATCAATTCACTTGTTTACGGTATCCACGAAACTGACGATGGCTTGTGGTTGACTACACGATCTGATGGGGTCCTGCAGTTTGATAGAAACAGCCTTACGGTAAAAAACAAGCAAGTTAGAAATAACCACAGTGGCTTCATTACTTCAACCACTGCTATTGAAAATAGTATATGGTATTCAGACACTGCAGGGGTTCATAGGGTTCACCTACCTTCCCTTAAAGAATCGGAAAGTATTCCGAACGCACAGCTTGAATACAACTCGTTAGGTGAAGGAGCTGTCATTGCGACTTCCGACGACGTAATTTATTTTGGCGGTAATAGAGGGCTTAATAAGATATCTAAATTAAGCAGAAGCTCCTTAAATGAAAGAGCAACAACCCTGCGGCCTCAACTTTATGAATTTAGCATTTTTGGCTCAGACGCTTATAAAAATAAGTCTCAGCTTAGTGAAGAAGCTCTTCACTCTTTTTCTTCTAAAGAAAATATTACATATAAAGAGAGTATTGAAC
The DNA here is from genome assembly GCF_006538325.1 of Alteromonas sp. KUL42. Taxonomy (GTDB): domain Bacteria; phylum Pseudomonadota; class Gammaproteobacteria; order Enterobacterales; family Alteromonadaceae; genus Alteromonas. Next base: position 58,147 of record NZ_BJKK01000023.1, read on the forward strand.
TTAAACACTACGAATCAAGGTTTAGTGTATCATTTGGGCTTATAAACCCTGTATATCCGAATCAAGTAACCTATCGCTATAAACTTTCCAATGTGGATGAGAACTGGATATATAATGACTCTGAAAGGACCGCTCAATTTAATAATGTTTCATTTGGAAATTATCAATTCGAAGTTCAAGCTAAGGAGCCTGGAAAGCTCTGGTCGCCAAGTAGAAATCTTAATATAGTTGTCAATCGCCCTCCTTGGCTCCATTCAGTGGCTCTTGTATTTTACACACTAATTGCATTGGTCTTTTTGGGTTTTATAATCCGACAATATCAGATAAGAAAGGCGAATCAACTAGCTGTTAAAGAATCAGAAGAACGCTTAAAGCTGACATTATGGAGCTCAG
>NZ_BJKK01000024.1 GCF_006538325.1 Alteromonas sp. KUL42
AAAAAAGCTTAATTCCATCTTTAACATTAGAAGAAATAACTATAAGAGACGATGTAAAAAGTACTAAAGCATAGCTTTGATAGCCAGCTATGTATTCTTTATTATTTTCTGGGGTTTCAATATAAAACAACCACTCATCACTAATATTTAAAAAAATTATAACTGACATAACTATAAGTAATGAAAAATGTGTATTTTTTACTCCTTTCAAACCTCAAATTCGCAGCAATCAAAAAACAAACGACGTTATATACAACTCCTGAGCTTGTCCAAATAAAAACCTCCCAGTAATCTGAGGCCGGAACTTTAAATAAAAAGTATGAAACCGCACATACAGATGTATATAGAATAATTAGTAAAAAGATATTTACGCCTATAAAGTTAGTTCCACTGAATTTTTTAAGATTAAAAAGAAAAAGCGGAACTAAAAGAAAAATAGAAACGACTGGTAAATAGCTACCTAAAACAGGTGGAATTAACTCTATAGAAATAAAATATTGATATAAAAAAAAGCATGGAAACCATAAAAAAATATGAAAAAAGTGATAAGCAGCTTAATTTATCATGATATTCATATTTAATTCTCACAACAAAATTCCTGCTATCAAGAAAACATTAATAATCATGCCTCGCCTTACCATATTTTTTAATAAAGTCTTTAACAACAGGATTATTTTTATCATCTTTTCCTTCAAAAATTCCACCCCACTCTAAGTTTCCATCTTTTATAGTTGCATGTTCATATGTCCAGTCATCAAACTGAAATACCTTTTCTTCTGACAAGTAAATTTGTACTGCTGCAGTGTGTAGAATGTGATCTGTCCAACGATATTTGTAGGTTCCACCTAGTCTATCAAAATGTCCAACAAATGCCTGAACATCTCTACGCATCCAAAAGTTAATATTGGTAATTAAAAAATTGTTGTAGTAAGTCAGCCTATTCCATTCGGTTGGTAAAGGCCAGTTGTGAAAATCATGATTCAGTGTGTTCAATAACTTTTCTAGAAATATAGTAAGTCGCTTTTTCAACATTCCTTTAAAAGAAAAGTATTCATAATTAACACTGGTCGATAAATCAAAATTATCTAAAAAGGTTTTCGGCTTTAGCCTCTCGGCTTTAATGTATGCAAAAACCGCCTCTGAAAAACCCAATGTAGGTCGTTGAGGCTCCTTTAATATTGCTCTGTAGCCGTACTGATATCCGTTTCTATCCATGAACTCAAATAAGTTATAGTTAATTTTTGAGTGAATGAATGAATCGTCGTCCATTCTCATAAACCAGTCATAACCTAACTCAGATAAAATATGGAAAATTGTAACTGAATAAAACCTCGCCATGTGCCTATGTCCAAGCCCATATTTTCCGTCCCATAATATAGGTATTTCTTCTGATTTTAAGAAACTCGGAATCTGAAAATGTATCTCTTGAAACTTTATTTCATCACGTCCTTTCCTTACTTCTTTCTGACTTTCTAAATCAAAATCACCTTCGTGAAAAATCAGAATGTCATGTTTGAATTGATCATTGTAGTTTAGGTAAAGTAAATCGAGACTCATTTCTAACATTGACCTCGAGTCTCTTCCATATTGTGAATCTCTTTTCGTGTTTTGTGCAAGGTAAACGATACATGGTTTCATTAGAACTGGTCACTCATTTAGCAACAAAAAGAATTGATTTTAAAATTTCTAAGTCCCCAGCACCTCCAGAGCTATTTAGAATACATAGAGAGCTTGTACTTGCTTGGTAGGTAAGAATTGCAAACCTCATAGTTTAGGCTCTGTTTTGTAGAATTCTTCATATAAAGCATTGAAAGTGCTTTGTGCTTCTATTCTACCGTTCTTTAAATAAATCGCCGAGTTGCAAAGTTCATGAAGCAAAGCTAAATCATGACTCACAATTAGGATTGTTACGCCCTCGGCTGATAGTTTGCGAAGGCGATCAATTGCTTTTAGTCGATATTGCTGGTCACTCACAGACAAAACCTCATCAACTATCAATATGTCACTGTTTAAATGAGACGCTACTGCGAAGGCTAGTCGCGCATGCATACCATTGGAGTATTTTTTGATTGGCGTATCTAAGTATTTTCCTATTTCCGAAAACCTCACAATTTCGTTAAAAGTGTTTTCTATCTGACCTGTCGTCATTCCCAGTAAAGCGCCATTCAGGAAGAGATTTTCTCTTCCTGTAAGTTCTCTGTGAAAACCAACACCAACTTCTATCATACTGGAAACTGAACCTCTAATTATCAACTCACCTTCCGATGGTGCTGTAATCTCGCTGATCAACCTAAACAACGTAGACTTCCCAGAGCCATTGTCTCCCAATATAGCGACAACATCGCCTCTTTCTACTTCGATATTCAGGTTTCTTAAAGCCCAAACTCGTTGTTTTTTTGAGAATGAAAACCGAGCTATCGCTAGTATCTTATCTAAGAAATTATCTGATTCACTCTTTACGGGTGGTATGAAGTAACACTTCCCTAAGTTAAGTGCTTCGATAATTGGTTGTGTCATCTTTTATTACGCTTCATATGGTTACAGTAATACTAATTAGATAACGTCTGCAAACTTCCTTTCGTTTTTGCCAAAGACGTAAACACCTGACAAAAGAAGTACAGTAAGTGAAGTAACACCAATTAGCAGCGTTTCAGTTCCCGGCCAAAATTTCTCACCTAGCAAGCAATATCTCAATGACTCAATTAGGCCAACTAATGGGTTTATACTGAATAAAGACTTCCACTGTTCGGGCACACTCTGCAATGTAAATGCGACCGGACTAATAAAGAGACCAATTCGAATTAAGAAGGGAATTAGTGTTTGAACATCCCTAAAAAATACGTTTAACGTACCAAACCATAGGCTTAACGATAGATTTAGCAGTAGTGTAAAAATGAATATTATTGGGATAAAGATTATATTAACTGATATTGGAACCTGGTAATACGCCATTATTGCGAAGACCAATACCAAATTCGCAAAGAAGCCGATACTATTTCGTAAAGCTGAATTGATGGCTAATAATACTCGAGGAAAATTTGCTCTTACTATAAGATCGCGATCATCCACTATGCATATACAACCGCGACTTACCGCATTCGAAAAGAACTCCCACAATGTCATCGCAGATAAAGCAATTAGTAGATAAGGAAATCCATAGTCAGGGAATTGACCAATTCGGTCAAAAACAAAAACAATGGTGAGCGACATAGCGAAGGGCTTAATTAAAACCCATGTCATACCTATAAAGGTTTGTTTGTACGAGACAAGTAAGTCTCTTTTTATTAAATGGATGAGCAATGTTCTCGCACGCCATAAAACAAGGGGATGGAGATAACGAAAACTTTTATCTTGGTACGAAATTTTCTTTTCCATATGTTCTACTTACTTAAAGATATGGCTTATTACGAAATACCTTTGTTAAATACCACACATATTTAACTTGATAATAAACCCACCTATTGCATGAATTTAATAAGGTTGAAATTAACGGCGATATTCGAGCCAACTTATTTTCTAGAATATCTAACCTCTTTACCTCTATTATAGATTTCGATAATTTTGCGTTACTTTCCATTAGAGATATTTCTTTAAGCCCCCAAGAAGCGCCATTCGGGTTCAATATAGGTTTATCAAATGATTTAGACCAAGGAGGGTTGAGCTTTCGATGAGAGTGTCGAAAGTTCAAACTTGGCTTAACATGTTCTAAATGGAAAAAGTGATAACCAAATTCTTTACCTATATTTACAACTGGGTATTTTTTGATTAAGCGCGTAGCTAAGTCAACGTCCATAAACCAATAATAAATTAACCGCTCATCATACCCACCAATATCGTCCCAAATGTCTCTGTGCATCATTAATATTCCAACAGGAGATGCCCAAAAGCAGAAACTTAACTCTTCGCTATAGTTCAGTTTTCCGTAGGAACTAATATAGTAATGTAAGTCTTTAAGGTTTGGTTTTTTAGATACGAATGAATAAGGTATCTGTTTGCGCGCCGCAAACAGATATGAATTTCTTAGGTCAAAACGTTCTTCTGAGTTTCCTTCATACGCATTAAAGAACTTTGTTAAGAAATCACCAGTCACCAACGTGTCTTGATCAATCCTGCCTATGTACTCACCAAAGCTTCTTCTTGCAGCAACATTTAGTGCATAAACTTCTCCAAACGCACTATCACGCTGCAAGGTCGATGCCAATCGATTTGGAATATGTATGAAACGCGTGATTGCGAGCGCATCGTTTGTGAGCCCAATTACGTTTGAAATAGGTTCTTCACTTCCCCAATCGGCAACAACTATCTCAACGGTGTGCTCTTTTTTTAACTTAAAAATTTGCTCGGAAACATAATTAATAGAAGTCCCCAATCTCCATAGGGGGTCTCCCATATAATCGTCATTTCTAGAACAGATAATAAGAGAAAGTGTAATGCTTTTTTTTGATTGCAAAATGATACTTGCCGCTGTCTTTTATATTATATAAAGTCGATAAAACTAGGTTTTTTTTGCCAAAATACAAGCCATTTCACTAATATTGATTGAACGCTGACAAATAAATAAGCGCGCTACCTTTTGGTATATCTACGTGAAGTCATGACTTCAAACATGTGATTTTATTTGTAACTTTCATAATGAAATATAGAGCTGAAATAGACGGGTTAAGAGCAATTGCAGTTGTAGCTGTAATACTTTTTCATTGTAATTTTGAGTTTTTTAAAGGTGGATATCTTGGTGTTGATATCTTCTTTGTAATTAGCGGCTACCTAATTTCTGCACAAATCACTAGTGATTTGAAGAGTAGAAAGTTTAATCTAAGCGATTTTTACATACGACGCGCTAGGCGTATTTTACCCGCACTTTTCTGTCTTATGTTAGTCTGCTTACCAATCGCTTGGTTACTATTAACACCAATTTTTTTAAAAGATTTTGGGCAAAGCCTCGTATCTACTACAGGCTTCTTTTCAAACTTCTTATTCTGGAAAGAAAACGGCTACTTCGAAAGACTATCTGAATTGAAACCCCTATTACATACATGGAGTTTGTCTGTTGAAGAGCAATTCTATTTGTTATACCCATTATGTACTTTCCGTTTTTTGGCGAATCGGTTATCGATGGCTTGTGAAATTTATATTACTTATCGTTTTTTTTCAGTTTACTTGCAAATATCTTATCCCTTGCGTCGACTAAAACTCTTTTCTTTCTTGCTCCATTTCGTATTTGGGAACTCCTAACAGGGGTATTAGTTGCCTTTGTCTTAAACCGCGAGAAACGACAAAACCTACATTTTGCAAATGAGGCATTGAGTATACTTGGGTTAGGTTTAATAGGTTATTGCATACTAGCTTTTGATCCTTTTAGCCTAGCACCTTTTGATTACACATTGTTGGCGGTTTTTGGCAGTGCACTAATCATTCTTTTTTGTAAACCAGATACATTTTTATACAAGTTACTAAGTATAAAACCACTTGTAAACATGGGTTTAATATCGTACGGCGTTTATCTATGGCATTATCCAATACTCTCTTTCTCACGACACGCTTACAAAGCTGAACTTTCCAGTTTTTTGTCAGTTTTTCTATGTATGCTGTCTATTGTTCCAGCTTATTTTAGCTGGAAATACATAGAACTTCCTTTCAGAAATAAAAGCAAAATCGATAATGCCTTATTCTCTAAAATAATAGTTATTGTTGCCTTACTCATTGTTCTATTCGGTATTGTGTTACACGTTAACAATGGACTCGCAAATCATAGGTGGCTTCATTTGATAAACCTTATCTCAGATAATCATGAAAGAATGCTATCAGGTAATTGTCTACTCGACGAGCAACATTACAAAACGAAAGGATGTTTAAAGGGGGATATAGCGCAAAAGCCTAGTTTTGCTTTATTTGGAGACTCTCATGCAGCTTCGATCGCAAGTGAACTTGCCGCTATTTTTAAACGGAATAATAAATCATTTGTGCAATATTCAAAATTTGACTGCCCACCCATTTTCAATATGATGAGCTCAGAGGATCCAACCAATACAACCTGCAAGAAATATAGCGATTCGGTATTCAATCAAATCATTGAACGAGACATAAAGAACGTTATCCTATTTGGTCGATGGTCGGTTTATGTTCATCCAGAGCATTTTGATGGGAAGCATAATTATTACATAGAAAGTTCGTCATTAGGTAAAAGTACGACAGCCCCCCTAACACAAAACCCAATTTTGGTAGCATACCAAGAAGTAATCGAACGCTTTTTAGAAAATGACGTAAAAGTATTCGTAATAAATCCAATTCCAAATCTGAATGAAAACCCAATTGATGAAACCATAATGCTATCAAGTCATTTTGAAATTATATTTCCTCCCCCCATTCCACATAAAAATTTTGAAGCACGTAATAGGGCAGTTTTTGAACTTTTTACCTCACTGAGTGAGAATCAAAAAATTACACTAATAGGGGACTCTAATATTTTTTGCCCTATCGTTCCAAATGATATTCGTGTCTGTTTAAACAATATTAATCGGGAGTTTTTGTACTTTGATGACAATCACCTAACCGAGTTGGGCGCAAAATTGCTTCTGTATGAAATCGAGAAGGACCTATTTAAGTAGTATCAAGTACAGTATAGTGAAACCTGAAATTACGTACCGCCTATCAGCTTAAACTCATTTTTTATTTCCTCCTTTAAGCTTATATTGCGAAGGGCAATAACCTCGTTCTACGCCTTCGGGTCTTAAGCTTGCATGCTTGGTTTTTCGACCACTTACACGGGCGCGCCAGTTCTTAAACGTCTTCTGCTTAAGGTTACTGCGCATTAATTTAATCACCTCTTTTTCAGGTAAACCGTATAATTGCTCAATCGCCTCAAATGGCGTTCTGTCTTCCCAAGCCATTTCTATAATTCGAGAAGCCTGTTCTTCAGTTAAGTGCATAGCTACATCATCAAGTGAACTAATTTGATTTCTAATACGCAAAACGGCGGAATTTGTTCACGTGTTTAAAGTGTATTTACTCGTAAATTGATTGCGCTATCCTTATCTATTGTCGTCGTCCTTTTCAAATACCAGTTTCAGTAATTCTGCAGCGGCTTTTGCGTCACTTAAAGCACGGTGGTGCTGCTCCATTTCAATTTCAAAATGTGCAGTTAAATTCGCTAAAGAATAGGAAGGTAAACCCGGGTAGGTACGTCGCATCTCTCGCACCGTACACATTTTGGGGTGGCGGAAGTCACGTTCTAAACGCGCAAACTCTTGCTTTATGAATCCATAGTCAAAGTTCACGTTATGCGCTACAAAAACGGCGTCTTCGGTAAACGCTGCAATAGCATCGGCCACTTGTGCAAAAACGGGCGCATGCTGAACCATTTCGTCAGAAATTCCCGTAAGCTTGGTGATGTTTGAAGGAATACGACGCTGGGGATTTATGAGGGTTTGAAAACGGTCTACTTCGTTTCCAGCCACCAGCTTCACCATACCAATTTCAGTAATTCGATGATAACTGTTATTTCCCCCCGTTGTTTCAATATCCACAACGACATACGGTTGCTGCGGGTCGCGAACCCAGTTAACCGTGGTTACAGCGACTTCAAACCCTGCCTGCTGCAAACGTTGAATGGATACCAATTGATTGCGACGTAATTGGTCACCAGGAGCTTTTATTTCTTCAAACCTTAACGTCTTATCAAATACCATAATATCTGGAAAGCCGTCGCGCAGATGTTCAAAATCTTTGCTCATCATACGCAGCATCGTATGTATAGCCTCTAGGTTGCCATAATCAATCAACGCCTCAATTGGCGTTAACAATCCGCTTGACCACATGAATAAGCTATTTACTTTGCCGTAGTGCTGGGTAGCCATTTTTTGAATGTGAAATCGCAGCTTATCTTTGCTATCAAGCCTTGCTAGAAGCGACTCAATGCTGTCTTCGAATTTAGCGTAAAAGTTATTTTGCTTGAGTGACAAAGGTCGTCTATCAAACTCTGTAACCAAAGCATCCTCTTCGTAAAGTTGCTTCCAAAATGTGAGGCCAAATAAGCTACGCCATAATCTATTTTCTGTTCGCCACCCTTGAATACCATGCCTTGCATAGTGAGCCAATACACCTCTTTCTACTTGCTGATTTTGACTGACATCAATGGCTAATGTACGGCTTGCGCTGCGCAACATGTCTGTAACAGAACTCGTGCGCTTTTTATGAAATTTTCTTGCGTAAAAATCTTCTGCAAAGGCTAGTAAAGTATCTGAGGCAGGGTTATCAATAATCTCTTCAAGCGCAGCTTTTACCTCTTCAAGCACACCGTCTTTGTAGCTTTCTCGCAGCCACTTCTCTTTGGCTTTATCGCTATCGGCCATTCCCAACACGTGCAAACCCGCTTCGCGCTCTATATCAAGTAATTTAAGCCCCAATAAATAAAGAAACTGATCGCGATAAAAGCAGGCTGACACACCATGAGTTGATGGAAACACTTCCTTTGACAGTGATAAAAGGGCTGCTTCATCAAGGAAGGGCAATTGAGTAATGTGATCGGCATAGAACCACGCTGCTTCTGTGTCTACTTTGGTTTCAAATCGGGCCACATCATTGACTGAGTCCGAACGAGTCCTCATAACACCTAAGTCACGCATCGAAAACTGGTTTAAACGACTTTTCGTGTTACCGAAATACAAAAACAATAAAAAACGAAGCGCGTCATCGAAAAGACACACAAGGTAGTCATTAGTGGAGAAGTTAGCCGGCCAACCTTTTAACTCAACTTCATGCCGTAAAAGCGTTACGAGTTTGGGCTTAGAAAGCGATGAAAGACCGCTGATACTTCCATATTCATTTAGAAGTGCGAGTAATGCGTCTTTGGTGAGTACACCGGCAATGTCATTCATCGACGCGTTAGATAAATCACCAAACCACCCTTCTTGAATAAGCCAATCAATTTGATACTGTGGTGTATCTATTTCCGCATAATTAAATTGCTTACGGTCTATTACTGCATATTTACGATTGGCCGCGCGCACAACAATACACTGCTTATTTTCGTCCAGCGCTTTAAAGCGACTGATAAAGCGCGTGGCCTCTTCGCTTAAAAGCGCTGCGCTTGCGCCTTCGAAAAAGTGCAAAAATTCGTAAAAGTGTGCCAAATAATAACGCGGCGGTAAGTCTTTTCGCATGGTCAACAATTCAGGTTCAATACCACAAATAGTGTATATTTATACAGCAAAATAAACAACCACTCGTGTCTGTGTTAAATTTTCACACGCTGACAACACGGGCACGTTCCCACTCGTTCTGTCACAAGAAGCATCTAAAAGCACTAAAAATAGAGTCATTAAGATACTAAAATGTGCCTCAATATGATCACTGCTACGTTCGGTTACGTAAATAAGAGTAACTTCTAAAATTACGGTGGTAACTATGAGCTTAACGCGCGCCATGGGGTTTTCATGCCCGTATTGCATGGCTTCTAATGATGTAGAAATTGATGAAATTAACGATGTCGGGCAAGTGCAGGTACTTGATTGTCAAGTATGTTGCCAGCCTATTGAACTCACAGTCTATCAGCATAGCGATGAACTCGAACTAGAGGCGATACGAGAAAATGACTAGTACGTTGTCGCGAGATGATATCAATAATATGGAGCAGCGCTATCGCGCCAATCTCATCAATAGTTTGTCTGGCTTTAAACCTGCTGTGCTACTTGGTACTACTGACGGCCACACACATAACCTTGCCATTGTGAGTTCTGTAGTGCATATCGGAGCAAATCCACCGTTATTGGGCATGATAATGCGACCACACTCGGTACAACGGGACTCTCTGGGCAATATTAAGAAAAGCGGTTTTTACACGCTTAATCACGTGCATACCGATTGGATAGACAAAGCGCATCAAACATCTGCACGCTATGCGTCTGATGAGAGTGAGTTTGTTGCTGTTGGTCTTACACCACTCATAACAAGTAGTTTCCCTGCTCCTTTTGTAGAAGAAAGTAACATAAGAATAGGAATGAAGGTTGCTCAGCACTTCACCCTAATTAATGATACCGAAATGGTTATTGGCGAGATTCTAGAGCTGCATGTGGATCAAAAGCACGTAGCAAGTGATGGTTATCTGGATATAGAAGCCTCAATGAGTGCATGTATTTCAGGGCTCGATAGTTATCACTCAACTACGCGTTTAGCGCAATTTGAATACGCGAAGCCAAACCTCAAGCCTCGTAGAAAATGAACTAAACACTGAACCATTGCTCTAACGATAAAATGATATAAAGAAGTCGTTTTGTAGTGGAAACTCGCTGTTTGAATAACGGTTAACCTACACACATGACATTTATTTAATTCAGATCAAACGAGTTAGGCATTTTCTATTCGATCTTTTTTCAAAAAGCGATAGTATCTATCTATGAAAAAAAACCTGCCTTCTTGGCAGGTTTTTGCGTTTAAAGCGATGGATAAAAAAGAATCATTATCGTTTTTATCTCTTAAGGAGAGTGTTATGAAATCTGTTAATCGCCGTGACTTTTTGAAGTTATCTGGCTCAACCGTTATTGGCTTAACATTGGGAAGCACTGTGTTAAAAGCGCAGGCGCAAGAGCAATTAAGTGCAGACGACGCAACAGCAAAAGCCCTTAAATATACACCTAACTCAACCGTTGATGGTGCAAATTGCGCGAACTGCATGTATGTACAAGGTACCGATGGTGAGCAACACCGTCCTTGTAATATCTTCCCAGGTAAGCTTGTTAGCGCAGATGGTTGGTGTAGTGCATGGGTGAAAAAACCTGGTTAAGCCAAGTTAGCCACAACGAAGGTTATTGCCTTGCTAGAGAAAGCGCTTGAGCAATAGCTACCCTGAAAGCCTGAATGTATGTAACAACATTCGGGCTTTTTTATATAGACCAAAATTTATGCTGCAAAAAAAACGTACCGCAAAGGTCAACACGCTCTAGACAGACCTTTTCTACATCCCATTTACTGAATGCCTTGCAGGACAGCCTTTAATTCTGAGGCATCAAACGCTGTAGGCAGTAAGTTCGGCCTAATAGTAAACTCGTGTTTAGCTTCAAATATTTGCCCAATTCGCAAAACGTCTTCGTCTTGCCATTTCCCACCGATAAAACTTAAACCCACGGGCAGATTCTTTATTGCGCCAATGGGTAAAGTAAGATGAGGGTAACCCGCAACAGCCGCTAGGTAACCAATACCAATAAACCCGACGGGTGAGTGATCGCCGTATACACCGTCTATGAGAAAAGCGGGACTGTTTGATGGCGCAACAAGAATATCTACATTGCGTTGTGCCATCAGTTTATCAATACCCTCTTTTCCCGCGGCACTTTGCACCAATTGCCTAGCGGTAAGATAACTTTCACTTTCAATAGGCTCAGCAAGCAATGATTTTTGAAAAATATCTTGATTGAACAACGCCATTTCTCTCGGATTGTTGCTATTAAAAGCGATGAGGCTAGCAAGATCATTCACAGGTAAACTGGCTGGCGTGGTCGAAAGGTAGTGATTAATAGAAGTATGGAATTCACTAAGTAAAACAGAATAAGAATCAGACCAAAAGTGCTCTGGTTGCTCAAACTCACGAATATCAACAAGTGTAGCCCCCAACTCGCTCAGCTGTTTAAGGGCCTGATTGTACTTACTGATCACTTGAGGGTTATCACCTTGTCGATACCTCACCACGCCAATGCGTACACCTTTTAAATCTTTCTCAGCCATGCCTTGTCGTGGCAATATCGGAATATAGCTATCGGCTTCTTGAGTTACTAAATCTAGACCATCATGACCTGCCATTAGCGATGTCATTAACCATGCATCCTGTACGTTGGTTGTCATAGGGCCTGCGGTATCTTGGCTGAATGATATGGGTACAATATGGGTACGCGATAGCAATCCAACAGTAGGTTTGAACCCCACCACTCCGTTCATAGACGCTGGGCATATAATAGAACCGTTAGTTTCAGTGCCCACTGCCAGCGACGCTAAGCGAAGTGCCATTGCAGCCCCCGAACCAGAAGAAGAACCACACGCACTACGAGAAAGAATATGAGGATTTCGGGTTAATCCCCCCACCGCGCTCCAGCCGCTAATTGACGACTCTGAACGAAAATTAGCCCACTCAGAGAGATTGGGTTTTTCCTAATATAATGGCACCTGCTTGCTTTAATTTGGCAACAATTGGAGCATCTCGTTGAGTAAAATTATTCAGCAATGCCATAGAGCCTGCTGTTGTAGGTAACTCACTAGACTCAATGTTGTCTTTTAGCAGTATAGGAATTCCAGCTAGCGGCCCCACGTCATCGCCCGACGCAATGCGCTTGTCGATTGCAACAGCTTCTTCTATTGCCCTCGGGTTAAGCGCAAGTACGCTGTTGACTTGCTTGTCGAGTAATTGGATGCGGTTAAGGTATGCCTTTACCAATGATTGAGAGCTAACGTCACCTGACTTGATTGCATTCACTTGCATATGCGCTGGTATATCGAGCCAAGGGTTCATTTCAATATTAGTAGCGGTAGTAGTATTAGATGCTGTGGTTGACCCGCACGCTGAACACAAAGAAATTAAAAAAAGTAGACACCACTGCTTAAACATCGTTTTCATCCTTAAAGGGAGTAACGTCGTGTTAATCCATTTGTTTTTCGAGTTGGTTTGCTTTTTCACAGGATATTATAGAAACCATTCACTGTGAGGTGGCAAAGTGCAAATTTTCCAAATTGTAACTGTCTAATAATACTTGATAACGACCATCTTGAATGAATGCCCGCAATGCTTTGTTAAATTCCATACGCAAATTTGGGTCTGGAATCGCTGCGCGATATGACGTTGATGGAAACAATTCGTGGAAGACAGTTTTATCTTCAGCATATTTTTCCTTGCGTCCTTTAAAGTAATTGAAGATGTTCCTGTCTAATACAATAACATCGACACTACCGAGCATGAGCATATCGACTTGACGCTCCTGCATAGCCATTTCTATATAAGAGGGCTGCGCTGACATGACCTCTCCGAAATCACTGCCTAACACGGTTTGTGCAGTCTGAAATGCAATAACACTTTTTCCTTTTAAATCGGCAATCGAATCAATATTTAGCTTTCTGTCAGCTCTGGTGACTGCCACATTTTGATAGGTAATATAAGGGTCAGACAAAATATCAGAAGCGACATTATGGGTTGGCAGTAAGGTAAGTCCCATATCCACCGCGTCGTCTTTAAGAAGTCGTGCTGTTCTACCGAAAGGAACGTAAATGGGTGACATATCATGGCCTGCCTCAGCTAGAATCGCTCGGACTAAATCTAGCTCAAATCCTGAATGATCTGCTGCGATAACATAAGGGGGCTTATCCCACCCAACGACAACATCGAGACTTTCCGCTTTGGTTGCGGCAGTCAACAACATTGAGTACAAGACAATTACAATAGCACGCATGAAGATTGGGCTTCTTTTTAAACAGAGACCGACTATGTCTATACTATTATATAGATAATAGCTATGCGCAAATCGCAGTTATACCTTATTGGTGACAGCACACTATCGAGAATAGCGACTCTTTTTGAAATATTAATTTTAGGAGCTTTGCTCGAAGTAAATACAAATTAGCGCAATGGCGTTCTGTTTAGCACCAAGCACAGGTACAATACAGCACAAATTTAGACGGTAAATGAATACTATGGCTTGGCTACAGTTACGAATTAATACTACATCTGAAAACGCAGAAATTATTGGCAATATGCTAACGGCAAATGGTTCACAAGCGGTTACTTATGTCGATGCGAAAGACACGCCTATGTACGAACCCAAACCAGGCGAAGTTATGCTGTGGCCAGATACACAAGTTGTAGGCTTGTTTGAAGCCGACGCTGACATGAATGGCATCCTCAAACGCTTAGGCAAAGCGAAAATATTGGGCACAGACTTTAAGTACAAGTTAGAGCCTCTTGAAGATAAAGACTGGGAAAGAGAGTGGATGGACAATTTCCATCCAATGCAATTTGGCGAACGTCTGTGGATTTGCCCCAGCTGGCGAGATGTACCTGACCCTAACGCGGTTAACGTTATGCTTGACCCCGGCCTTGCTTTTGGTACGGGTACACACCCAACCACAGCGTTGTGCTTGCGCTGGCTAGACGGTATCGATATGACCGATAAAACCGTTGTTGATTTTGGCTGTGGCTCTGGCATTTTAGCACTTGCAGCATTAAAACTAGGCGCCAAGCAAGTCATTGGTATAGATATCGACCCACAAGCATTACAAGCCACCGAAGAAAATGCGCGCCGCAACGGTGTGGAAGATCGCTTGCAAGTATACCTTCCTGAAAATCAACCTGCTCTTGAAGCCGATGTGGTCATGGCTAATATTCTTTCTGGCCCCCTCCTTGAACTTCAAGACATTATTACGGGTTACTGTAAATCTGACGGCCTTGTCGTGCTGTCTGGTATTTTGGCCGAACAAGTTAATAATATAGAGCACGCATATTCTCGCGAACTCGCTCTTGAGCCCAGCGCAATTGATGGTGAATGGGCACGCGTATCAGGCTCAAAACGTTAAAGCCTGTTGATATTCAAATTTCTGTCTTGTCTAGATGTCATGCAGACCGCTGTAAAAACAAACAGAAAAGGCTAACGAACGCTAGAAAATTGTTAATTTTTTTCACAATACAGCCCTTAAAATTCAAGGGCTGTAAGACTTTGGTACGATTTTCATACAACAAATGTGCGATAGCTCATTAATGTGACAGTTTTTTTTCACTGTCAAGAGCACATAGTGAAATTTTGTGTGATTTTTAGCCTTTTCAAGTATTGCGAAAACGCGTACACTTAGCGCCCCGTTTCAGCCGGGTGTATATTTTCTGTGCAGTTTTAGTTGGCGAGCTATTCGACATACATGCGACAAACAATACGAATTGGACCTTACGAGTTAGATAACAATTTGATGTTAGCTCCCATGGCTGGCGTGACAGATCGTCCGTTTCGTCAGTTGTGCAAGCGTTTAGGCGCTGGGCTTGTAGTATCGGAAATGCTTTCAAGCAATCCGAAGGTATGGAATACCGCTAAATCGCAAGCGCGTATGAACCATGAAGGCGAAGAAGGCATTCGCTCTGTACAGATAGCTGGGGCAGACCCTGAGCTTATGGCTCAAGCTGCGCAATTTAATGTTGAAAATGGTGCACAAATCATCGACATCAACATGGGTTGCCCAGCTAAAAAGGTCAATAAGAAGCTTGCAGGTTCTGCATTGCTTCAATACCCAGATACGGTGGAATCGATCATCAAAGCAGTAGTTAATGCTGTAGATGTTCCCGTTACACTGAAAATTCGCACAGGCTGGAACCCAGAAAATCGCAATGGGGTAGAGATTGCCCGCATTGCAGAGCAAAACGGCATACAGTCGCTGGCAGTTCACGGTAGAACGCGAGCTTGTATGTACAAAGGGGAAGCTGAATACAGCACCATACGCCAGATAAAGGCGGCAATTTCAATTCCTGTGATTGCCAATGGTGATATTACTTCTCCAGAAAAAGCACAAGAGGTACTGGATTACACCGGTGCAGATGGTGTGATGGTAGGTCGCGGAGCACAAGGTAAGCCTTGGATTTTTAATCAAATTCAACATTATCTTGAAACTGGCGAGAACCTAGCGCCACCACCATTGTCACAACAGTATGAAATTTTGTACGAGCACGTAACGAATGTACAAGATTTTTACGGTGACATCGCTGGTGTAAGGATCGCCCGAAAGCACGTGGGCTGGTATCTCTCGGAGCATGATACGGATCGTCAGTTTCGTAAAACGTTTAACGCTATCGATGATGCAAATGCGCAACTCGAAGCACTAAATGCATATTTTCAAGCGCTGCAGACACGAGAAACCCGACAGATTTCTCCCGCAGCATAGTGATGACTAACTTAAGAGCAACACAGTATTATGTTCGATCAAAACGTGACTTCACCTTTTACTACTACAGTAACTACGCCTTCACAAACGCAAGCACAAAAGCCTTTGCGTGACTCTGTAAAGCAAGCGGTTAACAAGTACCTTAAGCAATTGGACAACGCAAACATCGATAACCTGTACGAAATGGTACTGGCTGAAGTAGAAGCCCCGCTGCTAGAAGAAGTCATGACTTACACACGCGGCAACCAAACCCGCGCGGCCATCATGATGGGCATCAACCGTGGCACACTTCGCAAGAAGCTTAAGCAATACGGCATGAACTAAGATTCCAAGGGCTTTGCCCTCTAAAGAGCACCAACAGGTGCTCTTTTTGTTTCAACACTACAACTTTAGAAACTTATAATTTATGCAAACTCCAAAACCTATTAAACGTGCTCTTCTTAGTGTCTCTGACAAAACTGGTATCCTCGAATTCGCTCAAGCGCTGCATAACGCTGGAGTTGAGCTTCTGTCGACGGGTGGTACTGCAAAGCTTCTAGCAGAAGCTGGTCTTCCGGTAAAAGAAGTGTCAGATCATACAGGTCACCCAGAAATTATGGCTGGCCGTGTTAAAACCCTTCACCCTAAAATTCACGGCGGTATTCTAGCTCGTCGCGGTGTGGATGAAGCGGTAATGGAAGAAAACAATATTGCAGCCATCGACTTGGTCGTCGTTAACCTTTATCCATTTGCTGCGACCGTTGCCAATGAAGATTGCACACTTGAAGATGCTATCGAAAATATCGATATCGGTGGCCCAACAATGGTGCGTGCAGCAGCGAAGAACCACAAAGACGTTACCATTGTGGTTAATGCGGCAGATTATGGTCGTGTACTTGCAGAAATGAACGACAATGCTGGCTCACTAACGTATAACACGCGCTTTGACCTAGCTATAAAAGCTTTCGAACACACAGCTGAATACGACGGCATGATCGCTAACTATTTCGGTGCGCGTTTAGATAGCACAGGTTGTGAAGCAGATTGCGACCACCAGCACAGCGAATTCCCTCGTACGTACAATATGCAACTTACCAAGAAGCAAGATCTTCGTTACGGTGAGAACAGCCACCAAGAAGCAGCTTTTTATGTTGAAAACAACATTCAAGAAGCATCTGTTGCCACAGCAACGCAGCTTCAGGGTAAAGAGCTCTCGTTTAACAACATTGCTGATACCGATGCTGCGCTTGAATGCGTGAAAGAATTTGACCAACCAGCTTGTGTTATTGTCAAACACGCCAACCCATGTGGTGTTGCTATTGGTGAAGATATTCTTAGTGCCTACGACCGTGCATTTAAAACCGACCCAACGTCTGCGTTTGGCGGCATTATCGCATTTAACCGCGAACTAGACGCCAAAACAGCACAAGCTATTGTTGACCGCCAGTTTGTTGAAGTGATCATTGCACCAACAGTGAGTGACGAAGCCAAAGAAGTGGTTAGTGCGAAGAAGAACGTACGTCTTTTAGCATGTGGCGACTGGGCAGGTCAGCTTACAGAGGGGTATGATTTCAAGCGCGTTAACGGTGGTTTGTTAGTACAAGAGCGCGACTTCGGCATGGTTGAAATGGAAGACCTAGAAGTTGTTACTAAGCGCAAGCCAAGTGAAGACGAGCTGCGTGACCTTATGTTCTGCTGGAAAGTAGCGAAATACGTGAAGTCTAACGCCATTGTTTACTGCAAAGACGGCATGACTGTTGGTGTTGGTGCAGGCCAAATGAGCCGTGTTTATTCTGCGAAGATTGCCGGCATTAAAGCGGCTGACGAGAACCTAGAAGTAGCAGGCTCAGTAATGGCATCTGATGCTTTCTTCCCATTCCGCGATGGCATCGACGCCGCAGCTGAAGCGGGTATTAAAGCTGTGATCCAGCCAGGTGGCTCTATGCGAGACCAAGAAGTGATAGACGCAGCTGATGAGCACGGCATTGCCATGGTGTTCACAGGAATGCGCCACTTCCGTCATTAATACCTTTCATCATTTAATTGTGAAAGCGTCCGAGGTTGAGGTATGAAAGCGTTCCTAACCTCGGACCCTCAACACAAAACCTTAGCGACAGAGTTGCGAATTAATCTGCTAAAGCGTAAGTGCAAGTAAGGGTTAGCTGATACGCTTGATCTAACCACTACTAACTTGTAGTAACAATGTTAATAGAACATAGTAGGTTTATCGCTATTACTCTCGACAGATAAGGAAATAATAATGAAAAAGTTAGCCCAATATGTGTTAGCCGCTACCCTTGGTATGAGTGCTACGTACGCAAGCGCTGATGCGATCTCTGATGCGGCCATGAGCGATATTCGCTCAGCACAAGCGAAGGTGCGCGACGAATACCGCAATCCTCAACAAACGCTGCGCTTCTTTGGTCTTAAACCAGACATGACAGTAGTTGAGATTTCTCCCGGTGGCGGTTGGTACGCTGACATTCTTTATTCAGTGGTAAAAGAAGAAGGCAAATACGTAGCTGCACATTTCTTTGTAGACGAATCCACAAACGACTATTACAAAAAGTCGGTGGAAGGTTTCAAAGAAAAAATGAAGCCGGGCATGAAATACGAAGGTGCTGAACTTACTGCCTTTGACCCAGTAAAAGCGCTAGATGTAGCGAAAGCGGGCAGTGCTGATATGGTGCTGACATTCCGCAACGTACACAACTGGTATATGCGTCATGGTGACGAAGGTATCGACAATGCGTTTGGCGCATTCTTCAAAGCACTTAAGCCAGGTGGTGTTTTAGGTGTGGTAGAACATGAACTACCAGAAAGTGCTAGTGATGAAGCAATGAAAAAGAGTGGTTACATGAAGCGCTCTTACATTGTTGCAGCCGCTGAGAAAGCAGGCTTTACACTAGAAGCCAGTAGTGACATCAATGCAAACCCGATGGATAGCGCCGATCACCCTAAAGGTGTATGGACCTTACCGCCTCGCCTAGCCTTGGATGATCAAGACCGCGATAAATACCTTGCCATTGGCGAGAGTAATCGCATGACGTTAAAATTCAAAAAACCAAATTAGTAAAACTCATAATAGAGAACGGAACAGTTAATGAACGTACTTGTAATTGGCGGCGGTGGCCGCGAACATGCGCTAGCGTTTAAAGCAGCGCAGTCTTCTGATGTTTCAACCGTATATGTTGCACCGGGTAATGCCGGTACGGCTATTGAGCCCAAGCTTGAAAACGTTGCTATTGACGTCAACGATATTTCAGCACTGGTTTCTTTTGCCAAAGGCAATAACGTTGAACTAACGATTGTAGGTCCAGAAGCGCCGCTAGTTGCAGGTGTTGTTGATGCGTTCACAAACGAAGGCCTAATGATTTTTGGACCCACTCAGGCTGCCGCGCAGCTTGAAGGTTCAAAAGCCTTCACAAAAGACTTTTTAGCTCGCCACAATATTCCTACAGCGGAATATCAAAACTTCACTGAAATAGACCCAGCTATTGCTTATGTCCGTGAAAAGGGCGCGCCTATCGTAGTTAAAGCTGACGGTTTAGCTGCCGGTAAAGGCGTTATTGTTGCCATGACACTGCAAGAAGCAGAAGACGCTATTCGCGACATGCTAGCAGGCAATGCTTTTGGTGAAGCAGGTAGTCGCGTAGTTATCGAAGAATTCTTAGACGGTGAAGAAGCGTCTTTCATTGTTATGGTTGATGGCAAGAACGTACTGCCTTTTGCTACTAGCCAAGATCACAAACGTGCGGCAGACGGAGACAAAGGCCCAAATACCGGTGGTATGGGTGCCTATTCACCAGCACCAGTGGTAACACAAGATATTCACAATCGCATTATGGACGAAGTGATCATGCCAACAGTTAATGGCATGGCTGCAGAAGGCAACGACTACGTAGGCTTCTTATATGCAGGTTTGATGATTATGGCAGATGGCACGCCTAAAGTTATCGAGTATAACTGCCGTTTTGGCGACCCAGAAACACAACCTATTATGCTTCGCTTAAAATCAGATATCGTTCCACTTTGCCAAGCAGCTTGTAAAGGCGAGCTTGCGGGTGAAACTATCGAGTTTGATGAGCGCGCCGCAGTTGGCGTTGTGCTTGCCGCGGGCGGTTACCCAGGCAGTTATGCAAAAGGTGACGAGATCACAGGGTTTGAGGCAGCTGCAGAACTTGATGGTAAAGTTTTTCACGCGGGTACTGCATTGCAAGATGGTAAAGTTGTCACTGCGGGCGGCCGCGTGCTTTGCGCAACGGCGCTAGGTAACAATGTGACTGAAGCGCAGCAAAAAGCGTATGAGCTACTTAAAACCATTCAATTCAAAGACGTTTACTATCGCAATGATATTGCTTACCGCGCAATCGCTCGCGAAGCAGAAGCGAAGTAAGCTAACGGAAACACTCCTGAGTATTTAAACGAATACTCGTAGAATAGAACGCGGCTTTTAAAGCCGCGTTTTTTGTACTTTTACTTTGAAGGCTCACCAATAAGTGTTAACTCACCAAAAACCGAAGCATCAATATAGCCGCGATTTTTATCACCATTAACCGGTGTAATTTCATGAGAACCCACAAAGTGCTCTCTGTCACCGCCATCTGCATCACAATACGCCAACATAAAGCCTAACTTCATATTCGCTTTCAATACCATCGGCATATTGTCACCCTGGTATTGGAAATCATCGCCATAAACCTTTATTGCCGTTTCCCACATTATTTTGTGAGGTTGTTCAGCTTGTCTTCTCCACGCACTTACAACGTGATCATTAAACAGTCTGGGTTTAGATTCGCCGTTTTCATTTCCCTTTTCGTCACTGCTTAATGGACCAATATCGACCACTTGATTGTCTAGCGCCACATGATAAGCAAACGCATTGTAATTATTTAAGTGATCGCCACCCGATTTGTCTGCATCAATGAAAATTTCTAAACAGTCGTCGTCCCAATAACGTTCTAAAGGGTCGGCATAAGTGTCTGATAAATGATCATCTTGAATTTCAGCTAATAAATACAGGAAATTCTGGTCCCAACGCAATGTATAGCGGCCTGAAAAATCTTCAGGTGTAGGCTGTTCGCCTAACATAAGCGCATGCATGTCATACCATTGCCCTTGCCGCCATGTAATATCGTCGGCAATGCCATCTATTACAGGTGAACGCTCTGTATACATGGCCTCATCAGCTGTTGCTGCTACGCTACTACAAAGCGTAATAGCACTTAGTGCCAGTTTCATTTTCATCTTAATTCCTTTAATTCAAGCTTCGGCTTTGGCTTGCTCTGTGTTTATTGGTAGAGTAATAAAACCGTCTTTGATACGCCAAATTTTTATGTCACTTCAGACCACTTGCTTCAATATTCTTACCGCTTCCAGTGAAGCACGTGAACACAAATTAAAGAGCAAGGTATTCGACCTATTTCTCATTACATTGGTAGTGGTAAATGTGGTCGCAATGATGTTAGAGACGGTACCAGAAGTGGCAAGTGTTTGGTCTTTTGAATTACATTTAATTGAAAGGGTTTCGGTTGTCCTTTTCACTATTGAATACATACTTCGTGTTTATTGCAGCGCAGCAGATCCTAAAAGAAACAATCATAGCAAGGTACAAGTTACCACTTGGCAAAAACGCTGGTACTACATCAAAAGCCCTATGGCCATTATTGATTTAATGGCGATTCTGCCGTTTTATTTGAGCATGTTTGTCGCCTTCGATTTGCGTATTCTGCGTGTTTTTCGCGTTATGCGTATATTAAAACTCGGGCGCTACTCTCGTTCTATTCAAACTCTTGTGACCGTGATCAGAAACGAAGCCCACAGTTTACTGGCAGCACTCAGCGTGCTTCTATTATTTACCGTCATTGCAGCCACATGCATTTACTACATTGAACACACTGCACAGCCAGATGTCTTTAGCAGCATACCTGCATCACTTTGGTGGGCATTGGTAACTTTGACAACCGTCGGCTATGGCGATGCTGTACCTATTACGCCAATGGGGAAAATATTTGGCGGCATCATCACCGTAATGGGAATTTGCTTTTACGCCCTTCCTGCGGGTATTTTGTCATCTAGTTACACGGCGCAAATGCAGTTAAAACGTGACAGATTTAAAGATTCTGTTCGCATTGTATTGGACGATGGAAAATTGAGTGAACATGACATAAACCATTTGTCCAAGGTACGGGAATTACTGGATCTCGATGAAGAAGAAGCGCGACTCATCATGCGTTTATTGCAGCATCACCATACCAATATTGACGACTAGACTGAGGGCTTCCCCTTGATTCTTGCTCCACATCAGCTTATAACTAATACCCGTCATTTCCTAAAAGTAACCCTATGTCTGTCAAACACCCTATTATCGCTATAACAGGTTCTTCTGGTGCAGGTACCACTACCACCACCAATGCCATTCGTCATATCTTTAGAAACCTGAGTGTTAATGCGGCCATTGTAGGGGGCGACAGTTTCCACCGTTTTACCCGACCAGAAATGGAAGTTGAAATTCGTAAAGCACAGGAACAAGGCAGACATATTAGCTATTTTGGCCCCAAAGCCAACGATTTCGAATTACTTGAAACTTTGTTTAGGGAATACGGTAGTTCAGGTTCTGGGCAGTTTAGACAATACCTACACACATTTGACGAAGCTGTGCCTTTTAACCAAATGCCAGGTACCTTCACGCCATGGCAGGATTTACCACAAAACACCGATTTATTGTTTTATGAAGGGCTACATGGCGGTGTAAAAACCGAAGAAAACGATGTAGCCAAACACGTTGATTTGCTGGTAGGCATGGTGCCTATCGTAAACTTGGAGTGGATCCAAAAAATAGTACGCGACACCACCGACCGCGGCCACTCTCGTGAAGCGGTAATGAGCAGCATTGTTCGCGGCCTTGATGACTACTTCCATTATATTACGCCGCAGTTTTCTCGTACCCACGTTAACTTCCAGCGCGTCCCCACGGTTGATACGTCAAACCCATTTAGTGCACGCGAAATTCCCACACAAGACGAAAGCTTTGTAGTAGTGCGCTTCAGGCGCGAAATGAAAACCGTCGATTATCCTTATTTACTTCAGATGATTGACGGCGCATTTATGTCACGCATAAACACCTTGGTAGTACCAGGTGGTAAAATGGGCTTGGCGATGGAGCTGATCTTAACGCCACTTCTTGAAGATATACTCAACAAAAAGCGCCGAGCAGGCCATCAAATGGACTGGCTCAACGCAGAGCAGTAAAGCACACTGACGCTCTAGATAACACCCTGCGAGTAACTAATGTCAACTCCAGTTCTAAGCGAAGCACAGTTCATTTAAAACTAATACTATTCCAAATATCGAATATTAATGGATATTTTTTTAAAATAATCTGATTAACCATGAATGTGTAGGCTCCAAAATATTGGGCATTACATTGCATCAACACGAAAGGCGCTATTGTAGTCGCACGCCTTAAATGCACAACGACGCTTTCGTTGCTCCCAACAAAAATACGATGCGATAAGCAATTTGTATAGTTCGTTTAATTTTATTTCTTTATTTGCTTTATCTTAATCTAGCATTGTCAATAAAAACTCTCTCAAGCCAAGAACCCAAATAGCCGAAAAGCGGATTTATGTTGCTCAATAACGTGGAGATAACGTCTTTGTAAACATTGATTTTGAGTTTGCTAGAACATGTTGACCTTTGCGGTACGTTTTTGCAGCAAAGTGTACCGAAAAGGTCAACACGCTCTGATGGTTGCTTCAAAAATTTTTCACTTTAAATAAACACGTACTAGGGGATTTGCTTTGTCACTAATCAAAACATGGACACTTGCTACAGGGCTTACGCTATCTGCTATTTGCCAGTTAGCGCTAGCAGCGGATAACATCAATCCAGTAGAGCAAAGTTCGCAAGATGACTCAAATGCCATTTTAAACACTATCAGCGATTATTTTGCGACTCAAAGTGGACCTGTGGGCGTAGCACCAACGGGGGACCAGCTTGCCTCTTATTATCACAAAAATGGCGTACAGTGGTTTGAAAACCGTTCGGGCGGAGTCGACCGTACTAGCCCTGTTGAAGAAGCCCAAGCCTATGCAGAAATTCTGCTGAAGCGCGACTTTCTAGAGGAGGTTGTATCATCAGATATAAAGGTTTACGGCAATATGGCGCATGCCTTTATTGTGTATCAAATTAGCGATACAAAAAAACCAAAACACCGCGCAAGGGTTTGGATAGTGTGCAGCTAGCCAAAATTAATGGCCAGTGGAAAGTACTTTCCATGTTTTTTGTAAGCGAAATGATAGACCGCCCACTAAATAAAGAAGAATTCTAATTAACGCCCTGCATTTGTTAGACGGCGCATTTGTGTCACGCAAAAGTATCTTATTTGGCAAAATGTGCTTGGCGATAGAGCTGATATACACACATTCGGGAACCCAAAAGCACTGCTGGTTGAACGCTTTGATAGAGGATGGGGTGAAGATAGCCCTTTATGCAGATTAACTCAAGAAGTTGCCATGGGCTGCATAGCAGACCTGAATGCTAATATTAAAAGTGCCCTTAGAGCGACCTCTGCAAATGTTACTGGAGACTTTGACCAAGATACTGACAATCAACCTTGTCTACATCTGTCACTAATCAACACGCTCGCTCCTTCTATACACCGTCTCTATAACAATATATTTACAACTGAAAGTCGCAATTGCCTAAAACCTGAGTCAGTCTAGGAAAACTAAACTGACAAATAGCAAACCTTATGACAACAATTATTAGCCAACAAATTTGGGTTAATCAAAACGCATTAAATGAAACTCAAATAGTCCATCGTGATATTAATACCTCAAACTTAGAAACTGACGAAGTCTTGCTTGAAACCGACAGTTTCGGCTTTTCTGCCAATAATATTACCTACGCGGCACTGGGTTTTAAAATGGGGTATTGGGGCTTTTTTCCTACCGAAAAGGAAGGTTTTGGTATCGTCCCTGTTTGGGGGTTTGCCACAGTAAAGGCCTCTAGCCACCCCAACATTCAAGTGGGTGAAAAAGTATTTGGTTATTTGCCGATGGCCAGCCATTGGGTAATTAAAGCAGGCAGAGAAGCGCCACACGGCTTTTCCGATATTCACGAAAAACGCAAAAGTATTAGCCCGGTTTACGACCAATACCTACGCTGTGCAACTGACCCGGGGTACAACCCACAACGCGAAGCATGGCAATTGAGCTTTCGCCCACTTTATATGACGTCGTTTGTATTAGATGATTATGTGGCAGAACTATCAAAAGGCGAATCGTTGCTGCTTTCAAGCGCCTCCAGTAAAACCGCATTAGGCACAGCACAGCTACTAAAAGACCAAAAACAAGCGCGCAATGCAACCTACAACGTTATTGGGTTAACGTCTGCTTCAAATGTAGACATGGTTAAAGCAACCGGCTGTTATGACAGCGTTGTTGGTTACGATGACCTAGCACAGTTAAGTCCTGAGTCGAATTATTGGTTACTCGATTTCGCGGCCAACGGCACGTTAATTAATAACCTCACCGACGTACTGCACGACAAGTTAAGTAAAGTCACCCTCATTGGTGCAACTGATTGGAAAGCAGAACATAAACCCAACCCCAAAGTATTAGATGCCGAGATCTTTTTTGCACCCGCCCGTGTAAAACTGCGTCAATCTGAGTGGGGGCACAGTGCTTTCTTGGCCAAGTATGCTCAAGCATGGCAAAGGTTTGCGCAAAAGATTGACGGCAAATTTTACCAGCATGATTGTTGTGGGACAGATGCCATAATAGAAACATATCTAGCTACGTTAGAAGGAAAAGCTGACACAAAAGCCTTAAACAAATTGAGTTTTAATTAACTGAAAATAAATTGAGTTTTAAGTTGTTTACTGATTATATAGGGCGACTATATTTACTGTTATAGCAAATATGATAAGACTCATTTTCGTATCTTTACTACTTGTCGCATTTTCACGTGTAAATGCGACAACGTTACTCTTAGACTCTCAACAAACCGTTGATGTCCTGGTGTCAAAGTCTTCCCCCAAAATAATGAGTGAAGAGCTACTAAGCTTAGTTTATCCACAAATAGAAAGTTCAATCAGCAATATGCAAGTTTTGTCGCACAAACGCATTGAACGCTTACTTAACTCCGATGAAGCGTTTTGCACTACTAATAGACTAAAAACGACAGAGCGAAAAAGCAAATACCTGTTTAGTCATGCCATTGATGTTTATTCGGGCTTAAAGTTATACGCGCATAAAAAGAATGATTTGTACTTAGAAACACTAAGTGATAGCGCCGAACAACCTGTTGCGCTGCATAACTTTGTAAGTCGTTTCAAGCATGACATTTTCGCAATTATAGCGAATTATTCATATGGAGATGTTTTAGACGAAGAAATTTCAAAAGTTGATGAAAGCCAACTCTATGTTTTTGAATCAAAAGATCCGTTCGAAGACTTTATCCATTTATTTTTGTCCAAACGAGTCCAGTTCATTGTAACCTACCCAGAAGTTATGCATGAATACATGAATTCTGTTGATCATGACATTGTCGAACGAGATCTCAAAGGAGAAAAACCATATAGGTTTGGCCACGTAATGTGCAATAAGAACGAGGAAAACCAAGCTTTCATGATAAGTTTAAACAATGCTTTACGACAACTTTATGTAAAAGGCGTTTTTACAAAGATAGCAAGTAAGTACCTTCTACCAGAACAAGCTGAAGGTATCGAGAGTATTGTACCTACGCTATTAGAGTAGTTAGACACTATTTGTAACAAACACACCCCTGCTTTTACGTTTTCTTACTTTTGTATTTGGCGCCTTGTGGTTATAGTGAAGAAAAAAGTAGGTTAAAGGTAACAGTATGGGTCAGGAAACCTCCAAAATTCTCGTTGTTGATGATGACATGCGTCTTCGCAGCTTGCTTGAGCGCTATTTGCTAGAGCAAGGTTATCAAGTGCGAAGTGCCGCCAATGCAGAACAAATGGACAGACTGCTTGAGCGTGAGAATTTCCACCTAATGGTGCTTGATTTGATGTTACCTGGCGAAGACGGTTTATCCATATGCCGTCGCCTGCGCCAATCTAAGAACGACATGCCCATTATTATGCTTACTGCGAAAGGCGATGAAGTTGACCGCATCATTGGCTTAGAAATGGGCGCAGATGACTATTTGCCGAAGCCGTTCAACCCGCGTGAACTTTTAGCGCGTGCGAAAGCCGTGTTACGTAGACGTAGTAGTGAAGCGCCGGGAGCACCTTCTAAAGACGTACAAATTATTGAATTTGGTGACTACAAGCTCAACCTAGCCACCCGTGAAATGTCTGCAGGGGACAAACCCCTTACATTAACCAGCGGTGAATTTGCCGTACTCAAATCTTTAGTTACGCACCCTCGTGAGCCTTTATCACGCGATAAATTAATGAACTTGGCAAGAGGGCGTGATTACAGCGCACTAGAACGCAGTATCGACGTACAAGTGTCTCGCTTGCGCAGAATGCTTGAAGCCGACCCAGCCAATCCCCGTTATATTCAAACGGTATGGGGTTTAGGTTACGTCTTCGTACCCGATGGTGAGCAAGCGTAGTCTTGCAGCATCATTTACAATGAAAATAGTACATTGCAGTTCGCTGTGCACACCGTTGCACAGCCATTTACCATATAGGGTTGGTTATGCGCCTCATCCCTAAAAGTGCGTTTGGCCAAACCGTAATGTTAATAGGCGTATTATTGCTTATTAACCAAATCGTCTCTTATATTTCTGTTACTTACTATTTTATTCAACCAAGCTATCAGCAAATCAATAGTTTACTTGCCACGCAAGTGAAAGCGGTGTTGGCCAATGACCTTTTGGTCACAAATCAACAAACCCGCGACGACTATTACAAGAAAACACAGGTGATGGTACTTGATGAAAGCGTGGCACGTAAAAACGGCCTTGCCAGCGCTGTTTATTATGGTTTTATGTCATCACAAGTTAGCCAACAGCTGAATCAATTGGCAGATGTGCGCATTAGTACTACCACACAGGCCAGTGATAACCAGGCCCCCTATATTGTGTGGATTTCCCTGACTCGCTACCCAGACACGTGGATTTCAATTCCAATATCAGGCCTAAACGAAGCCAATATCTCGCCGTTAACCATGTACCTAATGGTAATTGGTATATTGAGTGTTGCCGGCGGGTGGCTATTTGTCAGACGCATGACACGGCCGTTACTCGCCTTGCAAAAAGCGGCAATTGCGGTAGGTAAAGGGGAGCATCCTGCACCACTTCGCGAGCAAGGCAGCACAGAGATGATCCAGGTAACCCGTGCGTTTAATCGAATGAATCAAGGAATAAAGCAACTTGAGAACGACCGAAACGTCATGACAGCGGGCATTTCTCATGATTTACGTACGCCGCTAACGCGGATTCGCTTGGCTTCAGAAATGCTGCCTGAAGATCAAGACTGGATAAAAGAGGGCATTGTTAACGATATAGAAGATATGAATGCCATTATCGATCAGTTCATAGACTATGCCCGTTATGATACAGAGGAAGTTACCCAAGAAACCGACCTAAATGCAGTTATTGCAGAACTTGTGCAAGCTCGCCATTTTGATGAAAAGCATCACATCGAACTGAAATTAAATGCCATTCCGCCGTTATCATTGCGCCGTATTGCCATGAAACGAGTCATTGATAATTTGATTGAAAATGCCTTTAAGTATGGCTCAGATGATATTGCTATCAGCAGCTATTACAACCGTCACGAGAAACGTGTGTACTGCAAAGTGCGTGACTTCGGGCCGGGTATTCCCGAAGGCGAAATTGAAAATGTATTTATGCCTTTTGCACAAGGCGATAAAGCCAGAAACTCATCGGGCTCTGGCTTAGGCCTTGCTATTATTAGGCGTATTATTGAAGCACATGATGGCGAAGTTACACTTCGCAACCACCCTCAACAAGGCTTAGTGGCAGAGTTTTACCTGCCGTATTCTACCTTTAAAGACTAAACACTTATTAACAAACAGCACTGATAATAATGCAGACTTAATGTCAGTCGATTGGTTCGTGATGCACCTACAACTTAAGCACGTATACTTTATGCTTGTATAATTTTAGCTCGTATAAATTAAGTTCAGTGATACTTCACTTTTCGGCTATAGCCAACGGTTGCTAGCCACAAAATACAGCCTCCCAGTGGAATGACCCAAAACGCAGTCGTTAACGGCACAAAATTCGCCCATAAACCGGTAGAAAAAGACGCTACCTGAACGCCAGTAGAATTCCCAATAATACAAATACCCGATAGTACAGGACCGTTATCACTATCAATATTCATGGCTGCCGAGAGCGCAAGTGGGAAAAGCCCGCCTAACCCCAAGCCCAACAAGAAGTTTCCTGCACCAATACCGTAAAGTGTTGGCATCAATTTAAGGGCAAACACACCCACAAGTGACGCCGTTGCCATTATTACCATAAGGCGATGCACTGAAACAAAACGCAACAAAAACGGAAACGTTAAGCGACTGATTACCATGCCTAGTGTAAAGCAAGCTAAGAGGTTTCTAGATTGCTCACCACTAAACCCTAAGCCATTTTGAGCATAGCTGACAAACCAGTTGGCGTTACCAAATTCAACTGCACCATAACCAAAGGTCAACAGCCCTAAAAATATAAAAATAGGTTGTTTAATAATAGCCCCAAATGTAAGTGTTTTCTTCGGCTCGCTGGGTTGGCCTTTGGTAATTTTTGCTTGTGATCTTGCGGCAATAAAAGCATAGCAAGACAGTACTATCATCACACCTGCAAGTACTTGAATAGGAATACGCCAGCTTTCTTCAATCAAGTAAAGCAGGGTTACAAAAAATGACGCCGCAAATGTACCTAGGCTAAACATAAAATCCATAAGCCCCATCATCATGAAACGCTTCTCGGCATACATGCGCGCAATCAATGTATGTCCAATGGTGAAAATAGTAGAGCTGACCACACCAATAAGTACCGCGAGTACCAAGAACCATTGCCAGGAAGACAATAGCGATACAAGAAATAGCAGCACCGTATTCATTGCGAAAAGACTCGCAAGCAAAGGCATATATTCGTATCTGCTCGCATATTTCCCTCCAATAACGGCACCTAACATCATGCCCACCGAGAAAAGTGAAAACAGCGCACCACTAATCACCTCAGACATGGCAAGATCGTCGGCAATGTCGGGAAGCAAAATACCCCACAAGATAAACAACTTACCAATTAGAAAGAAACCAGCAAAAATAACTATAGTGGCAGGTACGCGGCTCATTGAGGCTCCGAAAAGAGTTTTTATCTAAACAAACATATAAAACGAAAGAGGGCGCTTAAAATGCGCCCTCTTTCGTTTCATGACAGAAGATAAGCTTACAGAATTTTAATCTCTACAGATTGCTGGTAGTCGCAGGAAATTGCAAGTGAAAGCGTTTTCCCTTTTTCATTCCATTGGCTCGAAACACGCTTTCCATCAACTAAAACGGCATTTGGTGACTCAGCCAGACCATGTATAACCCAAGTAATATTTCGTTGTTGAGGCATACCAACATAGCTGCCTTGGCTGGTTAGGTTTAGCGTAAGCCCGTCTTTCGCCACTGTTGATGCCGACATTACGAGCTTCGTATAAAGCTCTTTATCAATAGCGTTCGGGTTGTGACCATCGTCTTCAAACATGGTATAGCTTGCTTTAGATACTGCTTTGTCGTGCCAATAGTGAATGGTTAACGCGCTTGGGTCGTAATGTTCTGTACGTGAAATAGCTTCCGACATAGGAACAAAACTACCGGCCTTCACCCATACAGGTAGAGTTTCTTGTGTAAGGGGATAGTCTACGCTTTGGCTGCCTACATAGCGAGTATCAGAGAAAAAGTCGAACCAAACGCCTTCAGGTAAAGCAACTTGCCATTTGTCTTGGTTGGGCTCGGTCACAGGAGACACCAAGAAGCTATCGCCCCACAGGTAACTGTTGGTTTCTTCAAACCATTGGCTTTGGTCAAATGACATTGCCAATGGGCGCATAAGCGGCGTGCCATTTATGGCGTTTTCAAACGCCAACGAGTAATTATAAGGCAGCATGGCGTAGCGCAACTTGATAAAGTCTCGCGCAATGGATTTTACAGGGTTATCATGGAAAACCGGCTCTGGGGCGATATTATCTTGCGCATGAGGTCGAAATACCGGTGTAAAAGTACCAAACTGAAGCCAACGCGTATAAAGCTCAGGGTCGAAATCCTCCCCACCAGCAAAACCACCTAAGTCTGAGTGGGTATAGGCCAAACCGAATGCGCTCATTTGCAAGGCAAGTTCCACTTGAGGTTTTAATCCGTCCCAACTACGGCTAACATCGCCTGTCCACGGCACCATACCGTAACGCTGACTCCCCAAAAAACCTGAACGCATGAGAATGAAAGGGCGCGTATTAGGCTGCAATTCGCGCAGGTTGGTATACACCATTTTTGCCCACTGATGGCCATAACCATTGTGAACATCTGCACCACTAACTTTGCTGGAATGCCATAAGTGCTGAATGTCATCAGGGTGTACTTCAGGCTCACCTAAATCACCCCACCAACCTGCAACACCTTGGGCAGCCAATTTTTGGTAAAATTGCCAAAACCATTGCTGACCAGCCTCACTAAACACATCAACTAAGCCTGTATTGCCAAAGTAAAAATCGAATGTGTAGGGGCTACCGTTTTCGGTTGTCGCTAGTGCATCACCACTTACAGCACTTTCCCATTGCTTTGAAGTAGTCAGAATAAAAGGCTCAGTAATCAGTACTGTTTTAACATCTTGCTGCCGCAGCTTTGTGATCATGCTTTCGGGTTCAGGAAATGCGTTAGCATCCCACTGCAAATTCCCCATATGCCCTTTTACGTCTTTACCAAACCAGTACAAATCCAGTACCACGGCATCAACAGGGATGTCTTGATTGTTGAACGCCGTTACGACATTTTCCACATCTTGCTGCGATTTATAGCCAAAGCGAGAGGCAAAATTGCCAAATAGCCAGCGAGGAGGTAACGGCTGTTTCCCCGTTACCGCTACCGTAGACTCAATGGTGTTTTCTAAATTATCTCCCAATACAACTATGTAGCTTGCGCGACCACCTTTGGCGCTGAATAACAACTCTTTGGCGTTGCTACTACCTATATCCAATTCGCCCGATGCAGTGTTATCAAACAACACACTGTAGTGTTTTGAAGACATCACAGCAGACAACCCATAGTACATTTGGTTTGACGATGTGGTATAGCCGTAGTGGGCCTTATTGTATAAAGGCATACGATGACCACGACGATCCATGCCCAAAATTCGCTGACCACCACCATAGAGCTTTTCATTCTCGTCTAGTGTCATAGACAGCGTAACGCCTTCATTGGTGATACCAAGGCCATTTTTTTCCTTAGCAACCACATTGCCATTTACCTTATAGGTGATCACATGAGTTTGCTTGTTTATGGCAGCTTCAATACTTCCCGAACTTATAACAATTGAATCGTTTAACTCATGTACTTTAGGCGTGATTACATGGCTATTTAATTGTTCGGTAGGTAGCGCCATGGAGGGCAAGTTATTATAAACAGCGCCGTTGTCATCTGTTGTGTAAGTGACCTGAAAGCTGTTATGACCTAATACTGTTACCGTGAAATCATTCGTGGTGGTTTTTACTGAAAGGGTATTGTCGCTCAAGCTAAATTGCTCTACCTCCGCCAAAGCAACAGAAGAGACAAATACGCTAGTAATTGCTAAGGACGATAGATATGCGCACGATTTAAGTAGAGGCCACTTAGGTATGAGACTGGTCGATGTTAACGCGGTGTGCTTTTGCCATTTAATCATGCTAAAACCTTTTAATTGCTTCAGCACAGCGACAACCTAAGCGCTTACTGAACCTTCACGAGTAGTTGTTGAATAATAACCAGTGGGGGAGCCAACTTAAATAAACATACGTATTCATTATGTTAATTTTGTTAACGTTTGGGTAAAAAAAGCCCGCAACACGGTGCGGGCAAAACATCAATCACGTTGAGTGTGATGAACGTTGGGAAGGGGTAAACTATAGTAACTCCTAATGTTAATAGGTTGGCTGTTAGTTGCCTGGGCCAGCCTTAACAATAGCGTCACTCACATTGTATTTTTCAAAGTTCTGCTTAAAGTCATTAACCAAGTTGGCGGCAAACTCATCGTACTTAGCTTTATCAGCCCATGTGTTCTGTGGTACCAACAAATTGCTATCAACACCAGGAATAGCAACAGGTACATCAAGGTTTAGCGCATCAATGTGCTGTGTTTCAACACCTGCTAATTCACCTGAAACAATGGCATCGATGATCGCGCGTGTCGTTGGAATATCGAAACGACTTCCAGTACCGTATGGGCCGCCAGTCCAACCTGTATTTACCAAGTAAACTTTTGCGCCAAACGCCTTAACTCGTTTAATTAATAGCTCAGCATAAACACCGGCTGGACGCGGGAAGAAAGGTGCGCCAAAACAAGTAGAGAATGTTGATTCAATGTCACTGGTAGAACCAATTTCTGTTGAACCTACTTTCGCTGTGTAACCGCTTAAGAAGTGGTATGCCGCAGCTTCTTCGCTTAGCACTGAAACTGGAGGTAATACACCGCTTACATCACAAGTTAAGAATACCACTGAGCGTGGCTCACCACCGCGATTCTCTGCCACACGTTTTTCAATATGGCTTAACGGGTAAGCTGCACGTGAGTTCTGAGTAAGACTTGTGTCTGTGTAATCAGGCGTACGCGTTTCATCAAGTACAACATTTTCCAAAATGGTACCGAACTTAATTGCGTTCCAAATTACAGGCTCGTTTTTTTCTGATAGGTCGATACATTTAGCGTAACACCCACCTTCAATATTAAACACGCTACCTGGCGCCCAACCGTGCTCATCATCACCAATTAAGAAGCGCTTAGGATCAGCAGAAAGGGTTGTTTTACCTGTGCCTGAAAGACCAAAGAACAAAGTAACATCGCCGTCTTCGCCAACATTCGCTGAACAGTGCATTGGCAATACATCTTTCGCAGGTAACAGGAAGTTTTGAACCGAAAACATGGCTTTTTTCATTTCACCGGCATAACGCATTCCAGCAATTAGTACGCGCTTTTT
Source organism: Alteromonas sp. KUL42 (assembly GCF_006538325.1). Lineage (GTDB taxonomy): Bacteria > Pseudomonadota > Gammaproteobacteria > Enterobacterales > Alteromonadaceae > Alteromonas. Next base: position 34,022 of record NZ_BJKK01000024.1, read on the forward strand.
AGCGAAGTTGATAATTACTGTGCCATCGCTATTCGTACCGTCGCGCTCAGGTTCACAAGTAAAGCCCGGTACATTCATAATTTGCCAAGGTTGATCACCTTTTTCATTCCACGTTTCTGGAATAATGAATAAGTTACGTGCAAATACATGCTGCCATGCGGTTTGCGTTCTTACTTCTAGTGACAACGCATGCTCTGGATCCGAACCAACTTGTAGGTGAGAAAGAAAGTGTTCTTGGGTCGACAGATAAGCCTCTACTCGATCCCACAACGCGTCGAACTTGTCAGCATCGAAAGGCTTGTTGACCTTACCCCAATCGATATCATTCTCTGTGGATGCTTCTTTTACTATGAAGCGATCGTTCGGTGAACGGCCCGTACGCTTACCCGTTTCAACAACAAGTGCACCATTTTTATCTAGTACACCTTCGCCGCGCTTTACGGCGCGCTCAATTAATTCTGCATTTGGCAGGTCGGTAAGTGGAGTTACTTTCAAATCCGTTTGAAGTGAGGCTGCTGCGGTCATGGCTGTTACCCTATATGTAATTTTTCAAAAGCACTTTCAAAAAAGTATCACTGCTGTGAGTGTAAAGTAAACAAGCGACAACAAGCATTTATTCTACCCATAGTCATCATTCAGCACCATTAACTTTCACAAATATTGTAATTTAATTACAGGGTAAGGGTTTTACCTTCAATAATTGGCAAAATTCACTTTAGATATGACAAGAATGATCGATTGTTTTCTTAAATAAAAAAATCACAACAAAAATGAAAATTATAGAAATTAGATTACTAGTATTGTTGGCATTGCACTATCCGCATGACCAACCATAACCAATGAGCAATTTTTGACCAGCAGTTAACGGAGGTTTAGAACAATAATGAAGAGTATGTTTGGCTTATGAATACCTAGAACGCACTCGCTCCACGCTAAGATGAGAGTGCGTTCTAAAGTGGTAGCAAACTACTGATTAGATGATGGGGCGCTTACATTACCATTGTGAATGGCTTCTACATCAATACTGTCAAAGCGATACTCTGTATGACAATACTGACAATTCATCTTGATTGCTCCTTCTTCTTCAATAATGGCAAGCAACTCAGACTTATCGACATGACGTAGCGCTTCGGCACTGCGTTCTTTTGAACATGTGCATGCAAACGACACCGCTTTAGCCGGGAACAGTTCAACTTCTTCTTGGTGATACAAGCGGTGAAGAATTTCTTCCACCGACAATGTGAACATTTCTTCTTTGGTCAATGTTTCAGTTAACGTTGAGATATGTGCGAACTCATTGGCTTGTGACACATCCGTGGCACTAGAATCAGTGGGTAATACTTGTAGTAATATGCCCGACGCCTTAGCGTTTTTCGGATCATCCAAATCAGTCATCAAATGAACGCGCGTAGCAAGCTGTTCCGATTGACCGAAATACTCTTCAATACATTGGGCAAGGCTTGGCTTATCGAGTGCCACAACACCTTGATAACGTTCACCTTCATCTGGTGTGATAGTGATCACAAGCACTGCTTGTGAAAGTAAGTCAGAAAAGCTTTCTGGCAACTCGCTCAACGTTTCGTCCCAACGCGCTACACCGCGCAACGTTTGCTCGTGCGTTGCATTTAACACCGCGTAGCTTACCGGGCCTTTGCTTTGAATTTGTAATGAAATTTCACCTTTGAATTTCAATGTTGCAGTAAGTAATGAAGTAGCGGCAGCCATCTCGCCCAATAGCGTCTGAATTTGCACTGGGTATTCGTAGCTATGCACAATTTGATTTAAACTTTCATCTAAACGTACAAGTTCACCGCGCACGTTGGCTTGGTTGAACATAAAGCGGTGTAATTTGTCGAAATCACTCATAGGTTATCCTGTCGCGCAGCTCTCTATTGCTGCTTAAATTTAATGATCTGTCTTCGTTGTTTCTTGTCTGGACGATGCTCGGGCTTCGGACTGTGAAACGCGTTCATCTTTCGCGCCACTTGGTTCTCTTCACGTTTTGTTACACTTTCAGCCGTCTCTTCAAAAAGGGCTTGTGCCAAGGGTGCGCTCAATCGCTTGTCGCTAATGCCGAGAACGATTATTTCCTTTAAATCCCATCCAGACGGAACTTTTATGCTTGCACCCAACTCTACGTGCTTACCAGGTTTGGCACGTTGTCCGTTGTATTGGACCTTGCCCGACTGCACCATATCGCGCGCAATAGCTCGGGTTTTGAAAAACCTTGCGGCCCATAGCCACTTGTCCAGCCTGACATTTTGTGTTGTATTGTTGCTATCCGTTTGGCTCATGTAATAATTTCGTAATGGTGTAGCTTTAGAGTTGTGACCCCCACCTTTACTAGGCTATCATGGGTTCGCTAAAGCGCGGTTAACCAAAAATTCACTTAATTATAAAAAGCAGTACCATCAGTGGCAGCATGACATTCAACAAACCCAACCCACATTCTCTGGTTGTTTATGTGAACCAGCACCAAAAACAGCTACATACCCTTGCGGTGGTTCTGCTTAGTCTGTATTTAATTGCGTTCGCAGCAAAACTTATGTGGCGAATTATACCTGAACCTCAGTTATCTTCGACACCTACTGTAGCGCAACGTCCTACTTTGTCTTCATCGTCGAATCAAAGTGGGGTCGATATACAAAAAATACAACAACTAAACTTGTTTGGTGATATCGCAGCTGCGCCCGTAGTCGCACCAGTTGCTACTGTCACCGATGCTCCAGAAACACGTTTGAATCTCACCTTAACCGGAGTGGTTGCGAGTTCAGAAAAGGAAGCAGGTACAGCGATTATTGAAAATCGCGGTAGCCAAGCGGTTTACGGTTTAGGTGAAAAAATTGAAGGCACGAATGCAACACTGCAAAAAGTGTTCAACGACAGGGTAATTATCCGCAATGGCAGTCGCGACGAAACGCTCATGCTAGATGGCATCGATTACGAAGAAGCGAATCGCCGTCGCGAACAACAAGCGCTCCAGCGACCTCAAGTTGACCAAAGAGATAGGATGTCTCCACGAGCACTGAGCGACGAAGCACTAGAAGCCACCGCTGAACTGCGCGAACGCCCTGCCAATTTTACCGACTTTATTTCCATTTCACCCAAGGTGGAAGACGGCCAACTAATTGGTTATCAAGTGAGCCCTGGTAAAGAGCCAGAATTGTTTAAATCTGCTGGTTTACAAGCCGGCGATGTTATTTCTCAAATCAATGGTCTTGATTTGACCGATATGCAGCAGTCGAAAGAAGCCCTAAACGAGCTTCGCAATGCGCAAACACTAGAATTGACGATTATTAGAGATGGTAGTTTGACGACGCTCTATTTAGATTTGCCTGAGTCGTAAAATAACAAAAAGCGCCTTGAAACACTCAAGCGCAGAGTAATAAACAAACATTGCACCATCGACAGATTATGAAATGAAGGAAGTTAGAATGAAAAGGCGTACTGGCCAACCACTATTATCTCGCTTAGGCACTGCAATGTGTACAGCACTTCTGTGTTTTTCGGTAACCGCAGCAGAGTACATGCCTAACTTCAAAGATACTGACATCAACGAATTCATCAATATCGTAGGTAAGAACTTAGAGCGCACGATTATCGTCGACCCCAACGTTAGGGGAAAGATCAGCGTACGCAGCTACGACATGCTCAATGAAGACCAGTACTATCAGTTCTTCTTAAACGTACTGCAAGTGTATGATTTTGCTGTGGTTGAAATGCCTAGCGGTATATTGAAAGTCGTGCGTTCAAAAGATGCTAAAACATCTAATATTCCCGTAGTTGAAGGTGCAAACCGCGACGGTGATGAAATGATCACTCGTGTGGTACCTGTTTACAACGTACCCGTAAGAGAGCTTGCGCCTATATTACGTCAGCTTAACGACCAAGCGGGCGGTGGTAACGTGGTAAGTCACGACCCATCAAACGTAATGATGCTTACAGGTCGCGCAGCAGTGGTGAACCGTTTAGTCGAAATTATCGAAAGGGTAGACCGCGCCGGTGACGAAGAAGTTGAAATCGTTAAACTGCGCTATGCCTCTGCATCAGAAATGGTGCGTATTATTGAAAGCATCAATAAATCACAAGGTAAGGCAAACACAGGGGCAAAATCAGATCCACGCGTGGTGGCTGACGACAGAACCAACTCAGTTATTGTTAGTGGTGATATAAAAGCACGTCAGCGTTTAATTAACCTTATCCAACGTATGGACCAAGAACTAGAAACAAACGGTAATACCCGCGTGTTGTTCTTGAACTACGCAAAAGCAGAAGATTTAGTACAAGTGCTACAAGGTGTGTCGGCCAGTATTCAGGCCGAAGGTCAAAACGGCAGCGCCAATAGCCCAGGCCGCGGCAGTTCAAGCCGTGAAGTGAGCATTGATGCTCATGAAGACTCTAACGCCATTGTTATTACTGCTGAGCCAGACATGATGCGCTCACTAGAAGAAGTAGTAAGACAACTTGATGTTCGACGGGCACAAGTACAAGTTGAAGCTATTATTGTTGAAGTCTTTGAAGGCGATGGCGCAACACTTGGTGTGCAGTGGGTATCTGAAGAAGGCGGTGGTACGCAGTTTAATAACGGTGTTATTCCAGTAGGTTCTCTCGCTGTGGCATTGCGTCAAGCAGAAGACAGAGAAGTAACCCGCTCTACCACATCAGCTAACGGTGTACCGGTAGAAACCAAAGAGACTATTGAAGGTGACTTTACCGCATTGGCAAGCTTGTTAGGTAGTGCCAACGGTATGATCGCAGGCATTATTGAAGATGGTTGGGGCGCTGTAGTACAAGCGGTAAGCACTGACACCAATTCGAATATTCTTGCGACGCCGCACTTAACCACAATGGATAACGAAGAGGCCTTCTTTATTGTTGGTCAAGAAGTGCCTATTATCACAGGTACAACAACCGGTGCGAACAATTCGAACCCCTTCCAGACCGTTGACCGTCAAGAAGTGGGTATTAAGTTAAAAGTCACGCCGCAAATCAATGAAGGCAGCGCAGTACAACTACTTATTGAACAAGAAGTGTCAAGTGTGAGTGGTGCAACGTCTGTTGATATTTCAATTAACAAGCGTGAAATCAAGACTACGGTTATTGTAGATGACGGCGGCACAATTGTACTTGGCGGATTAATTGATGAAGACGTACAAGAAAGTGTGTCTAAAGTGCCACTGCTCGGCGATATTCCAATTCTTGGGCATTTGTTCAAAACCACGTCTACCAGTAAGCGCAAACGTAACCTTATGGTGTTCTTGAAGCCCACTATTGTGCGTGATGGCGCTACAATGAATGCAATAAGTCATCGCAAATACAACTACATTCGCGCCTTACAGCTTAAGCGACAGCAAGATGGTGTTTCACTAATGCCAAGTGCTGAAACGCCAAGTATGCCGCAATGGGATGACGCTTTGTCACTGCCTCCTTCATTTGAAGAATATTTATCTGAAAAAGACAAACAGAAAGAAGGTAACGACTAGTATGTCAGGGCAGGACGAACAACTTACTCAAGCACTAGAAGCCCAAGAAGAGGCGCTAGAAGCAATGGGTGAAGAAGAGGGTTTGCCAGAAGAGGAAGCAGGCCCTAAGCAGCTATCATTTAGTTTTGCCAAGCGCAATCAAGTGCTATTAGAAACCAATGAAACCCCTGCTATTTTGTATTTCACAGAAAATACGCCATTTGACGTGTTTGCAGAAGTACGCCGCTTTTATGGCGAACCCTTCGTACCGAAGACCATTCCAGCCGATGAATTTGAAAGCTTGCTAACTAGCGCGTTCCAAAGGGATAGCTCGGCGGCAAAGCAATTGATGGAAGACTTAGGTAACGAGAGCGATTTATTTGCTCTGGCTGAAGACTTGCCTGACACAGAGGACTTGCTCGACAGCGAAGACGATGCTCCCATTATCAAGTTAATTAACGCGATGTTGGGTGAGGCAATCAAAGAAGGCGCCTCTGATATTCATATCGAAACTTTCGAGAACCAGTTGGTTGTGCGTTTTCGTGTAGACGGCGTACTGCGGGAAATCTTAAGGCCAAACCGAAAACTCTCTTCTATGCTGGTGTCGCGTATTAAGGTTATGGCGAAACTGGATATTGCGGAAAAGCGCGTACCTCAAGACGGACGTATTACCTTGCGTATTGCCGGACGAGCGGTTGACGTACGTGTATCAACCATGCCTTCTAGTCATGGTGAGCGCGTAGTATTGCGTTTACTTGACAAAAACAACGCTCGCCTGAATCTTGAAGATTTAGGTATGACTCAGCAAAACCGCAATCACTTTTCTACGCTTATCAGAAAGCCTCACGGTATTATTTTGGTCACTGGTCCGACAGGTTCAGGTAAAAGTACCACCTTGTATGCAGGCCTTACCGAAATAAATTCCCGTGACAGAAACATTCTGACGGTTGAAGATCCAATAGAATTTGATTTACCTGGCATTGGGCAAACACAGGTTAATCCTCGTGTAGATATGACCTTCGCCCGTGGTCTACGGGCTATTCTTCGTCAAGATCCAGACGTGGTGATGGTGGGTGAAATTCGTGATATCGAAACAGCGCAGATTGCCGTTCAAGCCAGTTTAACGGGCCACTTGGTGTTATCGACACTTCACACCAACACCGCCGCGGGTGCCATAACCCGTTTAGAAGACATGGGCATAGAACCCTTCCTTCTATCTTCAAGTTTATTGGCTGTTTTGTCTCAGCGCTTAGTGCGAACCTTGTGCCCAGATTGCAAGAAACCCCACACGCCAGATGCATCTCAACTTGAAATTTTAGGTTCATCGGCCACCAGCGACACGGTAATTTATTCTCCTCATGGTTGCGCAGCCTGTAATCAAACAGGATACCGCGGTCGTACCGGCATTCATGAGTTGCTGCTAGTAGACGAAAAAGTGCGAGAAATGATGCACGAAGGTGTCGGTGAACAAGCTATTGAGCGCTATATCAGAAAGACTACACCGAGCATTCGCGAAGATGGTTGCCGAAAAGTGCTTTCTGGTGCAACTTCACTTGAAGAAGTACTTCGAGTAACGAGGGAAGACTAAATGGCGGCGTTCGCTTATAAAGCGGTTAATGCCCGCGGCAAGAACACACAAGGGGTTCTTGAAGGAGATAATGCAAGACAAGTACGCCAGCAACTGCGCGAAAAAGGGCTTATACCTTTAGAAGTGGAACAAGTTGCTGAGCGCAAACAAAGCGACAGTAAAGGATTTTCTTTTTCGCTCTTTAGACCGCGCATATCAGCTTCAGATTTAGCACTTATTACACGACAATTGGCCACCTTGGTCGAATCGGCGCTACCTGTGGAAGAGGCGTTACTTGCCGTTGCGGAACAGTGTGAAAAAGCACGTCAGAAAAATATGATGATGGCCGTGCGCAGTAAAGTGGTGGAAGGCCATGGTTTAGCTGATGCATTGGCTGAGTTTCCTAGCGTATTCGACGAACTTTACCGTGCAATGGTTGCCGCCGGTGAAAAATCTGGGCATTTAGACACCGTATTAAATCGACTAGCCGACTATACCGAGCGTAGACAACAAACTCGTAGTCAAATTACCCAAGCCATGGTTTACCCGTTTTTGATGTTGTTCTTCGCGATGGGTATCGTTTTACTTTTACTTACCGTGGTAGTCCCAAAAATCGTCGGGCAATTTGATCATATGGGTCAAGATTTACCGGCTATTACGCAATTTTTAATTTCGTTGAGCACTTGGCTACAAGATTACGGTCTGTATATGCTAGTTGTTATTGGCGTGTTGATTGTCATTATTCAGCGAGTGCTTCGTCAAAAGCACATGAAATTGCGCTACCACAAAGTATTACTAACGTTGCCACTTCTTGGCAAAGTATCACGCGGGCTTAACACAGCGCGCTTCGCACGTACCTTAAGTATACTAAGCGCCAGTGCAGTCCCTCTACTTGAAGCTATGCGAATTTCAGGCGACGTACTTGAAAATCAACATATTAAGAATCAAGTTGCCGATGCCGCTGTGAACGTAAAAGAAGGAAGCAGCCTTCGTGCAGCACTGGAAAATACAAAAATGTTTCCACCCATGATGATGCACATGATTGCGTCGGGTGAAAAGTCGGGCGAGCTGCAACAAATGCTAGCGCGCGCGGCAGACAATCAAGACAGGGAATTTGAAGCGCTTGTTGGTGTCTCACTTAAGGTGTTTGAACCCTTACTCATTGTATCGATGGCAGGCATAGTTCTGTTTATCGTAATGGCAATATTGCAGCCAATTTTAGCATTGAACAACATGGTGAATATTTAATGAAAACGTTAAATCGCAGTACTGGTTTCAGTTTAATCGAAGTCATGGTAGTACTTCTTATCATTGGCATTATGGCGTCTATGGTAGCCCCTCAAATTTTAGGCAACCAAGAAGAAGCGCAGTTGAAAAAGGCAGCTGTTGATATTCAGCAAATGGAAAGTGCCCTTGAGATGTACAAGCTTCGCAACAACCGTTTTCCTACCACTGAACAGGGTTTGGATGCATTGGTTACCGCACCAACTATCGACCCTATTCCACGCAATTATCCTGAAGGCGGCTTTATCAAGCGCTTGCCTGAAGATCCGTGGGGTAACCCTTACGCACTAATTAGCCCAGGGGAACTCGGTGTAGTCGATATCTTTTCTAACGGTCCAGATGGTGAGCCAGGTACTGATGATGACATTGGTAACTGGAACATTAACGAATACTTAAACTAAGCTATGCACGGGCGCAGCTGTACACAACATTCATCAGCAGGCTTTACACTATTAGAAGTCATGCTTGTACTGCTGCTCATTGGTCTGTCGGCAGGCTATGTTATGTTCAATGCATTTGGCGCTAGCCAGTCAGACCTATTAAAAGATCAAGCGCAACGCATGCAGGTCATCGTTGATATGGCCAGTGATTATGCTGTGCTCAATCAGCAACAGTTAGGTGTTCGCATCGAGGAAAACGACAACGCGTATTACTTCGTTTACCTTGATGAAAATGACAAATGGCAACGTGTAGAAGACGAAAATATCTATGCAACCCATACGTTACCGGAACAGTTCAGCATGTCTTTGAATTTAGACGACTTGCCATGGGATGTGGAAGACAGGCTGTTTGATAGAGAGCTGTTTGACGAGAACCTGAGTGTGTCAGAAGACGGGGTTGAAATTGGTAACGAGGAAGAAGAGCAATTACCACCACCTCAAATTTTGATCATGTCCAGCGGTGAAATTACGCCTTTTACTTTGTCCTTTAACTACGAAGGTGAGCGGGGAGAAATGCCCGTTTACTTCAGTTTACAAAATCAAGATTTGCCCCCCTTAGCGTTAGAAGGGCCATTGGAGCGCCCTCTGTGAACGCACCTTTATCAACACCAAAAACACAACGAGGCATGACACTATTAGAAGTCATGGTTGCGTTACTTATTTTCGCAATGACAGGCACCGCCATATTGAAAGCGGCGGGTGACCATCTATCAAGTGTTGGACAAGTTGAAGCGGTTACCTTTGCCAATTGGGTCGCCAGCAACCGATTAAGCCAATTACAGTTAGACACAACATGGCCACCCAAAAACAACGTCAAAGGCAATATGGAAATGGCTGATCGCACTTGGTACTGGCGACAAAGTGTTACCAAAACCAATGACGATGACTTACGCGCTGTCACCATCTATGTTGGCGAAGATAAAGAGTACGCCAGCTCTGTTACATCAGTCACCACGTTTGTTGCAAAACCAACGTCGAAGAATTAAAGGACTGGTATGCAACGCGGCTTCACACTTATCGAAATACTTATTGCCATGGCGATTTTCACGTTAATTGGCCTTGCTTCTACTGGGTTACTCACTACAGTCATCGACAGTAATGATATTTCTGAAGAACGATTTCACAAGCTTCAAGCGCTGCAACGTGCTGTGACCACAATAGAGCGTGACTTACAGCAAGCGGTTGCACGTTCCATTCGTGTTGATGGAGAAAAACGCGAAGCAGTTATGGCTGGCGGAAAAGTTGATGGCAGTGATGATGATGGCATTGGCTTTGTTCGAGGGGGATGGCATAACCCACAACAAATGCTTCCACGCAGTACATTGCAGTATGTAGCCTATCGCCTGCGTGACAATAAACTCGAACGTTTATACAGCACCTATGTCGACAATGTAATTGGCTATGAGCCCAAGATAAGAGTGCTTTTAGAGGATATTGACGGCTTTAAAGTCGAATTTAAAACTAGTCAGGGCAGTAAAAACGAAGCAGAAGCCAAATGGAATGAAAGCTATCAGGGCTCCGTATTACCCCTCGCCGTTGCCGTTGAGTTTGTCAGCCGCGACTTTGGCACAATTCGCCGTGAATTTACTTTAACGACGAGTGTGCAATGAACATGAAACGTTATCGTCCATCTCGCAAGCCAATGCAATCCAAACCGCCCAGTAAGCAAAAAGGTGTGGCGCTGATGATTGTACTAATGATAGTTGCATTTGTTGCTGTGCTTGCTACAGAAATGGGAACGCGGTTGCAGCTACAGGTTCAGCGCACCATGAACTTAAAAGACAGTAACCAAGCATACTGGTATGCCATGGGTGCTGAAGCCTTTGCTCGTAAATCTATTTTAACCCTGGTTACCGAAAGCCCCGATGTTATTTCCTTAGATCAGCCTTGGGCTCAAGAATTTAATTACCCGCTAGAAAATGGCGGCTTAACGGCACATTTGGAAGACTTACAAGCCTGCTTTAATTTGAATGCAATAACCTCTGGTAGCGCAAGCACAGATACGAGTAACAGTTCCGCCAATACCACTGAAGCCATGGACGCTTTTCACGCTATGTTGATAGCGATGAGTATAGATGAGCTCGATAGCTACACAGCCAATACATTAAGAGATAGTCTTGCTGATTGGGTGGATGACGATGACTTTCCCCGTAGCTATGGTGCTGAAGACAGCGAATACGAGTCCCGTGAGTTTCCCTATCTTGCGGCGAATGGACCACTGGCATCGAAAAGCGAATTGCGTATTATAAATGGGGTATCACCTCAATGGTTACCGGATTTATTTAAATTGGTGTGTGTTATACCTGGCAACAATGAGTTAAATGTGAATGTAAACACGTTAGAAGACGATGATGCGCCGTTACTTGCTGGGTTAACTGGCCTTGATCTTCGCCAAGCACAAAGTCTGATAGGGAGTCGTCCTAAAGACGGCTGGGATAACAAGGATGACTTTTTGAACGACCCAGCTATTACCGCACTCAATTTATCGAGTTCGCGACAAGCGTGGTTTGTGGTAAAGACTGAATATTTTAAGCTGCACACAAAAACACAATATAACAAAGCAACGTTTAAGCTTTCCACCGTGTTTCACGCCACCGCCGACAATGGCGTAAGTGTTGTGAATCGCGAGTTTGGGGGAACCTATTAATGGAACAACTTTTAGTGCGATTAGGCGCTAACCAGAGCGATCCAATCAACTGGTTAGTGTACTCGCAAACAGAGAACGAAATTATCGCCTCTGGTGAACTGCCAAATGCAGACGCATTGTCTACGCTTTCTGAACGAGCGGGACAACGGTCAATTGTCGCACTTGCCCCAAGCAGTGAGATTTTACTTAAGTGGGTAACACTGCCGCCAAGAGCAAGTAGAAAAGTCTTAGCGGCAATTCCGTTTATGCTTGAAGATGAATTGGCAACAGACATCAGCAAACAATTTTTTGCGATTGGGCCAAAACAGGGCGATCAACAAGCAGTTGCTGTAGTTAGCCACGAAAAGATGCAGCAGTGGCAGCAATGGTTGGCCGATGCAAACCTGTTTTGCAGTACTATCATTCCTGATGTGTTGGCTGTACCCGCTACGCCTAATGGTTGGTCTGTACTAACTATCGGAGAGCAACTTCTCGTACGTCAAGATGTGTTTAAAGGTGTTCAAGGCGAACAAACCTGGCTGCTTCCAACCCTTGCTCATTTCACTGCGCAGCACGAAGGTACTGTTAACATTACAAATTATGCAGGTATCGACTTAAGCGCATTACCCAACATAGAAGAAGCCCAAGCGCCTCTTGAGTTACCCATGCAAGTACTTGCTAAAGAAGCCATGAGCAGCAGCTTTAACTTGTGCCAAGGGGACTATAAGGTAAAAAGAAAAAGTAGAGGTGTGCTTTCCCAGTGGCGCGTAGCCGCAGTATTGGCTGTATTAGCACTTTCCACTAGCCTTATCGATAAAACAGCAACTTTGTATCAGCTAAAGTCTCAAAACGAGACCTTAAGTAAAGAAATCAATGATTCAGTAAAAGCAGGCTTTCCGAATATTGGCACCTATCGCAATGTGCGCCTTAAGCTTGAAAGTGAACTCGCCAAGCTTGAACAAGGTGGAGGGAGTGCCTCCATTCTGGTTATGCTAGATCAGTTAACCCCCGCTTTCGCAGCCACAGAGGTTAAGCCACAAACCTTGCGTTTTGACGCGTCGCGTACAGAACTCAGAATTCAGGCGCAGGGCAAAAACTTTGAGGCACTGGAACAATTTAAACGCAGCGCTGAAAACGCAGGTTTCATTGTTGAGCAAGGTGCAATTAACAATCGCGATAATGGCGTGGTGGGAACCGTGTCAATCAGGAGCACGTCATGAAGGCACTTTTAGAGAAATACAAAGCGCTAACAGAGCGTGAGCAAAAACTCGTTATTGCATCCGCAATAATGGTGTTGGTTGCGCTATTTTACTTCATTATTTGGGCTCCGCTTAACGCGGCATTAGACAGAGAGCACAAGCTACTCGACAACCAACAATCACTTCTTGTGTGGGTGAAAGACAGTGCAGCTAGAGCCCAACAGCTTCGCCGTAGCACAGGCGGAAAGCAAACTTTTTCTGGCTCTTTGCCACAAGCGGTCAACCGCACAACCAGCCAACACGATATTGCTATTTCACGTATGCAACCTCAAGGTGAAGAGTTACAAGTGTGGGTTGATCAAGCCCCGTTTAACAACGTATTGGCATGGTTAAAAGCAATGGAAAGTATGGGCGTAGTGATCCTTCAAGCCGACATTGCAGAAGCCGATGTGAAAGGTCACATCAAAATTCGCCGATTACAATTAGGTAAAGCATGAAGTCAAAAGTAAGTTGGATATTAGGCGGGATCGTTGCCTTTTTACTATTCGCCATAGCAAATATGCCCGCTGTGCAGGTTATAGGAAGAGTCAACCTTCCCAGTAACGTTTCACTCAGTGGCATCAGTGGCACTTTGTTTAATGGTAAAGCACAAACTGTTGTTGCCAATGGACTGCCAATCAACAACGTTAAATGGCAGCTTAACCCATTGTATATCTTTTTAGGTAAAATCCATTTAGACGTAAAAGCAGGCAATGTGCGCGACAAAAATGACATTGCTTTTGAAGGTCCAATAACCACAGGGCTATTCAGTCAAGAGCGCGTTAAAACAAAAAACTTCACTGTCTACTTACCTGTAGATAGAGTGCTCGCCAAGGTCCGACTACCGTTACCGGTAAATGCAGGCGGTCGCTTCAAAGTAAACTTAAACGAACTGGATTTTGGCCCGACATGCAGAGCACTTTCAGGCACAGGAGATTGGCTTAATGCCACCGTAGCAGGAACACAAGGCCCTATTGATTTCGGCACTTATTCTGCGAAATTACGCTGTGAAGGTGATGACATTGGCGTTACCGTAAGTGAGCCTAACTTATTGGGGTTATCGATGGACGCAGTCATTGCCACAAACATGAAAAATGTGAAGGTAAACGGTAAGTTTAAGCCCGACGATAGCTTGCCTAATGAAGTGCATCAAGCGTCTCGTTTCTTTGGTACGCCTGATGCCGATGGGTATATTCCAATCAAACTTTAACTTCTCCGAAACCTGGGGCTGTCGCTATAACATTCAGCCCCTTGTAGTAAAGCTTTAGTCTGTATAAAGGTCGGGAAAGTGAAATTTCGCCATTGCCAGTGTTAACGCGACTTCATACACACTTTGTCGAGTAGCGTGGTTTAATGTCAGTAGCCCAATCGCACCACCTTTTTGTTTTACATTAACGGTATCAAATAACTTATCCATCACCGGGCCTAATTCTTCACCGCGTTGCAATGCCTGATACACACTTACAGGTAGTGGCAAACTCGCACTGCGTGTTACCGACCAATGCCCTTCGTGATAAATAGCAACATAGGCAAAGGTTGCAGGGCCATCTTCAAAAACATCTACGCCGCCTTCTATAGCTACATACCAAGCGTCAGTTAAACCGCCTTGGTGGTGGGCTAACATGGCTTTTATACGATTAATTGCTCCTAATCGAGTTTCATCTTCGTTCATAGGCTGATCAGGCACACCACTTGGCACTGACAAACCTTGCGCGTCAAAGTCGTGTTCAAGGGCGTCTGAAAGGGTATTTAGTGCTGCGTTTATTTTTACTGGGTTTTTAGAACCCACATAAATTGTATCTGAGATCATTGCTGAGCGTCCTTTCTAGGTATGCGAAACAGGGTTAGCCATTATGTCATCTATCATCAATCGATAGTCTCGCACTGCAGCAAACTCGGTAATATTCCGGTTAGGCAATTGGCTGTCTGGATTATCAACAGCAAGTAAATGCTTGATGCCATACGTACGCGCAGCTTCCAGAATAGGGAGTGAATCATCGACAAAGAGCGTGCGGTTCACATCAAATTTTACCCTTGCTTGCAAACGCTCCCACAATAGCTGAGATTCTTTAGTTACGCCGAATTCATGGGTAGAAATAAGATTGTCGATATGGTCGTCAAGCTGAGTATGCTCTAACTTTAATGCCAAGCTGTTAGGATGAGCATTGGTAACAAGCACGACTTCTCGACCTGACTCATGTAACGCCTTTAAAAATGGAATGGTGTCATCTCTAAGCTCAAGTAAATGCGCAAGCTCACGTTTTAGTGGCATAAACTCATTTTCTAAATCCATTTCTAAAGACTCGGCCCAATAGTCTAAGCAATACCATTGAATCTGACCAAATACCGCGTTGTATCGCGCTGTCATTTCAGCTTGGCTTTGTGCCTCTGAAATACCGCGTAGTTCAGCTAATCGCTTAGGCAAGTGATGCAACCAAAACTGATTGTCATAGTGTAAGTCCAAAAGCGTGCCGTCCATATCAAGAAGGACAGTGTCTATTTCATTCCAGGGCAGAAAGGGCAAGCGATTTTCCTTATAATGAAGTAAGCTAGAATTAACGATAACCTGTATACAAGTATGATAACAAAGTTGTAGCGAGACACATGCCAAAAATTGACCCGAACAAACCGTTACCACAAATTCATTCTCGTGAAATTGTTGCGCAAAGCAAACTATTCAGGGTAGAGCGCCTCGATCTTGAGTTTTCTAATGGCGCCACACGTGAATTCGAGCGTATGGCAGGTGGGAATCGCGGTGCTGTTATGATTGTACCTATGCTTGATGAAAACACTATGGTGCTGATTCGCGAATATGCTGCAGGTACACACTCATATCAACTCGGTTTTCCCAAAGGGCTTATCGACCCTGGCGAAACTGCCATAGAAGCCGCGAACCGCGAGCTTCAAGAAGAGGCAGGGTTTGCTGCAAACGAGTTAATCGAACTGCACAAAGTAAGTATGGCCCCCACATTCTTTAACGCCAATATGACCATTGTACTCGCTCGAGACTTATACCCGAAGCATTTAGAAGGTGATGAGCCTGAACCTCTTGAGGTCATTCACTGGCCTTTAGACGAAGCTGATGCTTTACTTGCACGAGAAGACTTTATTGAAGCCCGCTGTATTGCAGCACTGTTTTTGGCTCAAAAGTGGTTTAAGGAACAATAAACAATGCCCGATGACGCCCACCCCGATCTATTAGAACTTGCAAAAAAAATTGCCGTTGAAGCTGGCGAAGCTGTACTAGAAGTGTATGACAAAGGTGAGTTTGACGCTTACCAAAAAGACGATGAGTCTCCTGTCACCAGCGCTGACTACTTGGCAAATGACATTATCAATAAGCGCTTAAAAGAAGCCACTCCAGACATACCCATTCTTTCTGAAGAAAACAAACACGCAAGTTTAGCAGAGCGAAAACACTGGCCCCGTTATTGGTTAATTGATCCTATCGATGGTACCCAAGAATTTATTGCGCGAAGTGGTGATTTTGCCGTCAATATTGCACTTATCGAGAATAATCAACCCGCAATCGGGGTGATCTTCTGGCCACCGGGACAAAGTCTGTATTACGCTCAAAAGGGTAAAGGTGCATTTAAATCATCGCCAGATGGCGATCACCCCATCAAAGTGCGCAAACTAGACGACCCGAAAAAAAGCGTTGTCATGATTGCCATTAGTCGTCGTCAATCTAGAGAAAAAGTGCTAAGTCGCATGTGTGCGAGAAGGGTTTACCAAACTCTTCCGTTGGGTAGCTGTTCTTTGAAAGCGTGTTTTATTGCCGAGGGCAAAGCTGACGTATTTATGCGTATAGGCATAACCGGAGAATGGGATACAGGTGCATCACAGTGTATTGTTTCAGAAGCAGGAGGCAGTATTGCTGCTGCTAACTTCGAACCTTTGACATATAACCAGCGTCATTCGTTAGAGAACCCAGATTTTGTGGTAATGGGCGATCAACGCGTGCCTTGGCAAGACGTTATCCAGTATGATGATTTTGTAAACCCTCATCTCGATTGACGCGTAATGAATAAGTAAATGTGGGAAAAAATATTTCCCACTGTTAGTTGCGCTTATGAAATATCAACATCACCAAAGATGGAACCCAAACGCTAAAAGGAGTAAACCTATGATGGCAAAACGTATTCGAAGCTTGTCTGCAGCGTTGCTCGCAGGCGGTCTAGCATTTCCAGCGGCTGCACAATGGACGATGGACAACGATACAAGTGAGCTGCATTTTCTGACTACCAAGAATGCACAAGTTACCGAAGTTCATCAGTTTGACAGTTTTGGCGGAAGTTTGTCAGACGACGGAAAATTGGCTGTAACGGTTTCCCTTGCATCAGTAAATACGGCCATTGATATTCGCAACGAGCGAATGAAAAAAATGCTTTTCAATGTGAGTCAGTTTGCCGAAGCAACCTTTGAAGCAAAGCTCGACGAGAGTATGACAAACCTTGCCGTGGGCGATATGGTAACGGGAAGTGTGGAAGGTACATTGACCTTGCACGGTAAAGCGGTTCCTACCACTTTCGCAGTGAAGGCAAGTAAAGTAAGTGAAGACACACTAACTGTTTCAACAACATCTCCTACACTTATTAAAGCAGAGTCATTTGGCCTTGCAGATGGTGTTGCAGCTCTTCAAGAAATAGCAGGCCTTAAAAGCATCACCACTACGGTGCCTGTTACTTTTTCTGTAACCTTTACGCAATAACGTTTACGTGTAATTACGCGTTAAGGCATACAAAAAACCGCACACATG
>NZ_BJKK01000025.1 GCF_006538325.1 Alteromonas sp. KUL42
TCTAAGGTGGTTTTTTATATTTTTTCAAATAGTAACTATAGCGTGTTGGCCTTTGCTGCAAAGATGTACCGAAAAGGTCAATACGCATTAGCTATGAATTTACATGGCGTATTGTTTTACAATGCTACCGTCTTTCATAACAAAGCCAACATTCTCCATTAAACTCATGTCTTCCATTGGGTTTCCAGGCACGGCAACGATATCCGCAAATTTACCTTTGTCCAAACTACCCAGTGTCGCCTCTTGTTTAAGCAAGCGGGCAGGGTTGATAGTAGCGGCCTGAATAGCCTGCATTGGAGTCATACCAAATTTTACCATGCGCGCAAACTGCTTGGGGTTGTCGCCATGGGGATATACACCGGCATCTGAGCCAAATACCATGTTTACGCCCGCATTAACCGCTTTTTTAAAGTTTTCGCGCTGGGTTTTGCCTACAATACGTTCTTTATTCAGGCTTTCTTCTAATATACCAGCCTTTTCACCTTCACCTAGAATGTATTCGGTAACATAGATGTCCATCGAGAAATACGTGCCGTTTTCTTTTGCTAGGGCGATTGCCTCGTCATCAAGTAAGCTGACATGCTCAACAGAGTCTACACCAGCTTTAATAGCATCTTTAATGCCACTGGTGCCGTGAGCGTGTGTGGCAACTGTTAAGCCGCGCAAATGTGCTTCATCAATCAGAGCCTTCATTTCTTCAAACGTGTATTGCTGTGCACCTACTTTCGTACCTTTTGACAGTACACCACCCGTTGCACAGAATTTGATAACCGTAGCGCCGTACTTAATATTGCGACGTACTGTTTTACGCACTTCCCATGGTCCATCTGCAACGCCTTCACTGTAGTTATCGTACTCATATGGCAGTAAATTACTATCACAGTGGCCACCAGTAACACCAAGGCTTGGGCCAGCTACAAACATTCTCGGGCCTTCAACATCGCCTGCGTTTATTGCATCACGAAGCGCGACATCGGCAAAGCCTGGTGCTCCCACATTGCGCACGGTTGTAAAGCCAGCTTCTAACGTGGCTTTAGCGTGTTTAACCCCAGTAATGGCTGCGCGGGGTAATGATACTTCAAGTCGCTTATAGCCATGACGGGTAGCGTCACTGGTTAAGTGCACGTGCATATCCATAAGACCCGGCATGAGCGTAGAGTCGCCTAAATCGATACGTGCTGCATCAGTTGGCAACGAAATACTTGCTACTGCACCTGCAGCAGTAATGATGTTGTCATCAACCACGACTGCAGCATTTTTTATAACGTTCCCATTGGTAACGTCTACCAATCGGTCTGCGGTAATAACAATGGTTTCAGCCCATGCGGTACTGGTAATAAAAGTTGATAATGCGATGGCCACGGATTGCTTTGAAAAACGAGAAATCCAATTCACTATGTTTACCTCGATAATTATTGTTATGGTTTTAAGAGCACGCTCTAGAGCCTGTTTATCTTTGTTTATAAAGTGTGCATGAGTCATTTTTAGTCAGGCAATCGCAAATGTACGCGGTTGGGTGGGCCCAAATAAGTACATTTGTGGGCAGTATGACTAAAAAATGAAACAAAGATGCGCAGGCTTTAGTGCATTCTACGGAGTATATAAGCTGCAACAAACAAGCCAATAACTATAAACCATACACCTAGGCCTTGCAGATGGTAATACGGTGTAAAGCCAGTTGTTGCGACAACTGGCGCTGAAATACTTGCTGTTTCAAATTGGGGTAAAACACTTTTAACTTCGCCTTTGTGATTGATAAAGGCGGTAATGCCGTTATTGGTTGCACGAAGCACGGGGCGGCCAAGTTCAAGTGCGCGCATTTGTGCAATTTGCAAGTGCTGAGCGGGGCCATGTGAACGGCCAAACCAAGCATCATTACTGACAGTAATTATCATGTCTGTTTCTGAATATAGATTTGCCATTACCTGATTGGGGAAGGCGATTTCAAAACAAATGGCAGGGGCAAGATAAATACCATTGGCTTGTAAATTTGGTTGTTGGTAATTCCCACGGGAAAACGAAGACATTGGCAAATCAAAAAGGGGCGCCAGTGGTCGCAGCCAGTCTTCAAAAGGAACAAATTCACCTACTGGCAGTAAATGATGTTTAGAAAACCGATTGTTGTGAAAATACTGATAGTCGGGATAACGTGCATCTGGTGTACGCTTGCCTAGTACAATTAAGTTATTCCATGCTTCATCAGTTTCCCAGTTGTAATTAACTATACCAGTAATTAATGCAGTGTTTTCTTTAAAGGCGCGCTCGTTAAGCATTGATAAAAAAGGTTGAGCGAGTGGTTCAAGCTTCGGTACAGCAGCTTCTGGCCAAATGATAAGGTCATTAGTCCAAAGACCTTCGGTTAAACCTTTGTAGGTCTGCATAGTGGGTTCATCTTGCTCTGGGGTCCAACGCAAACTTTGAGCTATATTCCCCTGAGCCATTCCTACGTTATAGGTGTGCTTTGGTAAAACCCAATCGTGCTGTTTAAGTACAACACCACAAACTAACAAACAAACGGTAATAAGCGAAGCATTTGCCAAGGTTCGTTTATTATTAATAAGTGCAATAGAGGTGGCAACGATTACGATAAGTGCAGTTACCCCTGCTTCGCCAATCAAAGGTACAAACCCCGCAAGCGGGCTATAAAGTTGACTGTAACCTAATGACAACCAAGGGAAGCCTGTTAACATCCAGCTTCTGAGCCATTCGGCGAATACCCAGAAAAAAGGCAGTGCAAGAGGCCAAAGCCGCGGGGCGAAGTACTTGGATGTTAATTTAAAGGCTAATGCAGGGTAGAGCGATAAGTAACCGCAAAGTGCAACCATTAAGGCAATCGACGCAATAAGGGGCAGTCCCCCAAAGTCGGCAATACTGACATGTACCCAACTAATACCCGCGCCAAACCACCCCATACCAAATAACCAGCCGGCTAAAAATGTTTGGTGCTTAAGCTTAATAATTTGCCGAACGGCTAGAGCAAGTGCAGGTAGTGTAAGTAACCACATATTAAAGGGCGCAAAAGCCAAAGTGAGACTAGCGCCGCTTAATATCAGTAAAAGATGCGGTAAATACCGTTTCAACATCGTAGTTATGTGTTCGCTAAGGTTTGCGCTATTCCAGCGAAGGTACAGACACTTTCAGTTGAATAAGACGACGTTTATCAGAGTTGGTAACTTTGAATGTCATTTCACCAATTTGAATTTCGTCGTTAGTTTCAGGCATATGACCAAACGCTTTAAGCACAATACCGCCAATAGTATCTGCTTCTTCTTCACTGAATTTTGTTTCAAAGAATTCATTGAAATCATCAACAGGTGTGAGCGCCTTTACTGAGTACGTCGATTTGTTTAACGGGCGAATATCATCAGTACCGTCTTCTTCAACATCGTATTCGTCTTCAATTTCACCGACGATGATCTCAAGAATATCTTCAATGGTTACCAAACCAGATACACCACCGTATTCATCCACAACAATTGCCATGTGATAGCGCTGCTGACGAAACTCTTTCAACAGTACATCAACACGTTTACTTTCGGGAACAATAACCGCTGGGCGAAGAATGTCGCGAAGGTTGAATTCTTTTTCGGTATTAAATGCAAAAGCAAGGAGGTCTTTAGCTAATAAAATACCTTCGATATGGTCTTTATCTTCGCTGATAACAGGAAAACGGGAATGAGCAGATTCAAGCATAAGCGGTAAAAACTCTTCTACCGTTTGCTCAACATCTATGGTTGTCATTTGAGCGCGAGGGATCATTATATCCCTTACTCGCATTTCATTTACCCCAATTACCCCTTCAATCATTTCACGGGTTTGAGGATCTATGATTTCGTTGAGTTCAGCATCAGTGATGACAGATACTAACTCTTCTTTACTTCTCGGCTCGCCAGAAATTGAATTCTTTAGTTTATCTAACCAACTCTTGCCTGATGAGCCGTTGGTAGAGTGAGGGTTATCGTCGCTCATAATTTCCATTTTATAGTTAATAGACGGACAAATTAAAAAATTGTTGGTAGGTCGTCAATATTTTATTTGTAACAGCGCTGGAGTGTAGCACTATCTCGTACTTATTGAAAAAAGTGTGTATTGGAAAATTATTCATTAATTTAAGACGACTTTCGTACGAGTATCACAATCAACGGGCTAACTAAATTGTGTTCTAGTAAGCATTTTTGTCTATTAATGCGTTTATTGCCGTTTTTATTATTATCTTTATATCTAACCAAACGGACCAGTTGTGAATGTAATCAAGGTCGAATTGTACTCTTTTTTCCATCTTTTCAACGGTGTCGGTTTCGCCTCTAAAGCCGTTTATTTGCGCCCAACCAGTAATACCTGGGCGTACTTTGTGACGTAACATGTAGCCAGAAATTATTTTTCTATACTCTTCATTATGCGCAACAGCATGTGGACGAGGGCCTACTATAGACATTCGACCTTGTAAAACGTTGATAAATTGAGGCAGTTCATCAAGTGACGTTTTCCTTAAAAATGCCCCAAGCTTAGTAATTCGAGGGTCATTTTTAGTGGCTTGTTTTACAACATTACCGTTGTCTTGCGTAGACATAGAGCGAAATTTATAAACTAATATCTGCTTACCGTCTAATCCGTAGCGTTTCTGCTTAAATATTGCTGGGCCGGGAGAGGTAAGTTTTACTGCGGCTGCAATAATAGCCATCGGAATGGCAAGAATTGTTAAAAATAAAATGCTTAATACAATGTCTTCTAAGCGTTTTAACGCTTCACTGGCTCCTTGAAATGGCGTATCGAATATACTGAGCGCTTGAACAGAACCAAAACTCTGCCATCTGGAATTCATTAAGTTATACACAAAGAAATTAGGTATAAGATACACGTTGGCTGTCGTGTCTGAACAGTAATGAAGAATTTCTTTTATTCTATTTTCAGCCCCCATTGGAAGGGCAATATAGATATAATCCACTTTATTGCTTTTTGCCAATTCAACAGCTTGCTGAACGGTTCCTTTTAAGTGAATCTGCATTGCATCAGGTAGACGCTCTGGCTGTCTGTCATCGTAAAAGCCTAAAAAGCGAATGCCTAATTCATCATGACCTTTAATTTGCTGTGCCAGTTCTTGGCCAATTTTGGTAGCACCGACAATGATTGCCTGTCGGGAATTCATACCTGTTTTTCTTATTTTGAATAGGAAAGCACGCATAACATAACGCCAAGTACCTAGCGTTAGAAGTGATGATGAAAACCAACTGATAATGGGGAGTGGGGTTTGCGTAGAAGCTTCAGCAAAAAAATAACCGCATGTGAGTGTTAGCAAACATGTTATTGCCCAACAGAAAGCCGTAGCTTTAACTATTTGTGATGTACTAGCACCTCGCCAAGAGCGATATAATTCAAGCGCTTCAGCACATAGTTGAAATACAATGGAAAAACACAGTGCTAGAACAAGAGCGCTGCTATTTATCGACACATCAAAAGCGTAATAACAAACGTACCAAGTAAAAAGTATTACGACGAGGTCGACTAATCTGTAAAGGGTGGAGAAGCTACTTTGGTTTCGAACAATAAAACCACCGTTGCCAGAAGATGAAGACAAAGTAAAATCCGTGTTTAATACGTCATATTCTAATTTAGCCATAATATGCAGCCCATTTAAATTGAGAAGTCATCTTTAAACTACATGTCAGGCAATGATTTATTGCTTACTGCAACCAGCACGTACACAACTTTATTTAACTTTGTGCATTCTTAGGCACGGTTTGTTGCTTTACGTGTTACTGGACTAAAATAATGGCGTGGATTCAGTGAGCTTGCAAGCGATCTTTGTTTTTAATTTGCTTAATGTCAAAAAATTGTCAATTTCCCACTTAAACAAGGTTTAACATTCAATCATTATTATTCGTGCTAAAGTCGAATAAGCAATTGACACAGGTGAAATAACTGACATCATATGTATTGGAAGTGATAATTGCCGTAAGAGATATTATAAAAAATCTTCATTGCCATTAATTTGACATTGCATAGTATCGATCTCTGCCGAGACAGCTGACTATAGACTAGTATTAGTCGAATAGCTAAAAGGTAAAGATACTATCCAGTGCTGGTGAATTACTAAACATTTTTGATGGTTAGGGTACGTGAATCATCAACGTACTTTCACAAAGTTTTATTAGATAAATTGGACATTCAAACGTAAAGCCTTTTTTGTCATTATTTTCTTCTACCGCAGTTTCTGGTGAATATGGCAAGGCTTTAGTTTAAACGCATATATAGGTTAATAGGGAAACGTCATGAACAGTATGCAGAAAAAATGCTTAGTCACAGTAATAAGTGCGATAGTATGCGGTAAAGCCATTGCACAAACGCCAGCAAGTATTGATGTTGGTGGCTTCGATTTATATCCCTCGTTGAATGCAGAGTTTGGACATGACGATAACGTTATACGGTCAAACGACAGCGAAATAGAGAGTTGGAAATCAACCATTGCGCCTGAACTTATTCTTGTCAATTCATATGGACTTAACGAGGTTCAGTTTGGATATCGATTAGAACGAGGCGATTATTTTTCTAGTAACGTTGATGATTACACCGATCACTTGTTAAATGCCTTGGGTAAATTTGAATTTAACGTACGAAACCGATTAGAAGTATTAGCAATTTATACTGATGAACACGATGAACGTGGTACCAATTTCTCAATTGGGCGTGGTGAAGAACTAGAAACGCCCGATACCTACAAAAGCTACAAGTTCGATGCAACCTATTCTTATGGTGCGCTTACCTCAACAGGACGATTAGACGTCAATGTGGGTTATAGTGACACTGACTACGATATTGATACGCCCATATATAGAAGCCGCGATAGAGATACTACAACCTTAGGTGGTACGTTTTACTACAACGTTATGCCTGCGACAGATATGACATTTGATGTTATTTATAATGACATTAACTATGACTTCGCGCTTGACCCGACTGCACCGCTAGACAGTGAAGAATTGCGACTACTTGTCGGTGTAGAGTGGGATACCACAGCGAAAACAACCGGCTATATAAAATTAGGCCACCGACAAAAAGAATTTGATGATGGCGATAGAGAAGATTTCAGTGGGCTTGATTGGAAAATTGGTGTGATATGGACGCCAAGAACATATTCAACAGTCGATTTTTCGACTT
This sequence comes from Alteromonas sp. KUL42, assembly GCF_006538325.1. Lineage (GTDB taxonomy): Bacteria > Pseudomonadota > Gammaproteobacteria > Enterobacterales > Alteromonadaceae > Alteromonas. The sequence goes on from NZ_BJKK01000025.1 coordinate 7,156, forward strand.
TTGCAAATACCAGCGAGACAAATGGTGAAGGCGATTTTATTGATACACAAACGTTTCAAGTGAAGTGGGATCATGAATGGTTAGACCGTGTGTCGACTACAATAAATTTAGCTTACTCTCAAGATGAATACACTGGTGCTAATTCTACTCGCGTAGACGACAATACTACAGCAACGTTTTCTATTAACTACCAAGCACAGCGTTACTTGGCATTTCAGGCGGGCTACACGTTTGATCAGCGCGACAGCAATCAAAACGTTATTGACTTCGATAGAAATATTGTTACTTTTACCGTTAACGTAACGCTTTAATTTGCACACATGAACAGAGTTTTTGCTTTAATTCTTCTTGCAGTAACATGCTTTAATAGTGTGTTTGCTCAGGATGGATTATTTAACCAATACACTTTAGGCTCGGGCGATACCGTACGTATTTCAGTGTATGGACAAGATGACTTGTCTTTAGAAACGCGATTAACCGATATAGGGGTAATTAATTACCCCTATTTGGGTGAAATTAAAGTTATCGGTATGACTGTTAGTAGTTTAGAGAGCTTCATTTACGAAGGCTTAAAAGGCGATTACTTAATAAACCCCTCAGTTTCGGTTGGTATTGTTGAATATCGCCCATTCTTTATTAATGGTGAAGTGAAAAACCCCGGTGGCTACCCTTTTCAGCCTGGATTAACTATTGATAAAGCCGCTGCGCTTGCAGGTGGATATACCGAACGCGCATCAAAAACCAAAATTTATGTAGACCGAACTGTGAATGGAGAGCAGTTAACGTTAAATGCTGACAGGTATATGCAAATTTTGCCTGGCGACATTATTAACATAGAACAGAGTTTTTTCTAATTAGCTAACTGGACGTTTTATGCTTTCCGAAGGAAACGATATTAGAACCGCACAGCAAGATGCGGACGAGGACATCATTGATTTAACCCATTACTTTAGAGTTATTAATCAAAGTAAGTGGCGTATATTTAGTCTCTCAATTGTTATTACATTTCTTGTAGCCCTCATTGTTTTATCAATGACACCTATCTTCAAAGCAACATCGTCACTTTTAATTGAGTCAGAAGAAACCAACATTGTTTCAATTGAGCAAGTATACGGTTTGGATTCATCCAAAAAAGAATACTTTGAAACTCAGTACGAAATTTTAAAATCGAGACATATCGCCGAAAAGGTCGTAGATAAGCTGGATTTGGGTAATAATCCTATTTTTGTGGAGATGCTAAACGAAGGAGAAGCCTCTCTTATAAATGACATCAAAGCCTCAATAAAAGGCGTGCTGACTTTTCTTCCGCAAAAGGATGCTGAGCCGTTAAGTGAACAAGAAAAAGCAGAGTTACGCAAAGAGAAATTGATTTCTTTGTTTTCTGAAGAGTTGTCTATAACGCCTGTTGCGAATACCCAAGTGGTTAAAATTTCGTACATGAGTGAGTCTCCGAAACTTGCTGCACTTATCGCTAACACAGTGGCTGAAGTTTACATAGACAACTATCTTGAAGCTAAGTTTGATATGACAAGCAAAGCAACAACCTGGTTAAATGACAGTTTAGAAGGGTTGCGTACAAAGCTTGAAGCGTCGGAAAGAAAGCTTGCAGAGTTTTACGAACGCGAACAGTTGGTCGATCTAGACGGCGTTGTAGGTTTAGCGTCAGAAGAGCTTTCAGGTTTAAGCGAACAATTACTGCAAGCAGAAAATCGTTTAAAGCAAAGTGAAATTATTTACGAACAAGTTCAAAATTTTAATGGCGACCCTACAGAGCTTGCAGCCATGCCAGCTGTACAAAACCATCCTTCTATTCAAAATGTTAAAGAGGCCGAACTAAAAGCTGAAAGCAATGTGTCTGAATTAAGCAAAGTGTATGGCCCGAAGCACCAAAAAATGATTTCTGCTCAAGCTGAGTTGGCTTCTGTTAAGCAAACACTCCAAAATCAAGTTGCGGCACTTATCTCTGGGATCACCAGTGAATATCGTCAAGCTCAATCTCAGGTAAACCGACTAAGGTTGGCTGTTAGCAGTGCTAAAGAAGAGTTTAGGAAGCTGACTACCTTAGAATCTAAACGCAAAGTGTTACAACGGGAAGTGGACACTAACCAGCAACTTTACGATTCATTTTTCACACGACTTCAAGAAACCAGCGAAGTGGAAGGGTTTGAAACGGCTAATGCTCGGGTGCTAGACAAGGCAACCATGCCAACAGAGCCTGCCAAGCCTAAGAAAAGCATTATATTGGTAGCAACACTTATTCTAACGTTAGGTTTTGGTGTTTTCATTGCGTTAGTGCTAGACTTTTTAAACAGCGGTGTACGCTCAGTAGACGATGTAGAGCGCAAGTTGGGCCAGCGTATGATGGGGCTGATCCCTTGGCAGCCGCACAAGAAAAAAGAAGACCTGCCTTTACGCGAGTTCTTTGATAAGTCGAACCACACATTCAGTGAAGCTATCAGAACCCTTCGAACAAGCATACAGCTGCTTGACTTGTCTGGCGACAAAAAAGTTGTGATGGTGACCTCTAGTGTACCTAAAGAGGGTAAAACAACCGTTTCTATTAATTTGGGTTTTGCCATGGGGCAGCTTGGAAAAACACTACTTATAGATGCTGACTTAAGAAAACCCTCGGTGGCAAAGCGCTTTGGTCTGCCAGGTTTCCAACCTGGGTTGTCTAACCTTATAGCGGGAACACATACGCTGGACGAATGTTTGTGTAACGACGTTGCATCGGGCATAGACGTTATTACAGCGGGCTCAAGCTCTCCTAATGCGCAAGAGTTATTGATGAGTAACAATTTTAAAGAAGTCATTGACGCATTAAGAAATGATTATGAGCACATTATTATTGATACAGCACCAACTCAAGCGGTAAGTGATGCTATTATTGTAAGTGAGCAAGCCGATACTTTACTTTATGTTGTTAAAGCTGATGCAACTAACGAAAAGCTTGTTTCCAGTGGCCTGGAGCGCTTTATGCGAGTGGGTAAACGCATTGACGGCGTTATTTTAAACCAAGTGGATATTAAGAAGGCAAGCAGTAATTATGCTTATACCGGTTATTATGACCAATATGGTTACGGAGCAGATACCGACACCAGTACAGCTTCTGGCGCAAAAAGTAATCAAGCATAAAACCCAATCGAGACAGCATACGTGATTGATCTACACTGCCATTTGCTGCCAGGCATTGATGATGGTGCCAAAAATATTTCTGATGCCATGGCATTGGCAAAATATGCTTACGAATCTGGTATCACTCATGTTGTATGCACCCCCCATATTCACGAAGGGTACTTCGATAACGATATTGAGATAATCGAAAGTACCCACGAGATTTTTAAGTCTGCACTAAGGCGAGAGGGCATAGCTCTCAAAAGCCATTTTGCTGCAGAAGTGCGAATTAGCCCAACCATAGTGAAAATGGCAAAGAACAACAGATTGCCTTTTCTGGGTTATTTTGAAAAGCGCCCTGTGCTACTGCTTGAGCTTCCACATAGCCATATACCACCAGGTACTGAACAGCTAGTCAATTGGTTGAAAGGCGAGGGGATTGTACCGATGATTGCCCACCCAGAGCGCAACAGAGATATTCTTTCTAATTACAACAAAGCAAGTTGGCTGCGCGGTAAAGGTTTGTTGTTTCAATTAACGGCAGGTGCTATTACCGGTACGTTTGGCGACAAAGTTAAGCAGTGTGCACTGAAAATGTTAGATGACGGCTTTGCAGACGTAATTGCTACCGATACGCATAATTTACACAAACGTCCCCCTGAATTAGCAGGCGCGTTCAAATTTGTGCAAGACAGCTTTGGAAAGTCCAGTGCTGAAGATTTGTGTATCAACAACCCTATGGAAATTGCTGGGTGTTGGTTTAATGACTAGCAACTCAATCAAAAGTAACTCAATAAGTACTAGCTCAAGAAGAAAGAATTCAAAATCTAAAGGCTTAAATAGTAAGGGGCGTAAAAATAAATTGCTTTTGCTAGGTGGCTTTGTTGGTGCTTGCTTGTTGTCTGTTCAACCCATTTCTATGATGCTGGCTAATTTGCAGTACTACGGCGCTAAAAACTATCTTGATGAATGGCAAATTAGTCCTTCCTTAGTAGATAAAAGCCAAATCGCTAATGCCGAGCAATATGCAGTACGAGCAATAGACCTACACCCTTCTTTTGCATTGTATACAGACTCACTAAGCGCCGTATTGCAATGGAAGGCACTTGATGAGGAAGATTCCCTAACTAAAATGGAATTGCTCAATGAAGCAGAAGAATTAAATTTAACTTCGCTTCAACATAGACCAAGTTGGCCTGCTACATGGGCTAACTTAGTATACATAAAGTGGTTAAAAAACGAATTGGACGACAGTTTTCAAAATTATCTTTCTAAAGCTTCTTTTTTTGGCCCCAACTCACCCGAAGTGCACTCGGTAATAGCAACTATCGGGTTGTCGTTACCAGAGCGAAACGTGCGGTTGTTCTTAGTGAATAAGGAACTTGTTAAGAAACATATGCTGCTAGGTTTGGAACATCCCAAAGCTAAAAAAGCAGTTATAGATGGCGTATTAAACGCTAACAAGCAAACGTTAGTATGCTCTTGGCTTAAGGAAGAAAGCACTCCCTCCCCACGAAAACTAAAATGTTAGTTTTCAATCTCATCAAACGTAACCGCTATCTTTAGCTTTGATGCATTAAAAGAAACAGCCTCCCAGAATGTGGAAGGCTGAAATTTCATGGTTATCAAAAGCTTACAATCTCTACTTCTTCTGCCTTGGGCGGAATCATTTCTCCGTTCAAGAATTCATCGTTGTAGCTAATTGTTTTGTTAGTTAAGTCACTACCTTGGCTGAGAAGTGAGAGCTTTTCTATCTTTGTCATTATAGGCGAGGCTGTAAAAATATCCGTAGCATTACTACCAAATCCTCTTCGCTGTATATGATTGTTTTTACTACTTAATATATAAATACCACTTTGGCTGTCACGCCTTACAGCGATATCTGCTTTACCATCTCCGTCATAGTCTTCCACCACTGGGATGTCTGTAGCTTGCGCACCAAAAAAAGTACGGTAAATTTTGCTAGTAGATGAATATTTAATAAAGAAACTACCGATACTAGGGCGCCTAATGGCTATATCGTCAATACCATCCCCATCAAAATCTCCATGCACAGGAATGTCTTCCTCTTGGGATCCAAAGTAAATTGAGCCGAAGCTACCTCCTTCATTACTCGCATGTGAAAAACCACCTGAATAATAAATGGACCACATTCCAGTTTTAGGGTTTCTATATCCGATATCGTCAATACCATCGCCGTCAAAGTCGGATACTGTGGGTATGAAACCACTTCTAAAACGCGTAGGTTTTCTGAAAATTGTGTTAGTACCCGTGAATTTGATAATCCAATGACCCGTTGTTGGTCTTGCGACGGCAATATCGGTAAGCCCATCACCGTTATAATCTGCTGGTACAGGAATGTCACCACTTCGATCGCCAAAGTAGATTTGTTCATCAATTTCTGATTTGGAAGTTGAGATAGACCAAATGTGACTGTCTGGAGAAAAGAGTAATAAATCAGGCTCAGCGTTACCGTCTAGAAAAGCCATAAAAGGAATAACATGCTCACCATTAGACTTCATGATATGACGATCTATGTCTTCACTTAAAAATTCTGAAGTAACAAAGCTGTTGTTAGTGTGTCTGTAAAATACTAAGTCAGATTGACCGTTGTGATTAATGTCGTGTACTGAACGCTTTTTAAGGTTATTTTGTTTGCCGAGTACAAGAGTAATTGATGCTGAATCGTTATAAACGTGATATTGATTTTTCTCACTTTTCAGTCTTAATGAAACGAAATAAAGCTCGTCATTCCAGTTGTTTTTTTCTTCAATTCCATTTACGGATATCACTATCTCTTTCTTTTTTTCACCTGCTGCAAATTCAACGAACTGGGGCGGATTGGATATATATTGTAGTGAACCAGGTGAAAGTTCGTCCCAATTCAGTTCTACATTAACACTGGTATTAGTTATATTGTCACGACGAAGTGTAACAATAAAATTGTCGTTGGAAACAAAGTACCTATAGTCGTCATTAAAATAAACTGCAGGTAGTTCGAACCATTTGACTAAATTGAAATCTTGCAATTGCTTTGCAATAGTTACTGTAGTTGTCGCGGTATAGCTAAATGGTGAAATTCCTTCAATATGCACTTTGTAGGTCTTGTCATCTTTGGGTTGGTCGTATACTGAATAGTTCTGTACTTCTATTATTTTAAACCGCTCGCCAGCTTGAAAGGTTAGCGAGGTTTGAACGGGAGTATAATCTGTGTACTGCTTGGCACTGCCATCTTCAGTAGTGATGGCAACGCTGATTGAGCTGCTGGCATTTCCTTTTCGTACTAACCCAATTTTCGTTTTTTCGCCTTCGTATACAGGGGAAATCTCACCGATAACTTCCAGTGCTTTATAGTCAGATGTGTTATTAGACGTTGGGTCGGTACCTTCGTCTAGCTCTTTCCTATTTGTTCGACCATCACCATCGAAATCTCTGTTTTCGTCTTCTTCATTACATCCGTAATCGACATAAAGTTGAAAATTTCGCCAAGATCGAAAGGCACCGTTCTTTAGATAGTCTACTTGCCAACAATAAGGCTTATTGTCGAGGTAATCCGATTGATAATAGAAAACCACTTCGTTTAAGAAAGGCAATAAAAATAAGCCGGAAATGTCTTTTATATCTGGAGACCTCTCGATCCTAAATGATGTTAGTCTAGGCATAGTTGAAACGAAGTTTATATTGTCTTGTTTAATACCAGAAATCGTCAACTTTTCTAACGAAGGTAGTGAAGGCCAATTATCATTGTTGATATTCTCGGCTTCTTCAATAGTAAGTGTTGTCAGTGAACTTAAGTTGGTTAACACATCTAGTGATGCCGTCCCGACATTTCCTAAATGGAGTTCGAGTAAGTTAGGTAGATTGCGAACAAACTCTAAGTTATTCATTTCTGAAGCACTTAAGTTTAAAGTCATTAAATTGGGTAGCGACGGAACTGAAGGGTTTATAATTTGGTTGTTTGCAACATTGAGAACCTCAAGAGCCGCCCAATCTCCAAAAGCCAAAGAAGTAAGCTTGTTACCTCTCAGGTTTATATTTCTTAGTTTTGTGAGTGCTCTTATCCCCTGCATATCACTAATTTCATTGTTTTGTGCGCTTAGGTATTCAAGTGCTGAAAGTCTCGATAGCGCATCCAAGTTAGTTATGCCAGTTGTGTCTAGCCTTAACGTAGTGAGTAGTGGAAAGTTAAACCCTTCGGTAGGTAGTGTAAGGCTAGAGTTACCACTCAAATCTAACTCTTTTAATGCTGATAAATTCAGTAAACCGTCTATCTCATTAATATTGCTGTCAACTAAGTATAGATTGGTTAAATTGGGGTGGTTAGAAAACGTCGGGGCTTCAGTTAAAGCAGATTTTCTTAGGCTTAAGGTGTAGAGTTGGGGTAGGGCGTTGACAATTGACTGTGCATCTTCATCCGTTAAGCCGACATTACCCAAAAATAACAAAGATAATCCGGTTAAGTTTGCTAAATCAGTAAAGCCTTTTTCAACAATAATATTGTTCTGAGTACTGTTATCAAGCCAAAGAGTGTGCAAAGTTCTAATGTAGCTCAACTCGGTTATATCAGAAACATCGGCTTGATAAATTTCTAATTTTCTAAGTCCACTAAATTCGCTTAAACCAGTTAAGCGACTAACACCTGGTGTACTACAAACTAATTCTTTTAATTCTGCGGCAAATTTTATCTCTCCCATCGTACTGATTTTGGCCTGTAAGCATTGTTTTAGTTTGGGATCTTCAATAAGGCTAAGTGCTTCAGTAACCAGTAATGGTTGCTCGTTCAACGCTCCAGTTCTGGTTGCTATATTCACAACTCTATTGACAGCTTCTACGGCATGACTTCCAAAATCGTTGTCGCTTTCAGTTACACCACAAGGGATGTCACCACATTTTAAATGTGGGCTTGAAAAATAGGGTATAAGCGTTGTTTCTGTTGTGTCATAAGCCATAATAGTATTAAAGCCATCACTGCTAGGTAGCGGAACCCGATATCCAACCCCAAAATCGAAGTTTGAACCAAAGTCACCCGCATCTCTAGAATGACCAAGGCCCAGGTTATGACCAATTTCGTGAGCAAAAACATGTGCATTCGACTTAGAACCAACAACACTGTAGTGCCCGTCGTTAATATTGTTTGGTGTAAAATGTGAATAATTAGTTGCAACACCACCAACCGCAAAAGCAAATGGCTGAGAAGAGGCGAAAATAGCTGTTACTGCATCAACACCTAGTCTATCGCGTTCTTGGGCTATACCAGTAAAAGGCGGTGCTTGATAGATTAAATCATTTATGAGCGCATCCATGTTGTCATAGTTTGCAGTTACTTCCATTGTTGCTGCTGCATTGACTTGAACATTAATACCTGACGTTAAGAACACTTCGTTTGTATAAGCTATTCGATGATCAATAAAGCCGAAAGGATCGTTGTTCATGTCTTCAAGAGCATTGCTGGTATACAGAACAAGAAGGTCGAACGTAGGTATATTTTGAATAGACTCTAGCGGAGTAGATCGCGAAGCTCTTTGGGGGAATTTAGCCAGCGTACTTTTTTTATCTATGCTTGAGTTTTGGTGACTTTCAGAGACGCTAGTTTTTCTAGTATCAAAACTTACAATATCTGTCGGTAATTCACTAGAGCTTGAGCGATTAGATAGCGCTAAAGGAGCATCTTTTTGTATTGCTACGCTGTTCCAATCACCAACGGCACTGTATTGCGCGTTGGGGAATGAGAGTGTCATGAATACACTGTTTTCGGAAATTGTAATCGCTGACAGTAGAGGAACACCTTTCCATAAGCTACGCAAAAAAAGAGTTTCAGAATCAAATTGCCCTGATATTTTCTTGTCTATAGTCGCGAATTGTGCGTAATTTGGTAAGTTTAAGCTTATTGAATCACCTACAAACGCACTTTTTAGTAATGATGCGTTTATAGGGAGTATGCTTATATTATTTTTATTAGTGGTTTGTGTTTTTGAATTATTATTTCCACTAACGGTATTTGTTGGGGGATATGAATTAAATGATGTTTCGAAAAGCGTTAATGTTTGTTTTGAATGTGCAGCAAAATGCACGATACACAGAGAGATAGCTAAAAGTAACAACCTCATAATCATACTTCCATATACTGACTAAATATATCTCCATCATATATATTTTTGGGCACATTTATTCCAAATAAATGACTCATAACTAGTATAGGCATGTATACAGTTGTATGGATTTGTATACGTTTGCTACCTAAACTTCCTATCAGACACTTTAAACGCTAACGCCAAAATAACAATAAACAGTGCCGCATTAGCGGGGGCTTGAAGTGGAAAGTCTACCGATATGTGAACGGACATCCCTATAATTGCTACTAGCGCACCAAAGGCAAAACCTTTTGCGGTAGGCGTTTGTCTGTCTCTCAAAGTTCTAACGCATTTATACGCTGCTAACAGCGGTAGCAGAAACAAAACAATTGTTGCTGGAATTCCCGCCTCGATGGCAAATTGTAAATAGTCATTGTGGGCATGATCATAAAAAATATCGACATCTTCACCGGTGTATTTTGGATAAGCGGTATAGAACGTACCCATGCCGGCGCCTGTTAGTGCAACGTCTTTTAATAGAGGGACAGAATCACGAACGACTTCATCTCGTGTTTCCTGTGTAAAGCTGGTTTCTTCTAAGCGCGTTTTTACCTTATCTAAACCAAACCATGCACTTAAAATAAACATGTCAATAATGAACATACTAACTATAAGAATGGTTAGCCCTTTTGTACGTTGTTTAATGAGTACTAAGCTTAACAACCCCACGATTGTTACCGCCGCAAAAAAAGCGGAGTTTCCCATTCGCGAGCGAGACATAACCAGCGCAATAACCATAATGGCTAATGCAATTCGTACAAGTGCTTTACCGTTAAGTAGTGTATTTAAAAAGCTACGTAATTTTTGTTTAGAGCTTTTTGAGCTTTGTGTAATTAATAGTGAATAAACCAAGTAGCCCAAACCCATACTCAAACAAAGCAATAAGTAGTTAGCATAATGGTTTTTATAAACGAATGTGCCCGTTGCCCAGGCTTTTATCGGTAATTGAAATATTAAGCTGTTATCGATATTAAGCAGTACCTCTGAAGCGCCATACATGGCTTGAAAAACGCCTACAAAAGTAACAACCAACATTACCGTTCGAATACGCTGCATGGTGTTGCAAAGCATTACAGCGCTAATAAAAAAGCACAAGTAACTGATGGTTTTATACAGCATGATTTTTGACTGAGCGACATCAATTGAAATAGTGCCAAAATCTGCATTTACCATTTCATAGTAGGAAAATGCAGTAGGGCTGAAGACGCTTAATAGCGATAAGGGAAGTGGCACAATTTGAATTATGTTCCAAAAGCAAAATATCAACAATAACGCTATCGGTAATATGAATGGGGTGAGTAATTGCTTAACTCTTCCTATATTTACGTATATTGCAGAAAACAAAACAAAGTAGCTGGCCACTTCCATGATTCCCCAAGCCCATGGTCTATTGCTTCCCAATGGAAATGGGAGCCAAGCAATTAACAATAGAAAGAAAAAAACGGGATTTGTGCGTTAGAGACTACTCTTGAACTGGAACTGTAAGACATTAATTTTACTGCGTTGCACCTTATGGACGTAAGTGTAATAGAAAATAGTATGCGGTACAAAAGTGAGGAAAGCGTTTAATGATATAAGTATTTGAATGAGCGGTAAAACTTTAAAGGCCTCGATAGAGGCCTTTGAGTATTTAATTTATTGGGTACTAGTTACCAGAAGCAGTAGCACCACCACCACCAGCGCCACCAGCGCCAACACCAACGCCGATAGGGCCAGAAGAAGTTGGGCCAGCCGCCGTTTCAAGAAGGTTGCCTTCGGCATCGTCTTCTATGAAGTTAACTAATTCGGGAGCAAAAGCATTGTAAAGCTCTTCACCCATTTCGTTTGTTACACCCTGCTGGGTTGCAACAAGCAAGGCGGTATCTACTGTTGTTGTTCCATCAAATACAGTGTTAATGAAAAAGATACGCGCATCTTCTGGTAAGTCACGTAATGCAGTTTTTTTGCGCATCGGTTAACGTTGTGTCTTCTTCAGACAACAACAAAACAATGGCATCTTCAATTGATTCGCTGTCGTTAACAACAGCAATGATAGCTGCTTCGATGCCTGTTTCGTCCATTGATGCGTCTTGCGCAAATGAAGGCATAGAAAAACTCAGTACTAGAGCTGCCAGAATTGCAATATACTTGCGCATATTATCCTCCAAAAATTAATCAATTTTTCAATTACTTCTTTCTTAATCTTCAGGTTTACAAACAACCTAAAGAGCGAATACTTCTAATATTAGAATATCACTTGCATGTTTATAAGCATAGCACAAATTTTATTCAATTCGTGTTTTCATGAATCGTTTTTTTAACCAGTGTCAGTATGCCATACCACTAAGTTACTAGGCCATCGGCCACGCACATGGTTCGCTTATGGCATAACCTTGTACGCAATCCACAAAAAGATCTTGCAATGTTTGTGCCTCATTTTCGTCTTCTACCAATTCGGCAATAACAGTAATATTTAAGCCATGTGCAATATTAACTAATGAGCGCACGAAAAACTGATTATCTTCAGATTTATGAATGTTGCGGGTGAAACTTCCATCTAGCTTTATAAAATTTGGGCGTAGCTTTCTTAAGTGGCTAAATGCTGCAATGCTTGTTCCCACGCGCTCTACAGTAAGTTTACTACCCAAGTTTCGCAAACTTTCTGCCAAATAATGTACGTTCTCTGGTGCGTTTTGTAGGCAAATTTCAGGTATTTCAACAACGATATTCTTCGCAAAGTTTGCATGCTGTTTTATCAAGTTTATAAACTTTTCGATGTATACGCGTTCAGCAATAGTAAGGGGCGAGATATTAATGCCAACATTTTCGCTTGAGTTTGGCGCTAAAAGTGTCAGGATTTTTTTCAATATTAATAAGTCTAGCTCACCTGAATAATGTAAGTGCTCTGATTCCGCAATTAATTCAGACATTGGTAGATGTTTCTCTGAATCGTTGCTTCTAAAACGTGCAAAGCACTCATAATACATGTGTGATTCGTCGAAATTCTTTACAGGTTGTCGAACAATGTCTACTGCTTTATCACGAATTATTCTATCAAAGTGTTCACGCCATTCATTTTGGCTTATTCGCTTTTCAAGCTGACTAGCAAGTTGCCAGCGTTTAGGCGTATTTTTAGCAGTGGTTAGTGCAGCGTCGGCATTTTCTAGTAGTTGATTTTTATTGGTTAGCTCGTTAAATTTTGCCGCACCAATGTGTGCAAAGCCATGGGTATAAACGGGAAGGGTTTGCGCCATAAACTCATCTGACAGATCATTTAGAAAGTTGCAACAGCGCTCTTCATTGGCATTTTCCAATAATACAACGAAGTCACCACCGCGCACGCGATAGGTTTCTGCGTTAACTTGGGCACCTTTTGTTTTTAATATGTGTGCCAGCGTATTTATGTAAATATCAGCGGTTTGTCCGCCCTCAGTTTCATTAACATGGCCCAAGCTAGAAAGACGTATAATAACTAAGTAGCCAGCAGGAGCCATTTCTTTATCTGCAAAAAGGCGAGCTAAGCGATTATCTAGGGCAAGCTTATTACCAAGCTTTGTAAGGGTATCTTGATAAGCGCTTTGGTAGTAGCTTTGCGCTTGTGCGGTTAGTTCATTGTGTTGTTTATTTAAAATGCCCGCCATTTTATTAATTGCGCGTACCATTAAATTAAGTTCTTTGGTGTGCGGTACATCGTTAATTTCACTGAAGTCGCGGGCGCTAATACGTTCAGATGCGCGAACTACTGCGGTAACAGGGGTTAATATAACGCGCAATATCGCATATAACAAAAAACTACCAACTATAAAAAGAAGAAGGGTGAATCTGAATGTGCTTTGGGCATTTTCCCAAAGTTGTGCGTATCCTTTGCCCGGATGTGAGGTGACACTCATGACACCAGCGATATTCCACCCTGAATTAATTTCCGTTTCGCTGGTGGGTGGATTTAGTGGGAAAAGGTCTCTAAACCAATTTGGCACACCTTCAGGAGTAGAAGGGTTTTCTTTCTCAAGTATTACATTATTTGCGGTATCGCGAAGCACTATGCGTTGATAATAGCCACTATCAAAAATTGCATTAATCATAGTTTCAACAATTGGCATGCCGTTATCATCACCAACATAAGGTGAGATTGATAAACCAAGAGATGTGGCTGTGTCTTGTGAATGTGACGACAGCTGGCTTTCCACATATTCGCGAAAGCTATTCACGTTTATATAAACGGTGCCAAAAAAAACCAACAACAGCACAAAAAGAAACCCGATGCTAAATTGCTTTGTAAGTGACATATTCTTACCTGTTATTATTAAAAATCCCGCTCTATGCGGCTGGTTAAGTCGTCCCACATTTTATGGCGTGAGTTACCAAGTTTAGTTCCTCGTCCTTGAGCTTTTGCTTTATACAGGCCTTCACCGTTGAAACTATAAACGGGGCGAAGGTCTGGGCGCTTGCTTGCTGGAAGAATACGAGGGTTTATATTATCAAGAATAAGAGGTATTGCATTAGGCGCTGGGTAATACGCCAATACCATATGTGCCTGATTTTGTTGCAAGGCCGTAACAAACATCATACGTAGCTTGCTGTCGGGTATGCCCAGTGCACGTAAACTAAAATATTTGGCAATAACATAGTCTTCGCAATCGCCACCGTTGGTACCTAACATCTCTACTGGCGTTGCCCAGTAATCGGACTTGCCCCAATGCTCCTTATCGGAGTAATAGGGGATTTCATTGAAGAAGTTGTTTACTTCGTAGAGTTGATCTTCTGTTGATTTGGAGTATAGGCGGCGGATGACTTCTGACCAATCTTCGACTTTTCGTTTGGCCTTTTTGCCGTATTTTGTATTTACATTGTTTAGTACTTCAATGGAAATGTCGATCAAGCTAACACTTGGCTTAGCAATAAAAAAAGCCAATGTTACAACAACTATTTTAACTGTAAGCTTGAATAATTTCAAAAGAACACGGGTATGATAATAATTTAGCCTTATTAACAGTGTAATATGCACAGTAGAGTAAAGAAATACCCTAGTTGTTTAATATGCACATAAAAGATCGATGTCTAAATTTTATTCGGGTTTAAAAGTCTCACCGAAGTGAGAGAAAGACCGAGTTTATAGTGTTTTCCTTATAAAGAATTATGAAATCAAAAGTAAACGGAAACCTTTTTTAGCAGACCCAAAAAACTGCGCTTTAGCCTTTGTCGAAAGCTTAAACGGCAAATTTAGAAATGAATGCCTGAACCAACACTGGTTCAGAACTCTAGATGAAGCCAGATATGAAATTGATCTATGGCGCGAACATTACAATAACGTTCGACCACATAGTTCACTGAATTACCTGCCGCCTGTTGAGTATGCAAAACGGGCAGCATAATATGAAAAATCTCATCGAAAGATTGGTACTAATTCAGGGGAAAGGTCATAACAAAGAATGAAGACATGAAAGTCTTGGTAATCTGCCTCCGGCAGCTTACCGACTAAAACTGGAAAACTCTAATTTAAAACTGTCCCATTGAAGGTGAAGTAGACAATATCCTATTGCTTATTTAATAAAGTGTGTTTTACAGTATGTAAGGTATACATTGTCAGTGCATGGAACGCTCTTACCATAGAAACTTAGAGTGCAGCCCATGGAAATTAGAATATTTGCTTTAAATTTTTAGGACGGTTTACATTTTGTCAAATCTAAGGATTGTACATATCATAACTAGGTTCATATTAGGGGGGGCTGACGAGAACACACTAGCCACTTGTAATATACAAGCCGAACATGGTCATAAAGTGGTTTTGCTAGTTGGTAGTGAGTGGGCCGAAACGATGAAGCAAAGACTAGATCCAAGAGTCGAATTCATCATCATTAATAACATGATAAGAAATATATCTTTTTTTAGAGATGTCAGAGCTTTTTTTGAAATCTTATTTTTACTCAAAGATTTTGAACCTGACGTGCTGCATACTCATGAAAGCAAAGCTGGCATATTAGGTAGATTTGCCGCCGCTGTTATCAGAAGAAAGACGAAAATAGTTCACGGTGTCCACATAATTCCTTTCGTTAATACTACCTCTAAATTCCAGTATGCATTTTATTTTCTTCTAGAGAAATTAGCCTCTTATTTTACTGATGAGTTTATTTCAGTTAGTCCTGCGTTGGCTGAAGTCATGATTGAGAAAAATCTCGCAAAAGAATCAAATAATCACGTAATCTTTAGCGGAATGGATTTAAATATATTCAGTACCTCACTTCCACCAAGTGATGAGTTAGTTAAGTCGCTGTTTGCAGATAAATACGCTGAGTTTATTAGTGCTTTTAAAATAGTTATTGCTGGTACGCTGGAAAAGCGAAAGCGTGTCGAAATAGGTCTTCAAGCGATTAAAAAATTAAAAGATTGTGGAGAAAATGCCTTTTTGATCGTATGCGGTGGCGGAAGAGAATCAGATAATCTCCTTAAGCTTTCATATGAGCTTGGAATAGAAAACAATGTTTTATTCACTGGTTATACCTCTAATATATCCGACTATATTAAATGTGCTGACCTAGGTTTACATTGCTCTGAACATGAAGGGCTACCCAGAGTAATTATACAATACTTAGCATCTGGAAAGCCCGTAATCTCGTCAGCTTTAGCTGGTGTTGATTTGGTTATTAAAGATGGGAAAAACGGATATTTACTTAGAACTGATGACTTAGTTTGCGAAATTTCTGAAAAAATATATTCATTAATTCACGACAAAGCCAAGTATGAAAAATTCGCTGTTGAAGCGAAAAGAACTGAATTAAGCGATTGGGATCAAAAAAAGATGGTATCAAATATAGAAAATGTGTACAGGGGGGGAGATGACAGAATTTAATAGTTTGATTGATGAGCTTAATATCAATAGTTTTATACTTGGTTTTCCTAAGTGTGCAACTACATCTTTTGCTCAATGGATTGAAAAGTCGCCAATTGCCTCAGTAACAGGACCAAAAGAAACGAACTTGTTTGTACCTGAGCTTGTAAACAAAAAAATATATATATGCCTAAAAGGCTTGACGCCAGATCTAAAGTAAGAATTGAAGCCTCAACTTTAAATGTATATTCTCAAGATCTTTTAGAAACATTAGAAAAAAGAGACGACATTAAAGTTATATTGATAACTAGATCGTTAAGTGAAGTGGCAGAAAGTTGGCACAATCAAATGTTAAAAGCGAGCTTTATCGAAGAAGGGACAACGCTATCGGACTTACTATGCAGTTCATCTACATCTGGATTGAAAAATTACAGGGAGATGTTGGCACATGGAAATCTAATTGACAAATGGATAACCAAGTTAGGCCACAAACGGGTTTTTGTAATGGACTGTACAGAGTTAAAAAATAATTCACTAAGAATCGCAGCACTACTCGATAAATTTTTTGATTGCAAATTAGAATTGCCAGAAGTGGTTCCCGTTTCAAATGTTTATTCTTCGCCAAGAAATCAATTGCTATATAAATTTGTAAGGACTTCATTTTTCAAAAGAATTTGGTATAGCATTGAATCAAATTTTCCATATTTACGAAAAATTAGAATTTTTCTAAGGGAAAAAATCCTTCTTAAAAAATCGGTAAAACAAAAAGAATTCGAAATTAAAAATCACTCATGGTTAATCAATGAGGAAAATATTGCCCGAGATATGATAGTTAAGAACAGAAATGTTTGGCGTGAATCATGACTGGACGTTCATTGTATATTAGATTAGCTTGGTTCATTGAATTAGTTGTGTCGTTATACTCAATTTTCCCAGTGTTCATGCGTCGTGGTCTTTACAGTTTCTTTTGTAGTTCACATTGGTTTTTAGCCAAAATTATTCGTTACCTCTCTTTTCGAACATTATGTAAAAGATGTGGTTCTATCGTGAATATAGGTGCAGGAGTGGTTGTTAAAAATTGGGATAAATTAGAAATTGGAAATAGAGTCAATATACATGAATACTGTTTTATAGACGCAATTGGAGAAATTACGATTGAAGATGACGTTTCAATAGCACATCACACTTCCTTGTTATCTTTTGAACATGGGTGGTCAGAAATTGATAAGCCAATAAAATATAATGCGCTAACTCTCAAGCCAGTAACCATCAAGAGCGATGTTTGGGTAGGCTGCGGTGTTAGAATTTTAGCTGGCACAACAATAGGAACAAGGACGATAATAGCTGCAGGTGCAGTTTTGCCCTCAGGAGAGTATTCTAGTGGTGTATATGGCGGAGTTCCTGCAAGGGTTTTAAAGGTACTTGACTAGTGTTACTTGAAAAATCACTGATTTTACTTCAGTTGCTTTCAATATTTATTTTTATTTTTCTTACAAATAGACGAACCAACTTTACAGGGCGTTACTTCTCACCATATCACTGGTTTGTGTTTTTTATTATCTTTTGGTTTATTGTCCCGCAAATTATTTCTGTTTTTCCTCCTTATAGTTTAGTTGGACTTGGATTTTTAGGAGAGGATACTAGAAAGGATATGATAGTCTATGGACAAATTTCTATAT
Source organism: Alteromonas sp. KUL42 (assembly GCF_006538325.1). Lineage (GTDB taxonomy): Bacteria > Pseudomonadota > Gammaproteobacteria > Enterobacterales > Alteromonadaceae > Alteromonas. Next base: position 24,885 of record NZ_BJKK01000025.1, read on the forward strand.
TCCTATTTCTATTTTCTCTTTCTATTGCGTATGTATTTTTCCGAAGTGTATTGTCAAAAAACGTACCAACGGAGCAAGTGTTTAATGCATCGTTTCTTACAAAGAAAGACCTTCATATTTTATATTGGCTTTTCCTTATAGGCGTCTTATGCATTTTTAAGTTAGGTGTAACATTTCAATCTATAGAAGGAATGAGAAGTCAACTTGTAAAATCATTTGAAGGAAAGCTTTTAACTGCAATTGCATTCTGGGCAAATTTTTCTTTTTCTGTGCTTCTTGCGTACTTTGTAGTTAAAAAGAAATATAATAGAGCGTTGCTCCTTTTGGCACTTTTTTCTTCAGCAATACTCTTGACAGGGGCGAGGGGGAGATTGCTATGGCCACTACTTATCAGTTTTATATTTTTGTCAATTTATTATAGGAAATTTCCCATTGTTAGAATATCAGTGATAGGTTTCTTAATGGTTTCTATACTTGTGCTGTTAGATCCTTTGATGATAGCAATCAGAGAAGGGAATATTTCGGATTTTTTTGAATATTTTAGAACACGTGATATTTTTTCAGCATTATTTCTAAAGAGAAACTTTGATAGTTTCAGTAACCTTTCTTTAAATGTTTATTTTGATGCAGTTGAACATAATTGGATACGATTATTCACTGGAGCAAGAAATGCTTTTATGGAGCAGTATTTTCCTGCTATCTATAATTCCGGTGTTGGTTTCGGTGTAACATATCCAGGCACTGCTTTTCTAGGTCTTGGTTGGCTTGGAATAGTGTTATTTGGCTCTTTCTTTGGTTTTGTTGGCGGTTTTTTGTCGTTAATGATAGAGCGAAAAATGACTGTAATTCAAATGTTTAGTTACTTAACTTTAATGCCTTGGCTTTGTGCGTTGGGAGGGAATTTTGTAGAGAATTTTGATAAAATGATAGCGGCAATTTTTCCTGGTGTAATTTGGTACTTTTTTAAAAGAGTAAAGTACCGATGACTTTCCTCATAAAAAATAATATTCGCTATTTTCAAATAATATTAACGGTTGGGTTAAGAGGTGGCGCTGCTTTTATACTTTTCCTTCTTTACTCAACTGTGTCACGTAACTACAGTCAAGCTATTTCTGGGGAATTTTTTTATTTTCATACTCTTATAACTATCAATTCGCTATTCTTGCTATTTGGTCTCCAACCACTGATTGTAAGAGAGTGTGCAAGGTTTGAGAATAGTCTAAACGCAAGAAATATAAGAGCAATATTTTCTCACTTTTTTGATGCTTTTAAATTTACAGGGCCGATTTGCTTTTTTGTGACAGTAATCCTGCTTTATTTTAGTCAATTGGATGTCTATTATACAATTTGGGTTTTTCTTGCTAGCTTATTTACTTCGTTTATAATTATATTTTCATCTAGTTATCAGGCGCTTCAAAAGTTTAATATAGCTATTTTCTTTAGCAATTTCCTCGTACCGTTCTTGCTAGTTGTTATTTTATTCTCGTTCAAAGAAATAACTATACACCCAATTTATTTGTTCATGGGAGCTACAGTAGGCACAGTTGCTGTTTTTAGCTTGTTAGTTTTAAAACAGCATGAAGAGGACGGTGAGATAGTTAGAGGTTTCTCTAACTCAGAGAGATGGAATTTTTTGTCTATAAACCTATCTACGCTCATTTTTAACTGGGGTGGAGTGTTAATTGTGGGAATTTTTTTAGGAAGCGAAGAAGTTTATCAAATAGGTGTTGCGCAGAGGGTAGGTGCAGTTATTGCGTTTAGCCTTTTTTTGTCAAACTCAATATTGGCACCAAGAGTTTCTAAGCTGTTTTGTAAAGGAAAAATTCTTGATTTGATGAATTTAACGAAGAGCGTCAATAGAGTTCTTATATTCATCGGGGTGGTAACTTTAATAGTTATATTTTACGACAAAAGGTTTCTTTCTTTCTTTTTTGATGAGCAAGTGTTTATTTATATAGATGTTATTAAGGTTGTTTGTGGTGCTCATTTTATTAATGTTATTTTTGGAAATTGTACAACTCTTTTGTCGATGACCGGTGGTGAGAAAAAATTGAATTTGGCGATGATGAGTGCAGCGGTTTCTAATGTATTATTCACGATTCCCTTAACCTACTTTTATGGCGTCATTGGTACAGGCATTGCGTTTTTAGTTTCAATGGCATTGATGAATGTACTGTGCTTATTTTTCGTCAAAGAACACTTAGGCTTTTGGCTTTTAGGAGGAATTGCATTCAAATGCAAAGTTCACGATGACTAAGTGACTACTTCCTCTAAATTGAGACAGACTCAATTGAAGTGTCCTGCAAAATTAACGCAGGATACGATGTTTTAAGTTGTCGGAAAGTTTTACATTATGATTTCTAATATCATAATGTTTTTGTTTTTATCAATAAAATCATGGGCTTGTGTTTTTGGTATGGTTTTGGCATGTAATCTGTTACAGGTGTTCAAGTCAGACAAATTTAAAAGGTGGTTGTCATGAGGCTAGCGATTATTTTGATTGTTATTTTTTCAGTATTTAAGGCTCAAGCGGCTCTAATTACAATAGGGAGTTTCAGTATTGATGAAACTCGATTTGCAGATTCGGTTGTTTTAGTTTCAGGAACATCAGTCAAACCGCCTTCTAATGCGGAGGGGTTTAATTTTGACACTTATGTGTCGGTTGACACTTCTAGTCAAATCAAGGCGTCTTTTGACAACCTTCAACTTCTAAACGGTAGTGGGTTTGATATTTTGGTTTTTGAACTTGCTGCTCTCGAAGTAATGCAAATGTCTTTGTCTATAGGAGGCCTTTCTGTATCTGGTTCGTTGATTGAAAGAGTAATAGGTGATCCAAGTTTAAGCCGCACGGTGAACATTTATGGGTTTGATCTGAGTGACTTCGGAATTAGTTCGGGTGGCTCTTTAATCAGTGATTTGTTTCTCGGTAGCTTGGCAGACACGCCAGACATCGCTGCAATTGCAGTATTGAATGGCTCAGATATTGGTTCTGGAAATGGGTCTATATCTGTTTCAGCCCCGCCTACACTAATGCTTCTTAGCTTGATGCTGATATTTATTTCGACACGAAAGTGGAAAAATAGTTAGTTTCAGATGTAAATTTGTGATTTAAGCTCTCTATTTATCAAAAAACAAGGGAGCTTGAATTTTCGAAAATTATTGGTGTCGGTAATGTTATATTAGAAGCATGTAAAAAACATAAACGCAAGAAAGATTTCAGTTTATAAAAATTACTCGAGAAATTTATTTCTGATTGATTAAAATAGTAGTATGAAATATTCTTCAGCAATTAGGCCGGTTACTAATTAGCTCGAGGATAATGCGCTAACCCAACACATTCGCCTTAAACCAACCCCAAAGCCCTAAACTCCAACCCTCTATCAAATTAATGCCAAGAGCCGACTTTACCAAGTAAAGTACAATTAGCCCCAATAGAATAGAAAAAGTAATAAAGCTGGTAAGCAAAAATGCATTGAGGTACATGGCCACTCGCAGTTCTTTTGCCGACAATGTTCGTCTATTTCGTCCTGCTAAAACAACATAATAGTAGCGCCACTTAAAGAACTTGATGGTGCCTCGCAGGTCAACTTTATGTCGTCCCCATTCCCTTGCGCCTACGGCATTGCGAATATGCGATAATTGCTCTTCGGTGAACGAGTCGGCTACATGTTCGGGCATTTTTTCCAGGAGCCTGCTAATAACCGGATCCTGGGAGATATCATTTATTTGAGTGGCCATACTAGTTGAAGTTTGCGTTGCACAATATAACTAGCATACGGTTATTGGTAAGGGTCGTCTATCCCTAAAGTGGCAAGAATGTCTATTTCCTTGGCTTCCATTTCTTCTGCTTCAGCGTCGTCAATATGATCATAGCCAAGAAGGTGTAGTATTCCATGTATTGTCATATGAGCATAGTGGGCACTTACTTGCTTATGTTGTTCTTCGGCTTCTCGGCTTATCACCGGTGCGCAAATAACCAAGTCACCTAATAAATTTATGGGTATCCCCGGAGGGGCTTCAAAGGGAAACGATAAAACATTAGTAGGTTTATCTTTACCGCGATATTCATGGTTCAAGCTTTGGCTTTCTTCTTCATCGGTAAAGCGAATTGTCACTTCGTGGTCGTGAATTCCTTCGTATTCAAAAACCGCATTTACCCAAGTTTCAAGCATAGAAGGTGAGGGAATGGCATCTGCTATATTTGCGTCACCTTCATAGGCTTGTTGGCAATCAATTGTTGCAGTCACTTGGCATCACTACCTTTAGCTTCGTTTTCAGCCTGTTGTGCTGCATTTTTTGTTTGCTCTTGCTGAAGTCGCAACGCCTCTTCTTTACGAGCCTTGCGAATGCGCTCTTGTTCGGCGTCGTGTACTTCATACGCACGAACTATTCGCGCAACAACTGGGTGGCGTACCACGTCTTCGGCATTGAAGAAGTTGAATGATATTTCGTCCACTTCATTTAATACTTCAATAGCATGGCGAAGGCCAGATTTCGCGCCGCGAGGTAAGTCGACTTGGGTGATGTCACCGGTGATAACGGCTTTAGAGTTAAAACCAATACGGGTTAAGAACATTTTCATTTGCTCCACCGTGGTATTTTGGCTTTCATCTAGAATAATAAACGCGTCGTTTAACGTTCTACCGCGCATGTAGGCCAAAGGCGCAACTTCTATTACATTGCGCTCCATTAACTTTTCTACTTTCTCGAAGCCCAACATTTCAAACAGAGCGTCGTACAGTGGGCGAAGATAAGGGTCGACTTTTTGCGATAAATCACCCGGCAAAAAACCCAACTTCTCGCCAGCCTCTACAGCAGGGCGTGTAAGAAGAATTCTACGAATTTCCTGGCGTTCTAACGCGTCAACCGCAGTGGCAACGGCTAAATAGGTTTTACCCGTACCAGCAGGGCCTATACCAAAGGTAATATCGTGATTAACAATATTAGCAACGTATTGGGCTTGGTTGGGGTTACGAGGCTTAATAACACCGCGTTTTGTTTTGATGTTTACTTCTTTGCCGTAACCGCCCGATGCGTCTTTTTCAATAACACGGGCTTCTTGGATGGCTAGGTGTACTTGCTCGGCGTCTAATTCCTGAATACGGCCTTTTACAGGCTGGGTTTCAACGTACAGTAACTTGAGTAATTCAGTGGCGCTTTCTATTTGTTTAGGTTCGCCTAATACTTTAAACGCGTTGTTGCGATAGGTAATTTCAACCCCTAATCTGCGTTCTATTTGTTTGATGTTGTCGTCAAACGGGCCACATAAGCTCGACAAACGTTTGGCATCTGCCGGCTCTAAATCAAATTCGTTACTAACCAATGTACTCAAGCTACTTTATTCCTCGCTTTATAATGTTCAATTAAGCTGGGTTAAATTGACCCACACCTAGTTCGTCTGGCAACTCAGCCTGATGTTTCGCCATAATAGATTGGGGCGAAACCGCTACACGCAAGCCCATGTCGCTCTCTCTGCGCACAACTTCACCGCGAAGCGAATTAGTAAATACGTCAGTAATATTTACATCAACGAATTCACCAATCATGTCAGGTGTACCTTCGAAGTTAACTACACGGTTGTTCTCTGTACGTCCAGAAAGCTCCATAGGGTTCTTTTTAGACGGCCCTTCAACCAAAATGCGCTGTTCGGTGCCCACCATGTGACGTGCAATACGCAGCGCTTGTTGCGTAATGCGCTGTTGTAACAAGTGCAAACGTTGCTTCTTGGTTTCTTCACTTACGTCATCTACTGCGTCAGCGGCAGGTGTACCTGGGCGTGCACTGTAAATGAAGCTAAAGCTTAGGTCGTAGTCTATGGCTTGGATCAAATCCATTGTGGCTTCAAAATCAGCGTCTGTTTCGCCAGGGAAACCAATGATAAAGTCGCTAGACATACTGATATTCGGGCGAATTTTCTTTAACTTGCGGATTTTCGATTTGTATTCCAGCGCAGTGTGACCGCGTTTCATCAAATTCAAAATACGATCTGAACCACTCTGTACAGGAAGATGCAAGTGATCCACAAGTTCAGGAATTGACGCATAGGCTTCAATAATGTCGTCAGTAAATTCGACAGGGTGCGATGTGGTGTAACGTATTCTATCAATACCATCTATTGCTGCTACTAGTTCAAGTAACTCTGCAAAGCGGCAGATTGTGCCATCGAAGTGTTCACCGCGATATGCGTTGACGTTTTGACCCAGAAGGTTAACTTCGCGTACCCCTTGGCCCGCAAGTTGTGCAATTTCTAGCAATACGTCATCTACCGGGCGGCTAACTTCTTCACCACGCGTGTAAGGAACAACGCAGAAAGTACAGTACTTCGAGCATCCTTCCATAATAGAAACAAACGCGGTAGGGCCTTCGGCGCGAGGCTCCGGTAAACGGTCGAACTTTTCAATTTCTGGGAAACTTACGTCAATGACCGACTTGGCACCGTCTTGCAACTGGTTAATCATTTCTGGCAAGCGGTGTAAGGTTTGTGGGCCAAATACAAGGTCAACAAATGGCGCGCGTTGACGAATGGTATCGCCTTCCTGAGACGCCACACAGCCACCTACGCCAATGATAAGGTCGGGTTTGTCTTGCTTAAGCGTTTTCCAACGTCCAAGTTGATGGAACACTTTTTCCTGCGCTTTTTCGCGAATAGAGCAAGTATTAAGTAAGATAACGTCAGCGTCTTCTGCCGTTTCAGCAGCGCTATAACCGTGTGTTGAGTCGAGTAAGTCTGCCATTTTCTCCGAGTCGTACTCGTTCATTTGACAGCCCCAGGTTTTGATATACAGCTTTTTAGTCATAACAACTATTCGTTAACCTGTTAAAGTTCCCGCAGGCGGCCACAGTAGGGCGGTTACGGGAAGATGTTCAAAATAGCCGCATATTTTACCTGTTATGTTTGCATATTCCCAGTGTCTTAAGATGATTCCTTGTGAATTGATCTACCTTAAGGGTTTCGTACGTTTTACTTCCCACACCTTAGCATTTTACGACATAATGCAAGTGCGTGATTTAAGGAGAGTAAATGTACGACTTTTGTATCAATGGTGGCGGAATGGTTGGCGCTGCCTTAGCCCTCGGTCTTGGTAAGCAAAACTATAACGTGGCCGTTATAGAGCCTAACCTGCCAAAAGAATTTAACGCCGCTGATGGTCCCGACTTGCGTGTATCGGCTATCAGCGAAGCGTCAGTTACTCTGCTTAAAGCACTTGGCGCATGGCCTTTTATCGAAGCCATGCGAGTAAAAGCCTACCGTGGTTTAAGTGTGTGGGAATCGCCGAACAGTCGTACAGATTTTACAGCCGACAGTATCAGTATGACTCATTTGGGGTATTTTGTTGAAAACCGGTTATTGCAACTAGGTTGTCACCAAGCGCTGGCAAAATACAGTAACGTTGATGTTATAAGCGGCCATAGCGTGTTAAACATACTACTGCATAGTCATGCCACACTTACACTGTCTAATAACCAAAAGCTTGAAGCCCAGTGGTTAATAGGCGCCGATGGCGCTAATTCACAAGTCAGAAGTGTGGCGGGTATAGGCAGTACGGGGTGGCAGTATGCGCAACAGGCAATGGGCATCACCATTAAGCTAGAAAACCCTGTGCAACCTATAACATGGCAACAATTTACCCCAAAAGGCCCAATGGCGTTTTTGCCCATGTTCGACAACTACGCATCACTGGTGTGGTACAACAGCGTTGATGAACTTAAACGCCTAAAAAGCTTGAACAGCGTTCAGCTTAAAAATGCGATTATAAGCGCTTTTCCCAAAGAGCTTACGGAAAACAATAACGATTTTGAGATAGTCGATAAAGCCGTTTTTCCACTTACTCGCTCCCACGCCAACCAATATATTAAAGGGCGGTGTGTGTTATTAGGCGATGCGGCACATACCATCAATCCGCTGGCAGGGCAGGGCGTTAACCTTGGTTTTAAAGATGTGGAAGCTTTCCTTTCGGTAACAAGCGAGCACTTATCATTAGCGTCTGATGAGTTCAGTGTTTCCTTGACGCGCCACTTTGAAAAGCCACGACGCAGAGATAATTTGCTCATGATGACGGCAATGGATGGCTTTTATACCTTGTTTAGTAATGACATAACCCCCATTCATTGGATAAGAAATCAACTTCTTTCTGTGGCGCAACGAATTGAGCCAGCAAAGAAAGAAGTTCTTAAATATGCAATAGGGTTGCGATAATGGAAGTGTTAATTTTACTGGCGGTGTTATTTGGTGCATTGGCACTGATTATTCCGCTTATTGAGCGCTCAAAAATGCGCATTAGTAATGAAGACGCATCGAAATGGGCTAAATGGATATGGCCATTGATGGGGATTTTATTGATAGCACAGCTTCTGCGGCTACTGTTTTCGTGATGAAATCATAAGGCGCGCTTAAGATTCTATAATTTTCTCTGTAGGGGGGAATCGGTAGCTCAGAAGCAGAGGTTATTTTTGTTTCGCTTTTTCGACGCGAGACAGAACCCACTTTTCACATTCTTCAAACGAGTCGCAAACGGTAAATTCTTCACCGGCTGTTCGATAAATTTTACCGATGTGATTGAGAGCAAATGAAGGGGCATCACAGTGGCTCAGTAAAAGTGCAGAGCCACAGCGACCATTTTTAATATCAAGTTGTACCAGCTCTACCAACTTTTTTTCGGCATCGGGCACGTGAATAGGCTCACCGTGAATTACAATTATGACTCCCCAAGGCTTGCCTTTTAATTCGGCTAAAACTTGCTCTGCAGCGTCTTCAGAGCGTTTCATTGCCTCTAGGTTCCACGGGCCTCGACCCTCGACAATCATAATTTGACCTGAACGCCTAACAACTAACTCACCGTGCGGTATGAAAATAGACATAATTCACTTCAAGGCTTTTCTTTTATTGTTAACGCTTTTGCCACTGATTTCCAGTGTTTCAAGAAGTTTAATAAAAATCAATTTCTTGGAAGGTCAACACGCTCTAATTTAAATGAAAGAAGCTGCATTTTGTGCAGCCTCTTTTGTTTACATACTTTTGGGAAAGCACATTTAATGGTTTAAGTTATTATCCTCAACTTCAGCTTCTGATATTGGCTCAGATGAAAAGTAAATTTTATCAGACACAATTTCTAAATCGCTAACTGAAAGTTGTGATAAAGGCGAGTCGATAAGAGTAGGCTTTTCTTCTTGAACAAGCTCTTCAACGTCCCACGATTCGATTATTTCAACACCGTTTTCAGGATTTAAACTGAAGCCCTGTAAGCTTTGTGGTGAAGATTGACTACCTAAAATCGCCATTTTCATAAAAATTGGCGCAGCTATTGGTAAATCTTCGCTCTGACTACCAAAAAATGTTCTTTCAACTGCATTGTTATTGGCACTATTAGTGATAATAAAGTGGCCAGTGCTTGGGCGTCGAATACCGTAATCAGAAATACCGTCACCGTCATAATCTGCGACAACAGGAATATCGGTGTTTGCACTACCAAAGAACACATTTCTTATATTATTGGTGCTGCTCTCACGAATATGCCACATTCCGGTATCGGGAACGCGAATTGTAAAATCCGTTTTGCCGTCGCCATCAAAATCGCCCACTAAAGGTAAGTCAGTTGGGTTGCTACCAAAGGTAATTCTGCGAATACTATCATCAGTGGAGTAGCGAATTATCCATTGCAAACTAGACGTACGCCAAAAAGCATAGTCGTCTTTGCCATCTCCGTCATAATCAGCAGGTACAGGCACATCACTTGCTTCACTGCCAAAGTAAATGCGTTGATAGTTTGAAGGCGATGATGATGGACGATAAATCCACTGGCCTATTGATGGGCGTCTAATGGCTATGTCGGTTATGCCGTCGCCATCATAGTCAGCAGGAACAGGAATATCACCTTCCTGAGTACCAAATCGCAAACGGAATATAGAATCGTCGCTTGAATATTTTATAAACCAATTACCGTGTGATGGCCGATAAATGGCTATGTCGGCAATTCCATCGCCATCAAAATCACCGGCAACAGGTATATCAAGCGTTGAACTTCCAAAGAATAAGCGACTTATATTACCAGTTTCACTTTCCTTTATGAATTGAGTACCTGTAGACACTCTTCTCACAGCAAGATCGGCTTGTCCGTCGCCATCGTAATCAAATGGTACATAGGGTGTTTCACCAACACTTAATTCAAACTCTTGTGTAGTAGTTTTAGCCCCATCAGTAACCATCAGTGTAATACTATAACGGCCAATATCATTCACGCTAGGCGTGCCAAACAACTCTGCGGCTCCATCGCCAAGATCATTGAATAGTAGCCAATCACCACTGGCAATACTACCGACTGGCCCAGGAATAGAAATGTTGTCTATCCACGCGGTATCGTTGCCCTCGCTAATAGACCCGTCTTTTTGGTATTTCCAGGTAAAGGTGTGCTCACCTTCGCCAACGTTGTATTGCACTAGTTGGAAACTTTCTTCGCCAGACCATGTGCCGACTTCTTCATCATCTATGTAGAATAATAGATAGTCAAAATTGGTCTCAGAACTTACTGCGCGCTCAAACGAAACGGTTCCACTTTGGGTTTGTGCCGTTATTGAGAACTCCGCAAATTGATTGTGATCTAACTGAGAAGGCGCTCTCAAACTGAAAACACTATTCGAAGCATAATCAGAAGTAAGCTCCCAATCGGCATCGCCACTCATTTGAAGTGGAGTATTATCAATATCACCGCTTTCGAAATCGATAATGGTGCCATTTTGGGGTATCACATTGAACAGAATAGAAAGTGAATCACTATTACTGTCAACGGTAGAAATTGCATAATAATAGGGTCTATCTACAAAGGCTTTTTCCTTCGGTGTCGATATAAACTCTGGTGCTATATTTGTGTCGATTACAACAAGAGTAACTTCAGTATAGCCTTCGTACGAAACAGTAATTTCAAGTTGAGTAAAACCTAAAGCGTCATCCGCAAGTTGTAGCAGACCGTTTTCAACGGTTGCTATATTTGAGGGAGATACAGACCAATTGGCTAGGTCTGTTGCGTCAACTTGGTTGTCGTTACGTTGAAAGGCAGTGAGGTTGAATTGATGTGAACCTCCAAGATCTAAAGTGCTGATTGGATTTTCTATTTCAATTAGCTCAACTTTCTCTTGGTCGAGTATCGTTATTGACTTGTCTGTTGATAAGCCCGCGTATGATGCACTGACTACAACAACCATGTCTTCAGTGATTTCTTCCACATAAAGTCTTCCGGGTGTAAGTGTCACCCCCTGACTTGGTGTGGCCGTATATGAGGCAGAAGATGTGACATTCACAGTGCTGTTATCACTGTAAGTAGCAACAACATCGAACAAATAATCTTGCTTATCAAATGTAGAGTTTGAACCTTCTATCGATAATCCAGTGATAGCCAAGTTAGTCACTTCAATACTTAAGCTAAATGTTTCGGAATAGCCACGATAAGAAACGGTAATAGCGATTTGCCTATTGCTGGTTACCGATAATGTTTCAAGCTGCCCAGGTGTCGTCGAACTGAATCTTGCATAAGCAGATGGTACCACTGACCAAGTGGCGTCGTTGGTCACATCAATTGTTGAGCCATTTGAATATTGAGCGATAAGGCTAAAACGCCTTGTTTCATTTGGTGACAAGGCGCTTCTGTCCCCTTGAACGCTAATTCCTGTTAATGAAACCTCTTCAGGCGTAACCGTGATATCTACACTACTTTGCGCACTGTCCCCTTCGTTGTCTAAAACAGTCAGTTGAAAACGCAATACTGTGTTGGTGTTTACGGTTGGTGCATCAAAATAGGGGGCAGTGGTAGCGGCTGCATTCAATGTAACATTGGGGCCCGATATTTGCTCCCATGTGTAACTTACTATCTGCCCGTCGGGATCGTAAGAACTACTGCCATCAAGCACTACACTGTCGCCCGATAACACCGTTTGTGAATTACCTGCATTTGCGACAGGAGGTGTATTAATAATTTCATCGCTAAATTGAATATTATCAATCCACGCCGCATCCCTGCCTCGACTTACTGATGCGTCTTTCTGATAAGTCCATTTGAACGTGTGTGGGCCATTTGAAATGGGGAATGAAACATGTTCATAAGGCAGTTCGCCGGACCATATCGAAACGATAACGTCATCGACATAAAAAATTAATTCATCGTAACTTTCTTCTGAACTTACTGCGCGAGCGAAGGCTATTACACCACTTTCGACATTGGCTTGTAAGGTCAATGTGGCACTTTGTGAATCTACTAAAGCAGGGCTGCTTACTGCATATTGACCCTGAAGTGGGTTATCAGTACTTACGCGCCAAGGAGCGTTGCCACTAGTGGAAAAGTTCGCCTGAGATAAATCACCAGTCTCAAAATCGATGCGATCATTCTCTCCTAAGCTAGGGAGTACTGTGATGTTTACTGTGTCAGTGTCAGAGGCTGAGTCAGTGTCTGTCACAGTGACTTGGAAAGACAGTGAAGTCGACTCTTCTACTTCTGGTGCAACAAAAGTGGGCTGTGTGGCAGTCAAGTTTGATAGCTGAACAGCTGCACCTGACAGTTGTGTCCATTGGTAGGTGAGTTGGTTACCATCTAAATCGTAACTGGCACTGGCATCCAGTGTAACAGTTTGATTTGAAGCCACAGACTGATCGCTACCTGCGTTTGCCACGGGCGGCACGTTTTCTGTGGGCGTTGAAAGAACAATGTTATCAACCCATGCTCGGTCTTGCCCTCGAGCCTGAGAGCCATCTTTTTCGTATCGCCATGTAAATTCATGCACACCTGCAGAAACGGGAAAACTCACTGTTTCAAAGGGGAGTTCTCCTGACCAACCAGTAACGGCATCACCGTCAATTAAAAACGTGAGGTAATCCCAGTTTTCTTCAGAGCTAACAGCTCTGTCAAACTGAATTTCACCTTCTAAAACCAACGCTGTCAGCGTAAGGGAATAACTTCCGTTATCAGCTGCTTGAGTAGGTGATTGCGCACTGAATTGACCAGTTGCACTGTTTGCTGATGAGACTGTCCATATTCCGCTGCCCTGAGTTTCAAAGTTACCTTGTGAAAAATCACCTGTTTCAAAATCGATGATGCCCGAGTCGGTTATTTCAGAACGAACAAAAATAGACACACTATCTTCACTTGAGGCATTAGCCCTATCGACAATGGTTAATTTAAATACCAGCGTGGCAGAGCCTTCAACTGTGGGTGCTGTAAAGGTTGGCTGAATAGCGTTAGCATCGCTAATTGTTACTTGAGGCCCTGATGTTTGTGACCATGTGTATGATTGAATGTTGTTGTTATCATCATAACTTTGTGAACCATCTAGAGTGACCGTATCACCTGACAGTACAACTTGATCCTCACCGGCGCTAGCGACTGGCGCAAAATTAGGTTGATAGTTAGAGTAACTCTTTGTATTGCTGTTGTTTTTTCCGAATTTTGGCCAAGGTGTTGAGGCTAGGCCTCCTGAATAACCATAAAGCGCGTAAAGATGCGTGCCTTGAATATACACCACGCCATCATTAGCTATCAAAGGTGACCCTTGAAGCGAAGAGGGCAATACTGCCGACCAATTTTGTGTTCCATCAGAATTTAATGCATAAAATGTGTTGTTTGATGCTGAGCCCACATAGATTGTTTGATCGCTTGCGATTGCCGGTGAGCCTGTGATAGTACCAATAGTGCTATTGTGCCATGTGATAGAGCCAGAAGCGGAAATGGCATAAAGGCCATTATTAGTACCAATATATACTACGCCGTTTTGCCCAATAACAGGGGAGCTTTGAATAGTAACCCCTAAATTCACACGCCATATTTCTTGGCCCGATGAACTAAATTTTTGCAAATATCCATTTGCTGTGGCTACAAATATTGTGTTGTCACTATTTATGGTTGGTGTATTGGTAACTGCACCTGCGGTACTGGCTTGCCAGATAACTGAACCAGTGCTTGATAGCGAATAAAGTATGCTTGCAGACGTGCCGACAATAATATTTTCAGATGAATTCACCGCAGGGGAGCCATTCACTTCACCTGATGTGTTGAAACGCCAGTTTTGGCTTCCGTCTTTGTTATAGGAATAAACCGTATTTTGTGCTGCAAAGAACAAATTAAGATTTTCGTCAAGTGCGACCGAACCATTAATGTTGCCATCCACTTGTGCACGCCACAGTAATGCTCCAGATGAGCTAAAAGCATTCATATAATTGTCAGTGCTACCGACAAAGATATTTCCGTCGTAATTCACCACGGGGGAAGCACTGGTTCCGGCGCCGTTCATGGCAACCTGGAATTGTGTGTTTCCACTGCTGTCTAATGAAATTAACGCGTTAGAGCCTATTGTGTAGATATTCCCATTACTTGAAAGAGCGGGAGACCCAACTGATGCTAATGTTTGTGGGCCAGTCCATTTCAAGCTGCCAGCAATAGGGTACAAAGTTGCGATTGCTGAAATATCAGTGGCCGTAAGAATGTCACCACCTAACGGTAAGTCGGGGTTATCCAATCGTTCAATAGTTGGCTGGCCGTTCTTCGAAAACGCATTCTTGTAGTAGTGCATTATCGACTCGTAGTCGTAATCACCCACAGGATCACTATTTGTCCTTATTTCAAAATTTCCTTCTTGACCATCCTGTATGTTTTCTTCCAGAATTCTTACGTATTGGTCTCTATCTGGTCGTGATTGTTCGTGTTGGACACCCGCGGCATGATAGATTTCGTGTTGTATGGTTGAGGTAGATAAACAACCATCTGCTAAAGACAATTGTTGCTCGCCACCAATACGGCCAATATAAGACCAGCAACCAGAACCTTTAAAAATACTAATATAGTCTGATTCCGTTGTGCGTGAGACAAACCTTAAACTTGTTACTGCCTCTAGCGCATCCATACTTTCTCGTATTTTTACCGCTTGAGAAGCGGTGTAATCTGACGTGATTTCGTAATACATAATTGCATTTGGCCAAAGCCCACTTTCATAGCTTATTACAAGGCCTTGCGAATGCATGAGTTCTGGATCTGGTGCGCGACCAACAACAATATCACCTTCAGAGATAAGTAAATTGCCGATTTGAACCGCTTTTACGGTGTGTTCGGCCTTTCCTAAATGGGAAGATGGTGCCGTATATTTTGTTGAAAAAACGGGGCCAGTGTTATTTAAATGCGCTTCAATTTGCTCAAAGGGAGACGTTATATTTTTGGTAGGTAGCTCGCCTTTTACCGCATTTGCGGAAACGACAGGGATAAAACATAGCGTTGCAGCAAGTAATACTGACCATACGTACCGCAAAGGTCTATAACGTTCCATATTATTCTCATCTGAAAAGTCTAAAAAATTCGAAATTGAACTATTTGAACAAATGTTGTCTATACTAATTAGAATAGTGTTTTTAACCCTTATCTGCAAACGCGAGATAAGCAGTAAACAGGCATTTATTTGTACTTTGTATATACATTTGATATGCTTGAAGCCATCGGTTCTAGGAAGGATAAGAAGTATTGGACCGCAAAGAAAAAGCGAAGAAGAAAAATAGCCAAATGTTAATTCGCATAAATGATGAAGAGCGTGCTAAGTTTATAGCGTTATGCGAAGAATTGGATACCTCAGCAGCACGTGAAGTGAGGCGTTTTATCAGAGACTTTATCTCGATAAATACGAAAAGCCTTGACGGATTAGACACGTAATTAGGACGTTAACATGGCCAAAGTAAAAAAGATAAAGAAAGAAATTAAAGTCGCTAAAGCAAAAATTTCAAAGCAAGAGTCGAAATTAAAAAAGCTAAAGAAAAAACTTAAAAAAGCGAAATGACCCTTTAAAGCAAGTGACCGTATAAAGCAAAGAGACAAGTAGTAACGAATGCAGGAAGCTATAGTGTTCAGCGGCAATTTCGAGGAACCGAAAGCGCCGCTCTTTTTTGTTTTAGTTTTACAAGCCAACATCAACAGTTTTACAGTTTTAATGTCCCATCTCTTTTTTCACTTTCGCTTCTAACTTATTTAAGTAGTCGAAAACTTGAGCGCTAGCTTCTTCCATTTTATTCAGGTGCGTTATAAGTGAGCTTCCGTCATCGCTTTCATATGCATTAAGGGCCGCTATGCCAGACTGATGTACCAAGGCATGGGGAGCTTCTAAATTAGAATACTCAGCGTACTGGCTGTAATTATTTTTTCCGTCGCCTTCATAATACCATTTACCCAATCGACATTGATGATGATCTGCAAAATCACCTTTTCGCTTTTTACTTTCTCCCCGAATAGTGCGATACACTTCAACCTTCCAAACTAAATGATCCAATTTCACTGTTTGTATAAAAGTACTGACACTGGAAAGCGAAATAACGTTTGCCATGTCTTCGGCTATATGACTCACGTTGTCGAGTGACGCGCTAATTTCCGATGCAGAACTGGCGACTTCCAAGGTTTGTTGTGTGCTTTCCTTTATCTGATGATAAGCACTGTCAGTCCTTTCAGATGCCTTTATCGTCAAATCTGAGATTTTTGATGATGCTTCCGATGAGCGACTGGCAAGGGTTCTTACTTCATCTGCAACAACAGCAAAGCCTCGCCCTTGTTCGCCAGCTCTGGCTGCTTCGATGGCTGCGTTTAATGCTAATAGATTGGTTTGTTCTGAGATACTTTGAATTTGCCCAATAAACGACTCAATATCCTTACTCGATTGAGCGAGTGACTCAATGGAACCATTTATGGCGTCTGACTTACCAGTCATCGCATTAAGTACCTTAACACAGTCAGATAAGGCTGTGCTTGTACTGGTTATATCACCGAGTACATTATCTAGTCGGACTTTCTCATCGCGCAACTGCCCCGCTGAATGTGCCACATCCTGCCTTACAAGATCCAATGAGTCGAGTGAATGAAAGAAATTTTTGACGATAGTACGTTCAACTTTCACTTTTCTGGCAAGTTCTTCGGCTTCTTCATAGGACTCATGTAAACGTGCTTCCATTTGCAGTAGTTGCTCGTTTAATTTTTCGTTTTCTTTTTTGAGTTGTTCTATCTCAACATTCGGTTTTGTATCAGCAGTTTTTTTTGCTAAACCACATAAGTTTGCGTCCTTGGCATTGGTAAAGGGGGAGTTATGCCTTAAAAACTTCAAGCTTAGCCTAATAAACTTGAAATAGTCAAAAATGATAAAAATGATAGGAGCGATAAAGGTAAACAGGCTCTCGCGCTGCAAAAATAATTTACATCTTTAGTATTGTGTAAGCCTTGATGTTTGTGTTTAACTTCGTGCCGATACTCGCTTTATTCCCTTCTAATAATTATAAGTCTGGTCAGACAAGCTTGGTACACAGCAGTATTTCAACGACAGAAAATACCGTATTCCATCAATACTTTTCCATTGTTTGGATTTACACACCCTTTTCTATGAAATATTTATAAAAATTCAGGAACATACAATGCAACAGGCAAAACTAAAAACATCCGTTTTCAAGCTTTCCTTAATTGCCACTGCAATGGCGGGAATGCCGTTTTCTTCTGCTTTAGCACAGCAACAAGATAGTGTTGACGAGCAAGATGTTGAACAGATTCAAATTGTCGGCTCTCGCCGTGTTGGCCGTACCATCAACGATTCACCTGTCCCGATTGATATTATTGATGCTTCTTCTATTGAGGCGACAGGCTTAACTGAAACCAACATGATCCTAAATTCATTGTTGCCCAGTTTTAATTTTCCTCAACCGTCTATCACTGACGGTACTGACCACGTTCGCCCAGCGCAATTGCGCGGCCTTGCTCCAGATCACACGTTAGTTTTGGTGAATGGAAAACGCAGGCATACTTCAGCATTGCTAAACCTTAATGGTTCGGTAGGGCGAGGCTCATCTGCAGTTGACTTAAATGCCATTCCTGCGAACGCGATTAAACGTATTGAAGTACTTCGCGACGGTGCTGCAGCGCAGTATGGTTCTGATGCAATTGCCGGGGTGATCAATATTGTTCTAAAAGATGCCAGTGAAGGCGGCGATGTATCAGCAACTTACGGTGCCAATGTTACAACAATGGACGGCGTAGCTAATTTAGATGGCGTAAGCGTGGGCGCTGATGGCAACCTCGTTTTTAACACGGGGTCAGATCGTGAACTAACAGACGGCCAAACCTTTACATTGCGCGGTAATGTGGGCTTTGAATGGGGTGATGATGGTTTTGTTAATGTCTCTGCGGAGTATCGAGATAGAGGCCAGGCAAATAGGTCTGACTTTGATCCGCGAGAAAACTATGCTCGTGATGAAAATGGCAATGTGGATGATCGAGAGTTAACGGTTAATCGTTATAATCACGTATACGGGAATGGTGAAGTTGAAGACTACGCTTTGTTTGTAAATGCGGGTAAAGCACTTACAGACAGTGTGGAATTCTATGCAACTGCAGGTGTAAGTACACGTGATTCTATTGGTGGTGGTTTCTACCGTCGTGCATCAGATAGCCGTAATGTATTGTCAATTTACCCTAATGGCTTCTTACCTTCTATCCAAACGGACATTACCGATAAGTCCATTTTAGCGGGTGTTAAAGGATACGGCGATGTATGGAATTACGATTTATCATTAACACATGGTGGCAACGAACTGGAATACAGTGTTGTAAATAGTTTGAACACATCATTGGGCCCAACAAGTCAAACCGATTTCAATGCGGGTTCTCTTGAATATACCACCACAATTATAAACGCCGATGCTTCACGCTTAGTCGATACAGGTCTGTTTTTCAGTGAAATGAACTTTGCAATGGGCGCGGAGTATAGACACGAAAGCTATGATATTACTGCAGGCGAAGAAAATTCGTATATACAAGGTGATTTTGGCCCAGGTGGCGCAATAACTGATCCAGTAAATGGGCCATTTGGTGCATCTGGCTCTCAAGTGTTTCCTGGCTTCACGCCAGAATCTGCGGGTGAAAATAGTCGTCATAACTACAGTTTTTATGTTGATTTAGAAGCCGATGTGGTTGAAAACTGGAATGTTGCAGTGGCTGGACGCTATGAAGATTATTCAGATTTCGGTAGTACGTTTAACTGGAAAATGTCGCACCGCGTAACTATCACTGATGCATTTGCACTTCGCGCGTCAGTATCGACTGGTTTCAGAGCGCCTTCGTTACAACAGCAGTTCTTTACATCAATAGCAACCGTGTTTGTTGATGGTGTACCTACTGAAACAGGTACGTTTGCGCCTTCTAGTGATGTAGCGAAAGCGTTGGGTAGCCCAGGGCTAGATGCGGAAGAGTCTGATAACTTCAGCGCAGGCTTTACCTATTCGCCTACAGCTGACTTCAATTTAACGGTCGACTTCTATCGCATAGATATTGATGATCGTATTGTATTGTCAAATAACTTGTCAGGTGAAGCAATTGAGGCACTATTGGCTGGTACAGGTGCTAACCGTGCTCGCTTCTTCTTAAATGCCATCAACTCACGTACTGAAGGTGTTGATATAGTTTCTACCTACACATTGAATACTGCTGATATGGGCGCGTTTAACTTCAATGCAGGTGTTAACTTTAATGACAATGAAGTAACCGATGTACTTGACCCGCCTGAAGTATTGCAAGGTGCAGGTTTTGACCAAGGCAACTTGTTCAGCGATGTTGAATTACGTCGTTTTGAGACAAGTTCCCCCGATAGTAAAATCAACTTAGGTGTGACTTGGTCGTACGATCGTTATACCACCACTTTACGCACCACACGCTATGGTGAGGTGGAAGATCCATCATCAATTGAGGCGCGCAATGAGATTATTCCTTCAGAATGGATCACTGACCTAGACGTACGCGTAGCGCTAACGGATGATTTAAGTCTATCACTAGGTGCGAACAACATTTTTGATGTTTACCCAGAAGCTACACGCGACTTGGTTGATGACGTAACCACATTCTCGAACATCTTCCCGTATTCTGGCTTCTCGCCATACGGTTTCACTGGTCGTTATGTTTACGGCAAAGTCAGCTATACATTCTAATTGAAGAACTAGCTTTTAAGTAAACGTTTAAAGCCGGTTATCACACCGGCTTTATTTTTTTGAGCTCACATATCACTCTTAGAAAAAGTAAGTGAGCAGCGTTGGTTCTCTAATAGTGTGAAGTCTTCTTTGGGAATAAAGGCGTCATAGTCCTGTTTTAGCTTTGCTTGAGATTCTTTGCGCATTTTACTGCGTCGAATAGCGGTTACAAAGTGACGCATTTCTTCATGAGTACTTAATTCAAGTTCAGGAACTTGAACAGGATTACCCTCGTCATTTTTCGCCACCATAGTAAAAAAACTATTATTGGTATGTTTTACTTCATTGGTTTTGATGTTTTCAGTAGTGACTTTTATACCTACAACAAGAGAAGTGTTGCCCACGTAGTGTACAGTGGCATCAAGGTGTAATAGATCGCCCACTTCAACAGGCTGTAAAAACTCCACCCCATCGACAGTTACCGTAACACAATAAGCACCTGCATGCTTACTGGCGCATGCATAGGCAACTTTATCCATTAAAGATAAAATCACGCCACCGTGTACCTTACCACCAAAATTGGCGAATGAAGGCACCATAAGTTCTGTTAAACGAGTGCGTGAAAAAGCAACATTACGAGCATTCATAGCGTACCTTGAAAATGATAAGAAACGTGATCATATAGATGTATAAAGCACAATCATTACGTGAACTTAAGGGCAATTGCACGTTCGTTACTCTATATTCTCTAGCCTAGCGCAATTGGCTTTAAATAATCAATTAAGGAAAGACGTTGTCTGATAAACATTTTTACGAACCTCAAAAAGGGCATGGTTTGGCACATGATCCATTTAACGCCATCATTGCACCTAGACCCATTGGCTGGATTTCTTCACAATCAAAAGCAGGCGAGCTCAATTTAGCGCCCTATAGTTTTTTTAATGCCCTTAACTACACGCCACCAATCATAGGTTTTTCGAGTGTTGGAGCAAAAGACTCACTTCGCAATATTCAAGAAACCGGTGAATTTTGTTGGAATTTGGTCTCTAAACCACTTGTTGATGCCATGAATCAAACCAGTAAGCCGTTGCCGCCACATGAAAGCGAATTTGAAATATCAGGTCTTCACACCGTTGACAGCAATGTGGTGTCGGTGCCTCGCGTAAAAGAGAGCCTTGTGAGTATGGAGTGCAAGCTTACTGACATAGTTCAGTTAAAAGACGCACAAGGTGGTTTAGTAAATAGCTGGTTCATTATGGGTGAGGTAGTGGGGGTTCACATCGACAATTCACTCATTGAAGGTGGCGTATATCAAACACTTAAAGGTGAACCTGTGATGCGCGGCGGTGGTCCGGGCGACTACTATTCAATTAGCGAAGCAAATTATTTTGAATTGTTAAGGCCTCAGTAGAAGGGGATTACAGCGTAGGCTAATAGAGTGATCTTAAAGAAAGTACTTCTAAAATTAACCAATTTACTTACATTAAAGTGAGCATAAAGAATGCTAAATATGGACTTTGATAAAAGGCTGGTTATCGAAACGAATAACGAACCATGGCAAGCATCTCCGTCAAGTACGGTTTGGCGTAAGCCCCTTGAGCGCGAAGCAAAGGAGTCTGGCCATACAACTAGTGTGGTGAAATATGAAGCGGGTGCCAGTTTTAAAGAGCACAGCCATCCATTAGGCGAAGAAATCTTAGTTCTTGAAGGGGTGTTCTCTGACGAACATGGCGATTATCCCGCAGGGACGTATATTCGCAACCCACCTGGCAGCAAACATAGCCCTTTTAGTAAAGAAGGTTGCGTGATATTGGTGAAGCTTAACCAGTTTGATAAACGCGACCTTGAAGAGGTGAGAGTAAACACCAATATGACACCTTGGCTACAAGGGCAGGGCGGTTTACAGGTAATGCCTTTGCATCAGTTTGAGTATGAAAGCGTAGCGTTAGTTAAATGGCCTGCAAATGAAGTATTTAAACCTCACCGACATTTCGGTGGTGAAGAAATTTTTGTGTTGTCGGGGACATTCAAAGATGAGCATGGTAACTATCCTCAAGGTACATGGCTTCGAAGCCCACATTTGAGCCAGCATTATCCCTTTGTTGAGGAGGAAACGGTGATTTGGGTTAAGACTGGGCATTTATCGAGCCTTTAATGGCAATATTGTTGTTGCCCACTTTCTCTAAACTAACACTGATAGAAAAGCCAAACGCTACTAGCGTTTGGCCACTTCATCTAAAGGCTTAAGAGATGATTCGACCGCTTTTTCTTCTTCACTTGAACACCTGTTGACTGCGGGTGACGGTTTACCAAATAAGTAGCCTTGCAAAAAGTCAGCATTTGCTTCAGTTAACCAAGCCGCTTCTTCCTCCATTTCTATTCCCTCGGCTATAACTTGCGTATTGTTCGCTTTGGCAATTCTTATCAAGTTCATCACTATATTTTGTTTATAGCTATCCATGTGAACATTACGTACTAAATCCATGTCAATTTTCACATAGTCAGGTCTTAATGACTGAAGTAAGTTAAGCCCGGACCAACCTGAACCAATATCATCTAGGGCAACTTTGAAGCCTGCGTTACGATAAAATCCTAAAATACCTTTTAAATGATTAATATCATTTGCACGGTGTGTTTCTGTAACCTCAAAAACGACGTCTTCGGGTTTTAACCCAATTTCATTGATTGAAGCGGCAGTGGCACGCAGGCAATACGATGGGTCATATATGCTCGATGGATTGAAATTGATAAAGAGTTTACCGTCTAACTTGGCTTTAGCTGCGCACTCAACGGCTGATCTTCGTGCAACCAAGTCTAAGGAAAACAGTAAGTCTGATTTCTCTGCTAATCTAAATGCTAAAGCGGGTGGCACTATAGCGTTAAGATCATCGCGCATTCTAAATAGTGCCTCGTGGGCGTATAGGCTTTTATCACAGGCTCTCACAATTGGTTGATACCAAGACTCGTAACGCTCTTCTTCAACACTTTCTATAAGCCACTTTGCTTGGAAGCGATTGATGAGTACAGCCAAGGTCGTCATACGGCCCATTTCATCAATTGAGGGAGGGGTGCCACTTTCAGTGGTTGTAACTTTCGTGTTTTCTAGCTCTTTACTTTCTAAAACGCCATTAAGAGAGGTAAGAAAGTTAGAAGTTTGGTCTTGAGAAACAATGCATGAAATGCAATGGGTAGATTCTTGTTGTGCACTGAGCTGCATTGTGCCGCATAGTCCAGCTACTTTTCCGAATGACTCAACAGTGGGCACAAACAACCAAAAGTGAGTTACGTCAAAAAAATAATCGTCTATAGATTCACAATCAGCACAGTACATTTGTATTCTCCAGTTATAGTCACACTAGAGAAATACGCTACAAGAATGCTCTTGGATTAACCTCAACCTGTTTTATACAGGTAAAAATAAGTCAATCCCAAACGCCATCTTCTGATTTACCCTGAATTTCACAGTCGCCTGCTTTGTATTCGACTTTCTCGCCACTGTCTTTTTTCTTAAAGTAATCTTTACTGATTGCAACGATAGTGGGGGTCATCCAAACAATGGCGACAATGTTGATAACGGTCATTAAACCTAATGCCATATCGGCCATGGCCCACACTTGTGGAAGTGCAGCTTGTGCACCCCAGTAAATCATACCTAAATAACCGATAGTGTAAGCGGCACGGCCGGCGCGGTTATCTAATTTAAACATGTGTAAATTACTCTCACCGTACGCATAATTCGCAACCACAGAAGTAAACGCAAATAAGCTAATAGCCGCTGCAACGAAATCCGTTCCGCCATTACCTAAATGACGGCTCATGGCGTCTTGCGTTAAGCGAATTCCTTCCATTTGCTCCGAGCTTGAGCCGCCCGCGAGTAAAATAATAAATGCCGTAGAGGTACACAAAATCATGGTATCTAAAAATACCCCTAACATCTGAATATACCCTTGTGAAACGGGGTGGTTGGGGTTGGGAACTGCACTTGCCGCTGCATGAGGTACTGACCCGCTACCAGCTTCGTTTGAATAAAGCCCGCGTTGTATACCATTTTTAATAGCGGCACCTAATGCGCCAGCGCCAGCCTCTTGTAGCCCGAAGGCAGATTTCACGATATCGAGTAACATTGCTGGTAGTTCAGCAATATTAATAAACGTTATGACTAGGGCTACCAATACATAGCCTATGCCCATAAAGGGAACTACATACTCAGCAAAACGGGCGATACCACGTAAGCCACCTACAACAATTAAGGCAGCCAAAGCAATAATTACAAGACCGCTGTATTCACTAGGAAACGCGTAGGCATTGTTAAGTGCATCAGTAATTGTGTTGGCTTGTACAGCACTGAAAACAAATCCATAGCCAAAGAAGAGACACAGAGAAAAGGCAACGGCAAGCCAAGTTTTGTTTAAACCTTGTTTGATATAGTAGGCAGGACCACCTCGAAACTCGCCATTTTCGTCTCGCACTTTATAAAGCTGGCCTAGTACACTTTCGGCAAACCCAGTAGCCATGCCGAGTAGCGCTATCATCCACATCCAAAATATAGCGCCAGAGCCACCTAGTGAAATGGCAACCGCGACGCCGGCAAGGTTACCCGTACCAACCCGTGCAGACAAACTGGTACATAATGCCTGAAAGGAACTAATTCCTTCCTTTGTAGAAGAGGTGCTGCCTTTAAGCAGCGCAAACATATGGGTAAAATGGCGTAGCTGTACGCCACCTAATTTAACAGTAAACCAAATACCACATGCCAAGAGCATGATGATAAGAACCTGACCGTCTCCCCAAAGAATATTGTTGACCAGTGAAACAAACTCGGTAATCACGCACATTCCTTCATTATTGTTGTTATTAGGGCTTTATATTCACGCCCTTTAGTCGTTAAGGGTCAATACTAGCACGACAAAGGATGATGTGTGGTAGGAAAAAAGCGCAGAGATTAGGGGTTTTATCCTAATTCCTATACGTGTTACGAAATGATACTTGTTTTGAGTCGTCGTTAAGATTTTTTGTAGACAATAAAAAACCGCTCAAAAGAGCGGTTTCTCAAAATATGGCTGGGGTAACAGGACTCGAACCTATGAATGGCGGGATCAAAACCCGCTGCCTTACCAACTTGGCTATACCCCAATATTGGTGCGGAAGGAGAGACTTGAACTCTCACGCCGTGAAGCACTGGAACCTAAATCCAGCGTGTCTACCAATTCCACCACTTCCGCAAATGTAGACGTCCCACTAAGGAACAGATAAAAGTTGGTGGCTACGGCGAGATTCGAACTTGCGACCCCATCATTATGAGTGATGTGCTCTAACCAACTGAGCTACGTAGCCATACTTTTATTTTCAATAAAAAGCCGCTCTAGAGAGCGGCTCTTCTAAGAATTTGGCTGGGGTAACAGGACTCGAAC
>NZ_BJKK01000026.1 GCF_006538325.1 Alteromonas sp. KUL42
GCATGTACCTGAGCTTCAGCGTATGGGCGCTGAGATTGCTCTAGAAGCTAATTCTGCTGTATCAAAAGGTAGCTCAAAGCTTAAAGGGGCACCTGTCATGGCAACGGATTTACGTGCCTCTGCTAGCCTTGTTATTGCTGGCCTAATCGCTGAAGGAGAAACCCACGTTAACCGCATCTATCATTTAGATAGAGGTTATGAATCGATTGAAGAAAAGCTCGGTGGTCTTGGCGCTAATATTGAACGCGTAAAAGAGTAAAGGAATAAACGAGTAATGTCATATAAAAAAAGCGCCTTTAAGGTCGCTTTTTATTGTTAATCAAAGTATTGCAAGTTTTTGGTTAAGCCATAATCGATTATTGATTAGCCCTCAATTCAGCTACTGTTGCTTTAATTGTTAAAGGCTTGCCGTCTCGACTAAGCTCAATGGTAAGTTCTGTGCCAGGTGTGGTTTCTGCAATCATATCAAGGGTTTTTGAGGCACTTTCTAATCGCACGCCATCAATGGCGAGAATAATATCTCCCGGTCGCAAACCCGCAATATCAGCAGGGCTTCCTTTAGCGACGGCAGTCACATCGATACCAGGCCTATTGCGGTTCTCGCTGCCAATGAATCCGAGCTGCCCGCGAATAACCCGTCCATTGCTAATAATTTCGTCCATTACACGCTTGGCTAACTCATATGGAACCGCGAAGTTTATGCCGTCTACATTGCGAACGCGGTTACGCGAGTCGCGCACTTGGAAATTAGCATTGGTAATGCCCAACAAAATACCGTTGCTGTCTACTAGTGCGCCACCTGAATTACCTTGGTTTAGTACCGCGTCAGTTTGAATAAAATCAACGTAATTAGACAGTCCGTTTCTGCCGGCCCTGCTCACAATACCTTGAGTAATCGTTTGGCCTAAATCGAAGGGGTTACCTATGGCCATAACAACATCACCCACGTGTGTGTCGGGTTCTGATACTTGAGGAATAATATGCAAGTTGTCTGCCGTGACCTTTAAAACGGCTAGGTCGGTTAACGAGTCTGTTCCGACGATTTGCGCTTCTAAAATACGACCATCTTGAACCGCTACATAAATACTATCCGCGTCTTCTACAACATGATGGCAGGTTAAAATGTAACCGTTCTCTGTCATAATAACGCCTGAGCCTAAGCTTGTTCGCTCTCGAGGCTGATTTCTGAAAAAGCCAGAATCATTTTCAATACTAACACTGTAAATGTTAACAACAGCGGGGGCTGAGCGACTCAATGCGGAGAAGTAACTTTCTCTACTTGCACTAACAGAAGGCTCAGAAAACCAGCCTTGCGTAAACTTACCACCCTGACGGAGCTCAGGTAAGAAAAGCAAAAGCAACGCGGCTACAGTTACGCCAAGTAAAACAGATTTGAATAAAAAGTTAGTTATTGAGCGGCCAATCACGAAATACACTTAATTTTTCTAGTATTGCTACTAGGTTTGAGCAGGCTGATATACGATTCAACACATCTTAAAACCAGATTGCAGTACTGTCATTTTATAATTATACAAGCACACTTAGTGTACTAATGAACGGAGAATAATATCCGTATGTCTACTCATTGTAGCGAACATGCCTTTCAAAAATAGGCATGTAGCACGGTTATAAAGCATTGGCGTAAGCATTTAAATTTGGTGTAACAATTACTATGTGCTTCACGCTGGGAAACCATACCTCAAAAAAATCAATCCAGTTACCAATTTATGATAATGAGTATCAATAAGTAGAGGATATCACTTTATTGAATAAACTACCGTATTGATAGGTAAAATTTGTTTTCAAAAGTGATTAAAGCTAACGAGCGTATTTCATGTCGTCACTATTTAACGGTGTTGTTGTTGATCAAAAAACTATCATACTTTTCATTCAGGAATAAGACCTATTCGCCAATCGCTAAATTTATCATCTTTTATTATGAACTCTTGAAGAGTAGGCACGAATTACGCTACAAAAAAGAATCATTTTAAATGGCTTGAATGTACATATAGCAAACAATTTTCCTTTCCCCTGAATACTCAGACGTAAAAGATGTTCTGCTGTGAACACAAGTAGCCAAAATAGATAATGAAATTAAGTATAACGAGCTTAAATACGTTTGTTATGCGCTATTGACTTACAGCGCGAAAATACCATAATCAGGTATATATTGGTACTTGGGGAAAGCAAATGGCTAAAAATACCAGCATTACTCTTGGTGACCATTTTGATGGCTTTATTGCTAGCCAAATTCAAACTGGTCGATATGGCTCAGCGAGCGAAGTAATTCGTTCAGCTCTTCGCTTGCTAGAAACACAGGAGACCAAATTAAGCACTTTGCGTCAATTACTTGTAGCGGGTGAAGAAAGCGGCGAGGCTGAATACGACCTTGAACACCTGATATCAGAACTAGATGGTGAATTAAAAGAGTGAAACCATTTAAGCTAACTGTACTCGCAATATCTGATTTAAAAGATATCGCGTTATTTACGCAACGGAAATGGGGCCGAGAGCAGCGTAATTTTTACCTAAAGCAGTTCGACGATTCATTTTGGATGTTGTCTGAAAATCCTGACATCGGCAAAAGCTGCGACGAAATAATAGACGGGTACAGAAAGTTTCCGCAAGGTAGTCACGTTATTTTCTACAAGCAAACTGGTAGCCAAGAAATTCTGATTATAAGAATTCTTCATAAAAGTATGGATGTAAATCCTTTACGCTTTGGCGCATAACGCCCGCTCAAGTGGTGAGCAACGCTACCACAGCACTTTTTCACTTCCGCATTCCGATTCTCACATAG
Organism: Alteromonas sp. KUL42; assembly: GCF_006538325.1. Classification (GTDB taxonomy): domain Bacteria; phylum Pseudomonadota; class Gammaproteobacteria; order Enterobacterales; family Alteromonadaceae; genus Alteromonas. The sequence goes on from NZ_BJKK01000026.1 coordinate 2,801, forward strand.
CAAACCGAAGCTTAGTGTGACAATAAATATTGAAACTTAGAACCCATCAAAGTGGTTATCCAAAGAAAGTATGCCAATAAAGTTCGAAACTTATTTGTGCATAACAAAGTTACAAAACCGACAGGCGGTTCTGTACGTAAACCCGCCCTTCGCTGTTTAAAATAATAAGTTACTGGCAGATTCTAATGTATCCCTATACAACTTGAATCGAGTTTCATGGTGTTACTGGGTTTTTACGGTCCAAATGAGTAAAAATTTATAGATATTACAATTTCCTATATAATGAAGAGCGAGGGTTTAACCAGAATTACTACGGTGATTAATGAGCAACTACAATGATGTTTCGTTTGACGAATTAAGATTCGTCGCTATGAAAAATGGTGAGACACTCACTTTAAATCCCCTTAGTTTTAAACTGCTTCAAACTTTGGCAAAAGCAAATGGCGACGTTGTGTCTATTAAGTCACTACTAGACACTATTTGGCATGAAAAAATAGTCAGCCCAGAAACGCTAAAACAGCGAGTATTCGTCCTTCGAAAAGCACTAGATGAATCTTCAATCAATGGGCTGGAAGTTCAGGCGGTTAGGGGCGAAGGATATAGACTGTTAATTGAAAATTTGAATGAAATGCATCAGGGTAAGTCCAGAGTACAAGAACCTAAAAAGAAGATTTTCAGCACTCAGAATCAATTTAAGTATGGCCGCTATGTCGCATCATTTTGTTTCGCGTTCGTTGTTATTGCAATCACCATATTTGCACTTTCACCTCAACAAGGTGACAAGGTGAATGCTAACAATCGCATTGCTCTTTGGTCCAATGTTCTGCCTGCACATATGGCGGACTCAGCCAAACAGGTTTACTCAACTTGGGATCACATGCTTACACAAACAAGTAAAACATCGTCATTACAATTAGTAATGTCAAATCAACGACATGAACTCTCTACTCCTATTCAAGCTAGAAAAGATCGACTTGCGTTGATCAGCTATTTTGAAGTAATTGAGAGCAACAATGATACAACAATTACACTAAAGATTGTAGAGCCCACTACAGCAACAATATTGCGTTCAAATATGTTTAGCCTGGAATCGGATCCAGTTTTTACTGACACACTGGAATCGCAATTGAACGGTATTAAGTCGCTCGTTTCTTCTAACAAATTGTATTTAAACAAACAACAAAAGGACTATGCTAACGACCCTATATGGGCCGAATTACGGGCACTTGCTAACTCATCATAACCATTCATAACCCTACTTTACTCACGCTTTCTGGGAGATACATGCTCAACTTAGCAAAAAAAGGAGCATGTTATGAATATACGATTAGTCTTGATCTTGGCCTGTTTTATTTGCACGCCATCTGCTTTCGCTGGTGATTCAAATACGAGTCAGCCGAGTCAGAATAAAAAGAATCAAAATTACGAGCAACAACTTACCAATTTACTTAGCAGCCTAAATACAATAACGGGTGTTCCCGGATTCTCAGTATCTGTAGTGCATAAGGGAAAACTTGTTGCTTCAGTAGCGACCGGATTCTCTGACTTGAAAAGCAAAGTCCCAACAAAACCTGACACAACGTTTAGATTGGCAAGTGTTTCCAAAATTGTTGGAGCTACGATGCTTGCAGAGTTGGTAGTAAATGAACAGCTAGATCCTGATCAGGGTATTGGTCATTACTATCCCGAATTAAACTCAAAGTACCACGGCATTACCATCAGGCAGCTACTATCGCACACGTCAGGTATGCCTCATTATCAACTAAAAGACTATGATATCTATGACGATCATTATTCCACAGCGATTGAAGCAGTAAACACACTAAAAAATCGAGACTTAGTATCACGTCCAGGATATGCGTATCTTTACTCTACTCATGGATACACGCTAGCCGGCGCTTTATATGAAAAAGTTACGGCACAACCGCTAACCAAAAGTATTCAAGACTTTATCAGTCGTTGGACAGGGAAGAATACTCCGGCCATTGAGAACATACATAGTCTACGAAAAGAAAGTACAAGACTTTATGAGCTGAATAAATCAGGGGCGAAACACATTGAATATGGAGAGAAATCTTACAGCATATTTGGTGCAGGTCTCTTGGCGACATCAGAAGATTTAGCCAGTTTTGGTGCAAAAGTTCTCCACAGAGCAAAGAACAATCAAGCGTATCGTGAACTTTTATTTACCCCAACACAAACGCTAGGCGGTAAGGTTGTTGAAGACCGCCAATTTCAGGTTGGATTTGGTTGGCGTATCGATGAAGATCCTTATGGTCGGCAAGTATATCACCATGCCGGTTCTACACCTGGGGCTCGCTCCATTCTAGCGATTTACCCCGAACATGATTTAAGCATTGCATTTCTTTCTAACAGTAGTTGGGTTGCTTCAATCGAACAATTGGTTTTTGCACTCGCAAGTTTGTACATTGATGACGCGAATAACACTGTAATGAAAAGCTCAAAGTATCAGATTACGAGCAATAACAAACAACTAGCAGGCACTACCCAATGTCAATCAAACCAATGTACGTTAACTGACAATACAACCGATTTTGCGCAGTGGTTAAATTCGTTTAATTCGAGTAGAAAGCCCGTAGAAGAGTGGCCTGTTTTCATTTATGACGTCGGCAATGCTCAACGACTCTTAATGGTGAATAAAGTGGGTATTGCTGCGTTTGAAGGACAGCGGCACTCCTTTGCAGGAAAAGTGGGTAAGGACCAAAGCTATGCCATTCAATTTCATCAAGCAAAATAATCTTCAAACATCGAAAAAGGAAACATGTAATGTTGCAAAAATTCCGCGCTCTATTGTTAACGCTTCTATTTACTCATTGTACGATGTCAATGGCGCAAACTGACAGTTCAGTTCTTCCCAAACCGTTTGGTCAAGGCACTTATGTACCCAGTATGTTTGGGCAGATATACTATGAAGCAGACGGTGAAGGAATACCTGTCGTAATGATCAATGGTGGGCCTGGTGCTGCTCGCACCGTGTTTTGGGGGGCGCTCGACTTTTTAAAGCCCCATGGTTATCAAATTATCTACTTTGATGAAACTGGGGTCGGCAGAGCGACTAGAGAAATTCCACAGAAGTTTTCACCGGCCATTACCGTCGAGGATATAGAAACTTTACGTAAACATTTAAACGTTCCTAAGCTTATATTGGCAGGCCACTCTTACGGCGGTATTCCAGCAGTACAATACGCCCTGACATATCCAGAAAATATTGAAAAATTGATAATGTTAAGTGCGTCAGCTGATGGGCATAGTCAACAGATGAATGTTGACGCGGCGAAGTACCTGCGAAAAACATTTTTTCCACAAGAATGGGAGCAAATGGAAGAGATCAGAGCCAAAGGCGTGTTAACTAGCAGTGCTGAGTATATGAAAGCCTTTTATAACAGAGCCATTGGTAATATGTCTGATTGGTATGACCCAAGCAAACGTGCTGGTCTACGCAAGTATCGCTCAAATGATATTCGAGACCGCTCGAATATTGAAGTATACAAAGATATGGCAGGTGCCGACCCTGAGGTAAAAATTTCCGGTACCCTAAAGAACGTTGTCATAAACGAGACTATGTTCAAAGACTACGCAATTCCAACATTAATTCTAAATGGCCGGAAGGATTGGAAAACAACGCCAGAAATGGCCTATAGATTCTTTAAAATGCTGCCAGAAGGCACTGCCACTATTCAGTTTTTGGAAGAAACTGGTCATTGGACCTGGGCAGAGCAACCTGATGAGTTTGCCAACACAGTTATTCAATTTATGAAGAATAATTAGATTTTATTATTATCTTGTCCGAGTCTGGAACTGGCTTGTTAGCAACTATTGCAACCCATTTCCGAGCTCGGGACAATCGACTCAAGTTCGAATTATCCCCGCTGTAAATTTGAAATTTGGTGACTATCGAAAATCTTAAACTTGAAATCAGCTGTGGTCCTCTAATGCGCAGATATAATTGACCGACACTCGACCATTTCGATTGGGACTACTGCAAAAAAGTGTTCCGTTAATCATATAAGACCGAACAACTATTTTCGCACGTGGGCCGAATGACTGCTATTTGTCTATTGCTGCCCAATATATCAAGAACATTAAAGTGTGGTGCTTTTATGTTTTGTATGACTGCCTTTTGTTTGGGAGATACTTTTCTACAAATCCACAGCTGTGCTTTTGAATAATTAAATGTAAACAAAAACAGCGCCATAAAGGCGCTGTTTGAACGTTCTAAATATAACGTGTATAACTGGTAGAACGTGAATTACTGGCGGATCACCAAGTAAAGCGTTGAGTTACCGCGCTTCACGTTTAATGCAATAACACCTTTGGCTTCATCTAGTGCATTTCTAAATTCAGCAACGCTTGATGTACGTACACGGTTTACACCCACAATAACATCTTCAGCTTGAAGGCCAATGCGTGCAGCAGGCGCACCACGCTCTAACTCAGATACTACAACACCAGCATTACCGGCATCATCTTCACCATTAGTAAGGGTTGCACCTTCTAATGCTGGGTGAATTTGCGCGGCCGTAACGGTGGCATCAGTTGCATCATCAAGTACTACGTCAACAGTAGTCTCTTCACCTTTACGCATTACAGTAAGCTTAACTTCAGCGCCAGCGCCCATACTTGCTATTTTTGCGCGTAGTTCTTGGAAGCTGTGAAGCTGTCTACCGTTAATAGCGGTAATAATATCACCTGCCTGCAAACCACCTTTTTCGGCGGCAGAGTCTGGTTGAACTTCACTCACAAATGCGCCGATATTTACTTCAGCGTTCATGGCTTCGGCAAGGCCTGCATCAATATCGCTGCCTAAAATACCTAATAGACCACGACGGACTTCGCCGAATTCCGCAATTTGATCAACAAGGCTTTTCATCATATTCGATGGAATGGCAAAACCAATACCAACGTTACCGCCATTCGGTCCAAAAATAGCCGTGTTAATACCTACCAGTTCACCGTGTAAGTTCACTAGTGCACCACCAGAGTTACCGCGATTTATGGCAGCGTCTGTCTGAATAAAGTCTTCATAACCACCAATGTTTAAACCTGAACGCCCAAGCGCACTAACAATACCTGATGTAACGGTTTGCGATAGGCCAAAAGGGTTACCGATAGCAACCACAAAATCGCCCACGCGAAGTACGTCTGAATCGGCAAGCGGAAGTGCTTTTAGATCATCCGGTTCAATTTTAAGAAGTGCAATGTCACTTTGTTCATCAGAACCAAGTTTCTTAGCAGTGAATTCGCGACCATCGGTAAGTTTTACCGTAATTTCATCGGCATTATCGACTACGTGGTTATTGGTTACCACATAGCCTTTCTCTGCATCAATGATAACACCCGAGCCTAAACCTCTAAATGGACGCTCTTGTACTTGCTCCTGTGGCGCGCCAAAAAAGTATCGAAACATTTCTGGAACACGCTGGCGAGAGGTTTGTGTACCTTCTACCGCAATGCTGACCACTGCTGGTGTGGCTTCTTCCAGCATTGGGGCTAGTGAAGGGACTTCATCCTTTTTATCTGAAAAAAACGGTAACGCCGCCTGTGTGCTAGCAGTAAAGCCCAATGAACTTACAACAACGGCAGACGCCACTACGTAATGGCGGAAAGACATTTTCATGTTCGCTTACACTCCTTCATGTTATATGCGACATAGCATAGTTGAACTAAAAGAGTCTCACACAGGCTAAAAGTTCCTAATGTTACTGTTTTTCTGCGTTATTCTGCTCAGAACGGCCGACGAATAACCCAGACCCCGAATTTGCAAAGTCGCGAGGTTGTGTATCAGCAACGCGTTTTACTCTTGCCTTGTCAGACTTTTTAAGATTATTACGCAAATACGTTGTAGCTTGCTCACCATAGAAAGGCACTTTGCTGTCTTCTGAGTCGTTGCCTTGGGTTAACAGCATTTCGTATTCTTCAATTTGCTGCTTGAGCACATCACATTGGCTTTCAATACTCTCTAAACTTTGACGAGTTTGATGGATGTGGTGCTGCGCTTGCTGAGCAAGAATTTCTTTCACGTGTTTTTCGGTTTGTGCTGAATTGCCTGCGCCTTGCTTCTGTTGAAAAAAGCGCCCTACAAAAAAGCCAATAACTAGCCCAACTACTAATAAAGCAAGAGATACCAACAATTCCATTATATTCTCCGAATCAATCTACACCTAACAGCAGCCGCAGTTTAGTCATCGCGTTGCTGCTCTCGACCATACTTTGAATATAGCAAGGTCGAACCCGAAAAGCGCATACATCACTACATTTATTACACTGTTTCTGTGTATGACAAGTTTCTATGTGCGATTCTACCGTGATTTCCATTAAAATTAAGGTCATAATTGATAAATTCAAGCAGGTCGGTGCAGCAAGCATCAGTATTGACTTTTTTACGGAGTGGTTTGGGCGATGACGCCATGGGAAAAATATCAGCAAGATCTCAAGTCTTCTGACTTTCATTATGATTCAGCGCAAGAAAACGCAGTTAAAGAACTTCAGCGTTTGTACGATGAGCTCACTCAGCCAGAAAAGAAAACGACGTGGCGGGTAAAACTAAAAGCCGCGTTTGGTAAGGGGCATGCTAAACCGGGTATTCAGGGGATTTACTTCTACGGTGGCGTAGGGCGTGGAAAAACCTATTTGGTCGATACCTTTTATGACTGTTTGCCGTTTGAAAAGAAAATGCGCGTGCACTTCCACCGCTTCATGTATCGAATACATGATGAGTTAAAGCAACTTCAAAAAGCGCAAGACCCATTAAAAATTATTGCTGCCAAATTAGCGAAAGAAGCACGCGTAATCTGTTTTGACGAGTTCTTTGTGTCGGACATCACCGATGCCATGATATTAGGCACCTTGATGGAGGAGCTCTTTGGGCATGGTATTGTACTTGTGGCAACGTCAAATATTATCCCCGACGACCTGTACAAAAATGGCTTGCAGCGGGCGCGTTTTTTACCCGCTATCGATTTGCTCAATCAAAATACCCGGGTAGTCAATGTGGACAGTGGCATCGATTATCGTTTGCGTACTTTGGAGCAAGCTGAAATATATCACTATCCACTCGATGAAAAGGCCACTGAAAACTTACATAGTTATTTTTCTCAGTTAGCCCCTGAAGAGGGCTCTACTGATAGCACCATCGAGGTTAACAACCGCAAAATCCAAACCCTTCGCAATGCCGATGGCGTGTTGATGATAGATTTTAAAGACTTGTGTGGCGGCCCTCGAAGTCAAAGTGACTATATTGAATTAAGTCGTTGTTATCATTCGGTATTGCTTGCCAACGTAAAAGAAATGGGGCAACACAACGACGATGTTGCTCGCCGCTTTATTGCTATGGTAGATGAGTTTTATGAGCGCAATGTTAAGCTCATCATATCTGCGGAGGTGGCTTTGGAAAGCCTTTACACAGAGGGTTTGCTCAATTTTGAATTTAGGCGATGTTTGAGTCGTTTAAAAGAAATGCAATCACACGATTACCTGGCTACTGAACATTTACCTTAACACTGGCGTTGCAAAATTTGCGCAATATGTAGCGCATTGACGCAACACAAGCAAAACACAAAACGCGATTAAGGCTGTATTGTTAGGTATAAAATAAGGTAGAATTTCGCCAATTTTTTCTGTGTTAAAGCAAGTGAAAGACATATTTTGTGCGCAATCTTGCAGCAAAAGTATCGCTTTATACAGTTACTCGATAGAACCGCAACGCAGTGTTAAATTGCGAGAAAGAGAATTTTAAGATGGGAAGAGCATTCGAAGTACGTAAGAACGCCATGGCAAAAACTGCTGGGCAAAAAACCAAAGTCTATTCTAAGTATGGTAAAGAAATTTACGTGTGCGCGAAAAATGGTGGTGCAGATCCAGACACTAACCTATCACTTCGCCGACTTATGGATAAAGCGAAAAAAGACCAAGTACCTAGCCACGTAATTGAAAAGGCGATTGATAAAGCTGCTGGTGGTGCTGGTGAAGATTTTCAACCAATGCGCTATGAAGGCTTTGGTCCAGGAAACTGTATGGTAATTGTTGACTGCTTGTCAGATAACGCTAACCGCACTATTACCGAAGTACGTAACTGTTTTACTAAAACCAATGCTAAGCTAGGTGCACAAGGCGCCGTGTCTCACATGTTCGATCATCAAGCGGTTTTCCAGTTTGAAGGCGATGATGAAGATGCCATTTTAGAAGTATTGATGGAAGCTGACGTAGACGTAACTGACGTTGAAGTTGAAGACGGTAAGGTAACGGTTTACGCGCCTCACACTGAATATTATCAAGTTAAGACAGCATTGACTGAAGCCTATCCTGATATCAGTTTCATCGCCGAAGAGATGAGCTGGATGCCTCAAACTGAAACAGAGATAAGCGAAGACGATATGCCTATGTTCGAGAAGTTCATGGATATGCTTAACGACTGTGATGATGTACAAGACGTATATCACAACGCGATTACGCCAAACTAAGCGCTTTTATTATTTGAGTTGTTTAAACAGCACCAAAAGTGCTGTTTACTACAATATAAGCAGTAAGTAATTCCGCTTTAAACTTCTGCCAAAGGCCTCACGGGACACTGTGAGGCTTTTTTATTTCCAATGTAAAATCGGTTCCATATATCTGATTATAGTATGTCAGCATCTCTTCGCGGTAATCTTGAGGCATAGCTGAAAGATGTATGTCTAAATACGCCCGTTGTTTCGTTAACTTAGCTAAGCTTTTTGATACCGCGGCAATCGCACGCTCGCCTTCAGGGCTTCGTGAGCAAAGTACAAAGCCAACACCGAACTTGGGTATGCCTTGTATTGATATAGCCTGCACACCAATTGATAGGGCCTTTTGCTGACGTACTTTTTCAAAAAGAGGTGGGTATTCAAAAACAGCATCAATACGCTCTGAAGCCAACATTTCGATGATTCCTTCACCCATATCGCTACTACTTCTTTTCCACAGTCTAGAAGCTAAGTTCTCTTGCATTAAAACATTGTCGATAACTTTTCCATAGGATCTATCAGCCACAGTGCCCAAGCGCATGTTGGGGTAGCGAGTAAGAATTACGGGTAGAGATAGCTCACTAAGCTGTTTGGGCGAAATATCATGCTTATTAATGAAGGTATCGAGTAAATAAAACTTAAGCCCTGGTACTACAACCTGCGGCAAGTCGCTAACAAGGCTGTATTCTGCCCGTTCATTGTTGAATACACGGTCGCTTACACAAACATTGTTTTCATCACGTAAACGCATGAGTGCGCGACTAGAGGGGGTTTGCTGAAGTGTAACGCTAAAGCCAGTCATCTCATTTATAATGAGGTCACGGGTTTGTTCATCTATTGTTAGCGTTTTATTCTCAGATACATGCCATTCAGACAGCCAAACAATGTCTTCAGCCAATGATAGCGTTGAGTAAAGGCACAGAAGAGCGAGTAAACTGCGCGGAATAAATGACAACAATGAAACCTCACAAACATTTTATGAATAAGCGTTTATGGCTAAGTCTTTTTTTATAAGCGTTAATGACTAGATGCCTATATTTAAGGCTCAACAGCGTAAAGCCGCGGCACTTTATAGCAAGGCTTCTTAAATTACTATTTTTTGAACAACTTAAACAAGTACAACGTGAAGTAATCCTGACATCTTAAGATATTGTCAGTTCAAGTGGGAGTTGTAGTAAGCTACAAATGGCTAAATCGAAAAAGCCCTCTGATGAGGGTTTTATAAATATTACAGATTGATAGTTTGGTATTTAATGGGGGCTAGCTTGGCAAGAATTTGGTTTTCCTGTTGGTACGTCAAGCCCACGTCACGCATAGCGCTTTGTACAATCTCAACCAAAATATAGAACTCTCGTTCTTTGATATTGCGATTCTTGTGTGATTCAAGCATCGTCTTTCCCTCATAAGTGCAAGGGCCTTCTATAAGTTCGCATGTCTGTGCGACGAGTTGTTCATAAAGGTGCTTTTTAGGACCCCTCAAAGTAATGTCCAATTTCTGGGGTTTTATATATGTGTATATTCTTATGCGGTGCAAAAACATTTAGTAGCGTTGCGAGCTAATTCTTGTTTACCTGCTTTTTTAACCATTTTTGTAGTTGCTTAAACCGTTCTGTTTCAGCGAAGCTGTAAGAGCAAACAAGCCAATAACTCGAATCCAGCAACACAGGCTTACCCAATGGGTGCAAAAAGCCCGCTTTTATATCTTCTTCGATAAGCAGAGTTCGCCCAAGCCCCACTCCCATTCCGCTAATAACACCTTGCAGCAGTAAATCTGCGCGGTCAAACTGATGTATGATTGCATCACTATTGAAGGTCAAATTAGCTTTATCAAAGTAGGCTTTCCAGTTGTACTGTGTATTGTCTTGTTTGCCACGTGTATCGGCCAGAAAGGCAGTATTAGGATTTAAGAGTAATTCATCTAAATTTACTGGAGCATTGATATGATGGCTATCGAGCTCTTGGTCATTGATATAACGAGGACTGACCACTGGCTGTAAGAAGCAATTCGAGAGTTTTACCGCGTAGTGACCGGGGAAGGGGCCGATACCAAATCTAATTGCGGCGTCTATATCGTCACGCTCAAAGTCTATGACATCTTCATTTGTGTTTATTGATAAATCGAGGTGGCTTTCATATGCACTGGGCAATATGTGCATGAGCCATTTCATTGCAAGTGATGAGGACAACGATAAACGAATTTGGTCGGTCTTGTTGACTTGCTCTATGCGGTTAATGGCTTTTTCCCATCGTCCTAAACTATCGTTTGCTGTGCTACATAGAATCTCTCCTACTTTTGTGAAAGAGAGTGAACGAGTGGTTCGATTAAATAGCGCAAAACCGATGGCTTCTTCTAAGGATTTTATCCTATGGCTTACCGCAGACTGGTCAATGCCAAGTTGCTCAGCAGCTTTGGAAAAGCTCTTTTCTCGTCCAATGGCTCCAAGTAATGCTGTACTCTGTATTAGTCTTGTTACCGTATCTTGCTTCTTCATGTTAATGAGTTTCTTTCATGTCTATATGAGTTATCACAGCGTTAATAGCAACCTAATATACACACTAGTTTATGTCTATATCTTAAGAGAGAATTGCTATGAGTAATACTACACAAAATGAACACGCGGTTTCAGCGAACATTGTCAGTGGGTTTGTTTCAAATGGTGAAGGTGGCAACCCAGCTGGGGTTGTTTTAGAGGCAGATAGGTTATCAGAAGATCAGATGCTCAACGTTGCAGCTAAGTTAGGCTTGTCTGAAACTGCCTTTGTTTCTGCCTCTGAAACAGAGGGGTTTAAGTTAGACTTTTTTACCCCAACGCGCCGGATAGCGCATTGTGGTCACGCAACCATTGCGACGTTTTCGTATATGGCTGAACAAGGTTTAGTGGGAGAGGGAACAACATCAAAGGAAACGGTAGATGGTCCAAGAAGTATTTCTATTAAAGATGGAATGGCGTTCATGGAACAACTTGCCCCCAAATATCGTTTTCCTAGTCAGTGGGTTTCAGAAGGTGTAAAGCTGGATGAGGTGCTCTTTTCACTTGGCCTTGCGACGGATGATTTAGATGAAAAAGTGAGCCCAGTTTTGGTCAATACTGGAAATAGCTTTATCGTGATTGGGGTAAAAAACGGTGAAGCACTGCAATCACTTACACCCAATTTCAATTTGATTGAACAGATCAGTGAAAAACTTGACCTTATTGGTTATTACGTGTTTACCACAGATAGCAATGCTACAGACAAAGACGCCACAACAAGAATGTTTGCGCCGCGCTATGGTATTGAAGAAGAGTCTGCTACTGGAATGGCTGCTGGGCCGTTGGCATGCGTGTTACATGACTTTCTAGATGGCGACAAAACCGAGTTCCAAATAGAGCAAGGTAAGTTTATGCATGTGCCCTCTGTTAGCTCGATTCACGTTGACTTGTCGATTAATGATAACAAAATCTCAGGGTTGATGGCCGGTGGAAAAGGAAAAATGCTTAAGCACGTAGTGATTGATATTTAATGTTTAAGCAAATCCCAATTACGTGACACTTCATTTAAGCGCGCTTGCAAGCGGGGTACTACAAAGTCGATAAAACTTCGGTGCTTTATCGGAAGAAACTCTTGTCGAATAAAAAGAAGGTTTACAGGAAGAGGGCTTGGCGCATACCTACCGAGTACCTCGACCAATGCATTATTCTCGAGATCAGGTAATACTTGGTACGAGAGCACGCGAGCAATACCAAGGCTATTTTTTGCACCCTGTAAGGCTACGTCGATTGAGTTCGCTTTTATTCGTGATGACACAGGAACATCAAACTCGTTTTGGCCCTCATAGAAGCGCCATTGCGTGGCCGAATCTAAGCCTTCAAACGTAATAGCGTCATGCTCTTTAAGATCAAACGGTGATTTGGGGAGGCCATTAGTTTCTATGTAGTTTGGAGACGCGCATAGCACCTTATGTACCTCGCCCACCTTTTTTGCTACAAGCTCACTATTGGGCAAGTTACCAACACGAATTGCAATATCAACCAAGTCTTCGTACAGATGCATATTTTGATCGGTGAGAATAAGTCGCACTGAAACGTCGGTATAGGCTTTCATATATTCAGCAATTAATGGAAATATATGCATTCTTCCCATCATGACGGGGGCGGTTATGGTTAAATTGCCTTTTGGGGCCTTGTACTCGCCTTTAACTTCGTTTTCTATTTCCTGCAAAGAAGCCAGTAACGTTTTCGCCGAAGCAAGATAACTTTTACCTGCATCAGTCAGTATGAGGTTGCGTGTGGTTCTGAGAATGAGTTGAGCTCCAAGGTGCTCTTCCAGTTCTTTCACTTGTCGACTAATTGTGGTTTGCGGTTTGTTGAGCTTTCGTGCTGCACCAGAAAAGCTACCGCACTCGAGCACTTCAACAAATACCTGCATAGCCGTAAATCTGTCCAACTGTCTTTTCCTTTGTCGACGGGGTAATTTTCTTTTCGATGTCTTTTAAGTTCAATTCTCTAAATCAATCTCAACCTCAAGGCCAATATAGGCGCTGGGAAAAACTACTATGACTAAAAAAAACGGTATCCACCAAGTGATCTTAATCAACCAACCAACGAAATTGACTACCTAGAACAAACGTATCAACTATTTAATGAGCAAATTTCTTTAAGTAAATAGACGCTAGGGTTGGCGCAAATATGAACGAATAGTTATCTTCGCGATACGTTTGGTTTCATCCACTTAAGCGATAAATCATATTATTCACTGGTCAATTATTGCTAGGTCAAGTTGAGCTGTAATCAGCGCTTGGCCCCACTACTTAGCTATTTTAGGAGAGTGTTTATGAAACCGTTTGTCGCTGTGCCATTTCGACTTTTTGAGCAACTGTCTGGCGTATTATCAAGTTCTCAGCCTATTGTGAGCCTAATGGCTCGTTTGTATGTATCTTGGGTGTTTTTCGCATCGGGTCTTACAAAAATAGGCGATTTTGAATCAACCTTGTTCTTGTTTGAATATGAATATCAAGTGCCCTTTCTTTCTTTTACTCTAGCCGCTTACCTTGCGACATTCGGAGAAATTGTTTTTCCGGTACTACTTTCACTTGGTTTAGCTAGTCGCTTTAGTGCGTTGGCACTTAGTGTCGTAAATATTGTGGCAGTAATAAGTTTAGAAGAGATGCCGCCAGCTGCGCTAAACGAGCATATTATTTGGGGTGTTATTTTACTTCATACTGTATTTTGGGGAGCGAGCAAGTTATCTGCTGATTATATTGTGAAGAAAAGAACAGCTGCATTGAATTAAACACACTTTTCCAACTTCCCTTTTTGCAACTCTCGCGCAGTTTATCTGCGCTTTTTGCATTTTAAAAACATGCTATTTTAGCTTTAGCATTCACTAGTTGGTCAATGATTTCGCCTTCACTCTGCTTCAAGATTGCCGAAACCTGATGTGCTTTTAGCTCTTGATAGCTAGAGAGGTACAACAGGATAAATTCACGTTGTGATAAGCTGATTTTTCTACTTTCAATAGTGATTAAAAATCGATGTGAAGAGGTATTATCAGCAAAGTAGCGTTCGCAATGATAGAGAAAGAGTTTCGTGGAAAGCTTTCGTCCTAGCGGGCAACTCAAAAGAAATCTAGTCGTGTTAAACCAAGGTTTACGTGCTGCCGCTTTTTTTATGAAAGCTGTGGCGTCGTTTATATCTTTAAGTTCCATGGGCTAAGGCTATTATGAAAGTATAGCCATGACTTTATGATCTTAGCGTTTGATAAAATGTGCACAACGTACAAATAATAATACCGTTCGTCTTTTGGCGTGTTGATTTGGTGTCTAATCAAATAGCTCAATAACGGCGAAGAATAGGCCTAGGATTTAACTTGTTTTGACTTGGAGATTCCGGATTGCCGGTTAAAAAGTGGAGGGGGAGGCACTAGCTCGTATTTAGAAGAAACAAAAATGCCTCCACGTGATGTTGAAGAGGCGTTTTGAATTATGCAGATTTACGTCAATAACTAGTGCAAAAAGTATTGCTCAGCGAGTTGCTGGTGGATATCGGCAAAGTCTATCTGGAGTTCGTCGATATAATTATGCAGCGCTCTACCGCGAAGGTTAGCAACGGGTTGTTTCTCCAGTTCTTCGATACTGTGGTCGATGCGTTCGATCATGGCTTCATTGTCTGGGATGTTTAAGAACAAACTCTTTAGTTTATTTAAACAAAAGAGCACACTGCGCGGGAATTCTTTACTATGCAGCATGAAATCTAATACATCGCCAGGGCGGATACGCACCCCCATCTTCTGACGATACATTTGATAGCCGCTTAGCGACCTAAGTACACTCATCCACAATATATTTTCAAAAGGCAAGTCGCTCATGTCTTCTGTAAGCGTAGCAGAGCGCACATCAATAATGCGTGATGTCATATCTGCGCGCTCAAGGGCTGCACCAAAACGCCAGAAGAAATAACCTTCGTCGTGGCTCATACTCGCGTCCATGGTGCCAAACGTTAGCAACGATTGGTTGATAACCTGTTTTAAGCTAGCAAATCGCCCGCGTTTGCTTAAAAAGCTGTTGCTGTTTTCTTTAACGGAAAGGTGCAAAGCGTTTAACGTTTCCCACACTTCTCGGGGAATGACATCTCGAATAGTGCGTGCATTGTCTCTTGCGTATTGTAGTGAGTTGACAATGGAAGACGGATTTCTACTGTCAACGGTCAAAAATTTAACCACATTCTTTTCACTGTAGTCGGTGAAAATACTTTCGAATGATTCTCTGTTACCTGTTATATCTAGTAAAGGCTCCCAGCCAGGTGAAAAGCCTTTGGGTAAATCCATCAACAATAAATTGTTAATGTTAACCAAGCGCGCAAGGTTTTCTGCTCGCTCTACGTATCTGGCGGTCCAGTAAAGTGTTTCGGCTACTCTTGATAACATGTTTACGTACTCCCTAATCCACAATCCAAGTGTCTTTGCTGCCACCACCTTGAGATGAGTTCACCACCAGTGATCCTTTGACTAGTGCAACCCGTGTAAGCCCACCAGTGGTCACGTAGGTGCTGTCGCCAGATGACAAAATAAATGGGCGAAGGTCTACGTGTCTTCCCTCAATAACTGAATTGTCGATAGTAGGGACAGTAGATAAATTAAGGGTGGGTTGGGCAATCCAATTTCGCGGGTCAGCTTTAATTTGCGCGAGCGTTTCTTGCTGTTGTTTCTTCGTCGACTTAGGGCCAATAAGAAGGCCATAACCACCCGATTCATTCGCTGGTTTTATAACTAATTTGTCGATATTTTCTTCAACATATTTAAAGTCATCGGGCTCGTAACAGCGGTATGTTTCTACATTGGGCAGTTTAATTTCTTCTCCCAAATAGTACTTGATCATGTCTGGTACATAGGTATAAACCACTTTATCGTCAGCAACCCCTGCGCCTGGTGCATTGATAAGCGCTACCTTTCCTTTACTCCAAGCACGCATTAAACCTGGCACACCCAGCATCGAGTCGGGATTAAATGCCTCAGGGTCAAGGAACATATCATCAATACGACGATAAATAACATCTACCCTTCTTAACCCGTTAATGGTTTTCATGTAGACACAGTCGTCTTTTTCAACGGTTAAGTCACGGCCTTCAACAAGTTCACAGCCCATTTCTTGGGCTAGATAACAGTGCTCAAAATAAGCCGAGTTATAGATACCGGGGGTCAGTACCACTACTTCGGGCTTGTCCTGAGGACGAGGTGATAAATTTGAGAGCATATCAAATAGCTGTGAGGGGTAATCATTGACAGGGAGTATGTCCATTTTTTCGAACATATCAGGGAAAACTCGCTTCAACACAGAGCGGTTTTCTAGCATGTAAGAAACACCAGAAGGCACGCGTAAATTGTCTTCTAAAACGTACATGGTACCGTCACCGTCGCGCACGAGGTCAGAGCCACAAATGTGCGCCCATATTCCCTTAGGTGGTGAAACACCTACACATTGCTTTCTAAAGTTAACCGATTTCGATAGCAGCTCTTTTGGGAAAACACCGTCTTTAATGATTTTTTGGTCGTGATACAAGTCGTCAATGAACATGTTGAGAGCTTGAACACGCTGTTTTAAACCGTCTTCAACTTTTTGCCACTCTTTGTTTGCAATGATGCGAGGAATAATATCGATTGGCCAAGCACGGTCTATTGAGCTGCCTTCACCATAAACCGTGAAGGTTATCCCCATTTCTTTTACGACTAGTTCTGCGGCATCTTGGGCGTTTTTTAACTCTTCCTCAGACAGCTGAGACAAATAATCTACTAATGCTGCGCCATGAGGACGGGTCTTCCCATTTTTGTCGAGCAGCTCGTCATAGAACGTGGAAAAATTGCAGTGCTCAAGGCTGACCATTTTCGATGAGGCCTGATTTTGTTTTTGGTTATTCAAACTACACTCCTTTTTTATCCTCGATTCATATCTACTGAAACATCTAGAATCTGATTGCCACCGCCAAACATAATGCCTTTTAGCGGTGTGATATCAGCAAAGTCTCTTCCTACTGCTAGTGTTACGTGCTGGTCATAGGGTTTCAGGTTATTCGTTGGGTCATAATCAATCCAACCAAAGCTAGGCACAAATAATGCCACCCAAGCATGAGTGGCATCTGCACCAGTAAGCTTTTCTTGACCAGGCGGTGGGATGGTTTCTATGTATCCACTTACATAGCGTGCGGCAAGTCCAATACTTCGCAAGCACGCAAGGGTTAAATGGGCATAGTCTTGGCAAACCCCTCGTTTGTGTTCAAATACATGACTTACTGGGGTGTTGATAGTTGAAAATGCAGGGTCAAAAGTAAAATCACTAAAAATGCGATGCATCAGGTCATCACATGACTCAACAATAGGCCTATTGGGTTTAAACGAGGTTAACGTATAGTCCACAATGGCTTTATTGGCGTGTGTAAGTCTGGTTGGAATACTGAAAAACTGTGCGTTGAGCATCGTCTTGTCTATGGGGAAACGGATTTGATCCCTTACTGTTTCCCAGCTCATGGTGTGTGAAAAAAGCCCCTGTAGAGGAGAGCCTTGTATCTCTACTTCGCTGGTGGCGATAACTTGCATTTCTTCGTGTAGAGTGGGAATTTCAAATACTGTGACCGTATTGTCGAAGTAGTCTTTGAATTCGGTTTGATAATCGGGCTCGGGAATAATTTTCACACTCGCTTTTATTCTGCGTTGCTGAGCCGTATTCAATGGCGTTAAGCGCGCATGATTTTGAGTCAGACTTACCTTATCCGAATATTTGTAGGTAGTGACGTGTCGAATCTGATACTTCATAGCGCGCCCTTGTCCTCATTTGGTGCATCAACATGTGTAGTGTTGCCGCC
Source organism: Alteromonas sp. KUL42 (assembly GCF_006538325.1). Taxonomy (GTDB): domain Bacteria; phylum Pseudomonadota; class Gammaproteobacteria; order Enterobacterales; family Alteromonadaceae; genus Alteromonas. Next base: position 20,637 of record NZ_BJKK01000026.1, read on the forward strand.
TTTTTGAGTTTGGTGTGCAGGTGCCTCATCAACAATTAACTGAGTATTACCCATGACTGACCAATGAAGTTGAGATGCGGGTTTGGTATGGCTAAAGTATTGTGTTTGCATCATTTCACTGAATTTTTGTAACTGAGAGGTCACACTAATAAGTAATGACACCAAGCCTGAAGGTGATTGTGGATCTTTAATGTTCAGTGTTTGCCTGTCGGCCAAGGCGAAGCTGGCAGTAAGTTGCAATAGGATTTTCTCTGTCGTACTCAAGAACCCTGGCTTTGCATTAACCGGCAAGCTTTTACACAGCTCAGTAATTTTCTTAATTTGATAGGCCAGAGAGCGCGGGTATTCTGAATCGAGTAATAGCAGCTCCAATCCTGTTTCAATACTCTTAAAGGCGCGATAACGTCGCCTGTGTGTCACGGAGCTCACTTGGGCAACCAACACAATCTCCAAAACAATTTGCTGTTCTTGCTCGGGTAACGGTTGCTGTAAAAGGGTTTGTACCATAGACACAAGCTGTTTACTGCGTTCTAAGCGCTTACCAATTTCAATCATGTAAGCGCCATTACTTTTCGAAAGGCTATCTTGAATTGAACCATTAAACGCCATAGTTAGCCCAATGAGCTTATCGAGTATGCTCTGTAGCCTATGGGTAGGTGTTTGCTCAGATATGGCGCTGAAATTGTGGAGCTCTTCTTCAATGCTTTCAATGATACGAAGACTGTCGTAGGACAATAGCTCTCTAACTTGTAATGCACTTTGAACCACCATATTTAAGGTGCTATTTAAGCCACCAATAAAGCGATTATCGGCAATCATTGATACCACTAGTTCCTTATAACCACTTTCCAGAGGTTGGATATCCGCGTGATTCAATGGCGTATATGGGTAAATTAGTGCTTGGTTTTCTAAACCCACTTTTAGCTGTACTAATGCGTTTTTGTGCGCTTCATCAGGGTAAATGGCTAATTCCGTAAATTTGTCGATAAACACCCTGATCAAACGAATTACATTTTCACTCCGCTCGATTGCGCAGCCTAGCCAAAATAAGTTCTCAGCTGTTCTACTGGGCAGTAAACCTTCCACTAAAGCTAAGTCTGCATCAGACTGTAATGACTTAGGAATTGGCGGGGTGCGTTGCTGAGGCGGGCCAATGGTTTCTACCCATGTATCTTTAATTTCCGTATTACCGTCCACATGAAATGCGGTGGGCGTAAAGCACATGGCCGAAGGTAAAATATAAACGTGCTCTTCTGAGTACAGTGCATAGCAGCGCATGATAATGGGTTTGTTTACAAGTCCGGACTCATGCCAAAACGGCGCTTGAGACAAATTGACCTTTCTACGCCAATAAAAGCTTTCTACTCCTTTTTTATCAAAGGTGTGGTGAATGCTTTCTACATCTAGTTCACCGTCAAATTTGATGTTGGGATCTACACTACTTAGCAATTCGTATTGTGACCAATCTTCCTCAGGTAAGGATTGAGCGGGGCAGGTTTCTTGTTGACGTAATAAAAGCTGCTCTCTGCCAAAAAATTCAGCGGCTTTGGCAAGGCTATTTTTAATGGCTGGAATTTGAATAACCCCGTTTCCCATTGGATTTAGTAAAACCACATTGCGTTTACGTACGGCGTGTAAAAGCCCAGGAATACCGAACTCTGAGTAGTCTACCTGTTCCAGCGAGTCTAAAAAGCGGTCTTCTATCCAGCGCAAAATAACATCTACTTTGCGAAGGCCGTCTAACGCTTTTAACCACACTTGCCCCTTGCGAACAGTTAAGTCGGCACTGCGTACCAAGGTGTAGCCCATATAAGTAGCTAGGTAGGCTTGCTCTGAATAGTATTTGTCATCAGGTCCGCGACATAAAATGACTATTCTTGGGTCGCTTAACGATGCGGTTTCATGGCTTATCGCTTGTTGAAGTTGTTCAAAAAAGCCTACGATCCGTTGAACGCCACACTCTGCAAACTCTTCACTCATCACCCTGCGTGCAACAATTCTGTTCTCTAGTAGTAGACCAAGACCCCTTGGAAATTGACAGTGATCATTAAGCACATAAAAGTCGCCATTAGTGTCTTCTGCTATGTCAAACGCAGTGAGAAATAACCCTTTGTTTACTGATGAAAGAATGTGACTTTCGGCAAGGTAATAAGGGTGTTTCATCAAATCTTCGGTAGAAAAAACGCCGTTTGTCAGTGAACGACATTCGCCATTTAGGTCGACAAGCACGTCGTTGAGAAGTTTTACTCGCTGCTCAATGCCACGACACAATGTGTTCCATTTGTCACTAGTGACAAGCATTGGCAGTGGATCGAGTTGCCACTTTTGATTTTCATCAATTTCGGCGAACCCACTGTTGCGCATTAGTCTGCGAATTTCGTTGGCTCTTAACGTTATTTCATCACTGCTTAGTCGTGCCAAGCGCGTAAATAACGTATTAAGCAAACGCTTATTGCCAGTGGGTAGTGCGCTAGAGTTGGCGTAACTACTCAACCACTCTGGCATATCAAAATCGTCGTTCATATTTTAGCTTGTTGCCTAAACTTATAGGGTAGGAGGCCGACGCAAATCTAATGTATTTGGGTACTCTTTGTTTTCGGCCTCCTCCATGGGAATTACAAAATCACTGTGTCCTTCATGCTCGGTTATACGATGACTGGCAAGATGTGGCGACCACTCAGGTAAATCTCTCGGTTTAACCGATGGCGTATGCCCGTGATCCCAGAATCGAGCAATCCGTCGTCCTTCAGCTTCAAATGCATTAACCGGAACCGTTGAGAAGTTACGTCCACCTGGATGGCTTACATGGTAAGTAAATCCGCCTAAAGAGCGTCCTGACCAGCTATCGTAAACATCAAATACCAAAGGAGCGTGAACGCCAATTGTTGGATGCAATGCAGAGGCTGGATTCCACGCTCTAAAGCGTATACCTGCTACGTATTCACCACGAATGTCTGTTGCTTTTAAGGGCACGCGACGGCCGTTGCAAGTAACAATATATCGATTGATGTGCATGTTGGATACAGATAATTGAACGCGCTCTAGTGAACTATCTACATAGCGCGCAGTTCCACTACCTGTGGCTTCTTCTCCTAGTACATGCCAAGGTTCAATTGCGCTAAACAGCTCCAATTTAATTTGCCCCACTTCTCTGCGACCACAACGGGGAAAACGAAACTCGAAAAACGGGTCAAACCAATCCAGCTTCACCGGGAAGTTGGCTTCGTTTAGGTCACGACATACCTCAGCAATATCTTGTCTTACGTAATGTGGCAACATAAAGCGGTCGTGAAGTTCGGTACCCCAACGTACTAGCTTCTTCTTGTAGGGTTGTCGCCAAAACCACATTAAGAGCGTACGCAGAAGCAGCATTTGCATCAGGCTCATGCGTGCATGGGGCGGCATCTCAAAACCGCGAAATTCCACTATGCCTAAGCGACCTGTTGCTGAATCTGGGTTGTACAATTTATCAATACAAAATTCAGCGCGATGCGTATTGCCGGTTAAGTCTGTTAGTAGATGACGCAATAAGCGGTCAACTAGCCACGGCGCGGCAACTTCACCGTCAGGAATTTGTGAAAAAGCAATTTCAAGTTCATACAAGGTTTCATCGCGCGCTTCATCTACGCGAGGCGCCTGGCTGGTGGGGCCAATAAACAAACTTGAAAACAGGTATGAGAGACCTGGATGATGTTGCCAATAGGTGATGAAACTACGCAATACGTCAGGGCGTTTTAAAAAAGGGCTTTCAAGTGGCGTGGGACCACCCATAGTGACATGGTTGCCTCCACCTGTGCCTGAATGTCGACCATCGAGCATGAACTTTTCTGTGCCTAATCGACACGCTTTCGCCATTTTATACAGGGTTTGTGTATTACTGACGAGGGTTTGCCAATTACTCGCTGGGTGAATGTTTACCTCGATAACACCTGGATCTGGTGTCACCGCAAATTTTTCTACACGGCTGTCATAGGGGGGCGTATAACCTTCCAACACCACAGGAATATTAAGTGTATCAGCAACACTCTCTATGGCAGTAAGTAACTGGGCGTAATGTTCAAAGTGGCTAAGAGGTGGCATGAACAAATACAATTTGCCGTCGCGTACTTCTATGCACAGGGCGGTAAGTACAGATTGCTCTGAGACATACCCGCTTTGTTTTGGCAGGGTATCGAAGGTTTCCTGCATGTCTGCAGGGTCGCGGTCAACAAGCATAGCCGGTTGCCCAAGACTGCTCAATGGCAATCGATACCCTAGCGGTGAATCGCCGGGAAGTAAAAAACAGTGTCCGCGTTTAAATGTCCATTTACTGCTTTGCCAGCCTCCAAATACCGTGTCATAGGTAATAGGAATAATAAAACCAACGGGCTTATCCAAGCCTCGCTCTAACTTGGCCAAGAAGTTTTTACGCGTCATTGCATGCAATAACTCTGGGGTATCTGGCGTTGGGTCTTCAGGCAGACTTCCTTCTTGCCATAAATGATAAAGCACATCTTCGTAGGCAGTGATAACGATTTCTGGTGTGAGTCCAAGCGCATGAGACAAGGCATGGGTGAAGGTTTCACTTTCTTCTACACTGTATGACGATGAAACGTTGATATCAGCAAGCAGCGATGGATTTTGCCACAAAGGAACCCCGTCTTTACGCCAGTAATTGGCGTATTGCCAACGCGGTAATGGTTCACCTGGATACCACTTACCTTGACCATAGTGCCTAAATCCACCATGGCTAAACGTTTCAGTCATTTGCATAAATAGGGTGTGGGCAAGTTGACGTTTTTCAGGGCCATCTGCGGCAGTATTCCACTGCTCGCTTTCCATATCATCAATGGAAATAAACGTAGGCTCACCGCCCATGGTTAAGGTAATACCCGCGTCTTTCAGATCTCTGTCTATTTCATGGCCTAAGTTTTCAATCGCTGACCACTGGGCGTCACTGTAAGGCTTGGTTACACGTGGTGGCTCGTGTAAGCGTTGGACTTTATTGTAAAAACTAAAAGTAGATTCACACTTGTCTATCGCACCTGTTACTGGTGCCGCAGATGAAGGTTCTGGCGTACAAGCAAGTGGAATATGCCCTTCACCGGCAAACAGGCCTGATGTTGGGTCTAAGCCTATCCAACCTGCACCGGGCACATAAACCTCACACCACGCGTGAAGATCAGTGAAGTCTTTCTCTGGGCCACTTGGGCCATCTAACGACTTCTCGTCAGCGCAAAGCTGAACCAAGTAACCCGATACAAAACGAGCCGCTAAACCAAGGTGGCGGAATAGCTGTACGAGCAACCAAGCCGAGTCACGACATGAGCCCGACTTTTTCGTGAGGGTTTCGTCAATGCTTAGCACCCCCGGCTCCATGCGAACGCCATATTCTATTAAGTCGTAGACAGCTTGGTTTACTGCCACTAGAAAATTAACCGTGGCTTGTGGCTCTTTGGGTTGCTGGCTTTTTATTAACGCTAAAAATGCTGATGAAGGTGTTTCCTTTTCAAGATAAGGTGCTAAATCACTGGCCAAACGTTTTTCGTACTCGAACGGGAATTTTTCTGCGTAAGACTCTAAGAAAAAATCAAAGGGGTTGATAACGGTAAGTTCAGCAACAATATCGACGGTAAACCAGAATTTTTTGGTTTGCTCTGGAAATACGACGCGAGCTAGGTAATTACCGAAAGGGTCTTGTTGCCAATTAATAAAATGATTTTCGGGATAAACTTTTAATGAATAGCTTTTTATTGGCGTGCGGCTATGCGGTGCAGGGCGAAGGCGAAAAGTGTGTGGGCCCATACTGATACTTTTGTCGTAATGATACTCAGTATGGTGCGTTATCCCTATGGTGATTGTCATGCTTTAGCTCCAAAGCTGAACGAGATTCAAACAGCATAAAAAATCACCTTATATGCATCTAGCGAAACTTACAAGCATTACTACATGGGCCTAATATCAAGGTGTTATATTAGAGCGTGCTGACGTTTGCGGTACGTTTTTGCAGTCGTAAAGCAAAGGTGAAAAGGGTGTTTAACGTCTGTTTAATAAGCCGCGTGTCAGCATAATATTTTCATCAAAACAAAAGCCATTAATGATTGTATTGGGAAAATAAATTAACGCCATACCTCAGCAATGATGTACACTATTTAAGCTTGTTGGAAACGTAAGAGCTTCCCTTTGATTTTTCTTTTGTTTCCTCGCGGGTCTGAGGAAAGGGGCTGAAGCGCGGGGTTTGTACCAAATGCGCTTTAATCACACTTGACCTTTAATACGCTATTTTTGACGGATTGTTTTTGAAGCCAGCTACACTGTCGACCAAAATACCCTCATACATGCCGCTGTTTTTGGCATGGGTGTTGTCGTGTCTGATACTCAGTGCAAGCTTCCAGCACAGCCAAATTTCCGATAACGAATCGGTTACCAAGCAATCTCCACTTGCCCAGTTTAACCACTCCGGTAGCAATTACTCACTGCGCTTTAATGGCATTAAATTAAATGCCAAAGACAATGCACTAGAAGATAACGATAGCCCATTAGGTTTGCTGTCTAGTCTAATACCTAAAATCATTGTCGTTACCAGCAATGCGTTGCCTGAATGGCTACATCAATTCAGCGGTTTAGAACCTCGCTATAGCCAAAGGCCACGAGCCCCCCCTATTTCACTGAAATAAAACACAAAATGATATTTTGACTGCACGCGGTGTTGTGCGTCGGTCATGCCTTTTATTTATTTCAGAGAACATAAAATGACACGATTTTCATTTCGTGGCCTTGTGTATGTGTTGGTTGTTTTATTCGGCCTTCTCAGCGCAGCGCCCAACATATTGCCACAAACGCTAAAACAACAACTACCGAGTTGGTATACATCACACACACTCTCTCTTGGTCTGGATTTACAAGGGGGGTCTCATTTACTGTTGGCAGCTGATACTGACGCACTTTTCAAAAAGCAGTTGGATGGCTTTACCAACGATGTTTTTAGCGCGTTACGTGAACAAAATATTCGCTACAGTAAAACACACAGTGCCGATAGCAATGCAGTTGCCTTTACCTTGCGCGACAGTGAACAGGGGCGCAAAGTCAAAGAAATTGCTTATACGGTTACTGCGCAGCCATCGGGCTCCAGCGCCCTTGATGTTGATATTAACGATGCCAATATCACCCTTAAACTCAGCGAGCTTTACACGCAAAGTTTGCTAAAAGATGCGTTAAATAGAAGTGTTGATGTAGTAAGAAAACGCTTGAATGAAACAGGGCTAACAGAGCCAAGCGTAACACTACAAGGCAGTGATGCCATTCTTGTTCAAATGCCCGGTGTATCCGACCCCACACAAGTCAAAAAGCTGCTAGGTACAACAGCACAAATGACATTTCATTGGCAAGTTAATAGCCAATCAGGGCAGTCCATGACCAAACAAGATGACAGCGGAAAAGTCTACCAGCTTGAACAGAGAGTCGCTCTTGAAGGTGAGCATATCACCGATGCGGCGGGTGTATTGAGCAACGAAAATGGCCAGCCAGTAGTTACCTTTCGACTAGATAATGTAGGCGCTAAACAGTTTGCCACCATGACGCGAGACAATATAGGACGCGTTCTTGCCATTGTTCTTGATGATAAAGTGGTTACCGCACCCGTTATAAACAGTGTTATTCCTGGCGGACGGGGAGAGATTACAGGGAATTTTACATTACCTGAAGCATCGAACGTTGCCTTGATGTTACGTACAGGAGCATTACCTGTTCCACTTTCTATTATTGAAGAGCGTACAGTAGGGCCAGACCTAGGTAGCGATGCGATTCAAACCGGCATTGAAAGCGGACTGGCAGGTGGGCTTCTGGTGCTTGCTTTTATGGTCGTTATTTATGGACGTTGGGGGGCAATTGCGAGCTTAGCACTGTGTGTGAATATGGCGTTGGTTTTCGGGGCGCTTACCTTGTTTGGTGCAACACTCACGCTACCAGGTATTGCTGGGCTAATTCTCACCATGGGTATGGCAGTGGATGCCAACATTCTTATTAATGAACGCATTCGTGAGGAAAGTAAAAAAGGCCGCCCCGCAACAAGCGCTATACAAGTTGGCTTTGAAAAAGCCTTTGCCACCATTGTCGACTCTAACTTTACGACGCTTATCGCAGTGAGTTTGTTATTCATGTTTGGCAGTGGGCCAATAAAAGGCTTCGCCGTTACCATTGCTATCGGGCTTGTTTCTTCTGTGTTTACTGCGGTTGCATTGACTAAAATGCTAATGCTAAGTGTGGCAGGGCGCAAACAAGTAGACATGCGTGATCGAACACCTTTGACATTTTCTTCACCGCTATTGCGCTTAAGTGACAAGTTGAAAGGGATTAATTTCCTCGCCAAACGTCGCCTTGCGCTGGCTATTTCTATTGTGCTAACTGTGTTGTCAATTGGACTATTTGCAAAGCCGGGGTTGCACTATGGCGTGGATTTTACCGGCGGGACCTTAATTGAATTAACGGCACCAAAGTTATCCACTGACGCGCTTCGTGACGTTATTCGAAGTAATGGATTTGAGCAAGTAAGTATTCAAGAATACGGTAGTGCACATCACTATTTACTTCGTGCACCTGTATCTACAATGAAAAGTAATGAGGTGGCTACAGGGGCTAACCTATCACAAACTGATCAGCTTAAACTGGCAATTTCAAGCGCCGATGCAAATGTAAGCTTTGATAAAGTTGATATGGTAGGTCCTAAAGTAAGTGGTGGCTTTGCTGAACTGTCTATCTTGGCACTACTTATAGCAGGTGCGGGTATGCTGATTTACCTGTGGTCGCGGTTTGAAGCGCACTTCGCCTTGGCTGCACTACTTACTGTAGTTCTTGATTTAACGAAAACGATTGGCTTTTTTGCACTGACAGGTATTGAGTTTAACCTCACTGCCGTGGCTGCACTGTTGGCACTTATTGGTTATTCCATCAACGACAAAGTAGTGGTGCTAGATCGCATTCGGGAGCTTATCAGACTTGATGCCGCAAAGCCGCTTGGCGAGATTATCAATAGTGCCGTGAACAGCACGTTGAGCCGAACGGTTTTCACCTCGGTAACAACCTTGCTTGCTTTACTTCCAATGGCGCTGTTTGGCGGAGATGCCGTGGCAAGCTTTGCTTTACCCATGGTGTTTGCGGTAATTATAGGTACTTCTTCAACCTTGTTTATCACATCAACACTGCTTTATTTACTTGGGAAAAGACGCCAAAAGCGCGGTAAAGCACAGTTGAAGCCAACATCAGAAGAAATAAAGGCCTCATTGGCGCATATACCTTAGGTTATCGCTATATTGCGGTGTGTTTTTCATGTAGAATGCGCCGCGGAGTTGGCCAGGCAACCGCCGCTTTCATCAGAAAGGGGAGGAAAGTCCGGGCTCCAAAGGGCAGGGTGCCAGATAACGTCTGGGCGGCGTGAGCCGACGACAAGTGCAGCAGAGAGAAGACCGCCTAAGCATGTTTACATGCCGGTAAGGGTGAAAGGGTGCGGTAAGAGCGCACCGCACCTCTGGTAACAGAGTGTGGCAAGGTAAACTCCACCCGGAGCAAGACCAAATAGGATCCCTTAACGTGTGGCCCGCATGGGGATCGGGTAGGTTGCTTGAATCAGTGAGTGATTGCTGATCTAGAGGAATGGTTGCCCACGACAGAACCCGGCTTACGGCCAACTCCACCTTTTGTATGTTAAGCGACGCTTTTCATCATACTTCTAACTCTCTTCTTATGAGTGCTTCTTAAAAAGCTCCACTCAAGTGCGTCTAAACCGTCAATTCATGTGTCTGTTCTGCTAAATACATTTATAAACCTGCGTGTATTATTTCACTATGAACTTTCATAGCAAGTCTCAACTTTCACAAAACGGATGAATATAGTGAACACGCAAAGCAGTACAAAGGGTACCTTGGCTATCGTATTGGCCAGTTTCTTATGGGGGACTACGGGAACGTCAGCCCAGTTTGCTCCGGATATTAGCCCACTTGCTATTGGTGCTTTTGCTATGGGTGTTGGTGGCATTTTGTTGTGTTTAAGTGCTATGAAAGCACTAAAAAATGATGCGCCAAGGATACAAGATCAACCACTTAATTTTTTGCTAGGTAGTTTATGTGTAGCAATTTACCCACTAGCTTTTTATAGTTCTATGCGGCTTTCCGGTGTAGCTGTAGGTACCGTGGTTTCTATTGCTAGCGCCCCACTTTTTGCCGCAATTTTTGAATACACGCTCAGTAAGAAATCAGTTTCACTACAGTGGTTTCTTAGTTTTATTTTAGGTGCGTGCGGCATAGGATTATTGGCGTTAGGCAAGGCGCCAAGTGAAGCTATAATCGACAATGAAAGTGACAACATGATAGGTGTAATACTCGGATTAATTGCGGGTGCTACCTATGCAGGTTATTCATGGTCAGCGAAAAGGTTTATAGATTCTGGCATAAATTCACGCTCAGCAATGGCCGGTTTATTTGGTGGCGCCGCCTTACTGTTATTACCTTCACTGTATTTTACGGGAACACACCTGTTTAGTTCGGCGGTTAACACTTCTGTGGCGGTTTACATGGCTGTTGTTCCAATGTTCATAGGCTATCTACTCTTTGGGTATGGACTGCGGACCATTCATGCGAGTAAAGCCACGCTAATTACACTTATCGAGCCATTAGTTGCTACTTTGTTCGCAATATTTCTAATTGGTGAGTCTTTCAAATCAATTGGTTGGATAGGTATGTTGCTGGTTTGTATTTGCTTAATCATCCAGTCAGTGAAGTTGCCCTTTTTTAACAGGAATAAATTGCCCAGAAAACGTACGTGTCACAGTGAGTCAGTTAGCTAGGACTTACTTATATCACGGGGTAGGGGTCTGTATCATCGTTTATGCAAGACCAGTATTCGACTTTTTCAATCAGGTCTTCTGCCTCAAAGGGCTTACTCAAGTAGTCATCCATTCCCGCGTTTTTGCACTTTTCTTTATCTCCTTTCATGGCATTAGCCGTAAGGGCAATAATAGGCACTTTGATATAGCGCTCACCCGCTTCACCCTGACGAATTCTCTTAGTGGCTTCAAAACCATCCATTTCAGGCATTTGGCAATCCATCAGTACAACATCAAATGTCACTTTGGTTTGGCTAAGCGCTTGTATTGCTTCTTTTCCTGTCATAGCACTTAATGTGGTGTAGTCTGCTAAGTGTTGCTTGGCAATAACTTGGTTAATCTCATTGTCTTCAACAATAAGTACTTTGTACTTTTTATGGGGTTGCGATTTTAATAGAGCATGGCTTTTAGTCGTGTTTATTTCTACTTCGTCTGCCACCTCAAATTCTACTGAAAAAGAAAATGTACTCCCTACTCCTTTTTCACTGTTTAAATGGATACTCCCACCCATCAATTCACAGAGTTGTTTGCTGATGGATAACCCTAGCCCAGTACCGCCAAATTTTCGTGTGGTAGATAAATCTTCTTGAGTAAAAACATCAAAAATATTGGCCTGCTTTTCAGGCGCAATACCTATACCTGTATCTTCGACACTGCAGTTAAGTACAAGTTTTTTATCGGGTTGCTTTTCAATGTGAGTGGTAACTTTAATACTTCCTGTATCAGTAAACTTAATTGCGTTGCCTAAAAGGTTAGAGAGTATTTGCCTTAAGCGAACTTCGTCGCCTTTAATGAAGTCATGGCCTTGTAGATCGTTTGAAAATAGCAGTTGTAAGCCTTTTTCTTCACAAATAATGGCATACTGACTTTCTAAATTGTTTAATGTAGTGCGAATGTCAAACGTGAAGTCCTCAACTTGCATTTGACCTGCTTCAATTTTTGAAAAGTCTAGAATGTCATTCACGATATGTAGCAAGCTTTGTATGCTGAATTTCGCCAAAGACAGGTAGTGGGCTTGGTCTTCTGATAACGGGGATGATTCAAGTAATTGAAGTACGCCAGATATTCCATGAATGGGTGTTCTTATCTCATGGCTCATACTGGCTAAAAAGCTAGATTTTAGGCGAGCCGATTCTTCTGCTTTTTCTTTTGCGTCATTCAAATATTGTTCGGTTTGATGCTGCTGAGTAACGTCTTGCTGAAATCCAATGTAGTGTGTGACTTCTCCATCAATAGAAACAGGAGTTAGATTAAGTCTGTTGTAAAAAGGTTGTCCGCTTTTCTTATAATTGAGTAATGTGATATCGATAGGAGCCCTGTTTTTAATGGCTGTTCTCACTGCCTCTATGGCCTCGCAATCAGTTTCAAGACCTTGCATGAACTTACAATTTTGCCCAATTATTTCATTTTTTCTATAACCGGTTAGTGCTTCAAATGCGCTGTTAACGTATACAACGGGTTGGTCGCTTTTTGTAACGTTAGAAATGATAATTGAAACGGTCGCTTCTTCTATAGCGTGGTTGAGTATTTTTACATTACTTTCAAGTGTGCGTCTTTGTGTAACATCACTACCCACATAAATAGAACCTTGTGAAGTGCCGTGGGAATCAATTAGCGATGTTTTTGTCCATCGAATATAAGCTTTTCCATTATCGCTTTTGGCGAAATGAGTAAGCTCATCACTTTGTTTTGAAGACAGTCGCTGCAAGATAAATTGCAACGTATCATCGTGACTACATTCTAGTGAATCACAGAAATTACTGTAACGTTTATTGCATAGTAATACGTTGTTGCGTTCATCAACTACGAAGAGCATGTCGCCTATTGATTCGAGAATGTTGGAAAATTGCTCTTTTGAAATAGAGACGTTTGTGAGGTCATTAACCAACTTGTCAAACGCCTGTCTGATATTGATTAGTTCTCTTGCGTCATCTTGTTTTCTGCTTTTATGTAAAGTAGGTTGACCATCAATTTTCGATTTTATGTCTTTGTACAAATCTAGAAGTGTACTTTCAGCCATAAGTGCCGTTAGCGTGAGCATATGCCATGTAATGAAAATAAAGCCTATAATCATGATCAGTAAAACAACACCAATCCATACCGCTTGAAGCAGTATTTCACTTTTGGGCTTCAAACTGAAAAGTGTCAGGTTTTGCCATTTCTTACTTTTGATTAAGTAGTTACCGTGATCAAAATTCTTTATGTTAGAACTCGGAGGAATGAGGGAAACCTCGCTGCTAAAAAGTACTCTATCTTCACTATCGGTAACTAATTGATTGGTTAACCTCGGATAAGGCGCAAGGAGAGATTGTAAACTGTCAACGTACATGACAAGTGCTCCCTCCGCTACACCTCTTATTAAAATCGGAACACTGATAATGACGCCATTGTGCGATATTGAAGAGTGCGGAATTGATGCACCCAGAGTGTATTGTCTCCATTCAGCATCAAGGAAATTGGGGATCTGTACGGTCCAATTTTTATCAATAATTTTGTTACCTGCATAATCAAAAAGCGCAAATTCAACACGCTTAGCTTGGGTCAAACTCAAAGAGCGAAAAAACATAGGCAAATAATTATCACGTTGCTCAAAATCAATAAGCGCATTAATGATAATATCGTTGCCAGCTAAATCGGCTAGCTGTCGAGTGGTGTCTCGAACAACGAAAGACAAGTTTTGCTCAAGATCACTTATTGATTGTTGTTGTAATTTATTGGCTTCTTTGAAAATAAAGTAGAGCGTGACGGAAAAGAGTACTATTGAAACTGTTACTATTAGCACCAATAGTCTAGGTAATGTACTTGAGATGAGAAGCGTTCGAAGCCGCGGCGGCACTGTCTGCATGCTCAGTTACCTGAATATACTAGGTCGCCCAGCTCGTTAAATCGCGTCATAAAGTAATCCTCTGACCATAAAGCATCATGCTTGTTTTCCGTAAAAGGTGGAGCGTAGTTTTTTACAACACCTTCATAATAGGGTATGGACTCTAGCGCTTCACGCAAAGCATTGATGTTAGTACTATTGGCTTGCTTAGCTGCGTTTGCGATTAAATGTGTTAAATCATAGGCGTGAGCAAGTCCCGTAGTAGCCTTAATTGATGTAGTATCGCTTGCGCCATATTTTTCTTTATACTTCATGAATAAACGAGATGCCTTGTTGTTCTTTTGCCGATCAAAATGAAAGGTTTGAAGTACCGATAGGTTAAATTGATGAATAGGTGTTGAAAGACGTGACGCCAAATTGCCCGACGCAATTCCCCAATGAGAAATCACCGGGAATGATGTTAATTTTTGCTTAGCCATTTCGTTGAGTACAACAGAGCCTTCAGGGGCATTGGATACAAGAATAATCGCTTCTGTGTTATTTCGTTTAATAGCACTAATGTCTTCCGAAAAATCTGTTTGTTGCCAATTTATCCAATGAACAGAGCTAATTGACACCTTTTTTTCATCAGCCGCCTTTTGTAAAGCGATTAAATTAGACCGACCCCATCCAGTGCGTTCTAACACTAAAGCCAGAGATGTATAGCCTTGATTAATAGCGTGTTCGACCAATACAGGTGCCGCTTCAGAATCTCTTACCGAAATTCGAAAGACATTGTTGGGCGAATACCCATTGTCAATGATAGGCGTACCTGCTGCCCAAGGAACGAGCATTAGAGCATCAAACTTATGTATGGTTTCGATTTCCGCAAGTAAAACGGGGGTGTGTACACCACCAACAATGGCCAGAAGGTCGTCTCGTTGACCGAGTTGCTTGATATTATCAATACCTCTTGCTGGATTGCCACGATGATCAAGCGGAATTATTTCAACGGGCCTACCCAGAATACCACCTGCAAGGTTAATTTCTTCAACGGCGAGTTCTACTCCACGTTTAATTGCTGTTCCTCCTTCTGCGGCGACGGCAGAAAAATCTGCATCAATACCGATAATAATAGGTACACGACTTTGCTGGGCGTTAACTGATGTTAAGCTTAGAAATACTGTGAAAAAGAAAAAAGAAAAACGTCTGACAGCCATAGGTAATAGAAATCCGTGAACACGCTTTAGTGTATAGCAAAGAGAGTTTGTCGTTTAGGTTAGTTATATATTCTTTAGTATAGTGCGGGTTTCGATATCGGCAATTCTAGGAAAAATAATTCGAATTCAATAAAGTTAAAAGTGGCATGATTCTGTCATTCCATTGTGTTTGTTATTTCGGCACTCCCCATGAGAGATGGAGCGATACTAGCGGTAAGCAAGTTAGTAAAACGCCCTAATCCATGCGGTAGTAGGAAGTAGCTGGTGGCCAGTAAAACAGTGGTTCACGGCAATAATTGGATTGGAGAATGCGTGCAAAAAAATACTCTGCCAACCATTCTAGATGTTGAAGCGAGTGGGTTTGGTGCAGCAAGTTACCCGATAGAAATTGGTGTTGTGCGCTATGATGGTGCAAAGTGGTGTAAACTAATTCGCCCTTTCGATGATTGGGTACATTGGGATAAGAAAGCAGAAGCGTTGCATGGCATTTCATTGGAAATGTTAAATACTCATGGTGTCGAGCCTGTTAGAGTGTGTAGAGAGCTCAACAGTTTTCTTGGTAATACTATTGCATATAGTGATGGGTGGGTGGTAGATAACCCTTGGTTGATTAAACTTTATGCCGCGGCACAAATCGACATGTCATTTTCATGCCGTGCGTTAGAGTATATTCTTAAGCAAGGGCAAATGGATATATGGCATCAAGAGAAAAATAGATTAGCAAAAGAGCTAGATACACGACGTCATAGGGCGAGTGCTGATGCGCTTCTTATTCAACAAACATATGCACATACACGTTGCTTATCACAGAAATGAAAAGCAGCTCAATGTGCACGGTTATACCATCAAAATACGTAGTTAACTCCCAATGAGAGTGCCGTGTTTTCTTCTCTTCCCATTTGTCTATGTTCAAGCTCAACAGCCATATTAAACCCTTGATTCTGCCCTAATAGCCATCCCATACGTGTAAAAGTGCCAACATCGCTTGGAATATAGAGCCACTCTGCATAATGTTGAAATGCGGTGTTATTTGTTTTGTGCACGGCGTAGACTTTTTGAGGGACTAAGGTGTTAAATTGCCTACTAGCGCTAACTATGTTTTGTGAGCCAGTGGAATAGGTAAAACTACTATCGTAACGATGAGATTCTGTCGTCGACAGACGCCGAAAGTGGCTTTTAATCTGCCACTCTGTGACTTTTTTGCTTTTAAAAGAAATTGGGCTGAAATACGTATTGCCAACGTCCGCGCTAATACTAAATGGCAATAAGCTCAAAATAATGATAAGCAAACTAAAATGTACTTTACTTGATTTCATAGTATGTAACCCAAGCAATAAGAGCATGTTGGCCTTTACAATGAACACCAAGGCCGTGATTTAAAGTCATGTCGGGATACATCTGGCTTGAACTGCGCATACCGAAAAGCTCGTCTCATCATTTAGCATAGTTGCAAATAGCAATTCACGAAAATAAATTGGTTGAGTTTTTATACTTCTGCGGAGCTGCCCATTAAAGATAAATAGGCTTTAGAGAATATAATTTAGAGAGGATTATGCTTATTAGTGTGTTGTCATTGGCGATATACAGAAGTGCATATCGCCAATAATATTGAGGTGCAGTGTACTAGATAGATGCTTTAAGCGCTGCTGCTTTATCGGTTGCTTCCCATGGGAATTCATTGCGTCCGAAGTGGCCGTAGGCCGCTGTAGGACGATAAATTGGACGTTCAAGATCAAGCATCTGAATCAGACCGTAAGGACGTAAATCAAAGTGCTCACGTACAAGTGCAACTAACGTTTTTTCATCAACTACACCAGTTCCGAAGGTATCGATACTAATTGACGTAGGCTCTGCAACACCAATAGCGTAAGACACCTGAATTTCACAGCGCTTAGCAAGACCTGCTGCAACAATGTTCTTAGCTACATAACGACCCGCGTAAGCTGCGCTGCGGTCTACTTTTGATGGATCTTTACCTGAGAATGCACCGCCACCGTGACGTGCCATACCGCCGTAGGTATCTACGATGATTTTACGACCAGTTAGGCCGCAGTCACCCATAGGACCTCCGATTACGAAACGACCTGTTGGGTTGATGTGAAAGCGCGTGTTAGCGTCAATCCACTCAGCAGGAATAACCGGTTTGATGATTTCTTCCATTACCGCTTCGCGAAGGGTTTCAGTGCTCACTGAGTCACAATGTTGTGTCGACAATACAATGGCATCAATACCCACAGGCTTGTCATTTTCATACTTGAAGGTAATCTGACTTTTGGCATCAGGACGCAACCAGTTCAACTTACCTGACTTGCGTACTTCGGCTTGCTTTTGTACCAAGCGGTGAGAGTACGTAATTGGAGCAGGCATTAGTACGTCAGTTTCGTCACTGGCATAACCAAACATAAGACCTTGGTCTCCAGCGCCTTGTTCTTCCAAACTCTCGCGGTCAACACCTTGGTTAATATCAGGTGATTGTTTACCAATAGCATTCAATACAGCACACGAGTCTGCATCAAAACCCATATCTGAATGGGTATAACCTATTTCTTTTACTGTGTTGCGGGTAAGCTCTTCAATGTCTACCCATGCTGAGGTCGTTACTTCGCCGCCCACTAACACCATACCGGTTTTTACGTATGTTTCGCAGGCCACCCGAGCACGGGGATCTTGTTCTAAAATAGCGTCAAGTACCGCATCTGAGATTTGATCAGCAATTTTGTCCGGATGTCCTTCAGATACAGACTCGGAAGTGAATAAATGCGTGGCCATAAAAGCTCCGTAAACATTAAATTATCAAATTAGTCGTATAGTGTACCAAAACAAGTTATAAATACCAGTCTTTACTTCTAGACGTCTAAAAGTCTCTTTGTTCTGATTGTTACGAATAGTTGACATAACCCAATTATTATTAGGGTTAAATTGATGTAGAACGAAGAGAAAGTTGGATGATGAATTATCGGCAGTGATTATTGGTTAATAAATTAAAATGACTATTTTAAATTTACTTTCAATAATGGCAATGAAAACTCATTGAACTGAAAGGTGGCATAGGTAAGAATACCCCCACATTCAAAAGTGCCGAGAAGTAAAGCTTGAGCAGATTATTGATGTCTTCCATTTAGCATAAATAATTGCCCGCTGAGCGAGCCATTATTTATGTATAATTGGTATGTCTGCCTGCTCACACCAATTTATCACAGTGGTACAACTAGAAACGAATTAAATCAGGAGACAACATGCCCTCTCGTCGTGAACTCGCCAATGCAATCCGTGCATTAAGCATGGACGCTGTTCAACAAGCTAAATCTGGTCACCCAGGCGCCCCAATGGGGATGGCAGATATTGCCCAAGTTTTGTGGGGTGATTTTTTATCTCATAACCCTGCGAACCCGTCTTGGGCTAACCGCGACCGCTTTGTGCTGTCAAACGGCCATGGCTCTATGCTGTTGTACTCACTTCTTCATTTGTCAGGCTATGAGCTACCAATTGAAGAGTTAAAGAACTTCCGCCAATTGCATTCTAAAACACCGGGGCACCCTGAGTATGGTTATGCTCCTGGTGTTGAAACCACTACAGGTCCATTAGGTCAAGGCATCAGTAACGCAGTAGGTATGGCGCTTGCTGAAAAAGTATTGGCGGCGCAGTTTAATCGTGACGAACACAATATTGTCGATCACCACACCTACGCATTCTTAGGTGACGGCTGTCTAATGGAAGGCATTTCACACGAGACGTGCTCACTAGCGGGTACGCTAGGCCTTGGTAAGCTTATTGCGTTTTGGGATGACAACGGCATTTCAATTGACGGTGAAGTGGAAGGCTGGTTTACAGACGACACACCAGCGCGTTTCAAAAGCTACGGCTGGGATGTGATTGAAGGCGTCGATGGTCATGACGCTGAGCAAGTAAAAGCGGCTATTGAAAAGGCGCAAGCGAATACTACTCAGCCTACATTAATTTGTTGTAAGACCACTATTGGTTTTGGTTCTCCAAATAAAGAGGGCACAGAGTCTTGTCACGGTGCACCGCTTGGTGAAGATGAAATTGTTGCTACACGTGAAAAGCTTGGTTGGAGCCATGGCGCATTTGAAATTCCAGAAGACATTTACGATGGCTGGAATGGTAAAGACAAAGGCGCGGCAGCAGAAAATGCGTGGAACGAGGCTTTTGCTGCGTATGAAGCTGCTTATCCTGAGTTGGCAGCAGAGTTTAAGCGTCGTGTAAATGGCGAATTGCCTGCTGATTTCAGCGAAAAGGCCGATGCAATAATTGCTGAGCTTCAAGCCAACCCTCAAAACATTGCTTCACGAAAAGCGTCGCAAAATGCACTGAATGCATTTGGTCCTTTACTTCCTGAATTATTAGGTGGTTCTGCTGACCTTGCTGGTTCTAACCTGACTATTTGGGAAGGCAGTAAAGGCGTTGAAGCAAACGATGCATCAGGTAACTACATCTACTACGGTGTACGTGAATTTGGTATGTCTGCCATGATGAACGGTATTGCCCTTCACGGTGGCTTTAAAGCATACGGTGCAACCTTCCTAATGTTCATGGAATACGCACGCAATGCGGTACGCATGGCCGCATTAATGAAGCAGCCTGCAATTTTCGTTTACACCCATGACTCAATTGGCTTAGGTGAAGACGGCCCAACGCACCAGCCGGTAGAGCAGGTGGTTGCGCTACGTGCAACGCCTAACCTTGATAACTGGCGCCCGTGTGACCAAGTTGAGTCTGCTGTGTCGTGGAAGTCTGCTATCGAGCGCACTGACGGCCCTACAACGTTAATCTTTACCCGCCAAGGTCTTGCGCAGCAAGAAAGAACAGCACAGCAAGTGGCTGATATTGCCAAAGGCGGTTACGTGCTGAAAGATTGCTCTGGTACGCCAGAGCTTATTCTCATCGGTACAGGCTCAGAAGTACAGCTTGCGGTAGAAGCGGCAGCGAAACTTACCGAGCAAGGTAAAGCGGTACGCGTTGTATCTATGCCATCAACCGACGTATTTGATCGCCAGTCTGCTGATTACCGTGAAAGTGTTCTGCCTTCAAGTGTTGTTAAGCGTGTTGCGGTAGAAGCATTGTCGAAAGACAGCTGGTACAAATACGTAGGCTTTAATGGCGCTATTGTGGGTATGGATACCTTTGGTGAGTCTGCACCTGCAGGCGACCTTTTCAAGCACTTCAACATTACCACTGACGCTGTAGTAGAGGCTGCACTGTCTCTGTAAGAGGTAAATAAATAAGCCTATGGTAAATATTGCCATAAATGGGTTTGGTCGTATTGGTCGCAACGTTTTGCGCGCACTTTATGAAAGTGGGCGCAATAACGAATTCAATGTTGTGGCCATCAACGACATTGCCAAGCCCGAAGGCATCGCACATTTACTTAAATACGATACCGCCCACGGGCGGTTCCGTTTTGATGTGGCCTTAGAAAATAACACACTCACCGTAGCTGGTGACGATATTACACTGCTTGCTGTTAGTGATATTTGCGATTTACCCTGGAAAGAACTTGGTGTGGACATTGTGCTGGAATGTACCGGCAAATTCGACGATAGAGTGTCGGGGCAAGCTCACTTAGACGCAGGTGCTGGTAAAGTCTTGTTTTCGTCGCCAGGGGCACCCGATTTAGACAATACCGTTATCTTTGGCACCAACGAAGACACGTTGACCAGTGAACAAAAATTAGTCTCTAACGGCTCGTGCACCACAAATTGTATCGTTCCAGTTATCCAAGCGCTCGATGCGGCCTTTGGTGTTGAAAGTGGCACGATTACTACTATTCACGCGTCTATGCATGATCAGCAAGTTATCGATGCCTATCACGAAGACCTGCGTCGTACCCGTGCTGCAAGCCAATCAATTATTCCTGTCGATACACGTCTTGCCGCCGGTATAGAGCGCATTCTGCCTAAGTTTGCGGGTAAGTTTGAAGCCATTGCAGTTCGCGTTCCCACTATCAATGTGACGGCGATGGATTTAAGTGTGACGTTAAATAGTAAGGTAACTATCGAACAAGTAAACCAAGCTCTTCGCAACGCCAAAGCCGGTCGACTACAGGGTATTTTGGACTACACCGAAGAGCCATTGGTATCGGTAGATTTTAATCATGACCCACACTCGTGTATTGTAGATGGCACACAAACAAGGGTCAGCCACAAGCAGTTAGTCAAAACACTGGTGTGGTGTGACAATGAATGGGGTTTTGCAAACCGTATGCTCGACACAGCTAAAGTGATGTTCGACGCAAAGTAAGCATTGATGCTGCCAAGGGTTGGTAGCACCAGCCCGCGCAGCTTTCACAGTTAATTTGAGTGTGCATCATCGAGATGAAAGAAAGTATTTTCTTGCACTATTTTGGTGAGCGCTCTCTATACAATTTTAAATTAACAAGGAAAGACAATGGCAATTCCAAGTATGAGTGATTTGGCCTTAAACGGTCAGCGCGTATTGATAAGACAAGATTTAAACGTACCGATTAAAGACGGTAAAGTGACTTCTGATGCTCGTATCAAAGCATCAATTCCTACTATTAAAGCCGCACTTGATGCTGGCGCAGCCGTCATGGTGATGTCTCATCTAGGTCGCCCGACCGAGGGGGAGCCGGCCGACGAGTTTTCTCTTCAACCTGTTGTTGACTATCTTAATGAAGCGCTCGACGTACCTGTTAAATTGGTTAAAGACTATCTAAATGGTGTTGAGCTTAACGACGGTGAACTTGTTATTCTTGAAAACGTGCGTTTTAACAAGGGTGAAAAGAACGATGACGAAACCTTGTCGAAACAGTACGCAGCACTTTGCGATATTTTTGTAATGGATGCGTTTGGAACTGCGCACCGCGCGCAAGCATCTACTCACGGTGTAGCTAAGTTTGCACCAAAAGCTTGTGCTGGTCCGTTACTTGCTGCGGAACTCGATGCATTAGGTAAAGCGCTCGATAACCCTAAACGCCCAATGGTGGCCATTGTGGGTGGCTCTAAAGTATCGACGAAACTTACGGTGCTTAAGACATTAGCAGAAAAAGTAGATCAGCTTATTGTGGGTGGCGGTATTGCGAATACATTTATTGCTGCACAGGGGCACAATGTAGGTAAGTCATTGGTAGAAATGGACTTAACTGAGCAAGCAACGCAGTTAATGAGTGAAGCCCAAGCCAACGGTGGTAACATTCCAGTACCGACCGATGTTGTGGTGGGTAAGGCGTTTGACGAAAACACGGAAGCAACGTTGAAGTTAGTGTCTGATGTCGCCGACGATGACATGATTTTTGACATCGGCCCAGACTCGTCGAAAGCGCTAGAAGATATCATCAAAAACGCCGGTACCATTGTATGGAATGGCCCAGTGGGTGTTTTTGAATTTGAGCAATTCAGTGCCGGTACCAAGGCTTTGTCAGAAGCTATCGCAGCGAGCGAGGCTTTCTCGATTGCGGGGGGCGGTGATACACTTGCTGCGGTAGATAAGTACGGTATTGCTGATAAGGTATCGTATATATCCACAGGTGGTGGTGCGTTCCTTGAATTCCTTGAAGGGAAGACATTGCCAGCAGTGGCGGTATTAGAAGAGAAAAATAAATAACGTAGTTACAAAGAATAATAACAAAACTACGTTATAAACTGATAAGCAGACGCTGGTGTGAGCAAATCAATACCGCACTAGCGACTGTCTAAAAAATATAAAAAAGTACATGCGCTGCGTACATAACAGCATTTTTGGGCGCAGCGATTTAGTCTGAAAATCAGTCTAAAGCAATTTTATTGGCACTACACAGACGTTAGCCAATTCATAATTATAAACCCTACATCTGTCTACAGCAGGCAGTAACCTATAAAAGGAGTGTTGCAATGGCATCACAAGCTCAGCAAGCTATGCTGGATAAACTGAAAACGCAAACCGGTTTTATTGCAGCGTTAGATCAAAGTGGCGGTAGTACCCCAAAAGCACTACGTCTCTATGGCATTGAAGAGTCTGAATATAGCTCAGATGAAGAGATGTTTAATCTTGTACATGAAATGCGTACACGCATTATCACCAGCACCCCTTTTAGTGGCGAGCGCGTACTTGGCGCCATCTTGTTCGAAAACACGCTAGACAGAGAAATAGAAGGCCTTTCAACGGCACACTTCCTGTGGCAGAAAAAGCGCGTGATTCCATTTCTTAAAGTTGATAAAGGCCTAGCTGATGAAAGCAACGGTGTTCAGGTAATGAAACCAATGCCTGAACTTGACGCGCTGCTAGCTAAAGCCGTGGCGCAAGACGTTTTCGGTACTAAAATGCGCAGTGTAGTAAAGCTTGCCAACCAACAAGGTATTAAAGACGTTGTTGCACAGCAATTTGAAGTAGGCAAGCAAATTCTTGCTGCGGGACTAGTTCCTATTATTGAACCTGAAGTGGATATCAATAGCCCTGAGAAAGCGGAAGCCGAAGCATTACTTAAGCTTGAAATTCTTACCCAGCTAAACCTTCTTAACGAAGGTGAGGAAGTGATGCTTAAGCTAACATTGCCTACGCAAGCAAACTTCTACAAAGAACTCGTTGACCATCCGCGTGTGCTAAAAGTGGTTGCACTTTCAGGTGGATATAGCCGTGATGACGCGAATGCTAAGTTAGCTGAAAACCAAGGCATGATTGCAAGCTTCTCGCGCGCGCTAACTGAAGGCGTATCTGCAAAGCAGTCTGAAGAGGAATTTGAAGCAACACTAGATGCTGCCATTGAAAGTATCTATCAAGCGTCTAAATAATACACTTGTCGTTTAGCTAGAATATTTTAAAGCGCCCTTGGCTCAACAGCTTGGGGCGTTTTTCTTTTTTTAACTTTTTTCTATGCGCGCAAGCCTTTGCTTAAAGGTTCAATGTTCAATGTTCAATGTGACGTAAGTGCGTTATTTTGCGTCAGGCATCGCCTAATGTCGCTTGTCAAAAACACACCCTATGTGTAGCATAGCGACGCGTTTTTAAACTCTACTATTTTTAATTATCGGGTATATCTTAAGTGAGCAGTAAGCACTTCATAAAACAGCAATTATCATTTGCCATGATAATGCTTCTGTTTACCTGTGTACTTGGTCTTAAGCAAGGCTACAAGCCAATCTCTGATACACATCATTTTGATGTGTCGGTGACGGAGCTGGCTCTTGAATTTGAAGTTGAAGAAAACGCACAAAATGACACCTTTACGCCTGATAATATAGGCGTGGTGGAAGTCGCGTTTACATTGTGTAAAACGTTATTTCAGCCGCCATATACCAGTGTCATTCAATCCATTAGTTACATCACACCGCTTACCCGAGCACCTCCTCTGGCGTAAGACTTTTCGTCGATGTGTTTTTTATACGTCACAACCAGAAAAGTCACTTTCATTTGACATCTATTACATTAAAACCAGCTTTGCAAAAGCTGGCTAGGTCACGTGTTTCTCAATACTCAACAAACTAATTCGGTTTGTTGATTGTTAAAGCCCGTGAAAGGTCGCCGTGTCTGAAAGAGGGCAGGGACCATGGTTTTTCTTATCAAACGAATTTACATCATGAGCAAAAAAACACTTGTAGCAGTAAGTATCCTCACTGCAATGCTAAGCGGTTGTGGTCATCAAGAGCACGACACCCATCACGCAACGTTACAATTTGATGTGACGCATCCTATTCGGCAGGACACCACATTGGTTAAGCAATACGTCAGCCAAATTCATGCTATTCAACACATTGAAGTAAGAGCGATGGAAAAAGGATACCTGCAATCAACCTTCGTAGATGAAGGACAAACGGTTGAGAAGGGTGCGCCTATGTTCAAAATTATGCCCACGGTGTATGAAGCTGAATTGCGTAAAGCGGAAGCTGAGGCGCAAGCGGTATTTATGGAATTTAAAAACACCAAATCTTTGGTAGAGCAGAATATCGTTTCTCCCAATGAGTTAGCGGTAGTGGAAGCCGAATACCAAAAGGCGTTGGCGGAAGTGGAGCTAGCGAAAGCCCACTTGTCATTCACAGACATAAAGGCACCATTTACTGGAAAGATGGACCGTCTAGAAGCGAGAACGGGAAGTTTACTTGATGAGGGTGAGTTGCTTACCACCATGTCTGATTTAAGCCAGATGTGGGTGTATTTCAATGTGCCTGAAACCGAGTACTTAGACTACGCACAAAGTGGAAAAGCCACTAAAGATACCAAGGTGCGATTAAAGCTGGCTAACGGCAGCGTTTATCCGTACGAAGGGGTTATCGATACTATCGAAGCAGATTTCGACAATCACACGGGGACTATAGAAATGCGCGCATCGTTCCCCAATCCCGACCAACTTTTACGCCACGGACAAACCGGCAATATCTTGGTTGATGTTGACTTCCCAGACAGCTTAGTGATCCCACAAAAGGCCACGTTTGAAATTCTCGATCAAAGCTATGTTTACGTTTTAGACAATGAAAATAAGCTTGCTACTCGACATATTTCTATCAGTGCAGAGTTGCCTCACATGTATGTAGTTGAGGACGGTCTTAAAGAAGACGACATCATCTTAATTGAAGGTTTGCGCCGGGTTAGCAATGGCCAGCAGATAGAGCCAGAACTTATTTCAGCCAGTGACACATTAGCTGAACTGTCACTACACGCAGAATAAGGGGGCACTATGTTTGGTGTATTTATAAAACGTCCAGTAATGGCAATCATGCTATCGCTGATGATCATCTTTTTGGGTGTGTTGTCGGTATTTAGCTTACCCACCTCGCAGTTTCCTGATATCGCGCCGCCTCGGGTTTTGATTTCGTTGGCGTATCCTGGCTCAAGTGCAGACGTGTTGGTGAAATCCTCTTTGGTAACCATTGAGCGTTCAATCAACGGTGTACCAGGTATGAAGTACATTGTATCGGATGCGACCAGTGCGGGTGAGGCCACTATTCAGGTTATTTTTGACCTTGATGTTGATCCCAACCAAGCACTTATCAATGTTAAAACCCGGCTCGATCAGATAATGAACCGTCTGCCTCAGTTGGTGCAGCTTGAAGGGGTGGTATTGGAACGTGTTCAGCCGAGTATGCTCATGTATATCAACGTCTATAGTACGGATGAAGCAGCCGATGAAAAATTCTTGTATAACTACTCAAATATTAATCTTATTCCTGAAATTCAGCGGGTTAATGGCATTGCGAGCGCGAAAATTTTAGGTAGCAGGCAATACGCCATGCGTATTTGGCTTAAGCCTGACCGTATGCGTGCTTACAATATCTCGGTAGATGAAATAATGGAATCTATTGATGAGCAGAGTCTTATTGGTCGTCCTGGCCGTTTAGGACGAAGCTCTGGTATTACAGCGCAGTCAAAAGAGTACGTTCTTATTTATGAAGGGCGCTACGACGAGCCAGAAGAATACAAGAACATTATTATTCGTGCAGACAGCGATGGTCGCTTGCTTAAGCTCAGCGATATTGCCGACGTAGAGCTTAGCAGTGAGTTCTTCGATATCTACTCTAACAAAGATGGCTATCCCTCTGCGGCGATTGTTTTAAAACAAAACTATGGCAGCAGTGCAAAATGAAGTCATCGCGCAAGTAAAAGCGAAAATGGCGGAGCTTGAAAAAACTTTCCCCGAAGGTATGAAGTATGAAATTAACTATGACGTCTCTAAATTCTTAGATGCCTCGATAGAGCAAGTACTTCATACACTTGTGGAAGCGTTCATTCTTGTATCCTTGGTTGTGTTTGTATTCCTTGGCGACTGGCGTTCAACATTGATCCCATTGTTAGCGGTACCGGTGTCACTTATTGGTACA
>NZ_BJKK01000027.1 GCF_006538325.1 Alteromonas sp. KUL42
GTAAGTTTTAGAAAGAACTGTAGTGATAGCTGCAGTTAGGGTAGTTTTACCGTGGTCAACGTGGCCGATTGTACCCACGTTTACGTGGGGTTTCGTACGTTCAAACTTTTCTTTTGCCATTTCTATTATCCCAGCAAAGTTACATTAAAAAATTTATGAAATTTTACATGAGCTGGGGAGAAATATACTGGTGCTGATAGGCAGATTTGAACTGCCGACCTCACCCTTACCAAGGGTGCGCTCTACCAACTGAGCTATATCAGCACTGATTTGGAGCGGGCAGCGGGAATCGAACCCGCATCATCAGCTTGGAAGGCTGAGGTAATAGCCATTATACGATGCCCGCAAATCCTAATTCTCTGGCCACCTCATAAGAAAGTGGTGGAGGGGGCAGGATTCGAACCTGCGAAGGCTGAGCCGGCAGATTTACAGTCTGCTCCCGTT
Organism: Alteromonas sp. KUL42; assembly: GCF_006538325.1. Classification (GTDB taxonomy): domain Bacteria; phylum Pseudomonadota; class Gammaproteobacteria; order Enterobacterales; family Alteromonadaceae; genus Alteromonas. The sequence goes on from NZ_BJKK01000027.1 coordinate 445, forward strand.
GACCGCTTGGGTACCCCTCCAGATTGATGGTGCCGACTGCCGGAATCGAACTGGCGACCTACTGATTACAAGTCAGTTGCTCTACCAACTGAGCTAAGTCGGCACTACATCAAGTGGGTGCGCATTCTAGAGTAATGTTTTACTCTTTGCAAGAGTCTTTTTGAAAATTTTTCAATTTTCTTTTTTGACCAATTTCTCAACTAATCAAAAACTTACGCCAGCGTTTACTTTAACAGTTCACACCGAGCGTAGCGGGCAAGACCCTGCATCACTAAATGAGCGAGGCGCATGTTATCAGCAGATTTTAAGAATGCAAACACTTTTTTGTCTCCCCCCCCTAAAATTATGTCAAATTCAGTTCGTTTGCTTGATATATAGTCAACAGCGCTCAAATAAACACCATATAGGGCAGCATGACACCCTGATGCCACACAATCTTCTGTATCAGTACCTACCCCAAAAGTGGTTGGAATTTCATCATTGGCAAATACTTTTTGGGTAGAAGCTACCAATGCATTTCGCATAACTTGGAATCCAGGGATGATCCAACCGCCTAAATGTTGACCATCTACAACAAAATCTACCGTGATTGCCGTTCCAACATCCATAACAAAAAATGCATTTTTTGATTTTTCTGCTGCACAAATCATTGCCAGCCATCTATCAACGCCCATTTTTTGTACATTGGCGTAACTATTTTTGATCCCAAATGCTTCCTGCTCAGTCTGTTTTTCTACAAAAATAATATTCCTCGCATCACACATGGTGGATATTTCATCAACCAAGTCCTGATTTCTTACTGAGGCAATATATAAATGAGAGATTTTTTGTTGGGAGTCGATAAAAAAGAAAAGCGATTTTGCATCTTCACATGCGCTTGGTTCATCTTCAGCATGACTGAGAAGCGAATATTTAATTCGGGTATTGCCAATATCAACTAAGATGACTTGGCTTTCATCGATATTATTCATATTTTTTGTTTCGCTAAGACTACTGTTTTACAGGTTATTGCTTTTAACAGGCCAGTAAAAAACTGACATTACTATGCTATCAGTTTCCTCTTAGGCTTACTTCACCGCCATGGAATCGCGTAATGCCATCTTGGGTCTCTACTAATAATGCCCCGCTGGCATCAACACCTCGGTCAATACCAGAAAAACGCTTGTCCCCCATTTGTAGAACTATACGTTTGTCGGCATATAAATCCAATGCTTCCCAATACGGAACAAAAGGACCAAATCCTTGCTGGGTAAATTTTGGTAAATACGACCAAAGCGACTTTATAATTTCAGCTGCTAGCGCATTTCTATCGGGAATGCTTCCCAAGTAAGAAGCTAAATCGCTATGAGGTTGACCCACGTCGTATTGGTTATCAGGAACGCACACATTCAAACCGATACCAATAACGCAGTGTGCAGTTGCACCAATTTGCCCCTCTACTTCTATTAGTACACCCGCAAGCTTCTTACCTTGTAAATAAATGTCATTTGGCCACTTCAGTTCAGCGTCATCAACACCAAACTCTTTAAGTGCGTCACATACTGCAAGCCCTACTAATAAAGAAAGGCCAGCCATACTTTGATAACCATCTGGAAAAGACCAGTACATAGAAAAAGTTAAGCTACCACCAACAGGCGCTAGCCAAGAACGACCATGGCGCCCTCGCCCCGCAGTTTGTATTTCAGCAAAAACTACATCGCCATCGGCCAAGTCTTCTCTACTATTTGCAATTCGCTTTTTCAATTCAGTGTTGGTAGAAGGAAGTACCGACTCAACGTCAATCATTGCTCTTTTGGTATTACCTAAATGCTTTTTAATACTGTCGGCGCTTAACAATGGGAATCCTCGCTCTAAACGGTAGCCTTTACCCTTCACTTTAAATACATCTAGCCCCCAGTCTGCTAATTGAGATATATGACCGGCAACGGCAGTGCGCGATAAACCCACTTGTTGTGCAATGGTTTCGCCTGAATGGAACTGACCATCAGACAGTAACGCGAGTATGTGTTTTCTTATTGCTTTAGATGCCTGTCTCATAGCGTAATGAGTCCTTCACTTCCTATTAAACGTACTTCGGGTTCAAGTTTTATGGCAAAAAGCGCGGAGATACTTGTAATAATCTCTTTTGCCAGCGCAATGACATCTTCGCCACGTGCGTCACCTAAATTAGTAAGAACCAATGGCTGCGTTGGATGGCACCGTACTTTATTGTACTCTTTCCCTTTGAAGCCAGCTTGGTCGATAAGCCATGCCGCTGGGATCTTCACCATAGTAGGTTCGCCACTTTGTTGTGCCACTTCATCAGACGCATTCACAAGAAAATGAGGCACATTATTATATTGCTTTTTGATTTTCTCAAAAGTGCACAGTGGCACTACAGGATTTTTAAAAAAGCTACCCGCATTACCAAGAACCAAAGGATCAGGTAATTTACTTTTTCTTACCTCGATAACTTTTTCAAAAATACGCTCTGGCGTAGCATCCTCCAGAGAGGATAACTCTCCATAGCTAACTTCCAACACATTGTCTTTAGGCAGTTTGAAATTAACATTGGTAATTAAGACTTTTTCAGCAAGTTTGTGTTTGAAGATACTATCTCGGTAACCAAAAGCGCAGTCTTGGTTAGAGAGTAATACTTTGTCGCCGCTAGTTAGCATTACTACTTCAACCGTATCAATGAATGCGTTCACTTCTTTACCGTATGCTCCAATATTTTGAATGGGCGAAGCGCCGACTGAGCCTGGAATAAGTGCTAAATTCTCAAGGCCATACCATTGATTTTGCATGCATAACGCAACAAAATCATGCCAATTTTCACCAGCTCCCACCCGCAAGAAGTGATGTGTATCAGTGTCGTAATGCGTTATGCCTTTTATTTCATTAACAAGGACTGCCCCTTCGAAGTCACCAACAAATATAGAGTTGCTACCACCACCTAAAATATAAGTAGGCAAATTCGGTTGGTATAGCGACAAAAAAGAGGACACATCTGAAAAAGAGGAAATAGAAGTACAAGAAGCGTTAAGTCCGAATGTACTGTAGTGTTGTAATGACGGCATAGATTGTACGAGCAGCGAGACATGACGCTAATGGTAGGTTAACGGGGGGGCAATTAAAAGTGCCAGCTGAAGATATCTGGTTACCCCACCACGATAAATTACGAATATGACGTCAATTAAGAAAAGAGTTGCCTTATCTAACCGTTAATGGCCTATAGCTTCAAGCCGAAATCGATTAACCGTTGCGACACATATTCAAAATCGGGCGTATCTATATTTACATATATAAAGCGCTTTTTGTGTGAAGCCATTACATCCGAATAATCAGGCTCTTCATTTCTATATAACACAATAACTGCGGCCCCCTCTTTTGGCGAGTAGTTCGCAATTAGCTTAGGAAGCATTCTTTGTTGAGCCGATGTTATTATGATATCCGCATTTAACGCAGAGTCGATAAGTTGATAGAGTGAAAGTGCACTTTCACCTATGTGGCACGATATGTCTATGTCTTCAAAGAACTCACTGAAGGCTTCGTTATCTACCGTATCACGTTGCTCTTTAAGCTCTTGTATTTGTTCATTGCTCAAGGACATTTTAGGGGCGTTTCGCACTACTTCATCAACGGCTCGTTTATAGCCATCAGAAAACACGTGTACGGATTTGCTACCTTTTAAACACGAAGTAGCGAAATCCTTCCAAAATAAATAGTAATCAGATGGTGTGAATATCGAGTCGACAAATTTGTCGTGGTATCGTCCCTTTACTTCTTCTAAAGAAGCAGATTCGCCCAAGTAATCAGGCCGACGAATATCAACTGGAACAAAAGTATCCCAAGGGGTTTTTAATACCGCGGTATCCCCTTGCCGTATATGAAAAAGCACTTTTTGTTTTGTTGAGTCAAACAAACTATCTATAGGTGATATTTGACGCTCTCTGTTGTACAGCTCGTTAAAGTTAAGAATAAACTTCTCAGCTTCAGAAGCACGATTAATTAAAGCAAAAAATTGTCTTTTTCCTTTTCCGGGTGCAGGTTTTGCTCTGTCTAACCTTAGAATAAAAAGCCAAGGACACTCACCGTTTGTTGAGCTTACTCTCTGATTCACAATTTTCTGGACATACTCAACCAAACCATCAAAACCTCGAATACCTTCGAGTTCTAATATTGCGTCACTTAGGTTTACTTCAAAAACACAGCTGTCATCAAAGGAAATTTCATGCTGCGACTTAAAGAACGTGTTTATTCCTAAAAAATCATATACGTTGGTATGCTTGGTTTCACTTTCCAATATGACACTATCTTTTTCAAGAGGCCGGCTTCTATTTGATTCAAACGGAATATAATAAAAAGGGAAACCACATGCTCTACCCAACTTATAGAATGCAGAAAGTTGCATCATTTGGTCTGTAAATCCCTGCTGTCCCGTTTGAATAGAAAAAAACACATTTGGGGAGGTAGAGAAACCTAAAAACTTGGTTATTTTAGAAAGCACGGTGCACTCTTATTTTACTTTAGTAAGTTGTCAATAAAATTGAAGCAGAGCATTATTTCTCTACTTCACTCTTATCATCGTTTTTCGCCAATATTTTCTTTTCGAGTTCAAGTGCTCTTCTGTCGTTAGGGCGTAGTACTTTTATTTCATCTATCATTTCTAACGCCTTAATCGGGAAGCCATTTTTATGTAATGAAAATGCATAAGCTAAAAGCGCTTTAGTAGTCATCCCCCCTAGAGCATATGCTTCTCTGAAGTAAGCATCGGCGCGTTTATAGCGCCCCAAGGAAGTGTATACAATACCAATATTCGAAAGTACATGGACCCGAGTTCGAGGGTTTAAACCTGGTTGCTCTAGTAGCCTTTCAGCTAGTGCAACTGCATCCCTAAACTTGCCCCTCGACATTAGCAATACGATGTGAGTGTTTACCATTGCACCATCTATTTTATCACCGGCAGCATCGTACATGCGGTTGATAAGAGATTCAGATTTATCTAAATCTCCCATTCTCCCTGAATATTCCGCATAATTATGCAATACCCGAACATTGTTGGGAGAATAAACTAATTCGTTCTCATAAAACTTTTTAGGGTCTAGCCATTGTTCATTCCTTTGGTATGTCATATATGACAACGCGAACAGAACAATTGCAGAAATCATCAATGGGACCGTTGCTTTGTCGCTTTTGTTCAAACGCTTCCATACAAGAGAGCAAAGGGACAAAGCAACAAGGATAAGCCCAAAATTGGGAAGATAAGTTCTATGCTCAAACATGAGGTCTCGAATAGGTATAATGCCTGATTCTACAAAGTGAGCACTGTAAAAGAAGGCTATACCAAAGGCCAATAAAGGAAGCTTTTTACGAAGTGTAAATGCTGCTGCCAAAACAACTATGTGTGCAAAGGCAGATATCAGCGTTGTAAAGCGGCTAAAATCTTCAATCGTTTTACCGTATTCAAGATGCAGCCCTACTGGCCAAAAAAACTTGCCGACGTAAATCCAAAGAATAGAAAGCTGAGCCAGAAAGTAGTCTATACGTGTTATGTCGCGAGTTTCCCTCGTCAGCATGTCCAATTTATCAACATAGCCTCCTACCGAAGAAGGAACAACGAAATAAAGGAGGCCTATACTTAATAATGCGATAAGGCCAGCTAAAATCATTTTTTTCGCGACGCTGCGATTAAAGAAGATCAACTCAGCAAAAACAAGAACAAGTGGTAGCGTTACAGCGTTTTGTTTAGTGAAGAATGCACATACTGCAAAAAGCATACAACCAAAAGAAAATACAACTTTCAACGTATTGCTTTCGCTACTTCTAGCGTAGAAATAACAGCACACACTTGCTAAATAAAACAAGGCAACTAACGATGCTAACCGTTGAACAATATAAGTTACAGATTGCGTTTGCAGTGGATGCACTAAAAATACCAGTGCGCATATCATTGCAACGTAGTTGGCAGCCGCAGAACTAACAGCAAACTTACTTATACTACATAACTTTCTTACCAAAAAGTAAACAACAAGCCCTGTGAGAAAGTGAATGAACACATTTGTGTAATGGTAACCAGATACAGAAAGCTTGTGTTGCTCAAAGTCGAGGAACAACGAAAAGTAGCCTATGACACGTAAGGGGTAGTCACTAAATAGAGTTGAAAAGGACGCATTTTTAAAGTTTGGATTGTTGACTATGCTACCAAAATCGTCCAGATAAAAAGGGACCCCAATACTATTCTGATAAACAATTGCTGTAACTATTGCCATTAAGGCTATGACCATTAAGGTTTTAAAACTTGCTCCCTTTACCACACTTACACCTTTTTAATAACTAAATTGGAAAGGCGAGCATTTCTATGGCTCGCCCGATTATCACTTGTTCGCATTTTACTCTGAATACATGTTTCATGGATTCAGTATAAAGCAACACGCAATGCTAATACTCATCAATGATCTTAAGACGAGCTTTTTGCAATTCGTCTGTCATCATTTCAGCTTCCTGTGGTGAATTTAAAATATAAGGTATAATCATAACCATTAGCTCCGTTCGACTATCACTTGAGTTATTTCCTCTAAACAATCGACCCACACCAGGCAATTTTCCAAGTAATGGAATTCCTGTTTCCCCTTCGCCATCAGTTGAACGAATCAATCCGCCAATTAATACGGAACCGCCATCGCGTAACGTAAGAACCGTTTCAACACTGCGGTTTGAGATAGTGGGCGAGTTGATCCCCCCACTGGTCGCGTTAGTCGCCTCACTAATCTCTTGTGAAATTTCTATATCGACATACCCTGTAGCGTGCACCGTAGGCTTTATATCAAGTAGAACACCGGTATTCAGATATGAAACCTGCTGCACGATAGGCGCCCCCGCCGCAGAAGAGCTCTGCGAATTAGACGTAATAATAGGTACTCGACTACCCACATCTATTGACGCTTGCTGGCCACTTTTCACCATTAGGCGAGGACGTGAACGAATTTTCGTTTTGCTATTGGTATACAAAAAGTTAATGGCTGCGTTAGTTTGCGTTCCTCGTGAAAGAGATAAACTCAGACCAGCACCGTCTGTAGTTCCAAACCCGCCGGCTTGTGCCGAAACATTAAATGCACCAAGAGAATTATTTCTAAACCATTCTATTGCAGAGTTATCACTCTCTTCTAAACTCACCTCTGCCAGAATGACTTCTATCATTACAGAAGGCGCGGGTTTATCCAGCTTTTTGATAAGCTCTAGGGCTGTTGCCCAAGTTTGACCACTACCACTGAATAATACGGTATTTAGTTGCTCATCGACTACAAAAGTATTAATTGTATTCGTTCTTTCCTTACCGCTATTAATCGCCTCATTTTGTGTCAGTGAGGTAGTCAACTGATTGAGGATCTCTACAATATGCGAGGCCTGTGTGCTTTTTACTTGGTAGCTAAATAATCCGTTTTGGAGGCCGGTTTGCCGCTGTATCTCTAACTTTTCTGCCCAATCAACAATGTAATCTAACACTTCTTCAGAAGCACTAAACACGATAAGTTGCTCACTGGCCTCAAGCGGCAGAAGACGTACAGGTGCTGTTACATCACCACGCCTTATATTCACGCCTTCAGTTCTAAGTATTTCCTCAAGCTGCGCAGACAACTCTTCTGCAGTATTCACATTAGGACGTAAAATAACACTGTGCATATCAACCAAAGACGGTCTATCAAGTGCTTTAATTACAGAAGAAGCTTGACTTACAACGTTCATTTTTCCCTGCAAGATCAATGCATTTCTTTGAATATCTTCAGTAATACTAAGCTCTTGCTTTTGAAACATCTGAAAAACCGTCGCACGAACTTGAGCCGGCTTGACGAATTTAAGCGGGTATATTTGAAAAATCGGCCTATTACTTGATGGTATTTCAGGCAGTGCCTCTCCTGTGGCGAGAAGGGGAACACCGCCCGCCACCGAAATTGAATAATCGAACACTAAGGTGCCATCTTTTTCAAATGTTGTTATTCCATAACTTTGAAGTGTTTTGGTCACAAGTGAATAAAAGTCTTTTTGACTTATTGGCTCTGCAATACGTAAAGTTACTAAATCAGCAACTTGGCGAATAGAAGGCTGAATAACAAAATTCAAACCCAGCTGATTTCCATATACTTCATTAATAAAAGACGACACAGGCATATTGTTGTATGTTTGACGCTCAACATTAGTGTCTTTTAACGCTGGTAAAAATGCGGCTTCCGCCTGATCAGCAGCGTCCTTAATCGGTATTTTAGGCGGCGCAACAACCTCTAGAGAAGTAGAAACATCGTCATCATTTCCCGTCGTTACTTGTAAGGAAACCTCTTCAACTGACTTTGGTGCTCGTAACGGTTCTGAGTAAGTCTTACTGTCTTGCTCTGCCAGCTTTTCTGCTGGGCCGCGTGTCGTTATTTCAGAAAGACTCGCGCAGCCGCTCAGAAGTCCTATCACACATAAACTGAGCGTAGTCTGCTTAAACATTGTTGTATTCATTTGCATGGGTATATTCATAATTATTTGAGAAATTAGAAAAGCGCTTGCGCAATTTCGCTATTGTTTTCAGCATTTATCCAGATTACGTAATCTGCTTTCAATTCTTTTATCGTCCATGGATTCAACCACCCTTCTCCCACTCTAAGTGCTTTGGGTTGTGTGTTTCCTGGCACCAAAAACACTCCAACTGCTTCTTGGTCCGTGTCTAAATTTACCACTGCCACAAAACTTGCTTCTGTGGGCATTCTCTTTGGCTCAGGTTCGGGAACGGGTTTAGATATTTCGGTAGCCTTCACTTCTTCAGGCGGCTTGAAGTATGCTGGTATTGCTACAAGCACTTCTTTCCAATCGAATTTATTATCATCTTCACTAACGGTATCTTCGACCGACTGAACGACATTCACATCATCTACATTTGGTAGCAAGTTAGAAACGGTTGATAATATCATTGTTACTAAAGCAACAATACCTAATGGAAACAACAATTTTGCCATCTATACACTTCCTTGTTGATACAAGTAATCAACAACCAATGACACTACTCCTTTAGCATCAGGCTGGAAGTCAAAACTATAAAGTCGAATTTGCGGATAATCTTCCTCAAAAAATTCAAGCAACTTAATGAAGTTCAATTCATGCAACCCACCGTCTACTTTAATGCGTACTTGCCAATATGTATCACCCTCATAAATCAGTGTTTCAGTGCCTACCATGCGCGCTCTTGGCCTTGCAATAGTAGTATTAATCAACTGAGTTGCTGCCGATAGCGCCTCTGCTTCTGCGATACTGGCAGTGGCAACTGAAGGAATTTTTGTAAGTAAATTTGACAGTGCCGTTTCTGCTTTCTGAAAGGCACTTTCTGATACTGGGTGGCTTGCCGCCTCAACCATTCTTTCCAGCATCGCATGAGTTCTCAAAGCCTCATTGCGACGCTCGTCAAGTAAGTCAAACATGCTCTTACTGATGCTCATTACTAAAATGAGGGCAATACCAACAACCATCCACTGTAGACGCTTATTGGCGGAAAATTCCTCCCACGCGCTACTTCTCTTTATGACATCAATCACGAACTATAACCTCCAGTGTCCATAGATTCGCACCATCTTGAGGACGAATAGATACATTTTCAAACAAGCCCGTGTCCTCTAAATTTTTAACCAACGTTGTAATGTCTAACTCCTTTGAAAACAGCGTTATAGTGAGCGTTTTACTTTGCCAGCGTATCTTGCCTGCAATCCACTTAGTTTGCTCTTGCACTACAGACACGACTCTAGCAAACGTAGGAGGTAAATGGCCAAGCTCATCTTTCCAACTTCTGACCTGTTCATATTGCCGAGAGTTCCGTTGAAAAGCATCTCTTGCCGAAAGTGTGTCGCCTAGCGACTGCTCCAGTGCGCTCATTTTATTGTCTAAAGAGTTAATTTCAATGGACTGAACCACAAATGCAGTTACTAACCACAACGCAAGTACGCCTGCTAACAACCCAACGATTGCGAATCCAAAAGTAGGGCTTTTAATAAAATCATCAACTTTGCGCGATTGTGCCCACGAATTCGAAACTGATGTATCGTTAATTGAAATTACGTCGTTAGGAAGACCTGAAACTGGAATGCTCTCACAAGAATGCATCACACTATTTTTCCATACCTGACGGTAGGCAAGAGACTCCCCTTTTACATACCAGGTTCCGTCCTCAAGTGCATTTTGCGTAGCGGTTTCAGGGATACCATCAAAGGCATCTTTTGCTGTCCAAATTGCCACGCCTTTTTTCAAGGGTATAGAAAAGCTACTGCCATTTTTATAAGGCGACAGTGCCTTCTCCTGCAGTTTTATCCAACTTTCCAGTTGTTTACCGCTAACACTTGAAGGGTAAGGTTTATACACATAGAATGCTGGCGTCTTACTGTCAGGTTGATGTTGATCCTGCCAAAATGTGACTTCTAAATAATTTAGAAAGCGATCGAACCAGTCTGGATAACTGTTCAATAAAGAGGCAATTTGCATAGGATTCCGTAACTGAGATAATCTTTCGTCTAACATACCGCTAGATGGTATCTTATTAAATGTAATTATTCGATATAATCCTTATTTTCAACGCAGGAACGACTTTGTTACTTTCTATATCTGAGTTTATTGAAGCGAGTTTGAATGGCTCTATTGAAGCGAGTGTGATGACTGCGCTTACGGAGCAAGGCCACATAGAGGCCGCACAAGTACAGCAGATTAAAGACTCTGCTGCTGAAGTATCGCTAAATAGTATTGCGGCAGTGTCTCGTATGGGGATTGTTGGTGATGACACACTTTATGAAGTTATATCCTCTATTATTGGTTGGAGTCTAGTCGACAAAGTTAGTTTGTGCCCTATCGCAAGCGATGTTATTCAAACCTTAGATAAACTCAACTTAAATGCAGATTGGTGCATCAATCATCATATATTCCCCGTTTTATCCAAAGAAAATACACTTAAGCTTTATGTTGGCTATCTAAAGCAACCCAGTGATCTGAACGTTGTACTTGTAAGCGCGAGCGAATATGACATCCAACTTCACCTGCTTACTCCAGCTATGGCAGTAACGGTGGAAGACGATATTAGTAGAGAAAGAGCGGTTTCTGAGTTGTTCGGAAAAAGTAACACCGACATAGCAGCACTTGCTGAAGAAGCCCCCGTGATTAACCTCGTTAATAGCATCGTCGAACGTGCCATCTTCGCGGAAGCGTCGGATATTCATATTGAAGCGGGTGAAAAGAACATGGTGGTTCGCTTTAGAATTGATGGTAAGCTCACAGAGTTTATGCAACAGCCCTCTTCTCGATTCCCGGCCATTGCTTCGCGAATTAAACTACTTTCTCAGCTCGATATTGCCGAGCGACGCCTTCCCCAAGACGGAAGGTTTAGTACGCGAGCCGGCAAGAAAGAATTTGATGTGCGTGTATCTACAGCCCCTGACGTGCGCGGTGAATCAATTGTAATGCGTCTACTCCCCAAGCAAAGAGATGAGTTAAAACTCGCATCACTTGGTTTTGAAGATGATCATTTGGCGTTAATCAAAGAGTGGGGCTCGTTGAGCAATGGGATCATTTTGGTTACAGGGCCAACTGGTTCCGGTAAATCTACTACGCTATACGGCTTGCTTGCTGACATAAAAACCGGCGAAGAGAAAATTCTTACAGTAGAAGACCCAGTTGAATATCAACTTGATGGCATTGTTCAGGTTCAGGCTCGTTCAGACATTGGGTACACATTTGCAAAAGCCCTAAGAACATTTCTTCGTCAAGACCCCGATATCATCATGGTTGGTGAGATTCGTGACAAAGAAACAGCGGATATCTCCATTCAGTCGTCATTAACAGGTCACCTTGTATTATCGACGCTGCATACTAACGACGCCTGTTCCGTATTTCCTCGTTTAGCAGACATCGGTGTAGAACCGTACCTTACTGCCGCCACAATTCAGGGCGTTCAAGCACAACGTTTGGTTAGAAAACTGTGTCAGGAATGTGCTGTCGAGACCACAGCACCTTCTTATATCGAACTAGATGAACGTGTGCTAGCCAAAATAGATACCGACAATGTTAAGTGGAAAAAAGCAGTAGGCTGTAAATCTTGCCATGGTAAAGGGTATCGAGGACGTGTAGGTATTTACGAGCTCGTACCCGTTACCAACGAAATTCGCCAAGCTGTAGCTGATAACGCAGAAGTAACAAAAGTGAGAAAGCTAGCGCGAAACGCTGGTTTTCGTTCACTGCTTGAAGATGGCCTGCTAAAAGCTGCAAAAGGCGTGACGACGGTTGAAGAAGTGCTGCGCGTGTGTTCGTTAGATGAGGATATATCGTGAAGTTTACCTATGAAGGGATAAACGTAAAAACATCGGAATTAGTATCTGGCGAACTAGAAGGTGTGTCTGATGTTGACATTGTTAATACGTTAGCAAGCAGAAATATTGAAGCTCTGAGCGTTACGCCGCATAAAGATGAATCAGGAAAGAGTAAAAAGGTTACTATCTCAGATCTCACTTTACCCCTTCAAGAGTTGGCAACGCTCACCGAGTCTGGCGTTACCTTGTTGGAAGCAGTGGGAGCCCTTGCGAAAAATAAGGAGCATCCGGGCCTTGCAAGAGGCTTTAAAAAAATCGCTAGTTTAATTGAGAGCGGTGAACCTTTTTCAAAAGCTATTGCGCAGTCGTCACTGCCCTTTCCTGAATATGTCTCACATTTAGTAAGTGCTGGTGAGCTCAGTGGTGAATTGGCTGTAGCGCTACGTAATGCGTCTGAGCAAATGAACTACGACCAAGCGGTAAGAAATGAAATTAGAAGTGCGCTTACCTATCCAATGGTATTGATTGCTTCAGGCGTTATTGCCATGTTGATTATCTTTTTCGCAGTGGTTCCCAAGTTCTCTCACATGCTTGATGGTGGCAAAGAACTCCCTACATTAGCATGGCTAGTTTTAAGCGCGGGTAAATACGCCAACGACTACCCATATGTTATATTCGGTAGTTTCGGGGCATGTATACTTTTGCTTGTTATGTTCTTTTCAAACAGCAGAGTAAAAAAATTCGTCGCCAATTTCAGTTTGCGTATTCCGGTTATTGGGCCATGGTTGTCCGAGCAAGATGCGGCTAAATGGGCTTCATTATCCAGCGCCATGTTAGGTGCTCGCGTCGGTCTTATAAATACCCTTACATTGGCCGCTGAATCCAGCATGTTCGAAGCTAGGCAAATAAAAGCAAAAGGCTTGGTCAACGATGTACAATCCGGTATGACGCTGACAGAAAGCTTGGAGCGTTCTGCGTTGTTACCACCGAGTTCACTTAATTTAATTGCTGTTGGAGACAAAACGGGACAGTTAGCAACTATGTTAGGTGCTGTCGCTAAATTGCATGATGAAGCCTGTAAACGTAGAATGAAGCAAGTCCTCACATTGGTCGAACCGGTGGCCATTCTCATCGTAGGTGTGATGATAGGAATAATGATTTTAGGTATTGTTTTAGCCATTACCGCCAGTACAGATATCGCTATTTAAGGAGTGCGAGAGTGCGAAATATGAAACACAGTCGTGGTTTTACCATGATAGAACTACTTGTTGTGCTAGTTATCCTTGGCCTTTTGGCTGGTCTTGTAGGCCCACAATTCTTTGGCAAAGTTGATAGCTCAAAAGTAAGAACTGCGGAAACCCAAGTGAAAATGCTTAAAATGGCGCTACAAACCTATCGCTTGGATGTGGGGCAATATCCACCATCATTAGAAGGGTTGCGCACTGCACCTAATGAAGCAAAGCAATATTGGGATGGTCCTTATCTAGAAGAAGGTGTGCCATTAGACCCTTGGAATAATGACTACATCTATGAAATTAATGGAAAAGCTGATCATGGTTTCTATCTGTATAGTTACGGCGCTGACGGTCAACCAGGCGGCGATGACATAAACGCAGACGTAGGTTATGTACCATAATTCGTTCCCTAAGGGTTTTACCCTTATTGAGCTTTTAGTAACCCTTGTATTACTTGGGCTAATTTCCTCTGTGGTGTCGCCAGCTATTTTCAAATGGATGGAGTCTCGCGAGGCAGATGCAAAGCGCACTGAGTTGCAAAATGCAGTTTCTGCGTTACCACTTAAAGCGCTTTTTGCTAACACCAACCAAATTGTTACTGACTCACGTGATATTAAGATTGAATCTGACACACAAATTAAGATTGAAAAGCCAATAACCGTAACCAAAAACGGATATTGTGTGGGGGGACAAATAACAGCGACTATAGGAGATACCGTGTATTCGTATAATGTTGACGCGCCCTTTTGTACAATCACGAGAATGTAATGCACACCAAACGCAGAAATTCTGGCTTTACGCTAATTGAATCACTTGTTGCTCTAGTCATTTTATCAACGGCATTCGCATTTGTATGGGAATGGTTTGGTACTGCTGTTATAACAAGCGAGAAGATTGAGTCAGCCGTTGAGCTTCCTTTAATTTATGAACAAGCTCACGATCAACTTGAGTTAATGGATTTTGAGATAAACAGAGAAGGCAGTTTTAAAGTTGGACGGTACACCGTAAATTGGGAAGCGAAAGAGCTTCGTTCAAACCTCTCCGAAGCTCATCGAAAATCTCCAGCTTGGATTGTCGCGCTTTTTGATGTCGCGATGGAATTTAAGATTGAAGATAGACTTATAACGAGTGTAGATACAAAACTTGTTAAGCAATGGAGAGATGATGGTTATTCCATTGGCACGCTTCAATAAAATAAATGGTTTTACACTCGTTGAGATGTTGGTGGTATTGGTAATTTTGTCCCTCACTACAACACTACTGGTAGAAGGGTTAGGTACCACGTGGCGTAATTTTGATAAACTCAATAGCCAACAGCTTATTGTAAATAGAGGTTTACTGCCGAAAAAGTGGTTCATCGACAGCTTTAAAGGCGCACAGCTTTACCACCCGTTTAAGTCAGTGTTTTCAGGTTCGTCACAACGCGTTTCGTTTATTACTATTAATCCACCGGGCACCATTAAAGCGACACCAACAAAAGTAGAGTGGAGTATAGAAAGCCAAAATAGTGCCATACAGGGCTTATATTACTCCATTGATAATGGCGACAAAGTAAAAGTAGCTAATCTAAATGGGCAATTTTCATTTAGTTATCTAAACGGACAGCGTTGGGAAGACAGTTTTTCTCCCAATAAAGCACTACTGCCAAATGCAATAAAAATACTCAATGGTGATGAACAGTGGTTACTGGGAATACCTGGTAGAGATGTAGAAGCTATTATGCCAACGGGCATCGCAGTAAATGGTACCCATGAAATTTAATACCCCTTCCCTAGCTCGGCAAAGTGGTGCGATACTTCTTACCGTGCTTATTGTTATGACCATGATGATAGTGCTGATTGCTACTGCCAGTTCTATTATGAGTAATCGAATATCATTGGCGTATGAAGCAAAAGAACAGCTCTCTAAAAAAGCTTTAGTGCAGAGTAAAATTAATGAGCTCACTTACTTGGCAGCTACTCAGCGTTTTACCACAGCAGGGTTAAGTACCGGTCAAAACACGGACAAGTTAGTACAGTCAGACGGGCAATGGCGTTTTCGAACCACCGGCGATGAATTACGCATTGATGGTTTCGAATATTCAGAAGCAGTAGATGGAAAAGAGAGATCAAAATTATCGTTTGTTTTACAGTCTGAGAATGGACTGATTCCTCTAAATACCGCGAGTGATTTCTGGTTAACACAATGGCTGGACGGATATAATATTGCACAATCCCAGCGACAGAAATATATTGATACACTTCACGACTATATTGACGCAGATTCGACGCCTCGCGCGGCTGGAGCTGAGCGTGATAGCTACCAACACGTAACAATGATGGACTTGCCAACAAATTACTTTATCCAAGATTGTGCTGAGCTAGCATTAATGCCTCATTGGCGCGAACTAGCCGTTGAATATCCGTCTTTATTACAAGAATGTTCCACTGAGTACCTGTCTTCACTGAACATCAATGCCGTTCCCCCAGCCTTGTTAAAAAGGTTATGGCCAGATAAAGCTGGGCAAATTTTGATTAAGCGATCTGCGGGGGACTGGCTTAATTCGATTGAAGATCTGAGTTTGATCGTGAATGATCTTGATCTAAATAACGAATTACTCTATCGTTTTGCAGCTAACAGTTCGTTGATCATTACCGTTAGGTTTGATGGGTATACTGAAACTCGAAGCGTTGACTTTGGTGTAGGGTTAGAAAAACCTTTTACACTAAAAGTAGCTTCTGTTTTTGCTAATTAGCAGTTCTGCTGCTATAAACAGTCGGTTGTTTAAACTCATTCAAGTCCCTTTCAAAGTCGAAATGTTAGGTGAAATATAATTATAATAAAGCTGTGTTAGGCTTTGAAAAAAAGTTTTGTTTTAGTTAATTAGCGAGTATGTTAATTGACATATGAGCAATTGGTTGTACA
Organism: Alteromonas sp. KUL42; assembly: GCF_006538325.1. Classification (GTDB taxonomy): domain Bacteria; phylum Pseudomonadota; class Gammaproteobacteria; order Enterobacterales; family Alteromonadaceae; genus Alteromonas. Next base: position 16,880 of record NZ_BJKK01000027.1, read on the forward strand.
CTAGCTTGAACCTTAACCTGCTAGGTTAGGTCTAGCTGGACGGAATGAGCTAACATAAAACTTTAAATAAAAAATTTGAATGCAGCGCGCTTAACACGGGCTGTACTTAAATGATGGAGGCGTTTCTGGAGCTGACCTACGGGATCAAAGGTTATCGAAAGAAACAAAAACTATAGTTACTCTTGCAGGAGTTATACATGTTAAACAAAAAACTATTAGCGGTAGCAGTTACAGCCGCAATGACACAGGGAATCGCATTCGCAAACCCTAATCAGGTCGCTTTTGACCTTGATGGTGCTACTGGTGATTTCCCTGACAGCACAGCTGTTCAGTACCCAACTGAGCTTACTTGGGATTCTGAGCGTGCTATCGTTGAAAACGACAACGGTACTGCATCTCACTTTACAGCGAACATCGGTTTCTCAATTGCGGAAGGTACGAACAAGTACATCCGTATCGACCTAGGTAACGGCGCAACTTTCCAAACTGCACCTCGCCTAGTATGGGATACTGTTGCAGCTGAGCAAGCTCGTCCAGTAAACGCAGGCAATACTGACGTTCAAAACTACCCTGTTACCGATATCCCTAACCCACAGTCTTCAATCTCAGAAGGTGGTCAAGGTGCAAACTACGTGGTATTCGAAGTTAACGCTTTCGAAAACAACCCAGCAGGTCGTGAAGATATTCCACGTTGGTTGAGCTTCTACGTTGAAGTTGATCAATACAACCTTTCGACTGACGGTTGTACAACTGCTCGTTACCGTTTATTCGAAGATGCTGTTGACGCACAAAAAGAAGACGATTCACAAACACTTAAAGACACTGGTGCAGACGATGCTATGTGTTTCACTAACGGTGTTGTAAACGACTTCACTATTCCAAACAATGCTTACGCATCTGTTGATTCTGAGTACACTGTATTCATCCACGCTAATTCACAATTTGCTGATCACGATGAAACTAACTACTACGACGAACAGCAAAGCGGCAACGACACTAACAACGACGGTATGTTCGACGGTGTTGGCACTTGGGCAGGTGCGGCAGTTTCTGCTACAACTGCTAGCCTAGGTGAAGTAGATACTGACCTTCTAGCTCCTGCTGGTAACGGTTTCACTGACCTTGACGGCGGTGCGTTCAACAATGTTGACGTAATCGGTACAGACCCAGTAGTTAAGTTCAATGGTGACTTCTCGTTCGGTGAGTGGACTATGCGTGAAGTAACTACAACTCCTGCAGGTCCTGCGGGTGATTCATGTAGCGTTGGTACGGATATCCTTCCAGACCCAGCTTCTACTATGTCTCAGCTAGTATTCAGCACTATCTCTCAAGCAGATCTTGAAGCGAACGATTACGTTCTGTGTGTTGACGTTGCAGGTATGGATTCAGACGTAACTGATAACCTACTAGTAGGTTCTGAGAATCCTTGGATGACTGGTAACAAGATGAACCGTATCGGTGAGTCTACTTACTCAGCTAACATTTCATGGGATGCACTAACAGACAACTATGCTGCTGATGCTATCTCTACAAATGATGGTTGGGAAGAAGCAATGGGTGCAATGCCGAACTCTATCGATGATACCATGGGTGAAATCATCTATGACTCTATCACTGTAGACGTTCCGTTCATGTCAACATTCACTGACTACAAACAGCGTTTCCACCTAACTAATACTGGTCCTACTCCAGCTAAGTACATGTTTGAGTTCACTCCAGAGAACGGTACTGTAGTAACTGCGGGTGCTATGGCAACTGGTGTTATCCCAGCGGGTGAGTCAATCGTAGTTCAAACTGCTGACATCATCGCTAGCTTCACTGGTCGTTCACGTACTGCTGCTCAGCTACACATCGGTGGTGAAGACGAAGATATCGGTGTATCTGCGGTTGTTGTTAACCCAGAAAAAGGTACTATCGACATTCAAGACCTTAACGCTAACAGCATTAAGGCTCGTAAGTCTAACTTCCTACCAGAAGCAAATAACGTAACTCCATAAGGTTACTTGCTTTAATTGCTAGTCTAAAACCTCGCTTCGGCGAGGTTTTTTTTAATGAAAATTGTTTATGAAAAAATTCTTACTAACAGGTATTCCTCGCTCTGGTACAACACTGTCGTGTAAAATTTTAAATTCACTTGAAGACACTATTGCACTGCACGAACCACTTAACCCAGGAAGTTTTCTGAGTGCAACAAGCAATAATGCAATCTTAGAAGTTATTAAGTGTATTGATGCTATTGAGAATAAACTGATTAATGGCGAGGCCTTTGAGCACGGTAGTGATCAATCACTATTACTAGATAACCCAATTGAAGAAAGTGGGAATGGAAACCTTCGACGGTTAAAAGCCAAACGCGGTTTACTTACCCTTCCCCCACAACCAGCCACCATGAATTTAGTGATTAAACAAAATGCACTCTTTGCTTCTTTAATACATGAAGCTGTAAATTACTTTCATGTGGTTTCTGTTATACGAAACCCTGTAGATGTACTTTTATCATGGATGAATGTGGATTTACCTGTAAATAAGGGGCGTATTCCTGGCGGAGAAAAGTTCTGTAATAAATTAAAAGTAGCTTTAGATTCAGAGCCAGATGTTCTTAAACGACAAATTTATATCTATGGTTGGTTTATAAAACAATTTTCAAATTATGCCAACTCACTAATAAAATACGAAGATATAGTAGAAAGTAACGGAAACGCACTTATAAATGCATTTGGATTTGATGGGCAATCAACTATGAGCATCGAGAAGGTTGCACGTGTTTACAACCAGCAAACCTTAGATAATCTCAGAACTTCAGTCATTTCCCATATACAAATTTTATCCAATCAATACTACGATGAAGCTTCAATAAAACAAAGGTTACAAGAAGTTTGCGAAGCCTAAACATAGCTGCAATTTAATGTATGTGATATATTTCTAGTTCAAGTCGATACCCACTAAGCCGCTAGCAAAGGGATAAGCGTGAACAAAATAAAAAATGTCGCAAGAAGACTTCTGGGTAAAGAAGCACCTAAACCATATGTCATTGACAGTGTAGCTAAAACATCAACAGGATATTGTGTTGTAGGCTGGTACGCCACAAGTACAGTCCAGCGTGTAGGCCTAATTAGCAACGAAAATAAACCTCTTGCCTCTGATGTTACTTTTATTGAGCGCAGTGATGTTGTGTCTGCAACGGGAAAACCGGCCACAGGTTTCCAACTTGTATGCGACACAGAGCTCGACATTAGTGAATTTCAATTTATTGTACTTTGCACAGATGGAAACCAGCTAAAAGCCTCACTAACACTTCAAGGTGATATACAACCTATCGATGTTCCATCAATTGATGTTTCCAAAATGTCGTCGAGCAGTGTTAAGGGAACCTTAGAATATGCCATTTACGTTGATGAATATGTTTATGTAACAGGGTGGTTGTTAGATGCTGGAAAAACTAAATCCTTCGATTTAAATATAAAAAAAGCAATTACTAAAGACACTAACCTTATTCGTTATACCAGGTCTGATGTTGTTAATGCATTCGCCGACAGTGCAGAAAGTGTCAATGCAGGCTTCATTTTAGTTTTTACTTTAGACAGCGCTGAGCTAGTGCCGAGCGTAAAGCAACTTTCTATTGAGTTCGAGTATGCAGACAAATTAGAAAAGCTATCTACTACACAAATTTACAATGGCAAGTCAGATCAAATGACCAATGCCCAGCGCATGCTTAATGCATGGCAAGCTCACAGTCCATCCCATTTAGCGAAAGCGGATATGTTTATCCCAATGCTGGATAAAATGTATCCTGGCGATGTGAAACCAAGCGTACGCAGGCTTGACTTTGGTAATGCTGCTGCTTCACCTAGTGTATCTATGATTGTGCCTCTCTACGGTCGCATTGACTTTATGCGCTACCAGTTGTCTAACTTCCAGCGCTTCATCAATGCCGAAACTGTTGAAGTAATTTACGTTCTAGACGACCCAAAACTAGCGAACGAAGCAACGAAATTAGCAAGAGAAATGGCACAAATAGTGTCATTCCCATTCTCTTTACTTATTCTTGGAAAAAACGTTGGTTTCGGTAAAGCTAACAATATTGGTGTTGAGTACGCGAGAGCAGATAACTTGTTACTTCTCAATTCCGATATATTACCTAAATCTATGCAATGGGTTGAAAAGCTCCTTGAAACAAGTAACAAGCCTGAAGTAGGTATAGTAGGTGCTCGTTTACTGTTTGAAGACAACACTATACAGCACGATGGTATGGCACCAATGACCGTCAACGAATACCCTGGTTTGCTATTTAATGACCACCCTAAAAAGGGCTGGCCAATCCAACTTGCCCCTTACACTGAGAACGAAGAACACTGTACTTTACTTACCGCAGCCTGCTGGATGGTTAAAAAGTCAGACTTTATTGCTGTTGGTGGTTTTGACCCTATGTATATTCTAGGTGATTTTGAAGACTCTGATCTTTGTTTAAAAATTGAAGAATTGGGTAAACGCAACATGATTCGCAGAGATGTAGAGTTGTATCACCTAGAAAGACAATCGCAGAACTTGGTTAAGCCAGGACGCTGGAAGCATAACATAACTGTACTAAATGCCATAAAGTACAATGACAAGTGGAAAAGTAAATTAGGCGACTTGGAAGGGAAGCTGTAACATCATGAAGAAAATTGCATTTATATCTCATGGACACCCTGAACTCAGCAAAGGCGGAGCAGAAGTTGCGTCATGGAATCTGTATCAACTGCTAAAACAGCAAGGGCATCACTGCCTTTACGTCGCTCGAACAGATGGCTCTTCACATGGCGGGTCTACTTTTTCTAGCCGTGGTGAAGAAGTACTATTTCATACTGGAATGACCGATTGGTTTAACCTAAGTACTAGCCATTTGAAGCCTCTTTTTACAGATTTATACGACCTGCTAAAGCAATTCTCACCTGACATTGTGCATATTCATCACTATGCCCATATGGGGATTGAGATTTTTCCAGCCGTTAGGAAAGCGCTGCCCAACGCTAAAATTGTGTTTACTCTTCATGAGTTTATGGCGATGTGTATGCATAACGGTCAAATGGTTAAGAGAGAAACCCTCAAACTGTGTACTAAAGCGGTTCCTTCTGATTGCCATCAATGCTTCCCTAGTCATTCACCTGGGGATTTTTTTCTGAGGAAGAGCTATATACTCGATCAATTCTCCTATGTAGATGAGTTCATATCACCAAGCGAGTTTCTCGCTCAGCGCTATATAGATTGGGGTCTACCTGAAGATAAAGTGCACGTGATAGAAAATGTGTTACCGACATTAACACCGGCGAATCCAAGATCCCTTCCAAGTGAAGGTAAACGCACTAAACTAGCCTTTTTCGGACAAGTTAATCCTTACAAAGGCTTGGATATTTTGCTAAAGGCACTCTCTTTACTGCCAGAAGATGTTCGTGAGCAAATTCACTTAGATGTTCACGGTGCCAATTTAGATATCCAGACCAGTGAATTCAAAGAAAAAGTTGAAGCGCTGTTAGGAGAAGTAGAAGACTGTGTTGATTTACGCGGTCCCTACGAATCAGAACAACTACCTAGCCGTATGGCTGAATGTGATTGGGTAGTAATTCCCTCTGTATGGTGGGAGAACTCTCCAGTTGTTATCCAAGAAGCTATTCACTTGGGGCGTCCATTAATAGGCTCCAATATTGGTGGCATGAAAGAGAAAATCGAAGGTATCGCAGGGTTGACCTTTGAAGCGCGCAGCGCCGCATCTCTCGCAGCAGCGATTGTGCACGCTATTGAACCAGAAGTATTCGATTACTGGTACGCTAAATTAAGCAATCAGCAATCTGCAATAGAGCAACACTTACAGTTTATTGAAAAGCTAAACAGCAACTAGTGCCGTCAGCTTTTTATAAAGGAAGTAGAATGAAAATTGGTGTTATTACCAACTTAATCAAGATAGACGAGTTTGTAGCAAATAAAATGGCTACGGCTAACACTGAAGAGTGGATGGAAGCGACAGGTGGCAACACAGGAAATGTAGCCTTTGTTCAAGGAATTAAAAATATACTTGGCGGCGAGTTTGGCATAGTGTATTGGGGTGACAATCCCCAAGCTGTAAATAAGTACTATGATATGCTTGTTATTTGTTGTGCTAACCAAATTGGTGCACACGTAGACTTGTCTGGATGGGCAGACCGCCTTAGACATTTTGACCTCCCTACCGTATTCATTGGTTTAGGGGCGCAAAGTGATGAAATCGGTAATATTCCTCAAATTCCGGATGGTAGCAAAGCATTTTTAGCACTAACAAAGTCTCTACGCCCAAATGAAAATGAAAGTAATATCATTACACGCGGACTATTTTCATCTGAAGTTTTATCACATTATGGTGTTGACTCTTCGCCATTCGGTTGTCCATCGCAGTTTATTTCGACCGCGCTCAACCTAGGCCAAGCCTGCCTTGCCCATCAAAAAAGAGCAAAGTTCGACAGAATAATGACAGCCGCCGGTAACCCTTGGCATCCTTCGGCTTCACTAGAAAATACACTAACGCAAATTGTAGAAGACTATCACGGCGATTACATTTTGCAGCACCCTAAAGCTCTCGTACAACTTGCATTGGGTGAAACAACAGACCTAACTCCTGATCAGATTAAAAGATTAGAAAGCGTTTATTCCCGAATTGGAGATTGGGAGCACATTCAAGCATGGTTCGAAAGCTATTCCGTTCTTTTTGCTGATGCGCAAAACTGGATGCATTACTCTAAACATTTCACATTAGCTATGGGGCCCCGCTACCACGGCGTCGCACTACCTATTCAAGCGGGTGTACCAGGTAAAGTAATTAGTATCGATTCTCGTACCGAAGAACTGTCAGTAACGACAGGGATACCAACCGTAAAATATACTGAAGTAGAATCACTCTCTGCTAAAGATCTTATTAAATCTTGTAGGTGGACTCAGAATGACGCTGATAACTACGATATGGTTCGATGCAATAATGCAGTGAACTACCAGACTTTTTTAAGTAACAACAATCTGCCTGTAAGTAATGCAATTGCACAGCTAGCTAATTCGAAGGGGACAAATTAAGTGGCAAAGTTAATGGGCTTAGGCTCAGGAAATAACAAGTTAGTAAACTCATATAAAACCCTTTATGAGGCTGCATCAAGTAATACAGGAAACTTACTGTTTAACTTTGCTTTAGAGTCGCTAATAGAGTTAGCTGGAACTGATGTGCGATGGTCTACACCCGCTGAGAAAATTAACGCTGACGGACACGACCTATTAATACCGATGGCAAACAACATAGGTAGGCATACAGATTTGAAAAAGTCAGGCCCTAAGCTTGACGGTGTGAGTGTACACAAAACCGTTATGGGGCTCGGTGCACAATTTCAGTTAAATGAAGATTTTGAATCCGCTTTTGAAGCCATTCCAGAAATGTCAAAAGAGTGGTTAATGGACTTGTGTAACAGCTCAGATATTCCCAATGTGTCAGTTAGAGGCAAGTTGACGCACAAAGTTTTTGAAAAGCTGGGCGTTGGAGACAAAGCAATACCTTTGGGGTGCCCATCACATTTTCTCAGTGCAAATAGAACTCTCGGGCAAACACTTAAAGAAAAAGCATGTTCACTTACTCCCAAAACTATTGTAAATGGCATAGCTGTAACGGCAGGTAACCCCGCTATTGCAAACTTAGTGAAGACTGAACAGTTTTTAATATCACTGCTTGATAGCTACAAGGGAAAATACATTGTCCAGCACCCTAAGAATTTAATTTGCTTATCGGAAGGATGGTATGATGACCTTACTGACGAAGAAATAGAAGTGGTGCGTAGCCGTTTTTTCCCATCATTAAAGACTGATGGAATGAAAACATGGCTCAAACTTTTTGCAACTACATATGTGTCTATTCCACAGTGGTTCAGTGACATAAGCAAGGTAGATTTTGTTGTGGGCACCCGAATACACGGTTGCCAATTAGGCATTCAAGCAGGTGTTCCTGCTGTTGTTTTACATATCGACTCTAGAACCAAAGAATTATGTGAAACAATGCATATTCCTACAATATCCGCTCGCGAATTCCAAAAGTCTCCATCTTTAGACCAACTGCTAGAGGTTGTAAAAAACTGGGACTGGGATGCTTATGATAAAAATAGAATAGCATTGGCTAATCAAACCCACGATTTTGTGCTACAAAATGGCTTAACACCGTCTCGTCACTTCAAGGCGCTTATCAAGTAGTCTCTGATGCCACAAAAGTCACCATTTCTTCTAGTTAGTGGTTTTCATCGAAGCGGTACCTCGTTAGTAGCTCAAACCCTCCATTCAAATGGAGTGAATTTGGGCGAAAATTTAATGGGGGCCAGCTTTGGAAACCCAAATGGGCACTTTGAGGACTTATCAATTGTAGAACTACATGACGAGCTATTAAATCTGCATGGCCTAGATTGGCAAACCACTTATAGCAGCACTATTGAACCACCACCACTACTCAAAACAAAACAGCAAGAATATGCAGAACAAAGAGTAAAGCAGCAAAACTCTTTTATTGGAGCCAAAGATCCTAGAGCCCTTTACTTTTTCGATTCATGGAATGAAGCATTTCGTGGCGATATACTCTTTCTATGTGTTTTTCGCGGTTGGCGATATAGCGTATCTTCGCTTCTCAAGCGACACAGCAGATTCCTATTAAACACTACAGGTAAAATGGCGAGCCTGCCTAAGGATATAATATTCTGGCTGCAGCCAAACCTAGCTGCGAAAATGTGGTTAGCGTCAGCAAAGCTAATCTTGGCTCAATATAGCAAAATGCCGGAAAAGACACTCCTGTTTCCACTGGAGGACTTACTGGCAAACAGTAATACCTTCCAGCAGGCGGTACTCAGTAAAAGCTTGCCTCTATCCATATTCGATATAAACAAATCATTCTCTCCGAGCTTGTTGCAAAAGCAAATACCCGCATCTGCTATTCAAATGCTGTGCCCAGAGATTATAAAAGAGTGTGATCAGCTAGAAGATGAGTTATACAAAGCATTTGGTAGTGATAAAAACAAACAAAGCGTATCACTATTGCCGACTAGCGAATTATCCAAAGAAATATTGGCTAAACTTGCTAGTGAAAAAGAATCCCCTAAGTTAACCCCCAATGTACAGATCGATTTAAAACGTTATAGCTTTGATGATGCTATTGAGTTATTGAAGACTACAGATAACTTGCCGTTTGAGAGTTTTGATTGGTTTCAGCTCTTAAATAGAGACGATTTGAGTAACAATAACTTACAAGCACTTTTCGAACTAGCAATACGTCATAAAAAATTTGATGTGGCAGAAATCGCCATGCAGCGTGCCATTAGCAATCACCCGGCACCTTGGCGTTGGATGAATTTAGGTGATACATACCTTCATAAAAAGCTATTTAACCTTGCCCAAAATTGTTATTCGGAAGCAAGAAAGTTAGCCCCTAATAACGCTTCTTTTTTGGCAAGATTAGCTGATGTAGAAACACTAGAAGGGAACTTTGAAGCTGCACAACGACTTATTGACCAAGCAATTGCACTTGATGATACAAAACCTGCGATAAAATCAGCTCAGAAGCGCCTTAGTGAAACATTGATTAAAGCAAAAAAGGTAAACAGTGCTAAAGACGGTTTTTTGCCAATTATCAATGATTATCAGCAGGTAGTTGATAAGATGACTTCAAATAAAGAAGATGGCTTGGCACTGGATGAATACCTTGTTAAAAGTGCATTCGTAGCTAAAAATATTTATACATGGTTATACGAGGGCTTAACACAGTTAGGGGAAAAACCACGTTCATGCTTATTAGATTATATACTTAATCATTTGAGCGAGTACTGGACAGAGACGGTTTTACGCACAGAGTTTCTACCCAATAAGACACCGAATAACAAGCCAATCATTGAAGACCGTAAGATACAGTGTGAGGATAATGCGAGGATTGGTGTCCATATACACGCTTTCTACCCCGCTCTTGTACCAGAAATTCTGAGTTTCGTTGCCAACATTCCTCAACCAATAAAGTTAGTTTGTACCTGTATACAAGAAAATAGAAAAGTTATAGAGCAAATGTTGCCTCACGGTTCCATCGTGAAGGTTTGTGAAAACAAGGGAAGAGATATTGCACCTTGGTTAATACATGCGGCCAAGTTACTTGATGATTGTGACGTTGTCTTAAAGTTACATACAAAGTCCTCTGACCATGCTAGTGCATTATATGGTTGGAGGCTGCAACTACTGTGGTGCTTAGCTGGCACAAAAGCTACTGTTGAAAAAACTATTAGAGGAGTTTAGGACTAAGCCAGAACTTACTATTGTTCACCCTCCTTATCACCCTGCACTAAAACATGATATAAACTGGGGTGAAAACAAAGAAATTGCACAAAAACTAGCAAACGAGTTAGGGATTACTCTTCCAAAAGAGATAGACGACTTCCCGGCGGGCAGTATGTTTTGGTATAGGCCATGTAAGCTATCTAAAATTCTAAATTATGGATGGCATTATGATACTTTCCCCCTAGAAGAGGGACAATTAGACGGCACCATTATGCATGCCATCGAGCGACTGTTAGGCGACACTGACAACAATATGACTTCTCTGAAAGTTCTTATCAAATAAACTGACTCAATCTCGAAAATAAAGGGAATTCTTTTGGAAAACATAAATACAAACTGTTTAACCGTAATCAATAAACACAACAAACCTAGTTATGGAAACCCGATAGAGGTCATGGCAGAGGTACACCATAAGTATACAAATAAGTCAAAACAAGACTTTACTGTTGATAAATTTGCTAAACCTAGTTTTTCTCGCCCACCGCTACCAACAGAGATTCTATTCCCTGCTATAAACTTAAGAGAGATAAACGATGTTTACGTTTATGATGCTTTCCTAACATTTGATAAAAATCATATTTATTCTGACTCATCAATGAGGGGTGGATTGGCAGGGGCTTCTGACGAATCAATACTCACTTGGGCTAGACAAAAGCTACAATCGTCTGCTGATAACGTTTCTTTTGAACACTCCAAGGAAGCTGTATTGATCGTACACAATGAAGGAGGAGGTACATGGGGACACCATTTGATTCAAAATTTCCCCAAAATCCTTTTCGCACAAAAGTATTTTCCAGATATGAAAATACTACTTCCGCAGGCGTTTTGCAGTCCCAACTCTAGTAGGGGAAAACTTTTAGATATTTACGGCGTTAATAGAGATAAGATTGTCCCCATAGATCCAAGCGTAACGTATTCATTTAAATCTGTTTATATTCTCGACTTTTTATATGATGCGATAAATTCGTTTATTCATCCTTGGGCACTTAACACTCTCAGAAGTATAGTTTTAAAGTCTGCAGTAACAGAAAACAGTAAACTTTTCGTAAAGCGTGTTGGAAAACGAGCGATTGAAAATCAAGCTGTGATTGAAAAGTGTTTGTTAGATAAAGGTTACTTTTCTCTTACACAGAATCACCAAAATCTTGATGAACAGATATTATGCTGGAGTTCCGCTGGAACTGTTGTTGCTACTTTAGGAAGTGATATGAGCAACTTAATTTTTCTCAAAGAGGGCTCAGCTATTCTTTCCCTATCACCTGATTGGTTTGGCGATAGAGTTTTTTTATAATTTGGCATATGCAACAAACCTCAATTGGTATGAGATTAGATGTGGTGAAGTAGGAGCTATAAGTAGTGGCTCTCACCGTTTTAATAATTTTCATGTTGATATGAACCTTTTAGAAGAAACAATTAATCGTATAAGCACAGCTCAATAAAAAACTAACACAAGGAATGTTTATGCTAAGAAAATTATTTCCTATACTCCTTTTAATTTCCCCCACTTACTCACTTGCTGGTCCGCTGGTAGACGAGGCGTTTGAGATACTCAATGGGGAAAAGCCTGTATCACTAAGCGCAGTTCCTGTAACAGGGCTTCCTCAAGAAACATCATCTGTACTGGTTCCTAATTCAGATAATAATGCAACAATTTATGTTGCATATGACGCTGATGAAACATTCCAAAAGCAATTCCCAGTGGCAGTCAGTAAGAATAATAATGAAATTTTGCTCACAGTAGATAGTTCGCAAAATATTGTTAGTACGTACTTATCACCTGATATTTACTCTCAACAGTTTGAAGATGAGTGGGGAGAAGATATTTCAGAACTTCTACAACAGGGCCATCAGCAAGGGCTTTTAGAAAGTACCTCACTTACTGAAAATGCCCTTTATATCTCATCAAAAATATTCGAGAAAGATGGCAAGCTAATAGGCTCGGGGGTTTATGAGACAGAGCTCATCATTCCTCAAAGTGTTATTGACGGTTTTGAAGGTGGTTGGCCAGGCCCCGAACGAGTTTCAAAGCCAACCTACTTTTCCGACGAAGAATCCGAAACATTAGTTGATGCAATAGAAATACAACCATTCAAGAACGCACACCCCCTTACTGATAAGTGGCTGATGCCGCTATATATCAAAGCCGAAAAGTATGGGTTAGGTGCATATCGTGAACTAAGTCATGAACTTATCGATTTTTCACACACTGATTATAGCTCTCCCCTCTTTAACACATCTATAAATATACAAAGTACTGCAGACAGTATATTGCTTACATACAATGACACCTCTGTGCGCTACTCACCAATTACAATTGAAGAAGATGAGTACGTTTTCTTTATTGAAGTTGAAACTCCTGAGGAAAAATTTAAATTTGTATCTGCTGCATATAAGATGACAGATAACACAGAAAAGTTCGTAAGAGGATTGTCAAGTCGCTTCCCTTTTGTGCAGGTCCCTCACGTAGGTATGGGCATTGAGGAAAGATTTGACGGTGACAGAATTGCCTGTGAATGGATGAGTGGGTATGAATTTGTAGCAGACAACACAATGACACAAACCACCTGCTATGACCGTCTTTCAGGTGAAGCCAATGTAATAGACAATAGTCCTTATGTTAGTGGCACCGAAGGATGGAATTGGGCTATTAGCGATGGCGTCATTGAGTTTGAAAATATTACACCGTATGTAGAGGTAAACAAACAAACATGGGTACCTATTCAAACCAATGAAGAAGGCTACACTATTATTCTTGAGTATTGGGAATATGCTACAAACTTTGAAGGTGCTCCACCCAATGGCTACATGCAAGCACCAAGGGCTAACGTGATAAAGTTGGTCGATGTCAGCCAATATACTGAAGCATACGCCAATGGAGGCTTTGGTGGAGACAATGATGGCGACAACATTGAAGATAGCACAGATACCGATGATGATAACGACGGTATGCCTGACTATTATGAAGAGTCTTTCTCACTTAATCATTTGAACAGTGCTGACCGAGACGAAGACTTAGATGGCGATGGCTTAACAAACTTCGATGAATTTAGCAGAGGTACTTACCCCAACGACAATGATTCTGACAATGACGGTATATTGGACGGAGATGAACTAGTTCGTTCCCCCTACGACTATGATGGTGATGGCATTTCCGATATTGTTATCCGTCGACCTGAAATTGGCCAATTTATTGTCGCTCGTTCGTCTGATGGTGCAATAATGCGCTCATTCTTTGGTTCACAAGGCTCTGACATTCCTCTTGCAGGTGATTTCGACGGTGATGGTACTACTGACCTCGCTATTCGTCGGCCATCTGTTAAACAATTTATCTCTCGAACTTCGTCTGACGACAGAATTGACCGAATCTTCTTTGGCGCTCAAGATGAAGATATTCCAGTGGTTGCTGATTACGATGGCGACGGTCTGGATGATGTTGCAATTCGTCGCCCCTCTACTGGGCAATGGTTTATTAAGTACAGCACTACTGGTGAGATTGTGCGTGAAACGTTTGGAACAGACAGTTCTGATACACCAGCAATCGCAGACTATGATGGTGATGGTAAAGCCGATATTGCTGTACGTCGACAACGTGCAGGGCAATTCATTATAAAGTACTCCTCAACAGATACAATCGACCGAATTTTCTTCGGCTCTCAACAAACCGATATTGCTGTTCCGGCCGACTATGATGGCGACGGTAAAGCCGATATTGCTATTCGCCGCCCTAGCAACGGATATTGGTTTATCAAACGTTCAAGTGATGATGTAATTGAGCGTACATTCTTTGGTTCAAATGAAGATGATATTCCAGTGGTTGCTGATTACGATGGTGATGGCAAAGCTGATATAGCAATTCGTCGTCCTAGCTCTGGTAATTGGTTTGCTAAGCTCTCCGCAGATAATACCTATATGCGTTTCTTTTTCGGTAGTAAAAGCACTGACATCCCACTGGCAGCGCCACTTAGTGTAGTGCTGAATATGACAACTACGGGTGAAAACGCTAGCCGAAATGAGCAGCTTTCTGGGTTCAATATTGACGTTCAAGAAGTTTTAATTAAGGAACATATTCCCGGTAACGCTCAATGGTTAACGCAGGAAGTAGAAAGTTCAGAAGCCGATTTATGAAGTTTAATTAAATAAGTATTAGATTAATAAGCCGCTTGATAAAGCGGCTTATTTTTTGATTTGAGACAACTCCGACTTTTTTAGCTTAACCTAACCATTTAAACGGCTGAAGCACCTGTGTGAGGGGCAATTTTGGCCCCCACTGGGGCATGGCCATTATTAGTCATGCTGCCCACAAATGCACTTAATTGGGCCCACCAAACCGCGTACATTTGCGATTGCCTGACTAAGAAATGACTCATACACAAGTTATGAACAAACATAAACAGGCTCTAGCACTTCATAACAATAATAGACTTTCGTAACTCATTAATCATTGCAATGGACGGCGCAAACATGTCACTTATCTCAATGCTGTTGTCACCTAAATAACGTAAAAGTTTACCTACAGATTTTTAAAAAGCTTCTATGCGATAGGAAGTGTAAGGACTATATTAATCTTTTCTAATTGAACATTATTCAGGCACTTGCTACTCTTAGCTCAGATAAAAACAGGGATTGTTGTTGCTCAATTACTTGATGCAAATCCCTCATACAAAATGAGAGATGTATAAGGACTTTCATATGATAACAATAAAACGCCTTTTCTCAGGCGTATTGGCATCCTCTGCCATAGTTAGTTCAGTTTTTGCCGGCCCCCTTGAAGATTATTTATCAGAACATGACCAAGCTTACTTCACTTATGAAGAAGCTGAAGGCTTTAATGCAAACCCAAGTTATATACTCGAATTCGCAGAAGGTGACACTTGGACATTTGCGTCAGTTGACCCGCGAGGTCCCTGGAGTCTCAATGGCAATATGGTATGGAGTGCTGATGTCGCAACCATCACTTTTCCAGAGAATGAAAATGTCACCAACATAGCCTTTATGAACTTTAGCTTTCAGAGTGATAGTTTCAGAGAAAAGTGGGGCGATTTAGTAGCTGACCAACTTATCGCAGCATCAGAACAGGGGCTTATTCCTTCGGGACAGATAGAGCTTCGCTATATCGTCAAAAGTGCAGAAATTGCAAGTCGAGGGCAAAACACTAACTTGCTCACTTCAATTACCCTACAAAATCAAGAACAACTAGTTATTGATCAAAACATAATTGATAACCTCGAAGGCGGATGGCAAGGCTCAACAACGCCAACGGTAGATACAGATACATCTGTTCTGGGCGCCGATCCAGCTTTTGAAATTTATGTAAAAGGTTTCTCGACAGCAGAATTTAATGTAAGAGAACTTTTTACTGGAAAGTGGGCACTTCCTATTTATACAGGGGTTACGTACTACAACCAATCGCAAGAATTTGAGAGTTACCCTGAAGTCGCTCACGATATTTTTGAATTTGGAACTTCAACCCCTTCTGTTGAATTTGGTTTAGTGCCAGAGTACCACTACACTGATTCACAGGTTCAGTTGGTATACGGTAATACAGTTTTAACTTACGAGCCTGTAGAAGAAAAGTCTGAACTACTTACAGTAAAAGTAACGGTAAACTCACCAAATAGTAACTTCGTATTTCTCGACACTGCTGTAAAAGCAACACCGTCGTTTGAACAGTTTGCTCGCGGCCTCGCTTCCCACTTCCCATTTACCCAAGTTGCGTATATCAACGGCCGATTCGCTTACAACTATTACGATAATGGACAACTGGACTGTTTTGGTATCTTCGGCTATGTATTTAATCGCGATGATTTTTCGATAAACCGCGGTATTAATTGTGCTGAAGGTGAAGGCGACGGCAGAGATAACGACAGTATCAGATTGCCAAGTGCAGATAACTGGTCTTGGAATATGAACAACGCTAAACTTACTATGAGCTTAAATGCGGGCTTGGGTTATGTCTTCAGAGAGCGCTATTGGGACCCTATCACTTTTACAGAAAATGGTATTGGTGTGGTACTGGAGCGAAGTATTGTTGAACAGGAAGGCTTTGGACAACGAGGCTACTTTATCGCTCCGCGGTTAAATTACGTTAAGTTGACGGACCTCAGTCAGTACACAGCAGAATATGCCAATGGCGGCTTTGGAGGTGACATTGATGGCGACAATATCGAAGATGGCGCCGATACCGACGACGACAATGATGGCATGCCTGATTTTTATGAAGAGTCTTTCTCGTTGAATCATTTGAATAGTGCTGACAGAGACGAAGATTTAGATAGTGACGGCTTAACGAACTTTGAAGAATTTACCTTAGGTACTTACCCCAACGATAGCGATTCTGATAACGACGGAATTTTGGATGCCGATGATCCGACTCCACTAGATGCTAACAAACAAAGTCGTACCACCTACGATTACGATGGCGATGGCATTTCTGACCTCGTCATTCGACGCCCTGACATTGGCCAATTTATTGTTGCTCGTTCATCAGACAACACTATCATGCGTGCGTTCTTTGGCTCTCAGGCATCTGATATTCCGTTAGCAGGTGATTTCGATGGTGATGGTACTACAGACCTTACTATTCGCCGCCAAAGTGCAAAACAGTTTATATCTCGTACTTCTTCTGATGATCAGATAGGTCGTATATTCTTTGGCTCAAAAGATGAAGATATTCCAGTAATTGCCGATTATGACGGTGACGGTATTGATGACATTGCTATTCGTCGTCCTTCTACTGGGCAATGGTTCATTCAATATACAACAACTGGCGAAATTGTACGTGAAACGTTTGGCACTAATGACTCAGACGTGCCAGTTGTCGCTGACTATGACGGAGATGGCAAAGCAGATATCGCGGTACGCCGTAAAGACGCAGGGCAGTTTATCGTTAGATACTCATCTACAGATACAATAGATCGCGTATTCTTTGGCTCACAAGCAACCGATATTGCAGTACCTGCTGATTATGATGGCGATGGGAAGGCCGATTTTGCTATTCGTCGTCCAGAAAATGGCTTTTGGTATATCAAGCACTCTAGCGACGACGTTATAGAACGTATTTACTTTGGTTCAGAGGCTGGCGATATTCCAGTCGTGGCAGATTATGATGGTGATGGAAAAGCAGACATCGCTATTCGTCGCCCTACTTCTGGAGGCTGGATTGCGAAGCTTTCAAGTGACAATAGCTATGCACGTTTTTACTTTGGAAGTTTAAGTACAGATATTCCCGTATCTGGACCTCTAGAAACTGTGTTAAACATGACCCCTTCTGCGTCAGCGACCAATAGTAAAGCCGACACATTTGGTGTGTTTGAAATAGACTCAGGTGTTCAATTAATTAAAGAGACAATTGCACCTAAAGCTAATTGGTCAATCGATGAAGTTAAATCGATAGATTAAAAGAGCTTAAATCACGTAAGGGCATAATTATTAAAGTTATGCCCTTACTTTTACCTATCAGCTATTTGAAAGTACACTTTCAAAGCAACCTTCACCCAGAAAGGGAGATGGATATCGTCTTGCGAAGTAAATACTCGTTTTTCAGGCACATCAATTTTGGGAAGATCTAAAAATGAAAAAACGTTATTTAATGTCTGGTGATGACACTTCAATAACTCACTTTGATCAAGTACCTTAATTGCACTGTCATTAAAACGACAACGCAAACTTCTCAACTGTCGTTTGTATAACCCTCGAATTAAATAAGACTGATCCCTGTACTTACTTTTAAACTCACTTTTTGGCAACTCCTCATAAAAGCCTTCGAGCCTCTTGGCCTCGCTAAGGAATGCCTTAATGGGAGAAAAATCTTCTCTACCCTTCAATTTTGACATTGTGTAATGAGAAAGTGCTCTTTCTACAGGATCTCTTAGCATTACAATATGTAAAGCGTCAGGACAAAAGTCAGCACACTGTTCTACAAATAAAGGATGGAGTATTGTAATGGGCGTTGCATCAAGGATGTATTTTTCGCCGCTATAATGTTGTAATTTTTCTGCATACTTCTCATGAACAAATTGAGACTTGTCTTGTGCTTTTTGTAATGCAGGATCATCAAAGACATGCGCCTCTTTATTTTTAACCAAGCAAATATCAGGGTGTTGTTCCAAAAATGACGCTAACGCGGTCGTACCCGCTTTTTGTACACCGGAAATAAACAAATTTGGCAGTAGAGAGTGAGACTTGGACATATAATTATGACAATTTTTTTTGCTAGTATAACAACTAGATTTCAAAATGTACTCAACAGCCATTGAGCTTTGTTTTTGATCGCGCCAAATTTCAATTCTAAGAAGAGCTTTATTTAAATGCCCCATAAATCAATATCATTTCACCGCCAATACCTCGGATATACTGGGGGGCATCAAAAAGTTAGAGACTATTTAGATCATTTTTGCAGTATGAACTTTTCTCCCATGCTTTATCTTGAAGGGCAGGCCAGCACAAAAAAGGATCTATTTTCAGGTATCAGTAATGTGGAGTATCAAACCCATTACCAACCAGAAAAAGCAAGTATTGCGTTTCTAGCAGGAATGGACTGGCAGCCTTATTTAGCAAGTAGCGCTAAGCACTCTCTTATTTTCAACTTAATTCAACATGTAAGACATGGAGATAAAAATGAACAGCTATTTGAGTTTTTAGCTCAACCAGCCGTGCGACTATGCGTGTCCAATTCAGTTAAACAAGCTATCGAGCCATTTTCTAATGGTCCTTGTCATGTAGTTAAAATTGGAACTTCACTTCCCACCTTAAAAGTAAAGAAGCAACATTCTTTATATATTCTCGCTAATAAGCAACCAGATTTAGGGCAAGACATTTATGAATGGGCAATAAAGAAAGGTATTTCTACGAAACTTCAGACAACGAAAGAAGAAAGAATTGAGACACTGAAAGGAATGGCTTCATCACATGTTACCTTGTCGCTGCCGAATAAATCAGAGGGATTCTACCTGCCAGGTATAGAATCGATGTTTTATAGCGACATGGCCGTCGTTCCATACTGCGTTGCCAATAAAGAATACTACTCTCCTCGCGCTAACCTTATTATTCCCACATATACTGAAGAAGCGATAAAGGAGAGTATAATTCAGGCACTAAATATGAATTCACCATCTTTACTAATAAAGAAGTGGGTTGGTAGACGCATCGCCAAACAATATTCTCTTGAGAGTGAAAGGCGTATTCTCTCCGGCATTGTCAGAAACTACACTGCAAAATTCGGCTAAACATCCTTACCCGCGAAAGAAGCCCTTACTCCTTGCCCACAGTAAACTTAATTTCGACGGCTTAAGTTTTTCTGCCCAATCATTTTTTTCATGACCTTGAGCTTGCTTGTATAAAGTTAATGCCAGTAGAGGCTTTTCTCTTTTTAACAAGCTAAGAACTTTATTAAAATCTATTAAGATATCGTCTTCTTTACAGAATGGAGATGGTTTAAAACTCTCAAGTAACTTCTTCAGCTTATTAATGTCGAGTTGAGGATTACTCAACACAATTGATTCAACCGAGCTCTCAAGCTCCCTTTTCAAGCGTTCTATCTCATTGGGCGATATCAACGAAAAATTAGGTTTATCTTCACTAACCTTTTGTAGAAAGAAATCTAATTGTTTTAGAGCATCTTGATCAGCGATTCTGTTTGCTTTTCTCATAAGCTCTAATGCACCAGCAGAAAATTGTGTGTTTAATTTGCGAGAGACCGCAGGCACATCAATAAACTGAGGGATACATGCTCTAAAATCTGTATAAAGAGTGCCTCCTTCAAATGTCGCTTCGCTGAAATAGCGATAAGTAATTGTAACCCCAAATTCCATCGCCATTTCCGAAACTATTTTTAGGTGATTGAAATCTATTTTTTGAGGTAGCTTAAAAGCGCTAGTGTGGCCATGCCGCTTTACTTCTTGGTGGTAATTTGATTCGACACTCGGTATCGGGTGTCGAACATAAAAAATATAGTTAGCGCTAGGAAGGCGAGTGAAAAACCAAGGTAAATAATAGAAAAAATGCTCAGAAGATAGTAACAGCAAGTTGTAACTACTACAGTTAAAACTACTTACCATACTTTTTGCTTTTTGATCATCAAAGTACTGGTTTCTATCTGTATCAGCAGAGATAATTTGATCAAAATTTCCTGAGCTAACATCATTAATATCAGTACCATGTTTAGGGTAGTCGATACCTTTTTCACTCAATTCTGTAACAGATTGATTCAACCATAACTGTAGCGCTGATGTACCCGTTTTAGGCGGACCTAGATGAACATAAAGCTGTTTCGATGCGGCAATGTCTAATTTAACTTTTTGCAAGTATGTATGCCACTTTTCTTCAAAAATTAGCTTGGCCCGTTCATAAAGCAATATATCGTCTCGATATAGACTATTTATCTCGTTTAATGTTTTCTCATCAAGCTCGAAAGTATCTTTCTTGTCGATTAATGCGCCATACGGGATTCTATAATACTCTCCACCACACCAACCTTCTAAAAGTAAGACAGCTTTGAAAAAGGCCTCTGTTATTGCTACGTAGCCAAGAGATGAGAGCTCTACCCCTGCCAAGACACGTGAATAAAAATTGACACGCTGTGGTTCCGCATAGAACGCCTCAAATGTTTGATTAAAATCAGGGGTTGCCTTAAATGCACGATATGAATCTATTAAACGAGTAATGGGGTGGGATAACATGAGACCGACATTCTCAGTATCAAACTCTTCGAACTTAGATAAGAACGCTGACGAGTGCGTCAGAATAGTTAATTCATTACTTTGACGATTATAGTTTGAATACAAACTTGCGAGCTTGGAAGCCCCCGAGTTCGGAAGTGCTATCAAGCACTTAGCATTCATTTCTTTCATTAATTCCGCTATTTCCATCAATCAGCTGAAAAAGGATTTCTATGCTGATATGTCGAGCTAATTTTACAGTGAGCAAAGGTTGTTATTCAGTCTTCAGATAAAATTTGTTGAACTTCACTTAACGTAACACCTTTGAGGAGGCGTTTTAAGAGCACTTTATCTTTGCTGTTCGCGTGAGAAATAGCCTTTAAGCACGCTGTATAACGCAAAAGCACATGCTCCCGCGCTACAGACAAAAACTGCTGCATGCTAACACTTTCAAGACGCTTTCGCATATAGTAATCGTATTTTTGATACTTTACTTTGTTCTGTGCTACACGCTGAGTTTTATCAGGAGGTAAAAACCCAGTTCGGTTATTTTTAAAAACTGAGGTGGCTTTATCACCTATTGGTCGCCCCCTTATTAACATAGCGATATACTCTCGTTCTGAGCGATTCATTCGATGTAATATAAAAGCGCGCTCATTGCTTTCACGTATACATGTACGTGAGCGCTCGCTGCCTTTACTTTCAAACAATGAACCGTCTGCAAAGCGTTGTAATAAATCGTCATCTAAGCAGTTGTGAGGATTCATCTTAGCTATTTTCAAATGAGATCTGACTAGGGTTTTCACTTGCTCTTTCAATTCAACACATATTGTCGATTCTAACGCTCGAGAGAACTCTGTTTGTTTCTCCACTTTGTTCTTCCACTGAAATGACAAAGTATCAAACTTAGGCAAACTGTTGCAGACTTTGATAATCGAATCGTCTAAATCTACAGGAACCCAAAACTCGTCAATATCTAGAAACATTACAGCATCACAATCTTTTCCAGAACTAGCTAACGACTTCTTATATATTTCAATTTGCGGTGAGTTTGACGGCCTCTCAAATGCTTCATCAGCGTTGTAAAAATTGACAGGCAACCCTTTCAGCAAAGGAATAAGCTCTTCCGTGTTATCTGAGCACTGATTAAAATAGATGTCTATCTCACAGAAACCAAAATACAAATGATGAAAGATCCATTCCGGTAAATATGCAGCTTCGTTGCGTGCGACTGCAACTAACTTTATTTTTTCGATGTTCCTTTTTCGCTTTGTTGTATATACGAAATCACGATATAGATGTTTTAAAAGCCGAAGACTACGACTCATCATTAGTGGAGAAAATTTGGTCATGTATTTATCACTAAATAATACTCTCTACTACTGGTCACAGAGTAATTACTAAAATCCTTTTGTAAGGAGTTTCGCATCATGAGTATTGAGGTATCTCTTAGCATATTTCACTGCACTTTCGGCAAAAGTATATTTTACTTTTTCTATTGTGCTGGCGTCATAAATGAAATGCCTAGGTAGTTTAAGAAAGGCAGGGGTGATGTTGTTCTCTATTTTTTCTCTCGCTCCCAAATCTAATTCAAAGGAAAGCAAAGACAAAAAGTCAGTAACAATATCTCGAGAAAGCAATGAATCTTTATTATAAACCTTGGTAATTATGTTATCACGACCCAACAGCGGCTCCCAAAAATCATTGATGTTTGAGAAATAATCAAACTGTCTAGTAGGAGCGTTGTTTATCCAATCTTTTGCATCAATACCAGGGTTGAAGTAACGCTCAGTAAAGCGATGCCTTGCCAACTCAATTATCTCGTTATCACCCGAACAGAGATCTCGATAAAACGATTTATCACTATCCTCTATGTACTGAAGAAATGCCGATTCAAGTATGTCGAAATGATTTCTCACGTAGTAAATGACGTATACATTGAACGTCTGTGCAAGTTCGCTAAAAAACTGAAATTTATAATCATTTTGTTGCGAAAAATGGCGCATATTCGGTAGGCCAGTTTCTGAACTGATAACAAAATTACTTACGTTACATTGGGTGATTTCTTGAAGCAGTAAATCGTACGTGTCGTGATTAGCACTATAGAGAGTATGATGACCACCATCTGGGGCCCTAGCAGTTTTCGCATACGCAAAGTTGCGGTTATCTTTACAGGCATTAACCATAAACTTCTGTATCGCAGAAGTTCCGGTCTTACCATGACCAATGTGAAAAATAACCCTTTTAGACACGAATACCTTTGCTTTTTTAATTACCTACAAAGTGACAGATTGTAACATTTAAAAATAGCACCGTCTTAACCCTTGAGTAAACATGTACATAAAAAGCCGTGCGGGGGTTCACACCATATATAATTCACTACTCTAGGGCCTGTTTACCTTTGTTCGTTTTTGTCCCCAACTCTGCTGGGGAGCATGAAAAAAGCTTAACATGCTCTAGTTAAGTTGAAATTACACTTTATTGATATCAGCTTTATAACCAATGCGAAACCCACCCCAATGCTTTCCGTTCACATAGATCGGCGCAGAAAGGTCATGCATTATCTCTCCAGTATCTCTCTTATATGTTTGCAACAAGAATGACTGAGTGCTTTTTCCGCACCTTGCCCCTGTATGATCACTGAAAATACGCTTCGTGCGGTTATTTGCTAAGTCCGTTTCGTAGTTTCCGGTTAAAGGCTGGCTAAACTTCTTATTATGTGTAGGGAAGTACCCATTTCTATCTACCGCTCCCGCATAAATTATAAAATCGTTATTATCCAAAATTGGTTCTTGTATCGCAGGTAAGTGCTTATCAGTAAAGGTATCAAATTCACTAGAATGTTTTTGAGGGTTCGTATTTGAGATTGGCTTATATGTGAAGTTAAACAGAGCCGACTCTTTAATATCACCTTTTTCGATCGCTTTGGAAAAAAGCTCGCCTATTCGATTTGCTGTCGTTATAGCAATATCTCTCACATGGCTATTTCTATCTTGAACATTAAAATCTTGTAGAAGACGAAATATATCTTCGGCCTGTTCACTTAAAGCAAAGGCTTGCTTAGAAACATCAGAGAGATCAGCTTCAAGTTTTGATGTGGTTGTATGTAACTGTAGTACGTTTGAGCTCATACCCGTGCTGTGTTCGGTATAGTGCTCAACCATAGAATGCATTTCGTTCATTGCTTCTCTAGCGTGAGTAGACAAAGTGCTTGATTGATTAATAGCATCTTCACTTTCAATCAATAATGTATTCATCCCCTCACTTGAAGTGAGTACGGCTTCCATCGTTGATACAGCTTTTGCGCTACTGTTGTTCATTTCCTGCAGTAGATTCTCAATACCCGATGTAGCATCAGTCGTTTTCTTAGCAAGTTCGCGTACTTCATCAGCAACCACCGCAAAGCCACGTCCTTGATCACCCGCACGAGCTGCTTCTATTGCAGCGTTCAATGCCAACATGTTGGTTTGGTCAGCCAACTGATTAATGGTGTTGGTTATATTACTTATTCCTTCAGCACGTGCTTTAAGCACACTCAAAGCCTCTGAAGAAGCACCGATATTCTTTACTAACTGCTGCTGTTGTTTGAGCACTTCTTTTACAGACTTACTTCCCAGTTGCGTTTTTTCATCAGACTCATTCATAGTAACAGTAGCGCTCTTTGCTAGGCTATCTAATTGAGTGCTATTCCCTTCCAATTGCTGTAGGCGACTCGACATCTCACCGATGTTTGATACTTGTTCGTTAAATGCTTTTGAAAGCTGTTCGAGAAAAAATGAAATAGATGCGCCACCAATTGCAATATGACTTGAAGCTTTACTTATATTATTCGCTGATGTGGGTGAGTTAAGTTTTTGAGGTACTTCATTATTAGCTGCGATTATTGGTGTCGTTTCACGACTGAAAACGAAATAACTTACTGAACTAATCAAAATGAAAGATACAGAACCAATTACCAATGGGTTTATTGAAAAAAAAGCTAAAAAGCCAGCAAAAACACCAGCAAACAATCCGAGAAAAAGACACTTTATCATTTTATAATTCACATTATTTTTACACATTTAAAACTGTAGTGTGATTTTCGCAATTTTGCTATACGCGAATAGTAGTAATCTTAGTGGGAAAATTTTTTGTATCTTAATAAATTTATGTGTAGAGCCTGTTGACCTTTGCGGTACGTTTTTGCGGCAAAGGTCAACACGCTCTAATCTTAACGAAAATCAGTCGCCAAAAAAAATAGGCAACTACGGATGAGTTTTGCTATTACCGTCTGTGATTTATTTATTAGTTTGATTTGTATGCTTTGCTGCTTTATTTTCTTTAAACACAGTAAAAAAGCCCCTGTCGTCAGACAGGGGC
>NZ_BJKK01000028.1 GCF_006538325.1 Alteromonas sp. KUL42
ACTTGATTCATACATCCCAGAGCCAGAGCGCGCAATCGACAAGCCGTTCATTCTTCCAATCGAAGACGTATTCTCAATCTCAGGCCGTGGTACAGTAGTAACTGGTCGTGTTGAGCAAGGTATCGTTAAAGTAGGTGAAGAAGTAGAAATCGTTGGTATCAAAGATACAACTAAGACGACTTGTACTGGTGTAGAAATGTTCCGTAAGCTTCTAGACGAAGGTCGTGCTGGTGAGAACGTTGGTGTACTACTACGTGGTACTAAGCGTGATGACGTAGAGCGTGGTCAAGTACTAGCGAAGCCTGGTTCAATCACTCCACACACAAACTTCGAAGCAGAAGTTTACGTACTATCTAAAGATGAAGGTGGCCGTCATACTCCATTCTTCAAAGGCTACCGTCCACAGTTCTACTTCCGTACAACTGACGTAACTGGTGCTGTTGAGCTTCCAGAAGGCGTAGAAATGGTAATGCCTGGTGACAACCTTAAATTCAAAGTTGAGCTAATTGCTCCGATTGCGATGGAAGAAGGTCTTCGTTTCGCAATCCGTGAAGGTGGTCGTACAGTAGGTGCTGGTGTTGTATCTAAGATCCTAGACTAATCTAGACTTAGCAACACAAGTATCCAAAAAAGCGCACTTAGGTGCGCGTTTTTTTATGCCTGTGGTTTGGTTCGTGAGTGTTGTGCCCTCTGAAACACGCCGTAAAGCCATCCATGGCGTCATCAATCAGCATCCTTGCTGCTGAGAGTTTTGGATGGGGCTCCACTCCCTTTGCATTCTCCATAACAAAAAGATTTGGGGAGATGAGGAATGCGCGGTAAACCCATATGTGCTTTTGGCACAACACAAAGCATTAATTCAGTAACAAGTCGAGTTTGTCTCGGTTGCGTCTAGATAGCACTACGCTTTCTCCGGTTCGCAATACCACGTTGTAATCGCCTTTGTCTGTTGGGTTTAGTTCACGAATAGCGTTGTGTCTAACTATTGTCGAACGGTGGATCCGTAAAAACATGTTTGGATCTAACTGAGTTTCTAGGGATGTTAAGGTTTCTCTATGCAGTATTACACTACCGTCATCAAGGTGTAACTCGGCATAATTGCCCGCACCGCTGATATACAAAATATTAGCCACGTCGATTAGTCTAATTCGGCCAGGGTCACGCACAACCAGCCGGGCCTTATAGTGTTCTGACTGTAATGTCGCTTGACGTATTACTTCTTTTATTTGCGACAAGCCTAAGGCGCTGTTTGACGCGAGTCGGTCGTAAATTTTATCTAACATCTTTTTGAAACGGTCATCATCAAATGGCTTTAATATGTAATCAACAGCATTAAGTTCAAAGGCTTCTATCGCATGTTGATTAAACGCGGTGACAAATACAAGTAAGCAATGTGGTGGTAATAACTGAGCAACCTCTAATCCGTTTTTCTGTGGCATCTCAATGTCAAGAAATACAATATCGGGTTGCATTGCCGTTGCAAGAGAAATGGTCTCTTCACCGGTTGATGCTTCCCATACTTCGATAATTTCGTCACGCTCATTGAGTAACATTTTAATTGTCTCTCTAGCCAATCTTTCGTCATCAGCTATTAATACTTTAATCATCCATTTCTCCCGCAGGTATCGCTAAATGGGTTTCAAAAATTCCGTTATCGGATTGACGCAATTCAAAGTGAAAATAGTTGAACATACGGGACAATCGCTCCCGAGTATTAGTGACACCAATGCCATGCCCTTCATGCGTATTTACTGGGTTAAACGCATTTCTTAAATTAACATGTAACATGCCGTCGATGACTTTTACTGTTAATTGCAGCGGATTTCTTTTTGAAGCGGACTGAGCGCCGTGGTGTACTGCATTTTCAACAAGTGGGTGCAATATCATTGTGGGAATTTGTAAACTCATACATGCTTCATCCACATCAATTGAAATGGCAAGTTTGTCTTCAAAGCGCATTTTTTGAATTTTAAGGTAGCTTTCAATAAAGTGAATTTCATCTTTCACCTTTACACAGTCATTGCTTTTATTTTCTAGAATAGTTCGAAGCATCACGCTCAAGGATGAAAGGGCTACAACAGCTTCATTTTCATTTTTCAATCTTACTAAGCTAGCAATGGTATTTAACGCATTGAAAAGAAAGTGTGGGTTGAGTTGGGTCCGTAAGGTTTTCAACTGCTCTTGAATGAGTTGAACTTGCAACTGTCTAACTTCGATACGATCTTCTATCTGTCTCATGTACAAGCGTGTACCAAAAGCCAGGCTGAGCGTTGCACAGTAAATAAAAAGATCCATGTGCAAACTACCAGTTAGAACTTTAACCAGTGCCGTCATATTGCCATCTAGTGTCCTATTTACTAAAACACCGCGCATAAAGGTAGATGTGACAGCGTAGCTCAGCAAAAGTAAAATGCAGGCTAGAGCATGAAAAATCAGCTGTTCTATGGGACTAAAGCGCGTTTTTTTCTATAAAAGATGTAATGGCAAAAATGGCTGCAGAAACCCATATCCAGTTTAAAAACCAAGGGCTAAGTAGCACCCAGGTACGAGACCAATTTGTACTATGCTCTGTATGCAGTAACGCCGAATACTGAATATGTGTGGTAATACTCAGCGCAGCCAGCCAAGTAAATGTTGCTATAAGCCAGAAATACTTGTTTGGAAGGTGTATCTTGATGTCCTCAACCACGCAACTTATTTCCTAGTTCAGTTTTCCTAAAACAGTACGTTAACGTTTTCGTACCGCTAAAATTTAGTTCAAATGGTATACAATGAGACCATTTTGACTATTGAATAGTCAATAAGGAAAGCATGTTGAAATGTAACGATTTAATCACAATTTGATGTTATTTTTGATGAATGTGTCGTTATCTTCTATTTTGCTTCTTATCAAAAGGGTTTTGCTTTGTGCTTGGTCACACTGTTTTGTACTTTCGTCACTGTGTGCCCTCTGTTTGCGTAATAGCGCTAGAGTAAAGTCTTTAATCTCCCTAATTTAGCTCCCAATAGCGCCTGCTATTACCAACACATAAAAATGAAATGTTACGACATAAGTAACGTTTCCCAGGGAGACAACAATGTATATAAAAACAAAACTGGCAAGCGCGGTAAAAGCGTCATTGCTTTTAAGTGCAGCTTGCACAACACTTGCGACAGTGCAAGTTTCAGCGCAAGAAAACCAAAACGACGAAGCAGCTATCGAGAAAATCGCCGTAACTGGTTCGCGTATAAAATCAGCCGAACTTGCTTCGGCTTCACCTTTACAAATTATTGACGCCGGTGATATTCAAGCTTCAGGTGTGGCCAATATTCAAGACCTTCTTCTTGAAAACCCAGCTTTTGGTACACCAGCGATAAGTCGTACAAACTCAAACTTTCAAACTGCCAGTGCTGGTGTATCCACTATTGACCTTCGTGATTTGGGCACAGCAAGAACCCTTGTTCTGGTAAATGGCCGACGTTATGTATCAGGTGTTCCAGGCAGCTCTGCTGTCGACTTAAACACCATTCCTACACAGTTTATTGAGCGCGTTGAAATCCTTACCGGTGGTGCTTCTGCTGTATACGGCTCTGACGCGGTAGCTGGTGTAGTAAATATCGTGATGAAAGATGAATTTGACGGCCTTGAATTTCAGTCTCAGTACGGTGAATCAAAAGAAGGTGATGCGCAAGAGCGACAGTTCTCTTTAACAACTGGCAGCCAGTCGTCGGATGGTCGCAGCAGCATTATGGCTCACCTTTCTTATACTGACCAAGGTGCAGTGTTCTCGCGGGACCGTGCACGTTCAGCGGTGGATCAGCTCTCAGGAATTTACTTTGAAGACTTAGAAGCAGGTGTTGACCCAGATAGTATTTTTGAAGCTTCTAGCCCATTCTTCTCCTCGTTTCCACCACAAGGTCGATTTGATGCAGGTGACATACGGTATACATTTGATCAAAATGGCAACTTACAAGAGGGATTTTCCACAAACGGTAATGGCACGATAGGTCCAGATGGTTTTAACCGTTCGAATTACAGAACCATTGCAATCCCAACAGAACGCTACATGATGGCACTGAATGGAAAATATGAACTCAATGACAATCATCGCATGTTTTTTGAGGGGACTTATTCAAACTCTTCAACTACATCTGAGCTTGAGCCGTTCCCGTTTTCTTCAGACGATATTTATGCAGATGGCTTCGTCCCAGTAGAGTTTTTAGTAGACGGCCAAATGGTAGCAAACCCATTTATACCTGAAGATATTCTCAACTCTGCTGTGGATGAAAATGGCGATGGAGCTCGGGACATATTTTTTGCTAAACGCCTTCAAGATATAGGTAACCGAGGAAACACCGCTGAACGTGATACATTCAGAATATTAGTTGGCATGGATGGTGAGCTGTTTGACGGCTGGTATTACGATGCGTTCTATGCCTACGGGCAAACAAAAGAAGCACAGGTCTCACGGGGTTTAGTTAACGTACAGAACTTCCGTTATGCGCTTGAGTCTATCACTGATGTGAATGACCTAGACGGCGATGGTATTACTGATGAGGCGGTGTGTTTAGATGATACGGCACGTAGTTTTGGTTGTGTCCCTATCGATATTTACGGCTTTAATTCAATATCGCCTGAGGCTGCTGCTTATGTCACTGCACCTGCATTGTTATCAACAGAAGTAACACAAGAAATTATTGGTGCTAACTTAGCGGGTGAATTATTTGATTTGCCAGCAGGTCCATTAGGTGTTGCATTTGGTTTCGAATACCGCGAAGAGTTCTCGCGTAGTGAATTCGATGCGTTACAACAAGCTGGGTTAAATGGTGGCAATGCTATTCCTGCAACTCAAGGGGAGTTTGACGTAACCGAATTTTATGTTGAAACCAACGTTCCCGTATTTGAAGGCTTCAACGTAAAAGCGGCAATCAGGGCGTCTGACTACTCGACAGTTGGAAATACCACTAGTTGGAACGTGGGTTTTGATTATGCGGTCAACGATCAGCTTCGCTTCCGTGTTATTCAAGCTCAATCAACCCGTGCTCCGAATATTGATGAACTATTCCAGCCGGACAGTCAGACTTTTCCACCAGGTATAATTGACCCCTGTGTTGCCAACACCAGTGCACGCTGTTTGGCTGATCCAGGGGTTGCAGCGAATGTTGCTGCTAATGGAGAGTTTACGCTTACCCAATCGGATATCCAAGGTATTAGCGGTTTTAACCGAGGAAATCCAAATGTAACAGAGGAAGTGGGTAAATCGACTACTGTTGGAGTGGTGTATACCCCTCAAAATATTTCAGTGCTTGAAGACTTCAGCTTTACACTCGATTACTTTGATATTGAAATCGAGGACGCCATCGTATCAACACCGCGTCAGTTTATATTAGACCAGTGTTATGGCGGAGGTGATGAGTCGTTCTGTGACTTTGTAACACGTCGCCCTACAGATGTGGGTAACAATAGTGCAGGCTCGCTTGAGTTTATCGATAGTGCTGTGTCTAACAGTGGTGGTGAGATATTAGAAGGCGTTGACTTAACCGCAACGTACGGGGCTGATTTACTAGGTGGTCATATTAATGCCCGTTTGGCCTATACCTATTTGATTGATGGTGAGACCGTGCCATTACCGGGTGCTGACGCAGATCCCTTTGTTGGTGAAATTGGTACGTCAGAGCACAAAGCCTTCTTTAACTTAGGCTACCGCTACGATGACTTCAATATTGTCACACGCTTGACTTACATTGGTTCTGCCGACTTCGATGATCAATTTTTAGCAGGCTTTGGTCTTGATGCTGGCGCCGTGGGCATTAGCTCAGTCACCTATGTAGACCTTCAAGCCAGCTATCAGTTGACAGATATTGTTGAGGTATACGGCGGTGTGGACAACCTCTTTGATAAAGAGCCACCACGCATCTTAACTGGTGTAACTGGTAGTGATACTGGTACCGAAACGAATGCAGGAACTTATGATCCAATTGGCCAAGAGTTCTATGTGGGTGTAAGAGCTAGATTCTAATTGCTCACGTTTTAAAATACGTCAAAGCATGCCTCAGCGTTATATCGCTGGGGCATTTTTATTTATAAATTCCATACTTGTTCACATACAGAAAGTCACCATAAAAAAGCTAAAACTGTATTAATGCGCCTTTGTCACACAATACTTACCGTTAATCACAGTGCGCTTTTAAAGTGGATGCTAATACTTGAATATGTACTGGTCAGGGTTAAACCTGACCAATACATTGTAAACGTGTATTGCAAACTGGACTTTTGGGGCTATCAGGGAACTGTTAGCCTCTTTTTTTATAACTGCTCGACGAGATAACCCTTTTCTTCTAAGAGTGCCAGTACATTGCTTTGGCCAACAAGGTGGCCTGTTCCAACCAATACAAACTCTTTGTCATCATCTCCAAACATGGATTCTATTTTTGGTACCCAGTTTTGATTTCTCTTAATGAACACCTCGTCAAATGAAGCAGGAGATTCTCGTTTGAAGGTATCAATAATTAATTCGTTAAGCTTAGTGGTATCACCAACACGCCAAGCCTTGATGGTGCTTTGTAGCATCTCTTTCAACTCTGGAAGCGTTGCTAATGTCTCAGCAATAAATCGGTCTTCTTCGCCTTCACCCATTTGCGCTAGCATATTAACTTGAAACTCGAGAGACTCTAAGAACTCACGAGGCTTACCGTCGCGTTTAGCAAGTTGCGTAAAATAAGCATCAACCCCTTCACCTGCTAGCTGATTGCGTTGTGCTTCCATCGTTACCAACATAGTGGCGATTAGGCCTGGTTTGAACCCCGCTATTTGGTCGGCGGACGATCCAAATGCCCCTAAATATTGATTAAGTGCCGAGTAGGTTTCACTTGATAATTCGTCTTTAAGCGTCTTTCCATTGCCATAAGTCATAGCGGCCAGCATTTTTTGCTGAGCGGCTAAATCAGTGGGTTCAGGCAAGTCAGCTTCAAGTACAATAGTGTCGCTATTTTGGTAAACATCAGTAAATACATTCGGTAGGGGAAACTCTGAAATGGGAAGAATATGAACTGTTCCGCCGATATACACAGCATCTCCAGCCTTTGATACTTTCCACACAGATGTGGAATGAGAATGGTTAGTTTCTGCCCATGCAGATGCGGCTAAGCCAATTGCAAATATTGAAATAAGCTTAAGTGTCAATGTGCGTCTCATTCTAAATGTCCTTATTGATTATATTAGCGTTTATTCAGCGCATTAGCGCCCTATTTGTTCATTCCAATTTGGCTAAGGCTAATGACAGAGTTCTCTCACATAGATAACAGCGTTCAGATTCATTGATTCAGCATAACAGAGCTTGTAGTGGGTTCTACTGAACCTTGTAACTGATTTGATCACTAGTCAATCACATAGACGCTCGCCACCGAGACTGCCTGCAAGTCTGTGCGTAAAATTTACCAATATCCTTATGCCAAAAAGCGCTATGATTCACCCTGCTACCTATCGTAAAAGGCGAATAATACACTATGTCCACTGATCCTTCCTCACCTCGGCAAACCATAAGCGATGCGTTGAAGCATTTCGGGGAAACATTTCCATCTCTTACTGTACAAGAAGTCAAATCCTCATGGCCTAAAGATATTGGTGAGTGGCTTGAAAGCATACAAAAGCGCAATGCTCAGCATAAAAAGCGAGTAAAACAAATGCGCAAGCAGTTCAGTATAACCATGGAGTTAATGAGAGTAGAAGGCGTATCTGTACGAAAACTTACCCCTCCAGTATTGAGTGATAGGTTTAAAGACCATGTCTATCTGGATATTCACGGTGGTGCCTTTGTGTACTATGGCGGTCTTTCAAGTATTGATGAAGGCATCTTAATTGCCGCAAGACTGGGTATTGTGGTTTACAGTATTGACTATCGCATGCCACCTGCATTTCCTGCGCCCTTTGGGCTTCGCGATATTGAGGCGGTCTATCGCGCTTTCTTGTCTCAAGAAAATAGTAAAAATATTTTCATTGGCGGCACGTCTGCTGGCGGTGGTTTAACCATAGCGCTTATTCAGTCCTTGATACGCCAGAACCTTCAACTACCTCAAGCGGCTTATATTGGAAGCCCTTGGGCAGATTTGACCAATACAGGGGACAGTCGCCAAACCAATGAGGGATTTGATCGGATCTTAGTGACTTACCATGGTGAATTGCGGGCTGCGGCTGCGCTTTATGCGGGTACTATTCCGTTACCCGACCCACAAATATCGCCTATTTATGGAAGTTTTGGGGGCTTTCCACCTTGTTTTATCGTGTCGGGTACGCGCGATTTGCTCTTAAGCGATGCCATTCGAGTCAATCGAAGCATTCGAGACAACCAAGGTACAACGCATCTGGAAATAGTAGAAGGCTTATCACACGCAGAATATCTTATTGCCTACAATACCCCTGAATCGCTAGTGGTATATGATGGGGTGTCTGCATTTTTTCAACGCCATAGTTAACGGTGACTACACGATCCGTAATTCCCTTTAGTTTCAAACCTCATTTTTAAATTATTAATTGCAAATGATAATGGTTTTCATTAGCATATTTTAGATCGGTCACACGTTCTCGTTATAGTGTTCAGCCGAGTATCAAGTATTGATGGCTATTTATCTGGTGACAAAAATGAAAGAGGGGATTGAATGGTAGCTAAAAGGCATACGCTTACATTTATGTTTCTGCTTGCGCTATCGCTGTTAGTGTTAATGACAAGTTTGGCATCTGCTCAGCCCCAAATAGAAGAAATAGATAAACTCACTGAACAGTGGCTGAGTATCGAGCGTCAAACACAAAAACTCGAGAACGAGTGGCGGGAAACTGAACCTGTATTACGACAACGTATTCAGTTATTAACCGATGAGCGTGCTCAACTTCAAACCATAATTAATGAAAACCAATCGACTTCTACCGATGTTGAAGCGCAGCGAGACATACTGCTGTCTCAGCAAAGTGAGCTAGAAACACAACAAAATGAATTGGAGCACACGCTTTCAGGGGTAATAAGTCAAGTCGATAGCCTATATGCATTATTACCCGATTTACTGCGTCAAACCTGGGATAAAGAGCAAGCAGCACAAACACCTGATAGCAATACTTCAAACGTACTACAAGTGGTTTTGGCAAAGCTTTCTGCGTTGCAGCAATTCAATAGTAAGTTATCAGTTAACCAAGCCGTAATACCAACGCCTGACGGTAAAGAGGTGCTCGTAAAACAATTTTATGCAGGCAGCGGCTATGCATGGTTTACCAGCCCCGACGGCCTCTATCAAGGCACGGGATCAAGCTTCGAAGGGGAATGGCAGTGGCAGTTTAGTGAGTTTGAAAGCCAAGATGACATATTACGTGCTATCGCAATGTTCGAAAAGATGCGCGAACCCGATTTTGTGCTGTTGCCTTTGATACTTTCTGAAGGGGCAAATTGATGAAGTCACGTCTTTTGTTTTCAATCTTTCTTATGCTCTCTTATTCATGGTCACTAGGCAGTGCTTCAGCTGCGGCGCCAATCGATACCATGGTGGCAAACATAAACGAAGCAAAGCAGCGTCTTGAGCGCACAGAAAACAAGATCAGTAAAGTACGGGGTGCGCTAGCCAATGAGGTGCGCATGCTAGAGCAGCAAGTACTGCGCCTACGTAATGAAACCGCAGTGATGCGCAGGAAGATGGATGAACGCACTTTGAGTTTATCACAACTGGAAACGCGACTATCAAGCTGGCAAGAGCAGCATGAATACCAACTAAACCTGTTAGACCGCTTTTTGCTTCAAAGTGGTGAAGAGCGTGTATCACTGCAGCAGCTAACCATTTTGGAGAAAGTGCAAAAAGTGGGTGAACAAGCTCAATATCATGCTAATCAACAAGTACCCCACTTTACTCAAGGGCAGGTTGTGCTTGAAAACGGCACAATCGAAAATGCACAAACTCTGTCACTGGGCCCTATTACATGGTACCTGTCGCAAGACAGTAATATCGCGGGTATCGCTGCTATCAAAAATGGCCTTCTTTCGTCAATTTCGACTTTTGACCTTCATGAAATCGATAATCTAAGAACCTTAGCAAACGACAGACACGGATTGATCAAACTAGACCCAACCCTAGGGCGCGCTACAACCAGACAGCAAGCGTCCGACGGTATGGTTGAGCATGTAATAAAAGGCGGCGTTTGGGTTATTCCTATCGTGATATTTGGCGTCGTTTCTGCCCTTATTGCGCTGTTTAAAGTCGTTCAATTATGGCGTTTGCCACGTGTGAAACGGGTGGTGTCAGGTAAGGCTATGGAAAGCATAAACGGTAGCACTGAATCCGGTAGTTTGGGAAGTTGCTCTGATAATAGCTTCGAGGGAATGCAGCATGCCCTGTATCACATTGCCAAACACGCTGAAACATCTGCGCAGTGTGATGATGAATTGTTCTCTCAATTACAGCAAGACAAAATCAAACTCGAAAAATACAACGGGACAATTGCAGTTACTGCGGCAGTTGCTCCACTACTGGGTTTATTAGGCACAGTTAGTGGAATGATTGAGACATTCAGAATGATGACGGCATTTGGTGCGAGTGATCCCGAAGTTATTTCTGGCGGCATTGCAAAAGCACTGGTTACTACTGAATTAGGCCTTGTTGTAGCTATTCCAGCGTTAATCTTAAACGCAGTGCTATCGAGAAAGTCACGCCAATATTACGATGAGTTAGAAAGCTTTGCTTTGGTATTAAGTAATGATCAATGTGAACTCACTCACCGTGATGTACAGCACCAAGAGGGGGCTATTAAATGCTCGAGCAGTTAACTGACAACACACTTTGCTGGTTTATGCTTGTTGTCGCATGGTTTGCTTATCAACAAATTTTCACGCTATTTAGCACAAGGCAACAGATCGCCGGTGTGCCAGATAGTGAAAAAGAACATACCAAACGTGAAATGCTACCTTCGGTGCTAGTCGGCGCGCTTCCTTTGATGGGGCTGTTAGGGACGATATCGAGCTTACAAGTTAGCTTTAGCGGCATGATGACACAAGGTGTTGATAGCCAAGTCGTTACAGGTGGAATTGCTGATGCGCTATTTACCACTCAATTGGGTCTTGTATTAGCAGTACCTGGGTGGTTAATGCTAATGGGCGCTAGCAGTGCCGTAAAACGAACAATAGCGAGGGAGGCCAAATCATGGTAAGTCGTTTGCAGCGTCGTCTTGAGTCTCATGAAGTGAAAGGCATCGACATGTCACCGCTGCTTGACGTGGTTTTTATTCTGCTTATTTTCTTCATTGTTTCCACTGTGTTTGTTAAAGAAACTGGCGTGGAAGTAGACAAGCCCCAAGCTATATCCGCACAAAAGCTCGACCAAATGGCCATCATGCTGGCAATTACACAAACCAACGACGTTATGTACGACAACGCCAACATTGGTGTTAATGGTGTGCGCTCAACGGTTGAACAATTACTAATGAAAGAGCCGCGCCCCGTGGTGATCCAAGTGGATAAAGCAGTGCGCTCTGAAGTACTAGTGGAAGTCATTGATGAAGCAAAGCTGGCGGGGGCTGCCACCGTCAATATTGCTACGCGCAAGCCTTAAGTAGACAGAAATACCAGTCTAAAACGATATGAGTAAGTTGAAACGAAAGTGACAAATATGAAACAAGGTTTAACGCATGTTTTTAGTAGCGGAGCGTTGAGTAGTGTTGTACTACTCGGTGTCGTTGGCGTGATGTGGTTGGGCAATATGTTGTCACATGCACAGCTTGATAAGGTGGAAATCCGCGAGATAAATATTGCCATATCGCCACCGCCACCTCCTCCACCTAAAGCGCAACGCGTTGTGCAGGAAACGGAGGTACCCATACAAGTTGAGGGCGACGGCTTTGCAATTGCCATGAATGAACTTTCTGTGCGCCCTGATATTCGTATTACAAAGCCCGAAATGCCTACTTTGAGTGTAACAAATCAGCAGTGGGATATTCCCGATATTGAGCTTGACGCTTTTGGTCTCACTGATCTTGATTCAACCCCTACACTGCTTACGCCAGTGAAAGTTCGTTTTCCTAAGCGTCTTAAAAAGCAAGGTATAACACGCGTTGTCGTTAAATTGGATGTAATGATTGATGAAGCGGGTGATGTGAAGCTTTTGGATATAGTTGAAAACCCGCATCACGAGCTGAATAACGAAATTAGGCGCCTTGTTCATGCCAGTAAGTTCACATCACCTCACAGAGAAGATGAAGTGGTAAAAGCCCGTTTCATCTGGCCAGTAGTGATTGAGGCATAGTCGTTAAAGGCAAGGAGTTTATTAAGGTGATTAATTTGAGAACAAGTGCCGTAGTAGGCATTTTCAGCATAATCGTTAATGTGTTAACCGTATTTTCTTTGCCTGTAGCGGCGGAGATAGTTGTGGAACTCCAAGCGCCTGATTGGCATTTTGTATTGCGTCAAAGCGAGTATGCTGAACGCGAAGTGCATATGTCCGTCGACGATAGAGAATTTGTTCGTCAAATTCAGTCAGATTTACAAGCGGGTAAATATAGCTTGGTTATCAATGCATTTAATGCCCGTGAAATCTCAACCCTTAGCCCGCGTCTAAAAGCACTTTACGGTCAAGTTTTGTTAAACGAAGAGAAATATGTATTGGCTGAAAAGGTGCTATTAGATGCGCTGGAAAGTATGCCTAGTTCGCCATCCGTAAACAGAAGTTTAAGCATGGTTTACTTAATGACAGGAGAGCAAGATATCGCGCGAAAGCACCTTACTCGATGTGTTGAATTAGGTATTCAAGATGCGCAAATATTTGGTCAACTTGCCTATGCCAATTTGCAGCTTGGCAAGCCTATGTCAGCGATAAGCGCATACCAAAATGCACTCATGTTAGAGCCTGACAATACACAATGGTATCAAGGATTACTATTTGCGCTGATCGAAACTAACGCGCTTGCTCAAGCTGAAAGCTTACTGAGTGAAATGCTATTAAATGACGAGAACAATAAACAACTTTGGTTGCAGCGTGGCCATATAGCACTAAAGCAGGGCAAGGTAACAAAAGCATTGAGTAGCCTTGAAGCGGCAATGTCACTGGGTGATAGCTCACTGTCCAATTTGATCTCCATCGCTAAGCTGCACGCATCAGACGGCAGTTTACGGCGTGCATCAGATATTCTTGTTGAGAATATTGCTTCCTTTTTAACAGATAAAAGTAGCGAAGGTTTTGAAGCCTTTAAAACCATAGCGTCATATTTAGCGAATCAACAGCAGTGGGGTGAATTGGAACGGCTCACAAAGGCAGCTGAAGAGTACAGAAATGCGCTCAGTCCGTTACAGATGGCATCTATTAACGTGTTACAAGCGAAAGTGGCGATAAATAAAGGGAAGAACGAGTCGGCTATCGCATTGCTTACTCACGCTATTGAGCGCATGCCAGACAATGGCGAAGCGTTGTTGGCGCTGGCAAAACTATATCAAAAACAGCACAAAATTGAACGCGCTAAGATGATGTATTTACGCGCGGAAGCATTTGAGGATATTAAACAGCAAGCGATGTTAGGGCGGGTGCAAGTTGCCCTAGAGCAACGCCAATATCACCAAGCGCTGGAGATACTTCGCAACGTATATAGAGCGTTCCCCTCGCGTACTGACTTACTCAACAACATTCGAACACTAGAAAGCTTAGTAACCAATACACTTTAAGGCCTATTGGTCTTTTGTGAACTAACTCTAAAGGTAAGTACGCGCTAATTTCTTACTAAAAATGCATTTAATAAAGGCTTACTAAAAAGAGGTTAGCTCATTTCTTTAAAATGAGAATAACTCTCATTTGCATTGAAAAGTGTGTAAATATCTGTATCATCTGGCGCGTAAAATTAAATTAGAACACCTGAGAAATAAGAAAACGTATGAGCTTTTCATTGGGCGGAATTAGGCAATGGCATTGGATCAGTGGGGCCATTTGCCTCGTGGGCATGATGCTCTTTGCGCTGACGGGGATCACCTTGAACCATGCGGCAGACATTCCCGCGAATAGAGTAGTCACCACCGCCGAATCTCAATTGCCAGAGGCCTTAGTCGATCAGCTTTTACTATTGGATGAGGGAGAAATCCAAATTCCTAGTGCTCTTGTAGCCTTTATGCAAGAAGACAAAAGTATTGCAGTGCCTTCTTCAGTCTCAGGTGAGTGGGATGGGATAGAGTTTTATGCAGCCTGGCCTGGACCAGGTGCTGATAGCTGGATTGCAGTTGATGCGGAACTTGCAACCGTGACCTACGAAAGTGTTGATAGAGGTTGGATATCATATTTTAACGACCTGCATAAAGGTCGTAATACAGGCGATATATGGCGTTGGTTCATCGATATTTTTGCAGTGGCTTGCATTATTTTTAGTGTGACAGGGCTGCAATTGCTAATGCGTCATTCAAAAAATCGCGTGTCTACATGGCCAGTCACCGCACTCGGTGTACTCGTCCCCTTTGTTATCATTTTAATATTTGTGCACTAGTGCAGAGTTAGTTGCGAGAGGTTAATGGTTGTGCGCCTTAGCCGAGGACCAATCAAGGAGTGTTTAGATGAAAGTAAAAAAAGGTTCAATATTCACATCTGCTTTTTGGGGTTTAGCGTTGTTTGCAGGCGCTACTCAAGCTGCGGACCAAATGTCGAGTAAAATAGCATTGGACGTTACATTGCCACAGCTCAATGTGGCTGAGTATCACAAACCCTACCTTGCGGTATGGATAGAAGACAACAAGCGCAAAGCCACACAAGTGGCGGTTTGGTATGACGTAGAAATGCGTGAGGACAAAGGTAAAGAATGGCTTAAGGATCTTCGACAATGGTGGCGCCGCGGTGGTCGAAGCTTAGACTTGCCCTATGACGGTCTAACAAGTGCAACGAAAGGACCGGGCGATTACACCCTCGACACACAACTTAATACAGCGCTGGCAAATTTGCCTGATGGCGAATACACCTTACGCGTAGAAGCGTCACGTGAAGTGGGTGGTAGAGAAGTGCTTTCCTTACCTTTTGCACTTCCGTTATCAGCTAACAGCCTACCTATTGAAAAGATAGGAAAGTCAGAACTTGGACGTGTTGCAATGCGTCTTGAAGACTAAATGAGACTCGAAATTTCATTGTCAACGCATTCAACAAGCGCTCACTAAGAGGAAATTATGAAAAGATTATTAGCAAAAATGTCAGTAGCTGCTCTCGCTGCATCTCTCACCGTGTCATTCTCAGCAAGTGCTCACCGTGCATGGCTTTTACCAAGTTCAACAGTGTTGTCTGGTGAAAATGCGTATGTAACCTTTGATGCTGCTATTTCAAATACCATTTTTCATCCCGATCATTTCGCCATGAATACCAGTAATTTGGTGGTCACATCTCCTGACGGTAAAGTAGTTGATGTTGAGAATATTGCGCGTGGTAGATATCGTACAACGTTTGATTTGAAATTGAATAAAGAAGGGACCTACAAAGTAGCTTCAGCCAGCAGTGGCATTCGTGCATTTTGGCGTGACGAAGATGGGAATCGCAAAATGTGGCCTGGTCGTGGTGAACAGTACAAGCCAGAAGAATTCAACACCGCGGTGCCGAAAAAGGCAACTGATCTTCGCGTGATGCAAAGCTCTCGCCGCGTTGAAACCTTCGTTACACTTGGTGCCCCTTCAATGGATGTATTTGCACCTACCAATGAGGGTTTAGAATTAATTCCGGTTACTCACCCCAACGATTTATTCGCTACTGAAACTGCCACATTCAAGTTACTGATTGATGGTAAACCTGCTGTGGGCGCTGAAGCAGAAATTGTACGAGGTGGTATGCGTTACAGAAACGATCAAGAAACCATTGTTGTTGTTTCAGATGAGAATGGTGTAATCGAAGTAACTTGGCCACAAGCGGGCATGTATTTCATCGAGATAAGCTATCAAGATGACAAAGCCAAGAAGCCTGCTACTTCGCGTAATGGCAGCTACTCAGGTACTGTTGAAGTACTTCCACTCTAAGATCTATCTGATTGAAGTTGCTTTAATATCATGACAGAGACACACCGTTTATTCCTAGCGTTATTGAGTATAAGCCTTTACTTACTATGGGTAGCGGTGTTGCTTTTCAAACAGCGAAAAGCGAGCAATCTTGATGTATCTGAACATGCAACGCTCGTTGTTTATGCCAGCCAAACGGGCACAGCCGAGAAAGTTGCACGGGCAAAAGCCGCCGCTTTGGCAGATATGGAGACTACTTCAGTAGTGTCGATGAGCGACTTAAAGCTCGATACGTTATCGCATGTATCTAAGGCAATCTTTGTTGTTAGTACTTACGGTGAAGGCGAGCCACCTGACGCAGGGCGAAAATTTAGCAGTATTTTAAAAAAGGCCTATTCACAAAGTGTTCTGCCTTTGTCTCACCTCTCATTTGAGGTGGTAGGGTTAGGTGACAGGCAATACACGTCATTCTGCGCTTTTGCTGTCAGCTTATTCGATGGTCTTAACCAATTGGGCGGCAAGGCCGCCTCACCATTAATGACCTTAGACTCCAGCAAAGGCGAACACCTATCGCTACTTGATAATCTACCCAGTAAAAATACAGAAACATC
Organism: Alteromonas sp. KUL42; assembly: GCF_006538325.1. Classification (GTDB taxonomy): domain Bacteria; phylum Pseudomonadota; class Gammaproteobacteria; order Enterobacterales; family Alteromonadaceae; genus Alteromonas. Next base: position 16,556 of record NZ_BJKK01000028.1, read on the forward strand.
GCTTGTACTAACCGTTAATAAGCGCACATGCTTAAACACGGTAAACCAAACTTTGGCAAGCGGTGGGAGAGGACTCTATGCCTTGTCTTTGGGTATTCAAAAAGCGCAGACTGCGACTTCATGGGTAGATGACAGTTTGTGGGAGGCGGGCGACATTTTAGAAGTACACATACCCGCTTCTCAACAAAATACAAACGCAGAGGATAACGTCGGGCGAGAGACTGCAACGCGCAGTTATACCATTGCGTCTGTTACGTCCGAGGGAGATATCAAGCTTGTTGTAAGGCAGGTGGTTAAAGAAGATGGAACACTCGGGCTTGGGTCCGGTTTGTTGACACATTCTTCAAAGCTAGCCGACTCTATATCGGGTACTATTCGCAAAAATGAAAGTGCTTATATAAGTGACACGCAATGCCCTCTTATTCTTATTGCTGCGGGAAGTGGTATTGCGGGTGTTCGAGCGCAGTTAGCAAAGCGCGCTTCACTTCAAAACGCAGGCCCGGTTTGGGTATTTTACGGTGAGCGACATGCCGAGTTTGATGATGTACTAGACATAACGCTGTCGCCTTTTCATCAGGCCGCGTGTTTACATAAAAAGTCGACCATCTTTTCACGAGATGAAAACGGCGGATATGTACAGCATTTACTTCAGCAGTATTCGAAGCAGGTTAACGCATTCATAGGCAGTGAAGGGCATGTGTATGTGTGCGGCGATTTCACCGGAATGGGGAAAGGGGTAGATGAAATATTAAAATCAATTCTAGGCGAGGGACGTTACGAGCAACTACATGAGCAAGGGCGTTATCATCGAGACTTGTATTAGAGGTTTTAAGTAAAGCCGTCGTTTTCGCTACCGCTTTGTGTAGAAGTGACTCGTTATTTTCACTTTTCTCTCACTATTAGACTTTAGTCTAATGCTTGTGAGGGTGCATCTTATTCGTGTTCTAATACGCCGCGCGAATTTTCTAAATTCGAAGTAATAACACAACGTGTGCCGTAAAGCGCAACTCGCCTAGTACGCCATTCAAAACGTAGTTTGTAAAATTGTAAACACCACACCATGGGTTTGCGCTTTGCAGGTACGACCTTTTTTCACTATAAACTGGTGTAGTGTTTAAAGAAAATACACAAAATAGGACGACAGTATGCAGTCTATTGCCATTGTAATTCTGGGCATCATCGGAATGATGTTCGGTTGGTTTGTCTATTCAAAATTTATAGCAAGCCGTATTTTCAAATTGGATGATAGTTTCGTAACCCCAGCGCACACACAGCAAGATGGCGTTGACTACGTGCCAACGAATAAAGTGGTACTGTGGGGGCACCATTTCACTTCAGTAGCGGGAGCCGCGCCAATTGTTGGGCCTGCTATTGCCGTTTACTGGGGTTGGGTGCCCGCTGTTTTGTGGGTGGTTTTCGGTACCATTTTATTTGCTGGTGTTCATGACATGGGCGCGTTATGGGCAAGTGCTCGTCACAAAGGTAAGTCGATGGGAGCCCTGTCTGAAAGCGTAATTGGCAAGCGCTCACGCGCTTTGTTCATGATTGTCATCTTCCTTGTGTTGCTTATGGTTAACGCGGTATTCGGCGTGGTAATTGCGAATTCTTTCGTTTCGCAGCCAAACGCCGTTTTTCCCGCATGGATGGCAATTGCTGTCGCATTGGTCATTGGTCAACTACTTAAGCGCAATTTCAGCCTTATCCCATTGTGTATTGTGGGTATTGTTGTGCTGTACGCGTCGGTCTACGCAGGTAGCTATATACCGTTGAGCCTACCTGAAACCATGTTTGGTTTAGCAGACAAAGCAAACTGGATCATTATCCTATTTATCTATGCTGCGATTGCTTCATTGTTACCGGTTTGGATGTTGCTACAACCTCGTGACTTTATTAATGGCATGCAGCTACTTGTTGGTCTTTTCCTACTTTATGGAGCGGTGTTTTTTGCCATGCCAGACATCACAGCTCCTGCGTTCAATATGCAAACCGCTGTAGATTCTCCTAGCTTAATTCCATTGCTGTTTGTAACTATTGCGTGTGGTGCGGTTTCTGGTTTCCACGGTATTGTGTCATCGGGTACAAGCTCGAAGCAACTTGATAAAGAAAGCGATGCTCGTTTTGTGGGCTACTTGGGCGCAATTGGTGAAGGCTCACTTGCCCTTATTACCATTGTTGCAGTGAGCGGTGTTGCCTTTGCTGCATCACCAGAAGAATGGCATGAAGTGTACAGCCATTTGGGCGCGGGAAGCGTTGGGGCATTTATTACCGGCGGTGCGAACCTTATCCAGCAAGGCTGGGGGCTGCCTGTCGATTTCTCTTCAACAATTCTAGCCGTTATGGTTGTACTGTTTGCGGGAACAACCATGGATTCTGGTGTTCGTCTTCAGCGCTACATTATTCAAGAGTGGGGGGATATTTACGCTATTGGTGCACTTAAAAACGGGGTGGTGGCAACCTTAGTTGCAGTAGCTTGCTGTTTGCTTCTTGCCTTTGGTGCAGGTGGTGCGTCTGGTAGTGGTGGCATGATCATTTGGCCGCTATTTGGGTCGACTAACCAGATATTAGCAAGCCTTACTTTGCTTGTTATCTCGGTAATGTTAATTAAGCTAGGACGCCCAGCAAAATATACCCTTATACCTATGGTGTTTGTTTTGATCATGGCGTTTTTCGCCGGTCTAATCAAACTTAAAGAATACTACCTTGCTGAAAACTACCTACTGGTATTCCTAGATGCCGTAGTACTGGTAGTGTCTGTACTAGTGATGCTTGAAGCGTTTTCAGTGGTATCAAAGCTCAAAAAAGAAAAGCAAGGCTAAGTTTTTCATGGTTGACCTCGTGGTTTAAAGTCAAATTGTCGAGACAGTCAACATTCGGCCAGTAAGTTTTTACTGGCCTTTTTTATGCCAATTATCTGTGCGGACTGGTATAAAACGTCTTCCACTGCGATAAACATTATGAATAACCGAAGTTGTTGTATTTCTGTTACTATGAAAATATGAACAGCATGAATTAATACCAATCCGCATAGAAGTTGCTCAGTTATTGTAACTGGCAGGCTTTGTGACTAGGCTTGGTTGCACAGGTTTGGTGGTTCCAAATCAAGCAAGTGTAATACTGGGGTTGTATGTCAGATATCATTTTATTAGGCCAAAACTTCTTAGCATTATTTATCGAGTCTGCGCCTTGGCTTCTACTTGGTTTATTAGTCGCAGGGATTATGCACGAACTTGTACCCGTTTCGTTTCTTGAAAAACATATGGGCAGTGCATCCCTTGGTTCAATTAGCAAAGCAGCTGTCATTGGCGCACCGCTACCTCTGTGTTCTTGTGGGGTTATTCCTGCGGCACTTGGTTTGCGCCGAAGCGGCGCATCCAAACCGTCCACTATTTCCTTTCTTGTATCAACGCCTGAAACGGGTGTTGACAGTGTTTCAGTATCCTACGCATTACTTGGGCCACTGTACGCAGTAGTAAGACCAATTACTGCAGTGATCAGCGCCATCTATGCAGGCGTAATGGTGCGTATTTTCGACGCTAAAGAACAAATCTCATCTGAATTTTCAAATCAAACACAAGCCAGTTCATGTTGTGGTAGTCATAGTGCGCCACCCAAAATTGAAGCGAAGAGCTGCTGTTCAAAAGAACACAGCGAACCAAAAGAAAACAGGGAAAAGCCTACAGCCTCGCTATCATCAAAAGCTGTTGATGTTATTAAGTATGCCAGCGGTAAATTGTTAGAAGATATTGTTGTATGGCTACTCATTGGCTTACTTTTAGCTGCTGCTATAAAAACATGGGTGCCAACTGATTTTCTAACGCAATGGGGAGATGGTCTTGTTGCAATGCTTGTGATGGCCGTTGTTGGCATACCTATGTACATTTGTGCAACGGCATCTACGCCAATTGCAGTTGGCTTTCTTGCGGCCGGGTTGTCTCCTGGGGCTATTTTGGTATTCCTTATGGCAGGGCCTGCAACCAACATATCTACTATGGGTATGATAAAACAAGAAATGGGTTCGAAAACCCTTGTTTTATATTTATTTAGTGTCATATCAGCCAGCGTGGGTTTTGGATATCTACTCAATTATTTAGTGTCAGCTTTCTCACTTGAAAGCTTAATAAAAACGCAAAGTCATCTACATGAGCACGGCGCTGATGCACAGGTTCTATACGGTCTAAGTGCATGTATACTTGCTGCTGCCATGGTGAGACTGGGTGTTCAGAAATGGTTAAAGCGCCGTCAAAGTGACACTCAATCAACCTGCTGTGACTGAAATTAAAGTGTGGGTGCCCTTGTATCTGATACAAGGTTACTCATAATAGACTATTGCGTTTTAACGTTTAAAACATTGACTAATTTAAGGTTTGCTACTTTTTAAATGTGCACATACCTCATTTTTAAGAGGCTATGCTAGCCAACCTTGAACACCCTGGAAAATATACATGTTATTACTGATTGTGTACGTCTTTATTGCATTGGGCTTTTCTTTTTTGTGCTCAATTGCGGAGGCGGTGATATTAAGCGTATCGTCAGCTTATATATCGGTACTAGAAAAAGAAGGTAAGCCCAGCGGGCAACTACTACGCGCACAGACTGACAATATTAATACGCCCTTGTCGGCCATATTAACCCTCAATACCATTGCTCACACCATGGGCGCTGCTGGCGCAGGCGCACAAGCGGCATCAGTTTTTGGCGAAGCGTATTTAGGGGTTATTTCTGCCGTACTTACATTACTCATTTTGGTGTTCTCTGAGATAATTCCCAAGACATTGGGTGCGACCTATTGGCGTTCTCTCGCGCCCGTTACTGCATATTTCCTTAAGTACTTATCGTTTTGCCTAAAGCCCTTCGTAAAAATGTCTGAGCTACTCACGCGCAGTTTCAAAGAAGACAGCCCACTGAGAGGCTTAAGCAGAAGTGAATTACATGCCATGGCTGAATTATCCGGCCAAGAAGGGCAATTAGCTAATCATGAAGCCGCGTTTTTACAAAGCCTATTGAGTTTACACGAGCTCAAAGTAAAAGATGCGATAACGCATAGAACGGCCTTGTTTTCAGTGTCTGAACAACTCACTGTTGAAAGCTTTTTTCACAAACATGCGAATATTGAGTTTTCTCGTATTCCGGTTTACGAAGACAACGACTCTGAGAATATAACAGGGTTCGTAATGCGTTCAGATTTGCTGGTGGCACAAGCTCGGGGTAATACCGATAAGCCATTGTCTGAATATGCCAAAAATATGGTGACGGTGTTAAATACCATGCCCTTATCAGTAACCTTCGACCACTTCATCAATAAGCATGTTCACATGTTGCTAGTGGTTGATGAATACGGTGGGTTGGAAGGCGTTCTGACGTTGGAAGACTTACTTGAACGGTTACTAGGTGTGGATATTGTCGATGAAAAAGACACCACAGTAAGTATGCGACGTTTGGCAAAAATGATGACTAAGCGCAAAGAGCAAATGATGATTAAGAACGTGCCCGATGCTTCGTTTGAACAGCAAAGCAAAAAGCGCTAATTTAGTAACAATAATTACATCGGCGGGTAAGTGAATGCCTCGCCGTTATTTGTTAGGGAAGATAAACCATGAAAAACTCTCCACGCCTTTGTCTAAAAATGCGTAACCGCGCTTTTTGTCGAGCTCTAGCTCCCGTGCTTCTCCTTACCACTATGTCGGTATCTAGCCATGTAAATGCGCAAGAATTGTCGTTGCCCTGTGATGAAGTGGAAGAAAAAGTTAAAGCCGCTACTGCTGCTGACGAAGTAAAACGCATTACCGCGTTTCAACCAGCAAAGGCCATTGAACGCCAAGCCCCAGATTACCCAATAGAAGCTGCGCGCCGTGGCCAAGAAGGCTGGGTTAAGATGAGTTATGTTATTGACGAAGAGGGTCATGTTCAAGACCCAGTTATTAGCGACTATAGCGGAAGTAGAGCATTTAAGCGCAAGGCGTTAAGTGCCATTAAGCGTTGGACATTTGAGCCTGCAATGAAAGACGGTAAACCTACCCAGCAATGTCACCAAGCTGTGCAAATGGACTTTATGATGGGTGGGCGTCGAGGCGCCTCTGGCCGGTTTATTAGCGCTTACAAAGACGTTGATAGTATTTATCAGCAAGGCAATTATGTAGAAGCTGATGCCGCGCTTCAGCGTCTACACGAAAAAGATAATTTAAACCGATATGAAAACGCATGGCTTTGGAACATGGACGCAAATATTGCCAGTGGGCTTGAAGATTGGCAGCGAGAGCTAGATAGTTTTGCGCGTATGCTCCCAAGCAACAAGGGTGATGAAAAGAAATACGACGTCTTTGGTGATGATCACATTGCATTTGTGCATCAAAGAATGGTGATCCTAGCTAGTCAGTTTGGCTTGTACGCTGATGCATTAAGCTACTATGATCGCTTAAATGAAATGGAAGGTCAGCAACAGCGTATAGATGAAATTGCGCCACTTGTTACTAAAATTCGAGACCATATCAACTCTGATGACGCTATCAAAGTTACAGTGACAATCGACAAGCGAGGTAACTGGTTTCACACACTAGTAAGAAATCAATTCGCGTTTGACAATATTCAAGGTGACCTTGATACCGTTGAAGTGCGCTGTGATACGCATCGCGAGAAATTTACCGTTGCCGAAGATCATGTGTGGAAAATTCCAGAGAGCTGGGGGCAATGCAGGGTTTTAGTGGAAGGTGATAAAAGCACGGCATTCAATCTTATTGAGGTCGCGCAAACCACTTCCTCTTGAAGTGGCTTTCAGTGACTCCTGTAGTTTTCAAAAACTAAAGCTGAATGGTTAAAGCAACTTGAAATACGTTTTCCGTGTACTTCTTATTATTTTGGAAAAACGTAAGGTTGTCTTGTTCCCCTTTGTTAGTTTGCCATTCAGCCGTTACGGCGACATTTTCATGTAATTGATAACGGGTACTGAATGTTAAAGCGTAGCCATCACTATTGTTGGGGTCGTACATGGTATTGTCGCGATCAATAACCTGGTACCAGTCTGCGCGAGCGGAGAATGTCGCATTTTCATAGGTATAAGCTGCCGCAATATACGCACTGGCAAAATCATTGTCGACGAAACTATCACCCATTAACGTATCACCCACAAGCAATTGCGAAAACAAGGTGAGGTCACGGTTGGGCAAATAGCGCATTGTTAGCGAGTGAAAGCGCGTGTGCCATGCATAAATGCGATCAGGGTCAAGTACGGTCTGGTCTGCATTGTTGTCATAAAAATAATATTTTACTTCGGCGGTTCGCTTGTGTGACAAGTGCGCGCCAATGTAATAACCTGCACGCCCATCGATTTCCCTAAACGGGTCGGTCCATGCGGGAGCATCAAGTTTGTCATCATCGACAACCCCCGGTATGGGCAAAAAGTTCACTCTGTCGTCATATACAGATTGCCTGTCATGCAGCGCAAAACCGCGCCAAGAGAGCAACGTACCTGTTGAATCATTACCTTTGAACACACTGCCCACGACCTTCCACGACCAATTACTTCTTACTTGGCGCCCATTTTGTCTTAAACTTAACTCTATTCCACCAATGCGTAATTCTTCACCTATCCAACTATTAATTGCTGAATTAGAGAGAAAATGCGGCGACAACCACCCAAAGCCGGTATTTTCCGCAGATATGCTAGGGTAAAACGCACCAAGTTTAACTTCTGGCTTTATACTTGATGCCGTTAATGGTCGATATTTTATAAAAAGTTGAGTGAAGCCAAATTCTTCCTCACCATCGTTATAAGCATTAAGTACGCCTTCTGCCGACCAATCATTTGATAACGAAAACGACGAGGCCAACACCGCTTGAGAAAGGTGGAAGCCACTGTCTTCATATCGCTGATGACTAATGCCTTTTTGCTGAAAGCTCGGTGTGTTCTCTTTCGTTACATAAGCTCCGCGTAAGAGAATGTCAGTTTTTGCGAAAGTCTGTGATGCCACTAAACAAGCTAGTGTTGATAAGGTGAACTTCAGCCGTTTATTCATCAGTAGTCGCCAAAACCAAAGTCAAATTCATCGTCTGCAGGTAATGCAGTACTGAGCTGCCACTCAACAGCAGAGCTTTCGTTAACCGACAACGTTTTAGTCTCAAATAAGCTGTCGCTTTTGACTAAAGGGTGCCAAAAACGCACGTTGTAATCACCTTTAGGAAGCGAAAGCGAAATACTTCCTTCATTTTCGGTTTTAGCGAAAAAAGGCGAGTCGGTTACCACAATGTACCCTAGCATCCAGTCGTGAATATTACAGCCAATATCTACAATACCAGGCTTATCAAACTTCAATGGCTCTGCGGTAAACTCTTTATACAGCTTAAGTTCAAATTGTTTAGTGGGGGAAAATGAGTAGACATGGTGAAAAATATTGTCTGCGTTAGGGAAGCGGATACTCGTGCCCGTTTTTGCAACCAATACATGCGGCACAAACTGCTTTTTTATCTGGTTCATGATAGCAGTTGGGGGTTCGGAGTCAGTTGTAACAGCTATCTCGAATAAGGGTTCAAAAATGAACACCGCATCGTTGACCATTTTTCCTTCACTGTCGGCCAGTGTTATCTCAAACGTTACATTTGCGTTATTGTTCTCAGTTGCCACTGTGGTCAGCGCAAGTAAAGACAACAAAAGCGAAAGCAAAAATCTATTCATAGCTGCACCGTGTTCAATACCCTTAAAGTAACCGGTTTTTTAGGCTAGGGCTCATCAAAAAATCAAATAAGTATAAAGACTAACGTACAATTTATTGAAAGACCCTAAAATTTAGAAATTTATTTCACTTTATACCGTACGTAAACTCTCACATGTAGGTGGCTACACTGTATGTACACTTCTTCATTTGAAGGATAAGCACCTTGCTGTAAAAACGTTTCGCAAAGATTTACACGCACTAAGTGCTCGGAAAAGTAGCGGTAACGATTACTCCCGTTTTGTCATCTCTGTCGTTCAACGTCAGTGAACCTTTGTGGAAGGTCATGATCATATTGGCAATGTATAAACCAAGCCCTAAATGCGGTGACTGCGTTGCATTTTGTACCTCATTTTCTCGTCTTACAGACACCATCGATTGCAAAAGTTGACTTTTCATTCCGGCAGGGAGTAAAGGGCCAGGGTTACTTACTAGCAATACAATACGTTTGTCCTTTTTCTCTAAAGAAACGTGAATTTCATCCTGTGAACCGCTGAAATCCACAGCGTTAGAGATAATTTTGTCGAACAGTTGTGCTACCAATTCTGGTGAGCCATTAATTGTTAATTTGTCTTCGCACCCAATCAACGTCCACCGTCGTTGGGAATACGTATGCTTATAGCCTTCAATACAACCACTGATCACGTCAGTGAGATTAAAGGCTTCGAAATCTTCTTGCGCAATGGCATGTTCTAAGCGCGTGGCTTCGCTCATACTGTTTAAAATAGTGCTAAGACGATTAACACCTGACTGAGCGCGCTCAACAAACACCTTTTGCTGCTGGGCATTACTGTCGTGAGAGAGCATATCAAGAGAAGATTTCACTACCGCAATAGGCGTTCGTAGCTCATGAGAGAGCCTTGAGGCCATGTTCTCCAAATACGAATTATATTGCTGTAAACGTGAGAGCACATCGGAAAAGGAACGTGACAAGTCACCGATTTCATCTCGCTGATTTGATATGGGTAACGTACCTACAATTTTACCGTTGTCATCAATAACGGCTTCGGTATTATCGCGAAGTGTTCGAATTCTGCTAGATATTCGATTGGCAAAGAGTAGTAAGCCAAGTGTACCTAAAAACATAACCGCAACGATGACGTGAAATAGTTGCTCTAATGCTCGGTTTCTGAGAGTTCTTATTCCATTGGTAGTTTGCTCCACAATTACCGCGCCCATTACGTTGCCTTCTATAAAAATAGGGTAGGCCGCAGACAATACAATGGCTTTGTTGTCGGGAGAAAGGCGCCACAAACTGTCGGGTTGACCGTTAAGAGCGGTACCTAAGTCTTGCCCTACAAGCGCGTAAGCATCGTCAAGTTCGTCAATAAAATCAGCCGGAGGCTTGGTTAATATTTGATAATAAAGAGGAAGTAACCACTCACTTTCAATCCATTTCCATATGGGGTTTGTTGGCGCTTCCCGTTGACTCACTTCAATGCCGTTGGCGGACTGGATATCCCCAGCGCGAGCTAGCACTCGCTTGTGCTTATCAACCACCCAAACCCGAGAGTCCGTATATTTTAGCCCTGCTAAAATACGTTCGATTTCAGGTGACGGGGTAATAACTGTGCCTAGCTCACTTAATATTTTAGTGTTTGCGGTGCCAAGGGCATATTGGGTTGCTCTTGTGTCAGGGTCATCAACATCCACAAGAGTAAACGCAAGACCGCCTGCGGTCATCGATAAGGGAAAACGCAGTTCAATGTTATAACCCTCTGCGGTTTCTTGCCATCGACCTTGAATAGAGAGCGCGTTTTCAATCGCGCGGTTAGAACGGGCATTATCGGCAAGTTTGTATGCATTTACCCAACCGCTTTCATAGGGAGCAACTACGTAGCGTGCCAATGTACCTTCGAACGTTTCCATTCCAATTAATAAATGGTCACCGGTTTCTACGCTAATATTTTTGGGTTGTCGCCATAACAATGAATCGTCTTTTACCTCAAACATGGCGTAAAGAAATTGACCGTAACGTCCCACCATGTGGCTAAAAGACAATGTAATAGGGCTACCCTGATTGCCATTGTAATATTCAATTACTCTATCACTGGTGTACTCGCTAAGTAACTCGTTGACTTGTTGCCAGTCGTTGAGCTCACCATCTAATTGAATAGGTGAAGGAATAGGCGGGGCATAAAGGTCAGTACCCGGTCTAACATCTTGTAAATAGGCAGATTGGCTGTCAAACAGGGCAGGGCGTTCGTGTAAGGCGGTGGCCACGGCTCTCGCCGTGCCTATCATGGTTTGCTCTTGTCCGTTTCTAAGGTATTGTTCGAGCTCCCACACATATTTGTAGCCAAGATATGGAATGGTAAATAAGAACAGCGACAATACCAGTAGCTGAAGACGAATTGAAAAACGAAACTTCATCAAAGCCCTACACCGTGCAGCTTAAAGCTGCCAACGGTATCCCATTCCGTATACGGTATCGATATGATCAAAGCGAGGATCAAGTTGTACAAACTTCTTTCGCATTCGCTTGATGTGGGAAGTAATGGTGGTATCGTCCACCACCATGCGCGACTCATCCATTAATTGCTGACGACTTTTGACATGCCCAGGGCGTTTGATAAGGGCATGTAACATCCAGAATTCAGTGACTGTAAGAAGCACGGGTTGATTCTGCCAGCTCACTGTCATACGCGAGACATCTACTTTTAGTTCGCCTACTTTCAACTCATCTTTTTGCTCCGCAGGAGCTGACAGTAAATCGGTGCGGCGAAATAACGCAGCAATACGGGCGAGTAGATGGGCCATGCTGATGTCTTTGGTTAGGTAGTCGTCAGCGCCCATGCGCAGCCCACTGATGGTATCTACATCATTGTCTCTGGCGGTAAAAAAGATAATTGGTAGAGTTTGAGAAAGGCCGCGTAATTGCTGACAAAGCATAAAACCACCTTCTATTTCATCTTTTAAGCCGATATCGATAATAGCTAAATCGGGTAGTGTATGGTTAAACGCTGCCGCTGCTGAAGGTCTGTCTTCAAACGCGTGCACGTCATATCCTTGCGCTTTTAATGCCACAATATAGTTTTCTCTAATGGCCGCGTCATCTTCAACAAGGGCAATGGTTTTTGGCATAAGGGCTTCCGTTATCTAAAGTCACTTTCACTAAAATGATCTGTAATATATCTTTGAACAATATCGTTGAACTTTACTTCTGAGCTATATCTCCGAGCTCTATCTCCGAGCTCTATCTCCGAGCTCTATTTGAGAACTATACCTTTGAACTGAACACTTTGCTTAAGTTCGACATAAAATCCACAAGCCTGCCTCATTTACGCCATATTTGAAAAATTGCATCACAACATTTCCTTGTTTTATGACTTTTTTTGCCACCTGGTGTTGGTTAACTAGTTATCAATTCAGCAAGGCACGAACACGCCCAATAACGCTCATCGACGCCTTGTAACTACTACCCTTTGCGCGGTGTATTTTCCCAACAGTGCACCGCGCCTTTTTAAATACGAGGAAAAATTATGGCTATTGGAAAAATCGCGAAGTATACCTTTGTTGTTGGCGTTACAGCACTTTCTTTTAACGCAATGGCGTCAGATACATCTTCAATAGATAAAATGGCTTCAAGCAAATCGCCATCGCTTGCAATGAAAAAGCAACAAGCGCAAGAGTCGCAAGCGGTTGCTGTGGGGCTAGGCAGCGGGGTTGTTATCGGTGCCGTTGTTGCAGGCCCTGTTGGTGCGGTTGTCGCTGGCGTGATGGGGGCGCTGCTAGGCGAAAACTCTTCTCAAGATAAAAGCCTTAAAGCAGTAAATACACAGCTAAGTCGAGTGCAAAAAGATAATGCTGAATTGCTCGCGGCCAATCAAACTATGCAGAACCAGATGATGCTTACCCAAGTGGCATATGAAGATGAGCGTATGCAAGCGCCAGCACCTACATTTAAAAGTAGTATTCAATTTAAGTCGGGGTCGGTTGCGGTTGAAACACTCTACGCTGAGCAACTCGATTTAGTTGCGAAAGCCCTTAAGGGAAATGAAAAATTAACCGTACGTTTAACAGGCCAGGCAGATAAACGGGGCGACAGCCAATTTAACCAAGCCTTGTCGATGCAGCGGGCATTGAGTGTTAAAGCGTATTTGACCGACCTAGGCGTAAAAAGCGAGCAAATTATGACGGTAGCCGTAGGGGAATCGCAAAGTGCGCAAACTGAACACGAAGGTATTTTCTTCGACCGAAAAGTCGAGATGGAAATTGCTGAACGAGCGCCCGTGCTGATGAGCCTAAATAATTAGAGCGTGTTGACCTTTTCGGTAAACTTTGCTGCAAAAACGTACCGCTAAAGTCAACATGATCTAGTTAAACGGGCCAGTTAAAGAAACAATATACTGGTCCTAGGTATTTTATCTCACCTTTTATTTAACGTGCTTTCCACCTGTCCAGCCGCCTTTGGCGAGTATGTCGTCACCTAATGCTTTAGGTGACGCTTCTATTTCTGTCGCCATCGAGTCGTTCCAGCGATTTAAAAAGCCGTATAAGCTAACCGCACCTAAAATTTCGACAATTTCTTCTTCGTTCCAATGTGCACGCATGGCTTCCATAAGCGGTGCGTCTACGGCATTGGGAACACTGCCAGCGGCAAGTGCAAAGTCGAGGGCCACGCGTTCAGCTTCGCTATAAAGAGGGCTTGTTTTGTATTCCCACACCGCGGCCACTTTGTCATCGCTGATGCCGTGAATACCGGCAGCAATCAGTGAATGTGCTTCACAGTACTGGCATCCAGCTGCTCGACTGGAAAAATGAGCTATAAGGCGTTTGAACCCACCATCAACAACACTGCCACTACCCATCACACCTTTGGTCAACGCGGCAAAACCCTTTACCATTTCAGGTTTGCGCTGCATGGTAAGTAAGCTGTTGGGAATAAAGCCTAAAATATCAATGAATACCGCGAAATCATCCGCTAACTCAGGTGTGGTTTCTGGCGGTAAGGGAGCTAAAAGCGGCGAGAGTATTTCTTTTGATGTATTGTTGGGCATGATTTGCAGACCTGTCGTTATTATTGATTACACTTTTGTCTAAGCGAATTTAGTGCTCTAGGGTTGAATTGTACTTTTTTGCACCAACTTAACATGCTGTATTTAGTCGTTAAAAACAACCGCTAGATCGCTCATGTATTCTAAAGACAGTACGTTTTGCGTTACACTTTGTAATGCACAGAAGGGTGTAACGTAAACGGTGTAACTAAAACAGTATTTGTTACAGATGACACTTAATTAGCACTTCAATTACACATGTCAGGTGAGCATCTCCTTACCGCTGTTTAACGGTAACATTCACAACACAGGCAAATCATGAAAGCGTTAGATATAAAAGGGTTAACTAAAACCTATAAAGGTGGCGTACAAGCTTTAAAAGGCGTCGATCTTATTGTTGAACAAGGTGATTTTTTCGCACTGCTCGGCCCTAACGGAGCAGGTAAATCGACAACCATTGGCATAATCAGCTCTTTGGTCAATCAAAGCGATGGTGAAGTGTCCATTTTCGGATACGACCTTGCAACTCAAAAAGAACAAGCCAAAGCCTGTATTGGGTTAGTTCCTCAAGAATTCAATTTTAATCAATTTGAGACGGTACTTCAGATAGTACTTAATCAAGCGGGATATTATGGTGTACCACGCAGTGTGGCCAAAGACCGTGCTGAAAAATACCTTACTCAATTAGAGTTATGGGAAAAACGAGATGCCCGCGCACGTGAGCTTTCAGGTGGTATGAAGCGCAGGCTAATGATTGCACGTGCACTTATGCATGAACCCAAGCTGCTTATTCTCGATGAGCCTACTGCTGGTGTAGATATTGAAATACGCCGCGCCATGTGGAGTTTCTTGGAAGAGATCAATCGTCAAGGCATCACTATTATTCTTACCACGCATTATTTGGAAGAAGCTGAGATGTTATGCCGCAACATAGCAATTATCAACAAAGGGACGATTGTTGAAAACACCAGCATGAAAGCCTTGTTGTCGAAGCTTAGCTTAGAGACCTTTGTACTTGATATTAATTTACCCAAGGGTAGTGAAAATAGCGCTCCTGTGTTATCTGGCTTTGAGTATCGATTACTTGACGACCATACCCTTGAAGTTGATGTGGATAAAACAGAAGGGCTTAACCCTGTTTTCACACAGCTTAGTGAGCAAGGTGTGCAAGTAATGAGTATGCGCAACAAATCAAACCGCTTGGAAGAGCTTTTTGTACGCTTAGTTGAATCGGCCAAGCAAGCGGGTTGATAGGGTGAATAGCACGGTGAAAACAGAGACAACAGAAATGAATACAGAACAAAATGTCAGTTGGCTAAAGCAAAATTACGTAGCGCTAACGACGATTTGGATTAAAGAATGCACGCGCTTCTTGCGCATTTGGGTTCAAACCTTGGTACCGCCAGCAATTACAATGAGTCTGTATTTTGTGATTTTTGGTAGTCTAATTGGAAACCGCATTGGCGAAATGGGCGGCTTCACGTATATGGAGTTCATTGTGCCCGGGCTCATCATGATGTCGGTGATCACAAACTCTTACGCGAATGTATCGTCGTCGTTTTTTAGTGCTAAGTTTCAACGAAATATTGAAGAACTATTGGTGTCGCCAGTGCCTACATCAGTGATCATACTCGGATATGTAGGCGGTGGTGTGGCTCGCGCCATTTTGATTGGTATTATTGTCACACTGGTGTCACTGTTCTTTGTGGATGTGCAAATCCATCACCTAGGCATTATTGCTTTGACATTGTTGTTAACTTCAACGCTTTTTGCAACGGCTGGGTTAATTAACGCCGTATTTGCCAAGACCTTTGACGACATCAGTGTGGTTCCAACTTTCGTGCTTACTCCGCTAACCTATTTGGGTGGCGTATTCTACTCGTTGTCGTTATTACCTGAGTTTTGGCAATGGGTAAGTAAAGCCAACCCGGTTGTCTATATGGTTAATGGTTTCCGTTATGGTTTCTTAGGTGTCTCTGATGTCAATGTGACTTTATCATTGAGTTTGCTGGTGGGCTTTAATGCACTGTTGTTTAGCGTAGCTTATTATCTTCTTAAAACTGGTAAAGGTATTCGCAGCTAATGGCGGGCGGAAACTCACGGGGTATATCGACTTCCCAAGTAGGTGTACACGATAAACTCGACGAATTGGTTGTTAAGTACCAACATAGTGAGAACAAGCGCCCCATTAGTGCTCATACGCAAGCGGCTTTTGAGAAAACGTGTGAGTGGCTCGAAGGTTTTGACGGTGATGTTATTCTGGACTCGTGCTGTGGGGTGGGTGAAAGTACCGCCAACATTGCTCGGGCTAACCCTGAAGCTCGGGTTATTGGTATCGACAAATCTGAGCTTCGCGTAGAAAAGCATGAGCATTATCGCACAGAGCTTTCTAACTACACGGTGATCAGAGCCGACGTAAATGACTTCTGGCGTTTAGTGCGACAGTCCAACTGGCGTGTTACACAACACTTCTTGTTATATCCGAACCCATACCCTAAAAAGACACAAGTGCAAAAGCGCTGGCATGCCAGCGCAGCAATGGTTGATTTAATGGCAATCACACCGCATATCGAGGTGCGCAGCAACTGGCTTATTTACCTTATGGAATTTGCCCAAGCTGCGAAGCACTATGGTGTAATGTCAGATTTATCGGAAATAACGGGCGATGATTGTATGACACCATTCGAGCGTAAATATCGTGCCAGCGGGCAAGTGTGCTGGCAATTGCAATGCCGTAACGAAGAAGATTAAGTTTCGTGGGTATTGTTTTGCAAATGGCAATATCCACGTAAATTTACTGTCTCTACCAACACGCTCTAGCAATAGCGAGTAATCCTGCAGCCTGAATAACGTTTAATGTCAGTGAGCTGTAAAGCGTATGCTTTCAGTCGGCGGGCTAAAAACATACCCTTGGGCATAGCGAATGTTCAGGCGCATAACCCGTTCGAGCTGGTTTTCATCTTCAATGTGTTCAGCGACCACGCACACGCTGTGTTGGTCGCACAGCGACAGGACATGAGCGACATATTCCCTCACCGCTTCTTGTTCCTCATAATGACGAATGAGTCCTCCGGCTAATTTAATTCCTCGCACAGGGATATTCATTAACGCCTTAATATTGCCAGGGCAAGAACCTACATTATCAATGAATACACCTATGCCTACATGCATACTTTTGTCCGCAAAACCGAGCACTTGTTGAGGATTGGAAAGCGCTGTGGAGGCTGTAACTTCGAAGCTAACTCGTTCCGGATTGGGGTAATTGGCCAAATGTGTAATTAACGTGTCAATAAGCTCGTTGTTGGTTAGATCGTTGGCTGTAATATTGATATTCCACGGAATGTTCACATCGTGAAAATACTTTGCGCATTGCACAAACATATTAGCTGCAAGGGTACTGACGTGCCGTTCTCGTTCTAATAAATAAAGAAACTCACTGGGTAAAAATGTTTTATCGCCTTGAGTTATAAGTCGTGCAAGGCATTCATAACGCCACACCCCTTGGCTTCGTAAATCCATAATTGGCTGAAAATAAGGAACAATATCATCGACAGTAAACGCTTCAGAAATTTCACGAATGGGCATAAACCACCACGCTCACTTTTTCGTAATTATTCATAAATAAAATATAGCAGTAATACGTCGTAATACCGCAAATGATGTTAATTTGTAGCTCGGTCATTTGCGGTGAGCTTAATTGCTAATGCCTAACGCTTGGCGTAAATTGCAATCTGATGTAAAGTGCCACACCCTGAAAGTAATGTGTTAAGTTTTCAGGGTAAGAAACCAAAGTTGTGGTTAACGTAACTACTAATGAGTAACGAAAGGAATTTGTTCACCCATTACAATCTCAATTGCGCGCTATAATTTATTACTGTAAGCAGCAATGAGTTCCAATTGAAAAAGGATTTGAGTGTTAGGCTGGTGTCCTACAAAACCGCCTGTTGATTTTGCGTGTGCAAAATATGTGTTTGTTTGAAGAGTGAGGTGTGTTGAGTGGGTGAAGCGCAAGTTAGTTTAGAGCACTTGTTTCGGGTCTTTACTAAGCCTGAACACAAAGACTCAAAGCTGGCTCAAATTGAGCAGCATTTATCTGACAATATTCTAGATTTTTTGTCACAGCACGTTGTGACAAAAAAAACCTCACTTGAAGAGGTAGAAAAAGACTTTTCAGACGCGAAAGTGCCTGAGACGCCTGAATTTGTTTCTACCCATGCAGAAAGTCTACTTGATAAACTAGTGGCGCATTCCGTCAATACCTATGCACCGACCTTTATTGGTCATATGACATCAGCGTTGCCCTATTTCCATCTTCCACTTTCAAAATTGATGGTGGGGCTAAATCAAAACTTAGTCAAAATTGAAACCTCTAAAGCGTTTACGCCGCTTGAACGTCAAGTGCTCGGCATGATGCACAATTTGGTTTACGATCAGCCGCAGTCATTTTACGACGCACATTTGCACAGTGCTGCACATTCGTTAGGTGCCTTTTGTTCAGGTGGAACCATTGCAAACATTACCTCATTGTGGGTCGCGCGAAACAAACTACTGGGCCCGCAAAAAGGATTTGCTGGGGTCGCTAAAGCCGGGTTGGCGGCAGCTTATCGTTTTCATAACATCAACAATTTAGGTGTGATGTGCAGCAAGCGCGGTCACTACTCTTTGTCTAAAGCCGTTGATGTTCTGGGGTTGGGCAGAGAGCAATTGTTAACATTGCCAGCACCACAGCAAACCCTCGACCCAGCTAAAGCACTACGCGCTGGAAAACGCTACCAAGAAGAAGGCAATAAATTACTGGCTATAGTGGGCGTAGGCGGGACAACGGAAACAGGCCATGTTGACCCACTCGATGAACTTGCTGATGTAGCCAAAGAGCTCGGTTGTTGGTTCCACGTTGATGCCGCCTGGGGCGGGGCGACCTTGTTTTCTTCTCGTTATAAGAGTCGCCTAAAAGGCATAGAGCGAGCAGACTCAGTTACTATTGATGCGCATAAACAAATGTATGTGCCAATGGGTGCGGGCATGGCTTTGTTTAAAGATCCGCAAAATGCAAACGCAGTACGTCATCACGCACAATATATCCTACGTGCTGGCTCGAAAGACTTGGGTGCAACAACACTTGAAGGTTCGCGCAACGGCATGGCCATGATGGTGTACTCTGCGTTACACATCTTTGGTCGACAAGGTTACGAGCTACTTATTGATAGAAGTATTGATAAAGCGCGCGACTTTGCGCAAATGATAGATAAAGCAAGTGATTTTGAGTTAACCACGTCGCCTACGCTGTCGTTATTGACATACCGTGTTTGCCCGATAGAAGTACAGCAAGCATTGAAAGTCGCTAACGCTAAAACTCGCAACCTCATTAATGAAAAGGTGGATGCGTTGGTTGTGGCAGTGCAAAAACAACAGCGGGAAGCGGGTAAGTCATTTGTGTCTCGTACGCGTTTAGAAGCCCCCGATTATCCATCACAATGTATTACGGTGTTTCGTGTCGTGTTAGCTAATCCATTGACCAGTCACAATGACTTAGCGGCTATTCTTGCAGAACAACACCTAATTGCTAAAGGCACACAGGCGTGGAAAGAATTAATTGATTTTGTCTCTGACGAAACCCTGTTAGCTTCTGCATAGTCATTCGTTTTTATACATATAAAAAACGCCGACAGTGTT
>NZ_BJKK01000029.1 GCF_006538325.1 Alteromonas sp. KUL42
AAAGCTAGCCGAGCCAACTTTTTCACTTTGAAGCTTTGCTTCTCAGTAACACCTCTCTCGAAGTGGAAGCGCATTTTACATCGTTTATTTTGGATGTCAACCCTGTTTTTAAACTTTTTATTTGTTTGAAAACTGAGTTTCGCGCTTCGCTCTTTGTCTGCTTCGTTTATTCTCGAAGCCCCCTCAGAACGTGGAGCGCATTATAGTTACCTAATGAGAAAGATCAACAGTTAAATTGTGTTTTTTTGCATTTTATTCCATTTTCACGCCTAACCGCTCATTTTCCCATCATTTCTAATGACTACGTACATCTTTAGACTACTTTTTTCACATTTTATTGTTCAATTTGTTACAAATGAGTAAACTATGAGCAGCCTCCAACCCATAATAAACAATAGAAAGGTAGGTATATGAAAGTAGGCTTTATCCAATGCGCTGTTATTAGCGCTATTCTTGCAATCGCAGGTTATTTATTATTTTCTTCAGCTAGTTTAAATGTAGACACTCCACTTACCGTAGCAGCAGCGTTGTTAGTAAGCGGTATCCTCACCCCTTGGCTAGCATCTCTTATTCACAGTACATCTTCCCCAGATGCAAGAGAATCTAACTCTAAAAGTTCAACGGAAACACTTTACGTAGGAAACTTGCCTTATCGTGCAAACGAAAATGCAGTTAAAGAATACTTTAGTAGTTTTATTGAAGTTCACTCTGTTCGCTTGATGAAAGATAGAAAAACAGGTAAACGCAAAGGTTACGGTTTTATTGAAGTCATTACCGACGACTTGAGTGATGTCATTGCTAAAACGAACGATTCAACTTTCCAAGAGAGAACGTTGAAAGTAAGACCAGCTAAAGACAAAGTTGAACACGCTTAAGTAAAATACCCTCTCAATAGGTATCTCTTCAACGAGTATACGCAAGTACAAAAAAGCCCGGTCATCCGGGCTTTTTTAATTTAATTACTTCGTACTATCAAAAGGACTACTAATTATCACTTTGTGTATTAGTGTTGTTAATAGGCTGTGGTAGCCCTTCCAGTAAAGTTTGATTAAACGAATGGAAGCGATTAATGGCAGATACCAGATCGGGCACCTGTACATCTTCCATTCTGCTTATAAGACCTGCGATCAGCGTATTGTAGTCTTCATTGCTTGAAAGCTTACTTTCTACGTTATCAAAGGTTCCCATCATCTTATCAAGGTACTGAGATATTGGACTAACTATGTTGCCAAATTTAGACTTATCAGCCCCTTCCTCTTTATAGTGCTGAATATTTTCATAGGTTTTTAGCACTTCAGTTTGAGTAGTTCTATTTAACTGCAATGCATAGCCAACTAGCTCTTTATCATCAAAACCCAGATTTTTCGCTTCCTCAAACGCTTTATCAATATCACCTTTATAGAAGGTATCAGCTAGATCCTGAACTTGACCTACAAGATCGGCTATTGAACTGAGTTCATCTTCATCTAATTCACCCTTGAGTGAAAAACTAATACCGCTTCGTTCGAAATATTGATACGTGTTAGTTTGCTGCGCAGTATAGGTAGTACTGCTGCTTGCTTGTTCATCACCGTCTTGAGATTGCTCAGCATTTACTGTTTGCTCAGTAAATGACAACTGCTGTGTTGCTTGAAACGAACGCAAACTCTCAAAACTAAACGTTACTTCATCGCCATCTTTGGTTCTGATCAACAAGTTACCCGATTTCTCATCAGATGCAGATACCGCATCTAATGTGGATAGACTAACGGCATTTACAGGCTTACGGCCAAATATATCTGATTCAAGATCGTTAATACCCGTATCGATCAGATCGCGACTTTTAGTGATTCCGGTCTGCAACTCTTCATTCATAAAACCAGCAAGATCTTTTTCTGCCATTGCAAAGCCTCGGCCAACGCCTTCCCTCGCTTGGCTAAATAGACCATTTAGCTTTTCGTCACTCGCACCGCTATTTGCTGCTCCACGAATAACGCCACCTACAAACTTAAGGACATTCCTAGCCACTTTCTCAAAGTCGAAGAGACTTTTGTTTTTCTCTTCCAAGTCCTTTTCTTTTACGTCTTGTGGCTTTTGACCATCAATCTCTAGCGCTTGATTCAAGCTATTACTAACAACTTTAAGGCCAATACTTGTTTGGCTGCTTGATACAGACACAGACGCAGCTTGTTGCTTCGAAAACTCAGCGGCCTGCTGTAACCCATCTTGCTGCAATTGCTTTTTCAGTGCCTCATTGGGATGAACAGACGCATTTTGATCAGCTTTTTGGTCGCCCATAAAAGCCTTGATTTGACCCACGTTCATAATTTGATCCTCACTATCCTCAATCTTATTATCGGCACAGATTCAGCATTGTTTAATTTTAATACACCTTTTTTACATTTGCTTAGGCAAAAGACAAGCAAAATAGGATCTATGGTTATACACCCATGTATGTTTAATTCTTAGTAACGGCATTCGAGAAAGATAACTGTGGCAATTAACATTGCAGATATTTTATAAGGCACTACAATTCGCCCCCTTAAAATTGAATATACTTGAAACAGTACTTATGAGTCATGGAGAGTAAAATGACAACGCCATCCCCCCAAAGTTATCAACTTCAACTTGATGAGAAAGTTGAACGTTTGTCTGCTCTACTGACTCCATTTGCTGCGCCATCACTTTCAGTTTTTGCCTCGTCGCCTACGCATTACCGTATGCGCGCAGAGTTTCGCGTATGGCATGAAGGTGATGACCTTTATCACATCATGTTTAACCAAGAAACCAAGGAAAAGTATCGGGTTGATAATTTTCCACCTGCAAGTGAAACCATTAATGACGCCATGACAAGGCTCATTGATTTGGTTAAGCCTAGCGAAGTATTGCGCAAGAAACTATTTCAAATTGATTATTTGTCTTCGCTTTCAGGTGAGCTTGTCATCAGCCTACTCTACCATCGACAACTTAATGAAGAATGGGAAGTAGCGGCTCGCACCTTAAAAGAAACGCTAGAGCAGCACTTTGACCGCGTGAATATTATTGGCCGTGCAAGAAAACAAAAGGTGATTATAGATAATGATTTTGTAATTGAGCGATTACCTATAAAAGACAAAACTTTTGTGTTTAAGCACATCGAAAATAGCTTTACACAACCAAATGCCGCCGTTAATTGCAAAATGATCGAATGGGCCCTTGATTGCGTGAAGCCATTAACGGGTGATTTACTTGAAATGTATTGTGGCGCAGGTAACTTCTCTTTGCCGTTAGCGCTTCATTTTGACAATGTTATTGGTACAGAGATAGCGAAACCCTCGGTACAAGCTGCACAGTATAATATTGACCAAAACAACCTGACCAATGTGAAAATTGTCAGATTAGCGGCAGAAGAATTTACCCAAGCGATGAAAGGTGAACGTACATTTAGCCGCTTAGAAGGTATCAATTTAAGCGAATACAATTTTACGACAGTACTAGTCGACCCACCTCGTGCAGGTCTCGACACAGAGTCACTTAAGATGATTCAAGATTACGACAACATTGTTTATATCTCTTGTAATCCAGACACACTCGCCGACAACCTTTCGTTACTGTGTGAAACTCACGACATTGCTCAAGCAGCATTATTTGATCAATTCCCGTTTACACATCACGTAGAAGCAGGTGTGCTATTAACCCGTAAAGAAAGTAGCTAACACTGTTCGCGGTGGGTTTGAAGCAATAAAAAAGCAGCTTACTATGAAGCTGCTTTTTAATGGGCTAAAGCTTACGGTATAGATTACAAAACAGTCTAATTTACAAAACCTTCGTTTGCTCTAACAGTTAGCGGATGGTATCCCGGTTTGGCTTCTTCAAAAGCGCGTTTTGCAAATGCCTTGCCTTCAGGCGTTTTAGACAGTTCACGATACAAAGGCTTCACAAGCTTGTTGCGACCAATAGTTACCAAATAACTGTATAAGCGCTCGTAAGCTGGTTCATAAGTGTTCTCTACGGCTATCATTAACCAACTATGCGCAATTTCATTGTTCTTTGTCGTTGTCAGTGAAAACGCCGCATCTAGCTCTGCTAACTGCTCAGTGCTTAACGATGCAGGCATATTATTTAAGAAATATAACCACTCATGAACGGTCCACTGGGTAGTATCTATATCGACGGCTTTTGTTTCACCAGAAAGCCACGCGTCACGAGTCGCGTCTATTTTTACAAACGCATCTGACTCAGGGTGCGGTGCTCCTTCAGGAATACCTGATTGGAATATCCACGTGTTTATGCGTTCTGCATCCAACTTATCAGGGTACTGTGCAAGTAACGTTTTGTTCAAATATGCGATAAACGTGTCAGTAGTAATGCTTTTAAAGGCAAAATCTTTAAAGTACTGCATCAAAAATGCATCAAAGTTCTCGCGACCAATTTTGTGTTCAATTTCTCTTAAGAACAACGCACCTTTCTCGTACGGAATATTAGAAAACACATCATCAGGATTACGCCCGCGAAGATCGATAGCCAAGATCTCATCATTTTCATCTAACGCAGCTACATCGTTTTCAAGATCTTGATACCCTAAAACCGCCTCTTTCTTAAAACGATCGTGACCATAGATCATTTCCATAATGCGGTAGGTAAGATAGGTTGTAAAACCTTCATTTAGCCACAAATCGCGCCACGTTGCGTTAGTTACTGTATTACCTGACCAACTGTGTGCCAACTCGTGAGCAATTAGTGACACTAGACTCTTATCACCCGCAATTACCGTTGGCGTTATAAAAGACAAACGTGGGTTTTCCATCCCACCAAACGGGAAAGATGGCGGTAAGATTAGCAAATCATAGCGATCCCACTGATAGGGACCATAAGTTTGCTCTGTCACTTCCAACATTGCTTCAGTGTCTTCAAACTCTTTTGCAGCACTATCAAGCAACGCTGGTTCTGCATAAACACCAGTGCGCTCACCCATTGCTTTGAATTGCAAATCACCAATAGCAAGTGCAATAAGATACGATGGAATGGGTTGCGGCATAGTGAATTCATATTCACCATCACGTTCAGTAGTTGGATCATTGGCTGCACTCATTACAGCTAACAAATCTTTTGGCGTATTAATTGTTGCATCATAGGTCACTCTCACTTGTGGTGAGTCTTGCAAAGGAATGAAACTGCGTGCGTGTACCGCTTGCGCTTGGGTAAATAAGAAAGGGTGCTGTTTGCCTGCGGTTTGGGCTGGCGTTAGCCACTGAACCCCTGAAGCACTTGGTGATGTTGTATAAGCCACAGTGACTTTATCCGCGCCTTCAGGCAAGGTAATAGAGAGTGGAGTCCCTAAATCTTCGTCTTTCTCGCCCATACTAAAATCAACGGGCTGGCCATTTACTGTGACATTTTGAATAGTCAATGCTCGAGTATCTAACACAAGCGTATTGCTGTCAGGTTGAATTCGCTCTATATCGAGTGTGACATCGCCCACCAATTGCTTAGTTTCAAAATTCGCCGCCAAATTCAGGCTCAAGTGGGTTACGCGAATTTCATCTGGATTAGCAA
The DNA here is from genome assembly GCF_006538325.1 of Alteromonas sp. KUL42. GTDB lineage: Bacteria > Pseudomonadota > Gammaproteobacteria > Enterobacterales > Alteromonadaceae > Alteromonas. The sequence goes on from NZ_BJKK01000029.1 coordinate 5,515, forward strand.
AAGAATGGTAATCAACGCCAGATGCAATTTTAGCTTCGTCAGTTGCTGCAATTTCACTGGATGCTTTCGTCGCTTCTAATTCACTTTTTTGGTCTACATCTTTTGCGGCTGATGCTGTTTGACTGCTTTCGCTACATGCGAAAAGCACAGGTAAACACAACGCACCTGCAAGTAATCCGTATTTTTTCATATGATTTCCTAATAGGGTAAATACATATGATCATACTACCAAGCCTTTAGTTTACTGGCGACCACAAAGCGGGTCTTAAGTGGTGAAACATTGCATTTGACAAAAATGATTATGAATCTAGCGCGTGTAGACAATGTTAAGGCCAGCAAGCTGGCCTTAACAAATTCGTTATCACTACGTCAATTATGCCAGTGAGATTTCTACTTCGATATTGCCACGGGTGGCATTAGAGTATGGGCAAACTTGGTGAGCCGTATCCACTAGTGCCTGCGCTTGTTCTTTGTCTAGGTCACCAAGATCAACCGTAAGTTTAACCGCAATAGCAAAACCTGTATCGATAGGACCAATAGAAACATCACCCGTTACATTAATATCATCTGCCAACTTGATTTTTTGTGAAGCGGCAACGTGTTTTAGTGCACCAATAAAGCATGCTGAATAGCCCGCTGCAAACATTTGCTCAGGGTTTGTTCCTTCACCACCTGCGCCACCGAGTTCTTTTGGTGTTGAAAGTGCAAGTTCCAATTTTCCATCATTTGACTTTGCCGTACCTTCTCGACCGCCAGTTGCTGTTGCCGTACCTGTATAAATAACTTGCTGAAGCTTATGCATGAATTTTCTCCTTTAATGATAAAAAGCAAAACGCCATAACGAATTACTTTGCATGCAAAATAAAATAACACCATCCCTGCTTGATGATCAAGTATTTTGTATGCAAAATACAAAATGACTTCATTAAGAGAATTATCGTGTCGGAATTACTTAAATTAGAAAATCAGCTTTGTCATCGTTTTTATACGTTGTCTAATGCCTTTACTCGGGCTTATCGACCTCTGCTAAAAGCACTGGATATTACCTACCCACAATATGTAACACTGATGGCGCTGTGGGAAAGCGACAACATTACGATTGCTGAGCTACTCGATAGAACCAGCATTGATGGCGGTGCAATGTCGCTTATTCTGAAGAAGCTAGAAGACAAGACCTATTTGCGTGTTGTAAAAGATGAACAGGACAAGCGAGTAAAACGTGTTTGCTTGACGAATACAGGCAAGCAAAAAAAACATGTTGCAGAAGATGTACCTATGCAGATGCTATGCAAATTACAAGGCATGACCCGCGAAGAGAGTGAGACGCTACGAACACTCCTGGATAAGCTTAGTGGTTGTTTTAGTCAATCAACACCCTAGTTTGTCATTATTATGTCATCGCGTTTGTATGAAAGTTTGCTATCATTGGATCATTGAGCGCACACTTGTACGCTAAAGAACGCATTGACCAATGGGAGGCAAAGTGAACAGCCCTACACAAACTTCGAATACAAAAGCAACGTTGGCAGAAAGCGCAAAAGCCATTCCAGCGAAAGCATATTCAGTAGTGGAAGAATGGTTAAACAGTATCAGTCATGGCGCAGGTTTTATCGCGGCTATTGTTGGCTTAGTTTTTATGCTTTACCGCGCCGAAGATACCTTAGCGGTAACCACCGCAGCTATCTACGGCTCTTCACTTATCTTAATGTTCTTAAGTTCCACTTTATACCACGCTATTTCGCATCAACGTGCCAAAGGGTGGCTAAAGCTATTTGACCACAGTGCAATATATTTGCTGATAGCAGGTACTTACACACCTTTATTGCTTGTGGCTATTGGTGGTGTACTTGGTATCACCATGACAGCCATAATTTGGTGTCTAGCCATTGGCGGCGTGGCATTTAAATTGGTTGCGCAACATCGCTTTCCAAAAGTATCGGTCATGACGTATTTACTTATGGGCTGGATTGCACTTGGGCTTATTTATCCCCTTTATATGGCATTGCCAGGTGCAGGACTTTGGTTATTGGTTGCTGGCGGTCTTTGCTTCAGTATTGGTGTTTGCTTTTACGTTGCAAAGAAAGTGAAGTACACTCACGCCATATGGCATTTATTCGTTATTGGCGGATGCAGTTGCCATTATTTCTCAATTTATTACTTCGTGGTATAGCTCTCAATCTAGCACTTAAGTAACAAGCTGAGTCGGTAAATGTAAGACGTGGAAGTGTTAAGTTTGAAACAAGAAAGCCCTAAGGACCAAGTGAAAAGCAACCAAGGGAAAATTGCGTGGTTCTCACTTCGTACAGGCAAAATATGCTTGGGTCAAAAACCCTCTGCCGACACCTATTCTAGACTTAAAACTTTAGGTGTAACACACCTTGCTACTGTGCAAACCAGTGAAGAAGACGCACCGCTTATTCGCGATGGAGCACTTGCTGCTGAGCTGGAGTGGTTGTGGGTGCCTTTTTTACACCCTTCTGCGAAGTCGCCCACTGAAGATGTACATCTTCATCAATACCTTCACGAGTTGTCTCAAATGCTTAGCGAAGGCGCTCGAATTTACCTACACTGCGATGGTTCACAACACCGTTGCAGTCTATTGTTTTACGCCTTGTGCCATTATTGCCGCGTGCCCTCGGGAAGTGCCTATAGTGCACTTCACAGTTTTGGTGCCAATGCGGCAAATGGGTTGTCTCGTTCAGAGCTGACATGGGCTGCGGAATTAGGTCACACTGCGCCGCGAATTTAACAGTGAAAGCACCGTCCATGGTGCTTTTTACTTTTACAGTACTAAATGCAATTAGCCGTGTTGACTCACTTAAAAGCTATAGATGGTGGCGTTTGCCAATAATGCATTTTCATCTATTTTTTCTTGCACGCACTTCACCACTTCTTTGCGTGAGAACACATAGATTCTATCTCTTCGCACGTTATTATCATCTACATCGAAGTCTTTGAGTACCATGCTAATATGCTCACTTTCTGGTAGACCTCGCAGTCCAGCACCAAAGCGACACAAGGTTTCACTCATCGCCACTTCAAACCCCGCTAAGAAACTGCGATAAGCTTGCTGTTGCTTTTCTTTTCGTTCAGCGCGTTTTTGCGCTTGCTCTTTTTCAATTACTTTTAGTTCGTCTTTCATTGTTTTCGCTTTAGCTTCAACTTTTACAAGCTTTTGCTCTGACGCTTCTTTCTCGGCCAACAACTCTTTTTTACGTTCTTCATCGGCATGACGCAGTTCAAAACTAATGTCTCGAATTTCTCGCTCTACTTCTCGCGCTTGCCAAGCCACTTCACGCTGCATGTTGCGCAGCTCACGCACTTTGTCATTGCTATCAGAAAAGGCCTCAGAAACACGCATGCTTGCCGCGTCGGCATAAGCTTCCCACTCTCTTGTGGCTTCAAAAACAATATCGTCGATATTTTCAAGGGAAACCGATACCGACGGCGCAGTGGGCGCAGGAGGTACTGCTGCTACAACACTTTCAACCATGGTTTCAATTTCACGTGCCCAATTCCCGCTGTGCCCGCGCACCGACATAGTAAACACGGCGCCCTGCCCTGCTAAATAATTACTCTCAATTGTGTTTACACGCCAACTGTCTGAGGTCACATTTTGTTTTAAAGATGTTTTTAAAACACCCGACATAATTTCTAATTCATCGGCTAGGGCTTCGTATTTTTGCGTACTTTGTGCCATTGCCATATTACCCGCTGAAGAGCAAAGCATTAACGCAACTAATAAACGTTTCATAAAATCACCTACTTACTTTTGTCATAAGGTTCAGTCTTCTACTGAAGGCTGTGTGTTATCAAGGACTGGATAAGACATAGTTGCGCTATACCCCATCTCAATATCATCTATTTCATCTTGAAGTTTGCTAAATTGACGTGCATAAAAGCGCTGATCATCTATTCGCTGATCGTTGATAAACTTCAACAATTCAGAGAAATCCTGTTTGCGCTCTTCTCTGCTAGAAGTCAGTAAATACTGAGTCAATTCGGCGCTGCTTTGTTGCTGCTGTGTAGACAATGCTTGGGCATACTCTTTGAACAACTGTTGGTTAGCTACCTGATAATATTCGCGCTGTTCACCAAGTGCTTCAGCGACTTTCTGTGATACCAACGCATCAACATCTGCGGTATTCGTTTCATGGGCGAAGGTAAGTGCAACACCATTGTCTTTGATGGATATTTGCGCGCCAGTTAGCACCGCCAACAAAGCACACGCTGACATTGCGACGGCAAATCCAGACAAAGAAAAGGATTGCAGCCAGCCTTTACTTTTTTCTTGTTCAAAAAAAGTACTTTCTTTATTCCAGCGCGGCGGCGTTGGCGCACGAAACGCCGTTGCATAATGCTTAAACGTGTTACTGTTGTTAATGCGCTCAGCAAATTCGTTGTCGCTTTCACATAAGGCGTTAAACGTGGCCTGTTGATCTGGGGTTAACTCACCTTCAATATAAGCGGCAAACAACGCTTCTTTTCTTGTAAGTTCATTACTCTAACTCCAACTTTAACTTTGCTAGTGCGGCATAAAGCCTAGATTTGGCCGTATTAGTAGAAATATCCATCTGCTCTGCAATTTCCTCGAAAGTGAAATGGCCAAAAAATTTCAACTCTACAACTGCTTTTTGTGACAGTGGAAGCTGCTGCATTGCCGCCATTAAAGCTCGGCTTTCCCTATCACTGCTTAGCTGCATTTCAGGGCAAGGTGCATCGCTAAGTGGCGTTTGTATATCGTCTATATCATCATGGGGTTTGCGCTTGCGATACAATTCAATACATCGGCAATGCGCAATTCTATACAACCAACTCTTAAAACTTCCCTCGCCGGTAAAGCGCGCCAAGCTGCGAAACACTGAGACAAAAATCTCTTGCATTAAATCAGCGGCGTCATGGCTATTCCCAGTCATACGAATGCCATATTGGTACATAGCCCCTTCGTAGCGAGATATCAGCGTAAACCACGCTTTTTTGTTGCCTTTTAATGCTTGTTCCACGAGTTTTTCGTCTCGTTTTATAAACACCGTGTTCCTCGTTTTTTAATTTATTTTAATTACTTAATCACTAAGTCGATGTAGTTGGCAAAAAAGTTTGCTCTTTTGCTAACTTTTTTCAAAAAAAGTAACAAGCATCAAATTTTATAGGTGAAATACCAATAGAGAAAACACGAATATGGCAAGATAGGCTAAGTCAGTGCGTACCTTAGAGCAGCACTGACTTAGGAGGTATACAGCGGAATTATTTTAAAGTAGGAATAGGTAGTAACGGCGAGATAATTTCACCAATGCGACGGAACAATTGCATACGGGTTGTTCCCGAGCGCCAAACCAAACCGATTTCTCGAAAACCCTGCTCTTCAGCTGGGAAACTCTTAAGCCCCGTATGCTCCAATATAGACTGATTGAGTGCTAGTTCTGGTAAAAAGGTGTATCCCATTTTACTGTTGGCAAGTTGTACAAGGGTATATAGGCTACTCGCCGCAACGCTACTAATTTGGTCGCTGTGTTGCAGATTGCACGCGCTTACAGCGTGGCCCGTCATGCAGTGTTCTTGCTGAAGAAGAAAAATACTCTTTTTAGGCAGGTTCGAAATATCTATTGGGTTGGGCAACTTTTCAGCCATGTCTTTATGCGCAATTAAATGGAATGGATCGTGTCCCAATACCATTTGTTTGCACCCAGGTGTTTCCATGGGTAATGCAAGAATAAGTAAATCCAAACGGCCATCAGTTAATTGCTGTAATAACTTTTCCGTGGTGTCTTCCTGCATTTCTAAATTAATGTCAGGTAGAAACGCTGAGAATGCCCCCATCATGCCTTCAAACAAAAATGGCGCGATAGTAGGAATGACGCCAAGCTTTAATGTGCCGCGCTGCCAATTGCCGGCATTTTGCGCGTACTCTACTAATTCACCAGCCTCCTGCAACAGAACTTTACTACGCTCAACAATATCTAAACCAAGTGATGTAAAAACAAAGGTTTTATGTTCGCGCTCAAGTAACTGACTGCCGAAATGTTCTTCTAGGTTTTGTATAGCTGTACTCAACGTAGATTGGCTCACATTACAGCGCTGTGCTGCACGATGAAAATGCTGTTCTTGATAAAGCGTTACTAAATAATGTAAGTGCTTAAGATTTGGCCACTTCATTGGCATCTCTCAACTTAAAAAAATAAATCAGAATAGATAAGTTTAATCTAACATAAAGATTATGAACAACCCACCTGAAACCGCTTATATTGACGTATATTCCAGTTTGATGAATTCTTTCACCTTTTCTGGAAAGCCTAAAGAAGTAGCGGTAGGATTAGGGCAACGAAACCTTTATGCTATTGAGGGCATTATGAAAGGACACTATAAAAATATTTTGTGTGTGCTAAGTGACTCACATCGTCAAGACGACACTGTCGCCCAAGCAGTACACATCGCAAAAGCACACCAAGCTTCTTTGACCATTATGCTGGCACTAGAAGCACTTCCTCCTAATGCCAGTATGGTTATGGAATCATTTTCCTATATTGACTCGCAGCAAACCATGGAAACTCAAGCCAAACACTGGTTGAGTGAGCAAGCAGAAAGTTGGGGAAAACAATACGCTTTGGATACCACGGTAAGTGTTGGCCAGCCTCTTATTGATGTAGTGAGCTACGTTCTCAAAAACGATATCGATTTAGTTATAAAGCGAGCCGAAGAAAGCTTCCTAGACAAGTTATTTGGCAGCTTAGATATGCGCTTATTTCGCAAGTGTCCATGTCCCGTGTGGATTATCAATCACAAGCCCCGCAGTCAATATAAGAACGTGGTTGCCGCTCTTGACTTAAATTACCATTATCCGCAACACGAAGTTTCCATTCGTCGAGATTTAAACCGAGACATATTACGTCATGCGTCTCAAATAGCGCTGCTTGAGTTTGCACAGCTACATATTGTTCATGTGTTTGACGCTGTGCCAGAGAATATTGCTAGAGACGGTTTTATCACGGTAGACAATGACAGAATGGAGACCGACCTTGCCAAAATTCACGCAGAGCGCGAAGCTGAGCTCGAAAGCTTGTTAGAAGAGTTAAACCAAGAGTTAGACGATAGCGTGGTTGAATACTTAAACCCGCAAAAACACATTGTGCATGGCTACCCTAGAAGAGAAATTGCCGCCACTACCACCTCTTTGGATACAGACATCATTGTAATGGGAACAGTAGCACGTTTGGGTGTACCTGGTTTTATTATGGGAGATACGGCGGAAGAAACTATTCAACAGCTACAATGTGCTGTAGTGGGAATTAAACCCAGAGGTTTTGAAACGCCTATATCATTCAAAAAGTAATAAGCCGACAACAACTTCCTAAAATAAAAATGCCGCACAATATTTTGTGCGGCATTTTTTTAAATCAGTTTATCTAAGCATGTCTATGCTACGCCAAACGCCGCTTTCAAAATAAAGAAGAATATGATCGATAATATCGCACCGGCTGGTAGGGTAACAATCCAAGAAACCACAATATTTCTTACAATACCCAAGTTAAGTGCAGACACGCCACGTGCAAGACCAACACCAAGCACAGCCCCAACCAACGTTTGTGTCGTTGAGATTGGTAAGCCCGTACCTGACGCGATAACAACGGTACATGCTGCTGCCAATTCTGCCGCAAAACCACGACTCGGTGTTAAATGCGTAATTCCCTGACCTATCGTTTTGATAACGCGATGGCCAAATAAAGCCAATCCAGCTACTATCCCTAAACCACCTAGTGGCAAAATCCACGGCGCTAATGTTGCACTTGAATTGATAGTACCGCCACTGCTAACCACACTTACTACAGCAGCTAATGGACCTATAGCATTTGCCACATCATTTGAACCATGAGCAAAAGCCATACAACACGCCGTAACCACCATAAGCAACGCAAAAACTTTTTCGACGTTAGCAGCTTGTAAGTCAGCATCTTCTGAACCACTAAACTTCATACGCCCAATAAACCACTTGCCGACTATTGCAAGCAATATAGATATCGCAATAGCGAGAAGATAACCGTTCGTTGCGCTTAGCTCGAGGCCAACGTGCTTAAGACCCTTTTTGATAGTTACCAATGACATTACGAAGCCAGCTAGTGCCATATAAAATGGTACATAGCGCTTCGCATTTTCAAACGGAGATTGGGTCTGAAAGATCAACTTGTGGGCGCTCATAAAAACTAAGATATGCGATGATGCCTGAGATAGCAGGTGTAACCACCCAACTTCCAACAATACCGCCAACCTTGTCCCACGAGACAGCGTCCATACTCACGCCCGTGGCAGTAAACCCAATAATGGCTCCGATAATAGAGTGTGTAGTAGAAACCGGCCATCCAAGCCATGATGCAATTGCTAACCAAATTCCGGCTGCAAGTAATGATGAGATCATACCCAATACTAAGTATTCTGGTATATCAATAAAATAGGCTGAATCAATAATGCCTTTACGGATAGTTGAAGTTACTTCGCCACCCGCAAGGTAAGCGCCAGCAAATTCAAATATCATTGCGATAATGATTGCTTGTTTTATAGTTAAAGCCTTAGAACCTACCGACGTGCCCATAGCGTTAGCAACGTCGTTTGCTCCAATACCCCACGCCATGACGAAACCAACGCCAGCAGCAAGTAGAATAAGAATTAGGCCATAACTTTCAAAAAATTCCACGGATAATCGCTCCCGATCTAAACGCGATTTAAGCTGGATGCCACTCGGTGGCGTAGCACAGTCTCTTTACCCATTAGGTTACAGAGAGAAGTTAAAGACAAATTGTGTTTTATCATAAGCTTCGATTAAATTTTGCACGATCTGTTCTTGGCTGCGGCGCATGATAACGTAATCGTCATAGAAGCCATAGTGAAAATCACTCAAAAACGATAAAAGTATACGTAATTAGTAGAATACGATGATAAAACCACCAAATATTTCAGTTTTATGACAAATAAATTCTCATCTTTTTATCGCGAGTCAATTTTGCTTATTTGCTAACTGACCATTTGGACAAGATTAGGTCAGATCTTCTAACTTTTGCTTCATATTTTCGAGCGGTGTATGCCGCACATCGGTGCCTCGGGTAAGATAAACCACATACTCACAAACGTTCTTGCATCTATCGCCTATTCGCTCTAATGAGCGCAATGCCCAAAGCACATCAAGCCAGTCTTGCATATCTTGCGTACTTTTTTCCATTTCAGATGTGGTATAGGCCAACAGCCGCTTATATTCACTATCGATGCGATTGTCTTGGTCATAAACGATGAGTGCTGCTTCTTCATCTTGACGCGCAAACGCATCAAACGTTCCTCTCATCATAGCCGCAACCCGCTCCCCAATAAGTAACATGCTACTTTTAATGGTGTCAGATGATGGCAACTTATTACGCGTGACTAGTTTTGCGATTCGTTCAATTTCATCACCCATACGCTCTATATCGGTTATGGCCTTTGAAATAGTCATAATAAGGCGAAGATCACTGGCGGTAGGATGACGTTTTGCAATAATCCGCAAACACTCTTCATCTATCTGTACTTCCATGGAATTGATCTTAAGGTCGTTGAGTACCACTTTTTCAGCTAGTCCCGCATGATTATGCTTTACCGCTTTTAAGGTATCGACGAGCTGCTGTTCAACTTCACCGCCCATAGTTAATACAGAATTACGCAAATTCTCTAACTCAATATTGAAGGTGCCTGAGATATGCGTATTTAGAGCGACTTGGCGCATTTTAATGTCTCCTGTGCATGGTGATTGAACACGGTTACGTTACTAGCAGCGCGTATCACAACATAATTACTCACTTTAAAACTAACCATAGCCACCTGTTTAGCCATAACGTCCTGTAATGTAATCCTCGGTCTGCTTTTTGTCTGGCATGGTAAAGAGAGTATCACTGTCTGCGTATTCAATAAGTCTACCTTGATGAAAAAACGCAGTATAATCACTTACACGAGCGGCTTGTTGCATATTGTGGGTAACAATGATGATGGTGCAGTGCTTTTTAAGCTCATCCATCAACTCTTCTATGAACAGCGTAGTTAAAGGGTCAAGGGCAGAAGTAGGTTCATCAAGTAGTAAAATATCTGGCTTTAAAGCCAATGCCCGAGCGATGACTAAACGCTGCTGTTGACCACCAGATAATACGTGGGCCGATTCAAATAAACGGTCTTTCACTTCGTTCCAAAGCGCCGCTTGTTTCAGCGCACTTTCAACCGCATCATCTAAATGGCGTCGTATTTTTACACCTTGCAATTTTAATCCGTAGCACACATTTTCATAAATGCTCATTGGGAATGGGTTGGGACGCTGAAATACCATACCTACCTTGGTACGCAAACGTGAGACATTCACTTTTCGGCTGTTTATGTCTCTATCATCAATGATAATCTCACCATCGTAACGACAACCATCATATAAATCGTTCAGGCGATTGAAGCAATTGATAAGGGTAGATTTCCCACAGCCACTCTGCCCAATAAGGGCGGTTATCTTTTTCTTAGGGATACGCATACAAATGTCATCTAACACTTGCTTATTTCCAAACCACAAATTGAGATTCTTCACCTCAATGGCTGTTTGCTCTTGGCTAATGTCCTTTACGCTAAGCGTATTGTGCTCAAACAACTTTAACATGGTTATCCCTTGTGATAGCGTCTACGTAAGCGGGCTCTAAGTATTACAGCCAGTATATTCAGTACAAACACAACAACTAATAACAATAGGCACGCTGCAAACATCATACTTGCACTTTTTCCATCCGTTTGACTGTGAAAAGCACCATCATATATAAGCACACCCAAATGCATGAATTGACGGTCGAGGTGCAAAAATGGAAATTCACTATCAATTGGCAGTGTTGGGGCAAATTTTACTGCGCCAACCAGCATTAGTGGGGCAACCTCACCGGCAGCCCTTGCGATAGCGAGGATCACACCAGTCATAATGCCCGGTGAGGCAATAGGTAAAATAGTGCGAACTATAGTTTCGAATTTCGTTGCACCAAGTGCATAACTACCCGCTTTTAAACCTTCGGGAACGCGTCTTAGCCCCTCTTCAGTTGCTACAATAACAACCGGCAAAGTCAATATTGCCATGGTCAGTGACGCCCAAAAAACACCTGGGCTCCCCATAGTAGGCGCGGGCAATGTATCGCTGAAGAACAATTCATCAATGCTTCCACCTAGTGTGTAAACAAAAAAGCCCAACCCAAACACCCCATATACTATTGAGGGGACGCCTGCCATATTACTCACGCACACCCGAATAACGGTGGTGAGGCTAGTATGAGGAGCATATTCATTGAGATAAATGGCAGCTAACACACCAAAAGGTGTCACTATGATTGTCATCAGAAACACCATAAGTACCGTGCCAAAAAGTGCAGGGAAGACACCACCTGAGGTGTTTGCTTGCTTAGGAGACTCCGTTAGAAAGATAGCAACTTCACTAAGTAGCACCTTCCATTTTTCATACACAGTTAAACGACTTACAAAGTCAATATCTTGAATACTAGCAACAGGCACTAACATCCCTTCCCCATTCGGAAATACTATGCGTAGTTGGTATTCCGCTCTTTGCTTTTCTAGCGCGAAAATACGCTTTTGGTAGATATTAAACGTATTGACTAACTTTTCCCTCGCGGGCGCATCTTTAACAACATCTCGTTTATCGAACTGAGAAAGTGCTTCGTGTACGGGCGCTAAATGCGTGGAATTAATGCTTTCTATTTGTGCGGTGATTAACGCAGCTTCACTCGCGACAGCGCTAAATTCAGTCAGTGACTTCTGCGCATGGGTTGGTGTTATGATATATTCAGGTAACGCCAGTATACGCCTGCCGTCTTTTAACTTTATTTCAGCACTATCAAGGGCCAACTCCACACTGTCCAATCCACCTTGCTCAATGCGAATTTGTGATCCATAGGGGTGTTTTGCATTCGAATATTTTAGCGTGACTTCTTGTTCTGACAAATCACGGTATATATTAGCCAGCACAGGAAACTCGCCACTCTCGTGTTTACTGGTAATCAAGTATATCGGCTCGGGCCAAAAATAAGCCACGCCTCTATAACCAATAAGGACTAACACACTCACAAGAGCAATCAACAATAAGCTGGTAAAAAACGCGGTTAAGCTGATCACCAATGACTGGCGCTGTACTGCGTTGAGCCCTTTGAATGTCGAATTAGCCAAGGAATACTCTCCCGCGTACTTTTTGACGAATAAGTTCAGCAAGAGTATTCATTAAAAACGTGAACAAAAACAAAATACACGCGGTGAAAAAAAGAATTTGATAGTGCGCTGAAGACACGTCAGCCTCAGGTAGTTCAATGGCTAAATTGGCGGTTAAAGCACGTAACCCCTCTATTAATCCCCAACTGGATATGGGCGTATTTCCGGTTACCATCAATACGATCATTGTTTCACCAAAAGCGCGCCCAAACCCCAACATGATGGCAGCAACAATACCAGGTAAAGCAACATGTAATACAACGTGAATTAGTGTTTGCAAACGCGTAGCTCCCAGAGCAAAAGACGCGTGTTTCAAATCACTGGGCACTCCGTTGATTGCATCTTCCGCCAATGAGTAAATACTGGGTGAAATTGCTAAACCAAGAGCAATAGCCACAACAATAGTTGTTTTTCCAATCGGGCTACTTGATTCCCCTGCCAATAGCGTAAAGGTATCTGTATCGAACAATGACAATATGAATTGAGGGGCAAATTCTACGCTGACAAAACCAAGCATAAATACGCCTGAAATAGCGAACAAAAGCTCCGCACCATGCCGTAACTTTTTGGGTAATTTTTCTGCTACGGGTCTTTGTACTGTGGCTACAGCTAAAAGAACAAATGGCACAACTACAAGAAAAAACGCAAAGGAAAATAGGAACTGTTCAGCCTTAGGAGCAAGCCAAATGGCTGCGATGAAGCCAATTAAAACACTGGGAATGGCCTCAAGAAGCTCGATGGCAGGCTTGAGCACATTACGCAGCTTATTTTTAGCAAAAAAAGCCGTGTAAATGGCTGCGCCTATAGCCACCGGAATAGCAATAAGTAGTGCCAACAAGGAAGCTTTTGTGCTTCCAATTAGTAAAGGGGTTAGACTAAACTTTGCTTCTTGAAAATCTGAAGCACTGGTGGTTTGCCACACTGTTTCCTCGCTGTCATAGCCTTCATAATGTTGAGGACTAAACAACGATGACCACGTCGTTATGCCACTCAGGTGCTTCCCTTGCCAAATCGTTAATGCTTTATCCGAAATGCCATAAAGCTTGTCACCAAACCATATTATTTGATAAGGCTGAGCAGAAATACCTTGTGTTTTAACTTGCTCACCAGATACGCGATTTATCAATATGATGCGTTGCTTGGTGGTTAAAAGTGCAACCAAGTTCATGCTCGCATGCTCTGCCACATCCCTAACGGTTTCCCCTTCGTTTAAAGTAAGCCTATAAGATTCGCTGAACGTAAGGCCATTGTCACTTTGTGATAACACCCAACGCGATACTTGATGAGAACTTGTATCCGCTAGAAAAAACGTTCTATGCTTAGCAAGTGCAAATAACGAAACACTATCGTTTGAATAGTCAACCTCTGCATCGCCAATTTCTGTTGTGATCACCGTTAGTACATTTGCCTCATCCCTCACTCGATTAAAGTAAAGTCCGTTATCCGTACGAAGCAGTAAACTTTCACTGCCAGGCATCAGTAGAAAATCGTTTACGTCGGTGAAAGTTTTATCAATGATGTTCGTGGGACGTTTTCGATTTACCCAGCGAACAAATAAAGACGAGTCTTGTACAATCGCGAATACAATCCACTTGCTCGATAGTGCGATACGCCAGTCACTTCTGCTGTTCCATCTGTCTTTGGGTAACGCAAATGCAATATGGTGGTGAAAACTCGACGAAGACATTTCACTACTTGCATGTTCCTCATGTGAAGTATTGCTGAGCATGTCAAAGCCGCGAACAGGAATAACTCTAACCTGTGCATTGGGGGAAACATCAACAATATAATTTTCGCCCAGTGCGTGGTACGTCGTTAAAGCATAGTCACAGGGGCGAATATAATCGTGCTTGGTAGTCAGCACTTGATTGTCGAGTACCTTGAGACCTAAACGACAGTTTTCCTTCTGTACTAATAGCGGCTGACCGCTAATTACATCGCCAGCGCTGATAATACGCTCTGGTTTACTAACCTCGAAGGTCGATATGAATTGAAGACTAGGGATATAGGCAAGTGGAAGTGCTTGACTGACCAAGTGAGTGATGAGAATGACCAAGGTCAACAAGACTAACCCGCCAAAACCCGTGACGACATAACGAGACCATCGATCGTTGCGCTGGCGTTTTTTGTTAATACTGTGGCGGTTGAAACTCATTGTTCATTCTTTTCTCAAATATTCTTCTTTTAAAAAGAGAATTTGGCAAAAATTGCGCTGGTGAGCAGTGTAAGTTTTGTTATGCTAATAGCAAGTGAAAATTTATCGCATACCGTAGCGGTTCTCATGCTGCGCTATGGTATTACCCTGCAATTAGACGATCAAAGAATTTCTTTTCCAACCCGCCGAGGAGCACGACATGCAGTCATTGGTTATTAGCATAATGGGTAAAGACAAGCCTGGTTTAGTTGACGCGCTAGCCAAGTGTATATACAAACATCAAGGAAACTGGCAAGGCTCTAGCTTTGCGCATATGGCTGGTATGTTTACTGGCTTTGTGGAAGTACATGTAGCTGCGGAAGAAAAAGAAGCTCTTGTTACCGCACTTGACGCTATTAAAGACCTATCAGTGCAATCCGTTGCCGTTGCTGCATCGCAAGAAAGTAATACGACAAAGTTAACTGTCGATGTTATGGGCAATGATAAAACAGGTATTGTGCAAGAGCTCACCTCTGTACTTAACCAGTTCAATTTAAACATTCTTACGTTTGCCTCGCATTGCGAGAGCGCACCTAACTGGGGAAGTTTGATCTTTAAAGCGAAGGCCGAGATTGCTGTGCCCGAAAACTTCGATGATCGTGCGCTGCAAGACGCACTTGAAGCATTAGCTAACGATTTAGTTGTAGATATTTCTGCAACCCGTTAACGAAGGACCTGAGCGTCAACATAGTTGCCCATTCTAACTACACAACTATGTTGACGCTGTCACAGTAGTGTCACTGACTCATGGCAGTCTTTGACCTTTTTTATGAACGTAATTTGAGACATTATGGATAGCGACGTTTTATATTATCCCAAAGAACTAAGCTGGCTGGCGTTTAATGAACGCGTATTGCAAGAAGCTGCTGACAAAAACAATCCTGCTGTAGAGCGTATTCGCTTTCTAGGCATTTACTCAAACAATCTCGACGAGTTCTATCGAGTGCGCGCAGCTGACGTAAAACGTCAAATTACCATTGCTCAAAACGATGGCAATGAAGAAGAAGCAGAGCGTCAAACCCTATTGATGGCGCAAATTCAGAAGAAAGTTGTCCAGCTTTCCGAAAAATTCGACCAGATACACAAAGACGTCTTAAGAGCACTTGCCCGCTACAACATCCATATTCTGCGCAAAGATGACCTTGATGATTATCAACGCCAGTGGGTACGCAATTTTTTTGTCAACAAAGTACTTCGTCATATTGCGCCTATTCTCATCGACAAAAAAACCGACTTATTAAGTCGCTTAAACGGTACCTCGGTTTATCTTTATGTTGCCCTGCGACGCCACGAACGCAACCCGCGATTTGCCGTAGTGCAAGTACCGACCACAGAAATGTCTCGTTTTATGCTCATCCCTCCACAAAAGAGTCGCAAGAAGAAGAACATCATTCTTCTCGATGACATGATTCAATTGTGCCTTGAGGACATTTTCCGCGGCTTTGTAAAGTTCGACGAGATAGAATCATTTTCTTTTAAAATGACCCGCGATGCGGAATATTCCATAAACGAAGAAATTGACGAGAGCTTCGTGGAAAAAATGTCCGAAAGTATGAAGCAGCGTCTTATCGCCGAGCCTGTTCGCGTTATTTACGACAACAACATGCCTCAAGACATGCAGCAAGACTTGCGCAAGCGCTTGAAAATAACCAAACTTGATACCATGCATGCTGCTGGGCACTATCGTAACTTTAAAGATTTTATCGGGTTCCCCAACGTTGGCCGAGAATACTTAGAGCACGCACCGTTGCCGGCTATCGATAGCAATGCTTTTTCAAAGCACAATACGGTATTCGATGCCATTACCGCGCGAGATATTTTGCTGTATTACCCGTATCACAGGTTTTTGCACTTTACCGAGTTTGTGCGTCAAGCCGCCTTCGACCCCAACGTAAAAACCATCCGTATTAACATATACCGCGTAGCCAGTAATTCACGTATTATTAATTCACTTATTGATGCGGTAGACAATGGTAAAAAAGTGACCGTAGTAGTGGAACTACGCGCGCGCTTTGATGAAGAGGCCAATATCCAGTGGTCAAAACGCATGACCGACGCGGGTATCCGCGTAATACTTGGCGTACCCACACTAAAAATTCACTCAAAACTGTGCATTGTAACCCGTGAAGAGCGAGGTAGTTTAGTTAACTACGCGCACTTTGGTACCGGTAACTTCAACGAAAAAACCGCTAAAATCTATACCGACTACAGTTTGTTTACGCGCAACCAAGAATTAGCCGATGAGGGTGTGGCTGTATTCGATTTAATTCAATACCCCTACCGCCGCTACAAGTTCCAACATTTGCAAATTTCACCGTTAAACGCACGAACTAAAATTCAGTCGCTTATTCGTCAAGAAATTCAGCACCTTAACCAAGGGCATAAAGCGCAAATCACGTTTAAAATTAATAACCTTGTAGATAAGGAATTAATGGATGATTTATATCGCGCAAGCCAAGCTGGCGTGAAGATAAGAGGTATCGTGCGAGGAATGTGCTCACTTAATCCAGGTATAAAAGGGGTAAGTGAAAACATCGAGATCATTTCTATTGTTGATAGGTTTTTAGAGCACCCTCGCGTAATGATTTTTGAAGGTGGTGGTGACAGAAAAGTGTATATTTCCTCTGCTGACTGGATGACGCGCAATATGGACAACCGTATCGAAGTGGGCTGCCCTGTGTATGACAAAGGGCTTCAACAGCGCATTGTTGATATAATGGAGCTACAATTTAAAGATACCCTCAAGGCTCGAGTGATTGACAAGGATCAGAGCAACAAGTACGTTCGCAGGGGTAATCGTAAAAAACTTCGCTCTCAAATAGAGATTTATGACTATTTGAAAAAGCTTGAAGAAACTATGTAGGAATTTAAGTGACCCAGCACGAATCTGTATTTAATGATGTGGAAACCAGAGAAGTTAGTAAAGTAGCTGCATTAGACATTGGCTCAAACAGCTTTCACTTGGTGGTAGCGCGTATTGTTGCTGGGTCAGTTCAAATTCTTCATCGCGTAAAGCAAAAAGTTCGCTTGGCTGAAGGTTTAAACGAGGACGACATTTTAACTGGAGAAGCCATGGAACGCGGGCTTTCAATGTTAAAAGTGGTCGCTGAAAGCCTGAAAGGCTTTGAGCCCGATTCGGTGCGTATAGTCGCCACTCACACATTGCGAAAGGCGCGTAATGCCCGCGCTTTTATTAACGCTGCAAAAGAAATCCTTCCCTATCCTATTGAAGTGATCTCCGGTGTAGAAGAAGCTCGCCTTATCTATTCAGGGGTCGCCCATACCAATCATTCTGACGGACAACAACTTGTCATCGATATTGGCGGAGGCTCAACTGAGTTCGTCATTGGCGAAGGCTTTACCCCATTACTTTGCCGCAGTTTGCAAATGGGTTGTGTAAGTTATACCAAGCGCTTCTTCCCCAACGGTGAACTTAAGAACAAAGCTTTTGACCGCGCAATTACCGCAGCAGAGCAAGAACTCGAAATGATTGATAACAAATATCGTCGTTTGGGTTGGGTACAGTGTATTGGTACATCTGGTACTATTCGCTCTTTGTTTGTGCTGTGTCAACAGGACCGCACCAACGGACATGATATTCCTGTCACGCTTAAGAGCTTGCGTAATTTAATGAAACAATTTGTCAGTGCAGGTCACATAGACAAATTGAGTTACCCTGACTTAAGTGAAGATCGCCGCGTTGTTATTGCTGGCGGTCTTGCCATTTTAATTGCTGTATTTAAAGCCCTTGAAATTGACGGCCTAGTTTATTCACCTGCCGCACTGCGTGAAGGTGTGCTGTATCAAATGGAAGATGAACTGCACCACGCTGATATTCGCGGGCGCACAGCCAGTAGTTTAGCCACTCGGTACGATGTTGATACGTCTCAAGCCACCATGGTATTAAACACCACATTGATGTTGTTTAATAAAGTGGAGAGCTCATGGAAGTTAAAGGCGCGTGATTTTAAAAGTATGCTTGGATGGGCTGCTCTGCTTCACGAAGTGGGTATGCAAATAAACTCTCGCGGCATTCAAAAGCACAGTGCCTATATACTGGCTAATGTTGATATGCCGGGGTTTACACAAGAACAACAGCTGTTATTGGCTACGCTGGTTCGCTTTCATAGAAAGAAAATTCGCACCAATGAACTACCTGCTTTTAACCTATTTGATGAACTGTCTGTAAAACGACTTATCGCGTTACTGCGCTTAGGCGTACTTTTAAACATCAAACGCCAAGAGGGTTTTGTACCAGATATTCAATTGAATGCGGACAAAAATGCATTAACACTTATTTTCCCTGATGGCTGGTTAGATGAAAAGCCTATTATTTCTGCCGACCTATTAAGAGAGAGTCAATATTGGAAAGCATTGTCTTTGCAATTGGACATTCAGCCAAACATTTTAGAGATTCACCAAGAGCTGGAGTGACAAACTTTAGTTGTACACCTGTATCTTTACTAGACGCTTTGTCAACAACTGGTGTAACCTACTAATATCCACACATTAGAATTTTCTAATTTAGAGCACATTAATCTTTGCTGTACATTTTACAACGAGGGGCAACATACTCTGGTTGGTACAGTCTAATGGCTTCCATTCTATAGTAGTTCGATTTTGTAGAGGTGGGTTTACGTCATGACGCTTTGGGTAAAGTTTTGGCACTTGTTAGTATTTGTATGTGCCTTGGTAATAAGTGGCGTGTCGGTTGCTTCGTCAAAGCACGTTAGCTTTTTAAGTGAAATTACGCCTCCTTTTTATTGGCAAGATGAAAATGGCAAACCGCAAGGGGTCAATGTAGATTTGGCAAACGCACTTGCGCCATTGTTGCCATTTTCCAGTTCTTTAGAGCACATGCCGTGGGCTCGCGCTTATCAAGAAGCGCTTAGCAAGCCTGATTTTGTTTTGCTCACTCTGCTAAGAACATCAAAACGAGAGCCATTGTTTCAGTGGATAAGCCCAATTAACCATGTTGAAGCCTCACTTATCCGCCTTAAAGAGAACCAGACGTTAAGTCTCACTGACTTAGAGGAAGCGAAGGAATATCGCGTGGGGACAATACGCGGTTACGGCTCAGAATCTTATTTGCGGCAAAAGGGGTTTGAGGAAAACAAAAACTTGATCCTAACCGCAGAACCACCGCAACTATGGAGTTTACTCTATTACGGTAGAATAGACTTCGTTTTGTCTAACCTTGAAATTGGTGCTTATGAAATTAGCTCTGCGGGGCTTGACCCTAGTAAAGCCATTACTGAACTGAATATTGCACCGTTAAGCGCAGAACTGCATGTGGCTACTGGGCTTATGACTGAAACATCGGAAGTAGAGGCAATAAAAGAAGCGCTCAATACACTTAAAAAGAGCGGTGAATATCAACGCATTATGCGAAAGTGGGGGCTTAAGCCGTTTGCCACAGCCCCCTAACGTTTTGTGCGTTTTTTAAAAGTAGAGCGCTTTGCTTTTACTTTGTGCTATTTTCTTCGCTGTGTTTTTCGCTGAGTTTTTCGTTATTTTGAGCAGGGTCATATTTTGCGAACCACGCCAGAATATTTTCTACTTTTCCAATCATGCGCGATGGTTTAGCAGCAATACCGTGAGATGAACCCGGTACTTTAACCAATACAGCATCCACTTTTTGTAGCTTCAACGCTTGATAGAATTGTTCGCTTTCAGAGATTGGCGTGCGCTTATCTTCAACCCCAGTCATCAACATAGTGGGGGTTGTTACATTGCCCACCAAAGAAAGCGGTGAGCGCTGCCAGTAGTGCTCTACATTTTCCCAAGGCTTACCTGGGAACTGGAAGGGGATCTGGTATAAGCCAGAATCAGCTGTAAGCACTTTTGACAACCAGTTAATTACCGGCTTCGCCACAACAGCAGCCTTAAAGCGATCGGTTAAGCCAATAGCATAGGCCGATGCAATACCACCTGCAGAGCCACCCGTTATAAACAAACGCTCAGGATCAACCAGGCCTTTCTCTATTAGCGCATCAACGCCCGACATGTGATCAGAGAAGTCGTATTTAGAACTGTATTTACCTTGAAGTAGCAAAGCAAAGCGCTCACCGTAGCCGGTACTGCCGCGATGGTTATCGTAAAACACAATGTACCCTTGCGCAGCCATACGTTGCAGCTCAGCGGTAAACACCGGGCCATAGGCCAAATTTGGCCCACCGTGAATTTCTAAAATAAGTGGGTATTTCTTACTGCTATCATAATTTGGTGGAAGGATGTACCAACCTTGGATCTCTTCGCCATCAATTGACGACTGATAAACGATTTCTTTTACTTCGCCTAATTGCTTGTGGGCAAGCACGTCTTCATTAAGGAAGGTAATTTGTTGTTCTTTCTTCGTTGTCACAAAAACATCTGCAGGGCGATGCGTTGAACCTTTTGTATAGGCCACTACATCACCAGCGGCGTGATAAGTTGCAAATACATATGGGCGACCAATAGTCGTACCGCCCAAACCACCAGCAACGGCTTTGACTTTTCCTTTTAATGACACCACATCAACTTGAGCTAACCCTCTTACAGATTGCTGGAAATAAATGTGGTTGTTGTCTTTCCACTGAAAGTTAGACACTGTGTTGTCAATGTTCTCAGTTAAGTTTTTGTGATCTTTACCGTTACTTTGCATAACGTACAAATAGCTATTTTTGTACATCACCTTTTCATCAGTACGACGAGAATAGGCAATGTGCTTTCCATCAGGAGAAACAACAGGTGAGCTTTCTGCCCCTTTGAAGTCAGTTAATTGAGTGATGACACCAGACATGTCTACAGAATAAATGTCTGATTCAACTGGCTCATACTCCCAGTTGTCACTGCGATTGGCAGAAAAATAGATTTGCGATGAATCTGGTGAGAAACTCAAGCTACCACCGTGATGATAATCGCCTGATGTCAGCTGACGCGCAGTGCCTCCATCGGTGGGCACAATGAAAATATGCGTGTAAGCAGGGTCTAGCACACCCCGTCCATCAGCTTGATAGCGAGCCTTGGTGATATATTCGAATTTAGGCGCCCACTTCGCGTCTTTTGGTTTTTTCGGCATATTAACCTTAAGAGGCTTTTCGTCCGCATCTACACTCATGGTAAAAGCAATATAATCGCCATTGGGCGACCAGGTAATGTTACCTAGTGACGAGGTCAAATTAGTGACCAAGGCTGTCTGCCCGGTGTCCATCCAGCGAATGTAAAGCTGCGGTTTACCCTCTTCGTTGGAAATGTAAGCTAAACGCTTACCATCTGGCGACCAACGGGGTGAATAGTAACTTTTCTTAGACGACAATAATGGGCGGTGAGATTTTCCATCTACTGACGCGAGCCAGATATTCGCTCTAGTGCTATCTGTCATAATGTCATTCGAACGTCTTACATAGGCAATGTGTTTGCCATCAGGGGAAACCTGCACTTCACTGACATATTCTAAATTGAAAATATCTTCTGACTGGAAGACCTGCTCAGTGTCACTCGGTGATGTTTTTGTCGTTTCGATGGCATGAGTCATTGGGCTTATTAAAAGTCCAATACCAAGTGCACTGTAGGGCAAGTATTTACTTGTTTTCACTAATTTAACTGTTCGATTTATAAAGGAAATCATAGCGATCCTTTTTTGTTGTTATAGTTGATAGAAGAAGACTCATGTTCGGTTCAAAATACAGCTACTGTGCAGGCTTTTTGGCACGCGTTTCATGATAATGAATAAATCAGACAGAACTACAATAAACGTTAAACTTGCTAAAAAAGCCGACAAAATTCCATGCAACGTAATAAAAGGTAGCAAAGTGTCAGTTGAGTGCGAAAAAAAGGAGAGCCCTTTCGGTTACTCTCCTTTTTGGTTTTAACTCAGCTAACAGATTAAGACTGCCAACCGCCGCCCAAGGCTTGATACAGATCTACCAGTGCAGATAACTGCTGTTGGCGTGTTTCAATTAGCTCGCTTCGTGCTTCTAATGTCTCTCGTTGCGCCAATAGCACTTCTAGGTATTCACCATGTGCAGACGCAAATAGTCGATTAGCAACATCCACAGATTGTTCAAGAGATGCAATCTGAAGCCCTTTTGCCTCCACGCTTTTTTCTAAGTTGTTAAGTTTAGATAAACTGTTGGATACCTCAGCAACAGCGCGAAGTAATGCAAGCTCATATTCATAAGCCGCCTGTACTTGCTCGGCACTGGCATTTTGATAAACCGCTTCAATCGCGCGCCGGTTGATAAGCGGAGCAAAAATATCCCCAGACAATGAGTAAGCAAGTGACTCAGGCACATTGAACAAATAGCGCGAGTCGAAAGCAGATAGCCCAACGCCTGCTTTTAGCTCAAAAGACGGGTAGAAGTTTGCTTTAGCGACATCAATATTAAGATTGGCAGCTTGAAGCGTTAATTCAGCTTGCCTTATGTCAGCGCGGTTCGCCAATAACGCCGAAGGTACGCCAACATTAGGCTTGATGATCTCCGCCGTCATCAGTACATCACTGTTGCGCTCAATAGGCTGCGGAGCACGCCCTAACAGTAGATTGAGGGTGTTTTCTTTTTCGACAATGTCTTGTTGAATTAAAAAGCGTTCACTCTCATTCTTTTTTACTTCGGCGGTAAAACGCGCCACAGGCAAAGATGTCGAACGTCCATATTGCTTCAGTGTATTGATTGTCTTTATTACATTTTGCTGAACCTTGATGGTTGAATCGAGGTTAGCAAGTTTGTTGTCCAACGCGAGAAGCTCGTAGTAACAACGAGAAACTTCAGAAACCAGTTGAGTAACAAAGAACTTACGCCCTTCGATTGAGGCCATATATTCTAGCGAAGCCACCTTTGAGGCGTCACGTAGTTTATGCCACACATCGAGTTCCCATGATGCATTTAAGCCCAATCGCAAGTTAGCCAATGGATCAGGAAAGGCTTTTCCTTCTTTGATATCCAGATGCTCTTCGACAGCGCCTTCACGGGTAAATTCGCCTACTTTCTCCGTTTCTACCGCAACGCCTGCAGAAACAGCAGGAAGGTACTCACCTTCTCTGGCATACACTTCGTTTGCGGCCATATTAATACGCTGGAGCAAGATAGCCACTTCTTGATTGTTGTTCACCGCGGTTTCAACTAGTGCTGCTAGTTGAGGGTCGTTAAACCAATCCTTCCAATTAATATTCACCGCATCGCTTGTTACAGCTTTTTCAGCGGTATTAGCCTGCGCTTTGGATTGCCCATTTAATTGTGTACTTGATTGAACGTTGTAGCTCTCTGGAATATTAACCTGGGGCTCACGCACATCAATGGTAGGAATTGCACATGCCTGTACTAAAAGTGCACTGCTAAGAGCAACCCACAACGGGTTGCGTTTAAGTGAAATAAACTTAGTCATCACTTAGTACCTCATCGTTGTAGTGATACATTTCAGTTAGAGGGACATGATCTTCGTTCTTAATAAGCGACTTGCCCTCTTCCATCTTGGCAAATAGGTAGTACAAGCCAGGTATAATTAACACACCAAATATGGTACCGAATAACGTACCACCCAATGCTGATGCACCAATAGTACGGTTACCTACAGCACCAGCACCGGTTGCGATAACAAGTGGGATTAGACCTGCCACAAACGAGAAAGATGTCATAAGAATAGGACGGAAACGTTGCTTTGCAGCTTCTAC
Source organism: Alteromonas sp. KUL42 (assembly GCF_006538325.1). Classification (GTDB taxonomy): domain Bacteria; phylum Pseudomonadota; class Gammaproteobacteria; order Enterobacterales; family Alteromonadaceae; genus Alteromonas. The sequence continues at coordinate 29,604 of NZ_BJKK01000029.1, forward strand.
CGCAGCGTCTGCAATAGACATACCCTGCTGATTTTTCTGCACCGCATATTCAACAATTAACACCGCGTTTTTACCCAGTAAACCGACTAACATCACAAGCCCTAACTGGGCATAAACGTCATTTGCCAGTCCCATTCCTTGGAGGAAGAAGAACGACCCCACAATACCCGTTGGCAGTGAAAGAATTACGGCAAATGGCAATAGCAGACTTTCGTACTGTGATGCCAAAACGATATAAACAAACAGCAGTACTACGGCAAAGATGACCACAGCTTCATTACCACGCTTTGCTTCGTCAAAGGACAAACCTTCCCAACCAATGTCGTAACCTTTTGGCAACGTTGCAGCCGCCACCTCTTCTACTGCTTTAATGGCTTCTGCAGAGGTATACCCTTTCGCAGGCTCCGCACGAATAGCTGCTGATGTGTACAAGTTGTAGCGCGTAATTTCATTTGGTCCTTGGGTTTTCACCAACTTCATAAACGCTGAATAAGGCACCATTTCACCTTCTTCGTTACGTACGTAATAGTCCATCAAATCACTTGGATAGCGACGGTATTCAGGTGCACTTTGGGTGTACACTTTGAAAAAATTGTTGAAGCGAGTGAAACCTTGTTCGTAAGTACTACCGATAAGAATGTTCAAATTTTCCATTGCTTGGCCAATCGACACGCCCTTTTGCATGGCAGCTTGGTTATCAATTTCAATTTTGTATTGTGGATAGTCGGCAGCATAGAAAGTGAAAAGGCCTTTAAGCTCCTTGCGTTTCGACAACTCGCCCATAAAGGCTTTGTTAATTTCATCAAACTCTTGGTAGTCAGTGGTGTTGGTTTTATCAAGTAAGCGGAACGAAAGCCCTGAAGACGCGCCGTAACCGGGGACAACTGGCGGCTCGAAATACTCAATTACAGCCCCCAAGTGGTGAGTTTTAGACTCAAGTTCTTCAATGATATCGCGTACCGAATGTTCCCTGTCAGCCCAATCATCAAGGTTGATCAAACACGTACCTGCATTAGAGCCGCGCCCTTCAGTAAGAATTTCATAGCCGGCAAGTGACGATACCGACGAAACCCCTTCAACCTCAAGAGCAAGACTTTGCAACTCGCGAGCAACTGTGTTTGTTGCCTCAAGTGTACTCCCTGGTGGTGTTTGAATAATGGCGTAAATTTGGCCTTGGTCTTCACCGGGAATGAAGCCCGTCGGCAAGGCTTGATTCAAACCAAATGTAGTTGCAACAAACCCACCTAATACCACTACCGTGACTACACGACGCGTCACCAACGCTTTAATAATATTGGTGTATCGACCGGTTAGACGATTAAACCAACGGTTGAAAACATCGATTAGCCTGCTTAGTGGCGTTACTTTTTTGGTATGGGTATGTGGATTTTTCAACAACATCGCACATAACACCGGCGTTAAAGAAAGCGCCACAATACAAGAGATAACAATGGACGATGACATGGTAATAGAGAATTGTCGATAGAAGACACCAACTGGACCAGTCATGAAAATCAAAGGAACAAATACCGCGGTCATTACCAGTGTAATAGCGATAATTGCACCACCCATTTCACCAAGTACTTGCTGCGTTGCCATATAAGGGGTGAGTGTTTTACTTTCCTCCATTTTGGCATGCACCGCTTCTA
>NZ_BJKK01000030.1 GCF_006538325.1 Alteromonas sp. KUL42
GTACCAGCAGGTGTTGCACAAGATGATGCAACAAACACCAATACCGCGGCAACGCAGTTCGAAGTTACTTATGACACAGTGGCGCCAACGGTAGTTATTTCAGGTCCGACATCAGATACCAATTCAGCCTTTACCGCCACGTTTACCTTCAGTGAAGCAGTGATTGGTTTTACAGGCATTGATATTGTTGCAGGTAATGCTTCTGTAAGTGATTTCACCGTTATTAATTCGTTATCCTATACCGCCACCATTACACCGACTGCGGATGGGACAGTAACCTTGGATGTGGGGGTAAATGCAGCACAAGATGGCGCTGGAAACAATAGTGTTGCTGCCGCTCAGTATTCAACAAATTTTGACGCTACATCGCCTACACTCGTTATATCATCTAATGTGGTTGGGGGAGTGACTAACAGCTCCTTTACCGCAACTTTTACTTTCAGCGAAGACGTAACAGGTTTTAGTTCAAGCGATGTGGTAGCAACCAATGCAACTGTGGGGATAGTATCTTCTACTAGTGCTTCTATCTACACGGCAACTATAACGCCTAGTAACGATGGTGAAGTAACCTTGAATGTAGGGGCCAATAGTGCCCAAGACGTTGCCGGAAATGGCAATATTGCCGCGGTTCAGTTTGCAACGCTTTATGATGCAAGCTCACCTTCTGTCGTTATTTCATCGGATCTTGAGGGCGATATAACAAATGCTCCATTTGAAGTAACCTTTACGTTTAGTGAAGGGGTCAGCGGGTTTACAGGAAACGATATAGCAATAACTAATGCTTCGGTAGGAACGCTCACTACAGAGAGTGCATCGGTTTATAGTACTACAATCACTCCAGCTAATGATGGTGCGGTAACGCTTTCCATACCTGCGAATGCCGCGCAAGATGATGCCGGTAACAACAACACGGCTTCGGCTCTGTTCTCGCTCTCTTTTGACTCTACTTCACCGCAGCTATTAAGTTCGACGCCAGCACACAATGATGTGGATGTTGCTAATGCAAGATTGCAAGTGCGCTTGGTGTTTAATGAAGAAGTAGTGATTAATGGCGGCAATATTTCGCTTGTGAATCTTGCCGATAGTAGCGTGGTGGAAAGCTTGTCATTATTGGGGGCATCTGTAACTTCAGAAGCAACTTCTATAACGGCAAACTTTGCAGCGACTCTTATTGAGAATGAAACTTATAGCATTGTACTTGGTGCTGGGAATATTACCGATGCAGCAGGAAATTCGTGGCAAGGATTAGGTGAAGGTGAGTTGTCTTTCACAGCAAGTAATGAACCTCCAGGTAGCAATGACGACTCAGCATCTGTAGAGGAGGATGGAGATGTAATCATTGCGGTCCTAGAGAACGATGAAGATTTGTCTGATGGTCTAGATCTTTCCACATTAAGTGTGGAACTATTACCGCTCAATGGTGTAACAACTGTAAATACGGAAACAGGTGAAATTACTTACGCACCAAATCCGAACTTTAACGGTGTTGACAGCTTTACTTACGTAATCGCAGATACACAAGGCAGCGTGTCAGAGCCTGCAACAGTATCTGTATCTATTAGCCCGGTAAATGATGCACCTGACGCGATTAATGATGAGAGCTCAACTAAAGAAGCACAATCAGTAGTAATTGCTATTCTTGATAACGATATTGATATAGATGAGTCAAGTAACCTCGAGCCAAATGCAATTGACCCCACATCTGTTGTAATCGTTGAACAGCCGAGTTCAGGTACCTTCGTGATAGTCGATGAGACGTTGGCAAATGAAGATGATTCACTTCAAGTTGGTCAAGTGATCTATACGCCAGACCTAAACTTCTACGGCTCCGATACATTCACCTATGTTGTGAGCGATACCTTAGGTGCAGCGAGCTTACCGGCAACAGTTAGTATCTCTGTAGGCTTTGTAAATGAACAACCTATCGCGAATGACGACAGTGCTTCGACAACCGAAGATGAATCTATAGCAATTAATGTTATTGCTAATGATAGTGATAGGGAAGACGAATTAGATGCAAGTAGCGTATTCATTGAGCGCCAAGGTAGCCTAGGTACAGCAACTGTGGACGCAAATACTGGCCTTGTTACCTACACACCAACAGAGAATAGGTTTGGTAGTGATACATTTGAGTACAGCGTAAAAGATCTCGATGGCCTTAAGTCCAATATCGCAACGGTAACTGTAAGTATAGCTTCTGTTAATGATGCTCCTATCGCCTTGAATGACTCTTATACCATTGAAACTAGAGCATCATCAGTATTGCGTATACTGGCAAATGATTCAGATCCTGATACCGAATATGAGCCTAGTAATACTATTGATATTACTTCGGTTAGTATTACAACATCGCCTACATTAGGTGTGGTATCAGTGAATTCAGCTACCGGTGAAGTTACCTATACACCAAACGATGATATCACGTCTGGTACGGATGCATTTACCTACGTAGTTAATGACACTAACGGTGAAGCATCTAATACGGCTAGCGTACAAATTGTGCTGGATTTACAGTCCTTTAGTTTGGTCGCAAATGATGATGTGGCTCAGACCAATGAAGATTCGCCGGTCACTATTGTTATTTTATCCAATGATGGTGATGAAACTCGTACAATTGATCCAGCAAGTGTGAGCCTTGTTTCTGAGGCGAATAACGGTTCGATTGTAGTGAACGAAAACGGCTCAGTGATCTACACGCCTAACGCTAATTTCTTTGGTGAAGATGAGTTTAAATACACTGTACGTGATACCGGCGGAGAGCTATCAAATACTGCTAACGTTAGTGTTTCTGTAATATCAGTCAACGATGCGCCTATTATTTCAGGTGTGCCATCTACATCGGTTATTGCAGGCCAAAGTTATCAATTCACACCTACTGTAGTTGACGTCGATAGCAATAGTTTTTCATATCGTATCGACAATCAGCCATCATGGGTGAACTTCGATAGTAACAGTGGCGGACTTGTAGGCTCGCCAACAGAATCAGACGTTGGTGTATACAGCAATATTGTTATTACTGTTCAAGATGGCGCTGGTGGTAGTGATAGTTTGGAGTCATTTAGTATAGAAGTGGTCAGCGTGGGAACGCTTACGCCTGTAGCAATGCCAGCGGATGTTTCTGTATTGGAAGACAATAGTGTGGCTTTCCAGCTTATCGCTACTGATCCAAATCAGCTGCCTTTGAGTTACGAATTAGTACAGCAACCACAATCAGGTGTAATTACTGGTGTACTGCCTTCGGTAACATATACGCCGAACGAAAATTACGCAGGTACAGATAGCTTTACTTTCGTCGCAACAAATGGGGAGTATACTTCAGAACCTGCGCTAATAAGCATTGACGTTTTACCGGTTAACGACGCACCTGTAGCGTTTGACGATGAAGCAGAAGTGGTTGAAGGACAAACAGTTTCAATTGATGTTCTGGCTAACGACACTGATGTGGACGTTGGTGATATGTTGAGTATTACTCGTGTACAGGCGGCACAAGGTGATGCAAGTATTATTGACAATACACTGTCTTATCAAGCAGATGCCAACTTTATCGGTTCAGTAATTGTCGACTATACAATAAGCGATACTGAGGGGCTGACGGCTTCAGCGCAAGTTGTGATTGATGTAATTGCTGATGCGAATAGAGAGTCCAACATCACGCTTGAAATCCCTGATGATGTAGAAGTGTTTGCAACGGGGTTAGTTACTCGCGTACCACTTGGTGAAGCTGTTGCAACTGACAATTTTGACAATCGTATTTCGACGTCATTGCTAGGGTCACCTTTCTTTAAGCCTGGTAAACATACGGTTGTTTGGCGTGCAGAAAGTGGTGATGAAGTACAGCAACGCTCTCAGCGTGTTACGGTACACCCATTGATTAATGTTATCCCTGCACAACGTGTAGAGGAAGGCCGAATAGCCAAAGTAGATGTTTTCTTGAATGGGCCCGCGCCACACTATCCATTGAATATTCCGTATACGGTTTCTGGAACAAGTGACAATGGTGATCACAACGTTAACGACGGTGTTTTGGTTATTGAAAGTGGCACTCAAGCAAGTATGTTGGTTGATATTGAACAGGATGGTGTAGAAGAGGGTGATGAAACGTTAATCATTACGCTGAGCTCATCCAACAATATTAGTAATGGTGTTCACACCATTACTATTGTTGAAGAGGGAGTTGCACCACAGATACAGTTAACGGCAACGCAAAACAATACTTCTGTTACTACTGTTTATCCTCAAGATGGCGTAGTCGAAATCAATTTGACGTTGCTAAATAAAGCGCTAGGCGACATTGCAAGTGTGGATTGGAGTGATAGTGCGATTGAACTAAATGCACTGAATGTTTCGAGTAGCGACACTGCATTTATTTTCTCTCCCGAAACGCTTTCTGCTGGTATATATCACGTTAAAGCGAGTGTTACCGATATAAAAGGGCTCACTGGTTTTGCTGATTTGACATTGCAGCTTTCGGACCAGCCTCCGCAGTTAACGAATATCGATACAGACAACGATGGTATACCTGACGACGAGGAAGGGTATGGCGACAGTGATGGCGATGGTATTCCTGATTATCTAGACGCTGCTAATGAGTGCAATATTCAACCTGTTGATGCTGAAAATGTTGCTAGCTTCCTAGTTGAAGGTGATTCAGGTGCTTGCTTCAAGTTGGGTGATATAGCCATGGGTAGTGGTAATACTATCGCATTAGACGACAGTAATTTGCCGCCTGATAATGAGACTACAAATGTTAGTACTGTTATTGACTTTGCTGTGAGCGGACTGAATGAAGCGGGTCAAAGTTATCGGGTTGTCATACCTCAGCGTAATATTATCCCTGATGGCGCAATTTATAGAAAATATGACTCACAGCTCGAAGCCTGGAAAGACTTTGATGCAAGCGGTATGGCAGACGCCATTCATTCAGCAAAAGGGGAGCAGGGAATTTGTCCTCCTCCTGGTGATGGTTCATATGTTGAGGGCTTAACAGCAGGGCATTGGTGTTTGCAGCTAACTATCAGCGATGGCGGTCCTAATGACGATGATGGAGCAGCTAATGGTATGATTGTCGACCCATCTGGCTTGGTAGTTTTAGCGAGTGACAATAACCCCCCTGTAGCAAATAACGATGTACTGAGGTTCGATACAGACAGTACCGTTGTTTTGAATGTGTTAGATAATGACGCAGACACTGACGGCGATACGTTAATTATCATTAGTGCGGATGCTTACTTAGGTCAGGCTGAAATCAGTAATAGCGAATTGCTGTACACACCGCCAGCAGATTTTGTGGGTACAGATACCTTGGTGTACGCGATATCTGATGGTAACGGTGGTACGGCGTCGGCCACTGCACAATTGACGGTTAACGTGAATAGCGTTCCACAAGCAGAAGATGATACTGCACAAACCGATAATCAAACTGCAGTGGTTATTGATGTACTTGCTAATGACTCTGATGCTGATGGCGACGCACTTACAATTATATCAGCCGATGTTGATAGCGGTTCGGTGTCTATTTCAGACAACAAGCTTACTTTTACACCTGAATTAGGCTTTACCGGTATTGCTACTATTAATTATCAAGTAGAAGATGATAAGGGGGCGAGGGCTAGTGCCAGTGTAGCAGTAACTGTAACGTCACGACTTAATCAGGCGCCAAATGCTCAAGATGATACGGCAACTACAAATAACGAATCATCAATTACGGTAAATGTACTGGCCAATGATTCAGATCCTGATGGCGATGAACTGACACTGGTAAGTGTTGAGGCTTCTGTAGGTAGTGCGTCAATCGAAAATAACCAAGTAGTGTATGTACCTCAAAATAACTTTGTAGGAAGTGCCGTTGTCACCTATGTAGTTACTGATGGTGAGTTTGAAGCAAGTGCGGCGTTAACTATTAATGTAACGTCAAACGCGACGACACCTCAGCCTAAGAAATCTGGTGGTAGCTTCCCAATACTATTAATGCTGTTACTGGTATTAATATTAGCTTATCGCTTAGGTGAAAATGCAAGGCAACGAAATTATTATTAGGGGGTAGGATTAACGCTGCCCACAGTTGATGAAGGGGTTTTGGTGTAGCTCATGTTGTATTGAGTATCACTAAGACCCTTTTTTGTATCCAATTGACAGGGCTTACTGCTTCAATAGTTTGCCTCTAGGCGCCAAGGACGTTTGTTTTGCAACTCCCTATGAAGTACGAGCACCGAAGATTATTGTGAACGCTTTTGAAGACATTAGAGAAGTACCAGTTCATAAAAACTTGCGACATTAGGCTAAATCAAAGCCTCTTCAAACACTAGTTAAGCAGTTGCGCTCTCACCTAGCAACGAAGAAGGTTAGCGTTTCTGGCAGAAGGCATAGCTTTTCACTACAAGCTTGTGTTTTTAATATGAACTTGTCTAAAGGAGCGTTTTTTATCCCGGGCAATGGGTATTGAAAGTTGTCCTTCATATAAACTTAATGGCTTTTGTGAGAACCCTAATTTACGTTTCACTGGTGTAGGGTAACTTACTTGAAGTGTCTGATTACTTGATGCCACTATCTCTGTAGCAATTAAGCTCTTATCTAGAGGCTTATTGGAGTTAATGTGCCAACCGGGGGCCATGGTAATTTCAATGATGTAATCTCCATTACTATTTTCATTGCTTTCTTTAAGCCAAGCTCGGCCTTTGCCTTTTGCAAAAATTTGTAAGGGTTCTAATGAAGAGTGACTACTCTGTAGAAGCAGTTGATATGCCGAGAAGTGATCGCTGAATTCATTGCTGACGCGTTGCTTTATTTCTTGTATTTGTCTACGCCACTCCCGATCTGTGGTTCCCCCCAACTTTGATATGTCCCTACCAGCTTCAGCTATAACAGATAACGGTGAAATGAATTCTTGATCATTCATCCAGTTAAGCTTGTTACTTTGGTTTGTTAAATATTCAGTACTTTTGTTTTGTAAATCTATAGCTTGGTCCAGAAATGATGTTTTTTGGGTAAGCGCGTATGCCTTCAATAGTGCTCTATTTAGCCAAGCGTAATCTTCTAGCGTAGCTTGCCCGAACGCAGTATCTGCCAGAAAAGCTCTATACAACACATTTTGACTGAAATGCTTTTCAAGTAAGTAATTTAATAATTCAATTCCGCGCTCTAAAAATACCGGGTCTTGTAGGTATACGTGGGCATCGAATAAACTTGCCACAAGAAGCGCATTCCATGCGGTAAGTACTTTCTTATCAATGTGTGGTGGAGGCAAGTTATCTTTCAGTTCAACTAAGGGGTTGTCTTGAGGTTGAACCTCCATTACTGAGTCAGAATATGGTTGAAAAAGCGTGTTGTCATGTGACGGCATCCAACGATATTTTTGTTTTAGAGCTGGTTCAATGCCTTCAAGTTCTGCTATTGAGAATAGATAATATCCGCCTTCTTTTCCTTGATAATCGGCATCAATTGCACTGTAGAATCCCTCATTACCATGTCGCATATCGCGATAGACAAATGCAATTGTTTGACGGGCAACGTCTTCGTATTTAGGAATATTGAATAGATGACTCGCCTTAGCGTATACGGAAATTAGTAGCGCTTGGTTGTACAGCATTTTTTCAAAATGAGGCTGATGCCAGTTGCTCTTCTGCGCATATCGAAAAAAGCCACCTCGTAAATGATCCCACAATCCACCTTCAATCATGCTGTCTAAAAATAACCGAATTTGGCTTTCCAAAGTTTGACTTGGTGACACTTGATATTGATAAAGCAACAACTCAAGTAATGCTGCATTGGGGAATTTCACTTCACCTTTGAGCCCACCATGCTGCTGGTCAAGTAGATTAGTGACTTGTGTTAAACGCTCTAGAAGCGTGCTCTCTTTCCATTCTACTTCAGGAAGTTTAGGTACGCTAAACTGTATGGTTAGGTTTTTAGCGATTTGTAATATGCGTTCAGGCTTTTGTTGCCAAATGGCACTAACGTTTTTTAGAAGTTTTAATAGCTCTGCCTTGCCGACATAGGCATCTGTCCAAAATAGCTGTCCGTCGGGCGTTAATATGGCACTAATTGGCCAGCCACTTTCCCCTTTGATGAGTTGCTGCTTTTCACTAAATAACCGGTCTAATTCTACATCAATCTCTCTGTCTAGTTTTACACTGACAAAATGCTTATTCAGAACAGTCGCAACATCGATATCTAAAAAGCTTTCCTTTTCCATTACATGACACCAATGGCAAGTTGAATAGCCAATGGATAAGAATATTAGTTTGTTGGTGTCATTCGCTCTGGAAAGTGCTAGGGAGTAGTCATCTATCCAATTCACTGGGTTTACGCTGTGTCGCAACAAGTAAGGAGAGTTACTGTATATTAGGCTGTTTAGGTAACGTACGTTTTCAGTTTCTATACCTGCATCGCTAAGTAGATGCGCCAATTGCTCTTGTTTGGCGATCAGTGATACTCGCCACTTTTCAAACTCTGCATCTAGGATATTGGCAGAAACTGGTTTGCTTAAATGACTCGGTGTTAATACATTGTCACTGAGGGCCCATGAAATAGGACTCAAGAAAAGCAAAACCAAAGTGATATAAAAACGATGAAGAATTGCTAGCACGATTTGAATACTCTAGTCATAGTAGTCGGCTGTAATGGTATAGCGGCCACGTCTTTACATGCATTGTTTAAGCACGGCAGTAAAGACGTCACCAGAGTACTGACTACAAAGAAATTTCTAATTCTTGATTTGACGTAACATTTGAAAGCGTTTGGGTTTTTCCATTAGGCCATATCACTTCAATATCAACGGTATTAGCTGTACCTAAACCAACGTGTTGTTGTTTCGGGTGAACTGACATGTAACCATCTGTACTGCGTACTTCTCGCCAAATGGTTTGTCCGTTTGGTAATGTAATCAGCAGTTTAGTTCCAATTGCGTCGCGGTTAACCTTTTGCTTCGGATCACCGATGAGCTTTACTTTAAGCCAATTACGCTTCGCCTTTTCAACATTGTTCTTAAACAGCATAGCTGCTTCATGGTAGTTGTTTACGATAATATCTAAGTCTCCGTCATTATCGTAATCAAAGAAACTGGCGCTACGGGAGTTACTGAGTACATCTAAGCCTGATGATTCGTCTACAAAATTAAGTTTTCCATTGTTATTTTCAAAGAAAACATTCTTCTCTAATGGGCTTACTGGCATAAGAATATCTGCCATTTCTTTACCATTTGGGTCTTGGTAATAAGGGTTTTTACTAGAGTAAACATTGAACTCATTCATCCCATTGAGTACGTAAAGGTCATCATCACCATCGAGGTCATAGTCGAAAAAGTCGGCGTCCCAAGACCATCCAGTAGACGAGTAACCACGTTCTACCAGCATTGAGTTTTCATACTTTAGTGCGTTTGTATCCAAAGAAAGGAAAAGGTCGTTCGCTTCTACGACTTTCATGGTCGCTAATTTATCGGCATTAAATTTAGCTCTTGTGTCTTCGTTAGGCAGAACGTAAGTTTCGTCTTTGTTCATGGTAACAATGTTTGAAATATACAAATCAGGGAGTTTATCCGCGTTCAAATCCGCAATGCCGATCCCCATGGTGTAAGACGGCTTGTCTGTATTTAAGCGCTTTGATATTTCCTTGAAAGTATTATTTCCTTGGTTGATGTAATAGCCATTGGTGCCAAAATCGTTACCTACAATTATGTCTTGCAGATTGTCATTGTTAAGATCTGTGTGTGCGACAGCTTGTGCCCAGCCACTGTTGTCGACTCCAGAACCCTTGGTAACATTCTTAAAAGTGAAATTACCCAAGTTTTCAAAAAGTTGGTTGGGCGAGCCATTGGCGTTATAGCGCGTAAGCGTTGGCAAATCGCCTTTTAAATAATTGCCAAAGTAGGTTATGTAAACATCTAAATCGCCGTCATTGTCCATATCAAAAACAGTCGCTGGGCCACCAACTAAGCCTTCTCCCCCCAACGCTGCAGTGTCGGTAACATCTTCAAAGCGCTTGCCTTGAATATTTTTGTATACTCGATGTTTATCGTTCACATAGGTGATAATTACGTCTTGCCAGCCGTCATTATCCAAGTCAGCTATGATAGGTTGTCTCATTTCACCTGGCATATCATCACTGCTGCGTTCCCAACTAAGCCCCATGTCATCACTTTGCTCTTTAAATTTTCCATCGCCTTGGTTGATATATAGAGCAACTCCTCTACCACCCAACAACAAAATATCTATAAGTCCATTATTGTTGATATCCTCAGCGCCAACACCAGAACCACCAAAGGCAGGAGGGATGGTAATAATACCCGTAGTTTCACTTGTTCTTATAAATGTACGTAGTTGGCGGTTTAACCAGTCAGATGTTCTGTGTTCGTAGTGAATACCGGTCAAATCACTTACTTCAGTAAAGCGCAGTGCCTCTTTATCTTCAGAAAGCGCCAAATTTGAAGAGCCAATGGATTGCTTGCGCTTCTCGTCAGGTTTCACTCTATTGTGCAGAGCTGTTCGCTGTGCGATAACCTCTTGTGCTGCTGTAAGAAACTCTGCTTTAAGCCGTTCTTTGTCATCATTGATAACAAGTTCGCCTGCAATTCTAAATAACAACACGCCATACTGTGCAATGTTCTCTACTAGCAGCTCTGCCGCAAAAGGATCTGGTTCTAAATACAGCTGTACCCCATCATTGTTAATACCTTGAAGCAAATATTGCCAATGTACTCCAGCGTCTCTAAAAGCATCCATGTCATAAGACTCAATATACGTTTGTTGTTCTTCTGGAAGCTTAGGGAAGAACAACGCATCTTCATATTCATTAATTTTATGAGGGATAAATTGTTGCGCGTATTTGTAGATATCTTGCTCGCGAATGACACGTTGACCATCATTCATAGCAAATTGTTGAGCACCTAGGTATAGCTCGCGTGAGAAGTCAGCAACCAACTCACCAAATACTTTGATAATTTCATTTGATTCTGCTTTTTCTTTCGGCCAAGTTACACGTGCGAAATAAACTTGCAAATTTCTCAAAAATAATTGGTTACTGACTTTGTTATATTGAGCATAAGCGTCCAGCTTTATGTCAGCCATTTGTAACAATAAAGTTGGCTCTATAGGGCTGTAATCGAAACCAGAAGCTAACGCGTCCTGTGTTTTGGCATTTTCGTTTAACGGTTCAGTAGCGAGCAACTCTTGCCAAGTTTGCGTAATGTTCGTTGTGCTGACTAACCTTTCATCGTTTATTTTTGCTTTGTTGTCTGCAATTTTCAGCGCAGCTAACGTATAAAAATCAAGTGTGTTTTTTAGTGTATCAATAGCCAGAGTAGACAGGGGAAGTAAGTCACTCTCAAAATTGACTAGCATATCCTGTTGTACTGCAAGTACCGCCCTTAATGAATACGCAATACTAGCGTATTGGCGCTTATCGTCTTTGTGAATCGTAATGCTCTGTTGATCACTGAGTTTGAGTTGCCAATGACCTTTATCATCTTTTGAAATGGTAAAAAGTTGAGCCGCTGCTTCTTCAATGTGTGAAGCTAAAATAACACTCTCTTTCTGTTTTAATGCTGCGGCAGATGCTCTTTGCCACAACAATTCTATTAACTCTTTTTGTAGGATGTTTTTGGCGAAACGTGCTTCATTATCAAGTGGTGTACCAAACATAAAGTCCTCGAGCCGAGAGGCTGTGGCGTAGCACTTAGGCTCCGACTTAACTTCTAGTTTGTTGATTGCTGCAAGGATTTCTTGTAGTGAGTCTTCCTGTGCTTGTGAACAGAAAGAGAAAAGAACCAAAAAGATAACACTGATATTTTTATTCATGGAGATAGCCATTGATTTTTGTACCCATGCAGGATAACAAAAATTAGAGGCTGGGAAACGGTTAAATTGAAGAACGTTTCTGTCATTAAATTAGCGCTTTCTTTCTCTTGTAACCCTTTATATATATACTCACAGCGCGCAAACACTATTGCTGGTTTTACACAATATGAAAATACTCCACATTGGAAAGTACTTTGCGCCGTTTAAAGGCGGCATAGAAAATATGATGCTTGCGCTTATGCAAGCACAAGTTAAACAGGGACTGTCGGTATCAGCACTAGTTCATCATCACCAAACGGGAAAGCCCTTTTTAAGCAGTACAGAAGGTGGGGCTAATGTTTATAGGGTTCCCATTATCGCAAAGTTGCTTTTTGTACCTGTTGCATTAAGTGCCTATTGGCATTTAAAAGCCATACTTAAGAAAGAGCAACCCGACGTAATCCACGCACATCTTCCAAATGTTACGTGTTTTTGGTTATTACTTTTAAAACAAGCCAGCAACCGAAAACTCGTTTTACATTGGCACAGTGACGTCATTGGCGACAAACCCAATTGGGGAATAAAATGTCTATACCCCGTTTATCGAATTTTCGAAAAAGCGTTGCTAGTTCGAGCTGAAAGAATAATTGTTACCTCCCAAAATTATTTGCATTCAAGTAAGCCGCTAAGGCCTTTCAGACACAAATGTGTTGTTGTACCTCTTGGGCTGGAAGATATACCGGATAAGCCTGTTACTGATTCTTCCTTTGATGTTGGCGCGTTGTGTATAGGTCGGTTAACGTATTATAAAGGCCATAAGTATTTAATTAATGCAATGGCTAAGGTCAATGATAAAAAGTTAGTGCTTACTATTGTGGGTGACGGTGATGAAAGAACCAAACTTGAAACCATGGTTCGAGAGTTGGGTATTACAGACAAGGTGCGTTTCTTAGGGCAAGTCAGCGATGAAATGCTGTATTCGTTAATAGTGCGTTGTCGCTTTCTAGTGCTTCCTTCAATAGAGAGAACAGAGGCCTTTGGCTTGGTATTACTTGAAGCAATGAGAGCGGGAAAGGCGTGTATTTGTACTGACGTTCCAGGTTCAGGGATGAGTAATGTTGTGGATCACCAATCAACAGGCCTTGTAGTAAAACATGCTAGCGCTGAGGCACTTGCGCAAGCTTTACTTCAGCTTTCAGAAAACGAAGTGCAAACAAGTAAACTCGGTGAAAATGGTCGACTGCGGTTTTTGACACAATTCAAAGTAGGTGAGATTGAAAAGTTAGTGCGCGCTATTTATCAGGGAAAGAAGTGATGTGCTTATCTTTAATCAGAGCAAAACACTGTTCGAACGAATACGCTAAAGCTAGATGCTAAAGGGTAATTTGTTAGCATTTTAGTAGCCTTAAGGTTACCATAAATATATGAATGTTATTCGCGATAAACACTTAGCCATAATTATACCCGCAATGAATGAAAGTCGTACAATTGCAGGTGTGATACAGCGTATCCAAGAAAAATTCGATTGCGTAATTATTGTTGTTGATGATGCAAGCCAAGATGACACGGCAAATATTGCAAAACGTTATGGGGCGGTGGTTTTACCTCATACAATTAATCTAGGCGCTTGGCGCGCTACCCAAACAGGTATTCGTTATGCTCTCAAAAAAGGGATGCATCGGGTGATAACATGCGATGCTGACGGACAACACCCAGTAGACGCGTTGGTGAGATTGGTAGAACAAGCTCCTTCAGACAATGATTGTACCGTGGGCGCTTGTACATCACGTGGCAGCATTGGGAGGCATGTTGCTTGGCGTGTTTTTAAGCGCATATCTGGTGTGGATGTGAGTGATCTCACTTCTGGATTACGTCTTTATTCCAGACCTGCCATGCGTGTTCTCGCTTCTTATCAAGCAACTATGTTTGAATATCAAGACGTTGGTGTTTTATTAATGCTCAAGAAGCTACGAATGAAATGCAGCGAAATAGAAGTTGTTATGGAGAGACGAGAAGACGGGATATCACGAATCTTCAACTCTTGGTTTGCGGTACTCAAGTACTTACTTTACACACTTATTTTGAGTGTGACGAAAATGGGCCCGCAAGAAGTGGGCAAATATCACAAACAGCTGACAGCAGGAACTAAAAATGAGTAGTGCGCATATCATTGCGGCCTTCATTGGTGCAGCACTAAGTTTAACCATTGTATTTCTAACACGGCGAGATCATATCTCTCCACTTGTTGCAGCGCGTTGGTTCGCATTAGCACTTTTGGTACTTTTTGTCGGTTTTTTTCCGGGTATTATTGATATTGTAGGAGCTTATTTTGGTATAGGTTACCCTCCTATTATTCCTGTCTTATTGGCCTTGGGTGCTGCAATGGTAAAAATCTTACTCATGGACATAGAGCGTCAACGAACCAATACCAAAATTGATAGATTGGTTCAACGCATAGCAATGTTGGAGCAGTCTGTCGAAGAACACAATGTAGTACGAGCTAAGTTCTCTGCTTCAAACGAAAGGAAGGTGAAGTAACTATTATGCGAAAAGGAATTATATTGGCGGGTGGTTCAGGCACGCGCCTTCATCCTCTAACCAAAGTAGTTAGTAAACAATTGATGCCGGTTTATGATAAACCGATGATTTTTTATCCGCTCACAACACTGATGATGTCGGGTATAAAAGATATTCTCATCATTACTACCCCTGCAGAACAGCAACGATTTATCGAATTAATTGGCGATGGTAGCGACTTAGGCATTAACGTGCAATACGCTGTTCAGCCAAGTCCTGACGGGCTTGCTCAAGCATTCATCATTGGTGAAGAGTTTATCGGCAATGATAGTTGTACACTTATTCTGGGTGACAATATTTACTATGGTCATGACTTGAAAGTATCCCTTAAAAATGCTCATGACCAAGAGCAAGGTGCTACGGTATTTGGCTACCATGTTACCGATCCAGAGCGCTATGGAGTTGTCGAGTTCGATGAACAATGGAATGCATTGTCTATCGAGGAAAAACCGCTGAAACCAAAATCTAATTATGCAGTTACAGGGCTTTATTACTACGATAATCGCGTTGTGGATTTTGCCAAAGAAGTTAAGCCTTCGGTAAGAGGCGAGCTGGAAATTACTGACTTAAATAACCTTTATTTAAAAGAAGGTAGTTTAAAAGTTGAACTGATGGGGCGTGGCTCGGCATGGCTTGACACAGGCACGCTAGACTCATTACTGGATGCGGCAAATTTTGTTGCAGCAATTGAAAAACGCCAAGGGCTGAAAGTATGCTGCCCTGAAGAAGTTGCATATCGAATGGGATACATCGATGCAGCTCAGTTAGAAAAGCTAGCGGCACCACTTAAAAAGAGCGGATATGGTACTTACCTGCTTAAAGTAATTAGCGATAGAGTTAAGAATTAAGAAACGGAATAAACATGCAAGCAATTTCAACCGCTATCCCCGACGTCAAAATTATCGAGCCAAAAGTATTTGGTGATGATCGTGGCTTTTTTATGGAAACCTTCAGAACAGATTGGTTTAAAAGAGAGTGTGCCAACGTTGATTTTGTGCAAGACAACCACTCTAAATCTCGTCAAGGGATCTTGAGAGGTTTACACTATCAGTTAGAGCAAACTCAGGGAAAACTGGTACGTGTGGTCAGCGGTGAAGTTTATGATGTAGCCGTTGATATGCGTAAAAGTTCGCCAACCTTTGGTCAGTGGGTAGGTGTTCTGCTATCAGCGGAAAACAAACGTCAACTTTGGGTGCCAGCTGGTTTTGCTCACGGTTTTTATGTAACCAGTGAATCAGCAGAGTTCGTGTATAAATGCACAGACTACTATCACCCAGAGTCTGAAGTTTCGATTAAATACGATGATCCAACTCTTGCAATTCAATGGCCACTTGTCGATGGCATGCTTCCTTCGTTATCTGCGAAAGATGAAGATGGTGTAAGTTTTGAAGGTGCGCCTACGTTCTAACCTTGGGCTTGCTTGTTGTTGTGTGCCAACGCGATAGAAAGGAATTAATGTGAAAATTTTAGTCATTGGTCGTTCAGGTCAACTATCTTATGAACTTGTGCGACTTTTAGGCTCAGATACCCAGTGCTTAGGGCGAAATGATACAGATATTACCGATGAGGAAGCACTTTTTGGAGTACTCACTCAATATTCGCCCGATGTCATCATCAATGCTGCTGCCTATACTGCGGTAGACAAAGCAGAGCAAGATATAGCAAATTGCCAAGCTATTAACACAACGGCAGTGCAGCATTTAGCGAAATACTGTAAACAAACAGGCACATTTCTCGTTCATATATCTACAGACTACGTATTTAACGGGCATAAAGGTATTCCTTATCTACCTGATGATCCAATAGAGCCTCAAGGTATCTATGGTAAAACCAAAGCAGAAGGTGAGCAGGCCTTATTGTCATTATTACCCGAAGCTAGTTGCCTTATCCGCACGGCATGGGTTTATTCCGCGCACGGTAATAACTTTGTTAAGACGATGCTGCGATTAATGAAAGAGAAAGACGCTCTCTCTGTTATAGATGATCAAATAGGTTCACCCACATGGGCCAAAAGTCTGGCTGAGGCGTGTATTGATGCTGCGAAAAACAAGATAGTGGGTGTTTATCACTGGACCGATGAAGGCGTAGCAAGTTGGTATGACTTTGCAGTAGCTATTCAGGAATTAGCATTCGATAAGTCATTACTAGACCGTGAAATACCTATTACTCCTATTCCTAGTAGTGAGTACCCAACGCCGGCAAAGCGTCCTCATTACAGTGTATTGGATAAGACCTCAGCAAGAAAAGCCTTCACTTCGTGTAAGCCTACCCATTGGCGTAAACAACTCTCCGCCATGATGGACGAGTTGAAATAAAGAAAATTAGTATTTGGTAGAAAAAATGAGTAAAACAATTTTAGTCACTGGTGGAGCAGGGTTTATTGGTTCGGCTGTAGTGCGTCACTTAGTTAACGACACTGCGCATCGTGTCGTGAATGTCGACAAGCTAACCTATGCTGGCAACCTAGAATCCTTGGTTGATGTAGCAGATAACGACCGATATAGCTTTGAAAAGGTAGATATTTGTGACGCCATAGAAGTTAAGCGAGTATTTGAACAACATCAGCCAGATATCATCATGCACTTAGCTGCCGAATCTCATGTTGACCGTTCTATTGATGGCCCAGGCGAATTTATTCAAACCAATGTTGTCGGTACATATACGTTACTTGAACAAGCTCGAGCATATTGGTCAAACCTTGAAGACATGAAGAAGCAAAGTTTTAAGTTTCATCATATTTCAACAGATGAAGTGTATGGTGACCTTCCGCATCCTGATGAAGTGGAAGCTGGTAGCGAGCTACCATTGTTTACTGAAACTACACCTTACGCGCCAAGCTCTCCGTATTCTGCGAGTAAAGCAAGTTCAGATCAGCTAGTGCGTTCATGGCTTAGAACCTATGGGTTACCTACACTTGTTACGAATTGTTCAAACAATTACGGGCCGTATCACTTCCCTGAGAAATTGATCCCTTTGGTCATACTCAATGCACTTGCAGGTAAGCCACTTCCTGTCTATGGGAAAGGTAATCAAATTCGTGATTGGTTATATGTTGAAGATCACGCTCGTGCATTAGTATTGGTGGCGCTTGAAGGGAAAGTAGGTGAGACCTACAACATTGGCGGTCACAACGAAAAGCAAAATATCGAAGTGGTACAAACTATTTGCACTATTTTAGATGAAGTTAAACCCAAAAGCGCTCCTTACGCTGATCAAATTACTTTTGTACAAGATCGCCCTGGACATGACATGCGCTATGCGATTGATGCATCTAAAATTCAAAAGGAATTAGGCTGGACACCGCAAGAAACCTTCGAAAGTGGTATTCGCAAAACGGTTGAGTGGTATTTGAATAATCAAAGCTGGTGGCAAGCTGTACTTGATGGCAGCTACCAAGGCGAGCGATTAGGTACGGGTCACTAAGCCTAAACTACAAATCGTGTTATAGTTCAAAGCCGCTTAGTGCGGCTTTTTGCTTATTGGGGAATGGAAAGAGAGTTAATGAAAAAGTATGCAATGCTAACAGTTAAAGGTGCCGTTGGACTGTTACCCAAGACCTTTAAACAAAAGCTCAAAAAAAATTCAGCTCTCACTGCTCTGTATAGCCGTTCTCTTCATAAATCAGGTTTGTTTTATGGTTTGCCAAGTAAGAAAAAAGCGCTGGCGATGTATAGTTATTATCTGAAGCGGCAGGAAATACTTTTAGCACAACTATTGCGTGCCGGTAGCTTAAATTTACAGGAAGAAAGTAATTTAATTTCGGTTATTATTCTTGGCGAAGAAAAGCTCAAATATACATTGGCGTCACTCAATCATATCGACCATGTAAATCGTATAATAATAGTCAGTAACAATGGACCAAGTACAACAATAAATCAGTTGTACAATGGTGAACTGTGCGTTACCTCGACGCTTTCTGACGCATTCTTAAAAGTCATAAATAATGAACATGTCTTATTAATTAACAGCGGTGAGCAGTTGCATAAAGCTGCGCTTACTCTTTTTCAAAGAAAACTAAAAAACAGTGATGTAGTCTATTCCGATACGGATAACAAAGACAGTAAAGGCCAACTTCACAGCCCCCGTTTTTTTCCCGATTGGGATGCTGATTTACATTTTACAACAGCTTATGTAAATACGGCAGTTGCGCTTAACTCCAAGTGGCTCAAGTTGTGTTCTTCACTTTGTGAAGCTGATAACGTTCGTACAATTGCGCAAGTAGTATTATTGTTGTGGTTAAAAAAGGGAACATTAAATGATTCAGCTTTGAAGGTAGAGCATCTTCCATTTACCTTAGTACATAGTTCTCACGGTGATGAGCACCAAAAGCGCGCTTTACCATTTGTAGCTGAAAGCTTACGTAAACATAGCGTTACTGAAGTGACAACAAACGAGACGCCAGGGCTGAATGTCTTAATGTGGCCTGTTACTCAGAGTCCACTAGTGTCGCTCATAATTCCTACCAAAGACGCTTGGCAGTTAGTAAAGGCCTGTATTGAGTCTATTCTAGAAAAAACGAGATACGGCAACTATGAAATCTTGCTCATTGACAATGGCTCAACTGAGCAAGAAAGCCTGGCCTATTTTGAACAAATAGCAAGACACCCTAAGGTTCGCTTACTTAAGTATGATCACCCTTTTAATTACTCGGCTATTAATAACTTTGGGGTAAAGCAGGCCAAAGGTAATGTGATAGGTCTAATCAACAATGATATAGAAGTGATCTCGGGTGACTGGTTAACCTATATGGTTGGGCATGCACTGCGCAAAGATATTGGCTGTGTTGGGGCAAAACTCTACTATTCAGATGACAGGGTGCAGCACGCGGGGGTTGTTATGGGATATGGTGGTGGCGCAGGTCACGCACATAAGTATTTTCCTCGTTTTCATGTGGGCTATCTAAATCGACTAGTTGCAACACATCGCTTCAGCGCGGTTACCGCGGCGTGTTTGATTGTCGAGAGAGACCTTTTTGACAAAGTTGGTGGGTTAAATGAGTCCTTGGCTGTAGCGTTTAATGATGTTGACTTTTGCCTTCGGATTCGTGAATTGGGTTACTCAAACTTGTATTGTGCTGAAGCTGAGTTATACCATCATGAGTCGGTGAGTAGAGGGCTTGATGTTACGCCAGAAAAGGCCGCTCGTTTCAATTCTGAACTAGCCTATTTACAAGATACGTGGGCGTCGGTGATAAAAGCGGATCCAGCATACAGTCCAAATTTAACGCTAAGAAGAGAGAACTTTTCCTTCAAGCAAAAAAATGAGTATGGCAATACTTAATATGTCATATTATTGTCAAAGAGAATCACAGAACAAACATTATGGTGTTTGAGTAAAGCAAATCGTTGTTAAACAGGCTCTAGGTTAATAAACATGGAAATTTCTAAGACTTATAAAATTGCGGTAGCGGGAACAGGGTATGTTGGATTGTCAAACGCGGTACTTTTAGCTCAAAAACATCAGGTCTGCGCAGTCGACCTTGTTGCAGAGAAGGTGTCGATGATCAATAACAAGATGTCACCAATAGAAGACGTGGAAATATCAGATTTTCTCAGCAATAAACAACTACAATTGAAGGCTACACTAAACCCTGAAGAAGCCTACGCTGACGCTGATTACGTCATTATTGCCACCCCTACAGACTACGATCCACAAACAAATTACTTTAACACCAGCAGCGTAGATGCTGTTATTAAGTCCGTTATGGCGGTTAATCCAAATGCTGTCATGGTGATTAAATCGACTGTACCTGTTGGCTTTACGAAAGAAGCTAAGCTTCGTCATGGCAGTGACAATATCATATTCTCTCCAGAGTTCTTAAGAGAAGGGAAGGCACTTTATGACAATTTGCATCCGAGTAGAATTATTGTTGGGGAGCGCAGTGAGCGTGCGGAAGTATTTGCTCAACTACTCGCCCAAGGTGCAGTTAAACAAGAAATAGATATTCTGTTTACTGACAGTACCGAAGCAGAAGCAATCAAGCTATTTGCTAATACATACTTAGCTATGCGTGTTGCCTATTTCAACGAGCTTGATAGTTATGCTGAGCGCAACGGATTGGACACCAAGCAAATTATTGAAGGGGTTGGTTTAGATCCTCGCATAGGCAATCATTATAACAATCCGAGTTTTGGTTATGGTGGTTATTGCTTACCTAAAGATACCAAACAATTATTAGCTAACTATAGTGAAGTGCCCAACAATATGATCCAAGCTATTGTTGATGCTAACCGTACTCGAAAAGACTTCATTGCCGACTCAGTGGTCAGCCGTAACCCTAAGGTTGTGGGTATTTACAGGCTTATTATGAAGGCTGGTTCAGACAATTTTCGAGCAAGCGCCATTCAGGGAATTATGAAGCGCATTAAAGCTAAAGGTATTGAAGTTGTGGTGTATGAACCGGTACTTAAGGAAAGTGACTTTTTTAACTCTAGAGTGATAAACGACATAGAGGAATTTAAAAAGGTCTCAGATGTGATTGTCGCGAATCGTATTACACCAGATGTAGAAGATGTTATTGATAAGGTGTACACCCGAGACTTGTTTAATGCCGACTAGTGAATCTATTCTCTAACCAAGCATATCAACACGCTACAATTTAAGTTGGCGTTGATGGTTGATAAAATGAAGCTGTGTCTTAAACCTAGAGCAACTAATGTTCTAGGTTTTTTTGTGTGTAAACGTAAAAAATAATTCCCAAAAATTTAAAATAGAAATAGAATTCCGCCAATTCAATCCCTGCTTGCTTAGTGCCATGCTAACTCTTACCTAGGGCGGGGAAGAAGCATACTGTTAATTTTTAAAATTGCCTTCTATTGTTTACTCTTATCCAAGAGCTATCACAGAGGGGTCGTTGTAGTTTGCTTTTTAGCGGAGTCATTATGAATAGGCTGCGTGAACTCTCCAGTAAAGTAATGGACGTTTACCAAACTCTCTCTAACGAATTTAGTGCATACCAACAAGCTCAATCGTTAAACTGCGTCGCCAAGTGCGGTGCTTGCTGTAACAACCCAGATATCGAAGTGTCGCCCTTGGAAATGTTGCCTTATGCGCTCTATCTTTTCGATTCAGGTCAAGCTGATCAAAAATACAATGAGCTTGGGGATTATAACGGATTTTCATGCATGCAATATCAGCGCTTGAGTTTAGATGGTAAAGAGGGTTTTTGTGGTATCTATGAGTATCGCCCAAGTATTTGTCGTATGTTTGGCGCCGCTGGATATAAAACAAAATTTGGTGTAGCGACGTTATCAGTATGCAAACCAATTAAATCTTCAGTACCAGACAACTACAGCCAAGCGTTAATTGCTATGGAAAGTGGTGCTACAAAGCCGCCTATGTTAGCTATTGGTCGGCAGAAAATAGCGCAGTTGGATTTTGAGTTAGGTGAAAAACTCATGCCTATCAACGAGGCGCTCCGTTATATTTTAGATAAAGTTCTTACTTTGAGTTATTACCAAGGGAATATAGACGACTTTGTTGCTGCGTAAGGTAACTGTATATTCGCTTCTATATTGTGCAACTAAGTTAAAGAGTGAGACTTAATCTCCACCTTGAAGAATTGTTTGCGCTGAACGTACGATGGCATTGCAGATTGTATTGTCAGCGCGACTTTTACCAGTAATGGCATAGTAGCGTTCGTTTAACGTGGCTGCGTTACCAATACAGTGCACGTTGTATTGCGCCTCTACGTGTTGTGATATCGCGGAAGGGGCACAAAACACACCGAAATTCTCACTTCCAAAAAGCTTCAGCAGAGCACTGTCATCGAATTCAGCAATAATCTTGGGGTGCAGTTGCTCTGCTTCTAGCCAGCTTGTTAATGCCTGTCGAATACCGGAGGTGTAGCCTTGTATGAGTAATGGCATCTGATTTAAACAAGTTGGAAACTGCTGATTATTTGAAAGCGCCTGCTTTGCAAAAAAGCTAAGTGAACTCTCGCCTAGAAAATAGCTATTGGCATTCACTTGTGTTCCCGGTGCAATACCGCGGTCAGCAACAATGAAATCAATGGCGTTAATAGCTAACTCTTTCAACAAACCATCAAAACTGTCTTCTTTAATGATGTATTTTACATTAGAAAATGCACGCATTGTGCTATGAACAAAATCGTAAAATAAGACTTTCGGAATGCCGTTAGTGATACCTATCACAAATTCGTTCGTAGTGATTTCGTCACTATTATTAAGTATTTCAGCCAGTTGATAACCTTTGTGAAATATTTCACTGGCATATTGATAACTCACTTTTCCTTTAGCATTAAGGTACAAACGCTTATTTATTCTGTCAAAAAGTGAATATCCTAACTGACTTTCAAACGTACTTAGTTGCCCACTTACCGTTTGAGGAGTAACGTGAAGTAGTTTGGCAGCCTTTGCAATACTGCCTTCTCGCGCAACAAGATAGAAATAGTACAAATGATGATAATTTAAATGATGCATAATTAAGTTTTTTTCGATGAACTTAGAAGAATATAACAGATTTATTCTGACGGTCTATTCTCTTACACTAAACACACTATAAGCCCGTGGTGAAACCTGAAGACATATTATGGCAAAAGTAATTAATCTACGTGAAACGCGTAAAACGCTATTCTCACTACTAAAACCTGAGTCTGGCTTCTTTTCCGTCGCAATAATATATGGCATAGCCATCAGTTTAATGACACTAGCAGTACCTATCGCTGTTCAAACACTTATTAATAGTATTGCGAATATCGGCTCTACACGAGCTGTGGTTATTTTGGCTGTCGTTCTTTTTCTCACACTTTTCATTTCTGGCATTCTTAGTGCACTCCGTATGCGTGTAATGGAATTTTATGAACGTAAAGTGTATGCAAGGCTAACGGCGGCACTTGGGGTTAAAACCATTATGGCACCACATAGCTTTTTTGAGGGTAGGCAAAACGTCACATTAACCCAGCGCTATTTTGACATCATGACTTTCCAGAAAAATATGCCTTCCTTAATGATTGACGGCTTTGCTTTAGTTTTGCAAATGCTGGTGGGTTTTACATTGGTATCTTTCTATCACCCAGCGCTGTTTGCATTCAACGTTGTACTTTTACTAACCATGTACGCTGTATGGAAAATTTGGGGGCGTGGTGCAAAAAGGACAGCAATAGAGCTCTCGAATGCAAAGTATGAATCGGCTAAATGGTTAAATGACATTGCCAGTGCACACGAGTTCTTTAAGTCGGCTGACCATGTTGAATATGCAGGCAGAAGTACTGAGAACTTCATAAGTAACTACGTACAAAAGCATGAGCGCCACTTTCACTATACCTTTTCTCAAGTGGTCATGTTTTTACTTATGTATGCGGTGGCGAGTGCGTCACTACTTGGGATTGGGGGAGTTTTGGTTGTTCAAGGTCAGTTATCTATAGGACAGCTTGTGGCCGCAGAGTTGGTGATGTCTGCTGTTTTTCTAGGTTTATCTCGATTCACTCAGTATCTTAAACTGTACTACGAGCTTTATGGTGCCGCAGAAAAACTGGGTACAGCATTGTCAATGCCACAAGAAGAGCTAAATTCAGAAGCTCAGCATATACCCACATCATCAAAGCTCATTTTCAACAAGGTTGTATTGTCTAATGGTAACGATAAATGCGTTCTGGATATGATGTTTGAGTCTGGCGATAAGTATTTTTTCACATCAGACAAAAGCTGGGTTCAAAAGCAACTGGTTGGTTACCTAAAACAATATGAGCGCGTTAAAGCCGGTGATGTGTTAATTGGTAATTACAGCTTAAACGACTATGACACGCATGAGTTAAGACAGGCTGTGACCATACTCGATCGCGCCTTAATTATCGAAGTAACCATTGAGCGTTATCTAAAGCTTGCACAGCCTAAAGCAACTTTCGCCGATATTAGAGCGGTTTTAGAGGTTGTAGAAATGCACACTGTGGTTGAAGCGCTGCCAAACGGTTTACAGACACGCCTTTCTCAACTTGGGGCGCCCCTACAGCCATTGGAGTTTTTGTTATTGAAACTTGCCGCTGCAATTATTGGTGAGCCAAAACTACTTATATTAAACCAACACTTTGATGCTATCCCTGTTGAATTGCGCTCAAGACTGCTGAAAAGACTAAACCAATACGACTTTACTGTTATGTACTTTACCAATATGCCAATGCAAGAACGCTTTAATGGGGTAATACATCTACATGATAGCGCCACGGTTGTTGCTCGTAATGAAGCCGGTGGACATGAGGAAGCCGTTAGAAGTAACAAGGAGAGAAAGTAAATGAATAACGCAGAACGCCGCTTTCTTGACAACATAGATACATTGCCAGCTTTGAAAGTTCCGAAGTTTCATAGAGTAATAACTGGAATAATAATCTTTCTGGTAGTCGCAGCCTGTCTCGTGCTGTATTACACACCATGGATCCAAACCGCTTATGGAACCGGGATGGTTGACTCACTCGATCCTAAAGATCGCACGCAACCCATTAACGCACTTGTAGACGGACAAGTTAAACAATGGCATGTAAGAGAAGGCCAACAGGTTAAAGCAGGCGACCCTATTGTTACTTTAATCGATATTGATGCGCAAAGGCTTGAGAAATTGCAGTCGCAATTATCCGCAGCGAATTTGAAGCGAGAGGCCAATGAAACAGCGGTTCGCAATGCAGAAAACAACCTAGCGCGCCAAATATCTCTTCAGGAACAAGGGTTGGTATCAACAAAAGAAGTAGAAAAAGCGCAGATAACAGTTCAAGAGTTAAGAGCAAAAGTAGCGGCTTCGGTATCTGAGATTAACTCTGTGAGTATGACGTTATCTCGCCAATCTACGCAAACTAAGTTTGCGCCGGTAGATGGTACCGTAGTGCGCTTGTTATCGGGTGGTGTGTCGACCTTTGTTAAAGCGGGAGATATTTTGGGGCAATTTATTCCAGCTGACGCTAAGCGAAGTGTTCGAGTAACAGTACGAGGGTTAGATGCGCCTTTGGTGAAAACTGGTGCTAAAGCACGCTTGCAATTTGAAGGCTGGCCGGTGTTCCAATTCAGCGGATGGCCGGGCAGTGCCATAGGTACCTTTGGTGGAGAAGTGGTCTACGTTGAGCCAGTGGCAAATGCCATGGGAGATTTTAATGTTTGGATAAGACCAGATGAAAATGATGTACCATGGCCGGCTGAAAGTTCAGCGCGATTAGGTAGCCGAGTAAAAGCATGGGTATTACTTGAAGAAGTGCGCCTAGGCTATGAAATGTGGCGACAATTGAATAACTTCCCACCTCTGCCTACGCAAAGTTCTAATTCGTCAGGAACAGCAGAGTCGAAGGGGAGTAGTACATGGTGAGCAATAGCGCCAAATTGCTAACGTTCATACTGTTCGTTTTTGTGGCTATACCGACGACAGCGAATAACACAATGAAACGCGCGGCCCCCAGTATTGATGAATTGATAGATAGCATGCTTCACTATCATCCGTATGTGTTGGCGATTGATGAGGGAAACTACCAAGCTGCTGCAGAACTTGAAATTGCGAGAAGTCGTTTCGACCCAGTTGTTGAGCAAAAAACTAAAAGTCGACTCAGTGGTTATTACGATGGTACAAATTTGACTCAAAGGTTCTCTAATCCTATAGAGAATTTCAACGGTGAGGTTTTTACTGAATATCGTATTTCTGAAGGAGACTTTCCTTCATATGAAGGGGGATATGAAACCTTGTCAGGAGGAGAGGCAAGCGTTGGCGTTGCATTATCACTGCTTCAGAATAGAGAAATTGATAAAAGAAGAACTGAGCTGAAAAACGCGGGATTGGCCTCATCACAATGGCAAGCCTTAGCTGCATCTTTGAAAAATGAATTTATATATAAAGGTGTTAGTGAATATATCGCTTGGTACGAGAGTGCACTGCAGGTATTGGCTGTGGAGGAACTGCTTAAAGCTGCAGCTGAAAGAGAGAGTGCACTTACTATTAGGGTTGATAAGGGGGATGTTGCCAGTATCGTATTAACTGAGTTTCGTGCAAATATACTTCAACAACGCTTATTATTGGCAGAACTGAAGCAAAAGCGCGATGCGCACGCTCAAATGCTGACGTACTACTGGCGCTCACCTGAAGGCGCTATGTTAGGAATAGATGAAAATCAGCCGCCAGATCATCTCAACTGGCCGTTTTGGGTAGGAGATGGCCAACTCGCCACATTGCGAAAAGCGTTAAATCAGCACCCCGAACTTGATGTTATGAGACTAGAGCAGCAAGTTGTCGTGAATAAAGTAGAGTTAAGCAAAAATGCGCTGTTACCAAAATTAGACTTAAAAGCTTCAGTGGCAAGAGATCTGGGAGCGGGGCCCACTTCACTTGATGGGACGGAAACTAAATTAGGTTTAGCTTTCTCATATCCATTAGGCAACAGAAAAGCAAAAGCAGAGCAAGCACAGCTATTGTCAAAGAAGAGAGAGCTTGAGCACAAGCTAACGTCAACACAGGAAGCTATTACGCAACGCTTTGAGCAAGCCCTAGTGTATTGGTTACAAGCAAAAGACATAAGCGCATTGCAAAGTGAAAATGCAGCTTTGGCTAATACACTTGCTAAAGTTGAAAAAACGCGTTTTGACGCAGGGGATAGTGATATGTTTGTACTTAACGCAAGAGCACAAAATGAAATTAAAGCGCGTATAAAAGCAATAAAAGCGAAAGTAGACTTGTTAAAAGCCGAGTTAATGCTCTACAAAGAAGCCGCTATGCTCGAAAAGCAACAATAGCCCTATAAAGTTATTGCGTTAAAGGGGGGCATTGCTCAAGTTAATATGAGCTAGCCGTTGTTATTGCAGAAATTAAAAAAGCCGCTTCGTGAAGTGATCCCCTTTAGTTGGACAATCCAATTAGTGGGGGCGCTTCATTAAAGGCAGCTTTCAAGTATTCGTTAGAATCTTCACACCAACGTGATGGTATTAAGCGTATTAATTGTTAAGTGCTGTTTGCACATCGTTTTCAGTTAAACCCGCCGATATTCCATACTCTTTCAATTTATCGTCGGAAACTCCTGCATTTTGTGCGGTATTCAATATACGTAAAACCTGTTCTCTTTGTTGTGAAGATTCTCGTACAGCGGTTTCGACCACTTTTTCCGCTTCATTTGGAAATACAGCAAGTAATGCATCCACCACATACTCGCCAACAAATGGTACAGCATTCAATGCGCTCGTCATTATCTCTACTATTTTATTAGGGTGCTCCTGAGATAGTGTTTGCACAATACTGTCAGCCGCATCGGGTTGAGTTAACACTGCTACGCGAACAATCTCATCGAGTTCTTCTGGTGTAGACAAAGCTGCAGCTTGAACCACGAAATCAACATAAGTAGGTTCGGCCTTTATAGCAAGCTGAACAATATTAGGGCAGCTACTTACTTCCTTTTCTATAGCCAGCTTAACAATTTCTTCTGTTGATGCGGGTTGGGCAGATATAGCAGCAAAAATAATTTCACGATACTTGTCTGGGTAAGTGTCTAATGCAATATCAACAATGGAAACAATTTCTTTAGGGTAGTGTCCTGCAATAGAACTTATTGCCCTTCCTACCGACATAGTTTGATCAACTTGTCTTTTCAGAAATGTTGTTTGAAAACGGTTTGACTCATTTTCTTCTTGAATGATGTGGTGTGGCTGCGTTGCTTCTAATTGAGCAGCATCTTGCGCTATTGCTAAAAAACTAACTTGAGAAATTAGTAATGCTGCTGATAGCAACGTGACAGAACGTAACATAAACCCACCTTTATAATTATTGTGTAGTTAATTACTTAAATCTAATGCACCAGATTTCATCTACCATTTAACCTGGTTCAAATAATGTGCTTTACGCACGCTGTTGAATTTGCCATTTACTGCCTAGTTGATATCAATAACGGCGGTATCAACAAATACATTAGAACTACTACTTTATTAGGATCTAAAACCCCATCCTATTAGTAATTAGTCCATATTGTCTACTAATTATCACATTTGAGTGATATTTGTTCGCTTAGTTCACTTTTTTAAG
>NZ_BJKK01000031.1 GCF_006538325.1 Alteromonas sp. KUL42
AATATCAGATTTCCCAGATTGTTAACAATTTTTTCCTGGCAGCCATAGCGATACGGTACCACCTGACTCCATTCCGAACTCAGAAGTGAAACGTATTAGCGCCGATGGTAGTGTGGGGTCTCCCCATGTGAGAGTAGGACACTGCCAGGTCCCCATTCGAGAAACCCGCCTAACGGCGGGTTTTTTGCTTCCTGCACAAGTCATTCTATTACATACCACCAGATACAACATTTGGTCCCATCGGGCAGAGCTGCCTCTTTCGGACCTAGAAATTACGCTAATAAGCAAATCACAGACAGTGATAGTAAGTCTCATCCGAAGTTGCTTGGTTTCAGTAATTCGTCTTCCTAGCGTTGGTATATAAAAGAAAAAGCTTAACGTGCAGTAGTAGTTTATTTTTCATAGCATGCGTAAAGTTCTCATGACTTTTACTATTTCAAAATGACGCGTTAAACTTTCTTTTATTCAGCATTTTCTATATATAGTCTATAAAAGCACCATAACTGTTTTGTATTGTGATTTGTATTGTAAGGAAATGTGGAGGAGATGTTTTTGCGCTTTACAATAGCCTTATTTTTTCTACTGTGTTGTACCCTTAGTGTTGCGCACGAAACGATAAATAATACTTCTGATAATACGGTTGTTTTAGGCGTCGTTGAATTCCCTCCTTTAGTCATTAAAAATAATGAAAACAATACTTGCTACGGTAAAGCCGTTACCATTTCTACTTCATTATTGAATGATATGGGTTATAAAGTAAGGGTGGTTTGCCCGCCGCCAGCTCGTCTTTTTGAAAGTTTACGTACCGGTAAAGTAGACCTTACCATCAATGTGAAAGGCACAACGGCGCTAGA
Organism: Alteromonas sp. KUL42; assembly: GCF_006538325.1. GTDB lineage: Bacteria > Pseudomonadota > Gammaproteobacteria > Enterobacterales > Alteromonadaceae > Alteromonas. The sequence goes on from NZ_BJKK01000031.1 coordinate 855, forward strand.
TAACAATGTTACCTTTGTAGAAAAGCCTTTTAGTTATTTGTCTTTGGTATTGCTGACCAACCCAAAATTAGAAAGTGATAAAACGGTGTCAGCAATAAGAGGCTACGACTACGAAGGTATGCGCAAAGAACTGTTAGAAGATAATTACATTATCTTTGATATGGCGAACAGTTCTGATGCAATTCAGCTATTTCAGTTTGGAAGAACGACGCATTTAATGACGTATGAGGCCCCTTATGATTACTATGTACAACAGTCTCCTGATAGCATAACTGATCATATCGTCTCAAAAGAACTCAATATACCAACCTATTTTGCCATTTCTAAAGCAAGTAAATTAAGCCACCAACTGCAACAGAGTTTTAGTCAATTATTTTCATCGTCCGATGCGGCAACTATTATCGAGAACACGTCTAAAACCAATAAATAAACCTGAATTAAACCTTCTGGATTAAATTAAAGTTTTATAAATCAATAGGATAAATCGGAAGAAAGCCGGAAGGTAAAAAATCAGTTAACCCAGTAATCTTGTATGCAACTTAGGTCCTTTCTAGTGGAAGACAGCGGGATGTATACAACAATGTTAAATGACAACACACCTTCAACAAAGACTGCAGAGCTGTTTAACTTTTATAAAGACAGTTCGTTAGCCAGAATGCTCAATTTCATTAATGAAGCGGTTATGGTGCTTAGTATTAATGGCACAATAGAAATGTTGAATTCAAACGCTGCATCATTACTAGACAGTAACCGTGATGTTCTTTCAGGTGAAAACCTACTTTCACTTATTTACGATAAATCGGGGCGCTCACAAAGCCAGCTTACCCATTATCTTCATAATGCATCTACCACGGTGATAAATTCACCGCCAATTGAAGTAAAACTTACTCGTGCATCGGTGGGTATGAAAAGTTTGCCTGTTGAGCTTAGCATTTCAACGTTACCAGAAGAGCTGTCTTCTTCTAATTCGCTATTTTTGTGCATATTGCGCGATTTAACCATACATAAAGCCGAGTACACATCATTAAAACGAAAAGCAGAAACGGATTTTCTAACGGGTTTAGCGAATAGACACAAGTTCTCTGATTACTTGCATGAACAGTGGATGCGCTGCGAGGAAGATAAACTGCCTTTAAGTATTGTCTTTATTGATATAGACCACTTTAAATTATTCAACGACGAGTACGGCCATATTGCAGGTGACAAATGCTTAAAGCGCATAGGTGAAACACTTAGTTTAAGTTTGCCCAACCGCGACACGCTAGCAGCGCGATATGGTGGTGAAGAGTTTGCGTTAATTCTGCCTAATTGTTCGGCACAAACGGCGCAACTACTTGCCATAAGAATAAAACGCCATTTGTCACAACTAAGTGCAAAACATTTTGCCTTAATGTCTAATGCTAGGCTAACGGTAAGTATGGGCGTAGCAACCCAAGAAGGGCAAAGGTACGACAACAGCGATGCTCTGCTTAATGCTGCTGATACCTTGCTGTATCAAGCAAAGTCGCAAGGGCGTGACCAAATATGTTATTTGTAAGAACCGTTAAATGAAAACACGCTGGGCTATTTAACCAGCGTGTTGATCGTAAGTCATAGAGCCAATTCAGTTGATAATCTAAATTGTAAAAATGATCAAACTGGCTCGTTTTTTACTTGTGGATCTGGGCTGATAAAGCCTGTCACTAGCTTTACACAAATACTGTCTTCTTCGTCAGCATCTGAATCGGTGATCACAATACTTCTACCAGCATCTGTAATTTCCCACGTTAGGTCTTTATCAGGATCATTGGAGACCTCTGGCGCTAAAAATACCATGGCTGCTGCAGTATCTGGCGTAAGAGTATACGTAATTGTTGTGTTAGGTACAGTAACAGTAATAGGCGATTCTGGTGCACCGGCTTCTGGTGTTATGGTAAAAGTACCTTCTGTATCGACGGATACACTGTAACTATAGTTGGGTGGTGTTGTCATTTATCAATTCCTTGTTGATAGTAGTAAAATAATGCGGCAGCGGTACATTCATTCGCGTGAGCTGCCTACGTTGTGTGGCTACTGCATCTGCTTTATTTAAACAGTAGCCAGCGAATACATGGGCTTGCAAGAATAGGGGGTGTTTACTCTGGTTAATTACTGTTTTTGAAAGTGAAAACAGTATTTCACATTCTTTTTGAACTATATTGATATTCTCTTCATTATCGTGAAGCAATTGACGAATATAAGCGATTTGGTATTTTACATAATTTTCTAATACTCTAACGTTAGAAGCCTCTGTATTAATGTTCTTATTTATGTCGTCTTTAATAGAATGTTTTATGTTCAATTGAGTTAATAAGTTTCTGCTAGTTCGCCACTCATTGCGCTCTTGATATGAGTGGGCCGCGTAAATTTTTGAAGAGAGTCGGGTATTATCGCTTAGCAGTTCATCAATCATAATCTCTGCTTCTGTACTAATACTATTTAATGTAGAGATAGAAGTAAGTGAGTTGTAATAGTCCAGCAAAGCTTTGACATGTTTATAGTAAGATTGCCATGAACTATTGTCAGGGTCCTGCCCTAGTATTTGGCCCAATAGATTTTTAGCATCATTTAGTTGTGCGGCAGAGGTGCTAGGGCCATTAATAAATTGACTATTTTTTGCGGCATTTATTTTAATCAAACTAAGTGTTTCAATTATTTCCGCATTACCGGGATAGGTGGAAAGACTGTTGGTTAATATCGACTCTGCTTTTGCAAATGTTAAAAGCGCTTCACTAATACGGCCTTTGTGCATCTGTGTAGATGCAATCCAAGAATAAGTATCAGCAACCGCAGTAGCGGCAATGATAGGCGACACTGAGTTTTCAAGTAGCTTTAGTTTATAATCCAATGATGACTCAAAAAATGAAAGCGCTTTGTCAAAGTCTTGTTGTCGAAAGGCTACACTACCAATTGAGTTAGTCGCGTAGCTTAACTCTAGCAGAGCGTCTGGATTGCTAGGGGATAACTCCAGCATCTTTTCGCTATAGCGCAAATAGCGGTTGAACTGAGCATCTGCTAATACAAAATTATAATCTCTTAATGCAATATCTCCCAGCCAGAATGCATTTGCCCCTGCGGCTATTAATAGCGCGAAGTTGTTAGGTTGTTCTCTAAGTAGCGCTCCTAAACGTTCATCTGCCTGTTCATATAACTGCTTAGCAGTATCGGTATCATTTCTGTAAAAGCGTACCTCAGCCATCGCTTGCAAAGACAGTGCATGTTGAAAGCGCAGTTCAAAACTCGGCTCCTGAGCAGTTGTACCAAACCATCCAGTATCCTCTTCTTGCGCCGCTTCTACATAGGCTAATGCTTGCTCACTAATACCTTCCAGCAAATCCATGCGTTTTACGCTTCTAAGCTTGTCGGCAAAATCACCAATCATAAAACCCATTAAGTTTTCTGCTTCAATGCGTTTACGCTCTGCCAGTTGCTGCGATTGCTGGCTGCTTAGCATGGCGGCAAACGACAATACCGTTAAGCAAGCAAGTAGCGCTACGGTAACCCCTTTAAATACCTTTTTTGTTTTGCTTTTTGTGTTGATGCTTTAATAAGCATCTGTTCGTCTTTAGACACGCGAATATGGGGCATGTCGTTAAGGGCGACAGCATTAATCAGTGGTTTTCCTTCTGTCAGTAAGTAAGCGCTGCTTTTACCGTCTGCTAGCCATAATTTTGTTTGTCTTGTAAGGCTTGATTTATTCGATAGGGCCGATTGATGTTGCGTGATCCACTGTTGTACCCGGTCCCATTTTCTTAGTACGGCTTCGTGCGCCACTCTGAAGCTGGCAGTACCCTGATTCAAGTAAGAAACAAACAGCCTGTTGTCTACCATTTGCTTAACAAAGTCTCGCTCAGCATCGGTGTTAAGTTCATCCCAACGTGCACTTTTGCTAGTTAGGTTTGCGCCTTCATCGGTTAAGTTCACCAATAATGGCATTACAGCGTTGAAAGCGTGCTGAACCCCTTTAGGTAGCGCGGCAAATAGCGCCTCTGCTTTATAACCAATGGCACCTTCAATACCGCCAAGTTTTCGATAGGTCGTTAATTGCAAGGTATTACCTTGTCGCTGTAGGTAAAGTTCTTGCAGTGTGTACTGTAAAAGGGGTAAGCAGTTGGGCTCTTTTGCAGAATCTGCCAAAATAATATCATCAACACTGGCATTGCTGTTTTCATCCCACTCCCATTCAAGGCCAGCAGCCACAGCCGGAAGCTTAATTATTTGTCCCAGTTCACTTAGCGATGGAGGAGCAATGTCAAGGTGCGCTCCCCGAGCTTTGTTTTTCATTAACGGCGCATAGGTTGAAATAAGCGGGTAAAAGTCATTACGAGTGACCAAAAGTACAAGGAACGCGTTGCTTTCGCTTAAGGTCTCAAGCAGGGTGAATATTTTTTGCTTTTCGTTTTCACTTACCGCTGAATGCGCCAGTAAAGCTTCTAGCCTATCGATAACAATGGCAAAACAGGGGTAAGGTACATTTACACCCGTGTTATTGCCGCTTACCGCTTCTGAAAACCACTTCTTAACATGGTTGATGATTTCTTCTGGTTGGTTTTGAAGCGCATTGGCAAGGGACTGTGCACTGAATCCGTCAAAAACGCCTTTTTCATCGTTACCCCAATCGAGCATGCTAGCGGCTAATTCATTTAATAAATTAGTAAAGCCATTAGTAGCAAGATTTATGTCGGCAACGTCTATGCTTACATAATCGTAAGCGCGAATGCCATTTGTCCCTTTGGTGTCAAGCAGTCGGGGTAGTAAGCCTGCATGTACCAATGAGCTTTTCCCCGAGCCACTTGGCCCCATGACGAGGGTAAACGGGCGATGTTGCTTAAACTGCGTGGAAATACGGGTTATTAGCTCGCGGGTTAGTGCATTACGCCCAAAAAACACTTTGCTTTCGGCAGGGGAATAAGCACTTAACCCCAGAAAGGGTGACGCATCATGCCAATTAGCTTGCGCAGCCTGTGCTTGTTCATCGTTGACAAACTGCACAGGGGCAATAACGCGGTAACCACGTTTTCTAATAGTTTCAATGAACAGTGGTGCACTGGCTTTGTCATCCAATGCTTTGCGAAGTTGAGTAATGGTTTTATGAACAGGGTTGTCGCCAGTTGGTGCGTTTGGCCAGCATTGCGCCACAATATCATCGGCGCTAACTACATCGCCTTGCTGTTGACACAAAAGCAGTAATACATCCATCGCTTTGGGTTCAATAGTGCGTTTTGTTTTTCCCAATGACAGCGTATTACTTGCGGCATCTACTTGCCATTCCCCTAAGTAAAACTGTTGCTTCACCGTTAATTCCCTGAAATGCTGTACTTCTAACTAACACTGTACTTTACTTTTAAACCAAAGTGTAAAAGTTTACGCTCTCGTATATTTAGAGAACTGATCCTGACGGTACTTGAAGAATTAAATTGCATAAAATCAAGAATCTAAGATTTAATTTGAAATATTTTATGCAATTGTGAAATATACATTAATGTTGTAGGGTCTTTTTATTTACACGTGCTTACCGTACGTCAAATACGATTAATACTATTGAGGGTATATCAATGAAACAAATTAAAAAATCATCGGTAGCTACTGCACTTGGCGCAGTGGTAATTGGATCTTTGGCGTCTACGGTTGCCTTAGCAGATACTAACCCATTTGGCATGCAGTCTCTTGAATCGGGCTACAGTCAGTTTGCTGCTGAAGGCAAATGCGGTGGAGATAAGTCTGCTAAAGAAGGTAAGTGCGGCGAAGGCAAGTGCGGTGGTGACAAAGCGGCTAAAGAAGGTAAGTGCGGCGAAGGCAAGTGCGGCGGCGACAAAGCAGCTAAAGAAGGTAAATGCGGCGAAGGCAAGTGCGGCGGCGACAAGAAAGCTCACGAAGGCAAATGTGGTGAAGGCAAGTGCGGCGGCGACAAGAAAGCCAAAGAAGGCAAATGTGGTGAAGGGAAGTGCGGCGGCGACAAGAAAGCCAAAGAAGGCAAATGTGGCGAAGGTAAGTGCGGCGGCGACAAAAAGGCTAAAGAAGGTAAATGCGGTGAAGGTAAGTGTGGTAGCATGTAATCACACGTGTTTTTTCCAAGCGTTAACAGCTTATTTGAATTAAATAGTGCTAACGTCTTGGACGCTCCTGTAATGGCCGTCAGTTGATGGCCATTTTTGTATTGCGGTTTAGTCAGTAGGTGAAGGTATGAATAAAATCAAAGGCGCAGGGTTAGGATTTAGGCGAGAAATGCTCGATGAGTTGTTGCCTACATTGCCCTCTGATATTGATTTTTGGGAAGTCGCGCCAGAGAACTGGCTCCCGCTTGGCGGGCGTTACCAACAGCAGTTTGAGCTGGCGTCACGACAAGCTCCTTTCACTACACATGGTTTGTCACTGTCGATTGGCAGTAGTGACAAGTTAGACACACAGTTTGTTAAGCGAGTGAAAGGCTTTTTAGATTTACACAATATTGAGTTGTACAGCGAACACTTAAGCTATTGTTCTGGCAATGGCCACATGTATGACTTAATGCCAATTCCTTTTACTGAAGATGCAGTTAAGCACGTAGTGGCACGTATAAAGCAAGTACAAGATATTATTGAAAGACCGTTGGTACTTGAAAATGTGTCTTATTATATGGCACCTGGCCAACAGATGAGTGAGCTTGAGTTCACCAAAGCCATACTCGATGAGTCGGGCTGTTTAATGTTGTTAGATGTGAATAACGTCTATGTGAATAGTATTAACCACAAATACAATGCACAGCAGTTTATCGACGGCTTACCCAGTAACAAAATAGTGTATGGGCATATTGCCGGCCATTATGATGAAGCGGAAGATTTGAAAGTTGATACTCACGGTGCGGATGTCATTGAGCCTGTTTGGCAGTTGCTAGAATATGCTTATCGTAAGCATGGTGTGTTTCCTACATTACTTGAACGGGATTTTAATATTCCACCTATAAGTGAACTGATAACAGAAGTTCACCGCATTAAACAAATACAAAATAATGTGACGCAAAGCACCTGCGATGATGTTGCGAGAGTTGCTGAAAAAGGAAGCGTAGCGTGAGAAAGGCATTTCAGTCGGTACAAGCAAATTTTGTTAAAGCAATAAAAGATCCGCTGTCATTTCAAGCCTCGAATGACGATGAGGCGCGTAGAATGGATATCTACCAATCTCTATTTTTCAATAATATAGATAATTTCATTAGTACTGGGTTTCCCGTGCTTAAGTCTATTGTGCTTAAGCGTTATGGCGAGCATGGATGGGAATCGTTGGTTCGTCAGTTTTTTATTGCTCACGAATGTCGCTCGCCATATTTTGCCGAAATAAGCAAAGAGTTCGTAGAATATCTTTCAACTCAGCCTAGCTTACCCATTCAATTACCAGAATTTAGCGCAGAACTTGCTCACTATGAGTGGTTAGAGCTTGATGTGAGCATTCGAACTAATGTTAATGGTGTAATGTTTTACCGCGAAGGTGACAAGGTAGAGAACATTGTCGTTTCACCCTATGCATCACTTACCGCTTATTCATACCCCGTCCATTTGATTGGTGATGATTATATACCTGATGAGCCCGCTTCCGAGCAGCAATTCTATGTAGTATACCGAGACAGCGAACACCATGTGCAATTTGCCCATTTGAACCCAGTTAGTGCAATGTTGATCAATACCCTAGAGCAATACGCTGAAGGCATTGATTTAGCTTCACTGGGTGAGCTTATGCATAGTCAACTTCCCCAAATTCCCAAAGAAACACTACAAAGCGGTTTGCATCAAACAGTAAACGACATGCTGGTAAAAAACATATTTGTGTTGGCGTAAAGTTCAAAAAGTAGACGGACAATTGCAACTTACTGATCAATTTGTTGACGATCTGTACTGAAAGTGGACGAACAGTCACATTAGCACTGTCAATCGGGCTTGCTTTCGATTAACATTTACGACCATTTTTTTGTTCACATAATTGTTTAGGTAGTGCAAATGGCTGACAATTCAGATTTCAAAGAAGTCTATAACAAGTGGTACTTTTTAGCATCGCTAGCAACTCTAATCGCGTTTCCGTTGATGCATATCATCGCCGGCTGGTTTACCTTCTGGTTATAACGCAGACATTCAAGGCATTATTGTGACTGCAGAATATATAAAATCAGTAGTAAAAACCGTACCTGATTACCCCAAACCAGGTATTTTGTTCAGAGATGTAACCAGTGTTTTAGAAGATCACAAAGCATTTAGTAGCTGTATTTCTTTGTTGGTAGAAAAATACCAAGGTATGGGATTTACCAAAATTGCAGGTACTGAAGCGCGTGGTTTCCTATTCGGTGCTCCATTGGCAATTGAAATGGGTATCGGTTTTGTGCCGGTGAGAAAGCCGAACAAACTTCCTCGCGAAGTGGTTAGTGAAAGTTATGAATTGGAATACGGCATGGATACACTTGAAATCCATAAAGACGCTATTGTTCCAGGTGATAAAGTGTTGCTTATCGATGACTTACTAGCAACAGGTGGCACCATTGCCGCTTCAGTTAAGCTTATACGCTCGTTGGGCGGTGAAGTAAATCACGCAGGGTTCGTCATTAACTTGCCCGACTTAGGTGGTTGCGAAAAGCTCTCTGCAATAGATATTGAAAGCTATTCTATTTGTGAGTTTGAAGGCGAGTAAGCGCCATTTAGCGAAAGGGCGAAATACGTAATAATGAGTTATCAGGTACTGGCAAGGAAATGGCGCCCCGGCAAGTTCAGCGAACTTGTAGGTCAGGAGCATGTTGTTTCTGCTATTTCAAATGCATTAGATAACGATCGCTTACATCACGCGTATCTGTTTACGGGTACTCGCGGTGTAGGTAAAACCACCATAGCGCGTATTTTTTCCAAAAGCCTGAATTGCGAAGAAGGGCAGGGAGCCAACCCCTGTGGCCAATGTAATACCTGTAAAGAAATTGAGCAGGGCAATTACGTTGATTTGCTTGAAATAGATGCGGCGTCGAGAACTAAGGTAGAAGATACGCGGGAGTTACTAGATAACGTTCAGTATAAACCTACACGTGGACGCTACAAAGTGTACCTGATAGACGAAGTACACATGCTGTCTAAGCACAGTTTTAATGCGTTACTCAAAACCTTAGAAGAGCCACCGCCGCACGTTAAGTTCTTGTTGGCTACAACCGACCCGCAAAAACTTCCTATTACTATACTGTCGCGCTGCTTGCAGTTTAACTTAAAAGCCATGTCGCGAGAGCAAATTGTAGGGCAGTTGTCTCACATTTTAGAGCGCGAGCAACTTCCGTTTGAACCTCAAGCGTTAGCATTGCTTGCAAGAGCAGCTCAAGGCAGTATGCGAGACGCGTTAAGCCTAACAGATCAAGCAATAGCACAGGGCGGTAATAAAGTTATCGCATCTGTGGTAACAGACATGCTGGGTTTGATGGACAAAAACCAGTTGTTAAAAGTAATACATGCCGTGGTGAATAAAAGCCCCGCTGATGTGCTTCAATTGGTAAATGACATTGCCGAACAAGCGCCAGATTATGACAATGTGCATAGTGAACTTGGCAGTTTGTTGCATCAGGTTGCGTTAACACAATGGGTACCCGAAGCGTGTAAGTTGGAAACCACCTCTGCAAAAGCCATTTATCAATTGGCGAAAAGCATACCAGCTGAGCAGGTTCAGCTTCTGTATCAAATTGCGCTTCAAGGCAGAAAAGACCTTCCTTACAGTGCCGATGGCAAAAGTGCACTTGAAATGACCCTGATGCGAATGATGACATTTGCACCTGCATCGCCCGTTAGCAATACCTCAGAAATAATTTCATCAAGTGGTAGTGAGCACACACTTCCCGTTCAGCAGGCAAGCCCAAGTGGTGGCCCGGGAAACGTCAGTAAGCAGAAGGAAGCGCCTTTAAGCGAAACTTCTGCAACACATGAGCAAATATCAACGCCCGAGAACGCCGAGCCACATGACCAGAGTGAAGCTGCTGATTATCAGTCAACGTCTGCACAACTAGACGATGCGCATTCAACTACTGTTAATACGGAAAGTGACATTGTTGATGAATTCGAGCAGGGACCATCGTTAGTTGAGCAACAACCTGCTAGTCCCGATGTTTCCAAAACTGCTCATGAAATATCAGCTTCTGCACCAACGTTAGAATCTGCACCAGTAGCTGCGGAAGTGGCGGGAGCTCCAGCTTCAACGCAAACTCCGGAACCAACGCAAGCTCTGGCTCCAATGCAAACTCCAGTATCGAATGCTCCAACTCCGTTGTCAGAAGTGGCAGCTCCAGCATCAGAAGCAACAGGGGCTCCAGTACAAGCCGCTTCATCATCTCAGCATGATGTTGCTGACGATAGGCCGCCGTTAGATGCTTACATGGACGATATGCCGCCCCTAGCAGAGGAAGGCGGTTTCTATGGTTATGAAGAAAACTACACGGGTAATGGCAACACCGTTCAAGACAATCGCAACGCTTCCGATGGTGCAATAAACGCGACTCAAGGGAGTTCGCCAGAAGAGCAGTTAACTACCACCGCTGATATGTTGGCGCTGCGACAAAAATTAAAACAGCGAAAAGCACAGGACGCGCAGGAAAAAGCAAAACCTGCGGCAAGTTCTACTACTTCTGCATCAAGCGTATTGGGTTTACAGGGTAGAGCACGCCAAGCCACTACCAATAACAGTCTCGAAAATGTTCCAGAGCAAACCGCGGATAACCAAAATACCAGTGTTCAGAACGCAGATAACCAAAGCCCAGATAATCAAAGTGTTTTGGGTCAACAGGGTTTAGGGCAATCATCGCAAAATGAGGCTCAAGAGACTGAGCAACCTGAGCCAATTGAGGCTGTTGTATCTTCTGAACAGCAACCCAATGAAAGCCCGTTAAATGATAATTTAGCCCAAGATGACATGGCGCAAGGTAGTATGGTTGAGTACAGTAATACTCAGCCAAGTGGGTTAAACAGTACTAGCAATGGTAGTTCTAGTGAAGGTAGTTCTAAAGAAGGTAATGCCAGCGCGGATGAATTCATTTTTGATGAGTTTGATGCAGATGCGCCATTCTCAAATGATGATGTAGCTGATGATACCGCGTCACTAGGGGCAGTAGCGTCAGCGGAGTCAACATCACCTAATGCGTCAAATGCGGTATCCACAAGTTCGTCAATTAGCGCCAGCGACGACGCTTTTCATGAAGCGCGTGTTCAGGAAGCGTCTGCACAGCCCGAGCATGCTATTGATCATGATCATGATAACCACGATACGCCACCTTGGGCTTTTGATAACGAGCCGCCGCCATTTGAACAAATTGAAAGTACACCCGAGCAAACAGACTCTGGATATTATCGCGATGCATTGGATTTTGACGCGCCGCTTAGCGCTACGTATGACGGTAATTTAAAGGCCTACCTTGACGATGGCAACAAGCTTACTCATGCAAGTCAAATTGATGAATGGAGCCATTTGGTTGAACAGCTGCCAGTAGCAGGGCTGTTGAAGCAACTTGTTTTACATGCGGCTTTTTCTCGTAATGGCAACGCGGTATCCCTTGAAATTGACCACAGTCAGGCGCATTTATTAAACGACAGCACGAAGAAACAATTGATTGATGCATTGCATCACGGATTAGGTGAAGGCGTAACTATAGATATTAAGTTAGGTGAACCTTCATCTACACCGTTTACGCTACAACAAGAAATACATGCTATGCGCCATGCGCATGCGCACACAGTAATTAATACCGACGACACTATCCAAACACTGATGTCGACGTTTGATGCATCTGTATTAACCGACACAGTGAAAGCAAGATAGTAGAATTATTAACACCAAAACGAAGCGAGACGAACATTATGTTTAAAGGTGGAATGGGCAACATCATGAAGCAGGCGCAGCAAATGCAAGAGCGCATGCAGAAAGTACAAGACGACTTGGCAAAATTAGAAGTCACCGGCGAAGCGGGCGCGGGCATGGTAAAAGTAACCATGACGTGTAACCACAACGTACGTCGCGTTGATATTGACGAGTCGTTGATGGACGACGACAAAGACATGATTGAAGATTTAGTGGCTGCAGCCTTCAACGATGCAGTACGTCGCGTACAAGAAACCAGTAAAGAAAAAATGGGTGATGTAACAGGCGGAATGCCATTACCACCTGGCTTCAAAATGCCGTTTTAATCTCTTCATTCCTCTTATCGAGGGGGCTTTTATAGCCAAGAGATAGTAATACCTAGTTATTCATGAAAAGCTCCTCACATTGTGTAGGAGCTTTTTTGATTACGTAACAACACACATCATTGAGCACTTCTATTAGAGGCATTAATACTAGACTGCTCTCTTCACAAACTCCTTATGGGTTTGAAAAGAGAGCGCGTTACTTAAAATAACATTGTTTAAAAATAGGTGTAGGTCACACTTAAGCCAAAGGTTCTAGGCATGGCGTAAAGTGCATCTGAAAAGCCTAAGGTTGAAGTGGCGCTGTCGGTGCGATTCACCATAGTTTCTTCATCAAGTAGATTCTTAGCCCACAGCATGACTTCCCATTGACCGTCACCAGATACAATGCCCACTTGGCCATTAACGCGATTATCACTGTCTAACTCAGTTGCACTTAAGTTTCTCGCATCACTTTGAATCTTGCTGCGATAAGAGTAGTCGACGCCGGCAAACATTTCCCAGTTGTCGTTAATAGTGGCTAAATAATTGATGGCGAGTGTGTTGGTCCACTTAGCTGCACCGGGAAGTTGATTATTACTACAGTCATCAACGGCATGGCAGTTCGCAAAGTCACCAAATGTCGCATCAGCGTAGCCCATTGTGCCTTTTAGGGTTAATCCGCTGGTTAAACGATAACGAAGCTCAGCTTCAATGCCCTGACTCACTGCCGATGGACCATTCACTACGCGATTTACACCATTGTCGTCTACTACACGGGTTTGAATGTCTTGGTAGTCCAAATAAAACACGGCGAGGTTCAGGCGCATACGGCGCTCTAATAAGTCGCTTTTTAAGCCAATTTCATAGCTTGTTACTGCTTCGCGACCAAATTCCATTTGTGGGTTAGTGACATCACCGCCTATCGATGCCGTCGATTGTGGTCTGAAGCTGTAGCCACCTTCCTTATACCCTTTGGCTATCTTGCCGTACACATTGACGTTATCAGTTAGGTTTGATGATAGACCCGCTGTCCACGAAACAAAATCATCTTCTTGTGATTGAACGGTTTCGGGAATGTTAATGTAATCAAGCAAAAACACGCCAGGTAACGAGGTTTCATAGCCGTCTTGTGCAAATGCCATATCTTTGGTGACTTCTGAATAACGAATGCCCACAAAGCCGTTTAGTGTAGTGGTGAAATCGTAAGTCACATTAGTAAACAGTGCGGTACTTTCTGTGGTTAACTCGCCATCTAATTTAACACCTGCGCCTGGCAGAAGGTTTAGTGATTGAGGGTATCCATCGGGAAGACCTGTGGGAATGCCGAAAATGCCTGTCGCAGTAGCAAAGTCTTGTTGGTTTATCGCTTCGTTGCGTAAATAGTAAACCCCTGAAACAAACCGCAGGTCACTTTCTGCTGGTGATATTAGCTGCAACTCTTGGGTGAACTGTTTATTGTCTTCGCCTTCTACACTGTAGTTTAAGTCGATACTGGTTGAATCGGTATCCATCCCCAATAACGATTTATAAGTCTTTTGTGCAGTAATTGATTTCACTTCATAGCCACTGTCAAAGAGGTAAGCTACGGTGGCATCTACACCCCAATTGTCTCTGTCGGAAAAATAGCGGTTGCTATTGGCGTAGGCGCTGCGAATATCATCGGTAATAAATGAATCAGGATGTTCGCCTTGCCCTAGTAACCCAATGTAACCCAGCCCTAACCCGTGATCGGTTAAACTAACCGCTGGTGGCGTACTGCTGCCTCTTAGTATTTCGGCGTTTACGTCTAGGGTTAAATCGTCGATGGGGGTATAGCGCATTTGTACTCGGCCACCACGTCTGTCTTGATTGCCCAATTTACTGCCGTCTGCAAGGTTATCGATGTAGCCATCACGGGATACGTCAAATAAGGTTACGCTGGCCGATAAAACATCTTCTATTAATGGTGCAGTGGCGTATAGATTTGCCTTGCGCAAATTGTAATTGCCCACATCTAATTTAACTTTCGCTTCTGTGATGTCTGATGGTTTTTTGGTGGTGATACTTACTACCCCTAAATTGGTATTTTGTCCGAATAAGGTGCCTTGCGGACCTCGCAGTACTTCAACTCGGGCAACGTTGCTTAACTCTTGGTTAAAGCCTGTGGCTCTGGCGTATACCACACCATCTACATAAATGCCTAAACCTGGGCTTGTGCCCGAGTTAAATACACCATTAGGGTTTGAAGGAATACCGCGCATGTTTACTGTGGTGGCAAATGGAGTAGTGGCAACCATGCTCAGGTTAGGTACCGAATATTGGATATCTTGAAAGGTTTGAAGGTTTTCTCGTTCCAATTCTTTACTGCTAAGAACCGACAAGGCAAGGGGCACTTCTTGTAAGTCTTCTCCGCGTTTTTGAGCAGTAACCATTATTTGCTCTATTTGAAGCGACTCGCCGCTCTCAACTTGCTGTTGTGTTTCACTTGATTGGGCATGGGCTTGAAGCATGGCTAAATGCAGAGGAAGTAGCGTGAATAAACCCGCTGATCTCGCGTGCTTTTTTAAACTTGTTGTGTGCATGTATTGGTTCCGTTGTTATTGTTTTCTGTATAAGTTTCATTCAGTTCAACTTGGTTATAACGGGCTTGAGAATGGCTCGCTTCCTGATTTGCAAAACTGCACACAAATACACCAATAAAACACTTCGAATTTGCAAATTCGAATTAATTGCTGGCAAAACGTAGTATATTCAAATCATCCCCTACATAAGTAGTGATGGTAGAAGCGTAGAGGACGCCACTATGTTGTTATTGAGCGACTCGCTCACGTTACACACATCTAGCCTAGTTATTCTTTTGGCAGTTGCCTTTTTAGGCGGGCTGGTACTGAATATGTGGCGTAGTGATGTGGACGTTACTGCTAAACATTTTATGTTGCTTATTAGTGCAACTACCGCGCTGTTAGCTATTGCATTTGTTGTGCAAAAAGAAAGTGATGTGTGGCGAAATGGTGTGTACACCTTTATTTCTTTGCAGATGCTGTATGGCCCTTTTCTTTACCTTTACACGCGTTATCAATGCGACCTTCGATACCGCTGGGAACCTATCCAATGGTTACACTTTCTTCCTGCCTTGCTTTTTGCGTTGTTGTGGTTAGTTCAACAACCTATCGATTCACAAAGTGTGTTTTACTTTGATTGCGAGCATATTGATTGTACCGAACTTCAAAAGCACCGTTTTTGGCATAAAGTAGCCGCGTGGGTATCTATTTTCAGCTATACCTTTATATCGCTTCGGTGGTTACATCCCCATAGAGAAAACATTAAAGCGCGCTTTTCTACACTTGATGGCATTGATTTGCGTTGGTTGCAAAGTGCAGCGTGGAGCTTACTTGCGCTTACTGTAATCGCTACTTTTGCCGATCTTTCTCGGGAGTTTGGCCTACGCCACACCATACGAGGTGGACATTTACAGGCACTTGGCCCATTTATCAGTATTTTTCTTTTTGCTAAGTACGGCATTTATCAGAAAAAGGTGTATAGCGATGCTGACATTGCCTCAGACCTTTCTAGAGGTGCGAATGGTATTGAAGACAGTAGGCTTATAAATGATGCGAATTTGAGGTTGGGCGATGCCAAAGGAATTAATGAATCAAACCTAGACGTCGCATTCAAGCTGGCTTTAACGCAAAGCTCAAAACACAATATTGCCTGTGAGGTGAACCAAGAAACAAATACATCTCGAGATACTTTGAAGACAAATAGTCAAACCAATACCAATCAAGTTAAAGCTATTCAAACTATTGCCAGTCAATCTCCTGCTAATTTAGCTAGTGCTAGCCAAATTAATAAAAAGAAATATCAAACATCAAGTTTGACAGAGTCTTGCGCGTCTATTCTATGGCAGCAACTGCAAGACGTTATGCATCGGGAGCAACCTTATTTAGAGCCCGGTCTTAAGATATCGTCATTGGCTACGCGGTTAGATGTGTCGGTAAATCATCTGTCTGAAACCATTAATGGTTATGCAAAACTTTCGTTTTACGACTACATTAACGCCTTGCGAATTGAAGAGGCGTCACGATTATTGTTGAGCCATCAACAAAGCCATCTCTCTGTTACGGACATTGGTTATCAGGCGGGTTTTAATTCAAGTTCTACCTTTTACACACACTTTAAAAAGTCCACAGGGTGTACGCCTCGTCAGTATCGTGAACAGCAAGGCGCTATTGCAGGTTCGGTAGGCAGTTAAAAAACGTTTATTCAGTTTTGCAAATTCGGAAGCCCTTTTGCGCAAGGCCATTTACATATGGATGTGAACTATCCTAAACCGAGGAAATACGGATAATGATTAAAAAAGGGCTTTACGCTATTTTAGGTGTGTTGGTGTTACTAAGTGCAATTGTTGTAATTCGAACGCTTCAATTTGTACCGCAGCAACATGCTTCTTCTCAATCTACATTGCTTGATGTAGTGCCGCACGGGCCAACATTGTCACAGCATTTATCTGAAGCGATTCAGTTTCAAACTATTAGCCATGATGACGCTAAACAAAGAGACGATGAGAGCTTTCACCGCTTTATTGCGTGGCTTTCTACAACGTACCCCGCTGTGCATACCGAACTAAGCGTGACACCTCTTAATACCTTTACATTGTTGTTTAAATGGCAAGGTAAGAATACCCAAGCACCGGCAGTACTATTCTCAGCGCACTATGATGTAGTGCCGGTGAACCCCGGAACTCAGAGCAATTGGCAACATCCGCCTTTTGCGGGCATTGTAGAAAATGGCATTATTTGGGGGCGGGGTGCACTTGATGATAAAAGCGCTGTAGTGGCTTTAATGGAATCTGTAACCTTACTTCTTTCAAAAGGTTATCAGCCCGAACAAGATACCTATATTGCTCTTACCCATGATGAGGAAATTGGCAGCAGAGAAGGCGCTCAAGCAGTTACTGAGTACTTTAGACAGCAAAATGTGGCACTTGCATGGTCATTAGATGAGGGCTCTTTTGTTCTTGATGGTTTAGTACCAGGCTCTGATAAGCGGGTGGCCAGTATAAACGTAGCTGAAAAAGGCTACCTGACTGTTGAATTGGTGGCAAAAGGCGAGGGCGGACACAGTTCAATGCCTCCACAAGATACGGCAGTCAGTGTGTTGGCAGAGGCCATTGTTAATGTTAAAAATGCCCCTGTGCCTGGCGGATTGAATGGCTTGGGCGAGCAGATGTACAGCAACATTGCTAAGCATATGAACTTTGGTAAACGTATGCTATTTGCCAATACATGGCTATTTAAGCCGTTAATTGAATCGTCTTTGTCAACATCGAGGGCTGGTAACGCTATGCTGCGCACAACTACTGCGCCTACTATGTTATCGGGCAGCGTAAAAGCCAATGTCCTGGCGCAAACCGCAACTGCGAAAATTAACTTTCGCGTTCACCCAAGAGACACAGTGGAGCGCGTAATTGATTGGGTAACGCGCGCTATCGATGATGATCGCGTGACAATCAACACCATTCGCGCTTTTACCCCGTCTAGTATTGCCAATACCCAATCTGAAGGTTTTAACAATATCGCGTCGGTAACCCGCGATGTACATGGTGATGTCATTGTAACCCCTGGGCTTACTATTGCAGCAACAGACAGTCGCTTCTACTCAGAAATTACCGATGCATATCGCTTTAACCCAATGACTTTAACGCCCGAATATTTATCTGGGTTTCATGGGACAAATGAACGGATAGATGAGAAAAATATGGTGGATGCGGTATCGTTTTATACGCGCTTGATGATGCACAAATAGAATGCTCTAAGTAAAACGCGCCAGAAATAACTATGTATAGCTAGGTATGAGGCAGATAAAATCGGGTAAACGATAACTCGTAGATCTTAGCTAAATAACTTTACGCAAAAAACAGTAGGGATAATACAGTAAAGAGAAGAAAGCCCTCTGATAAAGAGGGCTTTTGAATCGAAATAAACGTCAATGTATTTAAAAGCTCATTAGTAAAACGCTGTGTAATGCTTAAACAGGCTCTACGATAAACTCACCAACGTTGGCTTCAATTACCTTCACTTTTGTGCCGGCTTTAATGGCTTGCGTGCTAACCACCTTCCACGTTATACCCGAATACTGATATTGCCCTGGCGCATCAGGTGCGATATCTGCAGCAAGGTTCCATGTGTGACCAACAAGGTCGCTGGTGACGGGCTTCTTCTCTACGTGCCCTTGCATTTTTTGCAGTGGTTTCCACAAAACAAGGGCAAATACGCCAGTGAAAATGGCAACACACAGCGACACCATTAACCATGATTCTGGTACAACAGAGAGATAGACCAGTGCACTGGTAATAATCATTGCCAACCCAATAAACAACAGGAAGAAGGTGGCAAAACCCAGAATTAATACTTCAATAGCCAGCAAGGCTAACCCTGCGGCAACTAAAACCTGTGGCATGTGCTCAGAAAACCACATTATTCGGCCTGCTTATTCATACGGTTGATAATTGTCATGGCTTGCGCCACTAATGAGCTTGCATCCGTACTATTATCGGGAAGCAGCACGACAGACGACTCTTTGGCAATGGCTTGTTTGGCTTCAATTGCTTTGGTGGCTAAGTCTAGTTGAATGGCTTTTTGGCCTTCAGACGTATCTGCCGCTTCACCAACTTTGCGCAGTGCTTCAGCTTGTGCCTCAGCAACGGCTATAATGGCTTTGGCTTCACCCTCAGCACGTAATACTTGTTCTTGCTTGTCTGCTTCCGCTGCCAAAACGACCGAGGCCTTTTGCCCTTCTGCACGGTTAATTGCGGCTTGTCTATCGCCTTCAGACTCCAATATTTGCGCTCGCTTCACACGCTCTGCTTTCATTTGTGCTTCCATTGCTTCCATAACAGAGTTTGGCGGCACAATGTCTTTAATTTCGTAGCGCAGCACCTGAATACCCCAAGGACCACTTGCGTCATTAATAGAGGTAACAATGTTAGTATTTAGCATGTCGCGTTCTTCAAAGGTTTTATCTAGCTCCATTTTACCGAGCTCAGAACGCATGGTGGTTTGTGCCAATTGGGTTACGGCAAACACATAGTCATCAACACCATAAGTGGCTTTGTAAGGGTCTAAAACGCGAAAGTACAGTACACCATCAACATGAAGCGAAATGTTGTCTTTTGTTATGGCACTTTGCTCGGGTACGTCAACCGCTTGCTCTTTTAGTGAACGGTCGGCAGCCACACGGTCTATAAATGGAATAATGAAGTTTAATCCCGCTTCTTTTGTCGACTGGTATTTACCAAATCGCTCAATCAAATAGGCTCTGTTTTGTGGCACGAATTTAATTGAAACTTTGAGGACAACAATGACGAGGATCAGCAGGAAAACCTGCGGCGATATTAGATGCTCAAGTAACATTTCCATAATTAACTTCCTTCTTAATACTGCTTGGCAACCTGAGTGTGCCTTCCACTACAGGTTTGTGTATTTGTATACTGCTTGTGTACCGCAATACGCTCCAATATATAAACAGTGGACAGTCATAGCAATTAATTAAGCCGCAAATACATCCTAAAACAGGCTTTAATGCGTAACAAAATGTGCTCGACTCTATAAATCCATACGTGATTAAATAGGTCATCATCGCAAAATAGAGCACCGACGAACGTCAGAGTGCTTAACGCAAAAGTCAGAACAGTAGTTGTATATATGAAGTTTAGTCCATTGTTGTCAGAGCTAATTCAAGCGCTGACATGTTTGCCCGGCGTCGGGAATAAAAGTGCGCAGCGCATGGCGTTTCATTTGCTTGAGCGCAATCGTAACGGTGCTATTGATCTAAGTAATGTGCTGCACAATGCGATGGAACATATTCATCATTGCAAGCGTTGTAGAACCTTTACTGAAGACGAATTGTGCGATATCTGCCGTCATCCTGAACGGGAAGCCAGTGGTTTGCTATGTGTTGTTGAAAGCCCACAAGACGTATTGGCTATCGAACAAACGCTAAGCTACAAAGGGCAATATTTTGTATTGATGGGGCATTTATCGCCAATTGATGGAGTTGGGCCTGAAGAAATTGGTTTGAACGAACTAGAAACTCGCTTGCAAGCTGGTGGGATCACAGAAGTGATTTTAGCGACTAACCCCACCGTAGAAGGCGAAGCAACGGCCCATTACATTGCACAGTTATGCGCTTCACACAATATAGAGGCTTCACGTATTGCCCATGGCGTACCTGTGGGTGGTGAGCTTGAATTCATTGATGGCAACACGCTCACGCATGCGTTTTCTGGGCGTCGAAAGCTCTAGCTTAACAACATAGACTAAGGCGCCTTTCTATTTTTATAGGCGCTTTTTTATTGCTATAAATTCGCCAGAAGTGTTCGGGAAATGCACCGCAACAACCCACTTTAACGATATATACGCGTTAGTAATCCAGCCTAAAATTCATCGTTTTTTATCCCATTAAAAGAAAATTTCGTCTCAAACATTGAAAAATGGTTTGGTTGTCCTTACCTGTCTATCAGAAAGGTGATCCATTCAATGAGGAGATATTGGATTATGGCTGAAGCAGCCCATAAAGAAACCCACGGTTTTCAGACGGAAGTAAAACAACTTTTACATCTGATGATTCACTCTTTGTACTCAAACAAAGAAATTTTTCTGCGTGAGTTAGTGTCAAATGCCGCCGATGCAGCTGACAAGCTTCGTTTCCGCGCATTGGAAAACGATAGCCTTTATGAAAACGACGGCGACCTAAACGTTAAACTTAGCGTAGATAAAGAAGCGAATACCATCACAATTACCGATAACGGTATTGGTATGACCCGTGACGAGGTCATTGCAAACTTAGGTACAATTGCAAAGTCTGGTACTAAAGACTTCTTTAGCAAGTTGTCGGGCGACAGTGCCAAAGACTCACAACTTATCGGTCAATTTGGTGTTGGTTTTTACTCAGCATTTATTGTTGCAGACAAAGTCACTGTGCGCACACGTGCTGCTGGCGCAGAAGCTGCGAGCGGTGTAGAGTGGATTTCTGATGGTGAAGGTGAATTCACCATTGCAGAAATTAACAAGCCAAGTCGTGGTACTGAAATTACGTTACACCTACGTGAAGACGAAAAAGAGTTTGCTGATGCATGGCGTTTGCGCTCAATCGTGAGCAAATACTCTGATCACATCAGTATTCCCGTGCAAATGTGGAAAGATGAAATTCCAGAAAGCGAAGGCCCTGACGGCGAGAAAACCCCTGCGCAACCAGGTGAGTGGGAAGTCGTCAACAAGGCAACTGCATTGTGGACCCGTGAAAAATCTGAGATTTCAGATGAAGAATACAACGAGTTCTACAAGCATATTTCTCATGATTTTGCCGACCCACTAGCGTGGGCACACAACAAAGTTGAAGGTAAGACGGAATACACAAGCTTATTGTACATTCCATCTAAAGCACCGTTTGATATGTGGAATCGCGATCAAAGCCACGGCTTGAAATTATATGTACAGCGCGTTTTCATTATGGACGACGCTGAACAATTCATGCCGACTTACCTGCGCTTTGTTAAAGGTCTATTAGACAGCAACGACTTGCCGCTTAACGTGTCGCGTGAAATTCTACAAGACAACAAAATTACTCAAGCACTACGCCAAGGTTGTACGAAGCGCGTACTTCAAATGCTTGAAAAGATGGCGAAAAACGACAGTGAAAAGTATCAGTCGTTCTGGAACGAATTTGGTAACGTCTTAAAAGAAGGTCCTGCTGAAGATTATAGCAATCGTGAAAAGATTGCCGGCTTGCTGCGCTTCTCATCTACCCACGGTGATTCTGACGCACAAACGGTATCGCTAGCAGATTACCTTGAGCGCATGAAAGAAGGGCAAGATAAGATTTACTACGTGACTGCAGATAGCTTGCAAGCTGCAAAGTCTAGCCCGCACTTGGAAATCTTCCGTAAAAAAGGCATTGAAGTATTGCTTATGGGCGAGCGCATTGACGAGTGGTTAATGTCTCACCTAACCGAATTTAACGAGAAGCAATTTGTTTCTATTGCCAAAGCAAACTTAGATTTAGGCGACTTAGAAGACGAAGAGTCTAAGAAAGCGAAGGAAGAAGCAGAAAAAGAAGTGGCTGGTGTGTTAGAGCGCGCTAAAACTGCACTTGGCGACAAGGTTATTGATGTGAAATTTACCCATCGTTTAACTGACTCTCCGGCGGTTATTGTAGCTGATGATAATGGCATGACGACACAGATGATGAAGTTGATGCAAGCAGCTGGTCAGACCGTACCAGACGTGAAATATCACTTCGAATTAAACCCTGAGCATAGCTTAGTTAAATTACTGGCTGATACACAGGATGAAGAGCTGTTTAGTCAATGGGTTGGTGTATTGTTTGACCAAGCGGCATTGTCTGAACAAGGTAGCCTGAAAGATCCATCTACCTTTGTACAGAACTTGAACACGCTACTAATGAAGTTAGCAAAATAAGCTCACTTTAATGTAGGTTTACATAGAAAAACGGGCGTATCGCCCGTTTTTTTGTGTCTAAATTTAACATTCGCAAGTTTACGGTTTTTATTGTGCTATATTCTAGGCAGTTAATATATTGGGCTAATGCGGTTTACCAAAGGCACTGTTTTTAGTATTTGGTAAGTGTGTGGGCACGTGTGGCGTTGATGTCAAAAGAGTGGGTAGGCACGAAATGACAAATTTGCCCATAAGTCGCACATATATTCGCCATTAGTCTTAAGATTCACCTTACGGCACTGCTTACACTTGTCACCCCTGTGTTGAATGTGTAAAGTGCCCGAAGTAAAAAGTTCAAAAATCATAAGCGGAGAACGCACTCATGCGAATTATTCTTCTCGGCGCTCCTGGCGCGGGTAAGGGCACACAAGCTCAGTTCCTAATGGGCAAATATGGCATTCCACAAATTTCAACTGGCGATATGCTTCGTGCTGCTATTAAAGCGGGCACAGAGATGGGGCTTCAGGCGAAACGTGTAATGGATGAAGGCAAATTAGTTTCTGACGAGATCATTATTGGTCTGGTTAAAGAGCGTATTGCACAAGACGACTGTAAAGACGGTTTCCTACTTGATGGCTTCCCTCGTACAATTCCTCAAGCAGATGCGATGAAGGAAGCAGGTGTGTCGGTTGATCACTGTATCGAGTTTGATGTGCCAGACGACGTTATTGTTGAGCGCATGAGCGGCCGTCGTGTGCACCCTGCATCTGGTCGTGTATATCACGTGGTGTATAACCCACCAAAAGAAGAAGGCAAAGACAACGAAACCGGTGAAGAGCTTATCGTTCGCGATGACGATAAAGAAGATACGGTTCGCAAGCGTCTTGCTATTTATCATGAGCAAACCAAGCCACTTGTGAATTACTACAGTGCGGAAGCAGAAGCGGGCAACTGTGCGTATCACAAACTTGATGGCACCCGTCCAGTAGATGAAGTTAGTGCAGAACTGGCTGAGCGTTTAGGCTAAGCAAAACCCATTGCACGAAGAAAGGTCGCTAAAGCGGCCTTTTTTATTGCGTGTTTGCTGCTTGTAAGTTACCGATAGATAACGTTTAATAGCCACAGACATCAGCGTGCCTGTTATGGGGCTACGTCAATAGAAAACGTCAATAGTAAACTATTTAAAACAATAACATATGGAGTTGACCATGGTACTGCCGATCACCGCGTTTTACGCCAGTCTGTTGGGTATTTGTTATTTATACCTTTCTTTTACCGTTATCGCTGCACGACGTCGTCACAAGGTGGGATTGGGCGATGGTGGTCATGAAGATCTTAGCCGTTTAACTCGTGCCCACGGGAATTTCAGTGAATATGTACCTATTACGCTTATTATGATCGCCTGCTTTGAGGCTAATACTGGGCAAATGTGGGTAGTTCACACGCTAGGGGCCGCCTTGTTATTTGGGCGCGTTGTCCACGCTTATGGTTTGGGCAAGCATGCAGGCGTAAGTTGGCAGCGTTTTTCTGGCATGATTTTAACGTTTCTTGCCATGCTGTGCGCTGCCGTGGGTAACCTGGTGCTCATTCATTTTGGTATGTGAATCAGGTGTACAGTCAGCAAGTTTACGAATAAAAAATGCAGC
>NZ_BJKK01000032.1 GCF_006538325.1 Alteromonas sp. KUL42
TTTTATCACCGCTGGATAAAAGCCGCCGACTCTAGTTGCCATAAGCGCCAACGACACAGCGCGGCCGAATACTTACAGTTTTAATGAAGATGGCACCATTCAACCCGTTACTCGCACACCTGAGGGCATAAATGGTTTTGCCGCAACTCTCACTTCCAACGATTAATCGATTAATAAGGAACCGTAATGAAAATTGCATTAATGAATGAATTTAGCCAAGCCGCAAAAAATCCTATTGTATTGGAGCAGCTTGAACTTGTTGCAAATGAACAGAACCACCAAGTATTCAATGTGGGGATGGACTCTGACAACGACCACAGGCTAACCTACATACACCTAGGTATTATGGCAAGCCTACTTCTAAACAGTAAAGCTGTTGATTTCGTGGTAACAGGCTGCGGCACAGGCCAAGGTGCATTAATGGCATCTAATGCTTTCCCAGGAGTGGTTTGTGGCTACTGTATCGACCCTTCTGATGCTTATTTGTTTGCACAAATTAACAATGGCAACGCACTGGCTATTCCATTTGCGAAAGGCTTTGGTTGGGGCGCAGAGCTCAATATTCGCTATATGTTTGAAAAAGCGTTTACCGGTGTTAAAGGGCAAGGCTACCCTGCAGAGCGCAAAGAGTCACAAGTAACGAATGCAGGTATATTGAATCAGCTTAAAGCTGATATCGCAAAAGATTACTTGGATGCACTTAAGAGCATAGACAAGGATTTAATTCGTCAAGCGGTTGGCGGCCCGCGTTTTCAAGCGTGTTTCTTTGAGCACTGCCAAGATGATGAAATTGCAACTTTCGTAAAAGCGCATATTTAAACCTTTCAAACACATGTACTAAAGATGTATAGCACTCTGCTGTTAACCGCAGAGTGCTTATTACGCGAGCCTCGCTATTGAGCAAATTCATAAAATCTTCACCCCTTATTATTCTTCATTAATACTGATGCCATTGATACCTGTTTTGTCGGCAGCGAAGCTGTCTCTCTCAAACACATCTCCGTGCAAAATCACTTGGTTAATGTCATTCCACGCGTCAATGGTTTCCAATGGGTTTTGGTTAAGCAGTAATAAATTAGCAACCTTCCCCTCTTCCACCGTGCCATAGTGCTCTTGTAGTTTGAATTGACGAGCATTATTAATGGTCGAGGCTTCTAGAATATCTGACAATGAAATACCAGCGTTTGCCATGGCTTTCATTTCTAAAAATGTAGTTAAGCCCGGTTGATTAGCAAAGCTTGGGCTACCTGGAAAATCAGAACCGAGTAAAATGGGATGCTCTTTGCGATTGAGCATTTGCATGACCTTTTCACCTTTATTAATCCTTCCTGTCAGAAAAATCCGCGCAATCACTTCGTCAGGTAACCCATCAAACCCTTGTCTCATATCATCTTTAAACCAATGGGCTTCTGGTTGGCTGTACCATTCCAGTAGAGGTTTAGGTGTAACCTTCTTAAATTCAGTGGCTTTGTGTGAATTCTCTAGCATCAATTCACCTAAACCGGCAATGACTCGCTGTGTTGGCATATAACCAATGCTTTTTTCTCTAAGCGCATCAAGAATAGTAGCCATTTGAGGTGGTACGTCATTTTCTTTTGCAAACTCATTCCAATTCCACAAACCGTGAGCAATTACATCAACATCATACTCTATGGCTTTTTCATACATATCAACAGCATTGGCATGTGCCAGTACCAATAAATCATACTTAGTCGCAGCGGTTCTAATACGTTTAAGCGTGCTATCAGACAACAAAGGCCAATAACTTTCATTCCCATAACCATCTTCAAAGTAAAGCTTTATACATGTTGCACCGGAAGATGCGATGCGCTGCACTATGGATTCGGGAGAGTTTTCAGTATTTTTACCTGCTTGTTCATCTACTAGGTAGGTAAACATAGTTTTAGAAAGTTCATCGTTTTTTTCTACCAACGGAAATGTATTTTTAGACGCAACGACTTCACATCGGAAGAAATCTGGATGTGCGCTAGTTTCCGTAAATCGAGACCAATTAAGACCTGGGTTGGGATCTAAGACTTGAGTTACGCCATGATATAAAAAGCTTGCCGGCTGCTGTTGATAATAAGCCTCTGCTAGTTCCTGATGCTTTTGTGCAACAGGCTCTACCCCAAACCCCATACCGGGAATTGAGGAAACATGAACGTGGCTGTCCATGATCCCTGGAACTAAATATAACCCTTCACCATCGATAATATTCCTTTGCAATGTCTGCGGCTGTTTATTTGGCTGGTGCTTGTATACCTGATCTGGTGACATAATCGATGTAATTTTGCCACTCGTTATCACTACCGTGGCATTGTGCATTGGCCCACTAAGGTGTGGCGACACAATGCTGATATTTTCGATAATTGTCTGCTCTTGTGAAATGGAAAAGCCATGAAAGAGTATAACGGCTATAAGTACTATGCTACGCATCAGTTATCCTGTAACAAATCAAGCTTAGTATTTAAGCTCATCGTGATTTCTAGAAAACGAAGCTATCACAAAAAATGAAAAAATCGCTAACCGTAAAACGTTACAAGACATTACGTAAAAATACTAACATGCAAGTTGAAAGGTGGGAAAACTACGATCTTTTCATATCGATATGGGGAATATCATCTTCAAGATACATAGTTGAAGTTTCAACAAAACCAAAACTCTCATAAAAATCTTTTAAATACTCTTGGGCCCCTATTTCTATGCTCTGATGTGGCCATAGCAGCTCACATTGCCTTATCGCCTCCCCCATTAAACGCTTACCAGCGCCTTTTCCTCGAAACGACTTGCATGTAGCAACGCGGCCAATGCTAACACTGGGGTAACTAAGCCCTGCTGGTAACAAACGCGCGCACGCGACTAACTCATCGTTTTGAATACCCAGTAAATGACGTGTTTCTGGATGACGATCTTTCTCATCAAGTTCGGGGTAAGGACAGGTTTGCTCGACCACGAAGACATCAACTCGTAGCTTAAACAAATCAAACAGTTCATTGTTTGAGAGCTCTTCAAATTTGAGTGCTTTCCAAGAAACCATATTATCTCTATTTTATTTCTTATTAACAGTACGAAGGTATATGGCTAATGATAATGCCTTAGGCACTTTAAAATACAAGGTTGTATGTGATATCACATATAAAAAAATGGCCTTAAACACATTAAGGCCATAATGTTTTTACCCATGTAACCAGCGCATATTATGATAATGCGCCAAGAGCATTTTTTGCTACTTACTGTTTACACATTAAGTACCTTCATTCAACCTGACAAACTTTTCAGCCAGTTCATCCAAAGACTCCGTGTAGAGCGGGTCAGGCTTAACCACATCAATTGGGCATACTGCTACACAAGTGGGGGCGTCATAATGCCCTACACACTCTGTACAACGAAGAGGGTCAATTTCATACACCTTCTCTCCCATACTAATGGCTTGATTCGGGCACTCAGGCTCACACATATCACAGTTAATACAGGTATCTAGAATTTTTAGCGCCATATTAGCTAGCTGGCTCCGCACTAGTTTTCTGTACTTGCCTGAATGGGTTGCGTGTATCTACACCAGTATCTAAGTTTCGAAGTAACAAGGCAAAATCAAGATCTATATCGCTCGGCACTGGTATACGCACTTGATGTCCAGAACCTTTTGCATCATCAATGGCATTTCCTTTCTTGTCTACCATCTCTGATAATACAAAGGTGATATTGCCATTTGGGGTCATTAGTTCCAGTGAATGGCCAACACAGAACTTATTTTTTACATCAACAATAGCAAAACCGGTTTTGTCACAACGACCAATCACCTCGCCTACAAACTGCTGTTTGTCACTCACTGAATGGCCGTATTCGTAATTCTGATAAGCTTGGTGCACATGACGACGTAAAAAACCTTCGGTATAGCCACGATGCGCCAGTGTTTCCAGACTCGTCATCAAGTTTAAGTCAAACGGTTTTCCAGCCACAGCATCATCAATTGCTTTGCGATAGACTTGCGCTGTGCGCGCACAGTAATAATGTGACTTAGTACGCCCTTCTATCTTCAGGCTGTGAACTCCCATTTGCGTCAAACGTTCAACGTGCTGAACTGCGCGTAAATCCTTTGAATTCATAATATAGGTGCCGTGCTCATCCTCAAATGCAGGCATTAATTCACCGGGCTTTTCTTTTTCTTCCAGCATAAAGACTTCTGAAGACGGCGCACCTAATCCCAACGTGGGAGTGATGTTTTCAACATCGATACTCTTCGGCGTAGCGATATTCACACCGGTTTTGCTCACATTAGCTTCTACGATGTCGCCTGTTTCATTTTCTGTTGCAGATTTGACATCATAAGACCACCGGCACGCATTTGTACAAGTGCCTTGATTAGGATCTCGTTTATTCATGTAACCTGACAGCAAACAGCGGCCAGAATACGCCATACATAGTGCGCCATGAACAAATACTTCAAGTTCCATTTCTGGCACTTCCTGACGAATAACCTCAATTTCTTCTAACGATAATTCTCTAGATAGAATAACGCGCTCAATACCCTGCTTTTGCCAAAATTTAACCGTTGCATAGTTCACCGCGTTGGCTTGCACACTCAAATGAATAGGCATAGAGGAATAAGCTTCTCGCACTAACATGATAAGACCGGGGTCAGACATAATTAACGCATCAGGCTGCATGGCAATTACAGGTTCTATGTCTTTTAAATACGTTTTAATTTTGCTGTTGTGCGGTGCGATATTACTGACCACATAAAACTTCTTACCTTTAGCATGAGCTTCTTTTATACCGACAGCCAAGTTTTCAAGGCTAAATTCATTATTTCGGACTCGCAAAGAATAACGGGGTTGCCCTGCATATACGGCGTCGGCACCATAAGCAAAAGCATAGCGCATATTGCGAAGGCTTCCTGCTGGGGCTAATAATTCAGGGGCTATCGACAACTGTGACGAAGATGGTGATTGAGTGTGTGACTGCATAAATAAACCGCTACTAGACGCTTTAATAAAAGTCGGCGGATTCTAGTAACCCCTTCACGCTACCACAACCCCTACTTAACATCGCTTTGATTAAGATCAAAATATTGACCTATTGCTCATTAGCTCGGGCAGTATGTTTAAGTCAATAAGTGCTAATTCCTAGCATTTAGATACTTATTGTTGCCCAGTGCTTCTTTGACGTATCCAATAAACTGTTTCACTTTTTCTTGATTGTAACGCCCTTCTAAACTCACCGCTTGAATGGGTAGTATGGCATCTTCATAGTCAGTCAATACGCTAACCAATTCTCCAGAAGCCAGTTCATCAGCAACCTGATAAGACATGCATCGGGTAACACCAAAACCGTGTTTCACTGCTTCAATAGCACTTCTGTTTTGGTTGCACTGATATCGGGGTTTAACTTTGATTGCCTGAGCCTTGCCCTCTTTGTGATATGTCCATACCGCAGGTTCGTTAAAGCTCGTCGGGTACACAATGCTATGGTGCTTGAGATCTTCAGGAGTGTGAATTGGATGATTGTTTGCAAGGTATTGAGGTGTCGTACAAGTGACTCTTCCCACATAGCCTACCGTAGTGGCGTACAACGACGAATCTTTGGGTTTACCGATGCGAATGGCAACATCAATATTGTGCTCGATTAAATCAATAATATGATCATACATATAAGCATTTACGCTCACTTGAGGAAAGTCGACCAAGAATTTAGCAATGATTGGCGTAATATAGCGCTCGCCAAATAAGATTGGCGCCGTAACATTAATCTCACCCGCCGGCGCTAAATGCGCCCCAGTGACTTTGGCCTCTAGTGCTTTTAAGTCTTCTAGAAGTCGTTTGGCTTCAACTAAATAAAGTCTTCCCGCTTCTGTCAATCTAATACGGCGGGTGGTTCTATGAAAAAGCTTAGTGTTCAACGTCGTTTCAAGTGCTGAAACCGCACGGGTTGCCGCTGGCGCGGAAATAGACAACGACTCAGCCGCACTCGCAAAGCCATTATTTGCTTCAACGGCAATAAACACCTTCATTGCAAACAGTTTATCCATTGTATCTCCTTCAGAGTCGCGCAGTTGTTCAAACATAACGCTTCGATGAGCTAGTGCTTCTTACTCTTCATCTACTACACCTCAAATCAAATAATTACAATAATTGAAATAATATTTTTCAAATAAAGCCAATTATAAGCAATTAAAGAAACAATATGATGTAGAGGTAAGCAGTAAGGGGAGGTTCGGAATTATCACATAACTCCCATTGAATATTAAACTAACTATACGAGGAAGTCGTCATGCCGCAACAAACGCAAACAGAAGCAAATATTACGCTATATCATCATCCTAAATCAGGTCATTGCCACAAAGTCGCGCTTTTCATGCACCTGCTTGATATCCCTTTTGAAGCAGTAATCCCTGATATGGCAGCTGGAGAACACAAAGACGACGCATTTTTAGCACTCAATCCCTTTGGTCAAGTGCCTGTTATTATAGATAACAATACCGCTGTCTCTGACTCTAATGCGATATTGATTTACCTTGCGACTTCCTATGCAAGCGATCCGAACCAATGGCTTGGTAGCACTCCCACAGAACGCGCGAATATTCAGCGCTGGTTTTCTGTCGCTGCTGGTGAATTGGCCCGCGGCCCAGCACTGGCACGCTTAGAGAGTGTGTTTGGAGCAACAATTGATGCTACCAGTGCCTTGGCTGCTTCAACGGCATTACTTAGCACCATGGAAAGCCATCTAGCCAAACAACAATCCCCTTTCTTAGTGAGCAACCGACTTACTGCTGCAGATGTTGCGATGTACAGCTACGTAGCTCACGCTCCTGAAGGTGGTATTTCTCTTGATAAATATCCCACACTTAACAAATGGATCGCCACTATTGAATCAACCCCGGGCTTTGTTCCAATGCCAAGCTCTGACATACCAGAAGTAAGAGCGTAACTATGAAATTCCTTCACTCCCCAAAAGACGATAACAGTGTATTTCACAAGGGCGAAGTATTTGCTCAAAACACCCTAGGTTTAGCATCAACTATTGCTAAAAATACACAGGGCTTTATTCGCCCTTTTATGCCAAAGCAACACAGAGATTTCTTCGCATCAGGCCCTTTTATGATGTTAGGATTACTTGACGCTACAGGTCATCCAGTTGCACTGCCAATTTGGGGAGTTGAGGGGTTTGTTCAATCTCCTTCTGAAACACGCTTAGTACTCTCC
Organism: Alteromonas sp. KUL42; assembly: GCF_006538325.1. Taxonomy (GTDB): domain Bacteria; phylum Pseudomonadota; class Gammaproteobacteria; order Enterobacterales; family Alteromonadaceae; genus Alteromonas. The sequence goes on from NZ_BJKK01000032.1 coordinate 7,203, forward strand.
TTAGCACCGTCGTCAAGGCACCTCATAGAAACCCAACTTGATCTAGACTGTCGCCAAGGCAGCAAGTTTGGGTTAGTTGGTGTTGAGTTAGCTACACGTAGACGAAATCGTCTAAATGGCGTAATAGGCCATCGCTGTGACGAATTGTTTCAATTAGACGTAGAACAGAGCTTTGGTAATTGCCCACAGTACATACACAAACGCCAAACGTTAGCAGAGCAGCAATCAACCGAAGGTTCAGTAGCCACATTTTCACAACTGGAATATCGGTATGGATTACCCACTGACGTTTCAAGCACAATCACTAATGCAGACACCTTTTATATCGCGTCTCGTCACAACCGTCTAGGTAACCATGCCAAGGAAGGTATCGATGTATCACATCGCGGTGGAAAGCCTGGTTTTATACACGTTGAAAACAGTCAGTTACTCATCCCCGATTTCAGTGGGAATAAGTTTTTTAATACTTTAGGTAATATTCAACTAGACAGTCGCGTAGGTCTTTGCTTCATTGATGATATAACAGGAACACTCTTTATTCTGAAAGGAAAGGCTGAAATTTTGTGGGATACCGCCACACTACCGAACTACGAAGGCGCTGAGCGATTTCTTCGCATAGATGTTAATCATACTTATATTGTGCGAGGTGCTTACCCTTACCGTCACACCATTAGTGAGTACTCAAAATCTGTTGAGAGAACAGGCGCGTGGAGTGCTCTATAATATGAGATGGAAAGCTTAGGAATATGAAGTACGGCATAAACGCCTAGATACCAATGATAAATCGGCTGACTGATGTGCTTCCCTGTTTACTATTAACTAAGACGGTAGAGTGAAGTACACCACCAACGGATTTGATCATTCGCTTAGACGCCGTATTAGAGGTATAACAATGCACGTGGAGATGCTTTGTACTGTTGCTTTGTTGATGATGTGGCTGTGTTGCTTTAGCAGAGTCACTCCCTGAAACTGGCTCACCAATTCCCTGTTCTGACGCTATTTCACACACCCATTTCAGCAATAAGTGACTTAGCCCTTTCCTTCTGCATGAAGGTCTAATTCCCACGCCGACGTGTCCACCAACATGGGCTATAACGGTGTTCAAATATTGCCGTAAATTAGCTACACCCAATAGGGTATTACCACAAACTAGCCAGTACGTGGTGCTTGCTACATAGCCATCTGGTAAATTAACACCTTGCCGAAAATCTTCTACACGCGCCAGATATGCTTGAAAATCAGTAGCATCAAAATCTAAAACAAACGGGTAGCGCTCTTCATTGCCTAACTCAACAATATATTCATGATAGCTTGACTCAAAATGCGCAGACGGCGTAACAAGTTGATACGTCACGCCACCAATACAACATTGTTTTAACGCCTCAGAAGTCCCCATTGACGAAACTATTACCAGGTTAAATCATCAGGAATTTCATAATCGGCATACCAGTCGTCTTCGTCTTCATCTTTTCCGTCGTTTCCGCTCTTATCTAAGTCAGCACGGTAAATTATCGACGCCTCGTCACGCTGTGCAATTTTGTCTGCCACAGGTGTTGGTACTAACTCATAGGCATCGTCAAGTAATACAACGGTTAAACGCCCTTTAGTGACTTGTTTGTGCATGTCTTCACTGACATACATGCGTTTAACCACATTGTCATGGGTAAAGTTTAACACTGTATCACCGCTTCGGGTTTGCTTATTAACGGTAATAAGTTGGCGTACTTGCGCAGCAATTGAACGCTTTTCCCGCTCTTGCTGTTGTAGCTGATTGAGCTCGCGAGAGCGCGCTTTTTTCTCTTCAGCCGCTTGTTGTGCAGCAAGCGCCGTCTCGTCAATAACTGGTTGTTTTTGTTTATTTTTCTGCTTTTGCTTTTTGCGCTTATCTGCACGCGCTTGCTTAGCGGACGCTTTGTCTGCCAAGCCCGCTTTTAATAGCTGATCTTGAAGTGAAGCCATATCTGAATCTCTACCACTTTGATGGATTTCGGGATAACTCGAATCTGAATTTCTGCAATTTTGTAAAACAGTAATCTAGTAAAATAATAAGCCCGAGTAAACTCGGGCTTATTTTAATGTATGTAACGCCGTGTATTCGACAACTATTTTTTCGCTTTCGCCTTAGTTGACGCTTTTTTGTCCGCTTGTTCTTGCCACTTACCGTTGTCATACCATGCAGACCACCCTGTCGCTTTACCGCTGTCATTTTCAGACATCACATATTGCTGTTTGGTCTTTCTGCTGTAGCGAACTATTGCAGGGTTACCATCAGGGTCGGTTTGTGGCGCGTCGGCCAAATAATAGAATTTCGGCGAAATTCTGTCCCTAAACCGAGCAAGTTCTTCCACTTTCGGCGCACGTGTTTCACGTGATTTAGGGAAATTATGTGCCGCTAAGAAAATACCCGAAGCGCCATCACGTAACATAAAGTGCGCGTCAGATTTCTCACACGGTAATTCTGGTAAATCAACGGGATCTTCTTTTGGTGGCGCAGCTTCACCATTACGCAATAACTTACGTGTATTTTTACACTCATCGTTAGTACAGCCGAAGTATTTGCCAAAGCGACCGTTTTTCAGCTCCATGTCGCTGCCACACTTATCACACTCGATAATTGGGCCATCGTACCCTTTAATTTTAAAGGTACCCGACTCGACCAACGTACCATCACATGTTGGAGTATTACCACAAACGTGTAACTTGCGCGTCTCATCAACAAGGTAGCTGTCCATCGCAGTACCACACTTAGGACAACGCTTCTTAGAGCGCAATGCTTCGGTTTCTAACTCTTCCTCATCATCCACCTTAACCACTTCATCGCCAGGTGTCAGATTCATGGTGTTGGTGCAGCGCTCTTTAGGTGGCAGATTATAACCAGAACATCCCAAGAAAACGCCCGTCGAGGCTGTGCGTACGTTCATTTCACGGCCGCACTTATCACAATTAATGCCAGCGGGAACCGCCTGATTTAGACGCATACCGCCTTCTTCAGGGTCTTTTTCAGCATTGAGTAATTTACCGTAAAAGCCACTATAGAAATCGTTTAGAACGTCTTTCCAATTCTTATTGCCTTCTGCAATATCATCAAGCTGTTGTTCCATGTTCGCGGTAAAATCGAAGCTCATCAAATCGTCAAAGTTTTCCATTAAGCGGTCATTGACGATCTCACCCATTTTTTCCGCATAAAAACGTTTGTTTTCAAGACGCACATAACCACGGTCTTGAATGGTAGAGATAATACTCGCGTAGGTTGACGGGCGACCAATGCCACGCTTTTCTAACTCTTTCACCAATGATGCTTCATTGAAACGCGCTACCGGTTTGGTGAAGTGCTGCTTAGGATCTAGCGCATTGAGGTTAAGCACATCGCCTTTTTGCACGTCAGGCAGCATCAATTCTTCATCGCCTTTCTTGCGCAACTGCGACTGTACACGTGTCCAACCGTCAAATTTAAGCACGCGGCCTTTCGCGGTTAATTCATAGTCACCTGCTGCAACTTTAATGGTCGTTGCATCGTATTTTGCAGGTGTCATTTGACACGCAACAAATTGACGCCAAATCAACTCATACAAACGCTGCGCATCGCGCTCCATGTCGCCTAAACTTGCTGCGCTAATATTCACATTTGACGGACGAATGGCTTCGTGCGCTTCCTGTGCACCTTCTTTGCTGCCATAGCGAATAGGCGATTCAGGCAAATACTTGTTGCCAAAATTATCAGAGATATAGGCGCGAGCGCTGTCTAGGGCTTCTTGACTCAAATTGGTTGAGTCTGTACGCATGTAAGTGATGTAACCAGCTTCGTAAAGGCGCTGTGCCATCATCATGGTTTTCTTTACACCAAAACCCAACCGCGTGCTGGCGGCCTGCTGTAATGTAGACGTGATAAACGGCGCTGACGGACGGCTTTGCGTGGGTTTAGATTCGCGACTTTCAACTGTGTAAGCCGCATTTTCTAGGGCCGCTAATGCCATGTCGGTTTCAGCTTTGTTTTTCGGCTTGAAGGCATTGCCCTGATATTTGGCAACCAGCATGCGTAGTGCGTCTTTACCTTTACTGGTGAGATCGGCGTGAACATCCCAAAACTCTTCGGGAACAAATGCTTTAATTTCGCGCTCACGCTCGACAACCAAGCGCACAGCCACAGATTGCACGCGACCTGCCGACAAACCTCGGGCAACTTTCTTCCACAACAATGGAGAAACCATAAAGCCCACTACACGGTCTAAGAATCGACGGGCTTGTTGTGCATTAACACGTGAAATGTTTAGCTCACCGGGTGATGAGAACGCATCTTGAATCGCGTTTTTGGTGATTTCGTTAAATACAACACGCTGATAAGTTTTGTCTTTCTTACCCAATAGTTCTTGTAAGTGCCATGCAATAGCCTCTCCCTCGCGGTCCAAATCGGTTGCGAGATAGATAGTGTCGGCGTCTTTAGCAAGCTTTTTAAGTTCGTTAACAACTTTCTCTTTACCTTGCAGCACCTGATAGTGTGCTTGCCAATCTTTTTCAGGATCGACACCCATCCTATCAACCAGCTTCAAATACTCGTGACGGCGAAGGTACTCTTGTCTTTCTTCTTCGCTCAATGCTTTGAGTTCTTTTGCCGGTTTTTTAGGTTCGACTTTGCCTAACGCCTTCGTAGGAAGATCACGAACATGGCCAACCGAACTTTTTACAATAAAATTTTTACCGAGATATTTATTTATCGTTTTCGCTTTGGCTGGTGACTCGACTATGACCAGTGATTTTGCCATATAATTGAACTAAACCTATTGATTTAAAATGACTATTTACGTCAAATACTGAAAATTGGAGCAACCTCTTACTCTTTATAGGGTACCCGCTCTTTTTTAACATATATCTACAAAGTGAATGGAAAACAAGATCTTCTTCATACTTATTCTTTTCTCTGCTTCAAACGCGAGCAAAAACTGTACACTTTATAACCAGCGCGATTGGCTTTGCCTTTAAAAGCCGTATAATGCCAGCCATTCCAACCTAACCCAAAGCCGATTTTGGGGTAATAAAAAGTGCATCGTTTGCCTTGCCAACTATTCACTTAGGGTAGTGGTCAAACGCCAAAACACAAATAATGAGGGAAAGTATGAAGCAGTTTGAAGTTAACTTTGACGGCCTAGTTGGCCCAACCCATAACTATGCCGGATTATCGTTTGGCAATGTTGCTTCACTCAACAATGCAAATGCAGTGAGTAGTCCAAAGCAAGCAGCCAAACAGGGGCTTGCCAAAGCAAAAGCGCTTTCAGACATGGGTATGGTCCAAGGGGTTTTGGCCCCGCAAGAACGCCCCGACATTGCGGCTCTTCGTCGTTTAGGCTTTACCGGCTCAGATGCACGAGTGCTAGAAAGCGCTGCAAAGCAATCTCGCGAGATTTTCTTAGCATGTTGCTCTGCTAGTAGCATGTGGACGGCAAATGCTGCCACGGTGTCTCCTAGCGCCGATACTGCTGATGGTCGTGTTCACTTTACCCCTGCTAACCTCACTAACAAGTTTCACCGCTCATTAGAGCCACGTGTTACCGGTAATATTTTGCGCGGTACGTTTGCCAACGAGAAACACTTTGCTCATCACCTTCATTTGCCAGACAATGAACACTTTGGCGACGAAGGCGCTGCTAATCATACGCGCTTATGCAGCAACTACGGTCAAGCAGGTGTGGAATTATTTGTGTATGGTCGCCACGCTTTTGACACCAGCAAACCTGCACCGAAAAAGTACCCAGCACGTCAAACTCTCGAGGCATGCCAAGCTGTGGCGAGACTTCACGGATTAGATGACGACGGCGTGGTGTACATGCAGCAAAACCCAGACGTTATCGACCAAGGTGTATTCCACAACGACGTTATAGCCGTAGGAAACCAAAACGTTTTGTTCTTCCACGAGCAAGCGTTTTATCAAAAGGAAGCGGGCCTAAAAGAGCTTCAGGCCAAGTTTGGTGAAGAGCCACTACATTTTATCGAAGTACCTACCGATGAAGTTTCTGTGCTAGATGCGGTTAAAACATACTTGTTCAACACGCAGATAATTACCCTTCCTAGTGGTGAAATGACCATTATTGCGCCCACTGAGTGCGAAGAAAATGACGCCGTTAAACGCTATTTAGACAAAGTGGTAACGCTTGGTACCCCCATTAAGTCAGTTAACTACTTTGATGTTAAACAAAGTATGCGTAACGGCGGTGGCCCTGCTTGCTTACGTCTGCGCGTTGCTATGAACGATCAAGAATTGGCGGCCGTTAACCAAAATACACTTATTAACGATGCTCAATTTGCGCGATTAAATGCGTGGGTAGACAAACACTATCGCGACCAATTAACCGAAGACGACCTTCGCGATCCTCAATTACTTATTGAATCTCGCACAGCTTTAGACGAACTCACTCAGCTACTAAAATTAGGTTCTGTGTATCCGTTCCAACAAGACTAGCGAATATTTTGTTGTCTACTTCAAACGTCGAGTAGGCACCTTCAACATTTGCTAATGTAGGTATAAAAAGAAAGCCGGCAGGTGTTAAC
>NZ_BJKK01000033.1 GCF_006538325.1 Alteromonas sp. KUL42
TTTTTTTGTTCGCCTTTTAAACACTAACCTCGAGTACACGAGCCGTTATACATGGCTATACTTCACGTGTAATTTGTAAGTTATCGATAAGGCGTGTTGTACCCATAAACAACGCAACCACAATGACAAGTTGCTTGTCATCTGCCGCTGCGGGCATAAATGTTTGTGCGTTAACAACTTTAATGTAATCGTTCTTAAAGCCTTCTTTTTCTAGTTCGCTTATGGCGCTATTTTCGATATCGGCAAAGTTTGTATCGCCTTGTTCGATGGCAAGCTTCATTTTCTGCATCGCTTGATAAATCAAGCTGGCTTTTGCCTTTTCCTCAGTCGAGAGGTATCCGTTACGAGAGCTCATTGCCAAACCAGATGCTTCGCGCTCGGTGGGTACGCCGTGAACCGTTACTGCCATTGAGAGGTCACGTACCATAGTGCGAATAACTTGAAGTTGTTGAAAGTCTTTTTCACCAAAAAACGCGTCGTCTGGCTGCACCATGTTAAAAAGCTTGTTCACCACGGTTGCTACACCGCGAAAATGCCCCGGGCGGCTCGCGCCGCAAAGCACATCTGATATACCGGGCACTTCAACGAAGGTTTGCACGTCGAGACCAGCGGGGTACATATCCTGTACACTGGGAAGAAATACGGCATCAGCGCCTTCGCCAATCAGTTTGGCTTTATCATCTTCAATGGTACGAGGGTAAGCATCTAAGTCTTCATTGGCACCAAATTGCATAGGGTTTACAAATATACTTATGATGACTTTGTCGTTATGGGCTTTAGCGCGCTTAACCAACTTTAAGTGACCGTCGTGCAAATTACCCATGGTTGGAACAAAACCAACACTACTTCCTTGGCGTTTCCATTCGCCAATTAACGCGCGTAATGAAGCAATACTATCAACAACTTTCATAATCGCCCTTTCTTATTCGAAGCTGTGTTCTTGTGAGGGGAATACGCCGTTTTGTACTTCTTCAATATACAATGCCACGGCTTTGCGCATATCACCTGTTTCTGTGAGGTAGTTTTTAGAGAATTTCGGCATGTAGTTTGCGCTGATCCCAAACATATCGTGCATTACCAAAATTTGCCCGTCAGTATCTTTACCTGCGCCAATACCGATAACTGGTATAGACAAGGCTTCGCTAACGGCTTTACCCAATGAGGCGGGTACGCACTCAAGCACAAGAAGTTGAATACCTGCAGCTTCAAGCGCTTTCGCTTCTTCCAGTAACTTGTCGGCCTGGCTCTGCTCGCGCCCCTGTACTTTAAAACCACCAAAAACGTGTACCGATTGTGGCGTTAACCCTAAGTGGCCACACACAGGCACACCACGTAGGTTTAAACCCGCTATCGTTTCGCACAACCAACGACCACCTTCCATTTTAACCATGCTTGCCCCAGCCGCCATTAGCGTAGCAGCGTTTGAATACGACTGCTCTGGTGTGGCATAGGACATAAACGGCATATCTGCGATAACAAAAGCGCGTGCTGTACCTTTGCGAACACTGCGAGTGTGGTAGGCAATATCGTCAACAGTGACAGGAAGTGTATCGTCCTCACCTTGTAAAACCATACCCAACGAATCGCCAATCAAAATAGCGTCAACGCCTTGCTCGTCAAACATTTTTGCAAAGCTTGCATCATAGGCAGTTAGTGAAGTAATTTTTTCTCCAGCTTGCTTCTTTTTAAGCAAGCCTGAAACGGTCACTTTCTTCATCACATGTTCCCGATTAGGTTACGAAATAGCTATCAAATATTGATATTGTGTGGCGAACTATACGGATTTTGCCGCTAATTGGAAGTGCGCAGGCGACGAAGCCCATCAAGAGAACAGTTGGCGACCCATTGCGCAATAGGCTTGCCATCTTGCATCACTAAATCAGGCGCTATCTCAAACAAAGGTACCATCACAAATTCGCGAGCCGCCATACCAGAATGAGGTACGGTTAAATCGGCGGTGTCGATGGTTTCATTGCCATATAGCAAAATATCTAAATCTAGCGTGCGTGGCCCCCAGCGCTCGCCTTTGCGCTCTCGACCTTCTTCTAGCTCTATACGTTGTAGTTGCTTTAATAGGCCATGTGGCTTCAACGAGGTTTCAATTAAGCACACAGCGTTGATATAGTCGGGCTGGTCTTGCGGGCCCATTGGTTTACTGCAATACAGCGACGATGTTTTTAAAACGCGGGTGTTTTCTATGTTACCAATGGCATTAAATGCATTTTTAACTGTATTGGTGCTGTTACCTAGGTTACTGCCCACGCCTATGTATACGTGCTCTTTAGGCATCAGAATCTCTCTTTACTGGACGGCGCTTGCGTTTTTTGGGCGCACCCTTCCCGCCTTCATTACGCCTTAAGGCGTTGAGCATAGCTTTTTGTTTACCGTTTTCTGCATGTTGGAAATGGGTCCACCATTGGGCCAGCTCTAATAAATCACCGCCTTCAATTTGCCCGCGCACCAGAAGGAAGTCGTATCCAGCTCTAAACTTAGGGTGAGTAAGCAGCTGAAAGGCACGGCGGCCAAAACGTTTTGGCAAACGCTGTTGTAAAATCCAAATGTCACGGATAACTGTTGAAAAGCGCTTTGGAATCATTATGCGCTGAGTTTGACGTGCAATTACATCACCTGAAGCGATATTAAATGCGTCATGGGCATTGAGGCCAGACTCAGATTGTAAGCGCTGTGAATGCTCTTCCACTGGATACCACAGCAAAGCAGCGTATAAAAAGGCTGGCGTTACCCGTTGATTGCTATTAATTCGCTCGTCGGTATTGGCTAAAACCCGTCTTACAAATTGCATCTCGCGGCTATTTTCATCTTTTAAGAATGGCGCAAGTTGCGGGAAAAGCGGCTCGATAAGCCCATATTCTCTTAGCATTAAAAAGGTTTCTTCACCTTTTCCCGATAGAAACAACTTTAGTGTTTCTTCGAAAAGTCGCGCTGGTGGAATATTTTGCAACAGGTTAGCGAGTTGTTTGATTGGCGCAGCGGTTGTCTTTTCAATGTGCATCGACAGTTTAACTGCAAATCGAACAGCCCTAAGCATGCGAACTGGGTCTTCTCGATAACGGGTTTCTGGATCGCCAATTAAAGCAACTTCGCGCTTTTCTATGGCATTTAAACCATTGGCGAAATCTTTAACGGTAAAGTCTGCCACGTTGTAATACATGGCATTAAAAGTAAAATCACGGCGTTCAGCATCTTCTTCAATGGTGCCAAAGACGTTATCGCGCACAAGTTGACCATGAGCATCGCGTTTAGCAATGGCTTTGCCTTTAGGAACCGTGTCGTCTTCATCCGTTTCTTGGTGATGACCGCGAAATGTAGCTACTTCAATGATGTCGCGACCAAACACGATATGCGCCAAGCGAAAACGGCGGCCTATTAGGCGGCAATTTTTAAAAAGCCCCTTAATTTGCTCTGGTGTTGCATTGGTAACAACATCGAAATCTTTGGGCTCATACCCCATCAAAATATCGCGTACGCAGCCGCCCACTAAGTAAGATTCAAAACCGGCCCCATTTAGGCGGTACATTACTTTTAAGGCGTTATCACTGATATCTTCTCGAGAGATACCGTGTTCGCCCCGTGTCATGGTTCTTGGCTTTAAAGCACTGCTAGACGCGCTCTCTTTCGCAAAAGCCCGTTTCACAGATTTAAAAACACGATGAATGATGATGGTATCTCCGCAAACTATAAAGGTTGGATATAATAAGTGGATTCATGTTGTGGAACAATAATTTCGGGTGTTTTCAGCACTTTTTTCCTATCCCACATTGAAATAGCACTATCGAGCAATGATGCAACGCTGTCAAATTCATTATCTTCGGGGAAATCAAAACCCAAAAAGCGCATTGCTTTCACTAAATTATCTTTGGCAAATTTATTATCGATGGGGGCGGCATGATTTTGCTTGCTGAGTTTTCTTCCAGGAGTTATCGAAGCCACAGGCACATGGCCATAAGTAGGTGCTTCATAGCCTAGCGCCTTATACACACAGCGCTGAAGTGGTGTAACGTCAATTAAGTCGCAACCGCGAATAACATGATTCACTTGTTGGAACACATCATCAAGTACAACAACTAAGTTATAAGAGAAAAGGCCATCACGACGCTTTAGCACTACGTCTTCCGCTATGCAGTTAGCCTCGTGTAGTTCAAACTTGCCCATAATGAGGTCGTCAAATGGCGATAAGTGCTCATCAAGTCTCAGTCTCACCGCGCTACCAGGTGTTTGTCGAGGGATGGTTCGGACGCGACAATGGCCGTTGTATTGCCCGCCCATGGCTTTGATTTCTTTTCGCGTACAAGTGCACAAATAGGCACGCTGCTTGTCGATAAGTTCGTCAACAATACTTTGATAGCGGGGGTGATGTTGGGTTTGATAGATAACTTCGCCGTCCCAGCAAAGACCGTGCTGCTCTAACGTATGGAGAATATCTCTGTCGACGCCAGAGATACACCGTGGCTCGTCGATATCTTCCATGCGAAGAAGCCATTTGCCTTTGTTATGCTTGGCATCAAGATAGCTGGCGACGGCGGTTACAAGCGAACCGAAATGCAGTTGTCCAGAAGGGGAAGGGGCAAAGCGCCCAACATAATTTTCACGCATCATAATAAAAAGCCCCACCATTTGGGATGAGGCTTTCTAATCAAACTCACTTTAAGGTAGTTAAAATTAACCTTGAAGTTGTTTTTCTTTGATTTCAGCCATAGTCTTACAGTCAATACACAAGTCTGCTGTAGGACGAGCTTCTAAGCGACGAATACCAATTTCAATTCCGCACTGATCGCAGAAACCAAAATCGTCTTCTTCAATTCGCTTAAGCGTTTTCTCAATTTTCTTTATTAGCTTACGCTCACGGTCACGTGTACGTAACTCTAGGCTGAACTCTTCTTCTTGAGCTGCACGGTCTACAGGGTCAGGGAAGTTTGCTGCTTCATCCTTCATGTGTGTTACCGTACGATCAACTTCTTCACGAAGCTGGTTACGCCATGCTTTAAGCAGCAGACGGAAGTGTTCCATTTGGGGCTCGCCCATGTACTCTTCGTCAGGTTTTGCTTCGTACGGCTGCAGACCTGCCAGCGCTAATAGTCCTAGGGATTTTGTTTCTTTTCCTGTTGGCATGTGCCACATCTCCTACACTACGACATCCATCTTGTCCTACTCGGACCGATATCTATAACAGACTCGGTAACTTCAGGCAATCAGTCGTGTCTATGTAATTATTATGCTGGTATTAATTTACTTGTACTTTAGCCAGCCGGCTACCAGCAAACGCATTAGTGCGTTCTCCCACTAAAACAAGGCGCAAATATGGCGCTAAATTGAAAAAATTCAACCTCGTTTTTTACAAAAATACTGGGAGTGATTGATTTAAAATGATTTTTTGTTCATCTATTGTACACCGTGCCGCCAAAATAGCGACACCTGCATCTGCGGCTGTCTTTACGCTTTGTGCATAGTTTGGATCAATGTGCTTGGCAATATGAACGGATGTTATCGCGGTGTGTTGAACGCAAAATAACAAACTGGTTTTAATACCGCTTTGAGCCAGTCTTGCCAGTTCAAGGCAGTGTTTCGCGCCGCGCTGTGTAACAGCATCGGGAAAATAACCCTTGTCAGCATCGCGCAGCGTTACTGACTTAACTTCCAAATACTCGGTTGCAGCCTGATGTGTCAGGGCAAAATCAAAACGGCTATTCGCGGTTGGTGGTGTTACTTCTGCTTTCCACGTATCAATGTGAGAAAATTCGTCGAGCACCTTGTTATCCAGTGCTTCCGCCACCAGTTTGTTAGCATTGTGGGTGTTGATACCGATAAAGTGATCATCGAAGGTTTTGGCCAGTTCCCACGTATATTTTAATTTTCGTTTGGGGTTATCCGATTCACTTAGGTATACCGTATACCCAGGTTCTGCGCAGCCCGTCATCGCACCAGTATTCGGGCAGTGGGCGGTTACAATGGAACCATCTTCTAGCGTGACATCAGCAAGAAAACGTTTGTATCTTTTTACTAACGTACCGCGTACAAGTGGGGGTGAGAACTTCATGACTCTCCTTACATGAGAGAAGTAGCGAAAAACGAGTTTTAGATTTGTTAACCTTAATGTTTAAGGTATCGGATTAGGTTAACAGGCAAACCAACGAATGCAAAATTGCATCGAAATATTGCATATCAGCAAATACGGTTATTGATAACCGATAAATGAAAAACGAATAAGGATTGAAACCCAATGGCAGAATTTACCGTCAGTCTTTCTAGAAATAGCGCACAGTCTGTTTGGGGAGAGAATGCAAAGCTCTCTTTCACCGAGACTGGAGCCACGATCCATTTGCCCGACAATGAACTAAATGAGTCTTTAATTCAGCAGGCGGCGAGAAAGCTAGATGGTCTCAACCTCCCTGAAGTCACGTTGGTAGGAGAGTGGCATAAAGAGCAGCAATGGGCATTTGCATTGAGCTTTACCCGTGCACGCAAACCCGCTGCTATCAAGTGGGCAGAGACAGCAGACAAAGCCACATTAGAGCAGGAATATACGGCATTGTTGTTTACTCGCCAATTAGTTAATGAAACACCAGAAGATTTGAGCCCGGAAACATTGGCGCAGCGCGCAGCACAGTGGCTTTCGTCGCTTGGCGGTGACAAGGTGTCATACTCTATGACTGTTGGTGAAGCGCTAAAAGAGCAAGGTTGGATTGGCATTTATAATGTAGGGCGAGGTAGCGAGCGTCCACCTGCGATGTTAGTACTGGATTACAACCCAACAGGAAATGCTGACGCGCCTGTGGATGCGGTACTTGTGGGCAAAGGCATAACATTTGACAGTGGCGGCTACAGCATAAAATCAAGCGAAGGTATGCTGGATATGAAGTGTGACATGGGCGGTGCTGCCACAGTGACAGGTGCACTGGGGCTGGCCATATCACAAGGTATTCAAAAGCGTATTCAACTTATTCTGTGTTGTGCGGAAAACCTCATTAGTGGTCATGCGTATAAGTTAGGCGACGTGCTCACATACAAAAATGGCGTTACGGTGGAAGTGGTAAATACCGATGCGGAAGGACGACTTGTTCTCGCCGACGGACTAATGGCAGCAACTGAAACTGGCGCACCGCTAATAATTGACGCAGCAACGCTAACCGGTGCTGCTGTAGTCGCACTAGGTTCAGATTATCACGGCGTGTTCTCGCTTGATGACAGTGCAAGAGAGCAAATGCTTGCGGCGGCTAAGGCTGAAAATGAACGCTTTTGGCCATTACCACTAGAAGCCTTTCACGCAGAACGATGCCCCTCAGCGTTTGCTGATACGGCAAACAGCCGTCCAATGAAAGGTGGTGGCGGTGGCGGTGCATCAAATGCGGCAGGATTTCTCTCTCGCTTCGTGAAGCCACAAGGATGGGTGCATCTAGATTTAGCAGCCGCTTATCATGGTGGAGCTACGGCAGAAATGCCGGTAGGGGCAACAGCAAAAGGCATACGCAGTATCGCGCGCATGCTTAAAGACTATAAAGCCTAAAACAAGCTCTAGGCCTTCCAGCAGTTCATCTAAAAAGCACAACAATACAAGGTTCATTGTTGTGCTTTTTATATTGTTAAGGTGTTGTAAGGCTATAGTTGACTAAACCTTAATTTATTAAAGTTTATCGCGAAACGTTACAATCCGCCTAAGCGCTCAGCCAATTGTTTGTAGCGCTCAACATCACCGCTATCAAACAGCGGGTTGCCATCAGTATCTTTATCTTTAGACACCAAGAGGCTTTCTCGCTCTAAACGTTCTACGCGAACTTCTTGAACTCCTAAGAATGAAGCTACCTCTTTAACCGTCATTAAACTCATTGTTTTATTTCCACTTGTTAGTTTTGTTTATTGTTTTCAATTTGCGGACAAATACTGAAACGTATTACATCAAAAATGCTTGTTAATAAACATTATCCAAAAGGCGTACAAAGCGCAAAAGATAATCCTTAACAATTTGTGTCCATAAGCACGAGTCTTTTGAATAGGTTTCAACCGCAAAGTTCAACATGCTATAGATTTTAATAGTTAAGCCTAATTTTGAATGACTGCCAATGTACTATTTTTATAGCAATTCATGTGAATAGGTGTTTTTTCATTGCTTGGCTTGGTTTACCATTGCGGGTTCTGCAAGTTCACGTCTTTTTATACCTAACATTGAAGGAAAAATTACTATGGATACTTGGTCTGCCGCGATCATGCTATTTCTGATCATGGATCCATTGGGGAATTTGCCTGTGTTCATGTCGGTTTTGAAATCTATTGAACCCAAAAGACGTCAAATAATTCTGATTAGAGAGTTATTATTTGCGTTGGGTATCCTGTTTCTCTTCTTATTTAGTGGTCAATCAGTTCTAAATTTCTTAAATGTAGAACAAGAAACAGTCAGTATCGCCGGTGGTATAATTCTGTTTTTGATCGCATTAAAAATGATATTTCCCTCTTCGGGAAATCCCAGCGGGCTAGCGGTAGGTGAAGAGCCATTTTTGGTTCCTCTTGCCATTCCTATGATCGCAGGCCCATCAACCCTAGCAGCACTTATTCTGCTAGCAAATCAAGCACCAGACAGAATGACTGACTGGTCAATTGCATTGGCAGCCTCGTGGTCAATTAGTGCGGTAATTTTAATGTTCTCCAACGTGTTCCACAAAATACTAGGTGAGCGTGGATTAGTTGCCATGGAGCGATTAATGGGTATGATTCTGGTCATGATTGCCATTCAGATGTTATTAGATGGCGTAACTCAATACTTCATGCAGGCCACTGGAGCACTGTAAATGGCGAAACAAAAATTAAATACGTTTGGGCGTGTTCGCGCGCTTGAAGGGTGGAAAGCATTAGCCTTTGGCGCAGCGCTGTTAGAACGGATGTTGCCAAATTACACGCTTTTTTGTGAATTGACGGAAAGTGGTGATGCACAAGCATTACGCAATTGTCTGAACCTTGTTTGGGAGTCATTGAAATCGCCGAAGAGCAAATTCAATGTGGGTGTGCAATTAGAAAAAGTTGAAGTTGCAACACCTGATACCAGCGAGTTTGACAACTATGGCGTATACCCAGCAATTGATGCGGCGATTGGCTTGGCCTGTTTGCTTAATTTGCTGGCTGGAGATGATCCTCAAGGAGCGGTTGTCATCAGCAAGTTATCACAAGGCAGTGTTGAAGCGTATTTACTGGCCACTGAAGAAGCGAGCGATGAAACGGTAAAAACGCACCCTCTAATGGAGTTTGAAGTTGAGGTTCAAAACGAGCTACTCGATTTTGTAGAACAAGCAAAATATCCTGCAAAAGCCGTTGATGAAATGAAACAACTCGCGCTTGAAGCGGGAATTTCGAATATTGGATTAGAACTCTAGTTCGGTTTCAACCGTTAAAGTGTGGGCGTAAAGTTGAAGGTCAATTCGACCTTCAACTTACTTCAATAAGCATGTAAGCCAGCGAACTGGTTTTCTTTTCTTTTACGATTTTCCAATTATCCGGTAACGGTGGAGTTGTAAGCGTACTCTCGTGCTCCAAATAGATAACACTACCTGCTTTTACGTATTGGCGTGTATCAAGTGCGTTAAGCGTAGGAGCAACCAGGCCTTTTCCAAAAGGCGGATCCACAAACACAATATCAAATGCAGTGCTACCAAGCTCTTTCAATACACTCAGGGCGTCACCCTGATGAACACGGGCACTACTATCGTCAGCTAACTTCAAGGTTGTAATATTTTTAATGAGTTGCTGGCTAGCTTGTTTGTCGAGCTCAATAAAATCACAATGGGCTGCATAGCGAGACAGGGCCTCGAGCCCTAAGCCACCAGAGCCCGCAAAAACATCTAAGCAGCGTGCGTCACTTACGTATGGCATGAGCCAATTAAACAAGGTTTCTTTGTTTCTGTCTGTGGTTGGTCTTAACCCTTCGGCATTGAGTACTGGTAGCTTTCTTCCACGCCATTGACCGCCGATAATTCTAATTTGACCAGTCGCATTAACGACACGCCCACTGGCATTTTTTGCCGATTGACGTTTTTTTGTAGAAGATGGTGCCCGAGAAGGGCGAGAAACTCGCTTCATAGTGGCTGACAATGGTATCATGCGTTCATACAATAGGCGGCAAGTGTAGCCGAATTTGCTAAGAATTTATAAGGATTTGTCCTAACAATGTCGAAACTTTTTGGCTGGTTCAATAAGAACAAAAAAGCAGAGAAAGAAAAAGTACAACAGGCCGAAGCAGAAGCTCAAGCTAAGGCCGAAGCAGAAGCCCAAGCTAAAGCGGAAGCAGAAGCCCAAGCCAAGGCCGAAGCAGAAGCTCAAGCTAAGGCGGAAGCAGAGGCGCAAGCTAGAGCGCAAGCAGAAGCCCAAGCTAAGGCCGAAGCAGAAGCTCAAGCTAAGGCCGAAGCAGAAGCTCAAGCTAAGGCCGAAGCAGAGGCG
>NZ_BJKK01000034.1 GCF_006538325.1 Alteromonas sp. KUL42
ACTCAAGTCGCTCGCAGACTCGCTGGGACAGTAACACATGGGCTCTGTCGCTTCGCTCGGATTTTAGCCCATGTGTTACTGCCCCTTAGTGGGGTGTTATGTGCCAAGGGAAGATACATGCCAAAGTCGAAGTATCAAGAAATAATAGAAGAATGGTGTCAAACTAAATCCGTTACCATTCCTACAGGTTTTTATCGGCATACTGCTGGACACTTGGCAATAATAAAACCTACCGATAGCGGTTTACAGTTAGTTGCAACTACATGGACAGTTAAAGCTGATGTTATTAGTTACTTATTAAATTATGGTTCAAATGCCTACATGATTTTAGACTTCAAGGTTCGCAAAGAACTTGACTGGAAAGGTGGAAAAACTCTATCGATAAAAGGTAGTTTTTAGAAATGGCACATAACAAGCCAATCAACACACTCACTTCGTTCGCTGGGACGCATACACGCGGGGCGGCTTCGCCATTGTGCCCCACATGTCTGCGCCCGTTATTGGAAAGTTATGTGCTAAAAGGGAAAGTTTAAATGCCTGGCGCTATAAAGTATTTTGGCTATTTCATTGCGATTCTAGTATTTGCGCTAGCCGTCTATTTTTATAATTCGCCACGTATTCAAGAAACCGTCAAAGGAACTGTCGTATCGGTTAATTCCCTTGGCATAGAAATTCAGAGTTCTAGTGGTGCTCTTCGTTTTTTACCGATTACAGCTGAGTTCGATATCGGAGAGGATGTCGAAATTCTCGTGTATCAGACACCTTTGACAAAAGAAACAACATATAGGTGGTACACTGTGAGCAGTACAGAGTGATGTCTTGGTGCGCACATAACAACCCAATCAACACACTCACTACGTTCGCTGGGACGCATACACGTGGGGCGGCTGCGCCATTATGCCCCACATGTCTGCGCCCGTTATTGGAAAGTTATGCATCTAGGAAAAATTGATATGGACATTCATGCAATATCAACCGCTCTGAGTAGCATCAAAGCAGCAACAGACATCGCTAAATTGATTAAAGATAGCAACACATCTTTAGAAAAAGCAGAAATCAAACTTCAAATAGCTGAGCTAATAAGTTCACTAGCGGATGCACAAATTGAAGTCGCAGAAGTTCAAAATATCTTACTTTCGAAAGATAAAGAAATTAACGAACTCCGTGTTAAGTTAGAAATAAAATCAAAAATAGTTTGGGAAAAGCCTTACTATTTTCTTATATGTGATGACGAAAAAGATGGGCCATATTGCCAGCACTGCTACGATACAAACAGTCAGTTGGTAAGGCTGCAAGGAGGAGGCAAAAATGAATGGTTTTGTCATTCTTGCAAAGGGCGTTTTAGAGATAAAAATTATGTTTCCCCAAACAGCAGAACAACGCGAGGGCATTGGTAACGATGCATAACAAACCACTAAAGGCTCTCGCTTTGCTCGCTGGGACAGTAACACGTAGGCTCTATCGCTTCGCTCCTGATTTTAGCCTACGTATTACTGCCCCTTAGTGGGGTGTTATGCATCAGGAAGATTCATGGATCGACTACCTCTTTCACCAGAACCGAATAACCAACATTTGTTATTAAGAATGGCGACGTCAGACACTTTTAGTCTGGCATTAACTGTGGCTTTGTTTGGAAGTGCTCTATCAACAATTCGCCCAGAAAGCATTCTTTGGGGGTTAGGTGGCCTACTTTGTCTTTACCTTTTCGTAAGTGACTGCACGGAAAAAAGTGAAGTCACTGTGTTAATGAAGAATATTTCTTCATTTAGGGCATACTCAATTTTAACCTATATCACAGTTGCTCTTTCAGGCATCATGGTAACTTTTGGCGCCCCTTTTATTTTTAATACCATTGTTATTATTCCTGTTGTTACAAATGCATTGATAGTCCGGCCATTTGTATTCGCAGACTTATACAAGAAAAACTATACAAGGTTGTTTGGGATCGTTGATGCATAACAAAAAAATAAAGTCGTTCCCGTTGGTCACTGGGACGCATACATGCGGGGCAGCTTCGCCATTATGCCCCACATGCCTGCGCCCCTTATTTAAAAGTTAGTTTCTTCTATGAATAGAACCACTTTTGAACTTATTGGTGATCGTTACCTAGACACTCAATTTGATGAAGATTACATTGAAGAACTAGAAGCTGAGTTAAAAGGCAGAAATATTGTCGGCCTTAGACGTATAGTTTATGAGTATATCGCTGCTTCTAGCCTATGGTGGAACTTTCTTTGGTGGGAATGGGGCTCATTAAACGAAAAGGATGTAAAAATAGGATGGATTCAAAATTTAGTTTTTTTCACAAGTGCTGGCTTTTTAGGTTATTACTTCGTTGGTTTCAAATTCTGCATATTTGTAGTTTGTATACTTCATCTGTTTACAATGCTTATGGGCATATCTCTTCGAGCAGGCACGAAACTAACAAAACGCTAAAGTCGCAACCCGCTTCGCGGGCCGCTGGGACAAAAACACAGTACGGCTTCGCCATTTTCGCACTGTGCTTTTGCCCCTTAGCTCAGTGTTAAGTTGCAAGTAGGAATAAGGAGTAAAGTTGATATATTTCACAAGGAAAAGGATTAAAAAAGAAGCTTTAGAGCTCCTAGATGAAATTCAGTCGAGCTCTTTATCTGCTTCTGATGAGGAGTTACAAAAGGAACTGGGTCAACTAATAAATCATGTTTCCTACATTGCAAGAAAAGGTGATGACTTTCTCTTAAAAAGCGCAAAGATTGCGCTTTCATCGCTACTCAGGTCACCTCCACATGTAACTGTTGCTAAAGAGATAAATTCGAATCTGGCGCACAGGAAAAAACCACCATATGACAAAATGACCCCTTCAACAAAAGTTATTCTCGGTTTGTGTTTTTGTTTCTATTTTGCTTTTTCGCTTTTGATTGTTGGTGGAACTGGATTCAAAATTCCAGAACATTTCTTTGGAGTAAGCAGTTCTCTAATACTTTTAGCCGCAGGAAGTGGTGCCATTGGGAGTATTGTAAGTATTATGAGTCGTGTGGGAGAGTTCTCTGATATGGAGACAAAAGATCATATGGTCTATTTCTTCACAGGTTTATTTAAGCCTGTAATTGGTACCTCCTTCGCTGTTTTTATATTTTGCTTAATTAAAGCAGGAATAGTTCCTATTGATTTAGGGAATGAAACTCGTGAAGTTTTAGTGATAAGTGCTATTGCATTTCTCTCAGGTTTTAGTGAGCGTTTTGCTAGCGATTTTACAAAAAAAGCTGAGAGTACAATCGGTGCTAAAGCAACTTAACAAACAACTGCATCGGATCAATTTACGCTGCGCTCCAATTGACCGCTGAGTTGGGCGTTATACACCACCCATTATTTAGTGAAAATCAGGCCAAAGTTCAGCACCTTTTTACAACAGCTTTTGGGGGTTCGTTTTAGTTTTCGGTCGGTATCAAAGGTAACTTGAAAGCCATGCTTTTCAACTCAAGCAGCTCACTTTTTGGTAGCAAGTAAAAGTTAAAAACGGTGGTTGTTTTGCTCGGTGCTTTTACCCTATTTTCTTCAACATGCTGGCAGTTAAGAAACGGTTTGTGTATAACAAAAAAATTAAGTCGCCTGCTAGCGCAGGCTGGGACGCATACACGTGGGCTGCTTCGCTTTGTAGCCCACGCGTCTGCGCCCCTTATTTAAAAGTTATGATTAGATCAATTTGGAGTTTTGTGTAAATGATAAAAGTTTTAAAAAATGGAGGTGTTTCGCTTCACACTAATTTGAGCAACCTTCAAGGGGGCGATATTAAGCATAATATTAGGCATCCAGTTGAAATCCTTGACATTAAAATGAAAAAGATTGCTACGGCTCTTAAGGCTTTAGATAAAGAGTTAGAAAGTAATGAAAGTGATACTACATTTGACTATGATGCATCAGTGGAAAAAAGAATATTTGATTATGTGCAAGCCATAGACGAATTATATGATACATCTTTCTTGATCATGAAAGCCGTAAACGAAAC
This sequence comes from Alteromonas sp. KUL42, assembly GCF_006538325.1. GTDB lineage: Bacteria > Pseudomonadota > Gammaproteobacteria > Enterobacterales > Alteromonadaceae > Alteromonas. Next base: position 3,986 of record NZ_BJKK01000034.1, read on the forward strand.
CATAAGCAAGGATAATAGTAACGCTATTTTATGGTGTAAAGAAAACTGCAAAGATAACTATTCTGATTTCAAGGGGTCGGTTGATAGGTATCATGATATTATCAGAGTAATATCAAATAAGATAAAGCATGATTCATTGAGGAATGATTTCGTAACCTTAGTGGATAACAAAGATAATCCGATACTCGGATTTTATTTTTCAAATATTATTGGGGAAAATAATTTAAATGGTGCAGACTTAGATATTCATGCTGAATATGAAGGTTCAAGCACTGCTTTTTCTTATAACCATTTCATAAAGTCTACGGTAGGATTAGTTTTTTATATGCTTGAAAAACTAAATGCCACCTTATTTAAAGAGAAGAAGCTGAAAAACAATGAATTCCTGGCTTTCTCTGAGAGTCTTTCCTTAATCTCTGTATCAGAAAAATATAAACCTCTATTTTTCCCAGATGAATTCAATAAATATGTTTTATCTGTAGTAGAGAATAAAGATTCTTTCAGTATTACTTTCCCATACAAGCAAAATAAAAGAATAGGCTTTTTTATTACAGGTGTAAAACCATCTTTTCGGTTTACTAATGTTGGAGGAGTCAACACTAGTATTAATAAACTCCCGTATCACAAGTTGATCTGGTCATAACAAGCACTTTAAACGGAACAAAAACAGTTGGCTGTTTCGCTCCGCTTCACAAGTATAGCCAACAATTTTTGTCCGCTTAAGTGGGCGTTATAGCCCAAAAGGAATTCATTAATGCCAACTGCAACTTTTTGCTTATTCGAAGGTGAAAAAATTACCGTCGGCCAAGCATTAAAGATAAAAGAAACAGAAGGTTACTGGTCTTTCGGTTGTATTGAGTGTGAAGAACCAGTTAACCCACATGGTGGTAAATCCGCTCATTTTGAACATCTATCACGAAATCCAGAATGTTCACTTAGTCATAAAAAACGAAAGAAGAAGTCACTTAAACCAGATTACAGCTTTGATGACATTGAAGCTCTTGAAGGGTATCGAATCGATAAAAAATGGGCAGCGTTGTCTCGTAATAAAAAAATTATAGAACAGTGTAAAAAAAGAGATAAACACAGATGCCAAGCATGTGGTTTCAAATTAAAAGTTGGGGAAAAATTTGTAATAGAGTGCCATCATAAAACACCTCTTCATATTAAAGGTGAGGGGGTAGTAACTTTGAAAGACTTGGTTTGCTTATGCCCGACATGTCATAGGGTTGCACATACAAGAAAAAATCCTTTTACCCCAAAAGAGATCGAAGCTTTATTAAAAAAGGGC
>NZ_BJKK01000035.1 GCF_006538325.1 Alteromonas sp. KUL42
GGTGAAACAAATAAATTAATGCTGTCTTCACTTTCTGTTGGAAACCACACTTTGTTAATTTCCCATGATTTATCTTACTCACCATCTCGTACTAGTGAGTTTACTGTCTACATCGAAGTTCTGCCACCGGTCTGGAGAAGTAGTCTTGCATATTTTTTATATGCTTTACTAATATTATCCTCTTTGTTTTTCTACGTAGCTTATAAATCAAAAGTAAGAAAGCGAGTAATTGCATATCAAAACAAACTTGAAAACACGGTAAAAGCAAGAACTTTAGAATTAGAAAAAATGGTTGAAGAGTTAAATGAACTGAAATCTTATGCTGAATTAAAAAGTAATACAGATCACTTAACCGGCTTGGCCAATAGACGGCATTTTAATACTTATTTAAAGAAACTATTAACCAAACAAAACGGAAAAGACCATTTAGACGCCTCGAAGTTAGTTGCCATTATCATTTTAGATATAGATTTCTTTAAGAAGATCAATGATACATTTGGTCATGAAATAGGGGACCGTGTAATTGTTAGTGTTGCAAACGGTATCAGAAGTATTGTTAGAGATAATGATATTGCTGTTAGGTGGGGAGGAGAAGAGTTTCTAGTCGTTGCAAATGTAAATAATATTAACGACGTAAGCGCTTTAGGTAAACGAGTTATAGAAAGCATTAATGGCCAATTAGAAGGATACAAATCTTCGTTGGGTAAAACCATTAGCTGTTCAGCTGGAAGTTTTTATTGGCCAGTTAGAAACTCTACACCACAAGAATGGTCATTTGATGACTCTTTCAAGCTTGCTGATTTTGCGTTGCTATACGCAAAAGAAAACGGAAGAAATAATTTTACATGCGCTAAAGAAGGCAGTGTCCCTCTCCATTCAGTTGAAGATGTACATCTAGATGCTCTTATAGATGAGAATAAGATTATAGTTGAGCGAATATAAGCTAGTACACTTCAGTCGAAAGAGTAAACACCAAAGTACGTTGTACTTGACTCTACACTTTTTTGATTATTTCAAGCGAGTTTTTGGACATGCACTTGGCGCGTAGCTTGTATTTTCCACACTAAGCGCATAATGAAGTCAAATGAGATGAAACTCGCTTGAATGGGCCTTTCAGCTAACAATTATAATATACCCATGTGACCTGCGTGGAACTCAAGGTGTTCGTCAATAAATGATGCAATGAAATAGTAACTATGATCGTACCCTTCGTGCATATTCAAGGTAAGTTGAGTTTCAGACTGCTGTGCTGCATGCACCAAAGACTGTGGTTTCAATTGCGCTTGAAGGAACTCGTCTTTAGTACCTTGCTCAACCAACATGGGAATGTAATGTGTTTTGCTGCCCAGTAGAATAGAAGCGTCATAGTCTTTCCATGTGTCTTGGTCACTACCCAAATAGTTACCCAGCGCTTTTTGGCCCCAAGGGCAATCACTCGGATTAGCTATCGGGCTAAATGCAGACACAGAAACATATTTGTTAGGATTGCGCATGCCGATAACCAACGCACCATGTCCGCCCATTGAATGACCACTGATAGCCTTTTCTTTGGTAACTGGAAACTCACTTTCAATTAACGCTGGCAGCTCCTCGGTGATATAGCTATACATTTTATAATGCTTGTCCCAAGGCGATTGCGTGGCATCTACGTAAAAGCCCGCGCCCAAACCAAAATCATAAGCACTATTTTCATCATCTGGCACTTCTTCACCACGAGGAGATGTATCGGGAGCAACAATAGCCATGCCCAATTCTGCTGCTAGTTTCATAGCACCAGCTTTTTGCATAAAGTTCTGATCAGTACAGGTTAAACCTGATAACCAGTACAACACAGGCACCGGTTTTTCTTTCGACGCAAATGGCGGAAGGAAAATCGCGAATGTCATATCACATTGGGTGGTTTTCGCCTGATGAGTATAACGAAGGTGTCTACCTCCAAATGCCCTATTTTCGCCAATTAGTTCCATTTCAGCTCCTTTTATTCGTAAATTTGCACCTTTATCAAGGATATCAGTAAAGGCTCTATCGGATTTTATATCAAGTTCGTTTACACTAAGCGCCTAATTTTTGAGGTAAGTACAATGGTTAAAGCACTATTGCATCATATTGTTGGCACTATTTCCGTCATCGTATACTTTTTGAATACTGTATTATGGGCCACCCCCATAATACTTCTGTCCGTGTTTAAGCTAATTCCCATACCTGCGTGGCGACGCTTTGTGTCATATTTTCTCGACGCCTGTGCAACCGCGTGGATCAGCGTTAATAATTTAAATCAACGCATTAGTGGTGGTACGAAATGGCAAGTGAATGGCTTAGACCAACTTACCGCCGATGACTGGTACTTAGTCATTGCTAATCACCAATCTTGGGTCGACATATTGGTTTTACAACGCGTGTTTAACCGTAAAATTCCTTTTTTGAAGTTTTTTCTAAAAAAAGAGCTTATCTATGTACCTATTCTTGGGCTTGCCTGGTGGGCCCTTGACTTCCCATTTATGCGTCGTTACGCAAAGTCGTTCTTGGCCAAAAATCCTCATTTAAAAGGCAAAGACATGGAAACCACGCGCAAAGCATGTGAAAAATTTAGAACTAAGCCAGTTAGTATCATGAACTTTGTTGAAGGCACTCGCTTTACCCAAGCGAAACACGAACGACAAGCCTCTCCATTTACGCATTTGCTAAAACCTAAATCAGGCGGCATTGCGTTTGTTCTGTCTGCCATGGGCGAGCAATTGCACAAACTTATTGACGTTACGATTGACTACCCAGAAGGTGTACCTTCATTTTGGGACTTTGTCAGCGGGAAAGTACGAAATATTCGCGTAAATATTGATGTCATGCCGATTAAAGACATTATGGAAAAAGGAATTTTTAATGATAACTACTTTGACGACCCACAAGTACGTGCCCGCTTTCAAACCTGGCTAAACGAGCGCTGGCTGGCAAAAGACACCCTATTAGATTCACTTAACGCAACACAGAAACCATTATGATCCGAGTAGTACTGGCGCCATTTATTTTCCTTGTTCACACCATCCTTCAGATTTTAAATTTAGCCTTGTGGGGCGGTCTTATTATTGTACTTGGCTTGGTCAAACTTTTGTTGCCCAATGGTGCCGTTAAGACAACTTGGAACAAGGTAATGCACGCCTTGATGTTCAGTTTTGGGCGTGTCAGTGTGCTACTTATTCGCCTTTTCAATAAGGTGGATATTGAATGTGCTGTGCATGGCGAGCTTGCAAAAGACCGTTGGTATCTTATTATCGCCAATCATTTGAGCTACCTAGATATTATTCTACTTATAGAATTTGCCACACATCGTATTCCGGCGCCTAAGTTCTTTCTAAAGAAAGAGCTCATTTGGCTGCCATTTGTGGGCCTTGGTGCATGGGCACTCGATATGCCCTTTATGCATCGATATACACGAGCGTATTTAGAAAAACACCCTGAAAAGAAAGGCAAAGATTTAGAAACCACAAAAGCATACTGCGAGAAATTCAGAACCGTACCTACCACGGTTATCAACTTCGTTGAAGGTACCCGTTTCACCACGCAAAAGCATATGGCCAAGCAAAGCCCTTATCAAAACCTTTTACCACCAAAAGCGGGCGGAGTTTCGTTCACTTTGGCTGCAATGGGCGAGCTATTTACTAACGTTTTAGACATCTCATTACTTTACCCTGAAAACACACGCCACCCGATGATGGCCATGTTAAGCGGTCAAATGACCAAAATAGTGATTGATGTTAACGTAACGCCTATTCCCGAACTACAACAACAATCAGAGCGCACAGAATCTGAGTTTCGTCTCTATTTTCAAAATTGGTTAAATGATTTGTGGAAGAATAAAGACGCTCGAATTAAAAAACTGTTGGAGTCGTAATTAATGGAAATGAGTACGTCGATAAGAGATAGATTCACCCAGCTTGTACAGGAGTTATTGCCAAGCCTTGCTCCTGAAGACCCCTTGTACAATGTAATCGCACTCAGTTCTATATTGGCGTTCTCTGCTGTAGTGTATATTTTTGCACGAATTCTTATCCGCCCTCAAATAGCGCGCTTTGTTAGTAAATCCAACAACCAATGGGACAACGCGCTTCAAGACCACGGTTTTTTTAGACGCTTAACACACTTAGTCCCTGCCCTTCTAATTTACACTACTACGCCAATTCTCATTGGTGATGAAGCAGTCATGCACGGCATAGTAATAAAGTGCGTCCAGCTATACATGCTATATACAGCATTGCTCGCACTTTATGCCTTGTTAAGCACTATAGAAGATGTCTACAACGCCTCAGCGCTTGCCAAGCGGGCTCCAATAACAGGGTTTATTCAGGTCACGAAGCTCGCTTTTGCCATAATTACGATATTGTTAAGTATCTCGTTAATTGTAAACAAGAGCCCTCTGCTCATAGTTTCGGGTTTAACCGCCATTGCTGCGGTACTGTTGTTAATTTTCAGAGATACCATTTTAGGCTTTGTTGCAGGCATTCAAATTGCCGCTAATCGCATGTTCAATACGGGCGATTGGATAGCGATGCCAAAGTATGAAGTAGACGGCGAAATTTTAGAGATAGGCTTAACAAATGTAAAAGTTCAAAACTGGGATAAGACAATTTCTACGTTGCCCACGTACAGTTTAACGACAGAAGCAGTTAAAAACTGGCGAGGAATGCAAGAATCTGGCGGACGCAGAATAAAGCGTGCTATTTATATCGACATTCATTCTGTCGCACTTTGCAATAATGAAACGCTAGAACGTTTTTCAAAAGTACGCTACATCAACGACTATATCGAAAAGAAGAAAGATGAGTTACGCACTTATCACAAAGACTACGATATTGATGAGTCTGATTTACTCAACAGCAGACGTCTAACTAACATAGGTACATTTAGGGCTTATTTAGAAGCCTACCTGCGTAAGCACCCAAATATCAACCAAGATATGACACTAATGGTTAGGCAACTGCCTCCCACTGAATTAGGGTTACCCTTAGAGATCTATTGTTTTAGTGCTCAGAAAGAATGGGTGGCTTATGAAAAAGTACAAGCCGATATCTTTGACCATGTAATGGCTATGCTTTCGCTATTTGATTTACGAGCGTATCAACGTGATGGACATTTGTCGCTGTTAAACCAAAGAGAGCAAAGTGTTTTTAACGCAAGTACAACGAATAAACATTCTGAAACTGACGCTAAAAGCGACAACGGCAACGAACAGTAATATGAATGAAAGGACACAAAAAAAACCGCGCAG
>NZ_BJKK01000036.1 GCF_006538325.1 Alteromonas sp. KUL42
TTAGCTTGTCTACAACACACCAGAGCCTAAAGCCTCTTGGGCGTTGTATGGTTAAGCCTCTCGGGCAATTAGTACAGGTTAGCTTAACGCCTTACAACGCTTCCACACCCTGCCTATCAACGTCATCGTCTATAACAACCCTTCCAGACCTTAAAGGTCAGGGATGACTCATCTTTGGGCCGGCTTCCCGCTTAGATGCTTTCAGCGGTTATCCGTTCCGAACGTAGCTACCGGGCAATGCCATTGGCATGACAACCCGAACACCAGCGGTTCGTCCACTCCGGTCCTCTCGTACTAGGAGCAGCTCCCATCAATCATCCAACGCCCACACCAGATAGGGACCGAACTGTCTCACGACGTTCTAAACCCAGCTCGCGTACCACTTTAAATGGCGAACAGCCATACCCTTGGGACCGACTTCAGCCCCAGGATGTGATGAGCCGACATCGAGGTGCCAAACACCGCCGTCGATATGAACTCTTGGGCGGTATCAGCCTGTTATCCCCGGAGTACCTTTTATCCGTTGAGCGATGGCCCTTCCATACAGAACCACCGGATCACTATGACCTACTTTCGTACCTGCTCGACGTGTCTGTCTCGCAGTTAAGCTAGCTTATGCCATTGCACTAACCTCACGATGTCCGACCGTGATTAGCTAACCTTCGTGCTCCTCCGTTACTATTTGGGAGGAGACCGCCCCAGTCAAACTACCCACCAGACACTGTCCACAATCCCGATTAGGGACCAATGTTAGAACATCAAACATACAAGGGTGGTATTTCAAGGACGGCTCCACACAATCTAGCGACTGTGCTTCAAAGCCTCCCACCTATCCTACACATGTAGGTTCAATGTTCAGTGCCAAGCTGTAGTAAAGGTTCACGGGGTCTTTCCGTCTAGGTGCGGGTACACAGCATCTTCACTGCGATTTCAATTTCACTGAGTCTCGGGTGGAGACAGCGTGGCCATGGTTACACCATTCGTGCAGGTCGGAACTTACCCGACAAGGAATTTCGCTACCTTAGGACCGTTATAGTTACGGCCGCCGTTTACCGGGGCTTCGATCAAGAGCTTCGCTTACGCTAACCCCATCAATTAACCTTCCGGCACCGGGCAGGTGTCACACCCTATACGTCCTCTTACGAGTTTGCAGAGTGCTGTGTTTTTAATAAACAGTCCCAGCCACCTGGTCACTGCGGCCCCCATCTGCTTACCGCGCGAAGCGTTCACAAACAGGGGCGTACCTTCTCCCGAAGTTACGGTACAATTTTGCCGAGTTCCTTCACCCGAGTTCTCTCAAGCGCCTTAGTATTCTCTACCTGACCACCTGTGTCGGTTTGGGGTACGGTTCATATAATCATAAGTTTAGAAGCTTTTCCTGGAAGCAGGGCATCAACAACTTCACCACCGTAGTGGCTCGTCTCGCGTCTCAGTCTTAGAAACCCGGATTTACCTAAGTTTCCAACCTACTCGCTTTCACTTGGACAACCAACGCCAAGCTTGCCTAGCCTTCTCCGTCCCTCCATCACTGATTATATAAGTACGGGAATATTAACCCGTTTCCCATCGACTACGCATTTCTGCCTCGCCTTAGGGGCCGACTTACCCTGCCCTGATTAGCATGGGACAGGAAACCTTGGTCTTCCGGCGTGGGAGTTTTTCACTCCCATTATCGTTACTCATGTCAGCATTCGCACTTGTGATATGTCCAGCAAGCTTTACAACTCACCTTCATCCACTTACACAACGCTCCCCTACCCAGCATGTAAACATGCTGCCGCAGCTTCGGTATATTGCTTAGCCCCGTTACATCTTCCGCGCAGGCCGACTCGACTAGTGAGCTATTACGCTTTCTTTAAAGGGTGGCTGCTTCTAAGCCAACCTCCTAGCTGTCTATGCCTTCCCACATCGTTTCCCACTTAGCAATATTTTGGGACCTTAGCTGGCGGTCTGGGTTGTTTCCCTCTCCACGACGGACGTTAGCACCCGCCGTGTGTCTCCCGGATAGTTCTCATTGGTATTCGGAGTTTGCAAAGGGTTGGTAAGTCGGGATGACCCCCTAGCCTTAACAGTGCTCTACCCCCAATGGAATTCGTCCGAGGCTCTACCTAAATAGATTTCGGGGAGAACCAGCTATCTCCCGGTTTGATTGGCCTTTCACCCCCAGCCACAAGTCATCCGCTAACTTTTCAACGTTAGTCGGTTCGGTCCTCCAGTTGATGTTACTCAACCTTCAACCTGCCCATGGCTAGATCACCGGGTTTCGGGTCTATACCTAGCAACTAAACGCGCAGTTAACACTCGCTTTCGCTACGGCTCCGTTATTCACTTAACCTTGCTACTAAATATAAGTCGCTGACCCATTATACAAAAGGTACGCAGTCACACCACGAAGGTGCTCCCACTGCTTGTACGTATACGGTTTCAGGTTCTATTTCACTCCCCTCACAGGGGTTCTTTTCGCCTTTCCCTCACGGTACTGGTTCACTATCGGTCAGTTAGGAGTATTTAGCCTTGGAGGATGGTCCCCCCATATTCAGTCAAGATAACACGTGTCCCGACCTACTCGATTTCACTGCATAGACTTCTTCGTGTACGGGGCTATCACCCTGTATCGCTCCTCTTCCCAAAGGATTCCACTAAATTCTATGCAGCTTAAGGGCTGCTCCCCGTTCGCTCGCCGCTACTAGGGGAATCTCGGTTGATTTCTTTTCCTAAGGGTACTTAGATGTTTCAGTTCCCCTCGTTCGCCTCTACACCCTATGTATTCAGGTGCAGATACCTATAAATAGGTGGGTTTCCCCATTCGGACATCTGTGGCTCAAATGCATTTTGTCGGCTCACCACAGCTTTTCGCAGACTTACACGTCCTTCATCGCCTCTAACTGCCAAGGCATCCACCGTATACGCTTCGTCACTTAACCATACAACCCTAAAAAGCCTTGAGTATCGGCCTCATGTCCGCCTTTTGAAATCGGACAAGGGTAATGTTGTATGCATGACAAGCTAATCGGAAGAATTGCCTTGCTATCGTCTTGTCAATCGGAC
>NZ_BJKK01000037.1 GCF_006538325.1 Alteromonas sp. KUL42
TTCCAAATAAGGGGCGCAGACACGTGGGCGATAATGGCGAAGCCGCCCATGTGTTTGCGTCCCAGCCTGCGCCAGCAGGCGACTTAATTTGTTTGTTATACCTGTGTTTGTACAACCTTGGAACCGCTTTTTATAAATGAGCTTAAAGCACGGCTAACACAAGAATTTGAAAAAACGTTGAAATCATATGGTGCTCTAGAAACCTCGTAGTAAGATAGCACTGATTCATTTTCAACGAATACTAATAAGGTTACTCCGTCATTAATCCACACTGACGTTAATGATTCTAATGGCCATTCAAAGCCGAGCAACTCACTTGCAGCTTTATTATTAGAGTAAGGGCCGAGAAAGCAAACTTTATCCCAGTTTCCATCAACATACTCGACGAATTTAATTGGCTCTCTTACGTAATCAAAATTTAAGGACGGGGCTTCTACTTCACCATAGGAGCATGCGCTTAAACCAAGAATTAAAACCAATAAATACAAATAATTCATAAGAAGGTATAACACCCCACTAAGGGGCGATGACACATGGGCTAAAATTAGGAACGAAGTGACGCAGCCCATGTGTTAGCGTCCCAGCGAGCGAAGCGAGAGCCTTGAGTGGTTTGTTATAAACCACTGTTTAAATAGCCTTACGCATTTTATCTATTAACTCAAGACATGCCTGATAAAGCAAGATTTCCATGTCCTCATTATGGTAAAGAGGGCCCCAGCGGAATAGCCCTCTGAGACTAAATTGCTTTGCAAAGAATTCACGCCATGTCACAGATTTAGACACACTGAATGTTTTAACGGTCTTGCCGTGACTAATGTTGTATAGACGCGAAACTAATTTAATTTTTGGACGCCAAAATATAGGTATACCAGACGTTCCAAGATTAACGGTAAAAGCTTCGCCACCATGCAGTGTGACTATAACGACATCCAAGCCAATGTCAGATTTCTTCGGTTCCTTAATGGTAGAAATACTGTGGAGGCAAAAAATCTCTTCAAGTTTTTTGCGCATATGATCTTGTAGTGAATTTCCACTTATAGAAAAGAACGACTCTATTTTAGATATGTTGCTGTCATTAACCACAGCCAATGAACCTAGGTATACATTTGGCTTTTCAGAGTTGAACCAATCGAAGAGCAAATTCAAATTCCTTTTGGCTTATAACACCCGCATAACGGGCAAAAATACGTAGGCTATAATACCGAGCGAAGCGAAGGGAGCCTACGTGTTTTTGTCCCTAGCGAGCAAAGCGAGTGTTGATGCGTTTGTTATATTTTTAGTTGAAAACTACCGGCTTAGTAACTGCAATACCTTTACAACCGTGAAACCCAAAACTGATTGTTATGAAATGCTTCCTAACCATTTCAGCTCTCACGGAATACCATGCCCTATGTGCTTCATCTACTTCACCAGTAAATAGCATTGTATAAAAAGTCGGATCTTCGATGTTATCAACGGATAAAGATATACCATTAAAAGCGTAGCCCCCTAATTCAGTAGGAGCCTCTATTGCAACAGTGTAGCTCCCATCAAAAAACTCAGTGTTTATTGAAATCTTGTCAGCATACTTTTGATTCCAGACAAAGGAATTACCTTCAGTGCTAATGCACGTAGATGAATAAGCGTGAAAAGGAAAAAGCAGAACTAAAAAAATCCATTTCATTTAAGCATTACTCCAAAAATATAACGCCCGCATTTGCGGCTGTTTTGGAGCGCAGCGGAAAAGCAGTCCGACAACATGCGCTTGTTAGAGCATTTACGCTTGGGTGTGCTGAGCATCGACAATATCCTTGGCGATTACTTCACGATCAAAAGCTTCCATCATAGCTTTAATAGCTGCTCGCATTCTCGTTAAGAATACATAGTTGATAAAAACCTTATCTCCTCTTAAACGAATATTCGGATATTTATTCTTATATTCATCTGATGCTTTACCATCAGCATGAACGAGAAGATGCCTTACCTCTAAGTAAGGAAGAGCGTTTTCGATTAACTGTTTTTCAACCTCTAAACCAAGTTTGTTTGCAACCTTTTCTAATAGCTTTAAAGTGCTTCTTTCAGACTCCAAAGCCTGAAAAACTGAATCAGCGATTTTTTTGGTGACATACTCCCAATTGCCAGCAGATAACACATCCTTTGCATCTATTTTGAAGTTGTGCTCTCCGATTAATCGTCCTGCCTCAAATCCCTTCTCAGCGGCTTGCTCTAATATTGTTCTTAGATAATCGGTTACTTCTTCGTAGACATCTTTAATATATGCAGAGTAGACCGTGGTACGAAGGTGTGTCATTATGAGCTTTCTACTGCCTTCAGAGTTTTGGCGCCTGCTTAGATGGCGATGTTTGTCAGGGTCTACGTTCTTTAATACATAATCAGAATCATCATCTGTTAATTCATCTGCAACTATTCCTAATCTCATTACGTCGATGAATTCAATGTCATCGTCAAAGTAATGAATTTTTGACTCGAATGCGTGAAAAGCTTTGGTTCGCATCTAAACTCCGTTTCTGGTTGCTCTAACTTTTAAATAAGGGGCGCAGGCGCGTGGGCTAAAATGCGAAGCAGCCCACGTGTATGCGTCCCAGCCTGCGCCAGCAGGCGACTTAATTTTTTTGTTATACACAAACCGTTTCTTAACTGCCAGCATGTTGAAGAAAATAGGGTAAAAGTACTGAATAAAACAACCAACGTTTTTAGCTTTTACTTGCTGCCAAAGAAGAGAGCTGGTTGAGTTGAAAAGAGGTGTTTTCAAGCTTCCTTAGATGCTGACCGAAAACCAAAACGAACCCCCAAAGCCGTTGTAAAAAAGTACTGAACTTCGGCCTGACTTTTACTAAAAAGTGGGTGGTGTATAACACCCCACTAAGGGGCGATAACACATGGGCTAAAATTAGGAACGAAGTGACGCAGCCCATGTGTTAGC
>NZ_BJKK01000038.1 GCF_006538325.1 Alteromonas sp. KUL42
TGAGCTCTGCGAATCGAGCGACCTTATCCTTACCGAAACTTCCGTCCGAAGTTAAAAACTCCAGCCTATTTCACAGTATTAATCGACTGTGACGCGATGAATATGGCGTCCCCTAGGGGATTCGAACCCCTGTTACCGCCGTGAAAGGGCGGTGTCCTAGGCCTCTAGACGAAGGGGACAGAAATTTTGTTAGTGAAGCAACGCTTCACTAAATTTCGGTAAGGCGAGATGAGCTCTGCGAATCGAGCGACCTTATCCTTACCGAAATTTCCATCCGAAGTTTAAAACTTCAGCCTATAAAACCAAGCTCTGATGCGGCTTGGTGGAGCCAGGCGGGATCGAACCGCCGACCTCCTGCATGCCATGCAGGCGCTCTCCCAGCTGAGCTATGGCCCCGTCATAGTCCCAATCACATTTTGTGTGACTGTTCCGTGACAGCGGGGCGCATTCTAGGCATCCCCCCCTGTCATGTCAACGGTTTTTTTATGAATTTTCTCTGTTTGCTATAAAAGTAAGCGCTTTGTCGATTCTCTCACCAATTTTCTCTTTTGAAAGCAGATTCAAGGTGATATCCAACGACGGAGAATTACCGCCACCGGTTACCGCTACACGTAACGGCATACCTACTTTACCCATACCAACTTCTAGCTCTTCAGCCGTAGCATTAATAGCAGCTTGAATGTTCTCAGGGTTCCATTCTTCTATAGCCATTAATTTCGTTTTAACTAGCTCAAGAGGACCTTTCGCTACCGGACGCAGGTGCTTTTTCGCAGCGTTGGCATCAAAATCATCATAATCTTGATAAAAGTACGTCGAAATCTCTGCAAGTTCTTTAAGCGTCTTAACACGGTCTGCTTGAATAGCAATTATTGATTCAAGCGCAGGGCCCGCCGTTAAGTCTACACCCAAAGCATCAAAATGCCATTTAGCATGAGAAGCCACTTCACTTGCCGGTAACGACTTAATATAGTGTTGGTTCAACCAAATCAATTTTTCTGTATTAAATGCCGAGGCTGACTGGCCTATTGCATCTAAACTAAATTTCTCAATCATTTCCTCTAATGAGAAAATTTCTTGGTCGCCATGAGACCAGCCCAAGCGAACAAGATAATTAAGTACTGCTTGTGGCAAGAAACCGTCATCGCGATATTGCATAACGCTCACTGCACCATGACGCTTCGATAGCTTTTTGCCATCGTCACCCAAGATCATCGATACGTGTGCATACTCTGGCACTGGCGCACCAAGCGCTTCAAGAATGTTAATCTGGCGTGGTGTGTTGTTAATGTGATCTTCACCGCGTACAACATGTGTTATACCCATATCCCAATCGTCAACAACCACACAGAAATTGTAAGTAGGTGTGCCATCAGAACGTTGAATGATCAAATCATCAAGTTCCGTGTTACTAATTTCAATTTTGCCGCGCACGTGGTCGGTTATTACCACTTTGCCTTCGAGCGGGTTTTTAAATCGAATTACAAACGGTTGACCTTCAGGGTGATCTGTTCTGTCACGCCATGTACCAGGATAACGAGGCTTTTCACCGCGCTCTTTTTGCGCTTCGCGAATAGCATCTAGCTCTTCTGAGCTCATAAAGCATTTATATGCCTTGCCTTCATCAAGTAACTGTTGAATTAACTCTTTATAACGACCAAAACGATCGGTCTGATAAATAGGACCTGTGTCCCACGTTAAACCTAGCCATTGCATTCCATCTAAAATAGCTTGCTTGGCCTCTTCGGTAGAACGTTCGATATCTGTATCTTCAATACGAAGAACAAATTCGCCGCCTTTATTTTTAGCTAATAGCCAAGAATACAGCGCTGTACGTGCGCCACCTACGTGAAGATAGCCTGTTGGGCTAGGTGCAAATCGTGTTACAACCGACATGATCACTCTCTATAGTTGAAGAAATTCTAAAATTGCGCGCATTCTACCAGTGTATAAGCCACTTCAAAAGCCAGTTAACAACTATCAGTTCGTATTTATCTTCAAAGCACTATGCAAAACAACTCATTCCTAGCAGAATAAGAAGGTAGCTGCTTTGCACTTGTTTTTTGTTGAGCTGATTTTTTACCTATTTATTCAAGATTTAAACGAAGTGCTTAATTTTCAGGCACACAGTCATTTTTCTTTAATTTTATAGTTGACACTATCGGAACCGACTCTATAATACCGCCCCACTTGCTTCGGCAAGGTTTGAAAAAAG
>NZ_BJKK01000040.1 GCF_006538325.1 Alteromonas sp. KUL42
GGTTTGATATTCATTGAGCCTCCTCCCTATCAGCATAAACAGAGTTTATCCTAATAGGCGACCAAACCGAGGGAGAAAACTCAATGAACTTTTATACTAATACACATCCTTACTATTGTGGAATCGATCTTCATACACGGCTTCTTTACGTCTGCATCATCGATAATGAAAACAATATCTTAGTCCACGAGAAAATCGATGACTCACCTGAGAAATTATTGGCGCTGCTATCACCCTATGTGGGCAATATAGTGGTTGGTGTGGAATGTATGCACTGCTGGTATTGGGTGTCTGACTTCTGTGAACTGCACAATATTGATTTCATTCTCGGTCACGCGCTCTACATGAAAGCCATTTATGCAGGGAAAACCAAAAACGATAAAATTGATGCACTAAAGATTGCCAAGCTTATTCGCGGAGGCAACTTCCCGTTAGCTCACGCCTATTCAAAAGAGCACCGTTCTATTCGTGATGCGCTGCGTCGTCGAACGCACATTATGAGAATGAGTGCACAGCTGAAAGCTCATGTGGCCAGTACAATTAGTCAATATAACCTACCCGCCCTGGAAACCCGGTTAAACCTGCAAAACTCACCCGACCGACAGAAAATGCATCACTTTTTTCCGGATGAAGCTGTGCAGAAAAGTATGGATTTAAACCTCAATATCATCAGTACCATGGTGCATGAGCTTTATAAAATTGAACACTACGTAAAAACCCAGGCGCAAACGCACAACGCTCGTGACCTGCATATTCTTAAGTCGTTTCCGGGTATTGGTAAAATCCTTGCCCTGACCATTTTATACGAGGTTGGCGATATTCAACGCTTTCCCTCTGTTCAGAAATTCGCATCCTACTCTCGGCTAGTAAAATGCAAAGCGGAGTCCGCCGGCAAATCATACGGCACCCAAGGGAATAAAATCGGTAATGCCCATTTGAAATGGGCCTTCAGTGAAGCCGCTGTGTTGTACCTGAAAGGCAATGACAACGCCAAGCGCTACCTGGCTAATCTGCAAAAACGCATGAGCAAAGCTAAAGCCTTATCGGCTTTAGCTCATAAAATCGGGCGATGTATTTACTTTATGCTGAAAAACCAACAGGTGTTTGATGAAGAACGCTTTTTAAACGGGTAAGTCGCACAGTGGCATGAGCTTTAGCGTCTAACTGGTTAAACGACGAGTATCGTCTTATCGCACAATACTCTGCAATCAGCAGTTTCGATAAGTATACCAACAGCTCATAACCTGTTGCGTTTGATTAGACATGCCACTGTTGCGCATTATTCCCTTTTTCAGAATTTGCTTACACCTTCACTGAGCCCGGTACTAACTGGCGTAAAGCAGCCACTTAGCTTTGAATAGGACAGAGGAAGGTTAACCGATGAATGTCTAGTGCCGTTGCCAGTCAGATGGAATTGATAAGTGCAACATTAAGAGCCTCTATATGTGTTTGACGTAGGCAATACGCCTAACATCGACCATGACAGACGAAGTAAACGAGTTCTATAAAGGGCTAAATATTGATCTTGAAATAGTGGTCAAGGGGCTATCTTTTTTCATTGACAGCCCGGAGGCTCATATGTGTTATA
>NZ_BJKK01000041.1 GCF_006538325.1 Alteromonas sp. KUL42
GTTGGTATGACTCCCTTTGTCAACCCTGAACGAGTGCTTTCCTGACATTCTTCCAGCCCATAATTAGTTATATTTCTCGCTCATAATAAATGAACTAACGCACCGGATGAGGCAGTAATGTCGTCGGTTATCATGCTGGTATTCGTGGATTATTCATTAATTATAATGAACAGCGCCTACCTTACTCACTCCGCCGTGGTCACCTTCTCATCAGTCTATGCTCGTGGATCAATCACGGTTAAGTGATTGCCATCATAACGCCCTCGTAGGTTGTGCCACATTCCGCGGCCTGATCCGAATGCGTTAGCTCAAACTCGTTTATCATGCAGGTACTCTACTTAACCGTAATTTTGGATTAACCGGTGTAAGTACTACTTCTTTTGCTATAGCCCAGATGTATGCGGCCATTTCCCTGGCTATTGCGGTAATGATTAGGTTGTAGTGTTTGCCTTTTTTACTCATTCGCTGATAGCGTTTGCACAAGCGAAGCTGTGCTTTCCAAGCAATATCGACGATGTCTTTGGGTAAGCCTTCTTGTCTTAACTGTAATTCGGTAGAGACATTTGCTGGATAACGATAGCTGTGTGCACCTTCAATCAGCATACGCCTTGCTCGGCCATTTCCCGCTTTAGTGATAGCGCCTAGGTGCCGCTTTCCGCCTGATGATTGTTCGCTGG
The DNA here is from genome assembly GCF_006538325.1 of Alteromonas sp. KUL42. Classification (GTDB taxonomy): domain Bacteria; phylum Pseudomonadota; class Gammaproteobacteria; order Enterobacterales; family Alteromonadaceae; genus Alteromonas. Next base: position 678 of record NZ_BJKK01000041.1, read on the forward strand.
GGACTAAACCTAAATATGCCATGAGTTTTCTTGGATGGTCGAAACGGTGTAAATCACCGAGCTCTGCCACCACACCAACAGCAACGAGCAATCGAACACCTCGCATCGCCTGAACGGCTTTCACTACCGGATAATAACGCCATTGGTGTACATGGTGGGTTAACTCATTGTCGAGCCTTTCCAGTCGCCGGATACGTTCCTCAATGGTTTGCAGTTGTTCCTGCAAGACAATTTGCTGGGCTGGGTGAGGCAATATCAGTTCGGTGAGCCAGCGAAGGTGTTTCTTCGACCAGTTGGCAGTGCCTTCATAACGTATGTTGTTACGCAGTAATAAGGCTTTGAGTTGATACTTTGCTTCTTTTAAATCCTTCATTGCCGTTTCACGAGCACGTGATAAATCACGAACCGCTTCATCTTCTGGCTCAGGCACATAGATGGGTGTCAGGTCTTCAGACTTTAGTGACCTAACGAGTTTAAGTGCATCTCGGCGGTCGGTTTTAATTCGCTCTCCTGGTTTTTTAGGAATGAGAGAAGGGGCGACCACATAGCAACAATGCCCGAGACTGGTAATGAGGCGGTAAATCCAATAACCACACGGTCCAGCTTCATAAACAACGTGAAGTGTTGCGCCAGGATATTTAGATTCAAACTGACGAAGTAGCTTTTTCACACTGACCTTAGACGAGGGGATGCGGCCATAATGAATAGGTACAGCCCCACGTTGTTCTTCACAATAAGCAACCTCATGAAACTCTTTATGCGTATCCAAACCGATAAAAATCATGTTATGTTTGTTCATGCTAGCCTCCAAATGATTTAGTCTTAAGCAAACTAATTATGGCACTGGCTTTCAGCTAACCCACGAAAATGCGGAGGCTAGCATTTCTCAGGGAGTCATTGTGTCTAT
>NZ_BJKK01000042.1 GCF_006538325.1 Alteromonas sp. KUL42
GATAAGTCATTTACAAATGCACTCAATTGAATTCTTTCATTGTATTTTATTTTAATTGTGTTGTTTTTAATTCCTGTTATTTTCTTTAAAAATGTTCCATCTTGATTTCTTAATATTACACTCATTTCAAGTGGTTGGTGGCTTAATTCTAAGTCGATGTTTTTCGGTATTTTATTGAAGCCTCCACTCCCACCAAAATAGGCTGATCCAACGCTGTCTTGAAAAAAGCTTCCAGCATTATAGTCATACGATTGTAACCCATCTGCTCGGACGAAATTTCTTAATTCATTCTTATTAATATTATAAACTGATAAACCTTCACTATGACTTATCCAAATATTGCTGTCACCAACAAAAAGTGCAGAGAAAATAGAGTTTGAAGGTAGTCCCATTTGATAATCTATAGTATATACGCCACCTTTATAGGGTTGGGAATAGTTATTCATTACTATTAGCCCTTCATCTTGCGAAGATGCTAAAAGATATTTATCAAATAGTGTTATCCCCATTATTCGTACGCTTGGTAAATCAAAGTCTCTAATTTTGCAAACTTCAGAACAGTCAATTGATGAAACTAACTCAAATACACCTTCGTCATACGTTGATAAAATAAGTGTGTTTGTATCAGAAACTACAACTCCCGTTATGTAATCAGAAACTTTATTTGAATAATTAATTTTTTCCGCTTTCTCTTGGGATTGTTCAATTCGATATAGTCCACCACCAAAGGTACCTAGCACAAGATCGTTATTTTTTAATTCAACGATAGAGTTAACTGGAAAGTTGGCATCACCATCAAGAGGAAAATTACGAAGAAGTACTCCGTTTTTATCAAATTTGTAAACGCCATTTCTAAATGTACCCACCCATAAGTTACCTAAATGGTCTGTTAGCAATTTTGCTACGTGCACATCGCTAGGCAGTTGGTAGTTGTTGCTGTTATGAACTTCGATACCACCTTCCCATTTTCCAACAGCAAGGTTTCCGTTTAACGTTTGTTCGAATGTGGTTACATAGTTGCTTTTAACGCTGTTTCCGTTCTTAAATAGCCACGTTTCTATATGGCTATTATTGTGGCTGGAAAAATAAACGCCACTGCTTGTTGCTATCCAAATTGTACCAAGTCTATCGGCTTTAATATCTGTGACAATTCCCAGAGAATTGCTTTCAGAAATTTTCTCATATTTATTAGTTTCTTCCTTAAATTGAAAAGAACAAATTCCACTTGTTGTGCCTATCCAAATGTCGTCATTATTCGACAACAAAGCAAGGGTTTTACCTGAGCACTCTAAAGTTTCCGTGTCTTCAATCCAGTTCCCTAAACTGTCTTTTTTTACAATTTGGTTTAAGCTTTGTCCTCCAAAAATGTACGTATTTTCATTTATCGAGTACATTTGAGACTTTTTTGTTACGAATGATTTTTGGCTATCTTCTTTGAATACATTTTCTTTGTATGAGTATTTGTAAAGCCCATTGTCTTCGCCCTTTACTTCAACATAAATATTTTCATTTTTGTCTATATAAAGGAATTCTGTTCTTCCATTGAAAAGGTAGTTTTCTACAATGTTCTCTTTT
>NZ_BJKK01000043.1 GCF_006538325.1 Alteromonas sp. KUL42
GTCCCAGCGAGATAATTGGACTCCCCCGCACCTGAGGGTTTGGGGTAATATTTTTGTTACCACACAAAAAATATTAAAGAGAGTCCTTAACATGTATCGTACTAAAGTCGGCGTTGATTTAGCAAAAAATATAATTCAGGTTTGTACATTAAACGGTAAGAAAGTTACGTCCAATGTAGAGATGAGTGTTGATGAGTTTTCGTCTTGGTTAGCCAAATCGAAACCCCTTACTGTAGCGTTCGAAGCCTGCTCTACATCAAACTATTGGTATCAACGCGCTATCGAAGCCGGTCATGATGCTCGACTTATTAGTGCCAAGTTGGTCAAAGCTGTTAGGCAGAACCAAAAGACGGATAAAAATGATGCATTGGCGATTGCTCAAGCACTGTTTTTACCGGAAGTGTCTTTTATCAACGGTAAAAGTGTTGAGCAACAACAGTTGCAATCAATTCAACGTTTGCGTGAGTTAGCAATTAAGAGTCAAAACGCCTCACAGAAACAAATAGTATCATTACTGTTAGAACTAAATATCCGTTTACCCAACACTCAGGCCGGCATACTGCGAGGGTTGGAAGGTGTACTTGAAGATGGAGAGATTAATTTGTCTGATACCTTCCGCGCCACTCTTTCGGTCGCTAAAGTGCAACTTGAAAATATGATTAGCGCTATTCGTGAATACGATAAATATTTAGAACAGAGTATTCAGTTATTACCTGATTGTAAGAAGCTATTAAAGCTTGAGGGTGTAGGACCCGTTAATGCTATAAACCTTTATATTGCTTTGGGTGCAAATCAATCGCAGCCATTTAAAAGTGGGAAAAACGCGTCTGCTTGTATTGGTTTAACGCCAATTCAGCATTCCTCTGGTGGTAAAGAAGTCATGGGGACCATAGGTAAGTATTGTAAAAACGGCTCCCTTCGAAGTCAGCTGATCACTGGCGCCATGTCAGTGGTGATTAAAGTGATAAAGTACGGCGCAAAAACGAAAAAGAACTTTGGTTGCAGGGCTTAATGCAACGGCGAGGTAATAGGTGTGCAGCTGTAGCCCTGGCTAATAAAACCGTCAGAACTGCTTATAGTATGCTGCAAAATAATACAGAGTATCACGCTGCATAACTCACAGCGCAAAATGAGTTAACCAACTAAAATGCTTGAACAAAGATAAAAATCTACAAACGAAGTCAGCCGCAAGCTTGGAGCATAAAAGCTCGCCAGCGAGACTTGGCCGTTTGTTCGCGTAAACATCAGTGAGCCAGAGATAGCTTCTCTATTAGAGCTCGAACATAAGCACGCATTTTTCTTTTTGTGATATTAAATTTTGGTTGTTGACATGGGGGAGTCCACATAAGCAGCGCGAGCGCCTTTAG
>NZ_BJKK01000044.1 GCF_006538325.1 Alteromonas sp. KUL42
GCATCAGGAAGATTCATGGATCGACTACCTCTTTCACCAGAACCGAATAACCAACATTTGTTATTAAGAATGGCGACGTCAGACACTTTTAGTCTGGCATTAACTGTGGCTTTGTTTGGAAGTGCTCTATCAACAATTCGCCCAGAAAGCATTCTTTGGGGGTTAGGTGGCCTACTTTGTCTTTACCTTTTCGTAAGTGACTGCACGGAAAAAAGTGAAGTCACTGTGTTAATGAAGAATATTTCTTCATTTAGGGCATACTCAATTTTAACCTATATCACAGTTGCTCTTTCAGGCATCATGGTAACTTTTGGCGCCCCTTTAATTTTTAATACCATTGTTATTATTCCTGTTGTTACAAATGCATTGATAGTCCGGCCATTTGTATTCGCAGACTTATACAAGAAAAACTATACAAGGTTGTTTGGGATCGTTGATGCATAACAAAAAAATAAAGTCGTTCCCGTTGGTCACTGGGACGCATACATGCGGGGCAGCTTCGCCATTATGCCCCACATGCCTGCGCCCCTTATTTAAAAGTTAGGTAACAAATGGATTTGAACTCAATAGATTTAGCAATAAAGTATCACTCATTAGAGGACGAAGAATGGGCTAAAAGTGGTGGCAATTTTATAAACATAACTGCCGGTAAGTATATCTTCAAAGATATAGAGTTTTTATCTGCTGATGATCTGCTCGCACATATAGAAAAACAATCATCTCAGAATATGTTAGTTCTTTACGACAATTCCACTAATCAAACCATAATAGCCTCTGTTTTAGACTATTGTAAAAAGGCTAACGCAAAGACGTTAGTAATAAAAAGTACCGAGGTATATGGACGCTAAGTTACCTAACAAAAAAATTATGTCGCCCGCAGGCGGGCTGGGACACAAACAGGCAGGCGGCTTCGCCATTATAGCCTGCCTGTTTGTGCCCCATATTTAAAAGTTAGGCGTCATTTACTTACAGCATTAAAAAGTAGGTTCAGCCGTGATATTACAGCATCAAGGATGTTTCGCTAGGTTGTCTTTGCGGCTTACTTTTTAGGTAGTTTCAACGACTTTAGCAACGCGGTTTTTATCAACACAGTAACGCCAATATTTAACATCATCAGTCTTCTAAACTTGCTCTTTTATCCAGCAATATCCTTAACATCTGGCATTACGCACAGGGTTGTTTTATCTTAATTTCAATAATTTAAATACGCGGTCTATTTGGCTAGTGGTGGCAGCAAAGCTGCGTACTTTCCTTTGTACGCCTAACAAAACGCTGTTGGCACTCCCTTCGGTCGCTGGGACGCTAACACGTGGGCTGACTCACTTCGTTCGGATTTTAGCCCACGTGCTAGCGCCCC
>NZ_BJKK01000045.1 GCF_006538325.1 Alteromonas sp. KUL42
AGTAACACATGGGCACTGTCGCTTCGCTCAAATTATTGCCCATGTGTTACTGCCCTTTATGCGGGTGTTATACACTTTTATGACTTTAAAACACTGGATGTTGATAAGAAAAATTTGCTTGGCCTATTTCACGCTTGTGTTGGCGCTATTTGCCTTGGAGCTAGTGGTTATGGCGGTCAGCGAATATGGAAGTAAACCTACGGATTACGTTGGTTGTTATGCTTACGACGCGCTGCTGGTTGGTTTCAAGTGTTCAGGGTTTCAAGCTTCAGAGTTAGTCTCTTTTGCATTAAATTACCCTCTATATCATCTGTACATGCCATTCTTTGTTTTTTGGAATCCATTGTTAATATTGGTTCTACTAGCTATGTACAGCCCATTGGTTATGTTATTAATTTCAAATGGTAAGGTAGTATCAGCACGTGTATAACAAAAAAATTATGTCGCCCGCAGGCGGGCTGGGACACAAACAGCCAGGCGGCTTCGCCATTATCGCCTGTCTGTTTGTGCCCCATATTTAAGTGTTAGGTGCTTCTGGGAAATCAATGGCTAAATCAGAAATAAGACGATTCTTAAAAGAAATCCGCACTAAATTTCCTGACGTCGTTCCTCGTATGGAAAAACATGAGAGTTGGGCGCTTACATTTCTAATGGAAGAGTTCGCAAATTTGACAACTATTTTGTTAAATCAAGGCGACTTAGAAGAAGCACTAGAACATTTGCAGTACATGAGCGAGAAACTAGATACTGCAACCAAGGCGGAATTCGAGTGCATAGATGTATATTATACAGAGCACTTATTCTGGAAAGGTACCAAAGAAGGTATTGAACGTGGCTGGCCTCTCGTGCCGGATAATCTCAGAAAATTATACTTGGACTTTCATGGTAAACCACCTAGGGCGGTAGTTTAAAAATGCACGCACCTAACAAAAAAATCAAGTTCGCCCGCTGCGCGGGCTGGGACGCAAACATGTGGGCTGCTCACTTCGTTCGTATTTTAGCCCACATGCCTGCGCCCCTTATTTAAAAGTTATATGCCAAGTTGTTTTAGCAACAATGAAATACTTTATTATCTCAAGGGCGAATTAGGTTAGTCAGAATGGAAGAGGTAGCTGAAGGCATTGGTCGTTTTTTCTTAAATATTCTCAAGTGGGTTTTTATCGATGCCATTCTTGAATTCTTCATCCGCGGCTTGGGGTACATTAGTTTAAAAATTGTCACATTCGGTAAGTATCCGAGAAAAGGCAGAGATGAAGGCAGGAGCGTGATTGCAGGCTTCGTTACTCTCGCGTTAATACTTGTTTTAATTGGCATGACTAATTGAGGGTTGGCA
>NZ_BJKK01000046.1 GCF_006538325.1 Alteromonas sp. KUL42
AGCTTAGCGTTATGTGCCAAAGGAATAAAATGACAAAAAGGATGTTTTGGGCAGTTGTATTTGCTATTTGCGTATTATCGCACACCCTAGTTTATTTTCACTTTGTCTACACTGGGGATACTGTAGCTTCTGTATTTGGTTATTTAATATCATTATTCGTATTGCCGGTCGCCATTATCGGTGTTTTGGTCTTTGCGCTAGTCTCTTTAAGCAATCTGCAATTCACTACACGTCAAAAATGGACCTTACTATTGTTTCCAATATTTACGATGGTTAGCTATTTAGTGTATTTTTATTTGGTACTTCAGTACGGTGGGCCTCATTGATGCAACTGGCACATAACAAAAAAATTAAGGCACTCACTTCGTTCGCTGGGACGCATACACGTGAGCTGCTTCGCATTTTAGCCCACGCGTCTGCGCCCCTTATTTAAAAGTTAGTCGTCAAGTATGAAACAGATAGTATTAAGTCCTGAAAAAGGATGGCTATTGGACAAGCTGAACATGGATGTCATTTCTGAAATTTATGGCACCTTCACTCCATTGTACGAAAAAAAACAGGTTCAATATCTCAACTTCACTGTTGCAAATAGTTGTTTTGAAGACAAAGAGGGAAACGCTATTTGGTTTGAATTTCACATCCCCGAAGAAGAATTCAGTGAAGAGGGGCATTTAATAAAAATGGAAGTCTATTGTAAAGAATGGGAAGAAAGCTCAAATAGCGGTATCGTTAATAATGCTCTTAAAATTAAACAGAAATTTGGTCTTAAGGTTGAATCAAGCAATGACGACTAACAAAACGCTATTGGCACTCCCTCCGGTCGCTGGGACGCTAACACGGGGCCGCTTCGCGATTATAGCCCCATGTTAGCGCCCCAAAGCTTAGTGTTATGCGCCAAATAATGACTGACATTAGCAATCCTAATTTAAGACCAAAGGACATTCGAAAAATCGTGGCAAACCGATTTCAATCCCTCGAATGGGAGCAAGGTTACGAGTCAAAAAACGAATGGGTATTTGCATCAACGTCAACCCAAAGCCATCGAAACAAACTAAGAAGCTGGTTGCAAACGAAATGCATCGCCCCTGAAAACGCTGTAGTTGTAGTGGAGTCAAACTGGCATAGTGCAAAAAAATCAAAATGGTCTATCGTGTTAGCAAAACCAGAAAATATGTTTGCAAGCAAATCAGTTGATATATACGACTCAAAATTAGATTGGGTGCTTGAATATAGGCCTCAAGAGGTAGCGAGGTTTGGAAGGTTTAAACAAGCAGGCGCATAACAAAAAA
>NZ_BJKK01000047.1 GCF_006538325.1 Alteromonas sp. KUL42
TCTCCAGGCATTCTTTTTCAATGGCAAAAGCTTTATGCTCGTGATGGTATATCCCGTCTCAAACCGCAGAAAAAAGGTAGGCCAGTCATGACAAATACTTCTTCTTCATCAAAACCAGTAGAGCAGATGACTGAGGAAGAATTGCGAGAAGAGTTAGCATACTTACGAGCAGAGAATGATGTGCTAAAAAAGTTAGAAGCCTTGGCTCAAGCCAGAAAGAAAAAAGCAAAGACAAGACGATAGTCGTCGAAGAGTTCAAGGCAAAACATAGCTTACGACACCTATTAAAGGCCACAGGGCTGCCGAAGAGTGTTTACTATTATCATCGCACTACCTGTAAGCAATCCGGTGAAAACAATGGTCTACTGATAAAAATACGTGATATTTATCACGCGCATAAAGGGCGGTATGGCTATCGTAGAATCACGAGTGCCCTGAGAACAATGGGGCTACTTGTTAATCATAAGCGCGTTCAACGGCTGATGAATGAGTTAGGCCTCAAGTCAAAAGTAAGGCCTAAGCGCTATAAATCCTATAGAGGTGAAGTGGGTAAAATCGCAGAAAATACGCTTAACCGTGAGTTTACTGCGCAGAAGCCAAATCAAAAATGGGTGACGGATGTGACGGAGTTTAAAGTGGGTAGTGAGAAGGTGTATCTATCGCCTATGATTGACCTATACAACCAAGAGGTAATCAGTTACGAAGTCAGAAAATCCGTTGCGCTTCCTTTGGTAACTAACATGCTTAGAACAGCAACTGCTAAGTTGAAACCAAATGAAAAGCCAATTGTACACTCAGACCAAGGGTGGCAATACCAAAACACACAGTATCAGAAACACCTTAAAGAAAAAGGGTTACAACAAAGTATGTCTAGGAAAGGCAACTGTTTAGATAATGCGGTTGCTGAAAATTTTTTTGGGATATTAAAGAGTGAAATGTATCACAACGAAACGTTCATAGACGCGAATGAGCTCATTGAAAACATCAAAGAATATATCCACTATTACAACAATGAGCGTATTAAGCTGAAACTAAAAGGCCTGAGTCCGATACAGTATCGAAATCAGGCCTTGGCAGCCGCTTAGAAATGAGTCCAACTTTATGGGGTCACTTCA
>NZ_BJKK01000048.1 GCF_006538325.1 Alteromonas sp. KUL42
AACGGGCACGAACATGCGGCGAAAATGGCGAAGCCGCCGCGTGTTTGTGTCCCAGTGACCGAAGGGAGTGCCAATAGCGGTTTGTTAGGCGTACAACTGAAAGTACGCAGCTTTGCTGCCACCACTAGCCAACTAGGCCACGTGTTTAAATTATTGAATTTAAGATAAAACAACCCTGTGCGAAATGCCAGATGTTAACGACATCGCTGGATAAAAGAGCGGGTTTAGAAAAGTGGTGATGTTGAATGTTGGCGTTGTGGTGTTGTTTAAATACGCGTTACTAAAGTCATTTGAACAACCGAGAAAGCTAACCGCGAAGACAACCTAGCGAAACAACATTGATGTTAGAATGGCACGGTTGAACCCACTTTTTGATGCTGTAGGTAAATGCCGCCTAACTTTTAAATAAGGGGCGCAGACGCGTGGGCTAAAATGCGAAGCAGCCCACGTGTATGCGTCCCAGCGAACGAAGTGAGTGCCTTAATTTTTTTGTTATGTGCCAGTTGCATCAATGAGGCCCACCGTACTGAAGTACCAAATAAAAATACACT